>NC_017585.1:0-1200000 GCF_000240165.1 Streptantibioticus cattleyicolor NRRL 8057 = DSM 46488
TGCCGGGCCGTCAGGCGGGCTGGACGGTGATGGTGCAAAGGCGCTTGGTGGCCCGGGTCAGGGCTACGTACAAGTCCCTTTCGCCGCCGGGGCGGTTGGTGATGATTTCCTCGGGGTTCAGGACGACGACCGTGTCGAATTCCAGGCCGCGTGCTTCGGACGCCGGCACGATGCGTGCGTGGTGAGCGATGCCCTGGGCCGTCAGTTCGCTCACCCTGGTGTCCGCGCAGATCACTCCCGCAAGCTCGCCCGGGTACGCGGCGCTCTGGGCGCGGAGTTCGTGAACGACGGCGGTGACCAGCCCGTCCGGAGGTGTGGTCACGGTGCGAGGGTTCTCACCGCTTCGCAGTGATCGTGTGGGCTTCTGGTCCGGAGCGATCCGGGTGAGCAGGTCCCGGACGCTTGCCAGGATCTCCTGCGTGGTGCGGTAGCTGACGGTCAGGTTGTGCAGTTTGAACCTCGGTCCGGCGTGGGGGCCCAGTGCTTCCTTCCAGTCGCGTGCCGTCGCGACCGGGCCTGCCTGGGCGAAGTCACCCACCAGCGTCATCGACCTCGACGGGCAGCGGCGGACGATCATCCGCCACTGCATGGCGGTCAGTTCCTGCGCCTCGTCGACGACGACGTGCCCGTACGTCCGCTCGGGTGGGCCGTCGACCAGGCTCGCCGCCTCGTCCAGCAACGGCGCATCGGCAACGGTCCACGGGTCGTCCGGGCCGCGCAGCAGAAGGGACCGCTCGTGCGCGGTCAGGCGGGGCAGGTGCTCGGCGAGAGCTGCGGCGTTCGTCAGGAGTGCCTTCACGAGGTCACCGGGTGCCAGCCGCGGCCACAACACCTCGACCGCTCGGTCGACGCCGGCGTCGTCGAGGAGATCGGCCCGGACGGCGTCCAGGTCCAGTTCGTGGGCCGGGCCGGGATCGGCCGCGCCTTCGACGCGGCGCTGGGCGGCTCCCGTGAACCGGTCGAGGTTGATGCCCGTCATCCTTTCGGCATCGGCGTCGATCTGCTCCAGGAGGTCACCCATGTCTCGTCGCATCGCGTCGGTGACGGCGTCGGCCAGGAGCTCTTTGAACACCTGGCGCGCGGGGTTGTGCCCCGCAACGGCTGCCACGGCGGCGTCGCGTGCCGTGGCGACCTCCTCGCCGGAGAGGTGAACCAGTTCCTGTCCGACCCGCACGGTGAAGTCACCGGCGGGGGCTTGGTGGACGCGCAGCAGGCCGGCCAAGGCGTCGGCGAGGCCGGAGCCGCCCTTGAGGCGCGCCGTATCGAACGGGTCGACCGTGTCCGTGGACGCTCCGGCCAGTTCCCGGCAGGTCGCCAGGACGACGTCGTTCTCGCCGAGCGAGGGGAGGACCTGGCAGATGTAGTCGAGGAACCGGGCGTTCGGCCCCACCACCAGGACACCTTCCTCCGCGGCGCGTGGGAACGCGTACAGGACATAGGCCGCCCGGTGCAGGGCGGCCACCGTCTTGCCGGTGCCGGGGCCGCCCTGCACCACGGTCACCCCGCGGTGGGCGGAGCGGACGATCTCGTCCTGCTCGGCCTGCAGCGTCGCGACGGCCGCGTGCATCCTGCCCGTACGCCGTGCCGACAGAGCCTCGGTCAACGGGCCGTCCCCCACGATGTCATCGTGGGTCGGGGCGGTCCCGTCCAGCAGTTCGTCGCTCACCGAGATGACCGTGCGCTCCTCGAGGCGCAGGTGCCGGCGCCGCCGCAGGCCCATCGGGTGGACCGGTGTCGCCTCGTAGAAAGGCCGCGCCGCGTTCGCGCGCCAGTCGACGAGCAGAGGCAGGTCGTCCTCCTCCGTATGCAGTCCGATGCGCCCGATGCGCAGGGCCGTGCCATCCGTCCAGTCGATGCGTCCGAAGACCAGCCCCTTTTCGGCGCCCTCCAGCCGGCCGATCTCCTTCGCCAGACGCTCGGCGGCGATTTCCCTCGCGTACGCCTCACCGGGGCTGCCCGCCGGGGCCTTCAGCACACTCGCCCGGTGTGCTCGCGCCTCGCAAAGCCGCTCGGTGAGCAACTCGTACACGGAGGACACATAATCCTGCTCCAAGTCAACCGCACGCACAGCTGGGTCATTCATCTTCGACAACAGGGAGGCTCCTTCGATTGGAGCCACACCATACGACCAAGGATTCCGAAAGGTAAGTCTTGACTTACCTGGCGAGCCATGTCATTACGTCTGAATCCGTGACGGCTGACCGTGTGGCGTATCACGCATTCCGCCGTTCCGTACATCGCCAATCGCGCTCCCGGTGCCCGCCTGCCTTATGGGCGAACCCGCCCTTGAACGCCGGCGGTGTCTTTCCGCGCCATCGAGTTCACCACTGCCCGGCCTGGATTCGCCGGTCACCGGCCTCCGCGCTTTCATGTCGCCGTAGGAAAGAATGACGACAGGCCCGGCGGGGCCCGATGGACCGGTCTTTTCCGGGCTCCGGTCCAAGGAGATCCCATGAAATCCGATGACGGCCGGGAACAGGGTCCACTGGCGGCTAAGGCCCGATCCGCCGGAGCATTCCGACACAGCCGGCGTGCGATTTTCCGCGGGGTGTGTCCGGCGAGGACGCGTTGTGGTGCGAGGGATACGGCGTCCGGGGAGAACACGGTGGAGACCGGGTCGGGCACGCCCAGACCGAGCGCGGCCCGCGCGGCGTCGTCCAGTTCGACGGTGCGGAGGAAGTTCCCGGACCGGTCCGGCGGTCTCACCGGGGCGCCGGGGCGGCAGATCAGGCGCGGGCCGTGATCGCTCGTGTGGGCGGGCGGGCGGAGCCGCCGCGGATCATGTTGTGCGTGCCGGTCCGATCTGGTGGGTTCCGGTGAGCAGAGCTTCGGCGTGTTTGCGGAAAGCGGTGACCAGACGGCTGCGGTCGCCGGCGCGGGTGGCGAGCACGACCTGGCTCGGTCCGACCCCGCGCAACGGGACCGTGGTGAGGCTGGGATGCAGCCCGGTCGCGTAGTCGAGGGGGCGGCCCGATGGCCACGGCCTGCCCGGCGGCGATGAGTTCGTGTTCGTCTTCGAGGGCTTCGAGCAGGGGGCCGTCGGGCGCGGGCCGCCCGTCGGGCCGGGGATCGAGGCGCCAGTAGGCGTTCAGCAGCGGGTCGGACCGGCGTACGCGGGGGATCGGCTCGTCCACGATGTCGTCGAGGGTGACCGACTCCTTGCCGGCCAGACGATGGTCCCGCGCCACAATCAGCACGCGCGGCTCGTCGTAGAGGACGGTGACGCGTAGCTGGCCGGTGGGGAACAGCAGACGCGTCACCACCGCGTCGACGCGGTGCTCCAGCAACGCGCCGCGCGAGTCGTTCCAGGCGAGCAGGCGGGTGTTGACCTCGGCACCGGGATCGCGGTCGCGCAGGGCGCGCACCGCCGGAGTGATGATCAGCCCCTTGGTGTAGCCGATGGTGACGCTGCTGGGCCGGGACGCGGCCCGGGTGCGGGCCATCGCCTCGACCGCGGCACGCAGCAGCCCCTTGGCCCGGGGCAGGAAGATCTCGCCGGCCTCGCTGAGCCGGGTGCGTGCGTGGTGCGGTCGAGCAGGCGGACGCCCACTTGCTGTTCGAGGCGGCGGATCTGCCGGCTCAGCGACGGCTGCGTGGTGTGCAGCGCCTCGGCGGCACGGCCGAAATGCCGGTGCTCGGCGACGACCGTGAAGCACTGCACCAGCCGCAGGTCGAGGTCGACGGGCGCGGGGAAGGGCTCGGACATCAACCCACCCTAACTGGCATTATGCAAACCCCGTATGACGTTTTGCGGAACAATCATTGGACCGCGAACCCGTGGTGGCCGCACCGTGGTGATCGTGACATCGAACAGCGTGACACCTTTTCGCATCGCCATTCCGGACAGTGCCCTGGAGGATCTGAAGGACCGGCTCCACCGGGTACGCCTGGCCGGCCGGCAGACAGCACCGGACAACAGCCAGGGGGTGCAACGGGAGCGCCTTGAAGAGCTGTTGGAGTACTGGGCCACCGGCTACGACTGGCGCAAGCTGGAGCGGCAGCTCAACGAGCTGGGCCAGTCCCGTACCACCATCGACGGCCTCGGCATCCACTTCACGCACGTGCGCTCGCCGCACCCCGACGCCACCCCCCTGCTGCTGCTCCACGGGTGGCCCGGCCCGTTCCTGGAGTTCCTGGGGACCGTCGGCCCGCTCACCGGCCACGGCTTCCACCTCGTCATCCCCTCGATGCCCGGCTACGGCTTTTCCGACCAGCCCACCTCCACCGGCTGGGGCCCGGACCGGATCGCCCGCGCGTACGGCGTACTCATCCAGCGCCTCGGCTACGACTCCTACCTGGCCCAGGGCGGCGACTGGGGCGGTGTCATCGCGACCCGCATGGGGGCGCAGCGCCCGGCAGGCCTGCGCGCGATCCACCTCAACTTCCCCGAATTCCTCGCCGCGCCACCGGTCGGCGACGACCCGACCCCCGAGGAGAAGGCCGCACCCCAACAAGGCAGCCGCTTCCTCACCGTCCATTCCGGATACCACGTCGTGCAGCGCACCCGGCCGCAGACCATCGGCTACGCCCTGACCGACTCCCCCGCCGGGCAGGCCACGTGGATCTACGAGAAGTTCCTCGACTGGACACGGCCCGACGCCCTCACCCCCGACGAGATCCTCGACCACATCTCCCTGTACTGGTACACCGGCACCGGCGCATCCTCTGCCCGCCTGTACTGGGAGTACGCCCGGCAGCCACTCGCCCTGACCGAGCCGGACCTCCCCGTCGGCGTCAGCGTCTTCCCGGACGAACTGACGCGCACCCCGCGCATCCGGGCCGAGCGCGCCAACCACGACCTGCGCTACTTCACCGACGACATCCCCGCGTGCGGCCACTTCGCCGCCCTGGAGCAGCCGGAGTTGTTCGTCGAGGAGATCGTCAAGTTCGCCCGGACGGTGACCCCGTGAGAACAGTTGGGATCACGAAGACTCCACCACTACACCCGGGGGGCCTTGCCCGATGAGGCGGGTCAGCTACCGCTCCACCGACGGCTCCACACGCTGCGGCGTGGTGCACGACAACACCATCCACGCCCTGGGCACGAACCTGCTGGAGCAGCTGCGCGCCGAAGGCGGGCTGCAGACCGCCGCGACCAGGGAACCCACCGAGACCGTCGAGCTGGCCACGGCCCACCTGCCGGCGCCGGTACCAGTGCCTCCGGCAGTCCGGAACATCACCACGTTCGAACACCACATCAGCAACACGGGCAAGGCAGCCGGCGGCCACGGCACGGTCAGCCCGGTCTGGCACGAGCATCCGCTCTTCTCCTTCTCGAACCCGGCCGCGATCAAGAGACCCCACGACAAGATCCCCATCGCCCCGGACGCGCGGTCGTGGGACTACGAGGTCAAGGCCGCCGCGGTGATCGCCGGGGATTGCTCGAACCTCGACGCCGCCACGGCGGAGGAACACATCGCCGGCTGCCTGGTCTACTGCGACTGGAGCGCACGCGATGTCTCCGCGAGCGAGACGGGGTTCGTGTACGGCCCGTCCAAGAGCAAGGACGCCTCGACCAGCCTCGGCCCCTTCCTCGTCACACCCGACGAGTTGGAGCCCTACCGCTCGGGCAAGGGCTACGCGTTGCGGATGGACGGATACGTCAACGGCGAGCATTACGGCGGCGGCAGCTGGGAGGAGATCCACTGGTCGTTCGGCGAGATGCTGGCGCACGCGTCGCGCGGCACCACACTGCGAGCCGGCGCATCCTCGCCAGCGGTCCCGTGGGCACCGGCTGCGTCCAGGAGTTGTCCGGCCACCGTTCCTACCTGTCGCCGGGGGACACGGTCCGGATCGACGTGGAGGAACTCGGCGCGATCTCCGCACGGATCACCGCGCCGGAGCCGCCCACCGTTGCGCCGCCCCCTCACCGACGTTGATCCTTCGACCTGCCAGGAGACCACCAGCGATGCATCTCACCAGCACCTTTGGGCGTGCCACCATGGACATGCACGCCGTTCGCGAGGTCAGCCTCGCCATCAACGCGGCCCACCTGTTCATCTACTTCATCCCCGAGGCACCCCAAGAGGCTGCCAAGCTCGGCGTGACCGAGTACGGACCGGCGTACTTCGCGTTCCGGTCGGCCCCGATGGGCGCAGTCCCGTGGCAGGTCACGCTCGCTGCCTTCTACAGCTTCAGCGCGCGGTCGGTGCGGGCCATGGAAGGCGTGTGGGACACCGCGACGCCAGGGCAGTGGCAGGCCGCTCGCTTCGCGGCCGTCGACCGTGCGGTGCGGCGCGTCAGCGTCAGCCTCACCGCCGATCGGATCGCCGAGGCACGATCGCCGATCGACCCGGTCGTCGCGAGCGCCGACTACGCCGGGAAGACGATGGCTGCCGCCAACGCCTCGGTCCCCCTCCCGCCCGATCCACTCGTCGCCCTGTGGCAACAGATCACAGTGCTACGCGAGTGGCGCGGCGACGCGCATGTCACCGTGCTCGCCGCCAACGACCTCGGGCCGTGCGACTGCAACGTTCTGCAGACCGCCACAGGTCACTTCCCGGAAGCGATCGCACGCGCCACCCGGCTGTGGAACGACGAGGAGGTGGCTGCGGCAACAGCCCGCCTCGCCGCACGCGGCTGGCTCAACGCCGACGGCACCACCACCGAGACCGGCATCGCGGCGCGCGAGCGGATCGAGGTCGAGACCGACGAGCACTGCGCCGCGCTGTGGACGCCGATCGGCGACACCAACGTCCGACGCCTCACCTCGCTCATCACGCCGATCCACGACGCGTTCACCGCAGCCGGGACATACCCCTTCCACGTGGAGACGGCAGACACGCAGCCCGCCGATCCGCAGACCGCCAGATAGCCCGGATCCCGCCGGCCAGCCACCCCCCGGCTCAAGGGCGCGCCCGCCCCGACGAGGTGCTGTACCTGAACGCGGCGGACCTGGAGCCGGGCCCACCGGCCCGGAACGGTCAGGAGACGAACTCGGAGCTGCGGCGGAACTCGTGCGGGGTGGTGGGGAACTGGGACCACAGGATTTCGGAGCGGATGGTGGCGTCCAGAACGCCGACCAGGAACCGGGTGCAGGTCATGTCGAAGCGTTCCCACGCGTCCGGTACGACGCTGTACTGGATGACTTCCCCGTTCTCCACAGTCCCCTGATACCACCGCACCAGGCCCCAGAGCACGCGCCCCGAGGATGGCCGCCATGCGCAGCACCCGGGCGCCGGGGGACGTGCCGCTCACACGGGCGCCGACGATACGCGCCGTGCCGCGCGTCTCCGCCGCGGGCGGGCAGCCGGGAACGCGGGGTACGCCGTTTCCCGCGACCGGTGTCGTACCGGTGTCGTACCGGGGTACGACACCGGTCGTACGGTCCCGCCGCGGCTGTTCCGCCTGGTGACGGTCGTCAGGCGCGGCGGCGACCGCATAGCGTGGGGCCGTCCCCGCGGCACCCGCCGGGGTGCGACGCCCCGTCCAGGAGGAAGTACGGATCCCGCATGATCGAAGCGACCGCACTCACCAAGCGCTACGGCGACCGCACCGCGGTCGCCGACCTCAGCTTCACCGTCCGGCCCGGTGTCGTCACCGGATTCCTCGGGCCCAACGGCGCGGGCAAGTCCACCACCATGCGCATGCTGCTGGGGCTGGACGCCCCCACCTCCGGACACGCCACCATAGGCGGTCGTTCCTACGCCGACCACCCGGCCCCGTTGCACGAGGTGGGCGCCATGCTGGAGGCACGGGCCGTGCACACCGGGCGCACCGCCTACAACCACTTGCTGGCGCTCGCCGCCACCACCGGTATATCCCGCCGCCGGGTGGACGAGGTGATCGGCCTGGTCGGCCTCGGCGACGTGGCACGCAAACGGGCCGGCGGCTTCTCGCTGGGCATGGGACAGCGTCTCGGCATCGCCAGCGCCCTGCTGGGCGACCCCGCCACCGTCATCCTCGACGAGCCGGTCAACGGGCTGGACCCGGAAGGGATCCGCTGGATCCGCAACCTCCTCAAGGGGCTGGCCGCCGAGGGGCGCACGGTTTTCGTCTCCTCGCACCTGATGAGCGAGATGGCGCTCACCGCGGAGCAGTTGATCGTGGTCGGCCGAGGCCGGCTCATCGCGGACATCTCCGTCGAGGAGTTCACCCACCAGGCGTCGACCGGCTCCGTGCTGGTCCGTACCCCGGACGCGGAACGGCTGCGGGCCGCGCTGGCCGGGCCGGACGTCACGGTCACCAGCGAGCGGCCCGGCGAGCTGGTCGTGTCCGGACTCGGCAGCGAGCAGATCGGCCTGGCCGCCGCGGAACACCGGGTGGTCCTCCACGAATTGACGCCGCAGCGTGCCTCGTTGGAGGAGGCGTTCATGGAACTGACCCGGGACGCCGTCGAGTACCAGGCCGCCGCCCCCGCCGCCACCGGACTGATCAGCGAAGGAACCGCAGCATGAGCGCCGCGACCGCCCCCGTCGCCACCGCCCCGGCCACCGGGCGCCGCCGGGTCACCCTGCCCCGGGTGGTCACCTCCGAGTGGATCAAGTTCCGCTCGCTGCGCTCGACATATCTGACCCTGCTCATCGGCGTGGTGGTGATGATCGGCATCGCGGCACTCGCGTGCTGGGCCACCGCCAACCGCTGGCCGCACCTGCCGATGGGGGAGAAGGAGGGCTTCGACGCCGCCGGACGCAGCATCGACGGCTTCATGTTCGCGCAGCTCGCGATCGGCGTCCTCGGGGTGCTCGTGATCAGCGGCGAGTACGCGACGGGCATGATCCGCGCCACGCTGGCCGCGGTGCCCAAGCGGCTGCCGGTGCTCTGGGCCAAGCTGCTCGTCTTCGGCTCGGTGACCCTGGTGGTCACCGCGGTGGCCTCGCTGGTGTCGTTCTTCGTCGGGCAGGCGATGCTGTCGGCCCAGCACATCCAGACCTCGCTGTCCGCCTCCGGCGTGCCCCGGGTCGTGCTGGGCACCGCGCTCTACCTGACGCTGGTCGGACTCTTCGGTGTCGGCATGGGCACGGTGACGCGGTCGACGCCGGGCGGTATCGCCGGTGTCTTCGGCACGGTCCTCGTGCTGCCGCTGATCCTGCACGCGCTGCCGTCCTCCTGGGTCGACGCCATCGGCCCGTACCTGCCCAGCAACGCCGGCCAGGCGCTCACCGTGCTCCACGCCGAGCCGCACCAGCTCGCGCCGTGGACCGGGTTCGGGGTGTTCTGCCTGTACGTGGCCGCGGTGATCGCCGCCGGCGCCGTCGTCCTCAAGCGACGGGACGCGTGACGCGGTCGGAGGCGGCCGTCGGCCCCGGTGCGGAACAGCCGCGCCGGGGCTCCGGCCTGTCCGGTGTTCTCGCCCGCCACACGGCGGTGGCCGACGCGCTGCTGACCGGCGGGCTCTTCCTGGTGCTCACCGCGGGCATGCACCACTACCTGCTGAGCCATCCGCCGCTGCTGCTCCTGCAGGCCGGCCTGGTGGTCCCGCTGATGTGGCGGCGGCGGTGCCCGTTCGCGGTCTTCGCCGTCATCGCGGCGGTCGCCTTCGTCCAGTGGCTGTGCGACGTGCTGGTCCTCAGCGGCGACATGGTGTTGTTGTGCGCCCTGTACACCGTCGCCGCGCACTGTTCCCGTCTTCGCGCCGCGGCCGCGGCTGCCGTGCTGGGGCTGGGCAACCTGCTGGAGGCGACCCGGTTCCCGGACGTGGAGCGCGGCGTGAAGGGCTTCGCCGCGCTGTGCGCCATGGCGGTCGCGGCCGGCGCGATCGGGCTGTACGTGCGGGGCCGGCGGGCCTACCTCGCCGCCCTGGAGGACCGCGCCGCCCGCCTGGAACGCGAACGCGACCAGCGGGCCCAGCTCGCCGTGGCCGGGGAACGCGCCCGCATCGCCCGGGAGATGCACGACATCGTCACCCACAGCCTGTCGGTGATGGTCGCACTGGCCGACGGCGCCGCGTTCGCCACCCGGCACGCACCGGACAAGGCGGTGGCCGCCATGGCACAGGTCTCCGGCACCGGTCGCCAGGCCCTCACCGACATGCGCCGCTTCCTGGGCGTACTGCGCGCCGACGAACCCGACGCGCTGCGGCACCCGCAGCCCGGGCTGGCCCAGCTCCACGACCTGGCCGCCCAGGTACGGGCCGCCGGCCTGCCGGTGCGGCTGACGGTCGACGGCGACGTGACCGCCGTACCCGCCGCGGCCCAGCTGACCGTCTACCGGCTGGTGCAGGAGGCGCTCACCAACACCATGAAGCACGCCACCGCGGTGAACGGCGCGACGGTACGCGTAAGCTGCCCCGGTGACCGGGTCGAGGTCGAGGTCCACGACGACGGGCGGCCGGCCGGCGGGACGGCCGAGGGCGGCCACGGGATCGTCGGCATGCGCGACCGGGTCGCCGCCTACGGCGGGGTCCTGCACGCCGGACCACTGCCCGAAGGAGGGTGGCGGGTGGCCGCCTGCCTGAAACTGGAAGGGGAGTCGTGACCATCAAGGTCCTGCTCGTCGACGACCAGCCGCTGATGCGGGTGGCGTTCAACCTGGTCCTGGAATCCCAGCCCGACCTGACCGTGGTCGGCGAGGCCGGGGACGGCGCGGAGGCGGTCCGACTGGCCCGGCGACTCCAGCCGCAGGTGGTGCTGATGGACGTCCGCATGCCCGGTGTCGACGGCATCGAGGCCACCGAAGAGATCATCACCGCCTGCCCGGAAACCCGGGTACTCATCCTGACCACCTTCGACCTGGACGAATACGCCTTCGCGGCACTGCGCGCCGGAGCCTCCGGCTTCCTGATCAAGAACGCGCTCCCGGAGGAACTCCTCTCCGCCATCCGCACCGTGGCCACCGGCGACGCCGTCGTCTCCCCCCGCGTGACCCGACGGCTCCTGGAGACCTGTGCCCACCAACTCCCGGTTCCGGAGGGCCCGTCCGACACCCGCCTGTCACCGCTGACCGCACGCGAACGGCAGATCCTCACCGAGGTCGCCAAAGGCAAGTCCAACTCCGAGATCGCCACCGATCTGCACCTCGCCGAAGCCACCGTCAAAACCCACCTCGGCCGCGTACTCGCCAAACTCGGCCTGCGCGACCGGGTGCAGGCCGTGGTCTTCGCCTACGAAACCCGGCTGGTCAAACCCACCTGACGGCGGCGCGCCGAGGAACCACTGCCACCTCGGAACGGACCCGCAGCCGTGACCGCCCCCGCCCGTCCGAGAGTCCGGCCCCGGTACGCGCGGCAGCCGTCCAGGGCCGGTGAGGCTCCCTTCCCCTGGGGATACGGGTTCAGCGGCGCAGGGAGGTCTCATGCTCCAGGCGTGACAACTTGCCGGGGTTGCGCACGAAGTACACCCCGGTGATCAGGTCGTCCTCGGTCCGCACCGCCAGGACGCCCTCGATCTGGCCGCCGATGCGTACGATCAGTGCCGGGTGGCCGTTGACCTGCGCCGACTGCACCGCCGCGGTGCCTGCGATCCTGCCCAGCCCCGCTGTCAACAGGGCGGCGACCAGTTCCGCGCCGACGACGGGTTCCAGGGCCGCCTGGACGACTCCGCCGCCATCGCTCAGGAAGACGACGTCCGGGGCGAGTTGGTCGAGCAGGCCCCGCAGGTCGCCGGTTTCGACCGCGCGCTGGAACGCCAGCAGGGCTGCGCGGTTCTCGGCCTGGGAAACAGCTGTGCGCGGGCGCCGAGCGGTGACATGGTTGCGGGCCCGGTGTGCGATCTGCCGGACCGTGACCGGGGTCTTGCCGACGGCCTCGGCGATCTCGTCGTAGTCCAGGCCGAACACCTCCCGCAGTACGAACACGGCACGCTCGGTGGGTGTCAGCGTCTCCATCACCAACAGCATCGCCATCGAGGCACCTTCGGCCAGTTCGATGTCCTCGGCCACATCGGGCGCGGTCAGCAGTGGCTCGGGCAGCCAGGGGCCGACGTAGGTCTCCTTGCGCCTGCGCAGCGAACGCAGCCGCATCAACGCCTGCCGGGTGGTGACCCGGATCAGATAGGCGCGCTGATCGCGCACTGTGCCGTGGTCGACATCCGTCCACCGTATCCAGGTCTCCTGCAGGACGTCCTCGGCGTCAGCCGCCGAGCCGAGCATCTCGTAGGCAACCGTGAACAGGAGGTTCCGGTGGGCGACGAAGGTCTCGGTGGCGTGATCCGCGCGGTCACCTCCGGTGGTCGGTTCGGTCGTCCGTATGGATCCGTCACCGCGCTCGCTCATTGTCGGCTCCCACCCGTTCTGGATCTTCCTCGTGCCGCACGCAGGATGCCGGTGCCGCCGGTCCCGTGACATCCGATCACGGTGATGCACGTCAAACCATCGTCGGTGTCACGCCGCTCGGGCCACCGGCATCTCCTGTTCGACCTCAAGCCCAACGACGACGAACAAGGGGCACACCATGACCGTTCGTTTGAGCCTGCTCGGCAACCCGGACGCTCCCGCGGCCAAGGCCGCCGACCACTTCGGCGCCGCGAGCAGGACGATCCTCCAGGACTCGACCCTTCCCGCCGCACTCCAGAAGCTGGTCCTGCTGGGGGCCAGCCAGATCAACGGCGACGCCTACGCCACCGACGTGTGGGCCAAGAACGCCGCAGCCGCCGGAGAGAGCCCCGCCCGCATCCACCTGGTCGCCGCCTGGCACGAGTCCACGGTCTTCACCGACGCCGAACGCGCGGCGCTGGCACTGACCGAGCAGGGCACCCGCATCGCCCACGCGGCCGGTGGCGTCGGCGACGAGGCCTGGACGGACGCCGCCAAGCACTACGACCAGGACCAGCTGGCCGACCTGGTGATGCTCATCACCCTGATCAACGCGACCAACCGCATGAGCGTCATCGTCCGCCGGCCCGGCGGCGACTACGAGCCCGGCGGCCTCGGACAGCGCTGATGCCTGCGCCGGCGCGACCACGACACCCGCCACCCCGACGTACTCGCCGCCCGACGACGGAAACGTACCCGTAACCACAGCGAGAGGGGCATCCGGTGAGTGGACCGACGTCTCGCAGCCGATGTCGTCCGGCCGCTCCACCCGGACGTCACACGCCCCTCGGCTGCTCACGGACCCGGCCGTCGTGCGGGCACGGCCTGCGTCACACCCCCGAACAGTGCGCCGAGGCCTTCTTCGACGCCGCGTGGACGGGCGTCACCGAACGGTTCATCACTTCAAGCAGCACAGGCCCCTGCCGGGAGTTCGGCAGGGGCCCACGGTGCGGTGAACTGCGGAGGGCCGGGACCTGTCCTCGGCGAGCGGAATGCCGGCCGAACGTCAGCTACCGTCTGCTGCCGGCCTGGCGGCCCGCGCTCACTTCAGATGTCGGGTGAAGAACTGGGCCACGGCGTCTCCCTCGAACTGGGGGACGCCGGTGTGCCCGCCCATGTTGGCGTGCAGGGACTTCTCCTTGGAGCTGAAGGCGTCGAACAGGTCCAGGGCCGCCTGCCGGTCGTTGCCTTCGTCGTCCCACTGCAGCAGGACGTGCAGGGGGATGGTGACCTGGCGGGCCTCTTCGAACATGGCCCGGGGGACGAAACTCCCGGCGAACAGAGCGGCGGCCACGATGCGCGGCTCGACCACCGCGAGCCGGACGCCGATGGAGATCACTCCTCCCGAGTACCCGACCGGGCCGCCGATCTCGGGCAGCGAAAGGAGGGCGTCCAGGGCGGCCTGCCATTCCGGGACCGCCTTGTCGACCAGCGGGAGGATGAGGGCGTCGATGATCTCGTCGCTGACCGCCTCGCCCGCCTCCAGCGCCCGGCGCAGGTCGGCGCCGGCCTGCTCGGCGGCGGGCCAACGGGGCCGGTCGCCGCGTCCGGGAAGCTCGATGGTGGCGGTGGCGAAGCCCTCCGCCGCGCAGTGCCGAGCCCGCGCCACCAGCCGGGGGTACATCTTGCGCAGTCCGAGGGGAGGGTGGCCGAGCAGGATCAGCGGCACCGGCGCGGACGCGGATGCCGATGCGGGTGTCCACAGGATGCCGGGGATCTCGGCGAGGGTGAATTCACGCTCGAAGACGCCGTCGTCGAGGCGCCGTGCTGAAGTGAAACGCATGGTCGTGCCTTTCGGGAGTGCACTGGAACGGCGCTCCCGGACGACCTGTCCTATCGCCCGACCGTGACCCCGGAGGGGAGCACCCATGTCGATACTGCGTTCACGGGTACCACCTCCTCGATCTCTCGCACGGCCTCCGGAAAAACGTAGCAGTGGCCGTCCTCGTCCGCCAAACGGATTTCCGCGGTGTCCCCGTGGCCGGGTGCCGCCGAAGACACCGCGTAGAGCTTTCTTGGGGTGCCGTCGACGTCCCGTCCGGCGGCGCCGCGACGGCGGGTGTACCGGCGCTGTCGTTCCTCAACCGAACACGACGCACAGCCGACGCCCCCCGAACTGGCAACCCCATGCGGAGGCCGCCTCAGGCCAGTTCGCGCAGCGTCTCGCCGAGTGTCGCCACTCCTTCGGTGATCGTCCCCGGCGGGGTGGCCGCGTAGCCGAGGACGAGTCCAGGTGGGCCGGGGAGCTGCCGGTGCCACGACAGCGGCTGGCACTTCACGCCGCGGGCGAGCGCGGCAGCGGCGAGCTCGACGTCGGGTACTTCCAGCGCATAGGTGACGGTCAGGTGCAGGCCGGCCGCCGCACCGTGTACGACCGCACCCGGCAGATGCTCGGCGAGGGCATCGATCATCGCGTCGCGTCGGCGTCGGTGACGTCCGCGCAGCACACGCAGATGCCGCTCCAAGCCGCCGGACTCCATCAGCCGGGCGAGCACCAGTTGCGGCAGCACGGCGTTGCCCAGGTCGGTGAAGCGTTTCGCGTCGGTCAGCGCGTCACGGTAGCGCGGCGGCGGTACCATCCAGCCGATCCGCAGCGCGGGCGCGAGCAGCTTGGACACGCTGCCCATGTAGCACACCTGGTCGGCCAGGAGCGCGCGCAGCGCGGCCACCGGCGGCCGGTCGTAGCGGTGCTCCGCGTCGTAGTCGTCCTCCAGGATCAGCCCGCCGTCCCGCGCCCAGGCCAGCAGCGCGCGGCGGCGCTCCCCGCTGGTCACCACGCCGGTGGGGAATTGGTGGGCGGGCGTGAGCAGCACCGCGCGGGCGCCGGTGGCGCGCAGTGCGTCGACGCGCACGCCGCCGTCGTCGACGGGGACCGGTGGGGTGGCCAGGGCCCCGTTGCGCAGGTGCTGGCGGGTGCCGAGCGAGCCGGGGTCCTCGACCGCGACACCCTCGATGCCGTCCGCCCGCAGCACGGGGTGCAGCAGCGTGAGCGCCTGCGCGGTACCGGCGACCACCAGCACCTCGTGCGGCTCCACCCGGATACCGCGGCTGGTCGCCAGCCATCCGGCGACAGCGCGACGCAGTTGCGGGGCTCCGCGGGGATCGCCGTAGCCGAGGTTCCCGGCCGACAACTCGGCGAGCACGGCCCGTTCGGCGCGCAACCAGGCCGCGCGGGGGAACGCGGTGAGGTCCGGCAGGCCGGGGGTGAAGTCGACGCGCGCACGGGTAGCGCGCAACGCGTCGAAGACATCGGCATCCGGTTCACCGGCGAACAGCGCGCCTGGCACCGTCAGGCCGGCGGCGACCGGCTCCGGGACCCGGCACGGTCTGCTGCCGCTGGGCACCGACGGCTGCGAGAAAGGTGCCGCGACCACCACCGTCCCGCCGCGCCGGCGCCCCTCAACGTGGCCGTCCTCCGCCAGCCGCCGGTACGCCTCGGTGACCACCCCGCGCGAGACACGCAGTTCGGCGGCCAACACCCGGGTGGGCGGCAGCCTGCCGCCCACCGCCAGCCGGCCATCGGCTATCGCCTCCCGCAGCCGCCGAGCCAGCCAGTCCGCCTTGCCACCGGCAGGTGCGTCACCAGCGTCGAGCTGCAGGAAATCGCAGCCGTAGGCCGGGGATCCGCAGTTGGCCAACGTGGCTGCCGTCACGGGCCCGCCGGCCGTTCCGTCCGCTGCCCGTCTCCCCTCATTCACCTCACCGATGGTGTCATACGCCACCGCAGCCTCCGCTAGCTCACCAGGGGCCTACCCGCCGAAGACGACTTCCGGTGCCAGTCCGGTGAGAACAGCCGTCGCCGGGTCGGTCGGCCAGTGCGCGGCCAGTTCCTCGGCCACCATCCTCAGCAGTTCCGGGACGGTCTCGGCTCCGCCGCCGTGCACGGCCTTCGCCACCACCAGGATCCGGCTGGTGCGCTCACCGACCGCGCAGCGGCCGCTCTGCCGATTGGTCCAACGGCGGACGTGCGCCCGTCCGGAAGAGCCGGTGAACGTCACCTCGCCGGGCCGGAGATGCTCGGTGCCGCCGCCGAAGATCGTGCAGTGCTCGTCACCTCGGGCACAGCGCACCTCCAGCAGAGGGCCGACGATGCGGTCCGTGTCGAAGACCGCCACCGGCACCGCGTACGCGACCCGATATCGCGTCGCACAAATCGACCACCGGGTGGATGCGCGGCAGTTCTTCCCTCGTCCTCAGCCGCCGCAGCAAAGACTCCGAGGCACAGCGGTACTGCGTCGGCTTGAGCCCCGTCCGGCCGAACGCCCGCCGCCAGGCCAGCACTTCGGGGAACTCACTCTCGGCGGCAGCGGCGAACCGGGCAGCGGCACGGGCCGTGTATTCGGTAACGCGCGGGCCTACATCGGCTGCGGCACCAACACCGGCGGCCCACATCGCACCAGCGGCGAGTCCGAGTTGGCCGGACCAGATCGCGTCCGCGTGCCGGAAACGCATCTCACGCCACCGCCAGCCATGCGCTCAAACCCACGAAACAGGCGGCGAACCCCCGGCGGATACCGGTCATCACCCCCGGCCTGGCCAGCACACGGTGCCGTACGGCGGCGGCACACATCCCGTACGCGGTGAAGACGATGAATGTCAGCGCCATGAACACAACGCTGAGCCGGAGCATCGCACCAACGGAACCGGACTCGCCGGCCGGCACGAACTGCGGCAGGAAGGCAACGAAGAACAACGTGAGCTTCGGGTTGAGAAGGTTGATCAGTACCCCGGAAGCGATCACACGCCCCGCCGACCGCGGCTCGACCTCCCCCTCGACGGCCAGCACCTCCTTGTCGCGAAGCGTCGCCCACGCCATGTACAAGAGGTATCCGACACCGAGGTACTTCACCACCTCGTAGGCGACAACACTGGTGTGCAGCAGCGCGGCGAGGCCGGTGATCGTCGCCACCAGATGCGGCACGATGCCAAGCGTGCAGCCGAGCGCAGCCACCACGCTCGCCCGGCGACCGTGGGACAACCCGGCAGCCAGTGTGTACACCACCCCGGTGCCGGGAGTGACCACCATGACCAAGGCGGTCAGCAGGAACGCGATGCTCAAGGAGACCTCCACAAAGTTCAAGGTCTTCCCACCCTGTCCCGGCCATGGCTCGGCGGACAGAGCCAAAGTACGCCCAGTCCACTGGTCCATAACGTCGAGTCGACAACGCAGTACGCCGCCCACTTCAGGCGTATCGTCTACGCCCGCACAGGGCATTGGCGGACTGGGCGCCGCTCTACGGGCATAGGCTCTGCCCTCCCAGCTCCGCGTACTGCCGCCACACCCGATTCCGACAGCCGGCAGACGGCGTCGCCCACGGCGACTTCGTTGCCCCGCCATGCCGGTCGAGCCCGACGACCCGGATGCCGGTCGGCAGACACGGCGGCCACGGTCCCCACGGACGAACCCACGCGATCACGAGGGCCTTCGTCCTCGGCCTGGGCGGCCTCGCACGCCTCCAGGGCGACGACGTCCGCCGCGGTGGCCACTCCGGCGACCAGGTACTCATACGGGATGTACCGGTCCAGCAGCACCTCGATCAGGGCTCGGGGGTAGTCCCGTTCGCCGTGGACCGTTCGGGCTCGGGTCCGCGGGCAGGTTCGAGGGCAGTGGCCCCGGACGACAGCGACGACAGCGGCTTGCGTACCGTTCGGCCAGGCGACGTTGTGCTCGCGCTCCAGCCCCCGCATCGTCAAACCGGCCCGGCGCTCGCGGCGGTGCCCGCACCTTCACACCGAGCGGCCGGTGCGAATCGGGTACGCAGGGACGCCGACCGCCCGCCAGGAGCCGACGAGCCGGTGTGGAGCGGTGAGGGGCAGAATGCCCTCATGACACTCCACTGCGCAGTGCTGGACGACTACCAGGGCGTCGCCCTGTCCTTGGCGGACTGGAGCCCCCTCGTCGGCCGCGTCGAGGTGCGCACGCTCCGCGAACACATCACCGACCGGGACGACCTCGTGGCCGATCTCGCCGACTGCGAGATCGTCGTGGCCATGCGGGAGCGCACCCCCTTCGACGCGGACCTGCTGCGCCGCCTGCCCCGGCTGCGCCTGCTGGTGACCACCGGCATGCGCAACGCCTCCATCGACCTGGCCGCGGCGGCGGCCCAGGGCGTGACCGTCTGCGGCACGGCGAGCAGTCCCACCCCGACCGTCGAGCTGACCTGGGCCCTGATCCTCGGTCTCGCGCGGCACATCACAACCGAGAACCGGGCCCTACGGGAGGGCGGCCCTTGGCAGTCCACCGTCGGCCAGGACCTGCACGGCCGCACCCTGGGGCTGCTCGGGCTCGGCAGGATCGGCACCCAGGTAGCCCGCGTCGGCACCGCCTTCGGCATGGAAGTCCTCGCCTGGAGCGAGAACCTCACCGCCGAGCGGGCGGCCGACGCCGGGGTCCGGCTCGCCGAAAGCAAGGAGGACCTGCTGCGGCACAGCGACTTCGTGTCCGTCCACCTCGTGCTGTCCGACCGCACCCGCGGCCTCCTGGGCGAGCCGGAACTGCGCGCCATGCGCCCCCACGCCTACCTCGTCAACACCTCCCGCGCCGCCATCGTCGACCGGACGGCACTGCTGCGCGCCCTGCGGGACGGCTGGATCGCCGGAGCGGGACTCGACGTCTTCGAGACCGAACCGCTCCCCGCCGACGACCCCCTGCGCTCCCTGCCCAACGTGCTGGCCACACCACACCTCGGCTACGTCACCGAGCGGAACTACCGCGCCTTCCACGCGCAAGCGGTCGAAGACATCACCGCCTTCCTCGCCGGTACCCCCATCCGGCAGCTGACGGACGGCTGAGCTTACGCGCCCTGGCGTGACCGGGATTTCACCGGTGACAGCAGCACGTGCCCCCCGTACTCGGACTGGGGTGAGGATCACGAACCCGTTGCGGCGATAAAGGCGGGCGGCAAAGGCAGTTGACCGTGCTCCGGGTGCTTTGAGACGCTCGCGGGGTGACGGTGATCCGGAGGTTCGAGTCGGGTGACCTGCTCGGTGTCCTTCGTCTGTGCGAGGCCGAAGGCTGGCCTTCCTTCCCGGCCGATCCGCCCCGAGCGATGAGGATCCTCACAGCACCCGGCGTCACTACCGTCGTCGCCGTTGACGACGGTGCCGTCATCGGCTTCGCCGAGTTGTTCAGTGACGGACACCTGCAGGCCTACCTTGCCAACCTGGTCGTTGCCGCCGATGAGCGCGGCTCGGGCATTGGGCGGCGACTGGTAGGCGAAGCACTGCGGTTGGCCGGCGGTGAGCGGATCGACGTCCTCAGCACAGAAGAGGCGATCGGCTTCTATCGTTCGCTCCCCCACACCGACAAACCCGGCTTCCGGATCTATCCCTTCCACGAAGGCCCATAGAGTTTCACGGGTCTGATCTCGCAGGAGGGCCGGCGGGCCGCGTAGCCGGAGAACGCATCCGCGCAGGTGCAGCCCGGCGGCGCAGGTCTCGGGTGTCTTCTCGACCGCAGGAAGAAGGGGCGTTCAGGGGCCGCCCGATCAGCTACGACGTCACGCTCCGCGAGGACCACAACGTTGACTGCCTCGTCGGCCTTCTCCGGGACCAACGCCTTGATGGTGCGTCTGCGCAGACGGCGGCGTTCCCCTCACCTACGCCGCGTCGGCCCCGGAAGGCCCAGGTCCATGCGGTCGCCAGCGTCATATCGGCTGTCAGGAGGCTGCCGGGGTCGTAGCGGGGACGAGGGCCGTCACGCGGCGACACCCCACCACACCGCCCACGGTACGAACCCGACCGCGGCCAGCCCGACCGGCGCCAGACGCAGCCAGACCGCCCAACTCGTCGTCAGCCGCCGGCGCCGGAGTGCGGCAGCGCAGACGCAGGCGGACACCATCACGGCGACGGCGAGCCCCTGCACCACCAGCCACGAAGCCGGACGGTCCCACACAACGGGCGCCATCGCGCCGTCCCCCGCCACGAAGACGGCGATCGGACAGGCCACCGTCGCCACGACCGCCAACAGGCCGAGCCCGGCCAGCCACCGCACCGGCCGCAGGACCGGGCCACGGCGCAGGAGGGCACCGACCGGATAGGCGGCGAAGCCCAGGAACAGCAGCGCCGGGGCGAGCCATGCGTACCAGGCACGGCCCGGTACGGGGGTGGTGGCGAGTGCCTGCCCGGGTGCGGGGGCGGCGCTCGACGCCGGTGGGTGACCGGCCGCCACAGCACGCACCCACGAGGTCATGGTCTGCGCATAACTCGGTGCCAGCTCCCCCAGCTTCTTGCCGTGGAAGAGTGGGCCGCCGATCCGGTCGAACCCGTCCGACGTGCGGTGCCCGTTGTGCGCACCACCGGCGACGAAGCCGATGACGGCGTGCCGGTTGCCCGCACGGGCCAGGGCCTCGCGGAAGATCCGTGCGCTCTCCTGGGGCGGCACCTGCGTGTCGTGATCGCCCCACAGCGCCAGCACCGGCGTTCGGTCGAGCCGCGCCAGCACCGGCAAGGGGTCGTAGCCGGCCGTGGGAAACAGCCCGGCCGAGGCCAGGAACTGGGCGGCGGGACCGGCCACGGTGCGGCGGAACGGCCCGCCCACCCCCTGATGGCGCAGATGGATCGTGAGGTTCCATGTCTGGGTGCGCAGCGGATCGTAGCCGGAGCCGCCGATGGTGACGACGAACGCGACGTCGGTCGAGCGCGACGCGGCCAGCGGCGCCACCCAGCCTCCCTCGCTGAAACCCCACAGCCCGACCTGGCCCGGGTTCACCCCACTGCTGGACCGCAACAACCGCACTCCGGCGAGCGCGTCGTCGGCCAGCAGTGCGAAGTCCCGGTGGAGCACGGAGTAGCCGACGGTCCGCTTGTCGTAGACGAGCGTGGTGATCCCGGCCCGGGCGAACGCCTCGGCCTCCTGCCGGTACTCCTCCCGGGGACCGGGGCCCGAGCCGCCGACGAGGACGATGCCAGGTTCCGCGCCGGTTGCTCCGTTCTTCCGGAGGACGGTGCCGTGCAGGACGAGTCCGCCCCCGCCCCGGAAGGTGACCTCCTGGCGGACCAGCCCGTCCCCGTCGGCGTACGCCATCGGCGCGGCCAGCAGGAGCAGGGCGCCGGCCAACGCCCCGGACAGCGAGGCCAGTACGGTGCGTATCAGTGTTGCGGACGTAGCCGAGAACAGCACGGCGCGTTCCCCCTTCGTTGTCGGATCGGGCCGCGCGGTCAGTCGGTTTCGGGAATGGCGAGGAGCCGGACGAGCACGGTCCGTGCCTCGGGCGCGCCCTCTCGTTCCGAGGACGAGTATCGGTAGAGCAGCGCGATGTACTCCTCGAAGAACGCGCGGAGTTGGCCGGGGTCCACCCGCAGCGTGCCGCGCGAGAAGAGCGCCGCGTCGGCCCAGGGCCCCAGCGTGTCACGGGCCTCCTCGAACCGCCGGGCGGAGTCGAGCAGTTCGGCAAGGTCGAGCCGGTGCATCTCGGTCAGCATCTCGCGCATCTGCGGCGTCTGCCGGCTGTACGGCGGGAGCCGCCGGTCCCCCGGCACTGTCCGCCACCACCGCTCCCGCCCCTTCGCCAGCTCCGGGACCTCCTCGACGAAGCCGTGCTTGGCCAGCTGCCGCAGGTGGTAGCTGACCAGTCCCGTGCTCTCGCCCAACTCGCGTGCCAGCGCGGTCGAGTTGGCCGGTCCGCGGCGCAGGCATCGCTCGATCTTCTGCCGCATCGGGTGCGCGAAGGCGCGCAGCGCCTCGGCATCGGTGATCTCTTGGGCAGGCGGTTGTTCGGCCATGCCGGAAGACTACGAGTTGCAAAGGCTATTTGCAAGGACTCTTTGCAACTCTGGTGCGACCGGACTGCCTCCCTCTCGCCGCACGTTGCCGACTGGTGCGTTGTCGAGTTGCCCCATGGCGCGTTCCGAGCTCAACGAACCGTGACCGGCGAGCCTTTGCGGGTTCGTTCAGGGGGTGGCAGAGGCTTCCGGCTGCGGCTGGATGCGCGTACGCGTCGGCCTGACCCGCGCCCGCCGTCACCGTGCTGTCGGGCACCGCGCTCGTACACACCGGCCGTCACGGTCGGCCCGGCGAGGTACCACCGCGCGCCGGCCGCCGCACACGGGCCGACCGCGCAACACAGGCGCGGCGATCGCGGGCGCATCGGGGGCCCGCCCCCGTGCCGCAGTGAGTTCGCCGGCGAGGCGGGCCACATACCCGTCCAGGCCCACCCGGACGGGCGGCCCCCGCCGGGGGCGCGCGGCCCGCCCTCACAACATCCATGCCCCGAGGGTGACGCCCGCCACCGACACACGGCTCCCCACACGCGGATTCGCTCGCCGCCTCGGCGTCCCCGTCTCCGCGCGTGGCGAGAGCCCTTGCACACGCGGACGGCTTCGGCATCCCGTACGCGGCGTCCGCGTCACCGCAGATGCTGATCGACCAAGCGCTCGAAGGCACGAGCCGCCGCGCTGGCAGAGCGGTTGCCGGGCGTGGCCAGGGAGATCGGCCAGTTGAGGTCCGCCCCGGTGATGGGCAGCGCGACGAGGTTGCCGTCGGGCCCGGCACTGCCCCGGGGCAGCAGAGCGACGCCCAGGCCGTGGCGGACGAAGTCGGCACCGGCCCCGATGGCGGTGATCTCGATGGCGACGTTGCGGCGAAGCCCGGCCGTTGCGAACGCGCGATCCGTCACGGCGCGGTTGCCGTAACCGCGGGGGAAGTCGATGAATGCCTCATCGGCCAGTTCCCCGAGCGTCACCCGGCTCCGCTCGGCAAGCCGGTGACCTGCGGGAACGACGAGGTACAAGGGCGTAGTGGTGAGGTTCCGCCACCGTACGCCGGGCGGCGGCGAGCCCGGAACGGAGACGAAAGCGAGGTCGAGCCTGCCCTCGGTGAGCGCCTTGACAAGCCCGGGGGAGGCGCCGCAGGACGCCGCGGTGGCCAGGCGCACGGAGACAGCGGGGTGCTCGCGGTGGAAGCGGCCCAGCAGCGCCGGCAGGTCGATCGACCCGAGAGAACTCAGCGTCCCGACGCGCAGGGTGCCACGGACGCCACCGTTGACGTCGTCGACGGCATCACGCGCGTCCCGGACGGCGTCGAGGGCCGCCCGGGCCTTCGGCAACAACGCACGTCCCGCGTCCGAGAGGTCGACCCGCCTGGACGTGCGCTCCAGCAGCCTGGTGTGCAACTCCCCTTCCAGCGCCGCGATCGTCGCGGACACAGCCGACTGCACGACGTGCAGGCGGGCGGCGGCGCCCGTGAAGCTCAGCTCTTCCGCTACCGCGACGAAGCACTCCAACTGGCGCAGTTCCATCTCCGTACCATCTCCCATCACGATGGCTGTTGAGCAAAATCATTCGTTGGACCTGATCCATCGAGGAGCGGAGTGTGAAGGCGTACGAGCCCACTTCTCCGGGAGCCGACCACCATGACCGCTGCACCGTCCGGCCTCCGCCACACTCCGCGCACCCGCCGCGAAATCCGGCTGGCCGCCCACCCCACGCCGAGGACGCCGCTCACGGACGACCTCTTCGGGATCGCCGAGGTCCCGATCCCCTCCCCTAACTGATCGTTTCAGAATGAGTTCAGCCGTGGGTCTTGCGCTCGACGATCTTGGTCGGCAGGGTGTCCGGGGTGCGTGCTGATCTTGTTCCTGACGATCTGTGGGAGCGGGTGGCCCCGCTGTTGCCGCCCGCTCCCGAACGGCGCCGTCGCCACCCCGGGCGGCTGCGTGTTCCCGACCGAGTGGCGCTCGCGGGCGTCCTGTACGTGTTGCGGACCGGTGTCGCGTGGCGGGATGTCCCTGCGGAGACCGTGGGCTGCTCCGGGGTGACGGCCTGGCGCCGGCTGCGGGACTGGACCGAGGCCGGTGTATGGCCCCGCCTGCACGCCGCCCTGCTCAGCGAGTTGCGCCGCGCCGATCTGTTGGACCTGGACGACTTTGCCGTGGACGGCTCGCACGTCCGGGCGTTGAAAGGGGGGATCACGTCGGTGCCTCGCCCGTCGACCGGGCCCGCCCCGGCTCCAAGCACCACCTGATCGTCGACCGTCACGGCACCCCGCTCGCCGTCACCCTCACCGGCGGCAACCGGCACGATGTCACCCAGCTCCTGCCCCTGCTGGACACGGTCCCGCCGATCCGGGGCCTGCGGGGCCGCCCCCGCCGCAGGCCCCGGCGGCTGTATGCGGACCGGGGCTACGACTCCGACAAGTACCGCCGCCTGCTGTGGAAACGCGGCATCAAGCCCATGATCGCCCGACGCGGCGTCGCCCACGGCTCCGGGTTGGGCAAGGTCCGCTGGGTGGTCGAGCGTGCCTTCGCCTGGCTGCACCAGTTCAAGCGACTCCGCATCCGCTACGAGCGACGCGCAGACATCCACCAGGGCCTGCTCGAACTGGCCTGCAGCCTCATATGCCTGCGCCGCCTACGAACCTCATTCTGAAACGATCAGTAAGCCCGGCCAACTCCTCGTCCGCAACGTGGTGATGAGCGTGGCCGCCGTCATGCGGACGCTCATGGACGAGTCGACCAACGTACCGATGCGACCCTTCGCACTCGGTGAGCCGCTGTACGGCCCCGCGATCGGCGAGGTCGTGTCCGCCCCAGGCACCGGTCTCGCCCCAGGCGATCTCGTGCGACACGACCTGGGCTGGCGCGAGTTCGCCTTGCTGGACCCCTCCGTCGCACAGCGCGTCGACCCGGGTCTGCTGCCCGACCCGGCCATCCTTGCGCATCAGCGTGCACATCGTCTCGTACCGCTGGAGCGAGCCGTCCTCGGCCTCCACGTCCCAGGAGTCGAGCTCGCGGCCGAAGGCCCGGTAGCCCAGGCGTTCGTAGAGGGCGCGGGCGCGCGGGTTGCTTTCCTCGACGCCGAGTTCGGCGCGGGTCAAGCCGCGGGCGCCGATCCGCTGCTCGGCGGAGCGGATCAGCAGGGTGCCGATTCCGCAGGACTGCAGGGCCGGGTGGACGCTGAGTTGCCAGAGCGTGCCGGCGCCGGGCGTGACCGTGTAGTCGATGCCGCCGATCGCCACCGGGAGCCCGGCCGGCGTGCACACCGCCAGGTAGTCGATCTCGCCCGCCTCGGCGCGGCGTATGTGACCGGCGAGTTCGCGCACGTGCTTGGGTGAGCCTGCCCAGCCGCAGGACGGCAGGTCAGCCTCGGTGAGGCCGCGCACCGACAGGCGCAGCCTGATCTCGGTCATCGCCGCATCCCTTCGTCTCGAACAGCGGCGTCTCCCATTGCAGCAGCCGGGTCCTCGTGCCGTCCAAGAGGTTTTCGGGCCGGCTCCGAGCCAATCGGCAGGGCTTGCGCTCGCGACCGGGGGCCGGGCCTCGGCGAGGTTCGGGGCGTCCGGGGGCCAGCAGCACGGTGACACCTGTGGTCAGGGGAACCGGGCCGAACTCAGCGGTGGTGACGGGGAGTTGCTCGGGCGGTGCCGGGCGGACAACCGGGTTCGGGCTCGGCGAGGACACTGGGCCTGACCAGGCGCGCGAGCTTGTGCCGGGTGCTCTCGGTGTACCGGCAACACGCGTGCCGTTCCTTGTCTGCCGCACGTGCGGGTCCCGCCGGAGGCGGTGGCCACGTGACCGGCACGTTCCCCGTTGCCCTGAGTGGGTGTGATGGTCCCCGGGTGGCCGGAAGGTAGGGCGGAGGTGCCTGTGGTCCGGGCGCATCCGTCAGCTACCGGACACGCTCGACCAGCTCGGCCCGTCGCCGACGCTCGCGGGCGCTGGTGGCCGGGAACCCGATCAGACGTGCGCGGCGTCTTCTTCGGCGAAGCATGAGAAGGAACGGGGTCGGCGAAGGCCGGGGAGAGGTGGACGCGATCGTGTGGGGCCGGCTGGTGCCCGTGCTGTTGGGGTTGACGGTGATCGGAATCGCTGTCTACGAGATCGCCCTGCAGTGTCGGCTGCGGCGCGAGGGGGTTCGCGTCCGGGGGGTGGTGGTTCGACACACCGTCAGCAGCACTGGTGAGACGCGTTCCCGGCACGCGGTGGTTGGCTTCGTCGATGCGGACGGTACGTCGCACGAGTACCGGAGCGCGCTGTCGGGCACCGGCAAGCTGCCGGTCGGCGGGGAGGTGCCGATGATCTACCTGCCCGGCGCACCGGCGAAGGCCCGCATCGACATCGCCTCCCGGCGCTGGGGGCAGGTCGCCGTCCTCATGCTGTTCGGTGTGGCGTTCACCGCGGTGGGCCTCCTCTCGATGGTCTCCGGCATCGGCGTGCGACACCACTCGCTGTAGCTCACCCGATCCCCCGTGGGCATCTGTGGCAGCGTTCCTGATCGACAAGCGCGCAGCAGTCGGCGGCGGCGGTGGTGGTGGTGGTGGTCCACGGGAAGGGGACCACGCGGATGCCCGCCTTCTGCGCAGGAACCCCGTTCGGCCGGCCCGTTCCACGTACGGCCGGCCGATGGGCGTTCCAGGTCACCAGGGAACCGTCTGGCCGTTCCGGTCCAGGTAGGCGAGGCCCTTGGCGGCGAGGTGTGAGAGCAGTACGTCCACGATGAGCGGGATGCTCTCTTCAACCGTGTACGGGGCGTCGTCGCCGCCGAGGTCGGTGCGGATCCAGCCCGGGGCCATGAGGAGCAGGGAGCGGTCGGTGTCGGTCTGCCGGGCGGCGTAGCTGCGCATGAACATGTTCAAGGCTGCCTTGCTGCCGCGGTAGACCTCGCGCAGTCCGTTGGTGTTGTTGGTGATGCTGCCCTGGCCGGAGGACATCGCGCCGATCAGGCCGGTGGGGGTGACCAGGTCGTCGAGTGCTTCGATGACGCGCAGCGGACTGAGCGCGTTGGTCACCATGACATCGATGAAGTCCTGGGTGGGGACGGCTCCGATGGGGGTCTGCTCGTTGTTGGTGGTGCCCGCGTTGACGAACAGGACGTCGAGTTCGGCTCCGGCCAGTCGCTTGTGCAGGGGCGCGAGTTCTTCGGGGTTGTTGATGTCGAGGTGTTCGATACGGATGTGGTCGGGGTGTTGGTCGGCGAGGTCGTGCAGCGGGGTACGGGCGCTGCCGCGGACGGTGCCGATGACCGACCATCCTCGGCCGACGAGTTCGGCCGCCATGGCGCATCCGAGTCCTCGGGACGCTCCGACGATCAGGGCGGTTCGGGTGTGCTCGATGGTGGGGGGCTGCGACATGTCGCATCATCTCCGTGGCGCTGGTGCGGGTGCTTGTGCGGCTCGGGTCGTGGGAGTTCGTCCCGTTCGGGCTGTTGGTCAGAGGGTCGTGGGGTCGATGCCGAAGAGGGCGGCGGCGTTGGCCGAGCGGACCTTGTGGCGGTCCGCGTCGGTGGCGAGTTGGCCGAAGAAGGTGTCGATCTCGGCTCGGGTGGGCTGCTGGAAGGGGTAGTCGGTGGAGAAGATCAGCCGGTCGGTGGTCGTGACCGTCAGGGCGTGGTGCAGCAGGGCGGGGTTGAGCATTCCCGAGGTGGTGAGGAAGAAATTGGTGCGGATGTAGTCAGAGACCGGCCGCTCGAGGTCGGCGATGCGGGCGAGGCTGTCGGCGCGGTCGAGCCAGAAGGGCAGCAGCTCACCCCAGTGGCCCAGCACGACTCGCAGTTCGGGATGGCGGTCGAAGGTGCCGCGCAGGATGAGCCGGAGTGCCGCGGTCGCCGCTTCCACGTGCCAGCCCCAGCCGAAGGTGGCCAGCGCGAGGTCGGTCATGGGGTCGAAGCCACGGTAGGTGGCGTCGCGCAGCGCGTCGGAGGGGATCTGCGGGTGGATGAAGACCGGTTGGCCCAGGCCGGCGGCGGTGGCGAAGAAGTCGTCGTAGGCACGGTCGTCAAGGAGTCGGTCGCCGGATCGGCCGTAGACCATGGTTCCCACGTGGCCCTGGGCCGCGGCGCGTTCGAGTTCGGCGGCGACGTGCCGCGGTGACGACATCGGCAGGGTCGACAGTGACCGGAAGCGTGTCGGGTGGGCGCGGACCGCTTCGGCTGCGGTGTCGTTCGCGAGGCGGCTGAGTGTGACTGCCTTCTCGGCGGGCAGGGCTTGGGTTCCCGGCGGCGTGAGGGCGAGGACGGCCAGGTCGATGCCCTGGTCGTCCATGGCGGCGATCCGGCCGGCGCCGAGGTCTTCGAGGCGCTCGCCGGCGTCACCGCGCTCGTTGAACAACAGGCTCTCGTCCGGGTGGACCACGGCCTTGAGGGCGGAGGTCAGCTCCGGCAGCGTCCAGTGTTCTTCGATGGCGATGAGGGGCATGCTCAGGGTTCCTTCGGTGTCGCGAGCGCACACTCCCGCGCTCTGGCGGGGGGACGACGGCGGTGCGGGGTCTCACCTGGTGCGGAGTGGCTCTGCCCGGCGGGGACGCCCTTGGGGAAGAGTGCGAACCAGGCAGCGGCCAGGCCGGCCGGGGCCACGCCGACGACGGCCGACCCGGCCCCGGTCGCGTGGGGTACCGCGTGGCCCGGCCGCGTATGAACCCCGGCTGCCTGGTACGGGAACGGGGAGGCCCGGCGCCCCAGGAGCCGGGATCCGCCCCGCCGGGCGGTGCCCCGACCAGCAATGGTCCCCGCCGGCCGTAGCCGTCGGACAGCGGCCCGCCTGCCCCGCGGCCGACCCCAGCAGGAACGTCCACCGCCACACGGGGAAACACGTCGATCCGAACGGAACAGCGCCGACCAGCACCGCGCATGGATACCGCAAACCTCCCTGCGGAGCGATTCCTGCTCACATATGGGCAAACCTAGGCCGACCGCAGTTACCTGTCAACCGATAGCTATCGACTGACAGGTAATCTACACTGGGGGACGTGGACGACAAGCAGAAGGACAGACTGTTCGAGCTGGCCGACCTGATCCTGGCGATCAGCCGGCACCTTCACGCGGCCAAGGCGGACGCGGCGGAGCCGTGGACGCCGCTCGAAGCAGCCGTCATGCGCTACATCGACCACCAGCCGGGCGCCACCGCGACCCAGGCGGCCGAGGCAACCCGGCTGATCTCCAGCAACTTCAGCCGGGCGCTCCGCAAGCTGGAGCAGAAGGGCCTGGTACGCCGCGAAGCCGACCCCGACGACGCCCGGCGCGTGCGCCTGTACCCGACACAGAAGGCGGCCGAAAACCTGCGGCACCTCCAGAACACGTGGAGCCGCCTCCTGGACCAGGCCGTCTCCGACGCCGCCGAGGCAGACGCGGTGATCACCGCGCTCCGACGCATCGAGTCCCAGCTACTCGGCCGAAGCTGAAGCGACGCATGCCACGGCGTCCCGAAACCGTCACCCAGGCGTGCCCGGGAGTCGGGCCATGCAGCGGAGCCACCGCGACGGCTCGGCGGTACGGCCGGGTTGGGCGAGGGTGACGTAACGCGGGCGCCTGCTCGGTGATACGGCGGGCGGTGCCGCACCGGTCACGCGGACATCCCGCGGACGCCGCGCGGCCCCGAACCAACAGAACTCGCCGCGACCGGATACGTCTGGCCCTTTCCGCCCTGTCCTCACCCGGCGCCCGGGGGGGGCGGGAAGCTGCCGGGTGCGGTCCCGGGCCTCTTGCTGTGCCGTATGACGAGCGTCGAGCGGGTTCGGGTGAGGTTGCGTCTGACGTCGCTACGGCGGGTGTCAACCCCTTCGGCCGACTCGCCCGCCGGAACGGTGCTCCGGCCGCATTCCACCGTGCCGTACCTCCGGCGGTTTCGCTCCGTGTGCCGGGGCGGCTTCCACTTCGTCCGAGCGCCGTCGCCGGAACGTCGCGCTCGATAATGTCCGGTGTGGACCAGACGCGGAAGCACCCTGTTGACGAAGTCGACGTGGCCCTGCTGGACGCCCTGCACGTCAATCCGCGGGTGAGCTTCGAGCGGCTGGGGGCCGCGCTGGGGATCACCCCGGGGACGGCCGCGCGTCGCTGGCGGCGGCTGGTCGCCTCTGGTCACGCGTGGGTGTCCTCGGTGCCCGGGCCACGGCTGGCGATGACGTTCGGGGTGTGCGAGATCGAGGTGCGTCCCGGACGGGCGGACGAGGTGGGGCGGGCGCTGGCGGCGCTGCCGCAGGTGGCCAGCGTCTACCTCACCAGTGGCGAGTACGCCGTCCACGCGATGGTCTTCGCCGGGGACATGGCGTCCCTCGGCGCGCTGCTGCTGGACGAGGTTCCGCGGGTGGCCGGAGCGGTACGGGCGCGGACCCATGTCGGGACCGGATGGTTCAGCGGGACGCGGTGGCGGCTGGGGGCGATCGACGGCGACCAGCGGCGTTCGGTGACCGGGGCGGAAGCCGGGCAGGATCAGCGCCTCGCCGAGCGGTCGCTGGTGTTCGACGCGCCCGAGCGCGAGCTGTACCTGGCGCTTCAGCATGACGGCAGGGCGGGCTACCAGGACCTGGCGCGTACTCTCGGCGTGCCGGAGCACCAGGTCCGGCGGCGGATGGCCTCGTTGGTGCGGCGGGGCATGCTGGCCTTCCGGACCGACTTCACCCGTGGGGAAGGCGGCTGGCCCGCGGAGTTGGCGCTGTGGTTGTCGGTCCCCGGCGACCAGTTGGAGCGGGCCGGTGTGGAACTGGGTGGCTGGCCGGAGACCCGTGTGTGCATGTCCGTCGCCGGTGCGGCCAACCTTCTGCTGATGGTCCAGTTGCACCGGCTGGACGGTCTCGGTGCCGTCCTCGACCGCCTGTGCGCGACGTTGCCCGCGGTCCGGGTGGTCGACCAGCGGGTGGTGCTGCGTCCGGTGAAGTCGTGGGGCCGGCTGCTGGATGCCTCATGGCACGCCACGGGTGTGGTCCCGGTCGATCTGTGGGCGCCTCCCCACCGCGCGGAGGTGTAACCACCGGCACGGTCGGCCGCCCGTGTCGGTTTCCCGCACGGAGGATGCCGAGACGTCGTATTCCGTGACCGCCAGGGCATCCGTCACCGGTTTTCCGCGATTCCGGGGGGCTCGCACTCGCCCGGGGATTCACTTCCCGCATGAGTGAAGAGACCGTATCGGGCAGCGGCCGAGGGAGCCGGGCGTTCGAGTGCCGTCGGCCCGCGGGAAAGGGGTGGGACCGATGGGCATGACGATGATCGAGAAGCTGCTCTCCCGCAAGGCCGGGGTGCCCCGGGTCGGGCCCGGTGACGTGGTGACCGTCGAGGTCGACATGTGCGTGCTGATCGACCTTCAGTTCGCGACGGGGTGGGTCCAGCCCCTGCGCATCCACGATCCCGGCAAGGTCGCGGTGGTCATGGACCACGCCGTGCCGGCCCCCACCCTCAAGGACGCCCAAGGAGGCCCGCGGGCACGGAAGTTCGTCGCGGACTTCGGCATCGACCGTTTCTACGACGTGGGCCGGCACGGTATCTGCCACCAGGTCGTCGCGGAGAACGGGCTGGCCCGCCCCGGGGAGGTCCTGGCGTGCACCGACTCCCACACCTGCGCCGCCGGTGCCTACAACACCGCGGCGCGCGGGCTGGGCCCCGCCGAGGTCTACTCCATCCTGTGCACCGGCACCACCTGGTTCCAGGTCGCGCCGACCGTGCGCTACGAGTTCCACGGCGCCCTCCCGGCGGGCGTGAGCGGGAAGGACGTCTTCCTGTACCTGGCCGACACCTACGGTGACGCCACCAACCAGAACCTGGAATTCGCCGGCCCCGGTCTGGCGAGCGTCCCGCTCAACGACCGCCGCACCATCGCCACCCAGGCCGCCGAGGTCTCCGCCGACTTCGCCACCTTCGGCGCCGACGACGTACTGCGCGACTTCCTCACCGCACGCGGTGTGACCGACTACCGGGCCGCGGAGCCCGACCCGGACGCCACGTACGCGGACGTGCGCCGTGTCGACCTCGACGCCCTGGAACCGTACGTCGCCCGGCCCGGCACCGTCAGCCGCAACGGCGTCCCGGTCTCCCGCATCGAGCCCCGGCGCGTCGACCAGGCCTTCATCGGCTCCTGCGCCAACGGGCAGTTGGACGATCTGCGGGTGGCCGCGGAGGTGCTGCGCGGACGCAGGGTCGCGGACGGCGTACGGCTCCTGGTCACCCCCGCCTCCCAGGAGGTCTACCGGCAGGCGATGCGCCTGGGTTACCTCCAGGCCATCGCCGACGCGGGCGGTGTCGTCACCAACTCCACCTGCGGCGCCTGCTTCGGCTACCACATGGGGCTGCTCGGCCCGGGGGAGGTCTGCGTCACCTCCTCCACCCGCAACTTCACCGGCCGCATGGGCAGCACCGACGCGGAGATCTACATGGCCTCCCCCGCCACCGTCGCCGCCTCCGCCGTCGCCGGACACATCACCGACCCGAGGAGCGTGACCTCGTGACCCTTCTCGTCACCGGACGCGTGTGGGTGTTCGGCGACGGTCTGAACACCGACGCCATGTACCCGGCCTTCGCCATGAAGATGGACGTGTCCGAAGCCGCCGAGCACGTCTTCCACGAGGTGCGGCCCGGCTGGACGCGCCAGGTCACGCCGGGCGACATCGTCGTCGCCGGAACCAACTTCGGTCTCGGCTCCTCACGGCCGGTCGCCCAGCTCTTCCAGCATCTCGGCGTGGCCGCCCTGGTGGCCGAGGAGTTCAACTCCCTCTTCCTGCGCAACGCCGTCAACGCCGGCCTGCCCGCGCTGAACGCGCCCGGCGTCACCGCCCTGTTCCACGACGGGGACCGGGGCAGCTTCGACATCGCCGACGGCACGTACCGCAACGAGACCACCGGGGCCGAGGGCCGGGGCAAGCCGTTGCCGCCGCTGGTCCTGGAGATCCTGGCCAGCGGTGGTGTCCTCCCCCGGCTCCGGCGACAGGGATACCTGCCCCCGGAACCCCCCGGCACCGGGGCGACCCCCTGACCGGCCCCCGCGCCGACGCGCCCGGGTTCCCCGCGCGGGCCCCGGGACCCACCACCGGTTCGACACCCGCAGGCAGGACAGCGATGACCGTTCCACCGCACAACACCGACAGGACCACCTCACCCACCGCCGACCTGGCCGCCTTCGCGGCACACACCCGTTACGACGCCCTGCCGTCCGCCGTGGTCGAGCGCCTTCAGCAGTGCCTGCTCGACTTCGTCGGCGTCACGGCGCTCGGCGCCCGCGAGGCGGAGTCCAGCCAGGCGCTCCGGGACGGCGTCACGCACCTGGCCGGCCGGGACGGCGGGGCGATCGTGATCGGGCAGTCGCGGCGCCTGCCCACCGAGTACGCGGCCCTCCTCAACGGCGCCCACGCGCACAGCCTGGACTTCGACGACACCTTCATCGGCGGCGGGCTGCACCCCGGGGCCGCCGTCATCCCCGCGGCACTCGCCACCGCGCAGGACACCGACGTCTCCGGGCCCGGCTTCCTGACCGCCGTCGCGGTCGGCTACGAGACCAGTTGCCGCCTCGGCGCGGCCCTGGGTCAAGGGGCCTACCGCCGCGGGTTCCACCCCACCGCGATCGCGGGCGTGTTCGGAGCCGTGGCGGCCGTCGGCCGGCTCCGTGGCCTGGACGCCGAGCGGCTGGAGCACGCCTTCGGCCTGGCCGGGTCCATGGCGGCGGGATCCATGCAGTACCTGGCCAACGGCGGCTGGAACAAACGCCTGCACCCCGGGCTCGCCGCGCGCAACGCCCTGCTCGCGGTGGCCCTCGCCTCGGCCGGTGTCATCGGCGCCGCCCAGGCGATCGAGGGCGACCTGGGCCTGCTGGCCGGCTACAGCGCGGCGCCCGAGCCCGCGGCGCTCGTCGCGGGGCTGGGCACCGAGTGGCGGCTGACCGGCACCGGCATCAAGCCGTACCCGTCGTGCCGCCTCACCCACGGTGCCATCGACGCCGCCCGCCGCCTGCGGGACGCCCTGTCCGGCCGGCCGCTCGACGAGGGCCGGCTGACGGTCCGGATCTCCCCCGAGGCGTACGCCATCGTCGGCGCCCCGGAGGACCGCAAGGTCACCCCGGTCAACACGGTCGACGGCCAGTTCAGCGTCTACTTCCAGATCGCCGCCGCGCTGCTGGACGCCACCGTCACGTGGGACAGCTACCGCCGCATCGGCGATCCCGCGACCAGGCGGCTGGCCTCGCGGGTCAGCGTCTCGGCGGACGACGCCATCACCCCGGCCGGAGCGGTGCTGACCTGGCACGGGCCCGACGGCCGCGACATCGAGGCGCGCGTCGACGAGCCGTCCGGTGAGCCGGGCACCACCTTGTCCTGGGAGCTGGTCGAGGCGAAGTTCGACAGCGCGGCGGCGGCGGTCTACGGAGCCGGGACCCGCCGGGCACTGGCCGCCGAGATCCGGACCCTCCACCAAGCCCCTTCGCTCGTCCGGCTGCAACGCCTGCTCACCGCGGCCTGACCGCGTCACATCCCCACACCCGTCAGGAGGACACCATGGCAACCGGCGACCAGGCGGCCATCCGCTGCGTACTGATGCGGGCCGGGACGAGCAAGGGCCTGTTCTTCCACGACAGCGACCTTCCCCGGCCGGGCCCGGAGCGGGACCGGGTGCTCAAGCGCGTCATGGGCTCGCCCGACGTGCTCCAGATCGACGGTCTGGGCGGTTCCCGGCCGATCACCTCCAAGGTCGCCGTCATCGCCCTCTCCGGCCGCGACGACGCGGATGTGGACTACACCTTCGCCCAGATCGAGATCGAATCGGACGGCATCGGCTACGGCGGCAACTGCGGCAACATCTCCAGCGGCGTGGGCCCCTTCGCCGTGGACGAAGGACTCGTGCCCGCCGTCGAGGGAACCACCCGGGTCCGCGTGCACAACACCAACACCGGCACGATCATCGTCGCCGACGTCCCGGTCCGCGACGGCCGGGCCGAGGTGGCGGGCGACTTCGCCCTCCCCGGTGTGCCGGGCACCGGAGCGGAAATCGTCATGGACTGGTCGTCCACGATCGGCGCGAGCACCGGACACCTGCTGCCCACCGGCAACCCCGTCGACACGGTCACCCTGGACGGCGGCGCCCGCCTCCCGTTCACCCTGTGCGACGCCGGCAACACCGTGGTGTGGGTGCGCGCCGCGGATCTCGGCTGCTGGGGAAGCGAGTTGAAGGACGAGATCGACCAGGACCACGGGCTGCTGGACAGGCTGCGGGAGATCCGCGGCCGGGTGACCGCGCTGCTGTGCCCCGGCTACGACTGGCGTGGCGTCGACGACGACGCCACCCGCGGACTCCCCCTGATCGGGCTCGTCGCCCCGCCCGGCGGATACCCCACGCTCGACGGGGGCCGCGCCGACGCCGCCGCGATGGATCTGCGGGTCCGGCTGGTCTTCATGAACCGCCTGCACGAAAGCATCGCCGGCACCGCCTCGGTGTCGCTCGCCGCCGCCTCCCGCGTGCCGGGGTCGATCGTCGCCGAGGTGGCGCGGAACCTGGTCCCGGACACCTTGCTGATCGGCCATCCGTCCGGGATCACCGCGAGCCGGGTCAGGGCCACCACGACCGGCGAACCGCCCGGCGTCGCCTTCCAGTTGCTGGGTTTCAGCCGCACCGCGCGCCGCCTGATGGACGGCACGGCCTACGTCCCGGCCCGCTGAGGAAGGCGGCGCACCGCACGCGTCCGACGGAGCACCGCCTCCCCGGGCGGCAGCCGCCGACGGCCCCGACCCGCCCCACCGACACCACGTCACGAGGGAGACCATGACCACGACCAACAGCCCCGGGGCCCGCCTGCGCCACCTCCTCGCCGGACCCGGCCTGATCACCGCCCCCGGTGTCTACGACGGACTCGGCGCCCATCTGGTCGCCCGCTGCGGCTTCTCCGCCGCCTACCTCACCGGCGCGGGCGTGGCCGCCGCCGGCTACGGACTGCCGGACATCGGCCTGCTGACCGCCACCGAGATGGTGGACCGCGCCCGCGTCGCCGCCGAAGCACTCGGCGACGTCCCCCTGATCGCGGACGCCGACACCGGCTACGGCGGCCCCATGCACGTGGTCCGCACCGTGCGCGCCTACGAACAGGCGGGCGTCGCCGCCGTCCAGCTGGAGGACCAGGCGTTCCCGAAGAAGTGCGGCCACCTGCCCGGCAAGGAACTCGTATCGGCGCGGGAGTTCGAGGACAAACTGCGTGCCGCGCTGGACGCCCGCGCCGACGAGAACACCGTGATCGTGGCCCGCACCGACGCCCGCGGACCGCTCGGCATCCACGAGGCCGTCGACCGCGCCAACCGCTACGCCGCGGCCGGCGCCGACGTCCTCTTCGTCGAGGCCCCGCGGGACGTCGACGAGATCGAGCAGATCGCCGCCCAGGTCGAGGCCCCCTTGCTGATCAACATGGTGTACGGGGGGCTGACGCCGGACACCGCCCCCGGCACGCTGTCCGCTCTCGGCTACCGCATCGCGATCCACCCCGGTGCCCTTCTCGTCCCCGGTGTGCTCGCCGGTCTCGACGCCCTGCGGCGCCTCGGCGGTACCCCGCCCGCCGACTTCACCCCGGGGCCCCGGGGCCTGTTCGACCTCGTCGGCCTGCGCGAATGGTCCGCCGTGGCCGAGCGGTACCGGGCCGGCACCCCGGATCCGGCATGACGTCCGCGGCACGGCCGGGGCGGCAACCGGCGCGCGCCGTGGGCGTCACGGTCCGGACTGCCTCGCGGTGACCCGTCACGGCGTCCGGCTGGTCGACGTGCGGCCCGAGGCTCTGATCAAGGGGTCGGACCGGGAGTCGTTCGCCGCGACCGCCGAGGTCGCCATCGCCCGCGGCTGGCGCTACAGGGTCGCTGCCCGCCGGCGTGAGCACGCCTTCGCCGGTCCGGACGCGCCGGCCTCGCGGCGCCGACCGCAGTCCGACCCGCCGGGACCGCGCCCGGTGCTGTTCGCCGGGGTCGCCGACGGGCGGCCGTTGGGGGAACTTGCGCCGCTACCGTGCAACGGGAGCGGGGCGCTGGGCGGATGAGCCACTTCAGGCCCAAGTCCTCACAGGCCGCCTCGGCAGCCTCTGCTGGAGAATCCTGGCCAATTATGGTCTGGACCGCATGGCCAAGGTGCGTTTTGCTCGTACACCGACCGGCCCCACAGGGGCCGGAGGAACCGGGGGAAACACACTATGGCCCGTGTCACCAAGGCTCTCGCCGCGCTCGTCATGGCTGGGACATCCATCTTCTGCGCGACCTCGCAGGCGTCCGCCGACCCGAACCCGAACAACCACGGCCTCGCCCCGCAGTGGGTCCAACTGGGCGGCCCCGCCCACGTGGGCGTCTACATCGCCCCTGACGCGGGATCCAGCAAGTACGACAACATCACCCTCTCACCGGGCAACTCGGTCTACGTGGACTGCTGGGTGGCTGGCGGAAACGTCGGCAACGCCGGAGACGTCTGGTACCGCACCACGGCTGTAGACGATGGGGAGCCCCAGCCGGTCTACGTGGGCGATTCCTGGACCTTCGCACCCTACGTGGACGGCGCAGGGCTGTTCCACGCCGTGCCCGGTCTGCCCGCCTGCTGAACCAGCGGACAGACATACCGCGGGCCCGCGCACCGGGAACGGTGCGCAGGCCCGCGGATAGGCGCTTCGCACTTCATTTGGGGAGTTGCTCGAACAACGCGTCGCCCCGCGCGGTCAGACAGGCGTACAGCTCCGACCGGAAGCGCGACACGTCCGCGAACGCGTCCCGCAGGACACCCTGACGACCCAAACGCACGACCACGGCCTTCGTACTGTCCCGCTGCCTCTGTGAGGAGCACAGGATCGGACGAAGGCCACCTTCGCCTCTGATGAACCGCGAAAACGCTCACCGAGTTCGAGTCACGTTCGACACCGGGCCTTGAATGACAGGCTCATGGACACTCCCCCGCGTGTGAGCCGGGGCCGTTGGCTGGACGTACCACCCTCGCAGGGAGGTGACGATGTCGGCGGTGAGCCGGGAGCTGAGGGCTTGGACGTTGTCGAGGGGGTAGGTGTGGTTGCCGGGGAAGAGGCGCGGGGTGGCGGGCCGGCTGGTGATGTCGTTCCAGCCCGCCAAGGCATCCGGGGAGATGACGGGGTCGTCCTCGCCTCCGTAGAGGGCGAGTTGGGTGTCCAGCGGTGGTCCCTGGTGGGGCGGGGACTGGAGGGCGAGCAGCAGATCGGCGAGCTTCGGGATCCACGTGTTGATCAGCGCCCTGGGGTCGTGGGCGGCGTGGTCGGGCAGGCGGCCGAAGAGCTTCTCGATGCCCTCCCGGCCGCCGAGCAGGACGTCCGGAGCCCGCGCGGTGAAGTCGGGGTGGTGGGGGGCGGCCATGGCGGACAGGGCGAGCAGGGTGGGCGGGCGGTGTCCCTGCCGGGTGAGGGATGTGACGGTCTCGTGGGCGATGAGCGCTCCCACGCTGTGACCGAACACGGCGTACGGGTGGCCGTCGTCGTCCTGGCGGATGCGTTCGGCGAGGAGCTGTCCGAGGCGGTGCGGGTCGGTGTGCACCGGCGTGCCGGTGGCGCGTCCGCGTCCGGGCAGTTGCAGGGCGTGCACGCTGATGGTGGTCGGCAGGTAGGGGGTGAAGGCTTGGAAGTAGGCGGCGTTCATCCCCGCGGGCGGCATGCAGTAGAGGCGTAGGAGGTGTTCGTCACCGGTGGCCGGGCGCAGGGTGACGAAGTCCGGTTGGTCGATGGCGGTGGTGGGACGGGCCGGATTGCCCGTGGGAACGTGGGCGTTCACGCGTGTTCACTCCGCTCCGGGACGGCGACGGTCGTGGTGGGGTCGGGGGAACCCGGCCGCTGGATGCGGTGCAGGGCCCGTTTGGCGATGTCGGGGAGGTGGGCGGCGCCCATCAGTTCCAGGGTGGGGATGTCGCAGCCGAGGTGCCGGTGCAGTGCCGTGGAGAGTTCGAGGAACATCAGGGAGTCGATGCCGAGCAGGTCGAGGCGGCTGGTGCGGTCGATGCGGTCCACGGAGGTGTGCAGGACGGCGGCGGCGAGCTCGGCGACCTTGTCCTCGATCAGGACGATGGCCTCGTCGCCGCTCATCGTGGCCAGTTCGCCGCGCAAGGTGGTGAGACTGTCGGTGCTCACCTGACGCTGTTGGAGCAGTGCGCCGGTCCTGGGGGCCGCGAGGCGGGGCAGGACGCGGCTGATGCTGTCCCAGTCGAAGCGGCCCAGTGCGACGACGGGCCCGTTCGGGTGTCGAGCAGCCGGTCGAGTGCGGTGAGCGCGTCGGTGGCGGTGACGGGGGCCATGCCGTAGGAGGCCATCTCGTCGATGCGTCCGGTGCGGTGGACGTATCCGGCGTCCGCGATGACGCCCCATTGAACGGCGAGGGCGGGGCTGCCGCAGCGGTGCCGGGCCCGGATCAGCGCTTCCATCGCGGCGTTGGCGGCGGCGTAGGGGGCTTGCTGGATGTTGCCTGCGAGGGCGGCCACCGAACTGTAGGCGAGGAAGAAGTCGGGATCGTGGTCCTCGGCGAGGGCGGCGAGCGCGTGAAGTCCGGTGATCTTGGGGGCGAGGACGGTTTCCAGGTGGGTGTCGGCGCAGTCGGTCAAGGGAGCGTCGGCGAGGACCATGGCGGCGTGCACGACACCGCCCAGGCGCCGTTCCCGCAGGGCGGTGCGCACCGGATCGAGGGCGCCGGGCCGGGTGATGTCGGCGCGGTCGACGGTGACCTCGACGGTCGCGGCGCGAAGCTCGTCGAGCAGTTCCTCGGCGCCGGGCGTCCGGGCGCCCCGGCGTCCGACGAGGTGGAGGTGGCGGGCGCCGCGTGCGGCGAGGTGGCGGGCCGTGGCGGCGCCGAACGCCGCGAGGCCACCGATGATGACGTAAGCGGCGTCGGCGTCGAGTGCGCTCGCGGGCTTGTCGTCGGCGACCGGCGGTGGGGCGTCGAAACTGATGACGACCCTCCCGATGTGCCGGGCGTGGTTCAGCAGACCGAAGGCCTCCCCGAAGCGGTGCGCGGGGAACGTGTGATGGGGCACCGGCCTCACATGGCCGGTGGTGACGGCTTCGGCCAGCTCCGTGAAGTGGCGCCGGACCAGGGGCGTGCGTCGATCGTGCAGGTCGAGGGTGTCCACTGCGAAGAACGAGACGTTGCGGGCCGGCGGGGAGACGGGCAGTGGCGCGTCCCGCTCCGCGTCGCGTCGGGCGAGTTCGATGAAGCGCCCCTGCGGGGCGAGCAGGTGCAGGCCGCGCAGGCGGGCTTCGCCGGGCAGGGAGTTGAGGACGACGTCGACGCCGCGGCCGTCGGTCAGGTCCGCGACCTGCTCGGCGAAGTCCAGGGTGCGCGAGTCCAGCACGTGCTCGACGCCCAGCAGGCGCAGCAGGCTCCGTTTGGCGGGGGTGCCGGCGGTGGCGATGACGCGTGCGCCGGCGCGCTGTGCGAGGTGCACGGCGGCCAGTCCGACGCCCCCGGCGGCGGCGTGCACGAGGACGGTGTCGTCCTCGGTCAGGGCGGCGCACTGCTGGAGGGCGTGGTGCGCGGTGAGGAACGCGGTGGGCAGGGTGGCTGCCGCGGTGAATTCCATGGTGTCGGGCAGCGGTATGACGTGGTCGCTGGAGGCGAGGACGTGGGAGGCCAGGGCGGTGTGGGCCATGGCCGCGACGCGGTCGCCCGGTGCGAGACGGGTGACGCCGGGGCCGACGGCGGTGACGGTGCCCGCGCAGTCCAGGCCGAGGCCGAGGAATCCGTGGCGCCGGGCCGCGGGCGGGGAACCGTTGCCGGTGGCGGTCAGCAGGTCGTGGTGGTTGAGCGCCGCCGCCGCGGTGCGGATGACGACCTCTCCTTCGGCCGGGTGGAGGGCGGTGGTGGCGCGCCAGGTGAAGACGGGGTGGCGTCCGGTGGCATCGATGTGCAGTGCGTAGTGGGGCCCGGGTTCGCAGGTGGCCTCGGTGGCGGGCAGTGGTGTGACCCGCGTGGCGAAGCGCCCGTGCGGTGTGAGGACCACCTCGTCGTCGACGACATCCTCGGGGTTGCCCTGGAGATGCCGCAGTTCGTGCAGGAGACGCTTGACCGTGTCGTCGTTGCCGGGTTCGGTCAAGGCGACGCGACGTATGTTCAGTGAGGGGTCTTCGTTCGCCAGGCTTCGCGCGGCGCCCCACAGGGGGGCGCCATGGGGTGAGGGCGGCGGGGTGGGCGGCTGCTGGCTGTCGGCGTCGATGATCCAGACACGCAGGCTCCCTTCGCGTGACCGCTCGCTCCGGCTCCAGGCACGGGCGAGGTCACGCAGCGCGGCAAGCTGCCGTACGCCGTGGTCGGTGTGTTGCCGTGGCGCTGTCTCGCCGGCTGGTTCGGCGAGGAGGATCACGTCGCTCACCGGTCGGGGTGCCTCGGAGCCGTCCGCGGCGCCGGTCAGTTCGCGGGCCCAGGGGTCCGCGCCGCTTGCCCGCGCAACGTGGTGGACGCGGTCGTGGGGGCGTGCGGTGAGCAGTGCCCGGGTCAGCCGGTGCGCCAGTTCGGTGGGGGCGTCGGCGGTAGGTGTGCTCAGCAGCCAGGACCGCTGTGCCGCGTCGTCGAGCGCCGTCGGGGCGGGAGAAGTACGGTCCGTTGCCTTGTCGGGGACGGCGTGGGCGCCGCGCTCCGCGACGATGAGGGATACGTAGGGGCGGTCGGCGGCGGTGTCGTCGTAATGGGCCGTGGACGGGAAGCCGCAGTCGGCGAGGAGTTCGGGCCAGCGGTCGTAGGGCACCAGTGGGCCGTCGGGGCGGACGTCCTCGTCGGTGGGGAGCCAGAAGGAGTCCAGCAGGCCGAACACCGGGGCCAGGAGTTCCACGCTGTGGGTTTCCAGGGCGATCAGGTGGCCGCCGTCGGCGAGCAGGGTGGCCATGGCGCGCAGGGCGCGGGTGATGTCGCTCGTGGCGTGCAGGATGTTCGCGGCGATGACGAGGTCGTAGGCGCCTGGCTCGAACCCTTGGGCCACGGGGTCGCCGCCCGCGTCCAGGACCTGGTGGGTGAGGAAGTCGTAGGTGTGGAAGCGCTTCTTGGCGGCGGGGAAGAACGCGGGTGACACGTCGGTGAAGGTGTAGTGGACGCGCTCGGGCGGCAGGTGGGGCAGCAGGGCCGCGGTGGTGGCGCCGGTGCCCGCACCGACCTCGAGGATGCGCAGCGGCCGGTCGGCGGGCCAGCCGTCGACGACGTCGCGGATCCAGCCGACGAGCGCGTGGGTGTGCGGGGCGACGAAGGTGCTGGCCTCGTAGAACCGTTGGACGAGGTTGTCGGACTCGGCGAAGAGGAGTTCCAGCGGGTTGGCGTCACCGGTGAGGACGTCGGCGAGGCGGCCCGCGCACTCACCGTAGGTGAGGACGGTGACGGACTGGCCGGGAAAGTCTTCGAGCAGACGGCTGAAGAGTTCCTCGGCGCGTGGCGTGGCCGTGATGCTCCAGGCGCCGGGTCCGGTGGCGGTGAGGGCGCCGTGGCCGGCGGCCTGGGGCAGCAGGACGTCGAGGAGCTTGGCGTGTTTGGCCTGGACCCCCGCGTCGACGAGGTCGGCCAGGCCGAACGAGGAGTGCTTCGCGGCGGGGAGCAGGTGGCGCATGGCCTGGGCCGTGAAGTGGGAGCAGACTTCGAGCAGTCTCGGCAGGAGGGCGTCGCTGATCCGGTGGAGCCGGCCCAGATGGGCGTCGTTCCGCTGCCTGACCAGTTCCGGCAGTGTCCGCGGGGCGGGCAGCGGGCTCCGGCCGGGCTCGGGTTGGCCGGGGAGGGGCGCCGCGCGCAGGACTACGGTGAGGCGGTCCTGCTCGTCGGCGGTCGCGGTGTCGAAGCGTCGTAGTTCGCAGCCGAGCAGTTCCATGCAGACAGCACCGTGGTCGTTGCACACGGCGATGTCCCAGAGGGCGTCGGGGCCGGTGGCGCGGGTGACGTGGACGAAGCCGGAGGAGGGCAGGGGCTGCCAGCCGCGGACGGTGGTGATGCGGGCGGGCAGGAACGGGGCGGGGCGGTCCGCGGTGAACACCAGCGGCAGACAGCTCTGCAGGGCGCCGTCGAGCAGCGTGGGGTGGGCGATGACTGCGGGCTCGGGCTGGACCGGCGCGGTGAACTCGTAGCGTCCCAGGGCTTCGTCCGGCCCGGTGTGCAGGTGGGTGACGGTCCGGAACGCCGGCCCGTAGTCGAGACCGGCCCGATGGGCGGCTGCGTAGTGCTCGATGGCGGGACGCTGGTTCGGCAGGCGGCGTTTCAGGGCGGTGATGTCCAGCCGGGGGCGCTGTGGGCGCAGCAGACTCCGTACGCCGGCGCGGACGTGCTCGGTCCAGTCCTGTTCGCCGGTGCGGCTGCGGATGGTGAGCCTGCCGTCCTGGGCGAGGTGGGTGGCCAGGTGGATGTCGTCGCCGTCCGTGGGGCTCGCCGGGTCGGCGCTCCAGTCGAGGGTCAGGGCGCGGCCGATGGACAGGCCGGTGATTTCGAGTGGTTCGTCGTGTCGGCTCCGTCCGGCGGCCAGAGCCATTTCCACGAAGCCCGCGGCGGGCCAGACGACGGCGTCCGCGACCCGGTGGTCCTCCATCCACGACAGCCGGTCGGCGTCCAGACGGTTCAACCACGCTGCTTCCGGGCCGGCTTGGCGGGATCCGAGAAGGGGGTGGGCATCGGCGGTGTCCTCGCCGGGGGCGTCTTCCCGCCACCAGGACGGGTCGCCGTTCCAGTGCCGCTCGCGCTGCCACGCCACCGTCGGCAGGTCGGCCACCGCGCCGGGACGGGGGAAGTAGCGGTCCCAGTCCGCCGCTGCCCCGGCGGCGAGTACGCGCAGGACGGTCTGTCGCAGCGCGTCCACGGTGGCGAACGTCCGGGACAGGGTGGGAACGATCACGCCGGGGGCGGGAGCGCCGGCGGTGGTGCGTCGCAGGTAGGCGGTGAGGACCGGATGGGGGCCGATTTCGACCAGGACGTCGCAGGCGGCGTCCCCGGTGGTCAGTTCGGTGGCGGCCTGGTGGAAGCGGACGGGGCGGCGGATGTTGGCCCACCAGTACTCGGCGTCCAGCGCGTCCGCCGACTCGGCGCGGCCGGTCACCGTGGAGATCAGCGGAATGCGGCAGGAGCCGGGGACCAGGGATTTCAGTGCGCGGGTCCGCTGGTCACGTACGGGGTCCATGGCTTGCGTGTGGAAGGCGTAGTCGAGGCGCAGGTCCCGGAAGAAGACACCGTCGGCATCGAGTGCGGCGCCGAGGGCCGCGAGGTCCTGGTGCGGGCCCGCGAGGGTGACGTCCTGGTCGGAGTTGATCGCGGAGATCTCCACGCGGTCGTCCAGCCGCGCCCGCTGGAGCCGTTCCCTGGCGGCGTCTTCGCCCAGGCCCACCGCGGCCATGCCTCCCGACCCTACGGTGGCGGCCTGCGCGAGGCTGCGGGCGGCGATGACGCGGCAGGCTTGGGCCCGGGTGAGGCCGCCCGCGCAGTACGCGGCGGCCACTTCCCCGACGCTGTGTCCCATCACGGCGTGCGGATCGACGCCCCGGGCGGACAAGGCGGCGACCAGGCCCGCCTGGACGGCGAACAGCATCGGCTGCGCGACTTCCGTACGGTCCCAGCGGGAGGCGTCGGCGTGGGCCAGCTCCTCGCGCACGTTCCAGCCGAGCAGGGGTTCGAGTTCGTCGCTGACGGCTTCGACGTCGGCGGTGAACGCGCGGTCCTGGCCGAGGAGTTGGGCTCCCATGCCTGCCCACTGCGAGCCGTTCCCGCAGAAGACGAAGCCGATCCGGCCTCCGTTCACCCGGCGTTCGGTGGTGGTGCCGCCCTCCTGTCCTCGCGCCGCCCGGGTCAGGACTTCGGCGGCTTGGGTGAGGTCGGTTGCGAAGAAGGCCGTACCGTGGCGGCGCCGGGTCCGTCGTCGGCATGAGGTGAAGGCGGCGTCGTACAGGGCCTCGGGCCCCTGCGAGGAGTCGGCGGCCAGAGCGGTGAAGTGTTCCGCCCAGGACTCCAGGGCGGCGGTCAGCGCTTGGGGCGTGTGCGCGGAGACGACGACCGGCACCGGCCGGACCGGCGCGACGGCGACATCGGCCCGGGCCGGTGGCGTCGAACGTACCGGCGGTGCGGCCAGCACGGCGTGCGCGTTGGCACTACCGATGCCGAAGGAGTTGACGCCGACCACGACACGGCTGGTGCCGGGAACGGGGCGGGCGGTGAGTACCGGTCGCAGACCGAGGCGGTCGAAGTCGATCTTCGGGTTGGGTGGATCGGCGTGCAGAGTCCTCGGTATGGAACGGGATTCGATCACGACCAGCGACTTCAGGACCCCCGCCATCCCGCCCACCGCTTGCAGGTGCCCGAGGTTGGACTTGACCGAACCGACCGGAAGCGGCGCGTCGGCACGGCTGCTTCCGAGCACCTCCCCCAGCGCCGCGCACTCGACGGGGTCGCCTGCCAGGGTCCCCGTGCCGTGCGCCTCCACGTAGGACACGTCGCGCGGGTCGATGCCCGCGGCGGCGTACACCCGGCGCAGCAGAGCAGCCTGGGTGCGTGAACTCGGCGCGGACAGGCCCACGGTGCGGCCGTCGGAGTTGACCCCGGTGGCCAGGATGACGCCATGCACCCGGTCGCCGTCGGCGAGCGCGGCGGCCAGGGGTTTCAGGACGAGCATCACGGCGCCCTCGGAGCGCACGAAGCCGTCGGCCGCGGCCCCGAAGGGGTGGCAACGACCCGTCGGCGAGACCACTCCGGCCTGCGCGAAGCCGACGAAGGGGGCCGGCGACAGCATCACGTTCACCGCGCCCGCCAGGGCGAGCGGGCTGTGACCGGTGCGCAGATGCTCGCACGCCTGGTGCAGCGCGGTCAGGCCGGAGGAACAGGCGGTGTCCACGGCGCTGGACGGACCGGTCAGATCCAGTTCGTACGAGACGCGGTTGGCCGTGATCGACAGGTATCCGCCGGTCGTGGTGTAGGGGTTGGTCGAACGCACGCGGCGCGCCTGGAGGTCGGCGTAGTCGTGGTTGGAGACACCGGTGATGACGGCGGTTTCGCTGCCGGCCAGGGCGTTGATGTCGAGGGCGGCGTCGTCGAGGGCCTCGACCGCGCACTCGAGCAGCAGACGCTGCTGCGGGTCGATCCGGGAGGCTTCCTTGGGGGGTGATGCCGAAGTACGAGGTGTCGAAGCCGGTGACATCCGGTTCGGGCAGGAAACCACCCGCGGTGGAGTGGAACGTGCCCGGTTTCCCTGGACGACGGGCTTGATGGGCACTGATGTCGAAGCGGTCCGAGGGCATGGCGCCGACCAGGTCGCGTCCTTCGAACAGGGCCTGGCCGAGCTGGTCCAGGCGGTGGATGCCGCCCGGCAGACGCAGGCCCACCCCGATCACCGCCACCGCGTCAGCAGGCACAGCGGCGGTGGAGGTGTCCGGAGCGGGTGGACGGGGTTCAGCCATGGAGGCCTCCACGTAAGCGGCGCGGGTTCGGTCTCAGGGATGATGAGGCGACAACAAGGCGTGTCGGGGCAGCGCTCAAGCGCTGAGGGAGGTGCGGGGACCGGGGCGGCGGTGTCCACGCCCGCAGGTGTCCAGGCCGAGGGGTTACCCGGTCGGCTGTCCGGGCTTACGGGCCCATACGGAGACGGCGTGCATGCCGAGGTCGGTGAAGTCCGGATGGTCGATCAAGGAGAGCGCCGCGTCCAACTCGCCGGCCAGCGGGGAGCTGTCCCGGGCCTGGAAGTCGCGGAGTTGGGCGAACGACAGACGCCAGAACTCGTCCGCGGGGCCGCCGTCACCGATCATCACCGGCTGCACCCCCATGCCGCCCGAGGTGAAACCGGCGTCGGTCACCAGGGCTCGCAACCGCCGGCCCAGGCGGAGATCGCTGCCCTGGGAGCCCCCGAGGGTCCGCTCGGCGACGTGCAGCCCTTGACGCATCACGGGGTGGGGTGAGGCATCGGCGGGCCCCAGGTCGAGATCCTCGACCAGGAGCAGTCCACCGGGGGCCAGCCACTCGGCCATGGCGGCCAACTCCCGTGCGGGGTCGGCCAGATGGCACAGGACCATCCGGGCGTGGATCACCTCGAAGGAGCCGGCGGGAAAGCCGTCCCGGGTCACGTCGTGGCACAGGACGGTGATGCGTTCCTCGGCCGCCAGCTCCTCGAAGAAGCGGGTGTCGATGTCCGACGCGGTGACCTCACCGCTCGGGCAGATCCGGGCCAGCATCCGGGCCACCGACCCGGCGCCTGCCCCGACTTCCAGACAGCGGGCCGTGGCGGGCAGGCCCGCCTGTCTCAAGTAGTGCGGGGTCCCACAGGTCCTCCAGGGCACGCAGCCTGCCCTGCTCACCGTTCCTCCGATGGCCGAAGGCCCCGGCCTTGTAACCGGGCGCCGCCTCGGATCCGGGCCGGCGCCGGGTTGTGGGTTCGAGTCGAGTCAACGATGGACCTCTCGTGGTTGAGTCTCGACCTACTTGCCGGCGCCCACGGGGTCCACCGTGATGGCGGGCGAGGAGTTGCTGTCGGCGGGGACGTTGATACCCAGCGACATGGTGTGGGAGTGCGTCTCGTTCGGCGGGGTGACCACGACGTCGGTGAACGTCACCCCGCTGCCGCCGGTGTGGTTCGGCGGGAAGTGCAGGGTGAAGTGGGTGGTCTGCCCCGGCGAGAGGCTGACGGTGGGCACGGTCGTCGTGCTGCGCGCAGCGCTGACCGTGCCGTCCCGGCCCTTGAGGTCCACGCCGGGGAAGCCGTGCATGGAGCACGTCGTGGACCCGATGTTCTTCATGTTGATCAGCGCCTCGCCCTCGGCCATGCCCCAGGAACTGCTGAACGACAAGTTCGCGGTGTGGCAGGCCGCCGAGGAGGAGCCGCTGGAGCCGGTTCCCGCGGAGCCGGTGCCGGAGCTGGAGCCGGTGCCGGACTGGGCAGCCGACCCGTTCGAGGCGGAGGTCGTACCCCCGGTGGAGGACTGGGTGGCATTCGAGCCGCCGGAGGAAGGACCCGCGGCGCCGGCCGGGTCATGGGGACCGCACGCGGTCAGCGCCAGCCCCGCGGCGACGAGTGCGGTGACCGACAGTGCTCGGCGGGCGGTCTTCGTACGCATGGTGTCCATACCTCTCTCACTTTCGACATCCCCCCGCATCCGGCGGCGACCTGTCCGGTCCGACCCTTGGACGAACACGATCGCTGCTGACGGCAACGACTTTCGCACACGCGACCGCCCAGGTCGGCGCCCGTTACAGCCCTACGACACAACGTCAAAGTCCCGGCGACAAACGGCTCTTGGGCCTCGTCCGGGCCAAGAGCCTCGCCCACCCCCCGGAGGTCGTCCCCACGACGTGGCTCACTACTGGTGGTCGTCCTCACCGAAGTCGGGGAACTCGGTGGCCAGCAGGTGCTCCGCGCCGCCTTCGAGGGTTCGGGCGATCTCGGCCGCGCGGGGGAGCATGGTCTTCTCGTAGGCGTGGACGGCGTCGTCGACGGTCGCCGCGTTCGCCAGGGCCAGAGCGAGGTCGCTCGCGTCGAGCATGGCGAGGTTGACGCCGACGCCCAGTGGCGGCATGAGGTGGGCGGCGTCGCCGAGCAGGGTCACCGTCGGGTCGTGTTCCCAGGTGTGGGGTACGGGCAGGGCGAAGATCGGGCGGTCGACATAGGGGCCGTCGTTGTCGGTGATCATCTGCCGCAGGCGGGGCGACCAGTGGGCGTAGCGCTCCAGGAGCAGGGCGCGGACGGCGTCGGTGTCCTCGGATGTCAGGCCGCCCGCGGCGATCCAGTCGGCCGGAACGCGCTGGATCAGGTAGACGCGGATGTGGTCGTCGCTGTTGCGTTGGGCGAACATGCCGCGCTCGCCGTCGGCGGCGTGCGCGCCGCCCTGGCCGACCAGTTCGGCGATGTCGGGGTGACGGGCTTCGACGTCGGAGAACCACGCCTCCAGAAAGCTGACCCCGCTGTATTCGGGGACGGCCGGCGAGACGGCCGGGCGCACCCGGGAGAAGGCGCCGTCGGCCCCGATGACCAGGTCGGCCTCGACGGTGGTGCCGTCGGCGAAGTGCAGCAGGCGCGGCCCTTGGGCGGGTCCGCCGACGCGGTCGAGGGCGTGGCCCCAGCGCACCGTGCCGGGCTGGAGGGAGCCGAGCAGCAGGTCGCGCAGTTGGCCGCGGTCGATCTCCGGCTTGAACCGCTCGTCGGGCTCGGGGACTTGGTGGGAGGTGATCGTTCCCGTCAGGTCCATCTGGCGCATCTCCTGCCCTTCGGGGCGGGCCAGCTCGAAGAACTCGTCGAGCAGGCCGGCTTCACGCAGAGCGATCTGGCCGTTGTCGGCGTGCAGGTCCAGGGTGCCGCCCTGGTCGCGTGCGTCGGGGCCGGCATCGCGGTCGTGAACGGTGACCGCGATGCCGTGCCGCTGGAGGATGCGGGCGCAGGTCAGCCCGCCGGGTCCGGCTCCGATGACGCTGATCCGGGCGTGCCTGGGGTTCGGAGAAACCATGGGTCGGTCCTTCGCTGAGGGACGGGTGGGATGTCGCGGCCGGAGGTGACGTCGCCGGCGCTGGGAATCGGGCGCGTGACGTGCCGTGGCAGGCGGCGGTCGTCGGATCGGTCGCCGCGGTGGGACCGCGGTGTCTCGTCCGCGCGGCCCAGGGGCCCGCGGGACGGAGTTTGCTCCGCGATCTCTGAAAGTAGAGTACGAAGAAAAGTAGAACGTGACAACTCTTCTTTGGATGGCACTTTCGGATAGGCTCACGGCATGACCGAGCCCGTTGTCAGCCGCCGCGAGCGCAAGAAGGCCGCCACCCGGCAGGCGATCGCCGACGCCGCACTCCGACTCTTCCTGGAACACGGCTACGACCAGGTGAGCATCAAAGACATCGCCGAAGCCGCGGACGTGTCGACCGCCACGGTCTTCAAGCACTTCACCGGCAAAGAAGCCCTCGTGTTCGACCAGGAGGAGAGCACGGACGCGCACCTGGCCGCGGCCGTGCGTCAACGGCCCGCGGGCCAGAGCGTCCTCGACGCCCTGCGCGAGCACGTACTCGCCACCTGGCTGCCGATCGCCGCGCACCCCCGGGCAGCGGAGTTCACCCGCCTGGTCAACTCCACCCCGGCGCTACGCGCCTACGCCGAACGCATGTGGACCCGGCACACTGACACCCTCGGCGCGGCCATCGCCGACGAGTACGGCGTGGACCACGACAACCTCGCCTGCACCGCCCTGGCCCGCTTCGTCCTGGAGGTCCCCACCCTCGCCCAACGACAGAAGGACCGCAGAGCGGCCGTCGAGGAAGTCTTCGACATCCTCACCAACGGCTGGCAGCCCCCCGACCGCCACGAGACGCCAAAGGGCCCATGAGTCCCACCGGAACCCGTCGACCGGTCACCCGGAGCGGGCGGTCCGTACCAATGCGTCACGGAATGATCACACATGGTGCGCCACGCTTTGCCGACAGTCGGCGCCGGGTAGGAGCGAGGAGGCCGACCCGGCCGGCCGCCGGTCGCGTCGTCCCAGGAGGAGCACCGTGAGCCGCACCGCACGCGCTGCCGCAGCCGCCGTACTCGGGCTCGGCATGGCCGTCCTTCCCTCCGCCGCGCACGCCGCCACCGCGACGGCCTCGCCGGACGGGGTCATCAACCACAGTTGCGGGCTGAACGCCAACCCCCACCAGGACTTCCTCAGCCCGCCCGTCACCGAGCACTCGGTACGCGTCGGCTCCGCCGTGGTGGAGCTCCGCGCGGGCACCACCCCGGCGCAGGTGCTCGAACGGGCCCGCATCCGGCAGGCGGCGGTGGGCGACACCGTATGGCTGGACTGGTCCGACAACGGCCGGCGCGACTGGCACGTGTGCGGTCCCAACCGGGTCGCCAGCGGGCACGACGCCCTCACCAGGGCCAACAACCCGGTCTCCGGCCGGTCCATGCGCGCCTGCGGCCACCATGCCGGGGTGACGAGGTGCACGGTCTGGGACTGACCCAGACGCGGTCCACCAGGACGGCGGGGAACGAACGAGCCGGGCCACGGCGCGGAGCCGTGGCCCGGCTTCCATCGGGAACCGGTCAGTACCGCGTGCTGACCGTCACGCCGCTGAAGTCGGTCTTGGCGTAGAGGCTGATGTAGCGGTAGCCGGCCGTGGTGTTGGTGACGGTGATGTGCTGGGTGGTGCCGGGGTTGGTCGACGAGGCGGTGAAGGCGGTCGGCGAGGCCCAGGTGTCGGCGTTGTAGTACAGGTAGGCGGTGCCGGTGCCGCCGGATGCGGAGACGTTCAGCGTGGTGGTGCCGGCCGGCAGGTAGATGTACATGTAGTCCAGGTTGCCGGCGGTCGTCGCGCGGTTGGCGCGGGAGCAGTTCCGGCCCATCGCGTCGGTGCGCGGGTCGGCGCAGGTGGGCAGGGTGGAGCCGCCGCCGCTGGTCACGGTGACCGAGGCCGGGGTGCTGGCGGACTTGCCGGCGCTGTCGGTGACGGTGAGCGCGATGACGTAGGTGCCGGCGGCCGAGTAGGTGTGGGTCGGGTTCCGCAGGGTGGACGAGGTGCCGTCGCCGAAGGTCCAGTTCCACGAGGTGATCCGCGCGGAGCTGCCGGTCTCCACGGAGTTGTCGGTCAGGCTGACCGTGGCACCGTTGACCGACTGGCTGAAGCGGGCCGTCGGGCCGGGGGCGTAACAGCCGCCTTGCGAGCAGTCGTTGAGCCAGTTGTCGAAGTCGGCGTCGTAGGCGGTGCCGATTGCGTGGTAGACCGCGTAGCCACCCTGGTAGTCACCGGTGCGGAAGTGGCCGAGCATGGCGTGGATGTCGGACGGGTGCTTCTCGAACATGTACCGGACCGCGAGGTAGCCCCACGGGTAGGTGCGGACGGTGTCGGAGTTGTCGTAGGTGTTCTGGAAGATCGTGCTGAGCTTGTAGGTGTGCTTGGCCGCTTCCGCCATCGCCTCGGTGTCGGTCGTGCCGCGGTAGGCGTAGGACTCGTACTCGGCGACCCCTTCGATCCACCAGACGTCGGGGACGGAGGTCTCGGTGGGGAAGCTGCCCTTCAGATCGTAGATGTTGTCGAGGTAGTGCGTGTATTCGTGGTTGAGGTTCCACACGTTGGCGGTGAAGCCGTCGTTCCAGGGCTTCTGGTACATCACCGAGACGGCCTGGTTGTTCGGGTCGGTCGGGTCCATCAGGGTCTCGCCGCCGTTGTCGGTCGAGTTGCCGAAGATGGCCCAGGAGTAGGTGACGTAGTCGGCCTGGTCGGTGAAGACCGCGAGGGTGACGGTCTTGTCGTACTGTCCGGGGATGGGGCCCTGGTCCTTGACCATGGTGTGGAAGAAGGTGTCCTCGCCTTCGAGGCTGCGGCAGACCGCGGCCAGGCCGGACGGCGAGAGGGCCTCCGTCTCGATGGTGCGGTTGCCGCAGACCAGGGTGTGCGGCAGGACGGCCGCGGTCAGCTTGGCCGGCAGGTCGCAAGTGCCGTAGTACGAGCACCGGGCGCCGTCGAACGCGTCCGCCTGGTAGGCGGTGTGCACGTAGAGCGGGCCGGTCGTGCCGGTGATCCGGGCGGAGTCGAGCACCGCCTTCACCTCGGGCCTGGCCACGGCCTCGGTGGTGGCGCCGTCACCGGCCATCCGGGCCAGGTCGTTGCCGGCGTTGACGTCCAGGAAGGAGTCCGCCCCGCCGAGCAGGTCCTCGTGGTGGAGCGCGAAGCCGCTGAGGGTGTTGACGATGCCCGGGTCGGCGTCGACCGCGTTGACGAAGTCCGGGTTCCAGTTGGCCCGCCACAACGGGGCGAACAGGACGGCGTTGACGGCGTTCGCCATCGTCGGGAACGCGTTGTAGGAGTTGTTGTAGCCGTTCAGTACCCGCTGGTAGACGTCCAGGTAGTCGGCCTGCAGGTTGGCGCTGTCGGTGAGGACCAGGACGTCGTAGAGCACGCTGCCGTTGTCGTCGTCCACGTCGGCCGAGTGCGGATCGGCGAAGAACGCGTCGAGTCCGGCCTTGACGGCGTTGGAGAGCGTGGCGTCGTAGTCGCCGACGGCGCCGGTGTTGTAGGACTGGACGTAGTAGCCGGCTCTCAAGAAGAGCGCGAGCTGCCAGATGCCGGTGGAGTCGTCCCCGGTGTAGTCGGCCGCCAGGCCCTGGAAGGCGTTGGCGACGGTGAGCATCTGCTGCTCCTTGAAGATGTCGCCGGCGTCGGTGCCGGTGACGTCGAACAGGGTGTTGACGCAGTCCGTGGTCGAGCCCTTGACGTAGGAGACCAGGCTGGAGCCGCCGCGGCTGCCGAAGTCCGCGGGGGTGCAGCTCTGTGCGGCGGGGGTCGCGGTGCGGTGGGGGCGGGCCCCGGGTCTCGCCGGGGCCGGCTCGGCTAAAGACGCCTCCCGCGTCGCGGGGCGGGGCGTGGTCTGCACGGCGGTTCCGGCCGGCAGACCCATCACGGCCTGGCCGAGCAGGGCCGGTGGCAGCGGGGCGGCGACCGGGGCGGCGTCCGCCGGGTGCGCGGCGACGACGGGGCCGAGCGGTTTCGGGACGGCGCGGGAGGCGGAGGCCGCCGGAGGGGCGGAGGCGGGCCCGGGCCCGGCGAGCGCGGTGGTGGGCAGCAGGGTGGCGACGGCGGTGCAGCCGGCGATGAAACCGGCCATGAGTGTGGGGAGTGGTATGCGCAGACGCACGGCTTGTCCTTCTCCGGTGGGGGACCTCACTGAGCATCAGGAAGGGGGCTGGGAGGTGACGTGCATCCTGTCACCGGGCGGATGCCAGTACAATGTCACAGGTCATATGACGTCGTCGGCGTCTGCCATAACACGTCTCGGCCGCAAGGTGATCGGTGACGGCCCGGTCATGGACGGGCCGCCCGGTAGGTCCGGGCGGCCCATGCCTGGAAGTGCGGCGAGCCGGTGATCAGATCCCGGTAGGTCGTGTTCGCGGCCCCGAACAGGGCTTCCACGACCTCGCCGTTCACCGCCGCGCGGCGCCAGGCCAGCAGGTAGCGGACCCAGATCGGCGTACCGGCCAGCGGTTTGACGACCACGTCGCCGAGCGGCCGAGTGGTCGCCTGGACGACGGAGACACCGAGTCCGGCCGCGATCAGGTCCTGCAACTCCTGCCGTCCGCCCAGGAATTCGTGGACCGTCGCCGGGGTGAAGCCGGCCGCGGCGCACGCTCCGTAGAAGACCTCGTGCCAGCCGGTGCCGTCGTCGGGCGTGAGGAACCACGCCTCCCCGGCCAGGTCCGCCAGCGTGATGTCGGTGTGGTGCCTGAGGGGGTGACCGGCCGGCAGTGCCACGAAGACCGGCTCGGTGACGATGCCGCGGTGCGCGACGGCCTCCGAGTGCCGCAGTTCCATGCCCGGGTAGTCCACGGCGATGGCGATGTCGGCTTTGCTCCGCTCCAGCAACTCGACGATGTCCGAGGAGCGGTAGACGGAGCTGACCGTGAACCGCAGGTCGGGCCGCTGGTGCCGGACCCGCAGCAGCAGCCCGGGAAGGACGGGGGTGATGGTCGCGGCCATGCGCAGTTCCCGGGGGACGTGCGCGGTGCCCGCGGTAGGCCGACGGCCGAGGCGGTCGGCGCGGGCCAGGATGTCGCGCGCGGCGGTCAGCACCTCGACGCCGAAGGAGGTCGGCGCGACGCCCGAGGCCAGGCGCTCGAACAGCGGGGCGCCCAAGTGCCGCTCGATCCTGCGCAGTTGGGTGCTGGTCGCCGGCTGCGAAGCGCCGAGCGCCGCGGCGGCCCGGCCCACGCTCCCGGTGTCGGCGATCGCGCACAGCACCCGAAGGTGCCGAAGGTCCAACTCCATGAGCCCCTCCCCTGCCCGCGGACGGCCCGCCTGCCCAACGGCCATCACGTAAAATGTGCAATGGTACACATGACATGTCAGGTGTAGTGCCGCTCACCTTTGCTCCGTGTACATGCCACGTCAACCCCGCCCGTCCCGCGCCGTGCCGATCCGGACGGACGGGAGGAGGGCGCGCCGGGGCCGCCCCCTCCAGGGCGGCTATGGGGCGCCGCGTCGCCCGCGCGCTGCCCGGGCCCACTCCACGAGGACGGGGACGCCCTCCTCGGCGAAGTCTTCGTGGTCCACGGCGGTGTTGTGGACATCCTGCCTGTCCTGCCTGAACGAGAGTGCCCACACGACATCGGACCGCCTCCGGGAACGTCGAGAACGAGGTGGTGTCCCGGGTTTGACAGCACGTGCGGGACGTCACCACACCGGACGGAACGGGACGGGCCGGTCGCCGTAGACGTGGTGGATGTAGGCGCGCAGGTCGTGGCTGAGTGCGGCGAGGCGGTCGGGGCCGATGATGTCGGCGAGTTGCTGTTCGACCTCCGCCCACAGCCGGTCGGCGAGGCTGATGTAGTCCTGTCCCCGTTCGGTGAGGACGAGTTGGTGGGCGCGTTTGTCGGTCGGGTGGGGGCGGCGTCGGAGGTAGCCCCATTCCTGGAGTTCGGCGACCGCTTTCGAGGCCGCCTGCTTGGTGATCCCGAGGTGGGCCGCGAGGTCGACGGTGGTGGCGCCGGGGTGGGCGGCGAGATAGCGGAAGGTGTAGCCGTGGGCGGGGCGCAGCGGTTCGCGGCCGAGTTCGGTCAGGCGGTCGTGGAAGCGGTCGGTCATCGCCCGGTGGACGACGGCCAGCAGCAGCGGCACCTGGCCGGGACGCGGGTCGGCGGGGTCGAAGGTGGGCGGCATGGCTGCTCCCGAATAGCTCGCCGGGACATATGGTCAACAAGGTTGACCTGATCCTGGCGCAAGGCTTACGTTGAAGTGGTCAAACGTCTTGACTATATCCGACCGAAGGAACGCCCATGCCCCTGTCCACGCTCGCCGACGCGCCGGTTTTCGACCGCGACGGCTTCACCTTCCGCCCACTCGCCGTTCCCTCGCGCGGCAGCACCGAACTGGCCGTCTGGGCGCTGGACCTGGCACCGGGCGCTCGCAGCGAGGCCCACCACATGGACCGCGAAGAGGTCTTCGTCGTCGTCTCCGGCAAGGTTTCGGCCGAGATCGCCGGCGAGGAGGTGCTCGCCGGACCGGGCGACGCCGTCATCGTCCCCGCCCACGCCGTCCTGCGGATCGGCAACGCCTGCCCCGACAACCCCACGACGGTCACCGCCGTGACCTCGGCCGGCATGAAGGCAACCGTCGGCGACGCGACCTTCCCGCCGCCCTGGGCGCGGTAACCCGGCACCCGCGGCGCCGTTCCACCACGGTGACCGCCGAGCGACAACCACCGCATCCCGAAGAGAGGTCCGTCATGGACGAAGTCACCGAGGTCACGCAACTGATCCTCCACGAGCGACAGGCACGCGACCGGGGCTGGTGGCAGGCCATGCGGGAACGTCTGGCCCCCGACGCGGCCGTCCGTCTGAGCTGGTTCCGCGGGACCGGCGCCGAATTCGTCACCGAGTCCGAGGAGATGGCCGCACGCGGCGACAATGCGACACACCACCTGTGCCCACCCGTCGTCGACGTCCACGGCACCCGGGCCCTGGCGGAGGCACCGGCCACCATCCACATCCGCAGCGAACTCGGCGGCGTACCGGTCGATCTCACCTCCCACGCACGCCTGCTCTACCGGGCCGAACGACGGTCGGGCCGTTGGGTGATCACGTCCCTGGACGCCGTCTACGAGCACGACACCCTGCTCCCCGCCGTACCGGGCACCACCATCGACATCGATCCGGACGCCCTGCGGCAAGCACGCCCCTCCTACCGCATGCTCGCCCGCCTGCTGAACGCGAGGGGCTACCGCGTCGACGACCTCTACGGCGACGACCGGCCCGAGCCCGTCCAGCGGCTCTACCGGTCCCTGTCCGCCTGGCTCACGGCGTCGGGGCGCTGAGGTCCCCCTTGAAGCCCCGAGGGGCGCCGGTTGGGTCGGCGCCCCTCGGTCACTGCTGTGCGGGTGCTGCTCCCTGGTCACCGCGCCCCGGAGCAGGTGCCCTGGACGGCCACCCAGATGTTGTTGTCGGGGGTGGTGCCGCTGGCCACCACCTCGGAGTAACAGCCGTGCGGGAGCTTGCTGCCAGCATTCGCCCGGGCGCCGTCCAGCGAGCCGCTGACCCCGGTGACGTAGACGTAGTAGGTGGACGAGTCCGCCGTCACCACCGCCCGGACCGGCGCGGCAGTGGCGGCCGACGCCGGGGCGGCCAGCGCCACCCCGGACAGCAGGGTCGCCGCGACCGCGGCGAGTGTGGTCGTCGCGAGCTTTCCGTTCACGGAACCTCCCGATCAGTATCCCCACGGCGCGACGGTAGTTACGCCGTACGCGAGGAATCTAAGGGGCAACTTCGCATGTCGCAACAGCGGTTGCACCATGCGCAATCGCACGACGTAACCGCTGCCCCGTCCCCCTCGTCGTACGTGGCTTCCTGAGCGACGTCGACAGCCGGTCAGGGGTGCGGGTGCCGGTTCTGGCACATACTTCCGCCCGGTCTCAAGCCTTCGGTGACGAAGTCGGTCAGCGCGGCAGCGACGGCATCGGGCTGTTCGTCGGGGATGAAGTGTCCCGCGTCCGGCACGACGATCCCGGTGGCGTGGTCGGCCCACGGCTTGATGGAAGCCGCCATGTCGCGGATGGAGCCGTGGCTGCTGGAGATCCCGAGGACCGGGACGGTCAGGCGCTGTTGTTGCAGTGCCTCGTGGTTCTTCCGTGCCGACTCGGCGGCGTCCCGGTAGTAGGCCAGGGACGCGCGCAGACCGCCGTCGGCGGCCACGGACGCGGCGTAGTGCTCGGTTTCGGTGTCGTCGAAGGTGTCGGAGGAGAGGGTCTTGGCTTTCAGGAACCAGCCGACGTATTCCCGTTCGCGGCCGGCGAGCAGTGTCTCGGGCAGGTCGGGCACGAGGTGGAAGGCGAAGTGCCAGGTCTTCCACGCCTGTTCGGGGTCGGTCGGGATGGCGTCGGGGAGTGTGATGCCCGGGATGCCGGCGTCGAGCAGGGCCAGGCCGCGCAGGTGGCTCCGGTACGTCAAGGCGAGGGAGAAGGCGACCCACGCGCCGACGTCGTGGGCGGCCAGCCAGTAGGTGGAGACTCCGAGCGCCTCGACCGCGGCGTGGACGTGCGCGGCGACCGTGTGCGTGTCGTAGCTGATGTCGGGGCGTTCGGAGTGGCCCTGGCCCGGCAGGTCGATCGCGATGACGTGGAACCGGTCGGCCAGGTCCGGCATCACCTTGCGCCATGCCCACCAGGTCTGCGGGAACCCGGCGAGCAGCACGACGGCCGGACCGCCGGGCCGGCCGCCCTCGACCGCGTGGAGCAGGACGCCGTCCGCGTCGACCCAACGGTGGGTGAAACCGGCCAGGTCGGGCAGCGGCAGGTCGCGGACCGGGTTGCCGAAGGTGCGGGGGGCGGTTGCGGGGTCATTCATGGTTCTCCTCCACTGGTGTGAGGTGTGTCGACGGTCTGCTGACGGTGTCGGGTGTGCTGGTTGGTCCGGTGCGTCGGCCGAGCGCCAGGCCCACGAGCGCGGTGGACACGACGACAGCGGCGAGCATGGCGCTGGAGACCCGTGTCCCGACGGCCTGGTCGGCGAAACCGAGCAGCAGGACCGGGACGACGAGCCCGGAGTAGAGGAACAAGAAGTAGGTTGCGTTGAGCTCGGCCCGGTTGCCGGGACCGCACAGTGCGTCGGTAACGCTCAGTCCGTGTCGCAACAGCGTTCCGACCGCCGCGCCGGCGAAGACGGTGCCGACGACGAAGAGCGGCGCTGAGCGGGTCCACAGCGCGGCCTCGATGACGATCATCCCCACGGCCAGGAGGGCCGTCCCGATGTCGCGTCGTAGAAGGGCCGCGGGCATGACGATCTGCGCCAGCAGCGCGCTGACGAACAGCGCGCCGACGCCCACGCCGATGACGGCGAAGTTCGACACGCCCAGGTCGTCGCGCAGGAACGCGGGAGCCAGCGAGGAGAAGAACCCGTTGACGCCCGAGGAGGCCGCGACGAGCACACCACTGGCGACGAACGACCGCACCCGGCTCGATCCGTCGGGAAGGACCGGGCGGCGGATACGAGGCCGCCAGGCCGCCGTCCGGTCCGCGGTCTCGGGGATGACCAGCCAGCAGACGCCGGCGACGGCGCACATCCCCAGATAGCACCAGAACACGGTGTGAGTCGGTGCCGTGACGCATTGCGCCAGGACGCCCGCGGCGACGACCCCGAGACTCAGGCCGCCGACGTTGGCCGCGGTGCCCAGCACGGCCGCCGTCCTGCGCCCGCGCACGAGTTCCGCGATCGCCGACGTCGCCGTCGCGGTGATGAGCCCGGTCGCCACGCCGCTGAGCACCCGCGAGACCAGCAGGACCGCCAGGCCGTCCGCCAGCGCGAACCCCACAGCGCTCAGCGCCGTGAGGGCGAGCGAGAGCGCGAGAACGGGACGGCGGCCGATGGCGTCGGACAGGGAACCGGCCACGAGCAGGGTGCCGACGACTCCGACGACATAGGCGACGAACACGACCACGGTGGTGAGCGGTCCGAAGCCGAATCGCGCGGCCCACAGCACGTACAGCGGGATCGTCAGCGTTCCGCCCGCCATGACAACGGTGTAGACGAACGCGACGGCGCCGACCGCGAGCGCGCGGTGCGTGTGTCGCCGCGCTGGGCGGTGTGCGGGGTATCCGGCCGTGACCATGCCTTCACCCTACCCCATCTTGGACTGATCAGTTCAAGATGAGATGATGGTCTCCACCAAGAAGGCAGAGCACGAGGGAGATGCCGGCATGGCGGGCAAGAAGCAGTTCGACATCGCCACGGCGCTCGATGCCGCGATGATCCAGTTCTGGCGGGCCGGCTACGCGAACACCTCGGTGGACGACCTGTCCCGGGCGACCGGACTCAACCGCAGCTCCATCTACTCCTCCCTCGGCGACAAGGACACGCTCTTCCTGCGCTGCCTGGAGCGCTACACCACGCGTTACGGAGACAAGTACGACGCCGCGTTGTCCTGCGCCGCCGACCGGCCCCTGGCAGCCGCGCGGGCGTTCTTCGACGTCACCCTGGAACGCATCGCGGACCCCGGCCTGCCCGACGGATGCCTGGTGGCCCAAACCGTCATGGCGACCCCCGTGCTCAGCGCGAACGTCGCGGCGCGTGCGCGGGAGGCGATCGGCCTCCAGCACACCCGGCTACGCGCCGCGCTCAAGGCCGGCCGACTGCACGACGAGGCGGCCGAAGCCTTCGCGACCCACCTCGCGGCCGTGAACCAGTCCCTCGCCGTCATGAGCAGAGCCGGAACGAGCACGGAGCAACTGCGCGCCATCGTCGACGTGACCCTCGACGCGCTCGCGCAGACCCTCGGTGCGAGCGACTGAGATTCGTCCGGCAAACCGGACTTCGCCGTCCGCCGGGGCGCGGCGACTCGTTTCACGGCGATTTCACCGGCTGCTCCTAGCCTCCTGCCCGTCGTGTTCGCATCGCGTGTGACGCCTTGTCATGCCCGATCGCGGGGGAGTTGGAGTCTTCGGTGGACGCATTGCTGCACAAGCTGGTCTCCGGTGTCATCACGGGCGGACTGATCGCGCTCGTGGGGTGGTTGAGCGTGCAGAGCCGCAAGAGGAAGGTCGCCAAGGCGGAGGCGCTCGCGCCGGCTCCGGTCGAGGACCCCTCGCAGGCGCTGTTGCGCCGCGCCCAGGAGGCCGACCGGCACAGGGACGATCTGATGGCCCAGGGCCACTGGACGGAAGCCCTCCGATACGCCGGGGAGGCGGCCGATCGCTGGCGCCGGCTCACCGCGGCACGGCCCGGCCGGTTCCGCGGCGAGCTTCGGACCGCCCTGGAGCGCCTGGGTGAGTTGCTGGACAGCACGGGCCGCACGGCCGAGGCGGCGCGGGTCCGCCACGAAGCCGCCGGACTGGTCTGACGGAACGGGGGAGCAACCATGTCCGGTTCCCTGTGGACGGGTCGGCAGGGCGACATCCGCACGGTGTCCGCCGCCGTCGCCCGGGCACTCGTGGAGGAACTCGGCCTCGCCGAACCGCCCCCGGCCGGGGCCCTGCCCGCCGACAGCGCCGGCGTCCCCGCGGGAAGCCTGCTGCCGCCGCGCGAACGGTTCAGCGGGATGCCGGTCCGGACGCACGGCTTCGTGTACGTCGACAGCCAGGCACCCCGGCCCTTCGAACTGCGCCTCACGGTCCTGGGCGGACGCCGGTCGTTGCGCCGCGGCCTCGGGATCGGCCCGCTGCTGTACGCGGTGCCGCTGAACGCACCACCGACCGGCCGGGTCGCGCTCGGCCCGGCCCGCGGCCCCGGCCCCGCGTCCTTCGCCGGGGAGCCCGGCGTCGCGGGCCGGTTGAACGCGGACGCCGATCTGGTGCGCGCGGCCGACTCCCTGGCCCCCACCAAGGTCGGCCCCGACCATCTCCACACCTGGCAGGTGGACCGGTTGCTGGCCGTCGAACCGCTCGCCCCGGGCCCGGTCCTGCTGGTGCGCACGTTCCACCGTTCCACCGCGGGAGGCTGGTCACCGCGTGCCGATGCCGTGCTCGACCTCGCCGCCCGGGTCGAGGCGGTACTGCGGTGACTTCCTCCGACCACCAGGCGCAGGGCCGGCCACCACTACCGCCTCTTCCGCCGGCCGCGCCTCCCTTGCCGCCCGGGCCGCCTCCCGTCCCGCCTCCCCCCGGCCGCATGCGTGGGGCGCGTGGACCGGTGGCCGCGCTCGCGGGCGTGATCGCCGGGATCCTCGCCCTCGCCGTCGCCCTCACGTTCTGGGGCCCCGGCTCCTCGTCCTCCACCGAGGTTTCTCCCGCCCCCGCCGCCTCCGCCCCCGCCGCGCGGCCGGGGTTCACCTGGTCGTTGCGTACCGCGGACACCGGCACCTTCGTGGGGCTGTGGAGTACGGCGACGTCCGTGGTGCTGGGCAGCAAGTACGGGCTGACCGCGTACGACGCCGCCTCCGGCGACCGGATCTGGTCCTGGAGACCGCCGGGGAACGGGCTGTTGTGCAACATGAGCCCCGACACGTCCTTCGGCACGGGCGCCTTCATCTACGGTGTGTGGGCCGCGAACCCGGGCATCGAGAGGTGCGATCACCTCCAGACCGTCTCCCTGGCCTCCGGCCGGCTCGGCTGGACACGCCCGGTCGACCTGGTCGGGGCCGGCTCCACCGGCTTTCCCGACCGGCTCGGCGGTACCTCACTGTCCATCAGCGGCTACGTGGTGACGACGCCCTTCGCGGGGTCCCGGACCCATGACCAGCGCGGCACCGACCTGCTCAGCGTCGACGTGCGCACCGGCCGGGTGAGGTGGTCGACCGACTTCGGCCCGGCGGGCATGCCGGGCGGATGCCGCCTGAGCGGACCGGCACAGGCGCTGGTGGGGATGGTCTACGTCCTGGCCGAGTGCGGCGACCAGGCCAGGCTGTTCTCCCTCGGTGACGGTCCGCCGTCCCGCCCGGCCGGGATGATCGCCCTGCCCGGGTGCAACAGCGTGCGGCCGTACACCGCGGTGCGCCGGAGTCTGTCCGGCTTCATGACCGTCCGTGGCTCCCGTCTGCTGGTCGGCTGCTATCTGGCCGATCCGGGTGGCGGCTCGCTCTACGTGTTGCCCGCGGGCACGGGCCGGCCGGTCCCGCTGGACACGGCCGGGGCCGCCACCAACACGGTGGCCTTCGCCTCCGGGGTCGTGTACGGGCCGGCCAACCTTGTCCTGAGTTCGGACACGTTGTACCTGGTCAAGGGCGACAACCGCGCCAACGGCCGCACGGACGGCGTCATAGCGGTGGACCTCGCCACCGGACGGCAGCGCTGGAACACCACACTGCCGGGCGCCTCCTCGGTCGCTCTGACGGCAGCCACCGACTCCGGCGTCGAAGTGCTGACCGGTACGGGCGACCACGCTTCGCTCCATACCGTGACCCGTACCGGTCAGGTGACGCCGGCACCATCGTGGCCGACCGAGCAGGCCACCTCCTTCCGCTGGGACCCCCACGTCAACCCCCCTCGGGCCGCACGCACGGGAGACCGTCTCGCCATCGCCTTCCCCGGCTCGTACGAACCTGACCGGACGAGCCTCGGGGTCCTGCCCCTGGGGGTGCGCCGTGGCTGAGCCGACAGCGTGACCAGTGCGCTGGGCACCCCGGTACGCCGCGACGGCGTCCCTCTGCGCCTCGGATGAGCGGTCGGAGCCCCTCCGTTCCACAACAGGGCCCAGCTCCGCCGAACCGCCAGGTCTCCCATGCGTCGGAAAGCCCCCTCACATCCCGGACCCGTCACATTCCCGATCGCCGTACTGTTCAGCGATGGGCTCGCACCGGATACTGGCGTGGCCGCGACAGGGAAGGGCGAGATGGCCAGAAAGCCTGTGGAACCATCGACTTCGGTGACGGAACTCGCGCGTACGCGGGGGTTCGGCGATCGCGTACGCAGCTTCACGCCGCGCCGGGCGAAGCCCGACCGGGCCGGGGGCGTCGGCTGCCTGCTGGTCATCGTCCTCGCGCCCGTCGGTGTGGTGCTGGCCGTGCCGTTCGCGCCGTGGACACCGGGGATGCATGTCGCCGGGTATGTGCTGACGTTCGTGGCGCTCGTGCTGCTGACGGTGGTCAGCAGCAGGGACAACAGGGCGCGGGTCCTCCACGGCGATCTGCACGTCTACCGGGGCGGCCTGGTCATGCGGTCCGCCGCCGCGCCCGACGCCGGTTTCTAAGCCCTGCCCTGGCCCGAGATCGTGCCGTACCACTGGACCGAGTACCACGCGGTGGGCTCCGCGGGCAACACGCAGGCCCGTCCCTACCTGCTGCTGACCACGCACGAGGACGCGAGGTGCGGCGTTTCTCGGGAACGGACGCGGTGCTGATCGCGAGACTCGCGACGGCGGACGAAGGCCCCAGGGCCATGCGGCGACTTGAGGAGACGGGCTCGGTCACCTACGGCGCCTACACGGTGACCGCCGAATCACTGATCGTCCAGGACACGACGTACCCCTGGTCACAGGTGCGTCGCAAGCCGTTGCGGCCCGACAGCGTGGTCCAGACGCGCCAACCGAACGGCAAGTGGCGCGACTTGGAGATCCCGGAAGCGAAGACACCCCACAGCGCGGTGCTGCTCGACCTGATACGTCATCAGGTCGATTCGTAGGCGGGGCCACCGAGTGCGAGGGGGCCGTCTGGTGCGTCAGCCGTCGGCGAGGCGTTGGATGGTGGCGCTCAGCCATGCCTGGAGGTCGGCGGGGTCGCCGAGTTCGGAACGCAGGACCCGGCGGCGGGTCGAGACGCCGAGCACGAAGGCGTCGATCGCCGCGGCTCGGTTGCGGGCGTCCGCGTCGTCCAGGCCACTGTCGCGCAGGTAGCCGTGGAGCGGATCCAGCGAGTGGGTGTCGAGGAAGGCGGCCAGCGCCTCCGCCGCCTCGGGACGTTCACCGGACGCGCGTTGCAGGATGAGCAGCGGATCCTTCCCGGGCGCGCCGAACCAGCGCTCGACGATGCCGGCCGCGAGGCGCGCACCCAGCGTGGAGAGGTCACCGTCGAGCGAGGTGGTGACCGGGATCTCGACCCGGGTCGCCGCCAGGAAAAGGCCCTCCTTCCCGCCGAAGTAGCGCGTGATGAGGTTGGGCGACACCCCGGCGGCGTCGGCCACGCCTTTGACCGTGATCGCCGCGTACCCGTGCTGGGCGAACTGGCGTTGTGCCTGCTCCAGGATCCGCTGGCGAGTGGAGGCCGCATTACGCGAAGTCATGTGTATCACCATACACATTGTGTGTACGCTGATACACATGGACCACGGGTTGCTGGAACGAATCCAGCGGACGCGTCGTGTCACCACCCCTTGGAGTGACGACACGACGCGCGGCATCAGCGGCACTCACCTCGACGCACTGCTCGAACGCTGGGCGAACGGATACGACTGGGGTGTGCACGAGCGACGCATCGGCGCGCTCCCTTGGGTCACGGTGCGGGCAGGCGGCAGCGACCTGCGGGTGATCCACCAGCGGTCCGCGGATCCCGGCGCCCCGGTCGTCGTGCTGCTGCACGGCTGGCCGGACTCGGTGCTGCGGTTCGAGCGCGTCCTGCCTTTGCTCGCCGACATGCACGTGGTGGTTCCGGCGCTGCCGGGCTTTCCCTTCGCGGCCCCGCTCACCGTTCCCGGTATGTCGGCCAACCGGATCGCCGGGATCGTCGCGGACGCTCTCGACGAACTCGGCCACCCCCGGTACACGGTGTCCGGCGGCGACGTGGGCGGCACCGTCGCCGAACTCCTCGCGGCCTGGGAACAACCCGAGCTCTACGTCGACGACCTGCGCCGCGCCGTCGAGCTGGGCCGCTGAAACGTCAGCTCGCGGACGCTCCCACCCGGGCGGGCCACCCGGCCACATCCACCAACCACGCTCACAGCGGCGACGGCAGGTGCACCGCGGGCAGCAGCCCCCGCTCGATCTCCCGGCGCGGCAGCGACAGCCCGAGGTGCTCCCCCACCGCCCCGAACAGCCGCCTCGCCAGCTCCTCGTCCTCGTCCTCGGGGTCCTCGCAGCCGGGGAAGGTCGCCCGCACCGCCCCGGCCCGGCGCATGGCCGCGTCCAGTGCGGCGAACGCACCGAGCCGGTCCTCGGGCGGGACCACGGTCTCCAGCAAACTGTCACCGGGCTCGGCGGAACCGAGTTCGCCGGCTGCGTCGATGTAGCACACCCACGGGTGCTCGTGCAGGAAGCGGTCCAGGCAGACGAGTTCCTCGCCCCGTCCCACGAGCGTGTCCTGGCCCAGCCGCTCGAGGAGGAGGAGATGCCAGGTGGACCGCTCGACCTCCAGGACGTAGGCCCACTCGCCGCTGTGGCCGAACATCGCCACACTGTCGCCGGGGTCCACGCTCAGCCTGTCGAAGTCCCTGAAGAGTACGGGGTGTTCGGCCTCGCGGCGGTCCGCACCGAGGCGGACCACGAAGTCCACCGCGTCCACACCGCGCACCGCCGTCAGGCAGATGTCCGAGAGCATGCCGTCCTTGACGATCGCACCGCTGTACCAGTGCTCGCCGATCCACGACATGCCGTCCGACATCGTGCCGACCTTCTTCCTCGGGCTTCGCGCGCATGCTACCCAACCGCCACCGCGGTGCCGCCGTCACACCACGGACAGGACGATCTTCCCCCGTGTCCGTCCGGACTCGCCCAGGGTGTGTGCCTTCGCGGCCTCCTCCAGCGGCAGCACCGTCTCGACGTGTACCCGTAGCCGGCCGTCGTCGGCGAGGGCCGCGATCTCCCGGAGGGCGGCGAGGTCGGGTTCGACCATCACGAAGGCGGCGCGGATCCCGGCGGCGGCGGCCCGGTCGGCGGGGAAGGCGGGGTCGAGCGGGAGGATGGAGACGAGCGTGCCGCCGGGTCGCAGGGTGTTCAGGGAGCGGGCCGGGTAGTCGCCGCCGACCGTCTCCAGGACGACGTCGACGTCGCGGACGGCTTCGGCGAAGTCCTGGGTGGTGTAGTCGATGAGTTCATCGGCGCCCAGTTCGCGCAGGAAGTCGTGTTTGGCCTGCCGGGCGGTGGCGATGACGTACGCGCCGCGGGCTTTGGCGATCTGCACGGCCAGGTGGCCGACGCCCCCTGCCGCCGCGTGGATCAGGACCCGTTGCCCGGAGCGGACCTCGGCGGTGTCGACCAGCGCCTGCCACGCGGTGAGCCCGGCCAGCGGCAGGGCGGCGGCCTGGACGTGGTCCAGCCGCGCGGGCCGGCGGGCGAAGCGGCGGGCCGGTGCGGTGACGTACTCGGCGTAGGCGCTCGCCGGGTGCGGGAAGCGCGGCATGCCGAAGACTTCGTCGCCGGGACGGTGCACGGTGACGCCGATGCCCACCGCCTCCACCACTCCGGAGACGTCGAACCCGAGGGTGAACGGCGGCACTTCGCCGGTCAGGAAGGCACCGCGGGCCCGTGCCTTCCAGTCGGCGGGGTTGACGCCGGCCGCGTGCACCCGCACCAGGATCTCGGTGGGTCCGGGTCGCGGCCGGTCGGTCTCGACGACCCGCAGGACCTCGGGGCCGCCGGCCCGCTCCTGGCTGACGGCACGCATCCGGGCCGGTGTCTCCTGTGACATGACCTGATCCTTTCGACAGCGGTGACCGGGCGTGCACCCACGCCGCGCCCCGGTCGGTGCGTTCCCCAGCCTGCCCGGGACGCCGACCGTCCAGTAGTGACCCGATGGTCATCATCTGAAAGGATCGGGACATGCATCGTGTCGCGGTCCTCGCCCTGCACGGCGTCGTTCCCTTCGAACTGGGCATCGCCGGGCGGGTCCTGGGCGCCGCGCGGGACGCCCGCGGCCGGCCGTTGTACACGGTGACGACGTGCAGTGTGGACGGCGGTGCGGTGCAGGCAGAGGCCGACTACGAACTGGCTGTCCACCACGACGCGTCGGTGCTGGGCGAGGCGGACACGGTGATCGTCCCGCCCTCGCACCGGCTCGGGACCATACGTGAACACGGCCTGCTGCCCGACGACCTGCGGGCGGCGCTGGCCGGGGTGCGCCCGGGCACGCGTATGGTGGCCATCTGCAACGGTGCCTTCGTGCTCGGGGCAGCCGGGCTGCTCGACCACCGTCCCGCCACCACGCACTGGCGCGAGGCCGACCTGCTGCAACGTCTCTTCCCCGCCGCCCGGGTCGATCCGGACGTGCTCTTCGTGGACGACGGCGACCTGCTGACCTCGGCGGGGGTCGCGGCCGGGATCGACCTGTGCCTGCATCTGGTGCGCCGGGACCACGGCAGCGAGGTCGCCAACGAGGTGGCGCGTTCCTGTGTCGTTCCGCCGTGGCGCGACGGCGGCCAGGCCCAGTTCATCCGCCGCCCGGTGCCCAGGTCCGCCGAGTCCGGTACGGCCCCCACCCGGGCCTGGGTACTGGAACGCCTCGCCGAACCGCTGTCACTGGCCGACATGGCCCGGCACGCCGGGGTCAGCGTGCGCACCTTCACCCGCCGCTTCCGCGCCGAGGTGGGCACCAGCCCCGGCCAGTGGCTCGTACGGCAGCGCGTGGAGCGGGCGCTGCACCTGCTGGAAACCACCGACTGGCCGGTCGACCTGGTCGCCGACCGCGCCGGATTCGGCACCGGTGCCTCACTGCGCCAGCACCTCAACGCGGTGGTGGGGATCACACCGCAGGCGTACCGCAGGACGTTCCGGGGCCGGCGCGGGCCGGTACCGGCCACCGTCTGACGCGACGCGCCGTCCTCGTGCTGTGTGGGGATGTCCGGCCGTCGGAACCGGTGCGGGCGGTGTTCCCCGTCGGCCGGGCGGCGAAGTCACACGCGGCCGTGGCAGCGGGGCCGCGCGGGGATCTGGCGGCACCGGCGGCCTGTAGGCACTGCGGCGGTTCAGGGGCGGACCTGGACGCGGTGAGCCGCAGGTGCGCCGTCGGCGGGAACCGCGCCGGCCGCCACCAACGCCTCGCCGGTGTCGGCGAACTCCCAGCGGGTGACGCACGTCCCACCCACGCGCAGCGCTGCGACAAAGGCGGGCTCCGCCTCGCCGTACTCCCACGGATCCTCGGCCTCGAACCAGTTGTCGGCGTCCACGGGGAGACCGTGGAGCCGGGGGCGGGCCATCGATGGCATGGGGCTCACCGCTCCCCCGCACCGGGGCCGTTCCGTCCAGGTCGACCACACCGTCTCGCACCTCGTGTCACGCCGCGAACCCGGCCGCGGCTACGGGACGGTAGGTGAAGCCGAGACTCTCGTAGAGACGGATGGCGGCGCCGTTCCACTCGTCCACCATCAGCGCCGCGGTGCCGTGCGCTTCCACCGCCGCGGCGGTGACGAACGCGCACACCTCGCGGCCCAGGCCCCGCCCACGCGCCGCCGGGGCAACGGCGACCCCCGACAGGAACCCGACCCGCGGCGCCGACCAGGCAAGCGCCGCGACGGCGACCAGTTCCCCCGAGGTGTCGCGGATCCCGGCCCAGCGCTCGACGCCGGACACCCCTGGCGCCGCGTACGAGCTGGGGAAACCGTCCTCGATCACCCGCGTGACATCACCGGCGCCGTCGGGGGTCAGCCACACCGGTCCGCCGGGGACCGGAACACCACAAGTGGTGTCCATCCAGCCGAACGCCCCTTGGACCCGCAGCCCAGGGATCCCCTCCACCAGGGCGTCGATGAGCCGCGGTGGCCCGAACGGACGGTAACTAGGCCCGAGTTCACGCAGCGCCACGGCGGCCACAGGGACCACAGCCTGCGGATCACCGTGAACGGCCAGACGGTCACGGCGCGAAATCCCCGGGGACGCCGCGACAACAGCACAACCATCCGCGCAGGCCCAAGCACGCGACCCGGGACGCTCAAGTCCACCCGCCGCCCACACGCACAAGGAAGCCTCGTCACACAACACCGCAAGATGTTCGGCATCCCGAAGCTCGACGACCGTACCCGGTGAAGCGCACCCCATGCCCGCCATCCTGCCAGACGGTCAACGACACGAGAACGGACAGTCCGCCTCGGCCACGACCGCATCGTCGCCCCGACCTCTCCCGGCAGGGCTCCGATCCGGCCGCCAACTCCCGCGCCACTTTGAGCCAACTTCACACCCGCCGAGGCCGGATTACCGGAATGGACCTTGTCATGTCTGCGACGAACCCTTTTACTGCGAGCAGCAGCTGAGTTCGAGGAGGCGCACCAGTCTCATGATCAAGCGAATAGCCGCCCTGACGGCACTCGTCCCGGCCATGCTGAGCACCGCGGTCGTCACTCCGGCGCACTCCGCGCCACGCGCGACCGCGGCTGTGGTCACCCTCACCTACGACGCCAGCGATGCCGGTCAGTGGGCGGGCCCGATCGAGCAGGCCGTGCAGAACTGGAACAACGCGGTGCACAACGTGCGCCTGGAACCGGCGAGCGACCCCAGCTCGGCCGACTACGTCTACGAGGCGACCAGCGGCTGGCCGCAGACCACGTTGGGGCCGATCTTCCCCGGCGGCAGCGGCGAGGTGCAACTGGGCCAGCAAGCGGTGGACGAGGGCTACGACGCGACCCGGATCACGGCGCACGAAACCGGCCACATCCTCGGGCTGCCCGACGACTACAGCGGCCCGTGCTCGGAACTCATGTCCGGCCACGGCCCCGGCACCTCCTGCACGAACGCCAAGCCCGACGCGGCCGAAGCGGCACAGGTCGACGAGAACTACGCCGCCGGCACACCGAGGATCCGCCCCCAGCACCACCAGGTGGTGATCGACGTCTGGTCCGGCCGGGTCCTCACCAACTCGCGCTGACCGCACGGCAACACCCCTGCCGCGAGGACCGGCCACGCCGGAGAACCGACCTGTTGACGCGCGCCCGCGCCGACCTCGGCGGCCGGATCCGGCGTCGTCCGCGGGCGCACGTCCGGCGGCCGAACGCGCGATTCGGCCGCCGGCTCACCCGCCGCCGTCCGGGACGCCGCGATCTCATCGCGTCGGCCGCAGAACCCGTCGCGTGGCCTCGGACAGGGCCGTGGTGGTGTCGGGAGCGGCCTGCGTGGCGCGCCAGGCGATCACGTGGTCGGGGCGGACCAGGACGGCTCCGTGGTCGCCGATGCCGCAGAGGTCGGCCGCCGGTAACGTTCCCGCATCGGCCCGCCGGGGCAGCAGGGCCACGTCGAGGAACGCACCCCGTGGGTCCACAGCGCGGGCGGCCCGTGCCCAGTGGTGTCCTTCGGGCCCGGCGAGCAGCAGGTGGCGGCCGTCGCGGACCAGGTCGAGGGTCGATGCGCCGTCGTACGCGCCGGTGAGGAACGTGTGCGGCAGCCGGGTGCCGGGCTCGCCACGCCAGCGGCCCGGTTCGTCCGCCTGCGGCAGGCCGCGATCCGCATCGACGTCGGACATGCGGTAGCGGTAACCGATCGCCACCGCCGCCTCGCTGAGCAGCGGACGACTGCCTGCCGACGCTTCGGCGCGGTTGTCGAGGCGCAGCAGTGCCTGCTCGACCGTGAGTGCGCCCACCGCGTGGCGCTCGGGCTCGTAGTCGTCCAGCAGTCTCGGGCCGGCGTCGCCGCGCAGTACGGACACCAGCTTGGCCGTGAGGTTCCAGGCGTCCTGGATGCCGGTGTTGGCGCCGAAGCCGCCGGTCGGCGGGGTGACGTGCACGGCGTCCCCGAGGAGGAAGACCCGGCCCGCGCGGTAGGAATCGGCCACCCAACCACCCATCCGCCACGGCCGGGTCCCGGTGACCGTGAAACGCGACGCGGGGAGCCCGAGAGCGCGTGAGACGACGTCACGGCACCGCTCGGTGTCGAACGCGATCGCCGGGTCGACGGCCGCGGGGTCGTACGTCACCGACACCGTCCCGCGGTCGTGTGCGGTGTTCCACGAGAGGAAGGCACGTTCGGGCGCGTCGGTCCAGGCCAGGGCGAGGCGGCGGCCGTCCAGGACTTCGCGCAGGTCGGCCGTGAAGCCGATCTCCATCACGTGGGAGACCACCGCGCTGCCGCTGCGGCCGATGCCGAGCGCTTCCCGGATGGCGCTGCTGTTCCCGTCCGCCGCCAGCAGGTAGTCGGCCTGGACGGTGTACGGCTTCCCGGCCGCGTCGAGCACGTGGGCGACCACGTGGTCCTCGTGCCGGCCCAGGCGGAGAAAACGGTGACCGAAGCGCAGGTCGGCGCCGCGGGCTCGGGCGTGGGCGCGGACCACCTCCTCCACGTCGGCCTGCTTGACGAGTGCGCTGGGACACGGCGAGACATCACCGAAGTCCTCCGCCGCGGGCAGCCGCCAGCGCCGCACTTCCGGCCCGGCGAGGGAGGTCACCACCGCTGCGTGATCGGCCGGCGGCACACTGTGCTGGACGGCGTAGACGTCCTGGTCAACCCCCACACTGCGGTACGCCTCCATGGTGCGCGGATAGAACAGCTTGGCACGCAACCGGGTCGACACCGCCGTATGCTTCTCGACGAGGACGGGGGTGATCCCCCGTGCGGCGAGGAAGAGCGCCGCCGAGGCTCCGACGATGCTGCCGCCCACGATCAGGACGGCGGCGCGCTCTGTCGGTATCCGGGAATCCATGTTCATGGCCTCATCGTGTGCGGCGCCCCGGCCAAGGCCCATTCACCAGCCGTGGGCCAGCAATATCCGACACGTTTCGCGCCCGTACCGGTGGAATCCGACTGCCACGGCGCCATCGGCTCTCAGATCCTGCACACCGACAACGTCGGTGGATTCCGCCGCCGCGTGCCGGGATCGCGACTACAGTGTTTGCTTCATCGCAGGAGCAGGGGGGCGCAGATGGGCAAGCAGGTTCCCAACGTGACCGACGAGCGCTTATGTTGGCTGGCGGTACGCGACTACGTCGACAAGAAGTCCCGCCGGACCGGCCCGTTGGGCGTGCTGTTCATGGTGTTGGCGGCATCCGGTGGGACCGGTGGGCCCAACGGGTCGACGGTCGGCGGGCCGGCCGGCGCGGGGCTCGCGGGCGACCTGCGACGTGACAAAGCCAGTTCCCGCAAGGCCCGTTACGCCCTGGCCGTGGACATCGCGCCCGACACCCTCTCCGCGGACGAACGCAGACACCTGCGCGCCACCGGCGAGGTTCCGGCCTGGTTCCTGCCGGATGTCGAGCGCCGGGTGGCCGAGTTGAAGAAGCAGCGGCCGAAGCGGTAACGGACGGGCAACTGCCGTCACGGGTGATGTCGCCGGAGACCGGGACGTCGGCCGAACGTCGAGCGCGACGGTCAGCGGGCCGCCGCGCGTTCGGCGACGTCGGCGGGGGCGGCGGCGATGACGTCGTCGAGTGCGCGGCGGGAGGTTCGCAGGTCGGTGATGGCCTGGGTGATCCTCTCGCGCTCCCTGAGCAGGTCGGCGAGGAGGTCGGGACAGGTCGGCACCAGCCGGTCCCGCTCCTGGCGCAGGCAGGGAAGGATGGTGGCGATGGTCGCGGTGTTGAGACCGGCGGCGAGCAGACCGCGGATGCGCCGCACGGTGTCCACGTCCGCCTCGTCGTATTCACGGTAACCGCTGGGTCGCCGCCGCGGGCTGAGCAGGTGCTGCTCCTCGTAGTAGCGCAGCAGTCGTTCGTGGACACCCGTTCTGCGGGACAGCTCACCGATCCGCACGCGGACCTCCTCATGGATCTCTTGAGCGCGGGCACCGCCGCTTGACTCTCACACCGATGTCAGACTCTAGCTTTCCGGCCATGAGGAAGAGCTTCGCCCAGCTCGCCGCCTTGTGCGCGAGCGTCTTCGTTGTCGGTACGTCGGAATACCTGGTCGCGGGCGTGTTGCCCGAGATCGGCGCCGACCTGCACGTCTCGCAGGCCACCGCCGGGCAGGCGGTGACCGCGTACGCACTCGGCGTGGTGATCGGCGGCCCCGTGGTGACCATGCTGACGGGGCGGTTGCCGCGCAAGGGCCTGGCGATCGCCTTGATGCTGCTGTTCGCCGCGGGCAGCGCGCTCAGCGCGACGGCCACCTCGTTCGCGATGCTGTTGGCCGGGCGGGTGGTGTGCTCGCTCAGCCACGCGGCGTTCCTGGCGTTGGCCCTGGTGACGGCCACCAGCGTCGTTGCCCGGGAGAAGACCGGCGCGGCCATCGCCACGGTGGCGTCCGGGTTCACCGTGGCCACCTTGCTCGGCGTGCCGCTGGGTTCGCTGTTGGGGCACGGCGCCGGATGGCGCGCGCCGTTCGTGGCGTTGACGGTGCTCACCCTGGTTGCCGTCGCGCTGCTGGCACTGGTGCTGCCGCGTCGGCCGGCACCGACCGGTCGGCTGCGCGCGGAGTTGCGGGTGGTGACCCGCAAGCCGGTGCTACTGGCCGTCGCCAGCACGGCGGTCGGCTTCTCCGGCGTCGCTGTTGTCTTCACCTACATCGCCCCGTTGCTCACTCGGGTGTGCCACTTCTCCGCCGCGGCCGTCTCCGGGCTGCTGCTCGCCTACGGAGCCGGCAGCTTCCTGGGCAACCTGGCGGCGGGCCGGCTGACCGACACATCGATGTCCACGACCGTGCGTGGCGTGTTCGGCGGCCTGCTGGTCGCCGCACACGCCCTACGCTGGACCGGCCTGGCCGGCGCCGCGCTGAGCCTCGCCGGCCTGGGGCTGACCTACCTGGTCCTGCCGCGTACCTCCGCCGCCGAGCACACCGACGACACCGCGGTCACCGCTGCCTCATGAACCCTCGTTCGGGCTGATGCCGATGGCCAAACGCGAGGTCCCGCCCGCCTGGCCGCCATGCGCTCCGGGCCGCGCTCAGCCCGCGTCGAACGCCTTCCCGACGGTCAGCGTGTCCTCGTACAGGTGCATGCGGACGATCCGGTTGTCCTCGACCACCAGGTGCATGGCCGCCGGTGTGGTGAATTCCCTCCCGCTGGACGCGACGGTGTGGGTGAAGACCGCCAGCAGCACCACGTCACCACCGTCGACGATGACGCGCTCCAGCACGACCTTGCTCCTGCCCTGCGCGAAGTGCGGCCACATCGTGGTGAAGTACGGCGCGACCTCCTCCCGGCGGGTACGGCGCCCGGTCCAGGGCAGCGCGTCACTGCCGGGGACGTGCCAGTCGATCTCCTCGGCGAAGAGTTCCTGGATGCCGTCGGGGTCCTGCCTGCCGAGGCGCTCCACGAACTGCTCGGCCACGGTCCGCGAGGTCTGCGTATCTGTTGCCATCGTCCTTGTCCTGTCTTTGTCTTCTGTCGTTTCGTTCGGTGCTTGCCGCGCAGCGCGCCAAGGGCGTCTAGAGCTGGGTGGCGCCGCCGTCGACGAACAGTTCCGCGCCGGTGGTGAAAGTGCTCTGGTCGCCGGCCAGGTAGAGGGCGGCGGCGGCGACCTCGTCGGGGTGGCCGACGCGGCCGAGCGGGGTCGGTGGGGCGGGTTCGGCGGCGGTGGGACGGTCGCCGTGCGGGAAGGCGGCGAGGAGGTCGTCCAGGCCCGGGGTCTCGACGGGGCCGGGGGTGAGGGCGTTGACGCGGATTCCGCGGTCGGCCAGTTCGGCGGCCCAGGTGCGGGCGAGGCTGCGGATCGCGGCCTTGGTGGCGGCGTAGACACCCAGGCCCGGGGTGGCCCGCAGCGCCGAGCTGGAGGACAGCAGGGTCACCGAGGCGCCGGCCGTCAGCAGCGGCAGCGCCTTCTGGACGGTGAAGACCGTGCCCTTGAGGTTGACCGAGGTGGTGCGGTCGTACTCCTCCTCGGTGATCGCGCCGAGCGGGCCGTACTCCCCGACCCCGGCGTTGGCCACCACGATGTCCAGGTGGCCGCTGCGGTTCGCGATCTCGGCGAAGAGCCGGTCGAGATCGCCGAGGTCCGCGGCATCACCCTGGACGGCGATGCCGCGGGCGCCGACCTGCGCAACGGCGGCGTCCAGCGCGGCCTTGCGGCGCCCGGTCAGGTAGACGGTCGCGCCCTCGGCGGCGAAACGGCGGGCGATCGCCAGGCCGATGCCGCTGGATGCGCCGGTGACGAGGGCGATCTTGTCGTCCAGTTGTCCCATGAGACTCTCCGATCCTTGATGTAACCATTTTTGTTACATTGCCGGGCGCGGGATGCGACCTCCTCGATCGGAGGAAGTCGACGATCCGAGGTCAGGCGGCTCTCAAGACGTCCCGCAGTACGTCCTCCAGCGTGGTTTTCGCCAACTCCCTACGCAGGGCGGCCTCCACCTTGTCGTACACGGCGGTCATCGCCGGCCCGATGCCGTGGCCCACGACGCACTCGTGGTCCGGTGTCGCGGGATGCAGGGCGAAGACAGGTCCCGGCTCGATCGCCTGGTAGACGTCGAGCAGGGTGATCGCCGCCAGGTCCCGCGCGAGCATCCAGCCCGCCCCCGCCCCCCGCCGTGAATCGACCAGGCCGGCCTTGCTCAACGTGGCCAGCAGGCGGCGGATCACCACCGGGTTGGTGTTGACGCTCGTCGCGATCTGCTCTGAGGTGGCGACCTCGTGGCCACGCCGCTGATACAGGCCGATCCACGTCAGGGCGTGCGCCGCGATGGTCAGCCTGCTGTTGGCGCTCACGTCGGACTCCATCTCCCTCGACCCCCGGCTCAGTCGTAACGATAGTTGTTACAACCGCATGCGGCAAGTGTTGTGGGGCCGGCCGGACCGCCCTCGTCGGCCCGCCTGGCGTCTGCGGCTCAACTCCCGGTAACGCGCCGGGCGTTCGGTCGATGCGCCATGGGCTACGGCAGGCCGTCCGGGGCGGGTTCGCATGCCGCCCGCTCTCCGAATTCCGGCTGACGCCGACCCGATAGTGCGGGAGGATGTCCGCTTGCCGTAGTGACGAGCGAAAGGCAGTCTGCATGCCGCCGCACCCCGCACCCGCACCGCAGCCGACCCCCGAACCGACCGACCCGCTCACCGCCGAACTGGTGGTGGACGTCGCCGCCGCCGTGACACCGGCCATCTCGCCGGACGGCCGCCTGGTCGCCCACGGAGTGGTCGCGAACGGCGGAAAGGGCGGGCGTCCGCACGGGTCCATCTGGGTCACCGCCGCCGACGGCAGCACAGCCCCGCACAGGCTGACCGACGGCACGGCCCGCGACCTCGCCCCGAAGTGGGCCCCGGACTCGGCCTCCCTCTTCTTCACCTCCGACCGCGAGGAACAGGGCACCGCCCAACTCCAGCGGATCCGTCTGGACGGCGGCGAGGACATCGCCGAGGCCGAGGCCTTGACCAGTTGGCGCGGCGGCATCTGCGACCACTTGCCGCTCTTCGACGGCCGCACCGTCGCCCTGCTCGCCGAGGACGAACCCACCGCGGAGGACGAACGCCGGGAAGCCGAGTGCGACGACGCCAAGGTCTGGGGCCGCCACCTTCCGCCCACCCGGCTGCGCCTGCTCGACCTGGAGACCGGCGTGCTCCGCACCGTGGACGGCCTCGGTGACCGGCATGTGGTCGGGTTGGTCCAGCGTCCGGACGGCGGCCCGCTGGCGGTGCTGAGCTGGTCCACCCCTGAGCTCGACCCCGGCGTCATGACGGCGGAACTGCATGTGGTGGATCCGCACTCGGCATCCGTCCACGACCTGGGTCCGGTCGGGATCGAGGCCCAGTCCCCGGCCTGGTGGCACCACGACGGTGTGTGGCATCTGGCCCACCTGGCGGTGACCCCCGAGCACCTGGTCGGCGGGCTCGCCGTGATCGACACCGTCCCGCCGGCGAGCGGCCCGGCCGTCGGACACCGCGACCTCACCGCCGGCATGTCCGTCAGCCCGAGCGAGTTGGTGCAGGTCGCGGACGGGCCCCCACTCGCGCTGTTCGCCGACGGGCTGGACACCGCGCTGTACCGGCTCCACCCGGAGTCCCTGCGGTTCCACCAGGTGTCCGCCGCCCCCGGCATGCTCGCCGGGCTCACCGCGAGTCGCGGCGGGGAAACCGTCGCCCTGCTGGCAAGTACGGCGTACGAGCCCAAGAACGTCCACGCGGGACCCACCGGCGGACCACTGGTCCGGCTCAGCGACACCATGCCGGAACTGCGCAGGATCCGTTGGGGTGTCCAGGAGCGCCTTCACTACCAGGCTTCCGACGGAGTCCAGTTGGACGGCCTGCTGATCCTGCCGGCCGGCCGGAGTCGGGACAACGGTCCGTTTCCGCTGGTCACCCTGGTCCACGGCGGCCCTTACTACCGCTACGCCGACGAATTCGCCCTCAACGCGATCGATTGCGGCCAGTGGCTGGCGACCGCCGGGTACGCGGTCTTCCTGCCCAACCCCCGAGGCGGCTCGGGGCACGGCCACGAGTTCGCCGCCGTGGTCGCGGGCGCGGTCGGCGGCGATGAGTGGACCGACATTCTCAGCGGGATCGACCTGCTGGTGGCACAGGGAGTCGCCGACCCCGAGCGTCTGGGGATCTCCGGATGGAGCCACGGGGGCTTCATCGCGGCCTGGGCGGCAGCCCGTACAGACCGGTTCAAGGCCGCCATGATGGGCGCGGGCATCAGCGACTGGGGCATGCAGGCCGGGACCGGCGACTGGGGGCTCCTCGACGCGGCGCTCGGCGGCAGCACCGGATGGGAGGGCCCGGGACCACACGTCCACGACCGGCACAGTCCCATCTCCTACGCCTCCGGCATCCGCACCCCGGTGCTGATCCTGCACGGCGAGGAGGACACCAACGTCCCGCTCGGCCAGGCGATCCACTTCCATCGCGCGCTGCGCCACTTCGGGGTCGAGCACGAGTTGGTCGTCTACCCCCGCGAGGGCCATGGGCTCGACGAGCGCGCCCACCAACTCGACGCCCTTCGGCGGATCCGCGCCTGGTACGACCGCTGGCTGTAGACCCGAGCCGGGGCGCAACCACGACACCGCTGGTCCGCCTCTGGGCCGTGTCAACCGATCGGACGGTTGCGGCCGCTCGCCGAGCGCGACTTCCACGTCGTCCTCACCGCGCGCGACCGCTCCGCGGCGGAGTCGCTGGCCGAGCGACTGCGCCAGGACGGATACGCGGCCACCGCCCTGCGCCTGGACCTCACCGACCGGGCTGGCATGGCCGAGGTGGCCGATCACCTCACCCGGGCCTTCGGCCACCTCGACGTTCTGATCAACAACGCCGGCGCCCTGCCCGACTTCCGCACCCTCTCCGCGCTGGAGGCCGACATGGACGCGGCGCGCACCGCGCTGGACGTCTCCGTGATCGGCCCGTGGGCACTGACCCAGGCGTTGCTGCCGCTGCTGACCGCCGCGCCCGCGGCCCGGATCGTGAACGTCTCCAGCCTCGCCGCCCAGCAGATCGCCACCGGACTCGATCTCGGCGCGCCGCTGCGCTCCCCGGCCTACTCGATGGCCAAGTACATGCTCAACGCGCTGACCACCGTGCTCGCCCGCGCCCTCGCGGAGACCCCGATCCTCGTCAACGCCGTCGACCCCGGCAACACCGCCACCCATCCGGAGCGCGGCGACGACGCCACCGACCGCCCGGCCGCCGAGAGCGCCCGTGACATCGCCCGGGCCGCCACCCTCGGTCCCGACGGCCCCACCGGACAGCTCTTCACCAACGGGTACCCGTCCGCCTGAAGGGCTCTCGCGTCAACTGACGTGGCGTCAGTTCACTTGCTCGATACGGGCGTCGTACTCCTCACGGGCGGCGAGCACTTCCGCCGTGTGCCGCAGTGACCACTCCGTGAGCACCTTCAGGGGCTCACGCAGGGTCCGACCGAGCGGAGTCAGCTCGTACTCCACGCGCACCGGCACCGTCGGGAAGACGGTTCGCAGGACGAGGCCGTCGCGTTCGAGGGCGCGCAGTGTCTGGGTGAGCATCTTCTCGCTCACGCCCGAGAGTCGTTTCCGCAGTCGGGTGAAGCGGGACGCCCCGTGTTCACCGAGCTCGCCGAGTACGAGGATCGACCATTTGTCGCCGATCCGGTCGAGCAGGTCCCGGGACGGGCAGCCGCGCGCGTACGGGTCCCACGGCGGTGTCGTCCCGGTCACGTCGTCGATGGTCTCCACGGCTCTCACCTCGTTGCTATCCGACAGGTGGCTACCTTACCTCAAGGTGGCTACTTCCCAACGGTAAGTAACGAGGTCATCGTGGTTCCCGTGATGCCGCGAAGGACGCGGCGGGAATGGGGATCGTCCATGTCAATCGTTGTGACCGGAGCCACCGGTCAGCTGGGCAGGCTCACCGTGGAGGCGTTGCTGCGGCGCGGGGTCGGCGCCTCGGCCATCGTCGCGACCGGGCGGGACATCGCCGGGATCGAGGACCTGGCCGAACGCGGTGTCGTGGTGCGCCGGGCCGACTTCGCCGACCCGGACAGCCTCGCGGCGGCCTTCGCCGGAGCCGAAAAGCTGCTCCTGGTCTCGACCACGTCCGTCGACGAGCGCCTCGCCAACCATCGACGCGCCATCGACGCCGCGCTGGCCGCGGGGGTGTCGCTGGTGGCGTACACGAGCATGGCGCACGCCGACACGGCCACCACCATCCTCGCCGCCACCCATCGCGCCACCGAGGAGTACCTGCGTGAGCGCGACGTCCCCAGCGTGCTGCTGCGCAACAGCTGGTACCTGGAGAACTACACCGCCCAACTGCCGCTCGTCCTCCGGCAGGGCGCTGTCCTCGGGGCCGCGGGCGGGGGAAGGGTCAGCGCCGCGGCCCGGGCCGACTACGCCGAGGCCGCCGCGGTCGTGCTCACCACCGAGGGCCATCTGGGCGCGGCGTACGAGCTGGGTGGCGACGAGGCGTTCACCCTTGCCGAGTTCGCCGAGGCGGTATCCGCCGCCACCGGCAGGCAGATTCCCTACACCGATCTGCCGGCGCGGAAGTTGGCCGAGGCGCTGACCGCGGCGGGCCTGCCCGCCGAGTTGGCGCACGTGCTCGCCGACGCCGATCTCGGCCTGGGACGCGGTGAGTTGTTCACCGGCTCCGGCGACCTCGGCCGCCTGATCGGACGGCCGACCACGTCGCTGGCCGACGCGATCGCCGACGCGCTGCGCTGACCTGTGTTAGCGTTCACAACGTGACGTGACCCGCCGATTCAGGAACCCCTGCCGGGTTGGCGCCGACGGCCTTCGCCTCGCAACCGCTCAAGAACACGCGCCTATCGGATCGACCGGCAAGGTCCCCAACCATGTCCACCCGGGGGCCGGCACGGTCACCGGCGTCGCGGTGAGCCGGGGCCGGTTGCCGGTTGCCGGTGACCAACTCCCAGATGGACACCTTCCTGCGCGGCGCTCCGCCGGCCAGGCCGGTGTTCACCGTCGAGAGCCTGCCGCTGCGCTGACCGCCGGGCGGCGGCGAGCGGATGACGGCGGGAGCCTTCCGCTCGCCGCCCCGGCGATGACGGCGTCGCCGTCGTCCTCGACGTGTGAGGTCACGTCGGCGAACCGGCACAGTGTCCTTCAGGCCCGCCTCGCGGAGCGGCCCGGGAGACGGAAGGTGAGCGCGCACGCCACCGTGAGCAGGGCCGCGCCGACGAGCAGGCTCAGCCGCATGCCCGTCTCGAAGCCGTGGCCGAGGAGCGACCCGAACACCGCGATGCCCAGCCCGCCGGAGACCTGCCGGGCCGCGTTGAGCACCCCGGCCGCGAGCCCCGCCCGTTCCGCCGGTACGGCGTCCATCATCGCGGCCGTCAGCGGCGGCACGGTCAGCGCGCACCCCAGCGCCAGCGGGACCAGGAGGACGGACACCAGCGGCGCCGGTGTGTGAGCGCTCACCACGAGCAGCACCAGCAGTCCGGCGACGGCCAGCGGCTGCCCGATCAGCATCGGCAACCGGGGCCCGTACCGGCCCGCGAGCTTGCCCGCCAGCACGTTGGTCACCGCGATCAGCCCCGTCATCGGCAGGAACATCAGCCCGGCGTAGAGCGCGGAGTGCCCCTGGACCTGCTGGAAGAAGAGGGAGAAGACGAACACCATGCTGTAGAAGGCGACGCTGACCGCGCCTCCGGCCACGACCACGGCGACGACGGTCCAGTTGCGGAAGAGGCCGAGTGGCACCACCGGATGCGGCTGCCGTGCCTCGACGCGCAGGAAGACCGCGCCCGCGACGACGGCCACCGCCAGCGCGGCCCAGCCGGCCGTCCCGCCCTCGATCGCGGCGAACGTCAGCGCCACCAGGGCCACCACCGCCGTCAGCTGTCCGGGCAGGTCCAGCGGTGCCGGGCGCGGGCGGGAGCGCGGGGCCCGTACCAGCAGCACCAGGATGGCCGCGCCGAGCGGCAGGTTGACGAAGAAGATCCCGCGCCAGTCCCACACCGTGGTCAGCGCGCCGCCCGCGACCGGGCCGAGCGCCACCGCCAGCGAACCGCCCGCCGCCCACGCGGCCACCGCCCGGGCCCGCCGTGCCGGTTCCGGATACGCCTGCCGGACCAGGGCCAGCGAGGCCGGCAGCACCACGGCCGCCGCGACGCCCTGCACCACCCGCGCGCCGATCAGGGTCGGCAGGTTCGGCGCCAGCCCGCAGGCCGCCGACGCCAGGGTGAAGACAGCGGTGCCGAGCGCGAAGGCCCGGCTCGCCCCGGCCCGGTCCGAGAACGCGCCCGTGGACAGCATCAGCGCGGCGAACGCCAGCGTGTAGGCGTCCACCACCCACTGCAACGCGGCCATACCGCCGTCGAGGGAGGTGCCGATCGCGGGCAGCGCCACGTTCACCACGGAGGCGTCGAGGCAGATCAACGCGAAGCCGAGCAGGGCGGCGGTGAGGGTGAGGGCGGCGGAGGGCCTGGCGGGCTTCATGTCGTCGTCGCCGAGGGCGAGTTGATCCGCCGGTGACGTCTGGTTCGTGGACATGCCCCCATCCTGCGGATCTTCGCCGCCGTACAGTAGTGACCTGAACGCCATACCTCCGGAGGTTCTGGCCATGCCGCACCGCGTCGCCGTCATCGCGCCCTCCCCCGTCTCGATGTTCAACGTCGCCATTCCCGACATGCTGTTCGGCAAGGTCGAGGTGGACGGAGGCCCCGGGTACGAGGTGCGGGTCTGCACCGCGGAACCGGGACCGGTGCCCACCACCGGCGGGGTCGACCTCTACGTCCGCCACGGGCTCGACACGGTGTGCGAGGCGGACACGGTGATCGTCGCCGGGACCGGCGCACCCTACGAGCCCGAGGCGCGGATCGTGGCCGCCCTCCGGGAGGCCGCCGACGCCGGCAAGCGCATCGCCTCCATCTGCAGCGGCGCCTTCCAGCTCGCCGAAGCGGGGCTGCTGCACGGCCGCCGGGCCACCACGTACTGGACGCACGCCGAGGAGATGCGCAGGCGCTACCCGCGGATCGAGTTGCAGGGGGACGTCCTGTACGTGCAGGACGGCCCGTACCTCACGTCCTCCGGGTACGCCGCCGGCATCGACCTGTGCCTGCACATCATCCGCACCGACTACGGCGCCGCCGTCGCCAACGAGGTCGGCCGCCTCGCCCTGGTCGCTCCCCACCGCCCCGGCGGCCAGACCCAGTTCACCCACACCCCGCTGCCGCCCGAGCGCGGCAACGCCTGCGCCGACACCCGCGCTTGGGCCATGCGCAACCTCGACAAGCCGCTCACCCTCACCGACCTCGCCCGGCACGCCGGCGTCTCGGTACGCACCCTCACCCGCCGCTTCCACGCCGAGAGCGGGGTCAGCCCCCTGCAGTGGCTTCTCCACCAGCGCATCGAACGGGCCAAGGAACTGCTGGAGACCACCACGCTCCCCATGGACCAGGTGGCCGCCGCGTGCGGCCTCGGCACCGCCGACTCCCTCCGCGCCCACCTGGTCCGCCGCACCGGCCTCACCCCGAGCGCCTACCGCGCCCAGTTCAGCCGCCTGGCGGCCACCCGCCACCGCACCTCGTCCTCGGCGGCCTGACCGGTCGCGCGCCAGGGTGTCCTCGTCAGCCGGTGTGGCCGGTGACCGGCTTGACGTAGCGGTGCGTCGGTACGGTCACGGCTTCCTGGCCGTCCGGCGCGACGTGGTCGTAGGGGCCCTCGTCCGTCCAGCCCTGGCGGGCGTAGAACGCGCGGGCCCGGGCGTTGCCCGGTACGACGACGAGCCACGCCCGCCGGTGACCGCCGGCCGCGACCATGCGTTCCGCCTCGTCCAGCAGGGCCGTGGCCACCCCGCCGCCGCGGTGCCGCTCCGCCACGTACACCTGCTCCACCTCGTCGCCGATCACGGTCACGAACCCCGCCACCTGTCCGCCGACCACCGCCACCACGGTGTCGGCGATCCGGGGCACCACCCGCGCGTCGAACGACTCCCGCGTCCGCAGCGCGACCAGGGCGTCGGGAACGTTGCCCAGGTGCGCGTCACACCATCCGCGGTACCAGACGTCCGCGATGGCGGCCCCGTCCTCGGGACGCGCGGGACGCAGCTCGATCTTCGTGGTGTCGGTCGTCATGGACCACCAACTTACTGGAGTGGCCACGGGGTTGACCGGTTCACGTGAAAACAACGTTCGTGGTGTAAGGAGCGTTGTTCGTCGCTCGTGGAACAGGGTTCGTCGGGTCCGGTATGCTCGGACCATGCCACCCACTCCCCAGCAACGGCGCGCGGCGCGGAACCATCAGCCCGTTCCGGAGGCGGGCGCGGCGTCGGGGCGGGGGCGGCGGGCGAAGCCGATCACGGTGGAGGCGATCGTCGAGGCGGCGCTGGACATCGTGGCGCGCGAGGGGTACGAGGCGCTGACCATGCGCCGGGTGGCGGCCGCGCTGGAGACGGGGCCGGCGTCGTTGTACGCCCACGTCGTCAACAAGGGCGATCTGGACGAGCTGCTCATCGGCCGCCTGTGCGCCGGGATCGTCCTGCCCGAGCCGGACCCGGCCGCGTGGCGGGAGCAGATCACCGGCATCTGCGTCCAGGTGCGCGACCAGTATCTGCGCTACCCCGGTATCTCCCGGGCCGCGCTCGCCACCGCCCCCACCAACGAAGACACGCTGCGGCTCAGCGAAGGCATGCTCGCCATCCTGCTCGCCGCGGGCATCGCCCCACAGACCGCCGCCTGGGGCATCGACTCCCTGACGCTCTACATCAACGCCTACACCCTGGAGATCTCCCTGCTCCGCGACCCGGGCAACGAGTGGGTCGTCAGCCGGGACGAACTGCTGGGCCGGTTCTCCAGCCTGCCCGACACCTTCCCGCACACCAAGCGCTACGCCGCCGAACTCACCGCGGGAACCGGCCACGAGCGCTTCGACTTCACCATCAAGCTGATGCTCGACGGCCTCGCCCGCCACTGAATCCGGCCCGCGCGGGCGGTACGGGCGTGTTGTCACTGGTTCGGGGGACTCGGCCGCCGTTCCCCGGGGCGCGGGCGGTGCCGGGGCTAACGTCGAAGGCGCCAGGGAGTCGCGGGCGCGGACGTCGGTGTCCTGAGAGCGGCAGGGGGCGTTGGTGTGCGGGGCGGTCAGGGTGTGACGGGTGACGAGGCGCCCGGGGAACAGGTGGCGGTCCCGGCCGGCGGTGACGTGGAGGCGGTGAAGGCATCCCCCGGCGAGGCGGGTGGGGGCGCCGATGTCGCGGGCTCGCGTCCTGGGCGGCGGACGGTGGCCGCCAGCATGGTGGGGACGGTGTTGGAGTGGTACGACTTCAACCTCTACGGTTTCGCCGCCGCGGTCGTCCTCGGTGAGCAGTTCTTCCCCCGCACCTCACCCACCGCGCGGGTGCTGGCGTCGTTCGCGACGTTCGCTGCCGGGTTCGCGGCCCGGCCGGTGGGCGGTCTGCTCTTCGGCCACTTCGGCGACCGGCTCGGGCGCGCCCGGATGCTGGTGGTGACGATGGTGGTCACGGGGTGCTCCAGCGCGTTGCTCGGGCTGTTGCCCACCTACCGGCAGGCGGGCTGGCCGGCGCCGGTCGGGCTGGTGGTGCTGCGTGTGGTGCAGGGCGTGGGGGTGGGCGGCGAGTTCGCCGGAGCGGCGCTGATGACGATGGAGAACGCGCCGCCCGGCCGGCGGGGGTTCTTCGGTGCCGTCCCGGCGATGGGTACGGGCGCGGGCTTCGTGCTGGCGGCTGCCGCCTTCGCGCTCGCCGCCCGGTTGCCGGGGCAGGCGCTGATGGCGTGGGGGTGGCGGCTGCCGTTCCTGGGCAGTCTCGTCCTGGTCGCGTTCGGGTTGCTGGTGCGGCGGCGGCTGCCGGAGACCGCCGAGTTCACCGCGCGGGCCCGCGCTCGCGGCCGGGCGGAGACGTCCCTGCTCACCGCGGTGCGCGGCTGTCCGGGGGCGGTCGTGCGCACCATGGGTGTGTCGGTGTCGTGTTTCATCTGGGGCTACATGATCCAGGGCTTCGTCGTGCACTACGGCGCGACCGAGTTGCACATCGCCAGGTCGACGCTGTTGTGGGCGCTCGCCGTGGCGTCCGCCGTGAGCATCGGTACGCTGCCGATGTGGGGCGCGGCCTCGGACCGGTGGGGACGGCGTACCGTCATCACCGTGGGGCTGGTCGGCACGGTGGCTTACGCGTGGCCGTTCTTCGCCCTGCTCCACACCCGTTCCCCGCTGTGGATCCTCGTCGCCTTGGTCGTGGCGCTGCCGGTGCTGCGGGATCTGGTGTTCGCGCCGCAGGTGGCGCTGTGCGCGGAGATGTTCGACACCGGTGTGCGCTACACCGGTCTCTCCGCGGGGCGGGAGTTCGCCGGAGCGCTCTCGGGCGGCACCGCGCCGTTCGTCGCCACCGCGTTGCACGCCGCCACCCATCGCGTCTGGCCGGTCGTCTGCTATGTCGTCGCCGGATGTGCGGTGACCGCCGTCGCCGTTCTGCTGCCGACGTCACGCCCTGGCGGTGACGCGCACGGGCCGGTCCGTGCGGTGCCCGGTCAGGGCCGGGGCTGAGAAGGTACGGCCCCGGCGCCGGTCGGACGCCGGGGAAGCGTTTTCGTGGAGGGGCCTTCGCCGGTCAGGCGCGGCAGCGCAGCATCTCCAGCGGCGGCTTCGCGAGGACGTCCGCCCAGAAGTCCTCGCCGAATTCACGGATTCCGGCGTCCGACACCCGCAGCGGAACCCACTCCACGTCGCTGAACCCGGCCGCCGCCAGGCACCGCTCGTAGACTTCGCGGCGCGGGACCGTGCTGACGATGCTGATCGGCCGCGGGTCGAGAAGCGCCGTGACCCGTACCCGCGGACCCATCTCGGTCTCCTCGCCGGTCGGCTCGCAGCGGAACCCGTACTTCTCCAGCGACAGGCAGTCGAACCGGTAGTCGGGCTTCTGGGCGAAGACGAAGAACTCCCCGCCCGGCGGCAGGCTTTGGTGGATGTTGCGGCACATCCGTTCCAACGCCGTGGCGCTCTCGGCGTAGTTGAGGCACTGCACCCCCAGCGCGATGTCGAAGCGCCGGTCGGTGGGGCGCAACTCGGTCACGTCACCGACGTCGTAGCGCACCCCGAGCGGTTCGCGTTCCTCCATCTGCCGGGCGACGGCGATCATTTCGGCGGAGATGTCGACGCCGAAGACATCGGTGGCGCCGCGCCGCTTGAACTGCCTGCTGTAGAAGCCGGTGCCGCAGGCCAGGTCGAGGACGGACTTGCCGCTGACGTCCCCGACCATGCCCAGGAAACTCGGTACCTCCCCGTAACGTATCAACGGCAGGGCCTTGAACCCCTCGAACGCCTCACCGATCTCGTCGTACTGCTGAACACTCACGTGGCTCCCCCTTGTGTGTCTCGTCCTGCGCGTGGACACGACCGACCATCCGGATCCAGCGGCTCACCGCTTCCGGTCGTGGCAGGCAGTCTCCCCCGCCCCGCCTCCGCCGCCGTACTGGCAGATGACACGAAGAAGTCGCCGTCCCACCGGCGAAGCCACCATCTCCCGACGCCAGCGGTGGCGGGACCACACGCCTGCGCCTAGGGTGAATAAGCAGTGGGGGCAGCCATCTGTGTGGTGTGACCTCACCCGGTGAGCGTGGGCCGATGGCCGCTCCCGGTGACGCGAGCCGTGTCGGCCGCCCGTTGCCCCGCCGGCGTTCAGACGAGCTCCCTCCGGCCCGGTTCCCGAATCGACGAGCCCGGCGGCACGTGTGCGAAGGGAGCACCCAGTGGCCCAGGCGTCCCCTCTCTCGTCATCGTCCTCCCGGCTCGGGGAGTGGTACGACACGGCCTCCGCCGTGGTCGCCAAGGCCTTCAACGGCCATCTGCACATGGGCTACTGGACGAGTTCGACCACCACCCTGGCCGAAGCCGCCGAGGCGATGACCGACCAGCTCATCGCCCGTACCCCTGTCAAGGCGGGGCAGCGCGTCCTCGACGTGGGGAGCGGGACCGGCCGTCCCGCCCTGCGCCTGGCCCGGGCCACCGGGGCCCAGGTGCTGGGCATCTCGCTCAGCCAGGCCGAGACCGACCGTGCCAACGCGCTCGCCGGTGCCGACCCGCCACCGCCACCCGGCGGCACGCGGTTCGAACGCGCCGACGTCATGGCGCTTCCCTATCCACCGGATTCCTTCGACGCGGTGTGGGCCGTCGAATCACTGGCCCATGTGACCGACCGGGCCGAGGCTCTGCGGCAGATCGCCCGCGTGCTGCGACCGGGCGGCCGGCTGGTCCTCGCCGACGGATTCCTGCGGTCGGCGGCCGACCGTGACGACACGGCCGTGACCACCGCGCACACCACCTTCTTCATCGCCCCGGTCATCACCCTGGCCGCCTTCACCCACCTGCTCAGGAACGCGGGGCTGCCCCCGACCACCATCACCGACGCGACCGATCACGCACGCCGTTCCATGACCGCGTGGGCCGCCGTCGTCCGCGACCACCCGGCCGACTACATCCCCTTGTTCGGCGAGACCGGCTTCCGCCAGCTGCTGGAGTGCTGGGCGCGGGAGAACGACCTGTGCGACGTCATCGGCTACGTCCTGCTCACGGCGCGGCGAACGGCAACTCCCCGCGTCGAATGACGAGTTGGCCGCTTGTCGGCCGATGCCCGGTCCGTCCGGCGACCGGGACCGCGCCTGCCCGGGGTGCACGCCTGGGCGCTGGTCCCCGCGATCCCGTCACCTCCACCCTCTGGACTATCGCGAGCATTCCTATACTATTTTCCTACTCACCCGAGCACTGCCCCTCACCCTCCGACCGACAAGGAGAACCCCGCGTTGACTGACACACAACACGTACTGGTGACGACCACATGGCTCCGCCCCGGCGACGAGGTCCACCGGTACCTTCTCGACGCGGGGTTCTCGGTCGCCCACGGGTCGTCCAGGGATCGGGAGGCGGTCGCCGGATGTGACGCGGTGATCGCGGGGACGGATCGGTTCGACGCGGAAGTGCTCGCTGGGGCGCCGCAGTTGAGGGTGATCTGCCGGACCGGGGCCGGATACGACAACGTCGATGTGGAGGCGGCGACCGCCCGGGGGGTCGCGGTGTGTACCACGCCGGGGGTGAACGGGCAGTCGGTGGCCGAGCACACGATCGGTCTGTTGTTGAGTGCCGCCCGGGCGATCCCGCAGAATGTCGCCGCCGTCCGCGCGGGACGCTGGGAGCAAGGCGGCGGGCGGGAGTTGGCGGGGGCCGTTCTCGGTGTGGTCGGCTTCGGGGCGATCGGACGCCGGGTGGCCGCCATGGCCCGGGGGATCGGTATGGACGTGGTGGCTCATGACCCCGTCGCGGACCGGGGGTTCGCGGAGGCCAACGGGGTCCGGCTGTTGTCACTGGAGCAGTTGCTCGCCTCGTCCGACGTCGTCACCCTGCACCTGTCGCTGACCCCCTCGACGCGTCACCTCATCGACGCCGGTGCCTTCGCCCGGATGAAGCCCGGCGCCTACCTCGTCAACGCGGCGCGGGGCGGCATCGTCGACGAGGAGGCGCTCGCCGACGCGCTCGCCTCCGGAAGACTGGCCGGCGCCGCGCTGGACACCGTGGAGACGGAGCCGCTGCCGAGCGGTCACCGGCTGCGCGCGTTCGACAACGTGCTGGTGACCGCGCACATCGGGGCGGCCACCAGGGAATCGCGGGCCCGGTCCGGCATGCTGGCCGCCCGCTCGGTGGTGGAGGTCCTGGCCGGCGGCATCCCCGGCACGGTCGTCAACCCCGGGTTCGCCGGGCACCGTACCTCCGTTGAGCGGGGGAAGACGGCATGACGGAGATGCGTTTCGCCGCGAACCTCAAGTGGCTGTTCACCGAGGTGGAGTTCGAAGCCCGCTTCGACGCGGCGGCGGCGGCCGGGTTCAGCGGCGTCGAGTACGCCTCCCCGTACGCGCACGAACCGGCCGAGCTGCGGCGGCGGCTGGGTGACGCGGGGCTGACCCAGGTGCTGATCAACACGCCGATGGGCGCGCCCGGGACGCCCACCCGGGCGGGGCTGGCCTGCGTACCGGGTCTGGAGTCGGAGTTCCGCGCGGGGGTCGAGCGCGGTCTGGAGTACGCGGACGCGCTCGGCTGCGGTCTGTTGCACGTCGTCGGTGGTGTGGTGCCGCCGGGCGTCGGCCGCGACGAGGCGTTCGCCCGGTATGTCGCCAACATCGCGTGGGCGGCGGAACGGGCGGACGGCACCGGGGTCCGCCTCGTCCTCGAAGCGCAGAACAAGCGGGACGTCCCGGGGTTCGTCCTCGACTCGCAGGCCCAGGCGGCGGCGGTGGCCGAGGCGGTCGGCGCGGACCGGGTCGGGCTGTTGCTGGACTTCTACCACCTCCAGGTCGACGAGGGCGATCTGATCCGCACCTACCGGCGGTTCGCGGACCGTGTGTTCCACCTCCAGGTCGCCGATCCGCCGTACCGTCACGAGCCGGGCACGGGGGAGATCGGGTGGCGTGGTGTGTTCGCCGCCGTTCGCGCGTCCGGCTACGACGGCTGGATCGGGTGCGAGTACGCGCCCGCCGCCGGGACCGTGGCGGGCCTGGGCTGGATGCGGACGGTGGCGGAGTGAGCGCCCCGCGCATCGCGCTGATCAGCGCGGTTCCGGCGGCGATCGCCCCGGCGGCGGAGGCGTTGCGCGAGCGCTTCCCGGCGGCGGTGGTGTGGAACCTGCTGGACGACCGTCTGCTGGCGGACGCGGACGAGCGCGGCGGGCCGGACGGCGACCTGTACGCCAGGATGGAGCGCCTCGTCGAGTACGCCGTCCGCGGTGGTGCCGACGGTGTCCTGCTGACCTGTTCGCTCTACGGTGCCGTCGCGCGGCGTGCGGCGGTCGGGGTGCCGGTCCTCGCGCCGGATCAGGCGGCCTTCGACGAGTTGTGCGCGCGACGCTTCGGGCGGGTGCTGGTCGTGGCGTCCTTCGCGGGGGCGAGGGACGACTCGGCGGCTCGGCTGCGGCAGGCGCTGCGTCGTTCCGGTTCCGCCACCGACGTGCGCGGGGTGGCCGTGCCGGGCGCGGTGGGTCCGCGGGACGTGCCGGGGCTGGTCGCCGCGCTCGCCGAGGGCTGCGCGGAGGTGATGGACGGGGTCGGCGCGGTCTTCCTCGCCCAGTTCTCGCTGGCTCCGGCGGCTCGCGGCCTCGCGGCGGCCCTCGGTGTGCCCGTGGTGTCCGGCCCGGTGAGCGCCGCGGACGCCCTGCGTTCGGCGCTGGGGTACTGACCCCGCGCTCGTCCTTTCCGTTGTCCCGCGCTCCGGGCGCGTCTTCCGAACGGGTGCGGTCGACACATCCCCGCCGGCCCCCGAACAGAGAGGTTCAGTGTGGTCGCGACATCCGAGGCCGGCCTGCTCGCCACCGGCGTCATCGGCATCATCGCCGTGATCGTGATGATCACGACACCACTCAAGGTCCATCCGTTCCTCGCCCTGGTCATCGGGTCGCTCGGGATCGGGCTCGTCGCGGGTGAGAAGCCCGCGGCGCTCATCGATTCGGTGACCGGCGGCGCGGGAGGGACGCTCGGCAGCACCGGGCTGATCCTGGTGCTGGGGACGGTCCTCGGCACCGTCCTCGCCGAGTCGGGGGCGACCAGGCGGCTCGCGGAGGTGCTGACCCGTGGCCGCACGCTGCGCGGCATTCCGTGGATGGTGAGCCTGCTCGCCTTCATCGTGGCCCTGCCGCTCTTCTTCGAGGTGGCGCTGGCGGTGCTGCTGCCGCTGCTGTTCGGCATCGCCCGGCAGGTGGAGACCACGATGCTCGACGGCGAGGGCCGCGATCCGAAGGGGCGGAAGACCTCGCCCTATCTGCTCGTCGGCGTCCCGGCGTTGGGAACGGTCGCCTCGGTGCACGCGCTCGTACCGCCGCATCCCGGGCCGACGGCCGCGGCGAGCGCCCTGCACACCGACATCGGTGCCGTCGTGGGCTTCGGTGTGCCGATCGCGGTGATCACGATGGTGGTGGCGGGCCAGGTCTTCGCCGGGCCGATGGCGCGCAGGATGTTCCCGGTACCGCCGCGAAGGCTCGTCGAGCAGTTCACTCTCTCCCGTGACGAGCGCACTCCGCCGCCTCTGACATGGGCGATCGTGCCGGTGGTGCTGCCGCTGGCGCTGGTCGTGACGCAGTCGGTGGTGACGGTCACGCACCGGTCCGGGGCGTGGGCCTCCGTGGTGGTGTTCGCCGGTCAGCCCGTCGTGGCGTTGCTGATCGCCGTCCTCGTCGCGATGGTGGGCCTCGGCTGGGCGCGTGGCACCGGTGGTGGTCGGCTCAACTCCCAGGTGGCGGAGGGCATCGCGGCCATCGCGCCGATCCTGCTGATCATCGGTGGCGGCGGCGCGCTCAGCAAGGTGATGGTGGACTGCGGGATCGGGAAGGCCATCGCCCACGCCACGCATACGCTCGGGATCTCCCCGCTCGTGCTGGCGTGGCTCGTCGCGGTGCTGATCCGGCTGGCGGTCGGCTCCGCGACGGTCGCCATCATCACCGCCTCGGGGATCGTCGCGCCGGCGGTCGCCACCACGCCGGGGGTCCATCCGGCGCTGGTCGTGCTGGCCCTCGGCTGCGGCTCGATCATCTTCCCGCACATCAACAACGCGGCGTCCTGGCAGGTCAAGGAGAGTTTCGGGATGTCGCTCGGGGAGATGTTCGCGTCCTTCACCGTCATCGAGTCCACCGTCTCGGTGCTGGGTTTCGGATGCGTGCTCGCCGCATCCGCCCTCATCCGGTAATCACCCGTCAACCACCGTCAATCACCGAAGGAACCGTCATCCCATGATCGGTGTGATAGCCGACGACGTCACCGGCGGCACGGACGCCGCCGCCGCCTTCCGGCGCCAGGGTCTGCGGACGCTGTTGTGTTTCGGCCTCCCGGACGGACCCGTAGCAGGGCAGGGGCCCGCCGCCGACGCCGTGGTCGTCACCCTCAGGACCCGCACGGCCCCGGCGGCGGACGCCGTACGCGACAGCCTGGCCGCCGCCCGTCACCTCACGGCCGCCGGAGCCACCCAGCTGTACTTCAAGTACTGCTCCACGTTCGACTCGACACCGCACGGCAACATCGGCCCGGTCCTCGACGCGTTGGGCGACCTCACCGGGGCCGGGCCGGTGGTCACCACCCCCGCCTCCCCCGAGCACGGGCGCACCCAGTACCGGGGCCACCTCTTCGTCCACGACCAGTTGCTGGCCGAATCCCCCATGCGCCACCACCCGTTGACGCCCATGACCGACTCGCTGCTCCCCCGGCTCATGGACGCGCAGACCGCGTGCCCCGGCAGCGTCGTCCTCGGCCACGAGACGGTCGTGGCGGGGCCGGAACGCATCAAGGCAGCGCTCGGCCAACTCGCGGGGCGGGCCCGTTACGTCTTCGCGGACGCGCTGGACGACGGCGACCTGCTGCGGATCGCCCGCGCGGTGGCCGACGCCCCGCTGGTGGCGGGTGCCGCCGGTCTCGCCGGTGCGCTCGGCGCGGTGCGGGCCGAGCGGGGCCTGCCCGGTCGTCCGGACGGGCCGGGGCCCGTCGCCCCGCCACGTGGCCGGGGTGCCGTGCTGGCCGGCAGCTGTTCGCGCCGCACCCTGGAGCAGATCGACGCCGTGCGTGCCGCGGGCCGCCCCGTCCACCTGCTCGACCCGCTGGCCGAGCCGGATCCGGACGCGCTCGCCGACCGGGCCCTGCGGTGGTACGACACGGTGGACGCCGCCGGAGCGCTGATCCACGCCTCCCGCCGCCCGGACGAGTTGCGTGCCGTGCAGGAGGTGCTCGGTGTCGGCCGCTCGGCCCGGATCCTGGAGGAGGCGATGGGCCGGATCGCCGTCGGGCTGGCCGCGCGCGGGGTGGAACGGCTGGTGGTCGCCGGTGGTGAGACGTCCGGCGCGGTGGTGGCGGCGCTCGGGATCGGAGGCGGTGAGGTGGGCGCCGAGGCCGCGCGCGGGGTTCCGTGGATCCACCCGGCGTCGGGGCCGGCCATCCTGCTGAAGTCGGGGAACTTCGGTGACCGGGAGCTGCTGCTGACCGCGTCGGCGGCGGAGGCGGACGCGTGAGCCCCGCCGAGCCGCGCGCCCAATTGATCGCGGCGGCACGTTCGTTGTACTCCCGTGGCCTGACCCACGGCAGCACCGGCAACCTGTCCCTGCGCACCGCGGACGGCATCCTGGTGACACCGACGGGGTCCAGCCTGGGCACCGTCACGGCGGACCAGCTGTCGCTGGTGGACGAGGACGGCCGCCACCTCGCCGGGCCCAGCCCCTCCAAGGAGGCGTTCCTGCACGCCGCCGTCCTGCGGGTCCGCCCCGCCGACGGCGCGGTCGTCCACACCCACTCCACCCACGCGGTGGCGGTCTCCTGCCTCGCCGGCATCGACGAGCGGGACGTGCTGCCGCCGCTGACCGCGTACTTCGCGATGCGGATCGGACGCCTGCCCATGCTTCCCTACCACGCGCCCGGGGACCGCCGGTTGGGGGCGGTGGTCGAGGAGACCGCACGGCGGCATCGCGCACTGCTGCTGCGCAACCACGGCCCGGTCGTCGCGGGCCGCGGTCCGACGGAGGCGATGGACGCCGTCGAGGAACTGGAGGAGACGGCGAAGCTCTTCCTCCTGCTGCGCGGCCTGCGCACCCGGCCGCTGACGGACGCCCAACGCGCCGCGCTGGCACCGCCGTTGTGACCGGCACCATCTCCCACTCCCCCGCCCCTCGACCCGGAAGGCGATCCGGCACACCATGACCACCACCGCCCGTTCCCTCACCCTGTTCAGCGCGCTCGCCGTGCGCAAGGCGTACGACGACGGCCTCCTCGACGCGTTCGAGGCCGCGTCCGGCACGCCGGTCACCGCTGTCTTCGACCCGACCGTCCCGCTCCTGCGCCGGATCGAGGCGGGCGAGGCGTTCGACGTGCTGGTCGCCGTCACCGGGTCCCTGGCCCCGCTCGCCGAGCGTGGCGTCATCGACCCCGCGACCCGTACCGCCGTCGCCCGGACCGGGGTCGGCCTCGCCGTGCCGCCGGGCGCGCCGCACCCGGACGTCAGCACCCGGGCCGCGTTCGTCTCGGCGCTGCGCGCGGCCCGCAGCGTCGCCTACTCGCGCACCGGCGCGAGCGGCATCTACTTCGCGCGGCTGCTGGAGGACCTGGGCATCGCCGAGGAGGTCAACTCCCGGGCGACCGTGATCGACAAGGGGTTCACGGCCGAGGCGGTCGTGGACGGCCGTGCCGACATCGCGATCCAGCAGATGAGCGAACTGCTCTTCGTGCCGGAGGCCGAGATCGTCGCCCCGCTCCCGGACGAGGTGCAGCACCACACCGAGTTCTCCGTCGCGCTGAGCGCGGCGGCGTCGTCCGATCCTGGCGCCCGGGCGCTCCTCACCCATCTCAGCGGGGACCGGGCCGCCGCCGCCTACCGCCGCACCCACCTCGAAGTGATGTGAACCGTGCCGCGGTCCGGACGGCTCAGGCGGTCCGGACCGCGCCCTTGGCATCGAGGATGCGGGCCTTGGCGTTGGACAGGTGACGACGCATCAGCTCCGAGGCTCGCTCCGCCTGGCGCCGCTCCAGCGCGTCGCAGATCGCCCGGTGCTCCTCGACGGCGTGTGCGGCGCCGGTGTGGCCGCGCTTGGTGAACAGCCGGAACCGGTGCATGTGGCCGCCGAGCGAGAGGAACGCCTGCTCCAGGAAGGCGTTGTCGCTCTGGGTGGCGATGAGGCGGTGGAAGGCGTCGTCGGAGGTCCAGTAGTGCTGGAACCCCTCCGGCCCGGTGTCCGCGCCGGCCGCCGACGCGTCCAGCTCCTCGACCGCCTCGCGGAGGGTGTCCAGGAACTCCGGTGTCGTCCGGAGCCCGGCCTCCAGGGTGAGCGCGGGTTCCAGGACGAGCCGCGCGTCGAAGAGCTTGCCGACCTCACGGGCCGACAGCGCGTCGGCCACCCGGTATCCCTTGAGGGCTTCCCGCTGGACGAGCCCGGTGTGCTCCAGCCGTGCCAGCGCCTCGCGCAACGGGGTCTGGCTGACGTCGAGTTCGCGGGAGAGGGCACCGATGTTGAGCGGTGACCCCGCGACGCGCTCCCCCTGGAACAACTGCTGGAGCAGCACGTTGTACATACGGTCGGCGATGGGTTCGCGTGTGGAACGGGGCCTGGGTGACACGGTCCTCCTCGGATTCGGCCCTCGATCATACACGATCGCCGCACATCCTGTACGGTTACCGGTCGCCCTCATCGGCGTTCCCGGCCTCGCTCCGCCGGGTGTCCTTGACGAAGACGAGCCCGTCGATCCCCGTCAGGTGGGCCGGGTCGAGCGGGGCGTAGCCGAACCACGGGGACACCCGGGGCGCCGGCGGTGTGTCGCCGAGGGCGGCGGCCAGGCGCGCGGTGTCGACCAGGCAGCGGTCCTCCGGGAGCGCGTACAACAGTCCTTCGAGGGTGTCCGGCGGCGGCGTGTCCACCCCCTGGTGACGGATCGTGCCCAGGGCCGTGGCCACGAAGGCGTATTCCGCGCCGAGTTCCGCGCCGACCAGGGCACCGGCGCTCCACCACGCCACCGTCCCCTGCCACATCCGCATGGTGCTCTCCTCCCGCTGGAGATGGGAGTTGTGGGCGTGGAGGAGCACCGGGCCCCGCTCGGCGAGGGCGAGGATGTCGTGGGCCATCATCAGGTCCCGCAGCGCGCACAGCCGGGTCATGCGGGCCGGTGTGGTGTCGGCCATCGCGTGGTGGTAGCGCAGCAGGCCGGTGGCGGTACGCCCGTACCGGCGCACCCGGTCCCAGTCGTCCGGTGAGGTCACCGTGCGCAGGTGCGGTGCCCGCGCGTCGAGCAGCGCCACCAGGTCGTCGGCGAGCAGCCGCAGTTGTCCGGCCTCGGCGGACCGTCCCACCGAGCGGGCCGGGTCCGTCATCGCGTCGGGGTCGGTCCACCGGTCGTCGGCGCCGATCAGGCGGTCGAGCGTTTCGGCGGTGCAGGGGAGCAGGCCGGCGTCGACGTGGGCCGCGAGGTAGCCGTGGAGCGCGGTGAGGACCGGCCGGGGGCTCGCGGCGTGGGTGATCTCCAGCGGGCCGTCGAAGCCGGCGAAGCGGACCCGTTCGGACGCGGGCCGGCCCTCGTTGTGGGCACGCATCCAGCGCACCAGCTCCCGGTTGGCCGGGAAGGCGCCCCAGCCGTGGCTGAACCCGTGCTCCATGACGTCGTCGAGGCTGCCGGTGCCCGAGGTGACGTAGTCGTCCACGGCCATCCCCGCCACGCAGTCGCTCTCGATCGCGATCGTCCGGTAGCCCTCCTCCTCGACGAGTCGCCGGAAGAGTTCGTTGCGCATGCCGAGCAGGGTCTCCTCGCCGTGGGTCGGCTCGCCCAGGGCGAGGACGCGGGGCCGGGACGGAAGCAGCCCGATGACGGCGGCAGCTTCGACGGCATGGGTGTGTGCGATGTCGGTCGCCATGGCTTCAACGGTATCGTTGAACCTTCAGTGGAAACTTTCCCGCGATAGTGTCGGGATCGTGGGACGAAACCTTCAAAGGAGTCAACGACTCAGGCCCGTCGATCTGGCGCGCGGTCACGGTCTGTCGACGCAGGCGGTCAGGAACTACGAGGAGGCCGGCATCCTTCCGGCCGCCGAGCGCACACCGAGCGGCTACCGCGCCTACACCTCGCTGCACGCCGCCGCCCTGCGCGCGTTCCTCGCCCTGGTGCCCGGCCACGGCCACCGGACGGCGGCGGCGGTCATGCGGGCCGTGAACGACGGCGCGGACGACGAGGCGTTCCGGCTCATCGACGGCAGCCACGCCCAACTCCTCGACGACCGGCGAACCCTCCAGGCCGTGGAGAACGCCCTGCGCGACCTCGATCCGGCCACGGCGCCCGAGCCCGGGTCCGGCGGCACGTTCATCGGCCCGCTGGCGAAGAACCTCGGTGTCCGGCCCGCGACACTGCGCAAGTGGGAACGCTCCGGGCTGGTGCGTCCGCGCCGCGATCCGCGCACCGGCTACCGCGTCTACGCCGAGTCCGACGTACGGGACGCCCGGCTCACCCACCAACTGCGGCGCGGCGGTTACCTGTTGGAGCAGATCGCCCCGCTGATCGCCCAGGTACGCGCGGCCGGCGGCCTGGAACCGCTGGAGGCCGCGCTCCGCGACTGGCACCGCCGGCTCTCCGCCCGCGCGCGGTCGATGCTGACCGGGGCGGCGGAACTGGAGGCGTACCTGCGCGAGCGCGGATGACGCTTCGGCGGGCCGCCCGGCACCACGCCGAACGACCACGGGCGCCGGGTGCCGGTTGCCGGGTGCCGCCACATGACGCCGGATGACGTCACGTGACGCCACACGGCATCACCACATGCCGCCACAGCCGCCACGCACCGGCGGCGTCACCATGTCCCGGATCACCATCCTCACGTTTCCCCAGGTCAGAGCGGCCCTCGCCGAGAAGGCCGCTATCTGACACCACTCCGGACTTGCGCATGACGTCACTATGGCGTCATGATGAAGCCATGGACCTCACCCCGTATGTCGAGACCCTCCGCCGCGAACTGGCGGTGGCCGCCGAAGCCGGCGGGGAACACACCCGTGAGCTGGCCGAGAGGCTCACCGCTCCGCTGGAGTCGGCGACCCGGCTGACCATGCTCAACGTGCTCTCCGCCGCGATGGACGAGATCACCCGTGAACTCGCCCCCGGCTCGGTCGACGTACGGCTGCGCGGGCTGGACCCCGACTTCGTGGTGACGCTGCCGCCCGCCGACGGTGGCGTCCACGCCGAGCCGGCCGCGCCCGTCGAACCCCTTGTGGCGCAGGCGCCGGCCGACGGCGACGAGGGCGGCACCGCGCGGGTCAGCCTGCGCCTGCCGGTCCACCTCAAGGCCCGCGCCGAGGACGCCGCGAACCGCGAGGGCCTGTCGGTCAACGCCTGGCTGGTCCGCGCCGTGGCCAACGCGGTCGACGGCGGCACCCGGCCGCGTACGCCGGAGAGGACCCAGGCCATCGGGCAGAGCATCACCGGCTGGGTGCGGTAGCCGCGCGCCCAGCCCCCGCACCACCTCACCCACCCCACGTCCCACCAGCGGGGACGCCCTGAAGACCCAAGAGGACGGGACAGCCATGCCTTCTTTCGACACCCCCGAAGCGATCTCGGTCACCGCGCACGTGGAGGCCGGTTCCATCCGGTTCGCCGCGGACGACCGCCTCGACACCCTCGTCGACGTGCGGCCCCGCGACCCGAAGAGGGAACTGGACGTGCGCACGGCCGACCAGACCGAGGTCACGTACGCGGGCGGCACCCTGACCGTCCGGACGCCCAAGCCCAATCTGTTCGGCCGCACCGGTGTCGTCGACGTGACGGTCGAACTGCCCACCGGATCGCGCGTCGACACCACCGGCGCCTGGACCCAGGTGTACAGCGAGGGCCGGCTCGGCAAGGTCCGCGTCAAGACCTCCTCCGGCGACGTCCGCCTGGACACCACCGGTCCGCTGCACCTGAAGGCGTCGCACGGCTCGATCACCGTGGACCGGGTGGAGGGCACGGCCGAGATCACCACCAGCTCCGGCAGCCTGCGCGCCGGCCTCCTCGACGGCCCCGCCGTCCTGAAGAACTCGCACGGCACCACCACCGTGGAGGCCGCCACCGACGAGCTGCGGGTGAGCGGCGCCAACGGCGACATCGAGATCCGGCGCGCCGCCGCCTCGGTCACCGCCACCACCGCGCACGGCACCCTGCGCGTGGGTGAAGTGGCGCGCGGCACCGTCCAGTTGGAGACCTCCTACGGCGCCATCGAGGTCGGGGTCCGGGAGGGGACGGCCGCCTGGCTCGACGTCAGCTCGGGCGCCGGCCAGGTACGCAACACGCTCACCTCGTCCGGGTCCCCGGAGGAGACCGAGGAGACCGTCACGATCCGCGCCCGTACCCGGTACGGCAACATCGACGTCCTCCGCGCCAAGGTCTGACACCGCGAGAGCCCGGCCCCACCTCACCTCATCACGTCAACCTTCCCCCGGGAGGATCCATGCGGAGTTCTGTCATGTCCACGACTAACCATGACTCACCCTTCGCCGTCTCCGCCGTCGGACTGCGCAAGTCGTACGGCGACAAGACCGTGCTCGACGGCATCGATCTGCGCATCCCGGCCGGGTCCGTGTTCGCGCTGCTCGGACCCAACGGCGCCGGCAAGACCACCACCGTGAAGATCCTGTCCACGCTCGTCACCGCCGACGGCGGGCGGGCCCAGGTCGCCGGCCACGACGTGGCCACCTCCCCGGACGGGGTGCGCGCCGCGATCGGCGTCACCGGCCAGTTCTCCGCCGTGGACGGGCTGATCACCGGCGAGGAGAACATGCTCCTCATGGCCGACCTGCACCACCTGTCCAGGCGCGAGGGGCGGCGCGTCACCGCCCGGCTGCTGGAACGGTTCGACCTCGTCGACGCCGCCCGCAAGCCCGCCCAGAGCTACTCCGGCGGCATGAAGCGCCGCCTGGACATCGCCATGACCCTGGTCGGCGACCCGCGGATCATCTTCCTCGACGAACCGACCACCGGTCTCGACCCGCGCTCCCGTCACAACATGTGGCAGATCATCCGCGAACTCGTCTCCGACGGCGTCACCGTCTTCCTCACCACCCAGTACCTGGAGGAGGCCGACGAACTCGCCGACCGGATCGCCGTGCTCAACGACGGCGGGATCGCCGCGGAGGGCACCGCCGATGAGCTGAAGCGGCTCGTCCCCGGCGGCCACGTCCGGCTCCGCTTCTCCGACCCGGCGGCCTACCGGTCGGCCGCCGGGGCCCTGCGCGGGGCCGCCCGCCAGGACGAGGCGCTGGCGCTCCAGATCCCCAGCGACGGCAGCCAGCGCGAGCTGCGCGCCATCCTCGACCGGCTGGACTCCAGCGGCATCGAGGCGGACGAGCTGACCGTGCACACCCCCGACCTCGACGACGTCTTCTTCGCCCTGACCGGCTCCGGCCGGCCGAACCGACCCATGGAGACCGCCCGATGAGCTCCCTCGCCCTCGCCGTCCGCGACTCGTCCACCATGCTGCGGCGCAACCTCCTGCACGCCCGCCGCTACCCGTCGATGACCTTGAACCTCCTGCTGACGCCGATCATGCTGTTGCTGCTGTTCGTCTACATCTTCGGCGACGTGATGAGCTCCGGCATGGCGGGCGGCGGCACCGGGCGCTCCGCGTACATCGCGTACCTCGTCCCGGGCATCCTGCTGATGACCATCGGCGGCACCACCGTCGGCACCGCGGTGTCCGTCTCCAACGACATGACCGAGGGCATCGTCGCCCGCTTCCGTACGATGGCGATCCACCGCGGCTCGGTGCTCATCGGGCACGTCGTCGGCAGCGTGGTGCAGGCGCTGATCAGCGTGGTGCTCGTCGGCGCCGTCGGCGTGGCCATCGGGTTCCGCACCACGAACGCCACCGTGCTCGACTGGCTCGCGGCGTTCGGACTGCTCGCGCTCTTCGCCCTGGCGCTCACCTGGATCGCCGTCGGGATGGGCATGGTCAGCCCCAACGCGGAGGCGGCGAGCAACAACGCGATGCCGCTGATCATCCTGCCGCTGATCTCCAGCGCCTTCGTCCCGGTCCACGCGATGCCCGGCTGGTTCCAGCCGATCGCCGAGTACCAGCCGTTCACCCCCGCCATCGAGACCCTGCGCGGCCTCCTCCTCGGCACGCACATCGGTGACAACTGGTGGATCGCCGTCGTCTGGTGCCTGGGCCTGACGGTACTCGGCTACCGGTGGTCGAAGGCACAGTTCAACCGCGACCAGAAGTAGCCACCACACCGGCGCACCGCGTCCCGCCCGAGGGCGGCGTACCCCGGCACCACGCCGGCGTACGCCGCCGGCGTCGGCTTCGCCGGGCACGACAGCGTCCTCAGCCGAACGCGGCGAGCACCGCCGCGAGGGCCAGCAGCCCCAGCCCGACGAGGACGCAGTCGACCGCGGCCCGGATGAGCCGGAACTTGCGCGTGGCGAGGGCGGCCATGAACCTCAGGAGCTCCACCTCGTACCCGGACGCCAGACGTCCACGCAACTGGTCGCCGCTGAGCCGGGGCCAGGCCGTCCAGCCGGTGCCCTTGAGGTCCGGGCGGACCGCGAGCAGCAGGATCACGACGGCGGCCAGCAGGGCGGCCCCGCCGAGGTATCCGGGCACCGCGACGGGGACCGGCAGACGCCGGCTGGTGGCCACCGACACCAGCGCCGCCAGGGCCGCTCCGGCCAACGCGAGCAACAGGCTCGCCTTGCCTTCGGCACGCGCCAGGTCACTTTGTATCGCCACGGCCGCCGCGGCGATCCGCTCCGGTGCCCCGTCCCGACCCGGTTCCGGTGTGATGACCGCCATCGCCTCGTCAACTCCCGCCTCGTCGGCCCGCCGTGGTCTCCGCTGACGTCCAGCACACCACGGCGGGCCGCGCGGTTTCCGTGGTTTCGCCGGAACGGCGGGCGGTAACGGCGGGCAGGCGGTGGCCTACCGGCGGCTCGGGAGCATCGCGAGCGCCTGCGACCGCTGGGCGACCAACGCGTCGTAGGTGCCGTCGCGTTCGGCCCACCGGTGCGTCAGCACACCCTTGACGAGGACCTCGCGCGGCGTGGGGTCGCTGCCGAGCAGGTCCATCACCTCGGTGGCGAACGCGTCCAGGTCCAGCGCCTTCGGGTTGAGCCGGGCCTGCTCCCCGGTGGTGGCGACGGCCGGGGGGACGAGTTCGCACACCTCGACGCCGGTGCCGTCCAGTTGTGCGCGCAGCGCCTCACTGTAGGCGTGCACCCCGGCCTTGGTGGCGGCGTAGGTCGGCATGGGCGGGAACGGCAGGAACCCGATCCCCGAGGTGACCGTGACGATGGTGCCGGTGCCGCGTCCGATCAGGTGCGGGGTGAAGGCGTCGATGACGCGGATGGTGCCCAGGAGGTTGGTGTCGACCGTCTTCCGCGCGGTGTCGAAGTGCGCGGGGTCGCGGAGGTCCTCCAGGAGCATGACCCCGGACATCGTCACGATCGTGTCGAGGCCCGGGTGACCGGCCAGCACCGTGTCGCGGGCCCGGTCGACGCCGTCCTGGTCGGTCACGTCGACGGGGACGGTGGCGAACCCCTCCGCCGCGAGTTCGTCGAGCAGGTCGGTGCGGCGGCCCCCGACGACGACCGTGCTGCCGGCCGCGGCGAACCGGCGGGCGAGCTCCCGGCCGATCCCTGAGGTGCCGCCCGCGATGAAGACGGTGCGGTTGCTGATGTCCATTGATTGCTCCTGCTCAGGGCGTCGACAGCGGCGAGCCGACGGTGCGGTCGGCGCGGGTCTTCGGTGTCGTGCCGGGGTTTCACGGTGTGGATCGGCCCGGGCGCGGTACGTGGTCGTACGGCGGCCGTGCCGAGCGGTCCGTGGGCGGGACGCCGGTCCCGTCGGCGACCGGCGTGGTCTTCGGTGTCGCCGTCCTCGGCCCCGGTCCGGTACGGCGATGTCTTCAGTCTCGCCGCGTTCCCCGGCCGCCGGCAGTGCCCCTGTCTTCCCAGGTCCTGCCAGGACCCCCCTTCGCCGAGGGGCCCTGAACTACGATGCCGGACATGAGCGACGACGACCGCGCCAACCAGCTCGGCGGCTACCTCCGCGCCCGGCGGGCACTGGTCACCCCTGAGCAGGCCGGGCTCGCGGCGGGCGGGAACCGCCGCGTTCCGGGGCTGCGCCGGGAAGAGGTCGCCATGCTCGCGGGCATCAGCGCCGACTACTACCTGCGGCTGGAACGCGGCCGGGACAAGAACCCCTCACCCCAGGTCCTCGCCTCGCTCGCCCGGGTCCTCCACCTGGACGAGCCGGAGCAGGAATACCTGCTCGGCCTGACCGCCCCGCGCCCCAAGCCGCGGCGGCGCCGGAAGCCCGAACGCGTACCCGCGCGGTTGCACCACCTGCTGGCAAGCGTCCAGGTTCCCGCGTTCGTCGAAGGCCGCGCGTTCGACGTGCTGGCCTCCAACCAGCTCGCGGTCGCCCTCTCCCCACGCCTGCCCCCCGGGCACAACCGCCTGCGATCGCTGCTCCTCGACCCCGAGGAGCAGGCGTTCCAGCAGGACTGGACACGCGCCGCGGAAGGGTTCGTCGCCGCCTTCCGGAAATCCATCGGCGACGACGTCGACAACCCCCGCTTCGTGGAACTCATCGGCGAACTCGCCCTGTCGAGCGAGCGCTTCCGCACCCTGTGGGCCCGCCACGACATCCGCAACCTCGAAGGCGGCACCATCACCGTCAACCACCCCGTCGTCGGCGAGCTCCACCTCCACCGCGACAAACTCCCGGTGGCCGACCTCCTCCTCGTCGTCTACTACGCCGACCAGGGCAGCGACACCGACGAGAAACTCCGCCTCCTCGCCTCCATGACGGCACCGCCCACCACGCGGCGGACCTGACCCGGCCGGGTCCGGGCGTACGGCTACGCCTGGTCGGCGGGGCCGTAGACGACGTGCAGGACGCCGGTGGTGAAGGCGGCGGAGGAGAGCAGCTTGAGGGGGACGGGGTCGGCGGTGTCGTCGAAGAGGCGCAGGCCACGGCCGACCGCGATCGGGTGGACGAACAGGTGGAGTTCGTCGATGAGTCCGGCGGCCAGCAGCTGGCGGACGACGGAGACCGAGCCGGACAAGGCGATGGGGCCGCCCGGCTCCGCCTTCAGCTTGGTGACGGACTCGATCAGGTCGCCCTGGAGCTGCTCGGAGTTGCGCCAGGTGAACTCCAGCGGGGAGCGGGAGACCACGATCTTGCGGGCGTCGCCGAGGGACTTGGCCATGGCGTCGTCCGCGTCCGCGGCCTCCCGGGCCGGCCACGCGCCGACGAAGGTGTCGTAGGTGACACGGCCGAGCAGGATGGTGTCGGCCGTGCCGAGCTGCGCGGTCACGGCGGCGCCCATCTCGTCGTTGAAGTACGGGAAGTGCCACTTGTCGGGGCTCTCCACGACGCCGTCGGCGGCGATGAACATCCCGGCGGTGATCTTCCTCATGTGTTCCTCCCAGCAGGGTCGGGTATCGGTCGCTTCATCTGGTGGGACGGGGCGCCCCGGCACAACTCATCGCTGTTCGGCGGTGTTTCCCGGAGTTTTTTCGCGGCCCCCGGGACGTTCGGTGTCGCACCGATGAGTCGAGGGCGCCCGGGCGGTCCGAACGGGTATGACGACTGTGGTGTTCACGGTGGGGCAGCTCCGTTGTGGGGCCGGGCCTTTCCTGTGCGACCAGTTGGCCGCGTCGCTGGCGGACCGGCCGGAGGCGGTGGTCGTGGTCTGTGATGTCTCCGCCGCCGACCGGCCCACCCCGGCCGACCTCGACCATCTGGCACGGCTGCGGACGACGGCCCGGCGCATGGGGTGCGATCTCGTACTGCGCGGGGCCTCGCCGCGGCTGCGGCTGCTGCTGGCGCTCACCGGTCTGGAGGAGGGCTTCGGCTACGGGGACGACGCGTCAGACCCCGGCGGCGTCGGCGGTCAGCCGCGTCGGCAGGTTCCATAGCGGGAACAGCCGCTCGGTGTCCATGTGGTTGGTCATGACGTCGATCCTGCCGTCGGTGATCTCCAGCACCGTTATCCCCCACGGCGTCCAGCCGTCGCCGTCCTCGGCGGGCCGGTACTGGGCGAACGCGGGCGTCCCGTTCGCCCGGACGGGCACCAGCCGCGAACCCCGGCAGCCGGAACCCGTACCAAGCCACCACGCCCGCAACTGATCGATGCCGCGCAGCCACAGCCGGTAGGGCGGCATGTTGAGGACGGCGTCCTCGTGCAGCAGCGCGGTAAGGGCGTCGATGTCGAACGCCTCGAAGGCGCTGACGTACCGGGCGAGCAGCGCCCGTTGCCCTTCGTCGAGCGGTTCGGCCGGGTCGCTCGCCGGCACCTTGCCTTCGGCGAGCGTGGCCCGAGCGCGTTGCAGGGCGCTGTTGACCGAGGCGACGGTGGTCTCCAGCAGCTCGGCGGTCTCCGCCGCCGACCAGGCCAGCACCTCACGCAGGACGAGCACGGCGCGCTGCCGTGCCGGGAGCCTCTGCAACGCGGAGACGAACGCCAGCCGGATCGTCTCCCGCTCCACCGCGACCTCGGCGGGGTCACCGCGCAGCACCCGCTCGTCCGGGACCGGCCCCACCCAGATCCGTTCCTCCAGCCGCGCCAGGTCGGGCGCGGTGGCGGAGCCGGGCGAGAAGAGGTCCATGGGCCGGGCACGGCGCTGCGCGGCCGGCGCCATGTCCAGGCACACGTTGGTCGCGATCCGGTACAACCAGGTGCGCAGCGCCGAACGCCCCTCGAAACCGGCGAACTTGGACCACGCGCGGACCAGCGTCTCCTGCACCGCGTCCTCGGCCTCGAACGCCGAACCGAGCATGCGGTAGCAGTAGCCGGTCAGCTCCCGCCGGTACGGTTCGAGCTGCTCGATGACGTCATCACGGTCTCGGGTCACAGACACGGCAGCACCATAGCCGCCGGGTCGGACAACGCCCGGCGCTCGGCGGACGCCTCAGAAGAGTACGGCGATCTTTCCCGACGGGCCGCCCCGGGCGAAGCGCGCGTGCGCGGCGTGGATCTCCTGGAGGCCGAAGGTGGCGTGCACACGCGGTGTCAACGAGCCGCGGTCGACCAGTTCGGTGAGCCGGCGCAGTGCGGGGCCGTCCTCGCGTACCTGGTTGACGGTGGTGCGCACGCCGCGCGACGACAGGTCGGGCACCGGGCCGGCCTGGGTGGCGACGGACGCGTACCGGCCGCCGTCCGCCACCGCGTCGGTGACGAACGCGCCGAAGGTGTCGAAGACCGCGTCGTAGTCGCGGCCCCGCAGGGCGTGGGGGTCGGTGGTGACCACGCCGGCACCGTGCTCGCGGGCGAAGGCGGACTGCGCCTCCCGGGAGACCAGGGCGTCGACCCGCACACCACGCGCCCGGGCGATCTGCAACGCCAGCCCGCCGACCGCGCCGGCCGCCCCGGCGACCAGCGGCCGCTCGCCGGGCTGGACCGCGAGCCGGTCCAGGTCTGCCAGGCCGTCAGCCCGGGCAGCGGCAAGGTGACGGCCTCGGCCAGGCTGACGTCGCGCGGGGCGAGGGCGACGGCATGGGCCGGCAGCGCGACGAGATCGGCCCAGGTGCCCCGGCCGGAACCGAGTTGGTGCGACATGGCGACCACGCGTTCCCCGGGGCGCAGGCCGCTGCCGCCGCCGTCGACCACGATGCCGGCCAGGTCCCAGCCGAGCGTGATCGGCGCCGGCGGTATGCCGTCGCCGAAGAGCCCTTCACGTGTCTTGTCGTCGACGGGGTTGATACTGGTGGCGACGGCCCGGATCAGGACGTCCCCGGTGTCCGGCCCGGGCTCGGGGACGTCGGCGACGCGGAGGACGTCGGGGGTGCCGAAGCGGTCGATCTGTATGGCGCGCACGAAGGGCCTTCCACCCGACTGGTGCTGACGCCGATGGCCAACACCCGAGCTGATCAGGGAATTCCCGCACGCGTCGTGGTGTGGTGCGCCGTCCAGGTGATCGGCGGCGCGGGGCGGGACCGTCGGCCCGGTCCGGCCGGGCCGGGATGCCAGGCTGGCGCCAGGCGACGGCACGCCATGGCCGGAAGCGGACCGTTTGCGCTGCCCGCTCATGGGCTACCCGGCCTCGCGGACCCGTCCAACCATCTCGTGCGGAGGGCACAATGGCGTTCAACCCCCTGGAGCAGCGGGGCATCCCGCTCGACCATCAGGTGCGCAACTGGCGTGAGCTGAACGTGGAGCCCATCGACCCGGACCACTGCGACCCGTACACCCGGTGCCGGATCATCACCATGAACGGCATCGAGGTGGAGGCGATCCTCTTCAGCCACCAGTTCGCCCGCCACTGTCCGGACCCGGAGGTCAAACGGCGGCTGGCCCAGCTGCGCTACATGGAGGCGCAGCAGCAGAAGGTGGTGAACTGGCTGCTGCCGGGTGTCTCCTCGGTGCTGGAGACCACCATCGCCTACGAGCAGGTGGCGGTGGACCTGACCGCGTGGGTGGCCCGGATGGAGCCGGATCCGTATCTGCGGCAGGCGTACCAGTTCGGTGTGCTGGAGGACTTCGACCACCTGTACCGGTACGCCAACCTGTACGAGATGATCGAGCACCGCAAGGCGGAGGAGGTCGTCGACCGGCTCACCGAGGTGATGCCCGGCCGCCCGACGGCGTTGCACCACCGTGACCCGCTGGACAACGTGCGCGACCCGTACGACCGCACCAAGGCGAGCCCGCTGTCGAAACTGCACGCGCTGACCGTGATGTCGGCCGAGCAGCAGACGATGAACTTCTACATGAACACCGGCCCCACCTACATGGAGCCGATCGCCCGCCAGCTCTACCAGGAGATCGGGCTGATCGAGGAGGAGCACGTCACCCACTACGAGTCCCTGGTGGACCCGGGTGAGACGTGGTGGGAGCAGTGGGTCAACCACGAGTACAACGAATGCTACCTGTACCACTCGTTCATGGAGACCGAGTCCGACCCCAGGATCAAGGCGATCTGGGAGCTGCACCTGAACATGGAGCTGGAGCACCTGCGCATCGCCTGCGACCTGATGCGCCGCCACGACGGACGCCAGCCGGCCGAGGTCCTGGCTCCGGAGCTGCCCGCCCCGGTCACCTTCGAGCCCAACAAGGCGTACCTGCGGGAACTCATCGCCGACCAGCTCGACCTGACCACCCTGGGCGCCGGTTACGTCCGCGAGGCCCACGAGCGCTTCGAGGCGATGCAGCGCGCGCTCAACGGGGATGAACGGCCGCCGAGCGACCGTGTGATGTCGATGCACCAGGACCGGCTCGGCCGTGAGTACCGCGTCGAGACCGAAGGCGAACACCCCGTTCCCTCGCTGCGTGAGCGCTGACCACCCCGGTACGGCTGGAGGACCCCATGGCACACCAAGGCATCCCCGCGGCACCCGACCCCGACCAGGACGTGGTCGCGCTGCTGATCGCCCAGCACGGTGAGATCCGTACCCTCTTCGACGAGGTCGAGCGCTCCGAGGGCGACCAACGCCGCGACGCCTTCCGGCGCCTGGTACGCCTGCTCGCCGTCCACGAGACGGCCGAGGAGGAGATCGTCCACCCCTACCTGCGCCGGGCCGTGGACGGCGGGGCCGACATCGTCGAGGACCGGCTGCGGGAGGAGAGGCAGGCCAAGGAGGCGCTGCGCCGCCTGGAGGACATCGGCACCGACGACCCCGCGTTCCCCGGCCGGCTCCTCGCCCTGCGCAAGGCGGTGACCGAACACGCCCGGGCCGAGGAACGGTACGAGTTCACCCTCGTCCGGCGCACCGCCGACGCCGGACGGCTCGCGACCATGGCCAAGAGCCTGAAGGCAGCCGAGGCCACCGCACCCACCCACCCCCACCCGGGCGTCGAATCCGCCACCGCCAACGTGCTGGCCGGACCGTTCGCCGCCGTCGCCGACCGCACCCGCGACGCCATCCGCAGGACCATCGGCAAGGACCGCTGACCTGCCGCTGCTCACCGCGTCCACGGTGACACGGCGGGGAACCTCGGATTCCGCTCAAGCGGCGGGTGAATGTCCTTGCCGTGGTGCACACTTACCGTACGAAGTGATGACGTAGGGGGCGGGACATGACGAACATCCTCAGCAGGGCCGTGGCATTCCTGCGTGACGGGCTCTCCGGGCGGCGCCGGCTGGCGCGTTACACCGATCCGGAGGCGCACCGGCGGGGCCCGAACGTGCGGGACAGCGAGACGGTCGAGCGGTACCGGGGCACGGCTGTGGGCCGGAGCACCGACCTGGGCCCGTTCGGTCTCCGCTGAGGTCCGGGGGCCCACGACGCCGTGGCCCCCTCGTCGCCCGAAAGGGCCGTGGGCGGGCCCTGGTCGTCGTTGCGGCGGCCGTCACCGTTGGGCGGTGGGCCGTACCACGATCTCGTTGACGTCGATCTGGTCCGGCTGGGCGATCGCGTAGGCGATGGCGTCCGCGATCGCGATGGGGTCCATGGCGATGGCGTCGCGGCGGGCCGTCATGGCGGCGCGGGCGTCGGGGTCGGCGACCGCGTTGACGAAGTCGGTGTGGACGAAGCCCGGGGAGACGATGGTGACGCGCAGGTCGCCGACTTCCTGACGCAGTCCTTCGCAGACGGTGCGGACGGCTGTCTTGGTGGCGGCGTAGACGGCCTGGCCGGGGGCGGTGCGGTAGGCGGCGGTCGAGGCCACGGTGACGAGGTGTCCTGCCCGGCGGCGGCGGAAGACGGGGAGGGCGGCGGCGATGCCGTGCAGGACGCCGCGCAGGTTGACGTCGATCATGTCGTCCCATTCGTCGACGCGCAGGTCCTCCAGTGGGGAGATGGGCCCGATCCCGGCGTTGTTGACCAGCACGTCGAGGCGGCCGAATGCGCTCACTGCGGTGTCGGTGAGGCGGACGAGGTCCGCGCGGCGGCGTACGTCGGTGGGCACGGCGACGGCACGGCCGCCGTTTTCCCGGATGCCGGCGGCGACTTGCTCGACGCGGTCGGCGTTGCGGGCGCCGAGGACGACCGTGGCTCCGCGTTCGGCCAGGGCGAGGGCGGTGGCCCGGCCGATGCCGCTGCCGGCACCGGTGATGGCGACGACCTTGTCCAGGGGGTGGTGTGCCGTGGTGCGGGTGTCTGTCATGGGTCTGTTTCTCCTGGGGTCGGGCGCCGGGTGGGCCGAGCCCGTGCCGGCGGCGGGGGCGGGAGCCGTACTGCCTCACCCGGGGTTCAGTCTGGGATAGATTCAGCCTGGTATACAGAGCCCGTTCATTCTGGAACCGAAGGTGTCATCCGAGATGCGGCAACCGCAGGATCAACGCCGTGAGCTGGCCGCTTTCCTCCGCAGCCGCCGGGAACGGCTCACCCCGGACCAGGTGGGGTTGCCGAGCACCGGCCGGCGCCGGACGCCGGGGCTGCGCCGGGAGGAGCTGGCGCTGCTCGCCGGGATCAGCGCGACCTGGTACACGTACCTGGAGCAGGGCCGGGACATCCGCGCCTCGGACCAGGTGCTCGACGCCCTCGCCACGGCACTGCGGCTCGACCGTCCCGAGCGCGACCACCTCTTCCGCCTCGCCGGGCACACCTCCACCGCCACCGCCGGGGAACCCGAACCGCTCACCCCGGAAGTCGCGGCCGTCCCGCACCTCCTCCAGCCGCAGCCCGCCTACGTCATCGGCAACGACTACGACGTCCTCAGCCACAACAAGGCAGCCGCCGACCTGTTCCCGAACCTCACCACGGCGGCGGACCGGACGCCGAACCTCGCCCGCTGGACGTTCCTCGACCCCGCCGCCCGGGACGTCGTGGTCGACTGGGAAACCGAGGCACGCGGCCTCCTCGCCCGGCTGCGCACCCTCACCGCCCGCCACCCCGGCCACCCCCGGTACACACAACTCATCGACGAGCTGAAGGCAGGCAGCCCGCAGGTGCGTGCCTGGTGGCCGCGGTACGACGTACAGGTCCGGCACAGCGGACGCAAACGGCTGCGGCGCCCGGGCGGTGAGACCGTGGAGTTCGCCTACACCGCGTTCCACCTGGCCGACCAACCCGAACTGACCCTGGTGATCTACACCGAGGCGCGGCAGCCGGCGCGGTGAGCCTGGTACCTGCCCACGGCGTGGTCGCGGACTGCCTCCAACTTCCGGTATGATCAATGTCGTTCGGGTGCACAGCACGCGAGCCAGGCGTTCGTGGTCCAAGTCAAGACGCCCACCAACCGGTGGGAAATGCAGGTGCAAGCCCTGCCGGGCGCTCCATCACGAAAGGCGCCCTCGTCACCGAGACGGGGGCGCCTTTGTCGTGTCGCGGCGGCCCGTTGTCGGGTCACGCGGGCTCCGAAAGGAAAAGGCGAGGAGAACCCACTCCTCGCCACTCTCAACATATAGCGCACCGGGGGGCTTGCGGCAAGGCCCCGGTCGTACCGCAGAATCGGCGGCCGGAAGCCAGGACCTGCGGGAATGGGAGTTGTGACGTGCGGGTGTTGTTGACGTCGTGGGGGTCGCGCGGGGACGTGGAGCCGCTGGCCGGGCTGGCGGTGGCGTTGCGGGAGATGGGCGCGGGGGTGCGGGTGTGCGCGCCGCCGGACGAGGAGTTCGCGGAGTTGCTGGCGCGTGCCGGTGTGCCGTTGGTGCCGCTCGGGCCGACGGTGCGTTCGGTGGTCGCCGGCCCGAGGCCGCCGACGGCGGAGGACGCGTTCCGGCTCGCCCCGGAGCTGGTCGCGGCGCGGTTCACCACGCTCGGCACGGCGGCGCGGGGGTGTGACGCGTTGCTGGCGACGGGCCTGATGCCGGCCGGCGCACGGGACGTGGCCGAGAAACTGGGCATCCCCTACGTGCTCGCCTGCTTCCACACCCTGGGGCTGCCGTCACAAAACGTCCCTCCCGGGTCGCGGCCGGGCAGGCGGTCCGCGCCGGGCGAGACCGACAACCGGGTGCTGTGGGAGCAGGACGCCCAGCGGGTGAACGGCTTGTACCGCGAGGCGCTCAACAGCCATCGGACGGCGATCGGCCTGCCGCCGGTGGACAACGTGCGCGACCACGTCCTCACCGGCCGGCCGTGGCTGGCGGCGGACGCGACGTTGTGTCCGTCGCGGGGCATGACGGATCTCGACGTCGTGCAGACCGGGGCGTGGATCCTGCCCGACGACCGTCCGCTCCCGGCGGGGCTGGCGGCGTTCCTCGACGCGGGGGCGCCGCCGGTGTACGTGGGCTTCGGCAGCATGGCCGCGCACGCCCCGGAGGGCATCGCCCGGGTGGCCGTCGAAGCGTGCCGGGCGCTCGGCCGCCGCGTCGTCCTGGCCCGTGGCTGGGCGGGGCTGTCCCCGGTCGACGACGGTGACGACTGCTTCGTGGTCGGGGAGGTCAACCAGCAGGCGCTGTTCCGCCGGGTGGCCGCCGTCGTGCACCACGGCGGGGCGGGCACCACGACGACGGCCGCCCGGGCCGGCGCGCCCCAGGTGGTGGTCCCCCGGATCGCGGACCAGCCGTATTGGGCCTCCCGGGCGGCCGAGTTGGGCATCGGCGCCGCCCACTACGACAGGACACCGACCGTCGGTTCCCTGTCCGCCGCGCTCGCCACGGCCCTGACCGACGAGACCCGCGCGCGGGCGAAGGCCGTGGCCGGCACCATCCGCCCCGACGGCGCGATGGTGGCCGCGAAGCTGCTCCTCGACGCGGCCGGCCGGAACGCCGGGTGACGGCGCCGGAGCCCGCGTCAGCGGCCCCGGCCGCGCGTGCTCAGGCCAGGACGTGCTCGTTCACATGGAGCCGGACGCCGACCAACTCCCTGGCAACCAACCAGTTGGATGACCGCGATGTGATTCCGGCATGAGCGCCACCAGCCGCTCGCAGGACACCCGCACCCGCTTGCCGGCGGCGGCCCGCGCCGAGTTCTGGGCACCGTCTCCGCCGACCCCGCCGACCTGCGCGCCCATCTCGTCGCCATGGCGAACGCCCTGAGCGGTGGCGGGAGTTGCGCGGCGGGCGGCCGGGGCGATCGTGACGGTCCTATGACATTGTCCGGGACGATCATGGGCACGCAAGGAGGTGACGAGGTCCGGCGGGAGAGCCCCGGGCCGTCGAGGAGAAACGGAGTGTCCGTGATGGGCATCACTCGGAAGACCGCCGTCATCGCCGCCGTCACCGTGCTGGCGGGCGCGACAGGGGCGGGGTTGGCGCAGGCGGCGCCGCCCACGGGCGGCCATCAGGCGCCCTCCGCCTGCCGTCCGGCGAACCACACCGCCAAGGTCACGGTCGACCGCCCCTCCGCCGGGCACCGCCACTACCGGGTCACCCTGACCGCGGCGCGCGGGTACGAGCCGTGCCAGCTGGCCGGGTCGCCGACCGGCGTGCGCTTCTACCACCACGGTGCGCTCGACGGGGTCACCGCCGGCCACTACGGTCAGCAGAACAAGAAGGTGACGTTCGGCCCGGGCCACCCGGTGCACTTCGACATCCAGGTGCCCAACTCGCCCGGCGGTGCCCGCGCCGAGCGGACGACCTTCACCCTCAAGGCTCCGGGCGGGGTGATCCCCGGTGAGTCCTCCGCCTCCGGCCCGCTCACCGTCGACTTCGGTACCGTCGTCGGCCCGGTCCAGCCGGGGGCCTGACCCCGCGCGGCACGGCGCTCGCGGGCACCTGGGTGCCGTCGGCCTCAGGTGCCCGCGAGCCGTGTGGGACGCGGGCGGATCCGGTGGTCGAGGGCGGCGCCGACGTCGGGGCAGTTGACGCGGACGGTGTCGAGGAACGCGCTCAGCACCGGGGAGTCGTCCCGGGCGGCGAAGGAGAGCACCAGATCGGGCAGGGACGTACGCGGGGTGACCTCGCAGAACCAGGTTCCCGGCCGCGGAGCCGCCAGCATCCGCGACGGTCCCAGACCGACGCCCACACCACAGGCGGCGAGGCCGATGATGGTGTGCACGTCCCGGGCGACGGTCGCGCCGGCCAGGGCGGTGGAGTCCCGGCCCAGCAAGGCGAGCAGTCCGGCGGCCACGGCGGGTTCGTCCTCACCCGCCGACACGATCAGCGGCTGCCGCCGCAACTGGCCGACACCGACCGACGGCCGGCCCGCGTAGGGGTGGGCGGTGCTCACGACGGCGACGAGGTGGTCGTGTCCGATCGGTACCGAGACGAGGTGTTCGGCACCGGCACCGCGTGGCGGGCCGAGGGTGACGGCCACGTCGAGTTCCCCGGCGACCAGGGCGGCGGTGCTGCGGCTGGTCGCCATTTCATGGAGTTCCAGCCGGACGTCGGGGTGTTCGCGACCGAACCGGCCCAGCACGGCCGGGAGGGGTTCGAGCAGCGCCGAGGCGATGAAGCCCAGCCGCAGACGGCCCGTCTCGCCGCGCGCGGCCCGGCCCGCGTCGACCGTGGCCGCCGCGATCTCGTCGAGCGCCCGGCGGGCCCGGGTGAGGAACGCCTCCCCCGCGGCCGTCGGGAACACCCCGTGCCGGGTGCGGTCGAAGAGCCGGGCGCCGACCTCGCGTTCCAGGTCGGCGATCTGCTTGGACAGCGGCGGCTGGGCGATCCCGAGGGCTCGGGCCGCCCGGCCGAAGTGCTGGTGTCCGGCGAGGGCGACCGCGTACCGCAGGTGGCGCGCTTCCATGGCCTGCCGCCTCCCCGGCGATATCCCCGATGTATCGCCGACCAGCTTCTCAGATCTCGCACTGGATGACATCTCCGTCACCGTGTGGGGTGGGGGCATGACCGAAACCCCTTTGTCCGGCAGCGTTTTCGTCCTCGTGCACGGCGCCTGGCACAGCTCCGCGCAGTGGGCGCCGACACAGCGCGCACTGGCCGCGCTCGGCGCGGCGAGCGTTGCCGTCGACCTGCCCGGGCACGGCTTCGACGCGCCGCTGCCCAGCGGATACCTGCGGCCCGGCCAGCCCGGCCTGTCGACCGAGAGGTCGCCGCTCGCCGCCGTGACGATGGACGACTGCGCCGAGGCCGTGCTGGACACGCTGCGCCGGTCGCGCCGTTACCGCGACGTCGTGCTCGTCTCGCACAGCGCGGGCGGCGGTCCGGCGTCGCTGGCCGCGGAGCGGGCGCCCGAACTGGTCGACCGGATCGTCTACGTGTCGGCGTTCGTGCCCGGCGGACGTCCGCGGTTCTTCGACTACCTCGGCGCGCCGGAGAACGCCACCGCGCTGGGCGGCGGCCTCACCCTCGGCGATCCCGAGGCGCTGGGCGCGGTGCGGATCAATCCGCTCTCCCCGGACCCCGGTTACGTCGAGGAGTTGCGGCGGACGCACTACCACGACACGCCCGCGGACCGCTTCGACCGCTGGCGTCACGCGCTCACCCCCGATCTGCCGTGGGCGGTCCCGACGACCCCGGTGACCCTGACCGCTCGGCGCTGGGGACGCCTCCGGCGGACGTATCTGCGCTGCGCCGATGACCGGGCGCTGGCCCCGGCCGCGCAGGATCTGATGGTCGCCGAAGCCGACCGGGCGTTCCCCGCCGACCCGTTCACCGTCCGGACCCTTCCCGGCAGCCACAGCCCGTTCGCGGCCCGGCCGGACGACCTCGCGGCGGCGCTGGTGGCGTGAGCCGGTGCCGGGTCCCCGACGGTGGCGCGGTTCAGCCGACGCGGTGGTCGCCGGTGGTGACCTCCTGGCTGCCCAGGACGTCGAGCAGCGCGAGCTTCTCGGCCGCGTCGCCGCCGACCGGTGCGGTGAACCACAGCAGGCGTTGGCTGCCGTCCTCGCTGAGCAGGCTGAGGCAGTCCAGTTCGAGGACGCCGAGTTCCGGGTGGATCAGGCGCTTGCGGTCGGCCCGGCGCACGGCGACCTCGTGGCGTGCCCACAGGTCGGCGAACTCCGCGCTCACCGACAGCAGTTCACCGACGAGACCGGTCACCTCCTCGTCCCCGCCGCGCCGGGCCGCCACGGCGCGAAGGTCGGCGACGAAGACCCGGGACTGGTGGTCGTGCTCGTCCGGGTGGTAGCGGGCGCGGGCCTGGGGATCGGTGAACCAGCGGTGGACGAAGCCGGCCTCGCGGCCCTTGGCCTCGCTGACCGGGCCGAGGAGCGCGGTGGCGAGGCGGTTCTGGACGAGGGTGGCGTGCAGGTCGGTGATGACCGCCGCGGGTGTGCCGGGCAGCCGTTCCAGCAGGTCGAGCATGCCCGGGTGGACGTGCGCGGAGAGGCTGTGCCGTGGCGGGACCGGGCGGCCGGCCAGGAAGTACAGATAGTTCCGCTCGTCCTCGGTGAGCCGGAGCGCGCGGGCCAGCGCCGCCACCATCTGTTCCGACGGCTGCGCGCCACGGCCCTGCTCGAGCTGGTTGTAGTAGTCGACCGACGCGCCGGCCAGCACGGCCACCTCGTCCCTGCGCAGTCCCGGGACCCGCCGCCGCGCCCCCACCGGCAACCCCACCTCACCGGGGCGGACGCGGTCACGCCGTGACCTGAGGAACTCACCGAACTCACGCACGTCCATACCTCCATATCTCGGCCATCGCCGCTCCGGGAGGCAGGCGGTGCCGTCGCCACCCTGAGCCGGAACCTGGTGGGCCGCGACGCCATCCGAAGTGCCGCCGGGACGGAGGGGCCCGCTCCGCCCGGCGGCCACCGTCCGCTTACGGCCGCACGACGACCTTGCCCTTGACCTGGCCCGTGGCGAGGTGGTCGAACGCCTCGGCGGCCTCGGCCAGCGGAACCGTCCGGCCGATGACGATCTCCAGCCCCGCGTCGGCTTCGGCGACGACCTTGGCGAGGCGGCCGGCGTCGGACCGGTGGAAGAGGAACTCGGCGCGGACCCCGCGTTCGGCGGCGCGCTCGGCGTCCGGCGGCACGTTGACGCCGATGAGCAGGCCGGACGGGCGCAGGACGGCGAGGGAGGCGGCCTCGGTGTCACCGCCGACCGGGTCGATGACCACGTCCGCGCCGGAGACCTCGGGGCGGAAGTCGGTGGTGGTGTAGTCGATCACCTGGTGGGCGCCGAGCCTGGCGGCGATCTCGGCGCCGGCCGGTGAGACGGTGGTGACGACGCGGGCGCCCGCCCTGCGCGCGAACTGGACGGCGAAGCCGCCGACGGCCCCGGCGCCGCCATGGACGAGCACCGTCTGCCCGGGCTTGACCTCCGCCGTCTCGACCACCGCCTGCCACGCGGTGCCCGCCGCGGTCGCCAGGCAGGCGGCGCGGTCGAGCGGGACCGTGACCGGGGCCGCGGCGAGGGCGGTGGCGGGGACGAGGGCGTACTCGGCGACGGCGCCGCCCACCGTGGGATCGGTGCGGGCGATCACCGCGTCCCCGGCGCTCCAGCCGGTCACCCGCGGCCCGGTCCGCTCGACGGTTCCGGCGAGGTCGGTGCCCACCACCGAGGGCAGGGTGACCGGGAAGAAGTCCCGCATCGAACCGGTGCCGATCTTGACGTCCAGCGGGTTGAGGGCGGCCCCGGCGACCCGGACCAGGACCTCGCCCGGCCCCGGTTCCGGCACCGGGATGTCGTGCAGGACCGGTCGGACGCCGTACGCGGTGTAACGCAGTGCCTTCATGGGTGTCGCTTCCTCCTGGTGTCTGGTGGTTCAGCGGGCGGGGTCGGCGTCGACCTGCCGGAACCAGTCGAGCCAGTCCTCCAGGTGCCAGGTGCGGACGATGCGTCCGGCGCGGACCTCGTGGAACTCGTGGATGCGGACGCCGACTTCGCGGCCGGTCGGCGCGACACCGAACATCTCGCCGGTGTGCACACCCCGCATCTGCCCGCGGACGGCGACGAAGCCGTCGCCGTCGGCGCCCCGCCCGTCGACGATCTGGTGCACCACGATGTGGAAGCCGTCGAACGCCTTGGTGATCCCCTCGATGAGCGGGGTGGCCCCGGCACGTCCCGGCGGCTGACCGGGGTCCGCCGGGATGTCGTCCCAGTCGTCGGCGACGATGCCGTCGAGCAGTTCTGGCCGGCCGCTGAACGCCTCGTAGAAGGTGCCGATCAGCTTGTCGATGGTGTCCGTCATGACCTGTCTCCTGCGGTGTTCCGGCGGCTGTGTCGCACCCTGCCTGGGAACACCACGGTGGCCTGGCACGGCCGGCCCGGGAAGGCGCGGTCGACCCTGGTGACGCCGGCACCACCTTGGCCGTCACGTGGCTGTGACCTGGAACACCGTTGAGGTTGACCTCGGGGCAGGGTGGAGGCTCGTCGCAGCGGCCCGGTACCGAACCGGGCACGGCAGACGTGGAGGAGCACCATGTCCATCCCCTTTTCCGTCCAGGGTCCGGACCGCCCGGAGTTGCGGCAGGCGATCGAGGAGATCGTCGCCTCCGGTTTCCTCGGGGTGCAGTTGCGGGTGAACGACGAGCGGGGCGAGTGGGTCGGCGGCGCGGGGGCACGCCGACTCGAGGGCGACACGGCACCGTTGACCGACGGCCACTTCCGCATCGGCAGCAGCACCAAGAGCTTCGTCGCCACCACGGTGCTCATGCTGGTGGCCGAAGGCAGGATCGGCCTGGACGCCCCGGCCGCCGACCACCTGCCCGGCTTCGGACTGGACCGGCGGATCACGGTCCGGATGCTGCTCCAGCACACCAGCGGTGTCTTCAACCACACCGGCGAGCTCCACGAGGACGGTACCTTCGCGCCCGGCGTCCCCTGGCGTGGCAAGGAATGGGTGGACAACCGGTTCCGCACCTACCTCCCCGACGAGCTGGTACGGCTGTCGTTGTCCAGGCCGGCGAGGTTCGCGCCGGGCACCGGCTGGAGTTACGCCAACACCAACTACGTTCTCGCCCGGATGGTGGTCGAGCAGGTCACCGGCGTTCCGTTCGCCGAGGAGCTGCGCCGGCTGGTCCTGGAGCCGCTGGGGATGACCGGCACCGTGGCACCGGGCACCTCACCGGAGGTCCCCGAGCCGCACCACCACGGCTACTACCGCTACGAGGACGCCGGGCGGGAGAGGACGGTCGACGTCACCCGTCACAACCCCTCCTGGGTTTCGGCCGGCGGCGACATGATCTCGACCACCCGGGATCTGCACACCTACTTCGCCGCGCTGATGGGCGGCAAGCTCCTGCCGGCCGCACTGCTCGCCGAGATGCGCACGCCCGATCCCCGCGCCGGCTACGGCCTGGGGGTGTTCGTCCAGGACACGGGGGCGCGCGGCGGCGTGATCTACCACCACAACGGCGCCACCATCGGCTCCGCGGCGCTGATGTACAGCTCACCCGACGGCGGCACGACCCTGACCGCCGGGCTGAACCACGTGGACGACGCCGACGTGTCCATAGCGGCGGCGTTCCACGGCGCCCAACAACGTCTGGTCGGCGCGGTGTTCGGCGGTGGCCACGCCGGGCCCGGGCACGAGGCATGATGAGCGGATGACCAACGGAGTCACGATCGGGCAGGCGGCGGCGTTCGTCGGCGTCACGGTGAAGACAGTGCGGCACTACCACAAGCTCGGCCTGGTAGAGGAGGCGGAACGGGACGGCTCCGGTTACCGGCGTTACGGATCGGCCGACCTGCTGCGTCTGGTGCGGGTACGGACGCTGGCCGCCGCCGGGGTGCCGCTGGCCGAGATCGGGTCCCTGCTCGACGCCGGCGCCGAGCGGTTCGCCGCCGCCCTCGCCGACGTCGAGCGGCGGCTGACCGACCGGATCGCGGAGTTGGCCGCGCGCCGCGACACGCTGCACCGGCTCGCCGAGGGCGACCGGGCCCTGCTGCCCGACCGGGCGTGCGCCGTCCTCGACCGGATGCCCGGCCTCGGCTTCGGCCCCGACTACGTCGCCGCGCAACGCGAAGCGCTGGTGCTGGCCCGGGCGCTGGTGCCGGAGGGGTTCGAGGGCTTCCTGACCCAGCTGGAGAACGGGCTCGACGACCCCGGTTTCGTGGACCTGGCCAAACGCGGCTGGGAGGCGGAGAGTTGGGACCCGGACGACCCGAGGATCGAGGAACTGGCGATCGCGATGGCCGACCACTACCTCGCCAACCCCGCGCTGCTGGGGGACCCCGCCAGCCTGCGGGCATGGGCCAGGGCCTCCGCCCAGTACCGGCTGATCAACCACCACCGCGCGGACCAGGCACCGGTCTCGGCCCGGCTGACCGCGCTCACCGAGGCCAGGCTCCGCGCCGCCGGCGTGCCCGCCCCCCGTCCATGAGGCCGGCCGGGACGGGCTGAAACGGATTGTTATGGCGCCGGTCACGCCGCCGAGACGTGGGTTAACAGTGGCTGCCTAGCGTGGGAGGGGCCCGCCGGTCACGGCGTCATGCCCTTCCCAGGAGGATCCCCGATGCCCAAGAGACTTCGGTCTGCCCGCGTACTGGTCACCGCTGTGGCCTCGATGGCCGCCGGTCTGCTGCCGGCCGCTTCCGCTTCGGCCGCTGCCGGTGCCGCCGCCCACGGTTCCGCCGCGGGGGCGCTGCCGCTCGCGCCGCTGAGCGTCACGGTCCAGCACGCCGATGCCCACCGCGGTGACCTGTTCGTCGCGCCCAACGGCGTTCCCGGGCGGTACGCGTCCGGGGTGGAGATCCTGAGCCCGGACGGCAGGCACGTCGTCTGGTCGCACACCCTGCCGCAGGGGACGCAGGCGGCGGACTTCCGGGCCCAGACCTACCACGGCGAGCCCGTACTGACCTGGTGGCAGGGGACCGGCCTGGGGGCGTTGGCCAGCGGCGTCGACGTCGTCTACGACCGGCACTACCGGAAGGTCGCCGAGGTGCGCGCCGGCAACGGCTACACGGCCGACGGCCACGAGTTCCTGATCACCCGTCACAACACCGCGTTGATCCTCGCCTACGCCAAGCGCACCGCCGATCTGCGGGCCATCGGCGGGCCCGCCGACCAGCAGGTGATCGACGGTGTGGTGCAGGAGATCGACATCCCCACCGGCAAGGTGCTCTTCCAGTGGAAGGCCGCCGACCACGTCCCGTACGCGCAGAGCAAGCAGCCGCTGCCGAAGTCGGCGACGTCCCCGTGGGACTGGTTCCACATCAACGCCGTCAAGGAGGACACCGACGGCAACCTGCTGATCGACGCCCGCAACACCTGGACGACGTACAAGGCGGACCGGCGCGGCGGCCGGGTGCTGTGGCAACTGGGCGGCAAACACAGCTCGTTCACGCTGCGCACGGCGTTTGGGCAGAAGCTCGACGACGCGGGCGAGTTCTTCGCCTGGCAGCACGATCCCGAGCCGCTGGGTGACGGCCGCTACACCGTCTTCGACAACGAGTCGGCGGGCGTGGCCAACACCGGCGCGGGAGCCGTGAGCGAACTGCCCTACAGCCGTGTCGTGACGTTCCGCCTCGATCCGCGCACCCACCGGGCGACCCTGCTGCGCACCGACGACCAGCCCACCGGCCTCAGCGCCACCTCACAGGGCAACGCCCAACCCCTGCCCGGCGGTCACACCCTGGTCGGCTGGGGTTCCCTCCCCTACCTCTCCGAGTTCTCGCCCACCGGCAAGCTCCTCTTCCACGCCCGCTTCCCCGAGGGTGTCAACACCTACCGCGCGTACCGCTTCGACTGGCGCTGAGTCCGCGTCCGCCCTGGCCGGAGGGGATGCGCTCAGCCGGTGTAGCGGGGGGCCAGTTCGCGCAGGGCCGCCGCCTCGCGGTCGAGGTCGGCGCGTACGCGGTCGAGGGCCGCCGCGTGGGCGTGGATCGCGGTGTTCTGGTAGTCGGACTCCACCGCGAACCACACGCCGACCAGGTCGGTGCGGGTCTTGCAGGTGACGTCGGCGGTGGCCTGGGCGATCTCGGCGTGGCCGGGGTGGCCGTCGCGCGGGGCGGGGAGGCCGGCGGCGGCCCGCAGGGGGTCGGTGACGTGGTAGCCGGCCGCGCGCATGCACGCCGACCAGGCGGTGAAGACGCGGGTCACCCGGGGGTCCGTGCGGGACGCCTGGAAGCTGTCCTGCTTGATGGTGGCCACCAGCCCGCCGGGGCCGGACTGCGGGCCCTGCGGGCTGGTGGTGTCGCCGCCGCCGAGTCGCCGGTCGGCGTCGCCCACGCAGCCGTGCGACGGCACCGTCCGGCCGCCCTCCCGGGTCACCACCGCGCCGGTGCCCGGGTCCACACCCAGCAGCACCCGCCGGGCCGCCGGGGTCAGGTCGGCCAGGCGCACCCCGGCCGCCGGGTCCGTGGCGGGGTGCGCCGGACGCGGCACCCGGTACCCCCACACCCGTACCGAGGCCGGGTCGGTGATCCCGTAGCGCCGGTAGGTCACGGTGTAGGCGGCCAGTTCGTCCGGGGTGGGGGCGGTGCGGGGCGGCGCCGGGTAGGCGAGGCCGAAGGCGTGCATGCAGTCGTGGATCAGCCCGCCGCGGACCCGGTCGTAGACCGCCGACACCGCCGGTGGCAGCAGATACACCTCGATCGGCAGGTGCAGCCGGCTCACCGGTGTGGCCGCCGGCGGGGTGGGCACCCCGGAGGGCGGCGGCCCCGGCACCGCCGTGCGGGCCGCGCAGCCGCCGAGCACCGCGATCAGCACGGCGGTGACGCCGGCCGTCCGCAGCGCCTTCGCCCCGCGCGGGCGGAACGTGTCGTGGCCGCCGGTGCGTGCCTCGCGCATCGCGCTCTCCTCTCGGCCGTACGGCCGTCGTCGCCGGAAGTACCCCGCACGGACCGGGCCGCGCGGGCGACCCGGCGGGCGGGTCGTCCACGCGGCTCCGGTACCGGGACCGTCAGCCCATGCCGGTGCCCGGGCAGTGGGTGTTGTCGTCGACCGAGATGGACGCCTCGTTGTTGCGCAGGAACGTCAGGTTGCCGCCCATCCACGGGCTGAGCCACTCCGAGTCGCCGGTGAAGTCGGTGGAGTACCAGATGCCGACGTTGCAGTTGGAGACGTCCTCGGCGGAGGCGGCGTTGTTGCGCACCACCTGACCGGCGCCGGCACCGTCGTTGGCGTACCGGTAGTTGCCGAGGTCGTGGATGTCCGCGTCGGCGTGCGGGTAGCCCAGCGAGGCCCCGGAGGCGTCGGGCGAGTAGTACAGGCAGAACCAGTTGACGGTGTTGCAACGGCCGCTGTACCAGGTGGAGATGTTGTCACTTCTCGCCTCGGCGGTGCCCGCCACGGCGCCGACCGCGAGGCCGACGGTGGCGGCCACCACGCCGAGCCGGGACGCGAGCTTCTTACCGGCCATCTGATGTCCTTCCACGAGGAACACTCGGTGCTGACGACGGTGATCCTGGGGCCTGCCCGCCCGCCGGTCTTGTACGAACGCGTCACCGCGACGGAGGTGGTTGGTCCGCTTCCGCTTCCGCTTTTGCGGAGGCGGCCGTTCCCGGTGCGGGACCCGTTCGCCACGCCCTACCATCACCGCGGCGTCCGTCCGGCGCCGTCGGTACGGGGGGTTGGGGGAACCGATGGACGCGCCTGCCCGGAGACCGCAGCGCACCGGGCAGCCGGAGGCGGAACTCGTCCGGTGCCCGCCCGCGGCACCGCTGCGCGGCCCGGTACTCGGCTACCGCGGGTTCCGCATCGGCGTCCGGCGTACCCGGCAGCGGCTGATGCTCCCGGACGGGATCGTGAAGCTGATGATCGGCTTCGGTGATCCGGTGCGCGTGGTGGACGCGGTCGACCCGCGGCAGGACGTGCGGGCGGTGTCGATGGCCAACCCCGTCCGGGTGCGGGCGGCGGTCGGCGAGCACACCGGATCCCTGCACGGGGTGACGGTGCTGCTCACCCCGCTCGCCGGTTACCGGCTGTTCCGGGTGCCCATGGCCGAGTGGTCGGACCTCGCGCTGGACCCCGCCGACCTGCTGGGGCCCGTGGTGGGCCAGCTCTCGGACCGGCTGGCCGAACTGCCGTGCTGGGCCGACCGGTTCGCCCTGCTGGACCGGGTGCTGGCGACCTGGCTGGCAGAGGGCCCGGTGCCGTCGCCGGAAGTCGTCCACGCCTGGCGGGAGTTACGGCGTACCGGCGGCCGGATCCGGGTGGAGGAGCTGGCGGCGGAGACCGGGTGGAGCCGGCGCACCCTGGAACGCCGGTTCCGCCAGCAGATCGGGCATCCGCCGAAGGCCGTGGCGCAGATCGTCCGGCTCCAGGGCGCGCTGCGGCTGCTGGAGGCCGGCGGCTCCTGCGCCCGGGCCGCCGCGGAGGCCGGCTACCACGACCAGGCGCACTTCGACCACACCTTCCGTGCCATGACCGGCCGCACGCCCGGGCAGTTCCGCCGCGCCCGGGCCCACGCGGATCCGGCCGACCCGTCGGACTTCGTACCGGACCAGGTGACCAGCGTGCTGCTCGCCGGTGCCCGGGGGTGATCCTGGGCTGGACGGCAGGCATCGGTCAGGCGGTCAGGCGGTCAGGCCGAGCCCGGCCAGGCGCTCCGGGTCGGTGAGGATGTCGAGCCCGGTGACGCGCCCGTCGCGGATGGTGAACGACATCACGGACAGCGGCCGGCCGTCGGCGAACGCGACGACCCCGGGGGTGCCGTTGACCAGCACCGGGCGCGCCTCCGCGGCGAAGCGGGCGAACATGATGGCCTGGGACGCCACATCGGCCGCGCCGCGCCGCAGGACGCTCGGCACGAGCGCGCCGCCGTCGGACCGCGCGACCACGTCGGGGTCGAGCACGGCCAGCAGCGCTTCGAAGTCACCGCCGCGGGAGGCGGTCAGGAAGGCGTCGACGACGCCGCGTTTGCGGACGTTGTCGGTGTCGGCGGCCGGGGTGGCGCCCTGGACGCGGCGGCGGGCGCGGCTGGCGAGCTGCCGGGTGGAGACCACGGTGCGGCCGAGGCCCGGGGCGATGTCGTCGAAGGGCACGTCGAACATGTCGTGCAGCACGAAGGCGACCCGCTCGGCCGGACCGAGGGTTTCCAGCACGACCATGAGGGCGATGCCCACCGAGTCGGCCACCAGGACCTCCTCCTCGGGGCCGACCCGGGCCGACGCGGTGACCACCGGGTCCGGCAGCCGCACCCATCCCTCCTGCTCGGGCATGGGGTCCTCGCGCCGCGAGGCACGCGAACGCAGCATGTCCAGGCAGACCCGGCCGACGACCGTGGTCAGCCAGGCGCCCAGGTTCCGCACCCCGCCCACGTCCGCGCGGTCGAGCTTGAACCACGCCTCCTGGACGGCGTCCTCGGCCTCCGCCAGCGACCCCAGCATCCGGTAGGCCACCGCCCGCAGCCCCGGCCGCTCCGCCTCGAAGCGCTCGGCCAGGGACGTCTCGTCGTTCACCAGTCATACCCCCGTCGTGGAATCCGTCGGACCGATGTCAGACGCTAGCCGATCACGGCTGCTCAGGCGCCGGTCACCCGCCGCGCACCGGTCGGTGGACACGCAGGCACCAAGCGGTGTCCGGACAGGCATGAAGACACCCGCACGCGTCCGGGCGGGTCGCGGACCGGTGCGAGGATTCCCCCATCCCCCGGCCGTTCTCCCCAAGGAGTCCACGCATGTCACCATCCTCTCCGTCGACGGTCGCCGAGTGGCGCGGGTTCCTCGAGGACTACAGCGCCAAGTTCCTCGCCTCGGACTACCTCCGGCAGGCCGAGGCGGACGGGCAGGCACCGTTTCCGGTGAGTGACACCCAGCGCGAGTCCGGCTGGCTGGGCCGCGAGCCGGCGACCGAGGAGGAAGTCCGGGCCGCCGAGGAACGGCTCGGGGTCCGGCTGCCGCCCGCGTACCGCAGCTTCCTGCTGACCAGCAACGGCTGGAACTCCATCGGCCCGGTCGATCTGCTCAAGGCCGACGAGATCGCCTGGTTCGCCGAACGCGAGGCGTGGCTCGTCGACGCCTGGTCCGAACCGGGCGAGGACTTCTTCATCGGTGACTTCGCGATGCTCGACCGCTGCCTGGTGATCGCCAACGACGACGGCGGCGGCGGTTGTTACTGGCTGCTCCACGCGGACGGCGCCCGGGGGAACGGTGAGTGGACCGCGTACGAGTGGTGGCCGGGCGACGGCGACGTTCCCCAGGGCTCCGTCTCCGGTGACTTCGCCGCGCTCGTCACGAGCACGGCGGAGAACATCACGTAGGGAGCGGCCGGGCACCGGTCCTCGGGGCGGGACGGGGACGGCCGACCGGTCGCCGTCATCTCGTTCCGTGTGACCAACGCCGCTGCGGGCCCACGGTGACCGCCCACAACAGCAGGGCGGCGCAGCTGAAGGCGGTTCCCAGCACGGACACCCCGGTCCACCCGGCCGCGGCGTACGCCAGTGAGGATCCGACGGCACCGAGGGCGCTGCCCGCCGAGTAGAAGACCATGTAGCCGCCGATGATCCTGCTTCCGGCGTCCGGGCGCACCGCGTAGATGAGGGACTGGTTGGTGACGTGCACGGCTTGGACGGCGAAGTCCAGCAGGAGCGCGCCGATCGCCAGCGCCCACAGCGAGTGCCCGGTGAACGCCAGCGGGAGCCATGACACCGCGAGCAGGACCAGCCCGGCGCCGGTGGTCCGCTGCGCGAGCCCTCGGTCGTTCCAGCGGCCGGCGATCCCGGCGGCCACGGCTCCGGCCGCTCCGGCGAGGCCGAACGCGCCGATCGCGGTGTGCGACAGCGACCACGGCGGGCCGCTGAGCGGCTGGACGACGCTGCTCCACAGGGTGCTGAAGGCCGCGAAGACCAGCAGTGCCAGCGCGCCCCGGATCCGCAGCAGCGGGTGGCGGGCGAACAGGGCGACGGTCGACCTCAGCAGCCGCCGGTACGGCAGCCCGGCCGCCCGCGGTTCCCCGGCCGGCAGGGCGCGGCGCAACAGTACGGCGAGGGTCGCGGTCACTACGGCCGACAGGAGGTAGACGCAGCGCCATCCGGCCAGGTCGGCCACGACCCCCGCGACCGTGCGGGCCAGCAGGATGCCGGTGATCACCCCGCTGGTGACCGCTCCGACCACCCGTCCGCGGAACGCCGGAGCCGTGAGCGAGGCTGCCGCGGCGACCATCGTCTGGGTGACGACGGCGAGCGCGCCGACCGCGGCGAGCGCGGAGAGCAGCGCGGCGGTCACGGGCGCCAGCCCGGCGGCGGTCAACGCGACGGCGAGCAGGGCGAGTTGGACGGTGATCAGCCGCCGCCGGCGCATCAGGTCGCCGAGCGGGACGAGCAGGATCAAGCCGGCCGCGTATCCGAGTTGGGTGATGGTGACGATCGAGCCGAGCAGGCCGGAGCCGAGCGAGAAGCGCTCGCCGAGCGTCACCAGCAGCGGCTGGGCGAAGTAGACGTTGGCCACCGCGCTGCCGCAGGCGACGGCGAAGAGCAGGACCAGTCGTGCGGGCGGCGGCCCCGGTGGTACGGGTGGCCCGGGCGGTACGGCCTCGGCGTCCGCGTCCGTCCGCTCCCCCGCCGTCGAGTGGTCGCTCGGCATACGGCACCCTCCCCAGTAGTGGTTGCATCTTGCTACCTGCTGGACCCTAGGCGAAGCCGGTAGTATGTTGCAACCAGTCATGCTGTGAGGAACGTGCCGACGGAGGAGGAGAGCCCGATGGTTGCCCGTACCCGGTTCGACGCCGACCCCTGCCCGGTCGCCCGGTCGATCGACGCCATCGGCGACTGGTGGTCGCTGCTGATCGTGCGGGACGCCTTCGACGGCAGCCGGCGCTTCGGCCAGTTCCAGCGGAGCCTGGGCATCGCCAAGAACATCCTCACCACCCGGCTGCGCGTCCTGGAGCAGGCCGGGGTGATGACCACCGCTCCGGCCTCCGACGGCAGCCCCTACCAGGAATACGTCCTCACCGAAAAGGGCCGCGCCCTCTTCCCCGTCATCGTCGCCCTCCGGCAATGGGGCGAGACCCACTGCTTCGCCCCCGGCGAACCCCACTCACGGCTGCTCGACCGTCACCACGGCCGCCCGCTGAGCCCGTTGGAGATCCACTCCGCCGACGGACGTCCGATCGGCCCGGACGACACGGTCGTCGAAAAGCTCGCCACCGGCTGACGCCACCGGCCTCGCCCATATCCGCTTGCGCGCCCCCGCCGACCGGGTCACCCTCGCCTCACACCCGACCGAGGCGGAGAAGATGACCACACAGCCCCACCACGTCGACCACGAACTCGTCCAGGCCGCGGCCCACGTCGCCCGCACCCGTTGCCGGGGCGACAACCACACCATGGCAGCCGCGGCCCGCGCCCGGGACGGCCGTGTCATCACCGCGGTGAACGCCTACCACTTCACCGGCGGCCCCTGCGCCGAACTGGTCCTCATCGGCACGGCGGCGGCCCAGGGCGCCTACGAGCTGGACACGATCGTCGCCGTCGGCGACCGTGACCGGGGCGTCGTACCCCCGTGCGGCCGGTGCCGCCAGGTCCTGCTCGACTACTTCCCCGCCATCGGCGTCATCGTCGGCACGGACGACCAGCTGCGGACCGTCCCCGTCACCGAGCTGCTGCCCGAGAGCTACGTGTGGGCGGACCACCAACTCGCCGACTGACCACCGCTGTTGTGCCGGTGCGTTCACACGACGGATCCGGCCGCGGCGGACAACAGTCCGGTGACGGCCGCCCCGACCGCCAGGTACACGGCGGCCGTCCCGAACTCGGCGGCGAGACCGAGCCCGTTGGCGAACGGCAGCAACATCATCGCGACCGTCACCAGCGAGGTGATGCAGACGAAGAAGCGGCGCGGCTCGGCGGTGGTCACCAGCAGCAGATGGAGCAGCCCGGTGGCCACCAGCGCCGCGCCGGCCGACACGGCGGCGAGGTAACCGGTGGTGGCATCGCCCCACGCACCCGCGTGCCGTGGCGCGAAGACGGCGACGCCGAACACCCCCCGCACCAGCAACGTGACGACGACCGCCGCCAACGCCGCAACCGCCGCCGTGGCGACCCCGGTCGCCCACAACCGCCCCGCCGCCACCGTCGGCCGACGCCCCGACTCCCGGCGTTCGTCGTACCCCGGATAACCACGGTAGTCAGCTGGGCCTGTCATGGCGTCACCTCGCGACATCTCGTCGGCCGGCCGGGCACCGGATGGGCTACTTCCCTGATGCCCGCCCGAGCCGTCTGGATGCGCCGACCGACACGACGATCACCCGCCGTACGCGGTCGTCCGGAATCCGTCGGTCGGCTTCTGCGCGTGGCCCGTTGTCGGCGCCCCGGAAGCGGCCCGGTCAGCGCCGGGCAGCAGGCAGGCAACGGGGCCTAACCTTCCCCGGTCATGTACCGGATCGAAGAGGCTTATCCCAGCGTTGACGAATACCGGCGGCTGCGGGCATCGGTGGGCTGGCGGTCCCCCTCCCCCGCCGATTGCCAGGTCGCTTTGGAGGCGACGGTGTTCTCCGTCGTGGCCCGCCACCGGGGCGAGGCGGTCGGTATGGCCCGGATCGTCGGCGACAAGGTCCTCTACCTGCTGATCGTCGATGTCGCCGTGCACCCCGACCACCAGGGACGCGGCCTGGGCCGCCGCATGATCGACGAGCTCACGCGGTGGACGTCCGCGAACGGGACGCGTTCCACGATGCTGGTGGCCGGCCCCGACGTCGTCCCCTTCTACGAGGCCCTCGGCTTCCGCCCCGACCCCGGCCGGCTCATGAAACGCCCCTGAACAACGGCCGGCCCCGCACCCGCCGCCCGCCCGCGAAACCCGCTCGCCCAGTTGGGCAGCGGTGTGGTGGATCTGCTGACCCTTCCGTCGTACGGCAACTACCGGCACGCGTACGCGCGTATGCTCGCCGCGCACGACGAGTTGATCGCCGCCACCGGGGATCGGAGTGCGTCGGCGGGCCGCAGCCGGAGGCGTTCCCGGTGCGGGAGAACCGTGCCGTGGTCAACGCCGCCCGCCTCGGCGCCGGCGCCGGTCTCCTGGTGGACACCGTGACCGATGTGCTCCGCGCGGCCTGTGCGCTCTCGGGCGGGGATGTGACCTTGACGGAGCCGACCCGGGTCCGGTCGTTGTCCCGGCCGGTGCGGCGCGCGTTGCTCACCGCGCTCGACGGGGTCGTCGCGGCCTCCCCCGCCAAGCTCGCCGACGTCGGCGCGCACCGTGAGGCGTTCAAGCGTCTCGGTGAACGCCTGCGCCCGCACGAGTACCCGCGTCTGCCGCACGCCGCCGATGTGTTCGCGGTCGCCAGGGGCGAGAAGCGGGCCCATTCCTCTCTGAATCCAGTCCGATCGCTCTCCTCGCCCCCTGCCGATGCCGCGGTGCCGTACGGTCCCGCGGCATCGGCACGTTTCCCGGGCCGTGCCCGCACTCGGACCTACACGTCCTCGGCGCGAACCATCCTGCCGAACCCGGCCGGCGTGTGCCGGGGCCACCGCCTGCCCGCCCGGTCGCTCGCGGCGGCCCGTAGCAACTCCAGCACCTGGCAGCCCGGGTACGCGCCGAACACCGGGAACTTCCACCGGTAGTGGTAGGACCAGTAGGTCACCGCCCTGTACTCGGTCAGCGTGAAGAACTCCGGGTTCCGCGTGACGAAGTCCCCGTAGAGCCGATACCCGGCAGACCGGCCGGAAGGCAGGTCGGCAAGGCCCTGCCTGATGACTTTCACGATCTGCACGACGTACTCGCCGACCAGCTGCACCACGAACGGCACCACCCACGGCTCGTCGCACGTGACGATGTGTTCCAGATGCCGCTGGCGGACCACTCCGTCGCCGTGCCGCGAGTACAGGCAGTGCAGGATCGCCCGTCGGGTCGCCGTCAGTGCGCGCACCACATCGACGGACGGCTCGTCCGGATGGATCCGGTAGGGAATGGCCACGGTCTCGTCGCCCACGACCACCGAAAACGGCGACGCCGGCGCGGAATCACTCTCAGGCATCACGGCCACCACCGCACGAACATCCTCGGCAAGCCACGCCGGGAACGCCGCGACCAACTCATCGTCGGCCATCGCCATGGATTCAGGCTGCTGCATGGCCGCATAGGGACCCCGCTCGCGCCCACTCCGTCCGGTCAGCCTGTGGGCAGGCCGATCTGGTCGCGTTCGAGTGCGGAGCGGAGGTCGGCGAGGGCCTGGGCGGCGGGCGGTCCCGTGGGGCTGTTGAGGGTGGCCGCGGTGAGTTCGCCGAGGGTCTCGGTGAAGGTTTCCTGTGCCGCCTCGACGAGTCGCAGGCCGTCGTCGGTGAGGTGCAGCAGGGATGAGCGGCGGTCGGCGGGGTTGGGGCGCCGTATGACCCAGCCGTGCTTCTCCAGGCGGTCGGCGCCCTTGCTGGTGGCTCCGATGCCGATGGCGAACTCGGTGGCGAGGTCGGCGACGCGGGAGCCGGGGTGGTCGCGCAGGAAGCGCAGGAACTCGAACTGCGAGGTGACGATCGCGTGCCGCTCGCGCAGACGGTCGTTGAGCGCGTTGTACAGGCGCGTCTCACAGCGGACGAGATCGGCGAAGAAGCCCGGGAGGTCGACCGGGCCACCGCTTGACGTGGATGCCATGGCATATATTCTAACTTACATGCCACGGAATATAGTTCGTTGGCATGCACTTGCTATGGAGGCGAACAATGAGCAGGCAGCAGCGCGCGAAGCTCGACGCGATGGTGCGGAAGCCGCAGCCCGAGGGTCCCCGGTCGGTGGAGGAGATCCGCGCCGGATTCCGGGCGTTGATGGCGCGGATGATCGTTCCGGCCGGGATCCGCACCCGGGACACGACGCTCGGCGAGCGGCCCGCGGTACTGGTCGAGCCGGCCGACGCGCCGAGGGCCGGGACGATCCTGTACTTCCACGGCGGGTCGTACGTGGCCGGTTCACCGTGGACGGCGATGTCGCTGACGGGGAACCTGGTGACCAGGACCGGGTTCAGGGCTCTCTCGCTGGACTACCGGCTCGCCCCCGAGCACCCGTTCCCGGCCGCGATCGACGACGCGCTCAGCGCCTACCGCGCGCTGCTCGACGGCGGTGAGGACCCTTCGGCGATCGCGTTCGCCGGAGATTCCGCCGGCGGCGGGCTCACCGTCACCACCTGCCTCGCCGCCCGTGACGCCGGGCTGCCGATGCCCGCCGCGATCGTGGCGTTCTCCCCCGGGCTCGACCTGACCCGGACCGGCGGGAGCATGGTCACCAAGGCGGGCATCGATCCGTTCTTCACGCGTGAGGGCATGGCACCCACCGGGGCGATGTACCTCGCCGGACGGGACCCGCGCCACCCGCTGCTCAGCCCGGCCACCCTCGCCGACCTGACCGGCTTCCCGCCGATACTCCTCCAGGTGGGCACCAACGAGGTGCTCCTGGACGACTCGACCCGCCTGGCCGCCCGCGCGCGGGACGCCGGGGTCGACGTCGTCCTGGACGTCACCGCCGACGTACCCCACGTCTTCCAGGCGTTCGCCGGCGTCCTGGACGAGGCCGACGAGGCGCTCGACCGCGCGGCGCTCTTCCTCGGCCAGCGCATCCGCCCCCGGGAGACGGCGCCCACCCGGCAACGGTGAACCCGGCGCGCCTATCGGCGGGTGGACTCCCAGGCCGCCTCGATCATCCGGAAGACCTCGTCCACGGCGGCCGGCGGATCGGCCGCCTCACGGGCCAGCGAGAAGGCGTCGATCACGAACCGCGCGATGGTCCGGCAGGCCGTTTCGGTCCGCGCCGGGCCGGGGTCGGCGGCGATGGCCTCCGCCAGCGACTCCGCGTGGCGCAGCCTCATCGACTCCTCGTACCCGCGCAGGGCGGACGATTCGTCGATCATGCGCCAGATCGGGGCGGCACCCTCCGCCGTGCAGTGACGCACCAGGGCGTGGATCTCGCGGCGCAGCGCGGGGATGAGCGGATCGTGCGGCGCCCGGTCGGTGACCGCGCGCGTGAGGCGTTGCTCGAAGTCCTCGTCCTGCTCGAAGACCAGCGCCTCCTTCGAGGCGAAGTGGGAGAAGACCGTGGTGACGGCGACATCGGCCTCGGCGGCCACGTCACGGATGCCCACCGCGTCGTACCCGCGGTCCAGGAAGAGCCGCAGGGCGGTGTCGGCGATCTTCTGGCGGGTCGCGGCCTTCTTGCGCTCCCGACGTCCGGGTGGGGCGGTCATGCGCTGATGCTACCAGGTAGGGAACCGGAGTCGTTTTGAAAGCAATGTTGTTTTGAAGTCGATTTTGTTTGGAAACCCTAACCGTTAGTGCTATGGTCGGCGGCATGAAGAGAGTGAGCTTCGCCGAGTTCGGCGGTCCTGACGTTCTGCGACTCGAAGACGCCGAGGAGCCCCACGCGGACCCCGGCCGGATACGCATCACCGTGCGGGCGGCGGGTGTGAACCCCGTCGACTGGAGGCTCCGGGAAGGCCAGGTGCTCGGGGCCCATCCGGTCGAGTTGCCCTTCGGGGTCGGGCAGGACGCCGCCGGGGTGGTGGACGAGGTCGGGGAGGGTGTGACAGGGGTCGAGGTCGGCGACCGCGTGTTCGGTGAAGGGGCGAGCACCTACGCCGAGTTCGCCGTGCTGTGGGCATGGGCCCGGATGCCCGATGAGCTGACGTTCGAAGAGGCGGCCGGGTACCCCTCCGTGGTGGAGACCGCGCTGCGCGTCATCCGCGAAGTCGGTGTGGAGCCCGGGCAGACACTGCTGGTCAGCGGTGCGTCCGGGGGCGTCGGCTCGGCGGTGCTCCAGATCGCCCGCGACCGCGGCATCACGGTGATCGGCACGGCCGGGGCGGCGAACCAGGAGTATCTGCGCGGCCTCGGTGCCGTCGCCACCACGTACGGCGACGGCTGGGTCGAGCGCGTGCGGCGACTCGGCCGTATCGACGCGGCGCTCGACCTGGCCGGCTCCGGTGTGATCCCCCAACTCGTCGAGCTGACCGGGGATCCGGGGAAGGTGGTCTCCATCGCCGACCTCGGCGCGCCGGAGTTCGGCGTCCGGTTCTCCGGCGTGGCCGGGAGCATGCCGGACGCCCTCGCCGAGGCCGTCCGCCTCATCTCACGCGGCAAGCTCCACATCCCGGTCGAGAAGGCGTACCCGCTCGCCGACGCCGCCGCCGCGCACATCGACAGCCGGGCCGGTCACACCCGTGGACGTCGCGTGCTGATCGTCTGAACCGTCCGCGCGCTCACCCGGCCGCCCCCGCCCGCCCGCGCCATCCCTGATACCCCCAGTGCACCACGGCGCCGACCGCCAGCCACACCAATCCGGTCGAGGCGCCACGCCCCCCGGTCGCCACCAGCATCGCCGCCCCGCAGGTGAACGCGAGCGGCAGGACGATCCGAGGGGCGGGGGTACGGAACGCGGGTGCCGGGCCCGACGCGGCACGGCGCAGCCTCACCAGGGACAGCAGCGGCGGGAAGAAGTGCAGCACGTACAGGAACCCTCCGGCGGTGGCGGCCAGTTGGACGCTGCCCAGCAGGGCGACACCGCCGAGGAGCAGCCCGTCGACGAGGACGGCGGGGCGCGGAACGCGTGAGTCGGGCCGCAATCTGCCGAGAGCGGCGGGAAGCAGTCCGTCGCGGGCCATCGCGAACAGCGCCCGGGACGTCACCATCACCAGGGCGTTCGCCGTGGCGGCCAACGTCAGCGCGGCGCACCCCAGCATGAGCCGACGGGCGGGCACACCTCCGAACCGGGCCGCCGCGTCCGCGAGCGGCGCCCCCGACCCCCGCAGGACCCCGGCCGGGGTGGTCCCGAACGCCGTGAAGGCAACGAGGAGGTAGAGGACGAGGACGCAGACGAGCGTCAGCAGGATCGCCAACGGCAGGTTGCGTTCCGGCCGGCGTATCTCCTCCCCCGCCGCGGCGACCATGTCGAAGCCGCCGAAGGCCAGGAAGACCACCGGGGTGGCCAGCAGGACCCCCACACCACCGTGCGGCGCGAACGGAACCAGCACCGCGGACCGGACATGCGGCAACCCCCAGCAGACGAACGTCAGGAAGCCGACGACCGCCACCGCGAAGACCACCGACTGGGCCCGGCCGGACAGCTTGGCGCCGACCAGGTTGACCAGGGTGCAGGCGGCCACCAGCGCGACGGCGCCCGCGGTCGTGGGCACCCCGGTGGCCGCGTGCAGATACTGGCCGAAGCCGATCGTGACGTAACCGGAGGCCAGCAGGTAGCCACCCCAGTAGATCCAGCCCATCGCGAAGCCCCACGTGGGGCCGAGCACCTGACGGGTGACGGCGTAGCCGCCGCCCGCGGCCGGGACGCGGCAGGCGAGTTCGGCGTAGGGCAGGGCGATCACCGCCGAGGCGGCGAAGGCCAGCACGAAGGCGATCAGCGATGCCGGCCCGGCCGCTCCCGCGGCGACCTCGACCAGCGTGAAGATGCCACCACCGACCGTGCCCCCGACACCGAGCGCGAGCGCCTCGCGCAGTCCCAACTCCCGCCGTAAGCCCCCGGCGGACCCGTCACGCACGGTGTTCGTCATCGGCTGCGCCTCCACGGATCGGACGGTGTTCCGGCGTGGACGGCATTCTGCGCGCGGCCCTCTTCGTTCGGCAAGCCGAACGATTGGCCTGATTCAGCGAACACACCCTATCGCTCCGTGGTGGCCACCGCCCGGCCGGTAAGGTGACCGGACCGCTCGTCGCGCCTTGAAGGAAGAGCATGGACCGGCAACCCGAACACGCTGGGAAGACGACGGACACGCCCCCCGCCACGCCTCCGTTGGACCGGATCGCCGCGGCCGTCCGGAAGGAACGCAACCGCGTCGGCCTGTCCCTGTCCGAACTGGCCAAGCGCGCCGGGATCGCCAAGTCCACCCTCTCCCAGCTGGAAGCGGGGGCGGGCAACCCCAATCTGGAGACATTGTGGGCGCTCAGCGTGACCCTCGGCGTTCCGTTCAGCCGCCTCGTCGACCTCTCCCCGCCCCGGGCCACGGTGGTGCGGCGCGGGGAAGGCACCGCGGTGACATCCGAACGCGCCGACTACGCGGCCATGTTGCTTTCCGCGTGCCCTCCCGGCGCCCGGCGCGACCTCTACCTGCTCCACGTCGAGCCCGGCCCGCCCCGGGAGTCCGAGCCCCACATGCCGGGCACCGTGGAACACGCCGTCATCTGCACCGGCGAGGCACTGATCGGCCCCAGCGAAGCCCCCGTCCACCTCGGCCCTGGTGACTACATCGCCTACCCCGGTGACGTCCCGCACATCTGCCGCGCGCTGTCACCTGGCACGTGCGTCGCGCTGACCATGGAATACGTGTAGCCCGTCGGCGGCACCGGAGTTCGGCCGGGCGGCCGGGCCCGTCTCACGCCGACTTCGGCTGGATATCCTCGGCATCCACCAAGTCGCCGCGAGGAGAGAGATCATGGTCCAGCTCATGTCCCGGATGCTGCTCAAGACGTTGCGGGACGCTCCGGCCGACGCCGAGACCGTCAGCCACCGGCTTCTGGTGCGCGCCGGGTACGTGCGGCGGTCGTCGGCCGGGGTGTGGACGTGGTTGCCGCTGGGCAAGCGGGTCCTGGAGAACGTCGCACGGGTCGTCCGGGAGGAGATGGACGCCATCGGCGGCCAGGAGGTGCTGCTCCCCGCCCTGCTGCCGCGTGAGCCGTACGAGGCGACCGGGCGCGCCGGGGAATACGGTGACCTGCTCTTCCAGCTCACCGACCGCAAGGGCAGCGCCTACGTCCTCGGGCCCACCCACGAGGAGATCTTCACCCAGGTGGTCAAGGACCAGGCCACCTCGTACAAGGATCTGCCGGTCATCCTGTACCAGATCCAGACCAAGTACCGGGACGAGGCCCGGCCGCGTTCGGGTGTGTTGCGTGGCCGTGAGTTCCAGATGAAGGACGCGTACTCCTTCGACACCGACGACGCCGGGCTCGCGGAGTCGTACCGGCTGCACCGTGAGGCGTACGTGAGGATCTTCACCCGGCTCGGCTTCGACTACCGCGTCGTCTCCGCGGTCTCCGGTGCCATGGGCGGCTCGGCCTCCGAGGAGTTCCTGGCCCCGGCCGCGGCGGGCGAGGACACCTTCGTGCAGTGCACGTCGTGCGCGTACGCGGCCAACACCGAGGCGGTCACCACCACCGTGCCGGCCGCCGACCCCGCCGCGCACGGGCCGCTGGAGGAGTTGGACACCTCCGACACCCCCACCATCGACACGCTCGCCGCCCATCTCGGCGTTCCGGCCTCCGCGACCTTGAAGAACCTGCTGGTCAAGGTGGACGGTGAGATCACCGCCGTGGGTGTGCCCGGTGACCGTGAGGTGGACCTCGGCAAGCTGGCGGAGCATCTGGCACCGGCCACCGTGGAGTTGGTCACCGCGGAGGACTTCACCGGACGCCCCGACCTCGTCCGCGGCTACATCGGCCCGCAGCGGCGTTCCTTCCCCTACCTCGCCGACCCCCGGATCGCCCCAGGCACGGCGTGGATCACCGGTGCCAACAAGCCCGGCAAGCACGCCCGCGACGTGGTGTGCGGCCGGGACTTCACCGTCGACCGGTACCTGGACGTGGTGGTGGTCGAGCCGGGCGATCCGTGCCCGTCGTGCGGTGCCGGTCTGGAGATCGGGCGGGCCATCGAGATCGGCCACATTTTCCAGCTCGGCCGCAAGTACGCCGACGCCTTCGGCCTGGACGTGCTCGGCAAGGACGGCAAGCCGGTGCGGGTCACCATGGGCTCGTACGGCATCGGCATCTCCCGCGCCGTGGCCGCCCTCGCCGAGCAGACCGCCGACGAGCGCGGCCTGTGCTGGCCCCGCGAGGTGGCCCCGGCCGACGTCCACGTGGTCGCCGCCGGGAAGGCCGGCCAGACCGAACTGGCGCTGGAGATCGCCGCCAAGCTCGAAGCCGCCGGCGCCCGCGTCCTCGTCGACGACCGCGCCGGGGTCTCCCCCGGCGTCAAGTTCACCGACGCCGAACTCATCGGCGTCCCCACCATCATGGTCGTCGGCCGCCGGGCCGCCGAGGGCGTGGTGGAACTCAAGGACCGGCGCACCGGTGAACGCACCGAACTCCCCGCCGACCAGGCCGTGGTGCGGCTGACCGAGAACCTGTAGGCCGTCAATGGCCGCCGCTGGGGACCTCGCAGCCGTCGTGGTCGGGGTAGCCGCCGAACGCGTCCGCACGGGTGGCATCGCGGAGCATCGTGCCTTCCACGCACAGCGGTGAGGGGTCGGCCTCGACGAGGAAACCGACCCCGGTGCCGTCCTGGTACGACCGCACCTTGCCTTCGGGGTAGCCCAGGCCGACGAGGGCTTTACGGGTGTCCTCGGGGACGAAGTCACCCCGCTTGCGCAGCGGTTCCAGTGCGTTCCTCACACGGCTGACGGCCGCGAGTCCTTCGCAGCGTTGCCGGCCGTAGAGGTCGAAGGGCACCTTGAAACCGTTGTTCTCGGCGTAGTGGTCCCCCGGCGCCGGCGTCACCGGTGCGACCGTCGGCCGCGTCGGCGTCGGTGTCGGGGTTTCGCCGGGGCACGGGAAGTTCGTCGGCGTGCCCGGTGTCGATATCCCGCTCGGTACGGGATGTGGACTCCGGTACGCCCCCGCGACGTCTCCCGCCCGCTGCGTCCCACACCCGGTCGCCAGCGCCGCCACCACCGCCAGCGGCACCATCCCGCGCCCGAACCCCGCCAGTTTGATTACCCTCATGCCCCCGATTCTCCCGGGCGGGCCGGAGGCGCGTCATGCCATTTCACGACAGCCGCTGCGGGGGGGGACTGCTCGCACCGACGAGCACGGTGAACCGGTCACGCCGGACCGCACTCGCTACGGCGTGGCACGGCCGTCGAGGAAGCCCACCAGCACGGAGGCCTCGGCGCGGAGGCGGGCGGCCCGGTCGGCGTGGGCGGGGGTGGTCAACTGGGCGGCGGCTTCGAGTCGTTCGGTGGCTTCGGCCCGCACGATGTCTGCCACGGTGCTTTCGGTCAGTTCGCGTCGCACCGCCTCGGTGGTGCCGGCGCCGAGCGGTGAGTGTTCGAGGGCCCCGCCGCGCATCCGGTCGTCGTCCACGGGGACCGCCTCGGCGTTGTCGAGCGCGGCGAGTGTGGAACGCAGCGCGCTGACCGCTGCCTTGTCGCGGGCGCGCATCGCTTCCGGGAGGGCTTGACGCATACGAACACGAAGGGACATGGCGGGAGCCTATGGCCGTGTCGGTGACCGCACAACGGGTAATCCCGGGCGGCGGCGTCGGCGCCGACCGCTCGTTCGGTGGCCGGAAGCCTGCTGTGGTGGCGGCGGGGGGTGGCCGGTGGTGTGATGCTCCCCTCATGGAGAAGGGAAGCGGTCCGAGGGACCAGCGGGAGCGGGACGCGGTCACCGTTGAGATCGGGTACGCGCTCGCCAGCGCGGCGTTCCTCGGTGTTGTGGTGTTCGTCGTCTTCGTCGGGCCCGCGATGGTGTGGCACCTGCCCCGGTGGGCGGAGGGCGTCCTGGTGGTCGCGGGAGCGGTGACCGCGGGGGTGCTGGCCGTGGTGCGGGTGGTGCACGTCCTGCGGCGACACGCGCGCGCCGTGGGTCGCCCCGGTGGCGGCTGACCGGGGCGACCCGGCCGTCACCTCGTGGTGAGGCGTCGCAGTGCGGCCTGGGCGGGCGGGCCCCAGGTGGGTTTGCCTCCGGGGCGGCCGTGGACGCCGGCGTGGCCGATGTGGAGGGCGGCGAGGGCGCGCAGCACCGCCCAGCCGCGGGCGCGGCGGAGGGTGGCGGGGTCCGGGCTCGGCCGGTACGCCTGGTGGAAGCGGTCGAGGGCGCCGTCCGGCAGCAGGGTCCAGGCGGCGGCGAGGTCGCAGGCCGGGTCGCCGGCGAAGAGGGCGCCGAAGTCGATCACGCCGGAGAAAGTGCCGTTCGTGGTCAGGACGTTGGCCGGATGCAGGTCGCCGTGGAGCCAGAGGCGTGGGCCTGTCCACTCGGGCGCGGCGGCGGCGTCCTCCCAGACCGCGCGGACGGCGTCCGGGTCGCGGATCAGCCCGAGTTCGGTGGCCGAGGCGAGCGCCGAGGTGAAGTACGCGGCGGTGTCGGCCAGCGGGCCGCCCCGGTCCCGGCTCGCGGGTGCCTCGTCGGGGGCGGGGTGGTGGAGGGCGGTCAGGAAGGCGGCCAGGGTGACGGCCGCCCGCGTGGGGTGCGTCGCGGGGGCTCGGTCGGCGGGTTCGCCCGGCACCCAGGTGGTGACGAGCCAGGGTCGCGGGAACCGTTCGGAGGGTTCACCGAGGCGCTGCGGAACGGTGATCCGCAGGGGGAGGCGCGGGGCGAGGAGGGGCACCCAGGTGTGTTCCTTGCGCAGCAGTTCGTCCGCGGACCGCGTCGCCCAGGGCAACCGGACGGCGAGGTCGTCGCCGAGCCGCCACACCTGGTTGTCCCAGCCGAGGGCGCCGAGCTTCAGGGGGCGGTCCGCCAGGTCCGGGTGCTGCTCGCGCAGCAGATCCCGGATCAGGTCCGCCGTGATGTCCGTTCGGGTGGCTGTCATGTCGGGCAACGGTAGCGGTCCGGTTGCTCGGGCCCGTCAGACGTACACGTCGGGGCGGGGCGCCGGAACGGCGGGGGCGGCGGGGCGGGAGCGGGCGACGAGGAGCCGCGCGCGGACGACGATCGTGCCGAGGCGGACGACGACTTCGCCGAAGGCCATCAGGATCAGGGCCACCACCCATGCCTGGCCGCTGGTGATGTGGTGCGTGGCGGAGAAGCGGGCGACGTGGGCGGCGCCGGAGGGGTGCGAGGACCATACGGCGAACGCCAGCCGGAAGCCCATGCTGACCACCCACAGCGCGGCGGCCCCGAGGGTGGCCCTGACCCGCACGTGGCCGCCGGCGCGGCGGACCCGGGTGAGCAGACCGCCGAAGAGGCCGAAGGCGATCCCGGTGGCGGCGAAGACCACGGCGAGCGCGACGTCGTTGCCGTCGGTGGGTATGTGGCGCAGGTAGGACGAGGCGGCCCAGCCGATGACGGCCAGCGGCAGCAGGATCGTGCGGGCGGTCAGGCGCTCCTCGCGCATCTGACGGAAGACGAGGAGGAGAAGGGCGATGTCGATGATCCAGTCGGTGATCGTCATGTCGTAGAGCATCACCCCTCCCGCCCCGCGTTCCCTGGGCCCCCGGGTGGAGCGCGGGGTGGAACCTCGTCTCCACCCGGGGTACGAGAACGGCGCCCGCCGCATCCGGCTCCGGCCTTGTGAGCGCTCACACCGCACCGGGCCCGGCCCGGCGGCGGCACGCCACCACCACGTACCGCGCCCCCGGACCCCACGGTCAACGGCCGTTTCAGGCAGTGGTGTCCCAGCCCGGCACGACCTCGACGCCGATCCCCTCCTCACGCCACAGCCGGATCACCTCGGGGTTGTCGTCGTAGGCCATGACCGGGCGGTAGCGGCGGCGGATGCTCGCCAGGATGTCGCGTTTGACTGCGTAGTCGGGACGGTGGTCCTGTCGGCCGCGCATCCACATGGCCTCGGACGGCACTCCGTGCAGGGCGAGCCACCAAGCGGTGTGGTGCCGGTAGCGGGCGGAGCGCGCGGTGACGACGAGGACCGCGCGGCCAGCGGCGTGGTGGGCCCGGGCGGCGTCGACGACCCAGGCGTGCGGCGGGCAGTCGACGGAGGCGGTGTGGAAGGCGTGGAAGGAGCCGGGGCCGTCGATCAGGTGCCGGATGCGGCGGACGTCGCACAGGGTGCCGTCCATGTCGAAGATCACGGCCTCAGGCAGCACGACGGGCCCGCGGAGCGTAGAAGGCGGCCCGGACCCGGCGCAGCCACGCCTCGACGGCGGCCTCGTCCGGCGCGGCCGGGAGGACGCCGGGCGCGCCGAACCGGTCCTCGGCGCGGGAGAGGAGCACCAGCGCCCGGTCCGGCTCGGTGACGATCCACTCGGCCATGGCGCGGACGGCGTCGGGGTCGGCGAGGCGGATCGTCAGGTGGCCGGTGGCGTGCAGTTCCTCGCCCTGCCGGAGCAGCCGGACCAGGTGGCGGGCGTGCTTGAGCATGCGCTCGCGGGTGTCCGCGCGGTGCGTTCCGTCGCCGCGGGCGCGGAGTTTGCGGAATTGCCGGGTGGCGTATCCGAGGTAGGCGTCGCGGACGGCTGCCGTGGACGCGAACGCCCGGCGCATGCCGACGAGTTCGTCACCGAGCGGGGTGCGTATCTCGTAGGTGTCCAGCCACAGCAGTTCGGTGAGCGTCGGGTTGCCTTTGAGGGCGAGGCGGCAGAACTTGGCGGCTTCGTGGAGGGTGGTGTCCGGGCCGGTGGTGACGTGGGATTCGGCGGGGCGGTGCAGGCCGTGCAGTTCCTCGGTGGGTGCGGCGAACATGCCGAGGCGGTCGATGTCGGATCCGGCGTGGGCGAGGCCGTAGGCGGTGGAGCCGACCGTGCCGGACAGCAGGATGTTCATGGGTGCCCCTGTGGGTACGAGGTGGTGTCGTCAGGGTGCCCGATGGAGTCCGGGTTGGCCAGCGAGTTCCCGGGGGCGCCGGTCACCCCGTGTCCTGGGGTGTGTCCTGGCCGAAGGTGTGTGCAAGGAAGCGGCGCAGGACGGGGTCGGCGAAGCGCCGGATCGCGACCCGCTGCGCGACGAAGGCAACCGGTACGCGATGCGTCTGCCGGCCGCCGGTGTACCGGTCGAGTTACGCCCCGTGCCGGGGATGTTCCACGTCTTCGACCACGTGGCACCGGACGCCGGGATGGCCGCCGCCCTCGTCCGGGCGTTGTGCAGGCACCGTCGGGAACCGGCGTCACCGCGACGGGCCCGCGCGCCGTTCGGTACGTTGGCCCGCGTGGGAAAACCTGGACGCGTGGTGTCGCGTTCCGGGCCGGAGCGTCGAGTCGCAGGAGGATGGCATGGCGTACTACGTCCTTGAATACTCGCTCGTGGACGACTACGTGGAACGACGCGCGCCGTTGCGCGAGGAACACCTCGGACTCGCCCGTGCCGCGCGTGAGCGGGGCGATCTCGTGCTGGCGGGTGCGCTGGCCGAGCCGGTCGACCGCGCGTTGCTGGTGTGGCGGACCGACGACCCGTCCGTGGTCGAGGACTTCGCGCGGCACGACCCGTACGTGCGGGAGGGGCTGGTCACGCGGTGGACCGTCCGCCCGTGGAGCGTCGTCGGCTGGGCCCCGGACGGGACGGCGGAAGTGTGACGCGGGTCTCCCGGAAAGGGTGACACGACGCTGTCGCGGACGGCTGCGATCGTTGCCGGCATGACGATCACAGATGAGGACTGTCTCGCCGAGACGCTGGCGTTCAACGAGCGGTTCGAGGCCGCCGCCGCGAGCCGGCCGCTACGTGAAGTGGCGCCGCGCTCGGCCGGGTTGGCGGCGGCCCGGCGCAACCGGCTCGGTGGCGACACACCACCGGTGAGGCTCCCGCACGGCCGTGACCGCGTCGTCGCGGGAGGGGTGGGGATACGGGTCTTCGTACCGGACCACGTCGACGGGGTGTATCTGCACATCCACGGGGGCGGCTGGATGGTCGGTTCGGCGGACGGGCAGGACGAGAGGTTGTGGCAGCTGGCCGAGCGGGCCCGGCTGGCCGTGGTCAGCGTGGAGTACCGGCTCGCGCCGGAGCACCCGTTCCCCGCCGGACCGGACGACTGCGAGGCGGTCGCACAGTGGCTGGTGGAGCACGCCGCCGCCGAGTTCGGGACCGAACGGCTGCTGATCGGCGGCGAGTCGGCCGGTGCCCACCTGAGTGTCGTGACCTTGCTGCGCCTGCGTGACCGGCATGGCGTCACCGGCGCGTTCCGGGCGGCCAACCTGGTCTTCGGCCCCTACGACCTGTCGATGACGCCGAGTCAGCGGTCGTTCGGCTCCCGGCGGCTGCTGAGCAACACCGACTCGTTGCGACGGGCGTACGAGCTGTTCACGCCGGGTATGGACGCGGAGCGGCGGCGCGGTCCCGAGGTCTCACCGCTCTTCGCCGACCTGGCCGGTATGCCGCCGGCCCGGATCGTCGTCGGTACCGAGGATCCGCTGCTGGACGACTCGTTGTTCCTGGCCCAACGGTGGCGGGCGGCCGGCGCCGAGGTGCGTCTCGGTGTCGTCGCCGGCGCGATGCACGGCTTCACGTTGTTCCCGCTGACCGTCGCGGAGCGGGAACGGCGGCGGGAGCGGGAGTTCCTGTCCGGCGCGGGGCGGTAGCCTCACCGGTATGAACCGCACTGCCCGGCTCTACGCGCTGGTGGAGGAGTTGCGCGCGGCGGCGCCGCGTCCGTTGACGGTCGGGGTGCTCGCCGCGCGCTTCGAGGTGAGTACGCGTACGGTCCAGCGTGATCTGCGGGCCCTGATGGAGAGCGGCGTGCCGGTGCGCATCACGCCGGGGCGTGGTGGGGGCTGGTCGATCGACCCGCGGATGACGCTGCCGCCGATCCGGTTCACCGCCGACGAGGCGGCGGCGCTGGCCGCCGCGCTCGCCGCGGCCGGTGCCTCCACCCCGTACGCGGGCGCGGCGCGCACCGCGGCCCAGAAGATCGCGGTCTCGATGTCCGGCCCCGCCTCGGCGGCGGCGCGGGAACTCGCCGCGCGGATCGTCACGTTGCCGTCGCCGGTGGACACGACGGTCCGCGCCGCGGTGGAGCAGGCTCTCACCGCCGGCACGGTCCTGCGGTTGTCCTATCTCGACGCGGCCGGACGCCGGAGCGACCGCGTGGTGGAACCGGCCGGGCTGCTCACCGTCGACGGGCGGTGGTACCTCATCGCCTGGTGCCGCACGCGGCAGGCCGGCCGTGGCTTCCGGCTGGACCGCGTCACGGCGGCGGTCCCGACCACGGACCGGGCCGGCCGCCACGACCTGGCCGAACTGTTGCGCGGCTCGGCCGCGGCCGGCGCCGTTCCGCCCACGACGCTGGCCGCGCTGGCGTCCCCGTCCTGAAGGAACGGGGGTCGGTGCGCCGGTGGCGTCGGGGCGGGAGCGGCGGCCGGACGGTTCAGCGGAGTTCCTGGATGCGGACGAGGTTGCCCGCCGGGTCGCGGAAGGCGCAGTCACGGACGCCGTAGGGCTGCTCGGTCGGTTCCTGGACGACCTCGGCGTCGGCTGCCTGCACCTTCTCGAAGGTGTCGTCGAGGTTCCGGGTGGCCAGCAGGATCCAGCCGTATGTGCCCTTGGCCATCATCTCCCGGATGGTGCGGCGCTCGTCCTCGGTGATCCCGGGGTCGACGGCCGGCGGCGCCAGCAGGATGGAGGTGTCGGGCTGACCGGCCGGGCCTACGGTGATCCAGCGCATCGTGCCCTGTCCGACGTCGTTGCGGACCTCGAAGCCGAGCACGTCGCGGTAGAAGGCGACGGACGCCTCCGGGTCGTCGTGCGGGAGGAAACTGGTGTGAATGGTGATGTCCATGCCGGTCAGCGTAGGTGTGCCCGGGTGACCCGCGCTTCTTGAATCCTGACCGATCCGGCCGTGTGTCCCGGGCACGCGGTCGGTCTTCGCGGGGCGGGGACCACCGGCGTCAGGGGGCGCCGTCGGCGTGGAAGAGCCGGTCCAGGTGGTGCCGTACGACGGCGGCGGCGGACTCGGGGGTGCGCCGGCCCACCAGGATGGCGGTGCCCAGCCCCGCCGAGAGGGCGAGCAGGCTGATCGCCTCCGTCCGGGTGTCGGTGTCGGGGGCGACGAGGCGGGCCTCCCGCGCCTGCGCGAGCAGGGCGTCGAGGGCGTCCTCGGCGGCGTCGGGGGCGTCGGGGGCGTCGGCGAAGGGCTGCGCGGCAAGCGCCTCGTCCGTCACGGAGAGCACCGCGTACGAGGTGTAGACGAGGTGGAAGGTGCGGCTCTCCGCGTCGGTGGGGAGCGATTCCATCAGCAGCGCCTCGATCACGGCACGGGGGCCGGGGGCGTCCCCGGCGGCCCGGACCCGGGCGGCGGTGCGTTCGCCGAACGCTGCGGCCAGCCGCTCCAGCCCGTACAGGAGCAGCTTCTCCTTGGTCTGGAAGTAGTACTGCACCAGCCGCAGGGAGACGCCCGCCTCGGCTGCCACGTCCCGCATCCCGACGTTGTGCAGGCCGCGCCGCCCGGCGACCCGGACGAGCGCCTCGGCGATCTCGTTGCGCCGTTCCTCATGGTCCACCCGCTTCGGCATCGTCCCGCGTCTCCGCCCTCGGTCCTCCCGGCCCGTCGGCCGCCGGTTTTCATGATACGCCGGTATCACCATCATGGTACGGTCGTATCACGAACGCAGTTCTCCCACGGAGGTGTCAACCGTGTCCGAGACACCGACCCGCCGGCGCGTCCCCGCAAGGGACGTCGGCCGCTACGTGAACTAGGCGCTGCGCGACCGGTACTTCCGGGCCTGCGACGCGGTCTACGCCCTGGGCCCGGCCCCGCGCGCGGAGCACGACGTGGAGACCGTCTTCGGGACCACGCACGTCTACGAGTGGGGCCCCACGCACCCTGCGGACGAAACCCGGATCCCGGTGGTGCTCGTCCACGGCTCCGGCTCCAACTCCTCGATGTGGTACCCGAACGTGGCCGCCCTGCGCACCCGGGGCCCGGTCTACGCGCTCGACACCCCCGGCGACCCGGGGCGCAGCGTCCACCGCGTCCCCATGCACCGGCCCGAGCGCGCCGCGCGGTGGATGGACGAGGCCCTTGCCGCCCTCGGGCTCGACCGGGTCCACCTCATCGGCTCCTCCTACGGCGGCTGGCTCACCCTCAACCAGGCGCACCGGCGTCCCGGCAGGTTGGCCTCGGTGACCCTGCTCGGCCCCGGGGGGCTGGAGAAGGTGGGGCTCCGGTTCTTCGTCTGGATCTTCGTCAGCCTCTTCGCGACGTCCGCCCCGAAGCCGCTGCGCCGCCATCTGGCCGCCTGGCTGGACCAACCCGTCCTCGTCATCCCCGAGTTGCGCGCGATGATCCGGACCGGCGTCCGCGCGTTCCGCATCCGCCGGCCGGCCCCGCTGCCGCTGACCGACGACGAGCTGCGCACCATACACACCCCGCTCCATCTGCTGATGGGCAGGCGGAGCCTCCTCGTCCACCCGAAACGGCAACTGGCACGGGTGCCGTCCCTGGTGCCCGGCGCCCGCGTGGAGATCGTCCCCGCCACCGGCCACGGGCCGCAGATCGACCACGCCGACGCCGTCAACGAGCGGATGCTCGACTTCATCGGCTCCGTCGACTGAACGCGTGGGGGGACGGCGGCACCCGAACTCCCTTCCCGACGACGGGAGTTAACTGAACCGGCGGACCGATCGCCGCACCGGCTGTCATGCTCGACCACATGACGAGCGCAGCCACGCCACGCGGCACCGGAGCCGTCCGCGAAGGCCGGTCCGGCACGACACGTGCGGTCTCCGTGCTCGCCGGGTTGCTGGCCGTGGGGGTGGTCACGGCGGGTTGCGCGGACGCGTCCGGGTACGGGTCCGCCCGGCACCCGGCGGTGATCGGCAGCCCGGCCCTGCTGGAACGGGACGCGCGCACGCTGATCCTCCGGTGGACCGCGGACCACTTCGACAACTGCGCCGATCAGGCCGTGGCGATCGCGACGGTCTAGGCGCGCCGCATCCTGCTGAGCGTGACACCGCAACCCAGGACACCCGCGCCCGAGGTCTGCGCGCTGGCGATCGCGAACGGCGGCACGACCACCCTGCGGCTCACGGCGCCCATCGGCGACCGCACCCTGGCGGACGCGCACACCGGCCGCCCGATCGCCCTGCTCGACGACCGCGCACTGGAACAGGTCGGCCACCTCCCCCGCGGATACCGGCCGGACCCCCACGAGCCGGTGCGGCTCACCGTGAGCACACATCCCCACAGCGACACGCGGGCAGCCCTGCCCGAGGTGGACCACCTTTTCATCATCGGCACCGGTGAGGACCGGCTGCTGACGACCTCACAGACCCGGGACCAGGTGAACCCACGGGAATTCGGCATGTCGCCCGTCGGCACCGTCACCGTCCACGGCCGGCCGGCCACCGTCTGGCAGGACACCTCCGCGAACGGCGGACCCGCCTCCATGCGCCTGCTGCTCTGGCGGGAGGGCGGCTGGACGCTGAAGGTCGAGAACTCCGGCCCGGTCAAGGGAGGCGACGCGCTCCCCGCGGCCGAGCTGCGCGAGGTCGCCGAAGGGATGGGTGTCCGGGGCTGACGGGCCACGGCAGCGTTCGTCTTCGCTCCCGTGACCCTCAAGTGCCGTTGAGGTCGCCGGCCTCGGCGGCAACGGCGGCCCTCCCGACCGACCGGACGGCACGGCCGCGTTCACAGAATCCTCAGAGGCCCCGGGGGTGGCCGATCCGGGGGCAGGGCACGATGATGGGCGCTGCCGCGCCGGAGCCGTCGGGTGCGGCACGGCTGTGCGCGGGTCCGGAACGCCTCCGGGCCGGTACCGCGCCGGCCGGCACGTCGTGTGGAGCACTTCCCCCCTCCGGCGGGACGCACCACCCCGCGCGGCCCGCCGCCGTCAGCTCAGGAGTCCCCCATGACCTCCAAGCTCAACGACCATGCCGAGCAGGCCGGACCACACGTGCTGGGTCTGCTGCGGATCGTCACCGCCCTGCTCTTCTGCTGCCACGGCGCCGCGTCGATCTTCGGCGTCCTCGGCGGAGCCCACGGCGGCCACTCCCTGCCGGCCGGCCAGTGGCCGGGCTGGTGGGCGGCGCTGATCCAACTCGTCGGCGGCGCCTTCGTCCTGCTGGGCCTGGGCACCCGCGTCGCCGCGCTGCTGTGTTCGGGCTCCATGGCGTACGCCTACTTCACCGTCCACCAGGCACACGCCCTGTTCCCCATCCAGAACGGCGGCGAGCCCGCCGTGCTCTACTGCTGGATCTTCCTCGCCGTCGCGGTCACCGGCCCCGGCAGCCTCGCCCTCGACACGCTGCTGCGCCAACCCCGCCGCGAACACCGCCGGTTGGCACTGGGCGCCCGCTGAGCATGTCCTGGCCGGGACCCGCCAACGCCGACGAGGTGACGGTCCCCGACATCGTCGGGCTGACCGTCACCCGCGCCCGGGCCGTCGCGTGGGAGGCGGGCCTGGTCGTCACCACCGACGACCCGGACGGCCCGCCGGTCCGGGCCCTCACCTGGCAGGGGGTCTGGGTGGTCACCGCCCAGCACCCCGCCCCGGGCTCCCGGATGCGCCGCCGCGGCTCCCTCGTGATCTTCTTCGAGAAGCCGCCCGGCGGCGACCCCGGGCACGAGTAGCCGTCCCGTCCCCGCCCCAACGGCTCTGCTTTGATTGCCGCATGACGGAGAAGACGGGGACGCCGCCGCGGCACGTACACGGTCGTCACGCGAAACGGCGGGCGGCGGCCGCGCCTGACCCCTCGGCTACCAGTGCGCGGGGCGGCTGAGGGCGTCGGGGAGTCTGGTGGTGGCGTCGCCCCGGGCGGCGTTGACCTGGGCCTGGGTGAGGAAGACGGCGCCGGTGAGGTCGGCGCCGCGCAGGTCGGCGTTGCGCAGGTCGGCGCCGATGAGGTCGGCCAGGCGGAGGTCTGCCTTCTTCAGGTCGGCGGCGACGAGGAGGGCGCCGCGCAGGCAGGCGCCGCGCAGGTTGGCGCCGGCCAGTCGGGCGCCGGCCAGGTCGGCGCCACGGTGGTTGCGGGTGCGTCCCTGGACCTGGGCCCGTACCAGTTCGCTCACGCGCAGCAGCAGCTCGTTGACGTCACCACGCAGCGCCGCCATGTCGAGTTCCCGCAGCGATTCCGCGCTGCCTTCGGTGAGGGCCTCGACGCGTCCCAGGGCGCGGCGCAGGTCGCGGTGGACGGGGCGGGCGGCGGGCAGGGCGAGGGCCTCGGCGAGGTACCAGAGTATTTCGTGCAGCTGCCGCATCACCGGGAAGACGGCGAACATCGGGCCCGCGTCCGCCGGTGACCGCCGCCAGTCGGTGCCGCCGAAGGTGACCTGCGAGACCTTCTGCCCGGCGCCGAAGCAGTCGAAGACGGTGCAACCGGGGAAGCCCTTCTCCCGCAGCCCGGCGTGGATGCCGCAGCGGAAGTCCGCCTGGAGGTTGGCGCACGGGGTGCCGGCGTCCTTGTCGACCGCGAAGTCGGCGGAACGGGAGAAGGGCAGCGCGACACAGCACAGGCCGAAGCAGCTGGAACAGTCGGCGCGCAGGTCGTCCCGGCCGTCGCGGAACGGACGCCCGCCGCCCGAGGGCCGCCGGCGCGGACCACGGTCGCGGTCGGCGGGACGCCGCGCGTCACGGTGCGTACGCCTGCGGGCGTCACCGGCATCAGGGGTTCCGGGGTTCTGGGCCAACGTACGCGCTCTCCTGTGACGGGACGAGCACGTATCCGACGTGCCCGGGGACCGTCCCATTCTCGCAGACGGCGTACGGGCCGCCGGAGGCCGTCCGCCCGGCCGCTTCGTTCAGGAAGTCAAGGGAGAACGCGGATCGCAGCGGTCGATCGCTCCAAGTCTCACCCCTTGACTCGTGCTCATGACAAGACTCATATTGGGCGTCACTGGAGCAGGCACGGCGGCGATCCCCACCGCCAACCCCCACAAATCCCCTGCTCAGACAGGACGTTCGCATGCTTTCGCGTCGCAGGCTCCTCACCGCCGCGGGGACGGCCACCGCCGCCCTCCTCGGCTCACCGCTTCTACTTCCGGAACGTGCCGCGCGCGCCCAGGCCGCGCCGGCGCTCCCCCTGACACTGCTCAACGCCTCCGGCAACGGCACCGCCTACGCCTACATCACCGCCACCGACACCGCGGGCCGGCTCGGGTTCGTCGGCGCCGACGGTGTCTTCCACGCGCTGCCCAACCCGTCGTCCGTACTGACCCCGGTGCCCGACTACGCGATCCCGCTCGGCCCTTCGGGCGGATCCGGGGTGTCGCTGGTGCTCACCGGCTACCTCACCGGGGGCCGGGTCTGGTTCTCCATCGGCGACAAGATCCGGTTCTTCGCCAACCCCGGCCCGCCCGGCGGCGCTCCGGGCCTGGTCGAGCCGGGGTTCACCAGTGCGGACCCCAACTGGTCGACGCACTGGAGCTTTTGCGAGTTCACCTACAACGCGGCCAATCTGTACGCCAACATCAGCTACGTCGATCTGGTCGCCTCCCCCATCTCGATGCGGTCCACCGGCGCGGCCGGCGACCAGTCGGTCAGCCCGCTGCCGCCCGGGGCACCGGAAGCCATCGCCTCGGGGCTGGCGGCACAGCACGCGGCCGACGGGGCGCCCTGGGACCAACTGGTGGTCCGCGACACCTCCGGCGCGCTGCTGCGGGTGCTGGCGCCGACGCACTCCCCGGCGTCCTTCGGCACGTACTTCGCCCCGTACGTGGACGCGGTCTGGTCGCACTTCCAGAACACACCACTGACCGTCGACACGCAGAACCCCGCCTTCGGCGCCTTCACCGGCACCGTCTCCGGTGACGTCCTGACCTTCGCCGGGCTCGACACCCACGGCGTGCCGTTCACCAAACCGGGCACGAACGACATCTTCAGCTGCGCCAGCGGCCCGTTGTACAACTCCGGCGGCGACGCGCGCGGGGCGGTGGCGGCACGTCTGTCGGCCGCGCTCAACCGCGGCACGCTGCTGCTGGACGGCGGCGGACAGCAGCCCAGCGGGGTGGGCCCGGCGCAGTACTACCAGAACGCGATCACCAACCATTACGCGCGCCTGGTGCACGCCAACGCCGGCGTCGGCTACGCCTTCCCCTACGACGACGTGGGCCCGACCGGGACCCCGCCGGTGGACGGCCACCTCCAGGACCCGGCCCCCACGTCCTGGACGATCACCCTCGGCGGCACCTCCGGCGGCGGCGGATCCGGTGGCGCCTCCACCACCAGCGCCTACACCACGATTCCGGCCTCCTCGTTCAGCTCGCGCAACGGCACGCAGACCGAGAACTGCCAGGACACCGGAGGCGGCCTGGACGTGGGCTGGATCCACGCCGGCTGCTGGCTCGGCTACCGCCGGATCGACTTCGGCGGCACCACCCCGCGGCAGTTCATCGCCCGGGTCGCCTCCGGCGCGGCGGCCGGCGTCAGCGGCGGCATCGAACTGCGCCTGGACGGCCCGACCGGCACCAAGGTCGCCGAGATCGACGTCGGCGACACCGGGGGCTGGCAGTCCTGGCGCACCGTCCCCATCAACCTCACCGGCGCCGCCACCGGGGTGCACGACGTCTACCTGACCTTCATCGGCTCGGCCTCCGACTTCGTCAACCTCCACTGGTTCACCTTCTCCGCGACCTGACCCCGCACCCCCCGGGCCCGGGACGGCGGCTCAGGCCGGCAAGGCGATCGCCTCGGCCCGGGCCCGGCGCAGCCACACGGCGTGGGTGGCCTCGTCGACGTCGATGACGGTACGGACGACGACCTGCCGTACGTCGGTGACGGTACGGCAGGACGCACGCGGTCCACACGCGGTGCAGCGGGTCGCCGGACTCGGCCCGGCCCGAGGGACGAGGGCCGGGCCCCGGCCGCAGCCGAGGCGAGGCGGGGCCCGACCGTGGGGGACGAAGACCAGGGCGTCGAGCGTGGCGACCTCCGCCCGACGGCGTGCCACCAGCGGATCGGCGGCTGCCGCGGCCGGGCCCACCGTCGCCGTCCCGCCGGCCTCCGGCAGCGGCGGGAAGCCCTCGGCGTACAGGTCGTGCGCGAAGACCTCGCAGCCGCCGTCGCGCAACTGTCCCACCACGGCGTCGGACACGGCGTGGTGGAAGCTCCCCGGCCGTGGGTGCGCCAGATGGACCCCTGCCCGCATACCAGTCCCCCGTCGGCGTCGGCAGGGCCGACCGGTGATCGGCCCAGGCGGAGCTTACGCAGCCGGACCGCGCCCGCCAGGGGCACCGCGGACGGGCCGGTCAGCCCAGCTTGAGCAGGAGCGCGGCGAGTTCGTCCGGCGCGGTGACCATGGCGTCGTGGCCGGTCGCCAGTTCCCACACCTGTGCCGGGGTGCCGTTGGGCTGCGTCGCGGGGACGGGCCGGCGCGGGAAGCCCTCCGGCCTGACAGTGCAGTGGATGTGGGTGCGCGGGATCGCGTCGACGGCCGGGTTGTCCAGCCGTACCGGTTGCTGGAGGCAGCGCACCGGCTGGTCGGAGAGCATCGAGCGCAGCCAGGCGGCGTCCGCGGGGTCGGTGACCCCGAACAGCCCGGCGGGCGGCGGCAGTTCGGGCAGCGGCGGCACCAGCCAGCCCGGTTCACAGTTCACGGCGCGGTCGATGACCCCCTGGGTGACCGGCATCACGTCGACGGCGCTCTCCCCGTGCTCGGGGACCATGGCCTCGAGGTAGACCAGGTGTCCGACGCGGTCCGGGACGTCGTTGGCCGCGGAGGAGATGACCAGTCCGGCGTAGCTGTGGCCGACGAGCACCACCTCATCGAGGTCTTCGCCGGTGATGAGCCCGACGACGTCGTCGACGTGGGTGTCGAGCCCCACCTCGGGGCCGCGCAGGTGTTTCCTCTCGCCGAGTCCGGTCAGTGACGGGGCGAACACCCGGTGGCCGGCGGACTCCAGCAACGGAACGACGCGGTCCCAGCACGGTCCGCTGTGCCAGGCCCCGTGGACCAGGAGATAGGTCGACATGGTTGTGCTCCTCGTGCGTGTCGGGGGAGGTACGGAGGGCCACGGCGCGGCCCCGCTCGTCCCGCCGACCACGCTGCCGTCCGGGCTCCGCCGCAGCCAGCGCCCCGGCGATCCTGGGGGTGAGGGGACCAGGCAGCCGCGCGGGCGCGCTGACTACAGTGGGGGGATGGCCGACGAACCGAACCAGCTGGGCGATTACGTACGCGCCCGCCGCGCGCTCGTCACCCCGCAGGAGGCCGGTATCCCCGTCACGGGCGTGCGCCGGGTGCCGGGGCTGCGCCGGGAGGAGGTCGCGATGCTCGCCGGCATCAGCGCCGACTACTACCTGCGTCTGGAACAGGGCCGCGACCGCAACCCGTCGGTGCAGGTCCTGGAATCCATCGCCCGCGTCCTGCGGCTCGACGAGGACGCGACGGCGTACCTGCTGCGGCTCGGCGCCGCCAGGCCCTGGGGGCAGCGGCGCCGGCCCCGCGAGGAGACCGTCCCGGCGGGCGTCGCCAAGCTCGTCGCCGCCCTGCCGTTCCCCGCCTTCGTCGAGGGCCGCTACCTCGACATCCTCGCCGCCAACGCCTTGGCAACCGCGCTGTCCCCGCGTCTCGTCGTCGGCAACAACCGCCTGCGGGACGCCTTCCTCGACCCCGCCGAGCGGACCCTCCACCCCGACTGGGAGAGCGCCACGGCGAACATGGTCGCCGGGTTCCGCGAGTCGGTCGGCACCGACACGGACGACCCCCGGTTCATCGAGCTGGTCGGCGAACTCTCCCTCGCCAGCCCCCTGTTCAGCCGCCTGTGGGCCCGCCACGACGTGGACGCCTGCGAGGGCGCCGCGATCCGCGTCGACCACCCGCAGATCGGTCCGGTACGACTCAACCGGGAGCGGCTGGGCGTCGGCGCCACGGCGAGCGGCAAACTCGTCGTCTACCACCCCGACCCGGGCACCGACAGCGCCGAAAGACTCGCGCTCCTCGCCGCCACCCTCCCGCCCCCGACCGCCCCGTCGGCCACACCCGCGGCTTCGCGGCACTGACGCTGCGGCCGTTCCGGGCGCGGACGGCTCAGCGCCTTCGCGCAATAACCCGCTGAAGCAACGCAACTTCCCCGCAGCCACCGCTGAGCAGCCGGGCTCAACGGGCTCTCCGCGCCCGGGCGTTGGCATCGCGACACCACACCGTCACACCGGCGGCGCCTACCGGCGGGTACCAGTCAGCAGTTCGCTCCCGGGCATGGACGCCGTTCCGGGGTTCTGCAACACTCTGCCCACAGGTACGCAAATTCTTGATAGTACCGCGATGGATCCATGGACCAGCGTGCAACTCCGCGGCCCAGTCCCGCAGGTTTCCGGTCTTCGAGTAGCACGCCCGATCCTCCAGACCCCCACGAGACAGAGGGACCCCATGAGATCGCAGCGCTCCATCCCGCGCCTGGTGGCGGGGGTGATCGCGGCCGGCCTGCTGCTGCTCGGCGGGCCGGCCGGCCCCGCCGTCGCCGCGCGCCCCGCCGCGCCGGCGGCGCCACCACCACCCACCACGCCGCACCCGGGCGGCAGGTCCGCCTCGGCCAGCACCTCCGACGGCGGGCACACCGCCGCCCGCCTCGCCGACGGCGACGCCACGACGTACTGGCAGAGCAAGGCCGGCTCCCTTCCGCAGTGGGCCCAGCTCGACCTGGGCCGCACCACCCGCGTCGACCAGGTGAAGCTCAAGATGCCCGCCTCCTGGTCCGCCCGCACCGAGACGCTGTCGCTGCAGGCAAGTGCCGACGGCGTCTCCTTCGCCACGGTGACCGGCTCGAAGGCGTACACCTTCACACCCTCCTCCGGCAACACCGTGACGATCTCCTTCCCGGCCACCCTCGCCCGCTTCGTCCGGGCCGAGGTGACCGCGAACTCCGCCGCCAGGTCCGCCCAGTTGTCCGAGATGACCGTCCACCCGGCCGACGCCTCCACGGTCGATCTGGCCGCCGGGAAGCCGACCGCGGAGTCCGGCCACGCCGACGTCTACCCCTCGGCCAACGCGGTCGACGGCGACGCGAACACCTACTGGGAGAGCACCGACAACGCCTTCCCGCAGTGGCTGCGCGTCGACCTCGGCAGCGCGGTGGCCGTCAACCGCGTGGTGCTCAAGCTGCCGCCGTCCACCGCCTGGGCGACCCGCACCCAGACCCTGTCCGTGCAGGGCAGCACCGACGGGAACACCTTCTCCGACCTCGTCGCCTCCGCCGGATACACCTTCGACCCGGCCACCGGCAACACCGTGACCATCGACTTCAACCAGGCCACCACCCGCTACGTCCGGCTGTACTTCACCGCCAACACCGGCTGGCCGGCCGGGCAGGTCTCCGAGTTCGAGGTGTACGGGCCGGCCTCCGGCGACACCACCGCGCCGACCGCGCCCACCGGCCTGGCGTACACCCAGCCCGCCCCCGGACAGATCACCCTCACCTGGCACGCGTCGACCGACAACGTCGGCGTCACCGGCTACGACGTCTACGCCAACGGCACCCTGCGCTCCTCGGTCGCCGGCGACGTGCTCACCTACACCGACAACCGCCCCGACACCGACACCGTCACCTACTACGTCAAGGCGAGGGACGCGGCCGGCAACCAGTCCCCGGCCAGCAACAGCGTCACCCGCACCGGGACCTCCGGCGACACCCAGCCGCCGACCCCACCGGGCAACCTGGCGTACACCCAGCCCGCCCCCGGACAGATCAAGCTGACCTGGACCGCGGCCTCCGACAACGTCGGCGTCACCGGCTACGAGGTCTTCGCCGACGGCAGCCAGATCGCCACCACCGCCGGCGACGTGCTCACCTACACCGACAACCGCCCCGACTCCGACACCGTCACCTACTTCGTCAGGGCGAAGGACGCGGCCGGCAACGAGTCCGGCAACAGCAACACCGTCACCCGTACCGGCACCACCCCGACCGGCACCAACATGGCGCTCGGCAAGCCGATCAGCGCCTCCTCCACGGTGCAGAACTACGTGGCCGCCAACGCCGACGACGGTGATGTCACCACCTACTGGGAAGGCACCGGCACCAGTTCGCTGACCGTACGGCTCGGTTCCAACGTGGACACCAGCTCGGTCGTGGTCAAGCTCAACCCCAGCATGAACTGGGGCCCGCGCACCCAGACCATCGAGGTGCAGGGCCGGGAGCAGAGCGCCTCCGACTTCACCCAGCTGGTCGCGCCCAAGAGCTATGCCTTCAGCCCGGCCACCGGCAACCTGGTGTCCATCCCGGTCTCCGCGCGCGTCGCCGACGTACGGCTGGTGTTCAGCGCCAACTCCGGTGCGGGCGGCGGCCAGGCGGCCGAGCTGGAAGTCATCGGCGTGCCCGGCCCCAACCCGGATCTGACCATCAGCGCGCTGACCGCCTCCCCCGCCACGCCGGTGGAGACCGATCCGGTCACGCTGAAGGCGACGGTGAAGAACATCGGCACCCGTGACTCGGGCGCCACCGACGTCAACTTCTACCTCGGGACCACCAAGGCCGGCACCGCGAAGCTGGGCGCCCTGGCGGCCGGCGCCTCCACCACCGTCTCGGCCGATGTCGGCGCGCTCGGCGCGGGCAGCTACCAACTGACCGCCAAGGTCGACGAGTCCAACGTGGTCATCGAGCAGAACGAGAGCAACAACAGTTACACCAGCCCCGACCCGCTGGTGGTCAAGCCGGTGGCCTCCTCCGACCTGGTCGCCTCCCCGGTGGCCTGGTCGCCGGGGAACCCCTCGGCGGGGCAGGCCGTCACCTTCTCGGTGGCCGTCAAGAACCAGGGCACCGTCGCCTCGGCGGGCGGCAGCCACGGCATCACCCTCACCGTCACCGACGCCACGACCGGCACCGTGGTCAAGACGCTCACCGGCGGCTACGACGGCACCATAGCGGCCGGCGCCACCACCTCCCCGGTGGCCCTGGGCAGCTGGACGGCGGCGAACGGCAAGTACACCGTCAAGACGGTCATCGCCGCGGACGCCAACGAACTGCCGGTCAAGCAGGGCAACAACACCTCCACCCAACCGCTCTTCGTCGGCCGCGGCGCCGACATGCCCTACGACTCCTACGAGGCCGAGGACGGGGTGCTCGGCGGCGGCGCGACGGTGCTCGGACCCAACCGGACCATCGGCGACCCCGCCGGTGAGGCGTCCGGCCGCGAGGCGGTGCGCTTGGCGTCCACCGGGGACTCCGTCTCCTTCACCACCCGGGCCGCCACCAACACCCTGGTCGTCCGCTTCAACATCCCGGACGGGCCGGACACCTCGCTCGACGTGTACGTCGACGGCGCCTTCCTCAAGGCGATCCCGCTCACCGCCAAGTACGCCTGGCTCTACGGCGACGAGGCGAGCCCCGGCAACAACCCCGGTGCCGGCAGCCCACGGCACATCTACGACGAGGCCAACCTGTTGCTGGGGTCCACCGTCCCGGCCGGCCACACCGTCACGCTGCGCAAGGACGCGGGCAACTCGGCGGCGTACTACAACATCGACTACATCGACCTGGAGCAGGCCACCCCGGTGCCCGACCCGGACCCGGCCACGTACGTGGTGCCGGCCGGCTTCACCCAGCAGGACGTGCAGGCGGCGCTGGACACCGCACGGCAGGACACCACCAAGCTCGGCGTCTACCTGCCCGCCGGTGACTACCAGACCACCAACAAGTTCACCGTCTACGGCCGACCCATCAAGGTGATCGGCGCCGGGCCCTGGTTCACCCGGTTCCTCACCCCGCAGGGCCAGGAGAACACCGACGCCGGCTTCACCGTACCGGCCACGGCGGGCGGCTCCACGTTCACCGGGTTCGCCTTCTTCGGCAACTACACCAGCCGCATCGACGGCCCCGGCAAGGTCTTCGACCTCAGCGGGGTGGCCAAGCTCACCATCGACAACCTGTGGATCGAGCACACCGTCTGCGGGGTGTGGGCGTCCAACGTCGACGACTCCACCTTCACCGGCCTGCGGATCCGCGACACCTTCGCGGACGGCATCAACCTCACCAACGGCAGCACCGGCAACCTGATCGCCGACGACGAGGCCCGGTCCACCGGGGACGACAGCTTCGCGCTCTTCCCGGCCATCGACAACAACAACGAGCAGGAGACCGGCAACACCTTCCGCAACCTCAGCGTCCGGACCACCTGGCGGGCGGCGGGCCTGGCGGTCTACGGCGGTGGCGGCAACACCTTCAGCAACCTCTACATCGCCGACACCCTCACCTACTCCGGCATCACCATCGGCTCGCTGCGGTTCGGCGGCATCCCCGCCCTGGGCTTCGAGTCCTCGCCGAAGACAACGTTCGACAACATCTCCCTGGTCCGGGACGGCGGCCACTTCTGGGGCTCGCAGACCTTCCCGGCGCTGTGGCTGTACTCCGCGGAGTACGCCTTCCAGGGCATCAGGATCAGCGACACCGACATCACCGACCCCACCTACTCCGGGATCATGTTCCAGACCAAGTGGAACGGGTCCACCCCGCTCAACCCGATCACGGACACGGCGTTCACCGACATCACCGTCAAGGGCGCCCGCAGGAGCGGTGACGCCTACGACGCCAAGTCCGGCTTCGGACTGTGGGCCAACCCGCAGCCGGAACCGGGCCAGGGTCCGGCGGTCGGCTCGGTGACCTTCAACGGTCTGCACGAGAGCGACAACGCGGTCGACATCGAGAACACCACGTCCACCTTCACCATCAACGTCAGCTGACCCACGGCGGCGTGCCCGCGGTCCGCCCCGGACCGCGGGCACGCACCGGTGCGTGATCGCATCTGCCCAGTAAGCCGCTTGCAAGTTTTGCGATAGCCTTGCGTATATGACGCGACGACTTGCTCAAGTGGCCAAGAAGGTCGGGGTCAGCGAGGCCACGGTCAGCCGGGTGCTCAACGGCAAACCGGGGGTCTCCGAGGCGACCCGCCAGTCCGTTCTCACCGCCTTGGACGTCCTCGGTTACGAGCGTCCCACCCAGTTGCGCGGGGAGCGCGCCCGCCTCGTCGGGCTGGTCCTGCCCGAGTTGCAGAACCCCATCTTCCCGGCGTTCGCGGAGGTCATCGGCGGCGCGCTGGCGCAGCAGGGGTTCACGCCGGTGCTGTGCACGCAGACCAGGGGCGGGATCTCCGAGTCCGACTACGTCGAGTTGCTGTTGCAGCAGCAGGTGTCGGGGGTGGTCTTCGCGGGCGGTCTGTACGCCCAGGCCGACGCGGCCCACGACCACTACCGGCTGCTCGCCGAGCGGAAGGTGCCGGTGGTGCTGATCAACGCGGCCATCGACCACCTCGGATTCCCCGCGGTCTCCTGCGACGACTCCGTCGCCGTGGAGCAGGCGTGGCGGCACCTGGTCTCGCTGGGGCACGAGCGCATCGGGCTGGTGCTCGGCCCGGAGGACCACATCCCGTCCCAGCGCAAGCTCACCACGGTCCGGCAGGTGGCCGCGGCGGCCGGCCGCGAGCTGGCCGGGGAGCACGTGGCGCGGGCGCTGTTCTCGCTGGAGGGCGGCCAGGCGGCCACCGCCCGGCTGCTGGAGCGCGGGGTGACCGGCATCATCTGCGCCAGCGACCCGTTGGCGCTCGGCGCGGTGCGCGCGGCCCGGCGGCGCGGCCTCGCCGTCCCCGGCGAGGTGTCGGTGGTCGGCTTCGACGACTCGATGTTCATGAACTGCACCGAGCCGCCGCTGACCACGGTCCGGCAGCCCATCGAGGCGATGGGCCGGGCCGCGGTGGAGATGCTCACCGTCCAGATCGACGGCGGGTCGGTCACCGCCGAAGAGCTGCTGTTCGAGCCGGAGTTGGTGGTCCGCGGTTCCACCGGTCCCGCGCCTCGCGACGCCGGCGGCCGATAACTGTCGAATATTTGCGGGATCAACACGAGATATTGCACCGACCCGTCGTTGGTGGTTGAGTGAACGCCGTCACACAGCGCGCTGCTGTGGGCGTCCACGCACCTGCCCACGAGGGGTCGACCAATGAGAAGTCCCGGGTTCCGCACGTGCACCGCCGTCATCGCCACCGCCCTCACGCTCACCGGGCTCAGCGCCTGCAATTCCGGCAGCGCCGAGGGTTCCGGCGGCAAGACCCGCATCACGGTCAACTGCTGGCCCCAGCCGAGCGCCCGGATCGACCACAAGCGGTTCGCCGAGGACGTCGCCACCTTCGAAAAGGTCAACCCGGACATCGACGTCGTCGCCCACGACGCCTTCCCGTGCGAGGACCCGAAGACCTTCGACGCCAAGCTGGCCGGCGGGCAGATGGAGGACGTCTTCTACACCTACTTCACCGACACCCGCCACGTCGTCGACATCGACCAGGCCGCCGACATCACCTCCTACGTCAAGGACCTCAAGGGCTACCAGGACATCCAGAAGCAACTGCGTGACGTCTACACCGTCGACGGCAAGGTCTACGGGGTGCCACGCACCAACTACTCGATGGGTCTGCTCTACAACCGCAAGCTCTTCCAGCGGGCCGGCCTCGACCCCGACAAGCCCCCGGCCACCTGGGCGGACGTGCGGGCGGCGGCCAAGAGGATCGCGGCCCTGGGCAACGGCACCGTCGGGTACGCCGAATACAGCGCGCAGAACCAGGGCGGCTGGCACTTCACCGCCGAGATCTACTCCCAGGGCGGCAGCGTCGTCAGCGCGGACGGCAAGAAGGCGGCGGTCGCCGGCCCCGAAGGCAGAGCGGTCCTGCAAAACCTCAAGGACATGCGGTGGACCGACAACTCCATGGGGTCCCGGCAGCTGCTGATCATCAACGACGCCCTCCAAATGATGGGTTCCGGCAAGCTCGGCATGTACATCGCCGCTCCGGACAACGTCCCCAGGATCGTCAAGGAGGCCGGCGGCGACTACAAGGACCTGGCGTTCGCGCCGATGCCCGGCGGCAAGGCGACCCTGATCGGCGGCGACGGCTACATGTTCAACAAGCACGACACCCCTGCCCAGATCAAGGCCGGCCTCAAGTGGCTGGAGTGGACCTTCCTCACCCCGGGCAACGGCTTCCTCAACAACTACCAGCGCCTGGCGAAGGACGGCTCCCCGGTCGGCCTGCCCGAGCCCCGGCTCTTCACCGGTGCCACCGACGCCAAGGACCAGGAGCTGAAGAAGAAGTACGCCAACGTCCCGGTGGCCAACTACCGTTCCTTCACCGAGGGCGACCAGAAGCTCGCGATGAAGCTGGAGCCGCCGAAGGCACAGCAGATCTACGCGGTCCTCGACGGCGCGGTCTCCGCGGTGCTCACCAACAAGGACGCCGACATCGACGCCCTCCTCAAGGACGCCTCCGGCAAGATCGACGGCATCCTCTCCCGGGGCTGACGTCCGCGATGAAGACCGCACGACGCCCCTCCCCCGCTTCCGCTCCGCCGCCGGCCACCGCGCCGCTCGCCGCCCCGGCGGCCCCCGCGGCGCGTCCCGCCGTCCGCGCCCCGCTGCGCCGCAGGCTCACCGACCAGTTGAGGGCGTACGGCTTCCTCCTCGGCGGCCTGCTCTGCTTCGCGCTCTTCTCCTGGTACCCGGCGATCCGCGCGGTGGTCATCGCCTTCCAGAAGTACACCCCGGGCTCGGCGCCGCGCTGGGTGGGCACCGCCAACTTCACCCACGTCTTCGCCGACCCCGAGTTCGCCGCGGCCTGGCGCAACACACTCGTCTTCTCGCTGCTCGCCCTGGTCATCGGCTTCGCCGTCCCGTTCGTCATGGCGGTGGTCCTCAACGAACTCCGGCACGCCAGAGCCTTCTTCAGGGTGGTGGTGTACCTGCCGGTGATGATCCCTCCGGTGGTCAGCGCGCTGCTGTGGAAGTGGTTCTACGACCCCGGGTCCGGGCTCGCCAACGAGGCGCTGCGCTTCGTGCACCTGCCCACCTCCAACTGGACCAACGGCTCCGGCACCGCCCTGGTCTCCCTGGTCCTCGTCGCCACCTGGGCCAACATGGGCGGCACGGTGCTGATCTACCTGGCCGCGCTCCAGGGGATCCCCGGCGAGCTGTACGAGGCGGCGGAGCTGGACGGCGCGAGCGTGTGGCAGCGCCTGCGGCACGTCACCGTCCCGCAGACCCGCTTCATCATCCTGATGCTGCTCCTGCTCCAGATCATCGCCACCATGCAGGTCTTCACCGAGCCCTTCGTGATCACCGGCGGCGGCCCGGAGAACTCCACGATCACCGTGCTGTACCTGATCTACAAGTACGCCTTCCTCTACAACGACTTCGGCGGTGCCTGCGCGCTCAGCGTGCTGCTGCTCGCCCTGCTCGGTGTCTTCTCCGCCTTCTACCTGCGGCTGACCCGTTCCGGGGAGGACCGATGACCGACCGTGCCGTACGCACTCTCGTCTCGCCGCTCACGCTGGCCCGGCCGCGCGGCAAGGCGGTGTACTGGACGGTGTTCGGCGCCGTGGTGCTGCTGTTCGCCCTCGCCTTCCTCTTCCCCGTCTACTGGATGGTCTCCGGTGCCATGAAGTCGCCGGAGGAGCTGGTCCGCACGCCGCCGACGCTGCTGCCGCACCACTGGCACCTGTCCGGGTACACCGACGCGTGGAGCCTGATGCAGTTGCCCACGCACCTGCTGGACACCGTGGTGCAGGCGGCCGGCGCCTGGCTGTTGCAGCTGGTCTTCTGCACCTTGGCGGCGTACGCGCTGTCCAAGCTGAAGCCGGCCTTCGGCAAGGTGGTCCTCGGCGGCATCCTCGCCACCTTGATGGTGCCGGCCCAGGCGCTGGTGGTGCCGAAGTACCTGACCGTTGCCGACCTGCCGGTCCTCCACGTCAACCTGCTCAACGACCCGCTGGCGATCTGGCTGCCCGCGGTGGCCAACGCCTTCAACCTCTACCTCCTCAAGCGGTTCTTCGACCAGATCCCGCGCGACGTGCTGGAAGCGGCCGAGATCGACGGCGCCGGGAAGCTGCGTACCCTGTGGTCGATCGTGCTGCCGATGTCCCGGCCGGTGCTCGGGGTGGTGTCGATCTTCGCCCTGGTCGCGGTGTGGCAGGACTTCCTGTGGCCGCTGATGGTCTTCTCCGACACCGCGAAGCAGCCGATCAGCGTGGCGCTGGTCCAGCTGTCGCAGAACGTGCCGCTGACCGTGCTGATCGGGGCGATGGTGATCGCCAGTGTCCCGATGGTCGTGATGTTCCTGGTCTTCCAGCGGCACATCATCGCCGGCATCGGAGCCGGCAGCACCAAGGGCTGACCCACCGCCCTTCCCGACCGCCGCCGCCCCGGCCCGACACCCCGCTCCGGGGCGGCGGCGCACCATCCGTCACCGTTGCGCGCGCGTACGGCCCCGGCGCCGTGAAGTCCCGCGCCGGGAAACCCCCGCGCCCGCGCTGGAAAGGAACCCGCCCATGGAAGGCAGCGCCCTGTCCGCCGACGAGAACTGGTGGCGATCGGCCGCCATCTACCAGGTGTACGTCCGCAGCTTCGCCGACGGCGACGGCGACGGCACCGGAGACCTGGCGGGCGTGCGCGCCCGGCTGGCGTATCTCGCAGACCTGGGCGTCGAGGCCCTGTGGTTCAACCCCTGGTACCTGTCGCCGCTGGTCGACGGCGGTTACGACGTCACGGACTACCGCGTCGTCGACCCCGCCTTCGGGACGCTGGCGGAGGCCGAGAAGCTCATCGCGGAGGCGAGCACGCTGGGCATCCGCACCATTATCGACATCGTCCCCAACCACGTCTCCGACCAGCATTCGTGGTTCCGGGCGGCCCTCGCCGCCGGCCCCGGCAGCCCGGAGCGCGAACTGTTCCACTTCCGTCCCGGCCGCGGCGCCCACGGCGAACTGCCGCCCAACAACTGGCCGTCGCAGTTCTCGCCGTCCGCCTCCACCTGGACCCGGGTCGAGGACGGCGAGTGGTACCTCCACCTGTTCGCCCCCCAGCAGCCCGACCTCAACTGGGCCCACCCCGCGGTCCGCCGGGAACACGAGGACGTGCTGCGCTTCTGGTTCTCCCGCGGCGTGGCCGGGGTGCGGATCGACTCCGCCGCGCTGCTCGCCAAGGACCCCGCGCTCCCCGACCACGACCCGGGCTCCCCCGGACCGTGCCCGTACATCGACCGCGACGAGCTGCACGACGTCTACCGCTCCTGGCGGGCCGTCGCCGACGAGTACGGGGCGGTGCTCATCGGCGAGCTGTGGCTGCCGGATCCGGCGCGCTTCGCCCGTTACCTGCGCCCGGACGAACTCCACACCGCCTTCAACTTCGACTTCCTCACCCGTCGTTGGGACGCCGACGAGCTGCGCGTGTCCATCGACACCACCCTCGCCGAGCACGCCCCGGTCGGGGCCCCGGCCACCTGGGTGCTCAGCAACCACGACGTCACCCGCACCGTGACCCGCTACGGGCGCGCGGACACCGGCTTCGACTTCGCGGACAAGCGCTTCGGCACGCCGACCGATCTGCCGACCGGCACCCGCCGGGCCCGGGCCGCCGCCCTGCTCACCCTGGCGCTGCCCGGCTCGGTCTACCTGTACCAGGGGGAGGAACTGGGGCTGCCCGAGGCCGACATCCCGCTCGACCGCATCCAGGACCCGATGCACTACCGTTCCGGCGGGACCGATCCCGGCCGGGACGGCTGCCGGGTACCGCTGCCCTGGACGGCCGCCGCGCCGCACGCCGGGTTCGGGACGTCCCCGGACGCCGAGCCGTGGCTGCCGCAGCCGGCCGGCTGGGCCGACTACGCGGCCGACCGCCAGGCGGCCGACCCCGGCTCGATGCTCTCGCTGTACCGCGAGGCGCTGCGGCTGCGCCGGTCCGGGCCCGGTTTCGGCGACGGCCCCCTGCGCTGGCTGCCCGCACCGCCCGGCGTGCTGTGCTTCGCCCGCGCCGACACCCTGGTCTGCGTGGTCAACCTCACCGACCGCCCCGTGGACCTCCCCGACCACACCGCCGTCCTGCTGACCAGCGCCCCGCTGGACGGGACCGGACGGCTCCCCCGGGACACGGCGGCCTGGCTGTCGGCGTCGCCCGCCGGCGGGTGAGGCGGCGGTCGCGGCGGCACGGAACCGGCCGGCCCCGACGGTCCCTCGCCGCGATCGGCCGGGCCGTCGCCCCTGGTGCCGGGGTGGTTGTCGGACCCCCGCCCTACGATGCGGGCATGGACATCGTGGACGCGCGGGTGGCGCTGGTTCCCTGGGGGCAGGACGATCTGTGGCTGCTGCGGAGGACCAACAGCCCGCAGATGACGGCGCACTTGGGCGGTCCGGAGACGGAGGAGCGGCTCGTCGCACGGCACGGGCGGTATCTGCGGTTGGACGCCGGGCGGATGTACCGGGTCACGCTGGCGGACAGCGGGGACACCGTGGGTTCGATCGGTTTCTGGGAGAGGCGGTGGCACGGCGGGACGGTGTGGGAGACCGGGTGGGGGGTGCTGCCGGAGTTCCAGGGGCGGGGGCTGGCGGTACGGGCGGCGCGTGCGCTCGTGACGGCGGCGAGAGACGCGGGCGGCCCGCGCTGTCTGCACGCGTTCCCCCGGGTGGACCACCGCGCGTCCAACGCGGTCTGCCGCAAGGCCGGCTTCGAACTGCTCGGTGCGGTGGAGTTCGAGTACCCCAAGGGCCACTGGCTGACGTCGAACGACTGGCGCGTCGACCTCGGCGAGGGCTGACGCCCCGAGGGCCGGACACGGACTCGCCTCCTCGGCACCGAACGCGACACCCGCCGACTCGTCGCGCTCCTCGTCGCAGGTCGGCGCCTGCGGGGTGACGGCCACCCCGCCGTTAGTCGTCAGCCGTCGGCTCGCAGGGTGCCAGGTGACGGAGTCCGCCGGTGCGGCGGCCCTCGTTGAGTACGTGCCATACGAGGGCGTGCATGTCGTCGTGGAGTTCGCCGACACGGCGGCTCAGCCCCCTTACGGTGCAGACGACCAACTCGTCGTGGCCGGTGGAGGGATGGCGGACCGAGCCGATGGCGCGGCGCCCTCCGGCCCGTGTCTTCGGCACCTCGCCGTCACGGTCGTCGGCCGCCGCCCCCGGTGGTCGGGGTGGGGGGTCGGGACGGGGTCCAGCGCAGGTGGACGTCGGGGTCGGGGTCGTCCGCGCGGAGGAGGGAGAGCCGGGGGCGTACGGCATCGGTGCGGGCGGAGGGCGGTTTGCGGCGGCCGGGCCGGTATTGCCGGGGCCAGTCGGCGCCGGCGCCCAGGTGGTCCTGTTCGGCCGCCGCGTGCAGGGTCCAGTGCGGGTCGTACAGGTGGGTGCGGCCGAGGGCGCACAGGTCGGCGCGGCCCGCCAGCAGGATGGAGTTGACGTCGTCGTAGGAGGCGATGGCGCCGACCGCGATGACCGCGGTGCCGGTGGCAGTGGCGGCCTCGTGCCGGATCCGGTCGGCGAACGGTGTCTGGTAGGAGCGGCCGAACGCGGGGCGCTCGTCCTTGGTGACCTGGCCGGTGGAGACGTCGATGGCCTGCGCGCCGTGGGCGATGAACGCCTTGGCGATCTCGACGGCGTCGTGCTCGGTGTTGCCGTCCGGCGCCCAGTCGGTGGCGGAGATCCGCACGATCAGCGGCCGTTCGGCGGGCCAGACGGCGCGGACGGCGTCGAAGACCTCCAGGGGGTAGCGGAGCCGGTTGCGCAGTGGGCCGCCGTACTCGTCGGTGCGCCGGTTGGCGATCGGCGAGAGGAAGGAGGAGAGCAGGTATCCGTGGGCGCAGTGCAGTTCGAGCAGGTCGAACCCGGCTTCGGCGCCGCGGCGCGCGGCGGCGGTGAAGTCGGCGGTGATCCGGTCCAGGTCGGCGCGGGTGGCTTCGCGGGGGACCGCGGACCCGGGCCCGTACGGCAGTGGGGAGGGGCCGATCGTCTCCCAGTTGCCGTGCGGGAGCGGGTCGTCCATGCCGTCCCACATCAGCCGGGTGGAGCCCTTGCGTCCGGAGTGGCCGAGTTGGAGGCCGATGCGCGCGGTGCTGCGGTCGTGGACGAAGGAGACGATCCGCGCCCAGGCGTCGCGTTGTTCGTCGGTCCACAGCCCGGTGCAGCCGGGGGTGATGCGTCCGTCCGGCGAGACGCACACCATCTCCGTCATCACCAGCCCCGCCCCGCCCATGGCCCGGGAGCCGAGGTGGACGAGGTGGAAGTCGTCCGGCACGCCGTCGACGGCGCTGTACATGTCCATCGGGGAGACGATCACCCGGTTCTTCAGCTCCAGCCCGCCCAGCCGGAACGGCTGGAACATCGCGGGCGCCACCGTGGTGAGCCCCTGCGACGCGGCGAACGCGGTGTCGACGCGGTCGGCGAACCGCCGGTCGCGGGTGCGCAGGTTGTCGTAGGTGATGCGGCGCGAGCGCGTCAGCAGGTTGAAGCAGAACTGGGTGGGCTCCTGGTGGACGTACCTGCCGATGTTCTCGAACCACTCCAGTGACGCCTGCGCGGCCCGCTGGGTGGACTCCACGACGGGTCGCCGTTCGGCCTCGTAGGCGGTCAACGCGGCGGTCACGTCGGGGTGTTCGTGAAGGCAGGCGGCGAGGGCCAGCGAGTCCTCCATGGCGAGCTTGGTCCCGGAGCCGATGGAGAAGTGGGCGGTGTGGGCGGCGTCGCCGACGAGGACGAGGTTGCCGTGGTGCCAGCGTTCGTTGCGTACGGTGGTGAAGGTGAGCCACTTGGAGTTGTTCGCGAACAGCCGGTGTCCGGCGAGTTCCTCGGCGAACAGGTCCCGGAGGCGTTCGACGGCCCGCTCGTCGGAGGCGCCCGGCGGGAACTCGGTCCCCTCGGTGGCGTCGAAGCCGGCCCGGCGCCAGACGTCCTGGCGCATCTCGACGATGAAGGTGGAGCCGCGGTCGGAGTAGGGGTAGGCGTGGACCTGCATGGTCCCCCACCGGGTCTGCTTGATGAAGAACTGGAACGCCTCGAAGACCCGGTCGGTGCCGAGCCACATGTAGGTGTTGTGTCTGCGGTCCAGGGTGGGCCGGAAGGCGTCCGCGTGGCAGCCCCGCACCGTGGAGTTGACGCCGTCGGCCCCCACCACCAGGTCGTGCCGGGCACGCAGCGCCCCGACGTCGGGGGCGGGCGTCCGGTGGTGGACGGTGACGCCGAGGCCGTGGCAGCGTTCCCGCAGCAGGCGCAGGAGTTCGCGGCGGCTCATGGCGGCGAAGCCCTGGCCGCCGATGGTGTGGGTTTCGCCGCGGTAGTGGATGTCGATGTCGGTCCACCGGGCGAAGCGCCGGGCCATGGCGTCGGCGAACCGTGGATCGGCGTTGGCGATGCCGCCGAGCGTCTCGTCGGAGAAGACGACGCCGAAGCCGAACGTGTCGTCGGGGGCGTCGCGTTCCCACACGGTGATGTCGTGGGCCGGGTCGAGCTGTTTCATCAGGGCGGCGAAGTAGAGGCCACCGGGGCCACCGCCGACGATCGCGATCTTCACGGGACGACCTCTCACTTCACTGCCGGGCGGCGGTGTCCTGCTCTTCCTCGACGATCCTGCGGAGCGCGAAGCGCTGGAGCTTGCCGCTGGCGTTGCGCGGCAGCGAGGTGCGAAAGCGCACGTCACGCGGGTATTTATAGGGGGCGATAACCCGTTTGACGTGGTCCTGGATCTCCCGTGCCTTGGCGGCGTCGCCGACCACGCCGTCCCGCAGCACGACGAAGGCGCACACCACCGCGCCGCGTTCGGCGTCGGGGCGGCCGACGACGGCGGACTCCAGCACGTCGGGGTGGGTGTCGATGGCGGCCTCGACCTCGGGCCCGCCGATGTTGTACCCGGAGGAGACGATCATGTGGTCGCCGCGGGCGTGGTAGTGGAAGTAGCCGTCCTCGTCCCGGTGGAAGATGTCACCGGTGACGTTCCAGCCGCCGACCACGTAGTCGCGCTGGCGTTCGTCGTCCAGGTAGCGGCAGCCGACCGGGCCGATGACGGCCAGCCGTCCGGGTTCGCCGGGGCCCAGTTCGGAGCCGTCGGGGCCGAGGACGGTGGCGCGGTAGCCGGGGACGGGTCTGCCGGTGGCGCCGGGCCGGATGTCGTCCCCGGCGGCCGAGATGAAGATGTGCAGCAGTTCGGTGGCGCCGATGCCGTCGATCACCTTGAGGCCGAGCCGGTCGTGCAGTCGTCGCCAGGTGTCGCGGGTGATGTGTTCGCCGGCGGAGACGGCGGTGCGCAGTCCGCGGAGTTTGTGTTCGCTGCCGTCGCGCAGGATGGCCCGGTACGCGGTGGGGGCGGTGGCGAGGACGGTGACGCCCTGCCGTTCGACGAGGTCGGCGAGTCGGGGCGGGGTGGCGGCCTCGGTCAGCAGGGCGCAGGCGCCGGCCCGCAGCGGGAAGACCACCAGCATGCCCAGTCCGAAGGTGAAGGCCAACGGGGCGGTGCACGCCACCAGGTCGTCCGGGAGCAGTCGCAGCACGTGCCGGCCGAAGGTGTTGTCGATGGAGAGGATGTCGCGGTGGAAGTGCACGGTGATCTTCGGGGAGCCGGTGCTACCCGAGGTCGGCGCGAGGAGCGCCACGTCGTCACCGGCGGTGTCCACGTTGGCGAAGTCACCGGATTTGCCCGCCGCACGGGTCGTCAGATCGCCGGGCGCGGTGCCGCCGTACTCCACGATCCGCAGCGCGGGCGCGACGTCCCGCACGGCGTGGACGTCCTCGGTGAAGCGGTGGTCCACCAGCGCGATGGAGGGCCGGGTGCGCCGTGCCAAGGGCGCGATCTCACGGGCCCTGAGCGCGGCCATGGTGGTGACGGCGATGCCGCCCGCCTTGAGTATGCCGAGCCAACTCGCCACCGCCCAGGGGTTGTTGGGTGCGCGGAGCATGACGCGTCCGCCGGTGACCAGGCCGAGGTCCTCGGTGAGCACCTGGGCCACCTGGTTGGCCCGGGTCCGCAGCGTTCCGTAGGTCCACATCTCGCCGTCCGGGGTGCGCAGCGCCGGGGAGTTAGGGCCGAAGGCGGCGGCGGGGACGTCGATGAGTTCGGTGGCGGCGTTGAGCCGTGACGGGTACCGCAGTTCCGGTGTGGTGAACTCGATCACCGGCCACTGTCGTGCGGCCGGGAGGCGATCGCGGGCGAAGGTGTCCTGGTGCGCGGAGGTCGAGGGGGACGACGGAGGGTTCGGCACGGGGGTCCTTCCGGAAGCCGCCGGCGAAGCGGACGGGTCAGACGGTGCGGATCATGCCCTCCTGGACGACGGTGGCCAGATGCCGGTGGTCGCGGGTGAAGAAGCGGCCGGTGGCGACCCCGCGTCCGGCGTCGGCGGCGACCGCGTCCTGGACGTACAGGAGCCAGTCGCCGACCGGGCCCGGGCGGTGGAACCACATGGCGTGGTCGAGGCTGGCGGTGACCAGTCCGGGTCTGGCCCACGGCAGGTCGAGCACCCGCAGGACGGGTTCGAGGATGGTGTAGTCGCAGACGTAGGCGAGGGCGGCGAGGTCGCGCTGGGCGTCGGTGAGCCCTTCGACCGGCCGCAGCGGGTCGAACGGCTTGAGCCACACCGCCTGGTGCGCGACGCGTTCGCCCTCGACGGTGAGGTAGACCGGCCCGGGCACGTGCCGCATGTCGAATCCGCGCCCCGTGGACCAGTACGTCTTCGAGGTGTCGGTCATCGTGCCGCCGTCGCGTCCGGCGAGGTACCGCGCGGAGCTGGGCAGTCGCTCCGGGTCGGGGACGTCCTCGGGCGGCCGGGCGTGGAAGGCGCCGCCGGCCTCCCCGGCGGCGAAGTTGGCCAGGCAGACGTAGAGCGGTTTGCCGTGCTGGTAGCCGCGCACCTGCCGGGTGCTGTAGCCGCGCCCGTCGCGCACCACTTCCACCTCGTAGCGCACGCTCGCGCCGATGTCGGCGGGGCGCAGGAAGTAACTGTGCGTGGAGTGCAGTGTCTTGCCGTCGGTGACGGAGCGCATGGCCGCCGCCGCTGCCTGGGCGACCAGGTCGCCGCCGTACGCCTTGGGCCACGGGCAGGGCTGGGTGACGGCGGTGAAGGCGAGGTCGAAGTGGTGGGGTTCGGCGGGGACGAGGGTGACGGCGGTGGTGAAGACGGCGGAGGTGGCGTGGCTTCCGGTGGCGGTCTTCCCGGCGCCGGTCACCGGCTCGGCCAGTCGCGCAGGTCGGCGTCGGCGATGTCGGGGAGGTTGACCACGATGTTCTCCGGCGTCCGGGTGGTCATCCAGGTCAGGGGGTTGGTGCGGGAGAGGTTGCATTCGATGTGCGGCATGAACGGCGGCACGAAGACCCAGTCGCCCTCGCTCATGTCGACGTAGTCCTCGAGTTTCTCGCCGAAGTAGATGCGGGCCCGGCCGGACAGGACGTATCCGCCGGTCTCGGCCTCGCCGTGGTGGTGGTTGACGGAGCGGTAGCCGGGCTCGTTGCTGACCTTGCCGAACCACAGTTTCGTCGCCGGGGTGTGCTGGATGCTCACCCCCGAGACCCGGATCGCGCCGCCCGAGTCGGCGGTGTTGGTGTCCTCGTGGCCGCCGCGGGTGACCACCGGGGCGACGAGTCCGCCCGGCAGCCGGTACATCGAGTTGTCACCGTCGAGTCGGTACTTGCTGAGGTCGGGCTCCATGGGTTCGGCTCCGTTTCAGTCGTCACGGGGGTGCCGCCGGAGGGCCGTTGCGGGGTGGAGAGCGCCGGGCGCGTACGCGTCCTGCCGAGCGGCAGGGCGAGGATGACGATGTCTCGTATTTTTCACGGTCGTCATTTATTGTCAATACGTTGCTCAGGGCGGGCCGCGTCCCGCCCGGGACCGAGCCGGAGGCCGTATGACACACCTCGCCGTCAACCCGGACGCCCTCCCCCGCCCCCGCGGCTACTCGCACGGCACGCTCGCCGGGAACACCCTCCACCTGGCCGGGCAGACCGCCCTCGACGCCGACATGCGGATCGTGCCGGGCGGCATCGTCGAGCAGTTCCGCCAGGCGTTCACCAACGTGCTCACCACGCTGCGCGCGGTGGGCGGCCTGCCGGAGGACCTGGTCAGCGTCACCCTCTACCTCACCGACATCCCCGGCTACCAGGCGCACGGCAAGGAGATCGGCGAGGTCTGGCGGGAACTGGCCGGGCCGGTCTACCCGGCGATGGCCGGCATCGGCTGCACCGCCCTGTGGCAGCCGGAAGCCATGATCGAGATCCTGGGGGTGGCCGTGATCCCCGAGCACCGGCTGGTGCGGCCGTAGGCCGTATGGTTGCGGCATGGACACCCTGCCGTCCCCGAAGGAGAACAGGGCACTGGACGTCGTGGTGGCCGCCGCGGGGACGCGGCCCCGGCCGGGCCGTGACACCCGCCTCGGCCCGCTGATCCTCACCGTCCTCGGCCTGTACGCGCGCGGCGAGCACAACTGGCTCTCCGTCGCCTCGGTGGTGCGCCTCATGGCCGACCTCGGCGTGGAGGGCCAGGCGGTACGGTCCGCGATATGGCGGCTGAAGCGCCGTGGTGTGATCCACGGCGAACGCCGCGGGGGCGCCGCGGGCTACCGCCTCGCGGAGCCGACCCTGGAAACCCTCGCCGAGGGGGACGTGCGCATCTTCGAACGCACCCGGGCCACCACCGACGACGGCTGGCTCGTGGTCGTCTTCTCGGTGCCCGAGTCCGAACGCGACAAGCGCCACGAACTGCGCACCGCCCTGACGCGGTTGGGGTTCGGCACCGCGGCACCCGGGGTGTGGGTCGCCCCGGGAAACCTGGCCACCGAGACGCGGCGCACCCTGGAACGCCGGGGGCTCGCCGGGTACGTCGACATCTTCACCGGCGACCACGTCGCCTTCGGCGACCTGCGCGCCAAGGTCGCCGCCTGGTGGGACCTGGACGAACTCACCGGACTGTACGCGGACTTCCTGCGCGCCCACCGTCCCCTGCTCGACACCGTCGCGGCCGGCCGGACGACCCCGGCCGAGGCGTTCCGCGCGTACGTGCCCATGCTCACCCAGTGGCGGCGGCTGCCCTACCGCGACCCCGGCCTCCCGCTGGCCCTGCTGCCGCCGGGGTGGAACGGGGTCACGGCGGGGGCGCTCTTCGCCGAGCTGAACACCGCGTTGCGGGCGCCCGCGCGCGAGCACGCCCTGTCCGTGATCCACGGCTGAACCCCGGGTGCCGCCGCCGGAGGCGGGACAGTGCCCAGGCCAGTGGGGTGGGCCGGGGGGCCGCCCCAACGGCGGGGTGGGGACAGCCCCCCGCCGGTCCCGGTGACTGGCAGGCTGTTGTCGCCGTGCCGGGGCCGGGAGACTCGACGGCATGACGATTTCCACCGAGGTTCCCCTCCTGGCGGGAACGCCCGCCGTCCCCACCCGTACGTCCGGCTCCGGGGCCGGCAGCGACTTCGCCCGGCTGTCCCGGCGCATCACGGACGCGGGGCTGCTGGATCGGCGTCCCGGTTACTACACCGCACGGCTCGCTGTGGTCATCGCGTCGCTGGCGGCGGGGTGGGGTGCCTTCTTCGCGCTCGGCGACTCCTGGTGGCAGCTGGCGGTCGCCGCCTTCCTGGCCGTGGTGTTCAGCCAGATGGCGTTGGTCGCGCACGACCTGGCGCACCGGCAGGTCTTCCGGCGCCGGCGGCCGAGCGAGACGTGGGGCCGGCTCTTCGGCAACCTGGGGATCGGCATGAGCTACGGCTGGTGGATGAACAAGCACACCCGCCACCACGCCAACCCCAACCACGAGCAGCTCGACCCCGACGTCGTCCCGGACATCCTGGTGTGGTCCACCGAACAGGCCCGGGTCAGCCGCGGCCTGCCCCGCTTCATCGGCGGCCACCAGGCGTCGCTGTTCTTCCCGCTGCTCACGCTGGAGGGCTTCAACCTGCACCTGTCGAGCGTGCGGGCGCTGCGTTCGCCGGCCATGAAGCACCGGCTGCTGGAGGGCGCCCTGCTCGGCGCGCACATCGCGGGATACCTCTGCGCGCTCTTCCTGGTGCTCTCCCCCGGCAAGGCGGTCGCGTTCCTCGCCGTGCACCAGTGCCTGTTCGGTGTCTACCTCGGCTGCACCTTCGCGCCGAACCACAAGGGCATGCCCACGTTCACCGGCGACGAACGCCCCGACTTCCTGCGGCGCCAGGTGCTCACCTCCCGCAACGTGCGCGGCGGCCGACTCACCGACGTCGTGCTCGGCGGCCTCAACTACCAGATCGAGCACCACCTGTTCCCCAGCATGCCCACCCCCCACCTGCGCCGCGCCCACGTCATCGTCCGCGACTACTGCGCGGAGATCGGCGTTCCCTACCACGAGACCGGACCGATCCAGTCGTACCGCGAAGCCCTCACCCACCTGCACCGGGTGGGCGAACCGATCCGGCGGCAGCGCAAGGCGTCCGCACGGCGGTGACCGGGCGTCACACCGTCCCCGGTCCGAACCGGCGCCGGTATTCCGACGGCGTCAGCCCCGTCCCGCGGCGCATCACGGTGCGCAGGTGGGCGGCGGTGCCCAGGCCGCTGCGCCGGGCCACCACGTCGACGCGTGACTCACCCCGTTCGATCAGCCGGCAGGCCAGGGTGAGGCGTTCTCCCGTCAGCCACGCGAGAGGGGTCGTGCCGAGTTGGGAACGGAAGCGGCGGTGCAGGGTCGCGCGGCTGACGGCGGCGCGCGCGGCGAGGTCGTCGACCGTCAGTGGTGTGTCCAGCCGCCGCTGTGCCCAGGCGAGCACGGGCGCGAGGGATTCGTCCGGGATGTCGGGCACGGGGCGTTCGATGAACTGCCGTTGTCCGCCGTCCCGGTGGGCCGCGAAGACCAGGCGCCGGCTGACGGCGTTGGCGATCTCCGCGCCGTGGTCGCGGCGGACGATGTGCAGCCCCAGGTCGAGCGCGGCGGCGCTGCCCGCGGCGGTGAGGATGTCGCCGTCGTCCACGAACAGCACGTCCTCCGCCAGCCGGACGGCGGGGAAACGGGCCCGGAAGGCGTCCGCCCACTGCCAGTGCGCGGTGGCCCGCCGTCCGTCGAGGACCCCGGCCTCGGCGAGGGTGAAGGCACCGCTGCAGAAGCCGACCAGCCGCGCGCCCCGCGCGTGCGCCCGCCGGATGGCGTCGAGGACGGCGCCTCGGCGGGGCACGTGCACATCGGGGCGGTTGGGGACGATGACGGTGTCCGCGCGGTCGGCCGCGTCGAGGCCGCGGACGCCGCTCAGGGCGAAGAAGCCGTCCCGCATCGACGTGCTCGGCTCGGGCGAGCAGAGGCAGAAGTCGTACAGGTCGCGGCCGATCTCCGGTCGGCGCAGGCCGAACACCTCGGTGGCGCAGCCGAGTTCGAACGGGTTGGAGTTCTCGTCGACGATCCGGTCGAGGGGGCCGGTGCCGGCCCGGCCGGGGCGTGAGGCCCCCTCGGCTCAGTCGCCGGGGGAATCGTCCGGGGAGCGGTCCCCCTTTCCGCGCCGGGGACCGGAGGTGGCGGCGGGGCGCAGGAAGCGCTGGAGGATCAGGCGCAGGGTGGGGAGTTGGGCGGCCGGGTCGAAGGACGGGTCGGTGGCGGCGGTGGTGTAGAGGGCGCCGATGAGCGCCTGGACCCAGGCGGCGGTGGCCTCCGGGTCGAGGCCGGGGTCGATCTGCCCGGCCACGACGGCGTTCCGCAGCACGGTGGTGAGGGTGGACCGCTCCTCGTCGTTCGCCCGGCTCAGCAGCGCCGCCAGGTCGGGGTCGCGGTACGCCTGGACCATCGCCTCCATGACGAGGGCCGGGACCGACGGCCGGGTGGCGGGGGCGGCGAGGAGGTCCACGGTCTCCAGCAGCGCGGTCCACGGGTCGTCGGCGGTGCGGGCGGCGGCGAGGCGCTGTGCCTTGCCGGCGCCGTCGGCCTCGTCCTCCTCGAGGACGGCGTGGAAGATGGCGCGCTTGTTGGGGAAGTAGTGGAACAGGTTGCCCGTGCTCGTCCCGGCCGCCTTGCAGATCTCCGCCGTGGTGGTGCGTTCGAAGCCCTTGGCGGCGAAGAGCCCGGCCGCGGCGTCGACGATCTGCCTGCGCCGCGCCCGGTGTCTGCCGGGGTCGACTGTCCTCACGTTGGCCTCCTTCGGGCCGGCTCCGGCTCGTCCGGCCTCCGGGCTCAATAATAGACCGAGCGCTCGGTCTATTATTGCGGGGACGGCTGGAGTGGAGGGGGAGAGATGCCCATGGAGACAACCCCGGTACGGGGCCGCGACGACGGCCGGCTCACCGTGCTCGGCGCACCGGGCTGGGGCAGCGTGTGCGTCTGCGTGGTCTTCGCGCTGGTGGGGGCGGGTACCGGCCGGTTGCTGGGGCCGCTGGCCCACTGGCTGGTGACGCTGCCGTGGGCCCCGATGCAGGGCCCGGCCCGGCTCGTCGCGGCCCTGCCCGCACCCGTGCTGTACGCCGTCGGCGCGGTGGCCGGGCTGGCGCTCGGACTGGTCGCCCGGCACGAGCAGTTGGTGATCCGCCTCACCGGTGACCACGTCGTCCTGAGCCGCAAGGGCAGGCAGCACGGGTTCGCCCGGGACGCCGTCGCCACGGTGTTCCGGGACGGCAAGGACCTGGTGCTGCTCGGCCACGACGGCGGTGAACTCGCCCGGCAGGCCTGCGACATCGACGCCAACCGGGTCGCCGATGCCTTCGCCGCGCACGGCTACCGCTGGGCGAAGTCCGATCCCCACGGCGACCGGTTCCGCCGCTGGGTCCCCGGCACGCCGGGGCTCCCCGCGGGAGCCGACGCCCTGCTCAAGGCCCGCCAGACGGCGCTGGACAAGAAGGGTCCCACCGCCGACGAGGCCGGCGAACTCCGCGACGAACTGGCCCGGCTCGGTGTCGTCGTGCGGGACGAGAAGCGGCGACAGTACTGGCGGCCCCTCCGAGCCGAGGGTGAGCCGAGCTGAGGCGGAGGTCGGGGGTCGGTCCGAGGGACGAGGGCCGGGCCCCGGCCGCAGCCGGAGCGAGGCGGAACCCGAGCCTCGCATGGCGAGCCGGGCTGAGGCGGAGGGCGAGGGCCGGCCCCGGCCACAGCCCGATCCGAGGCGGGGCCGGGGCCCGCCGCCTGACCGCGGCCGGGGGGACGCGGGTCCCGACCGCGGGGATCGCTCCGGGAGCGGCACGGCCGCCGCCTCGTTCCCGGACGTCAGCGCAGGCGGGCGGCGATGGCCCGGGCGCACGCCATGGGCCCGGTGTGCGTGGTGTCCACCTCCAGGTCGTAGCGGACGCCCTGGTGCACCAGGTCGGCCTGGGCGGCGGCCATCCCCGGGACGCGGTCGCCCCGCGCGATCTCGCGGTCGGCGGCGGCCGAACGCGCGCACCGGACGCCGACCCACAGTGCGGGCAGGCCGTCCAGCGCCTCGTGCCACCGTTGCCGGGACCGTGCCCCGCCGAGGAAGACGTCGTCGACGACGATCCTGGCACCGGCCCGGGCCATCGCCACGACGCCCTGCCGCCAGGCCGCCTCCAGCGCCAGGAACCCCGGCCCGACGTCCACCCCGCCGTCCGCCGTGAACCCGATGCCCTCCTGGGACCCCCGCATCGTGGCGGGCAGCACGTCCACGAACGAGTCGCACCCCAACGCCGGCCATGGATCGGGCAGTACGGCCTGGAGGCACCGTACGATCCCGGTCTTCCCGGAGCTGGAACCACCGTTGAGGATGATCATCCGAAGCGTCACCGGGCCACCGTAGGGCGCGCGCCCGGCCGTGGCGAAGTGAATTTCCGGCACCCCGACCGCCTTTGCCGCCCCTCGGTGTCCCGTGCCGTGTGCGGGGCGCGGATCCGGCCGCGGGGCCGCCTTCGCACGGTGGTGTGGCGCGCGGCGTGAAATCGCCGGGTATTCCGGTGCGGTCTTGAGCGGCCCACCGCGTCGTCCGATGATTTCGGCCGCAGCGTCACGCTCACCCCCGTCCTCCTGGACGTCACCGGGACGCATCTGGTCGTGGCGGCCACCGCGAGCACCGCCCCGGCCGCGACCGCCGGTGCCTCCGCCGGGTCCGATGCCGACTGGCCCTCGGACCAGCAGGTCTTCCTGCTGGTCGGCCGCGACCTCCTCGCCCGCCTGCTGCAAGGCGCCCTCGACCAGTGGCGCGGCACGTCGCTCGCCAAGGACGACAAGGGCAACGCGCTCGGCAGGGTGTGGTGGGAGGCGACGTTCCAGGGGGCGAGCAACGTCACGGTCGACGCGGACGACCCGACCTCGGTCTCCGCCGACTTCGACATCCCCTGGGCGGTGGGGCTCGACCTGTTCAGCCCCGGCCCCGGCAAGGGGTGCGCCCTGTTCAAGGCGTCCCAGGAGTCCTGAACCCGCCCGTGAGCCAAGGGAGTTGTGCAGCAGTGGACGCAGTGATCGACTTCGAGGTCGTCCTCGGCCCGCCCGTCCCCAACGTCACGTTCAAGGCCACCGGCCTGTCCGACACCGCCCTGACCACGACGCTGGAGAAGATCGTCCTCAACTCGGTCGCCATGGTGCCCAAGTCGGCGGGGGCCGCCGTGCTCGCCGGGCTCGCCAACCTGCTGGCGCTGGCCGCCCCCAAAGTCGTCAAGGACAACCTCGAAGGCGTCAAGACCGCCGACATCCCGCTCAGCAAACCGCTGGGCACCGAGATCACCGTCGCGGGGCAGACCGTGTCCGTGAAGCTGACCTCCCCCGAACTCGGTTCCCACGACGGGATGTTCATGGTCAGCGGCGCCTTCACGGTCTCCTGACACCACCCCGCCCCCGGTCGCGCCGGCCCCGCCGCGCGCGCCGCACCCCTGCCAACCGACCACTCCGGGAGACCCGTTGAGCACGCCCCAGCCCCCGCGGTCCGGCGACGCGGCCGAGACGCTCCACCTCGCCGACACCCCCGGCTACCCCCTCGCCCGCAACGTCGAGATGCCCGACACCCTCGGCTACCCCACCGGTTCCCTCAGCTTCCGCCTCGGCGCGCTCCAGGTGCGTCCCGAGGGCCGGCCGGAAGCCGTCGCCGAGGAGACCCGCGACGGGGTGCGCCGCGTCACCCACCGCATCCCGGCGCTCCTCCTCACCGGCCGCTACGCCCTGGACGCCCGGCCCGACGAGATCCGCGAGATCGACACCGCAGGAAACCTGCGCCCGCTCTCCCAGGAGGCCCGGCAGCCCACGCTGCCCGCCGGTGCCCGCGCGGTCGCGCCCCGCCACCCGGACGACGACACCGTCCGCCGGTGGACCGACCGCGCCGACGCCCACCGCACGAAGCTGATGAAGACCGAGAACGGCCGCCAGGTCCTCATCGAGTACGGCACCCACAACGAGAGCTACTTCGACGTCTTCGACGGCACCTCCGCGACCTGCCGCGCGCTGCGCAAGAAGTGGGCCGAGAAGGGCATCACCCAGCGGATGTCGGAACACACCTACGGCGCCACCGACCCGGACACCACCGACGGCCGGCCGCCGGTCAACGACTGGCAGGACCCGCAGGAGGGCGTCGCCTACAACCTGCACGCCTGGCGCCAGCGCACCACGGTGGTCACCACGCTCAGCACCGAGGCCGGCCGCATCGCGGCGAAGGACCCCGACAAGGCCGACCGCTTCCGCAAGGCCGCCGAAGCCTCCGAGCGGTTCTCCAAGGCGGTCCAGCAGACCGGGAACGACGACACGCAGACCACCCCGATGACCCAGGAGAACGTCTACGCGGCCATCGACCGGCACTCCGGGGAGCTGCCCTCGGTCTGCGCCGCCGAGATGGCCCGCTACGACGGACTCGCCCTGCTCGCCCACGACACCGCGCAGGCGGCGCCCGAGGGACACCGGCCCGACTGGATCGCCCACTCCGATGAGGACCGCGCCATCATCCAGGAGATCGGCGCCGCCGCCTACCACGAGGAAGCCCAGCAGGCCCCGCCCGCCACCGACACCCTGCACACCGGCGCGTGCACCGCGCGGCTGACGGACATCCGCGTCACCACCCACCTCGACCCGGACGGCACCCCGGCGGACGTGACGGTGGAACTGCCGCACCTCGCCCTGGAGATCGACGACGGACAGTGGCGGGGCGCCGCCGCCGACGTGGCCCGCGAACGGCTCGCCGCCATGCGGTTCGTCCGCCACCTGCTGCGCGACGCGGTCGCCGAGACCGTCCGCCACGCCGCCTGTACCGGGATGTCCGGATACGCCCACCCGCGCCTCGGGCGGTCCTGACCGGTGCTCATCCTCGACACCACCGCCCCCGCCGAGGACGTCACCGGCGCGCTGTGGACGGACCTGCTCGCCGACGACCTGCCCCGCTTCGAGGCGTTCCTGGAGCAGGCGCTCGCCCCGCAGCGGGAGTACCTCACCGACGGCGAGCGGGCCCTGTACCGGCACGGCAAACGCCTGCGCCCCGCCGTCCTGCTGCTCGCCGCGCGCATGGTGCACGGCGCCGCCCCGCTGCCGGACAAGGTGCTCCAGGGCGCCGTCTCGCTGGAGATGCTGCACGTGGCGACGTTGATCCACGACGACATCGTGGACGGCTCCGCCCTGCGCCGCGGGCTGCCCTCGGTCAACGCCGCCCGGGGCACCGGGACCGCGGTCCTCGTCGGCGACCTCCAGTTCGTCCAGGCCATCCGCGGCTTCGTCCGCGCGATCGACCGGGACAGCGACATGGGCCTGGTCGAACTCGTCCTGGACACCGCCTTCCAGATCGGCTGCGGGGAACTGGACGAACTGCGCACCGACCTCACCGAGGACCCGGTACGCCTGGCGGAGACCTACTGGCGCACCGCCGACCGCAAGACCGCGGCGCTCTTCGGCCTGGCGGCCGAGGCCGGGGTGACCCTGGCCGACGGCCACACCGGGGACGCCCGCCGGGCCGGTTTCTACGGCCGCCGGATCGGGCGCGCCCTCCAGGTCATGGACGACCTGTTCGACCTCGCCCAGGACGAGTCGGCGTCCGGCAAGCCGCGCGGCATGGACCTACTGCGCCGCCGCGCCTCGCTGCCGCTGATCTACGCCATGCGGGAGTGGGGACCCGACCACGCGGTCAGCCGGATCATGCGCGGTGAACCCGTCGCGCCCGGGGTGCTGGACCGCGTCCTCGCCAAGGTCCGCGGCGGCACCGGATTCTCCCGCGCCTACACCGACGCCCGCACCCAGGTCCTGGAGGCCGTCGAGCTGCTGCGTCCGTTCCCGGCCGGCCGTTACCGCTACGCCCTGGAGGACCTGGCCCTGCACATCGTGGACCGCGGCGTCTGAGCGGTCAGGCAGCGCGTCCCCGCCCGACGAGACAAGGAGAGGTCCGTGGCCACCAAGCTGCTCGACTTCATCTACGCCACCATGCTCAAGCGCGTCAACGATCCCGCCGGCCGCTACTGGCTCCCCACCGTCCTGAAGGACGTCCGCACCCCCGACGGCCAGGCGCTCGATCCGCTGGCCGTCGACACCTGGGACATCGGCGCGCTCGCCGGCGACGAGGGCGCCACCATCGGCGACACCATCAGCGACTCGTGGTGGATCTTCGTCGGCAACGCCTTCGACAACGCCAAGGACCAGGGCGTCCCCGATCTCCCCGACGACCTCGACGCCTTCACCAGCCAGCGCGACGCCGACCACCCCTACCCCGCGCTGACGCTGACCGCCGTCACCGTCGAGGGCCTGGCCAACGCCTCGGTCGGCGACCTGCGCGACCTGACCCCCACCGAGGACGGCTACCGCGGCACGATCCGGGTCACCACCGCCGTGTACGACACGCACGGGTTGCGACCGCGGATCACCATCGACGGCACCTACAGCCTGGTGCAGTACGTCGTGGTGATCGACGACCCCGGGGGACGGCGCGTCGGCCGGCGACGGCCTGAAGCCGCCGACGAAGGTCGTGGTCAGCGGGTTGGACGGGGTGGACTGGCCACGCCAACGCATCGAAGGGCACGGCCACTTCACCGCCACCGCCACCGATCTCGCCTTCGACGTGGTGCTCCGCGCCGGGACCGCGGGCACCGGGGCGGAGCGCACCGCGCGGCTGACCGTCGAGTCGGTCACCGCCGTCTCCCAGCCGGTGTTCCACCTCGACGAGAAGTCACTGACCATCGAGGGCGCCACCATCGACCCGTACACCCTCGACGGCTGGAAGAAGGCGGCGACCGATGCCTTCAACAGCGCTCCGGCAGGCCAGGCGATCACCGGCAAGCTCGTCGACGCCCTCACCGACGACTCGCTGCGCGACCGGCTCTCCGCCGCCGTCACCGACCAGCTGGCCAAGGCGCTCGACGGGGTGCTCGGCGCCGTCCCGCCCGGCGCGCTCCCCACCGACGACCGGGGATTCCCCGCGAAGTACGGGCCGTTGGAGGTCTACCTCTTCGACCGGCTGCGGGCCTGCGTCAACGACACCGCCTCCGGCTTCTACCCGCCCACCGTCGTCCTGGGCGCCACCGACCCGGTGCTCGAACCGTACCGGGTCGGGCGGATCGACCTCGGCTCGTACCGCATCGGCGTCGCCCAGGCGCAGCTCACCTTCTACGACGTCACGGTCAACGGCATCTCCAACGTGCTGATCCCGGTCGAGGACGCCCGCCTCACCGAAGAAGGCATCGCGGCGACGCTGCGGCTCGGCCGGCTCCCCGGGGACGGGAAGGTGCCCCTTCCCCCGCTCACCGTCACCGGCACGGGCGTCATCGCCTTCCCCGACACGGCGGACGGCGCGCGGGACGACGACGACACGATCACCGGTGCCATCACCGTGACCGTCGAGGGCCCCTCGGCCACCGCCGGAGTCTCCTTCACCGGCCGCGATGCCGACGAACTCACCATCGGCCTCGACTCGCTCACCCTCACCATCGCCCCGCCGGACCTGAAGGTCACCATCCGCCTCGAAGAATCCAGCCCGTGGGAGAAGGCCATCAACCAGGTGCTCAACAAGGACGAGGTCAAACGCCGCATCGTCGAGGGGACCCAGCAGACGGCCGACGCGCACCGCGCCGACATCGCCAAGGAACTCACCACCAACGCCCGCACGGTCGTCCGCGCCAAGCTCGGGGGCTGACCGCATGACCATCGACGAACTCCGGGCCCTGAACACCCGGTGCACCCGGGCGGACGTCCTCACCCTCCCCGCCGACGCCATCGGCACCGGGCCCGCCGCCGCGCTGATCGGCACCTGGCTCGACGGCACCCTCACCGTCACCGGCCTGCGTCGCGAGGACCACGACGCGACGGTCGTGGTGCACGGCACCGTCACCGTGTCCGGCCTCGGCATCACCGAAGTGCCGGTGACCGGGATCGAGTTCGGCGTCGACCCCGTCGACCACGAGCCCACGCTCTACGTGCCGCTCGTCCTCCCGGCGGACTGGGACTTCGCCACCTCGTTCCCGGAGACCGGCGGGAGCGACCTGGCCGGCCTCGCCTTCCCCGCCCCGCCCGCGCTGCTGCTCACCTCCGCGGCCCGGCCCGCCCGGCAGGCGTACCCGGCGCTCGACGCCGGGGTCACCTTCCACGCCGCCGAGGTGGCCGACCCGGCGCCGCTCGGTACCCTCGTCACGCTGCTCCGGCCCGGGCCCGGGGAGCTGTCGTTGACCGGTCCGATCGCGCGCCGCCCGGCGACCGGCCCGGGGGACACGGTCCGCACCGAGATCACGCTGCGCTCGGCGGGGCGGCCGGAGGAGGCGTTCTCCGCCTCGTTCCACCTGTGGGCCGGTTCGCGCGGTGGCGGGGCGGAGGGGCCCACGGTCGTCTACGGGCTGCGGCTCGCCGCCGACCTGTTCCTGGGGCAGGACGCCGGTGCCACGGTCAGCGCCCCGGCGGACTCCGGGGGCGGGACGGTGGTGCTCACCGCCGACCGGCTGCCCGGGCGGCTCGCCACGGGTGACCTGGCCGCCTGGAACGGCACCGGGGCGGCCGTCCACCGCCTCGTCGACCAGGAGGGCTTCGCGCTCGGTGACGCCGTCCGGCTCACCGGGGTGTCCGCCGCCATCGACCCCGCCAAGCTCGGCCAGGGCGGTCTGGCGGCGGCGCTCACCCAGGTCACCGCCACCGTCGAGACCACGCCCGGCACGGTGTGGCCCATCGCCGGAGACGACCTCGCGCTGACCGGGGTCGGCGCCACCCTGACCGTCACCGACCCGCTGCGGGCGTCGCGTACCGCGCACGTCACCGGCCACGGCGACTTCACCGTCACCGGTGACATCACCCTGCACGCCACCGCGGAGATACCGCCCGGCACCTTCCAGCTCACCCTCGACGAGAGCACCCCGGTCCGCCTCACCGACGTACTCCGGCACTTCCTGCCGCACGCCGACCTCACCGGCGCACCCGACCTGACGCTCACCGCCTTCTCCGGCACCGCGACCCCCAAGCAGGGCGCCTGCGAGGTGGACGCCACCGTCTCCTCCGACTGGCACCTCGACATCGGCGCCGCCCGCGTGTGCCTCACCGAGGCCGGGCTGACGGTCACCCGCCACGGCGACGGGGCGGCACGGCCCGAGGCCCCGACGGCACCCGGCGGCAGCCCCTCCCGGACCACCGGGACCCTGTCGGCCACGGCCGAGGTCGGCCCGGCCCAGGGCGGCGACGGCTCGGCGGTGAGATTCTCCGCGACCTGGGACATCCCCGGCGCCTTCCAACTCACCGGCGCCTTCCCCGACCTCGACCTGACGGCACTGCTGGCATCCCTCGCCTGCCGGGCCGACGTGCCACTGCCGGACGGACTGCCGCAGGTCTCCCTGCTGCGTCCGGCGGTGACCGTACGCCTCGGCGACGCGCTGGCCGGACAGCCGGCCCGGGGGCGGAGCTACGAGCTGGCGGTCGCCACCACGGCGCGGTTCGACGGGACCGAGCTGGCCTTCGTCGGCAAGGCGGGCCGGACGCCGGAGGGCGCCACCCTGTTCGCCGCCGTGCTGTCGCAAGGGGACTGGAGCTGGTCGCCGGGGAAGGTGTCGTCCTGGGCGCCGGCCCTCGCCTTCCTCGACGGCATCACCTTCACCAGGTCCGGGCTGGCCGTCAGCTCCGCCGACGACGTCCCCGTCGACGGCGGGCAGGACGCGCCCGACACCCTGCCCGCCACGCTCGACAAGGGCCTGACCTTCTTCACCGAACTGGGACTGACCGGGCCGCTGGCACCGCTCGGGGCGCTGTTCCAGGACACCACCGGCATCCATCTGACGGCGCGGCTCACCACCCCCGTGCAGAACTCGGAGTTCACCGCGTCCATCGCCGAGCAGAAGACCCGCGCCGGGTTCGGCGGCCTCATCCTCACCATCCGGCCCGCCGCCAGGGAGGTCTCCCTCCAGACCTCGTGGAACTTCACCGTCCCCGGCGTCGGCACGGCCCCGGCGACGCTGCTCCAGTTCGTCGCCGGAGGAGCGCTCAAGGGCGCCGGGTTCCATCTGTTCCTCGTCCTCAAGCCCGCCGGGTCCGCGGCGGAGTCGGTCGCCGGACGGCCCGTTACCCGTCAACTCGCCTACGCCCTGCGGTCGTCCGGTCCCACCCCGCTGCCCGGACCGCCCGACCCCGCACCGCCCGCCGTACGCCGGACCGCGGCCCGCCTCGCCGGGCTCACCGCGGCACCGTCCGCCAAGGACCGGCCCGCCTGGAAGAACGCCTTCGGCGTCGAGGGGTTCGACATCCACGACTTCTTCATGGAGATCGGCTCCGGGGAGGCCGGGCCGACCCTGGGGGCAGGCGGCTCGGTGGTGATCGGCGAGGCCACGCTGGAACTGGACATCGAAGGCGGCTTCGAACCGGAGCCGTTCGTCACCGTCTTCCGCTTCGCCCTGGGCACCGTCCACCAGGGCACCGGCATCTCGCTGTGGGACATGCTCGCCGTCCTCGTCACAGCACCGGACTGGCTCGGCTTCCTCCGGCAGATCGTCCTCCACGAGCTGGCGATCCGCGTGGTGACCGTCCCCGGCGGCTGGACGGATCCGGCGACCCACGAGGAGTGGCCGCAGGGCTTCTACGCCAAGGGCGACATCGACTTCTTCGGCAACAACTGGCGCTTCGAGGTCAACATCGGCGACGAGGGACTGTACGCCTCCAGCGCCATCGCCCAGCCGCTGAAACTCGCCGGCGTCCTCACGTTCTCCGACGCCACCGGCACGAAGGGCCCCCGGTACCTGCTCGACACCCGGGGCATCCGCGGCGGCCACCTGCCGGCGAAGATCTTCCTCCTGTCCGGCAGGCTCGACCTGCTCGGTGTGTCGGCCACCGTCGAAGCACACCTCGGCGACGACGGCTTCGCCTTCGCCCTCGGCGTCGACGTGCTGGAGATCCTCCGCGGCGAGATGAGCTGCGTCCTCGGCAGCGGCGGCCTGCGCGCCAAGGCCCGGATCGAGCTGGACCTCGACGTCACCGTGGCGCGAGGCGTCGTCCTCGGGGGCATCCCGGTGCCCGCCGGAAACCTGGTCGGCGTCCACCTGGTGGGCGGGTTCGACCTCGTCGTCGACGGCACCGGCGTCGACCTGGCGCTGACGGCGGGATGCGACGCCTACCTCCTCGACGTGCACCTGGTCCACTTCGCCTTCGACCAGCACTTCCCGATCGCCAGGTGGGCCGACATCGCCGGCTACCTCAAGGACGACCCGGAGAAGCTCTTCGCGTCGCTGGGCGAGGGCATCTGGGACGCCATCAAGGACTGCGCGACGACGACGGCCGCTCAACTCACCTGATCCGGGGCGGAGTTGACCGCTACCCCGGCGAGCCGCATCAGCAGATGGCCCCGGCGGAAACGTTCGCCCTCGCGCGGCTCGCGCAGCATCCGGCCGGTTTCGGCGAACCCGGCCTCGCGGGCGAGTTCCGCGAGCGCGTCGATCGGCCACCGGTACGCCGTCACCACCTTGTGGTCGAACGGCGTGACCGGTTCGCCCTCCGACTCGAAGAAGGCGAGCAGCAGGTGGCCGCCGGGGGCGAGCACCCGCTTGAACTCGGCGAAGTACGGCGGCAGTTCGCGCGGCGGGGTGTGGATCACCGAGTACCAGGACACCACGCCCCGCAGCGTGCCGTCGGCCAGGTCGAGGGCGTCCATCGATCCGACCTCGAACCGCAGGTCCGGGTAGGTGTCGCGGGCCAGATCGATCATCACCGGCGACAGGTCGACGCCGAAGACGTCCAGCCCGAGGTCGCGCAGGTGCGCCGTGACGGGGCCGGGGCCGCAGCCCAGTTCGGCGACGGGCCCGGGGCCGTCGGCCGTGACGTAGTCGGCGAACGCGGCGAGCACCGCGCGGTCGAGCGAGGGGCCGGTGAGGTCGTCGCGGGCGAGTGCGGCGTAGCGGACGGCGATGGCGTCGTAGGCGTCCACCGTCTCGCGCAGGCAGGAGGAGGGTTCGGTCACGAGGCAGGACCTTAGAGGGTGCCGCCGTGGCGTCACCAGCCGGCGATCACCTCACGTCCGTGCGGGACGGCGAGGCCGAGCAGCCCGGGGAAGCGGGCGTCGAGGTCGTCCCGGCCCTCTCTCGTCCTCGCCCGCGCCCGGGCCGCCGCGCGCGGCGCCGCCAACCCGAGCCGCACCACGACCCGTTGGCCCCGGAGGAACCATGGACACACCGGTCTCGAAGCGGCATACGCCCGTCTGCTCACGGCCGGCGGAGGCGGTCGGCGACACCACCGTGCCGACCGCGGAGGAACGTCCGCCGTCGACTGGCCCCTGACCCACATCGCCCTGAGCGACCGCCTGCTCGCCGCCGCCGCGCGCGACGTGGCCGTCGGCCGGCCCGTGGTGGCGGTCAGCGTCAGGTTCCGCACCCCGGCCGGCGACTTCCGCAGTCCGCGCGGGGGCAGTTGGGCCATCGGCACCAGGGCGGCGACGAGGAGTTCGCCGAGGGCGCTGACCGGTGGGCCGGGCCAGCGGTCCCGCCCTTCCCGGACGAGTTCGGTCATGGAGCGGGGCCGGTCGTCGGCCATGACCGCCCGGCCGGCCGCGGCCACCTCGTCGAGGTCGACGCCGTCGAGTTCCCCCCGGTAGCCGGCCGCGTCATGGCGGGCCCGCCAGGCGACCAGGTGGACGGTGCACCGCGTCAGGTGCGTCCGCACCACCTGCCGGCCGGTCAGCGCATGGTCGAGCCGGTCCGGCGAGAAAGCCCGCAGCCTTGACACAGCCCGGTGAGGGGGTTCCTGCGGCGCCTGGGCCTGCACTCCGCACAACTGGGCCACCGCCTCCGGCACCGGTACGTCGGCGCGATCGAGCAGATACTGGCGGGCCGGGGTCGCGCGGCCCAGGGCGCGTGTGCTCAGCACGGGCATGGCCGCTCACTCCGTGGCGCACCCGTGACGGGTACCGCCTTCTCCTCGCTCGCGGCGGGCGGCGGCCGCGCGTCCTCCACCAGGGCAGGCCGCCCGGCCGGGCGAAGCGCCCCCGCGCCGTCAGATGTCGAGGAACCGGACGTCCTTGGCGTTGTGCTGGATGAAGTGGCGGCGGGCTTCGACGTCCTCGCCCATGAGGACGGAGAAGAGTGCGTCGGCGACGGCGGCGTCGTCGAGGGTGACCTGGCCGAGGACCCGGTGGGCGGGGTCCATGGTGGTGACGCGCAGTTCCTCGGCGTTCATCTCGCCGAGGCCCTTGAAGCGCTGGATGGAGTCGTCCTTGACCCGGTGGCCGTCGCGCCGGCCCCGTTCCAGGACCGTGTCGCGGTCGCGGTCGGAGTAGGCGTATTCGACGTGGTCGCGGCTCCACTTGATCTTGTAGAGCGGGGGGCGGGAGAGGTAGACGTGGCCTCGTTCGATCAGCGGGCGCATGAAGCGGAACAGGAAGGTCAGCAGCAGGGTGTTGATGTGCTGGCCGTCCACGTCGGCGTCGGCCATCAGGATGATCTTGTGGTAGCGGAGCTTGGCGGTGTCGAAGTCGTCGTGCACGCCGGTGCCGAACGCGGAGATGATCGCCTGGATCTCCTGGTTGTGCAGGATCTTGTCGATCCGGGCCTTCTCCACGTTGAGGATCTTGCCGCGGATGGGCAGGATCGCCTGGTACCGCGGGTCGCGGCCGGACTTGGCCGAACCGCCGGCGGAGTCGCCCTCGACGATGAAGATCTCCGACCGCGCCGGGTCGTTCGACTGGCAGTCGGCGAGCTTGCCCGGCAGCGCCGCGGACTCCAACAGGCCCTTGCGGCGGGTCAGATCGCGCGCCTTGCGGGCCGCGACCCGGGCGGTGGCCGCCTGGATCGCCTTGCGCACGATGTCGGCCGCCTCGTTCGGGTTGCGGTCGAACCAGTCGGTCAGGTGCTCGTGCACGACCTTCTGCACGAAGGTACGGGCCTCGGTGTTGCCGAGCTTCGTCTTGGTCTGCCCCTCGAACTGCGGCTCGCCCAGCTTGACCGAGATGATCGCGGTCAGACCCTCGCGGACGTCCTCGCCGGAGAGGTTGGCGTCCTTCTCCCGCAGCAGCCTCCTCTCCCGCGCGTAGCGGTTGACGACAGTGGTCAACGCCGCGCGGAAGCCCTCCTCGTGGGTGCCGCCCTCGTGGGTGTGGATGGCGTTGGCGTAGGAGTGGACGCTGTCGGTGTACCCGCCGTTCCACTGCAGGGCGACCTCGGCCGACAGCAGCCGTCCGGAGTCCTGGGCGGCGATGGAGATCACCGAGGGGTGGACCGGCTCGCCCTTGCGGGCGTTGAGGTGGCCCACGAAATCGGTGATGCCGCCGTCGTAGCGGTAGGAGACCGTCCGCGCCGCGCCTTCCCCGGCGGTGTCCGGGCCGGCCGCGTCGGCGGTGGCCGTCGCCCGCGCGGACGGCCGTTCGTCGGTCAGGGTCAGGGTGAGCCCGCGGTTGAGGAACGCCATCTCCTGGAAACGCCTGGCCAGCGTCTCGAAGGAGTAGGTGGTGGTCTCGAAGATGCCGCCGTCCGCCCAGAACGTGAGCGAGGTGCCCGTCCTGGTGGTGGCCTCGTGGCGGGTCAACGGCGCGGTGGGGGCGCCGTTCTCGTACTCCTGGGTCCACCGGTGGCCGTCGGTCCGGATCTCCGCCGACAGCCGGGTCGACAGCGCGTTGACCACCGACAGGCCCACGCCGTGCAGTCCGCCGGAGACCGCGTACCCCCCGCCCCCGAACTTGCCGCCCGCGTGCAGCGTGGTGAGTACCACCTCGAGGGCGGGCCGCTGCTCCACCGGGTGCGTCCCCACCGGGATGCCGCGGCCGTTGTCGGCCACCCGTACGCCGCCGTCGGCCAGGATCGTCACGTCGATCCGGTCGGCCACCCCGGCCAGCGCCTCGTCGACGGAGTTGTCCACGAGTTCCTGCACCAGGTGGTGGAGGCCCCGCTCACCCGGTGGAGCCGATGTACATGCCGGGCCGCTTCCGCACGGCGTCCAGACCGTCCAGGACGGTGATCGCGCTCGCGTCGTACGACGCCGTCCCGCCCCCGCCGGCCTGCTGGACGTCAGGGGTACCGAGGGCGGTGCGAGTGCCGTAAGTGGTCACAGATCACTCTCTTTCGGGCATGGCTGACCACGCTCCCGCACCACGGTGCGGGAGCGGCCGGACAGCTGGCGCGGACGGAAAACGGCAGCCCGGACAAGGCCCCGGGGCTCGCGCGACCCCGGAACAAGCGGCTACCGGAACGCTGTCCAGAATATCGAAGGCACCCCCTCCCGACCGGGCGTGAAGCCCGCCATGCGCCCCCACGAGGGGCTCGTTCACGGCCGGTCGATCCCCTCTGCGCCGCACCCCTGCAAACGCGCCAGACGGCCGCACGGGGACTTCGGCGGTGCCTTGTCGCACGGCGCCACAGGCACTATTTCGAGCACGCCCCGGTCACCGGTCGCGTCGGGTCGGGAATTGGCCCCCGCTCACCCGTTACGGGCAGGCTCGCGTGGCGGTTTGGTAGAGCACCTGTACCCATCGACCGCGCCGTGACGAGCCCCGCGGGTGGTGACAGCCGTGCGGGGTTGGTGCCGGCCGACGAAGGAGGCCACCTTCCGTGATCAGACGGCGTGAGCGAGACGGTCAGCGGGCCGGAGCCGGTCAACAGGCGGACGGCGAGGAGGAGTTGCGGTTCGTGGACCGCACCGGGAGCCGGGAGCGGGCCGGGCGGCAGATCCGCCTGGTGGACATGGCGCGCCGGCTGCCGCGGCTGGTACGCCGGTCGGTGGTGCTGGCCTGGGCGACGGACCGGTGGGCCGCGGCGGGGCTGCTGGCGTGCCAGGTGCTCTCCGGGGCGATGCAGGCGATGGGGCTGCTGGCGGTGAGCGGGACGCTGGCGGCGCTGTTGCGCGGTGGGGAGGTCTACGCGCGGTTGTGGTCGGCGTGGCCGTCGCTGGCGCTGCTCGCCGGGGCGGCGGCGGTACGGGCCGGGCTGGGGATCACGGTGTCGTGGCTCTCCTCCCGGCTGGGCCCGCAGATGTCCCGCGAGGCCGAACTGGCCTTGCTGGAGGCGGTGATGGAGGTCGAGCTGGCGGCGTACAACGCGCCGGGGTTCAACCACCGCAAGGAGGCCGCCGACCGGGGCGCCGAGGTCGCGCAGGACCTGGTCGGCGAGGGGCAGGACCTGATCGCCTCGCTGGCGTCGCTGATCGCCGGCGCGGCCGTGCTCACCGCCGTCCATCCGCTGCTGCTGCCGCTGTTGGTGCTGGCGAGTCTGCCGCAGGCGGTGGCGCAGGTGGGTGCCGCCCGGGTGCGGTATCTGGCGCGGTTGCGTTCCAACGGCGATCTGCGGCTGCTGTCGATCCTGCGCTGGCACGTGTGCGACGCCCGTACGGCCGACCAGGTGCGGGCCGGGACGATGGCGGACTTCCTGGCCGGGCGTTACCGGCGCACCACCGGGCGGATCAACCGGGCCGACCGGCGGGCCGCCGACACCGGGGCGCGGATGTCGCTGGCGGGGTCGGTGTGCGGCGGGGTGGCGTCGGTCGTGGTGTGGGCGGCGGTGGTGTGGCTGCTGGCCACCGGGCGGCTGAGCGTCGGCCACGCGGGCACCGCGGTCTTCGCGCTCCAGGCGGTGGGCACCGCGTTGCGCGGGCTGGTGGCCGGTGGCGCGCGGATCATGCGTACCGGTCTGTACATGGACGACTGGTCGACGTTCCTGGAGGAGGCCGGTGGTTACCGGATGCGCCGGGGCACCGTGGTGCCGGCCGCGCCGCGGGAGATCGTCGTGCGGGACGTGGTGTTCCGGTACGAGGAGGCCGCCGTGGACGCGGTCGCCGGGGTGTCGTTCACGCTGCGGCGCGGGGAGGTGGTGGCGCTGGTCGGGTACAACGGCAGCGGCAAGACCACCCTGGCGAACCTGCTGTGCGGCCTGTACCTGCCGACGAGCGGCTCGGTGACGTGGGACGGGGTGCCCACCGACGCGTTGGACCCGCGGGCGATGTGGTCCCAGGTCGCCCTCGTGCCGCAGGAGTACGCGCACTGGCCGCTGACCGCGCGGGAGAACATCACGCTGGGCCGGACCACCGGCGAGGGGGACTCCGCCATCCACGCCGCCTGCGCCCGCTCCGGGGCCGACGAGGTCGTGGCCGAACTGCGCTCGGGGCTGGACACGGTGCTGGCGCGCGACTGGCTCGGCGGCCAGGAACTCTCCGGCGGCCAGTGGCAACGCATCGCGCTCACCAGGGCGTTCTACCGTCCGGCCGGGCTGGTGGTGCTGGACGAGCCGACCGCCGCCCTCGATCCGCTCGGCGAGCACCGCATCTTCGCCGGGCTGTGGGAGCTGGCCGCCACCCGTGCCGTGGTGCTGATCACGCACCGGCTGACCAACGTCGCCGTCGCCGACCGCATCCTCGTCCTCGACAAGGGCGGCGTCGTCCAGCACGGCACCTTCGCCGAACTCCTCGACCGCCCCGGGCTCTTCCGCACGCTGTGGGAATACCAGCACGACCGGGGGGACGGCACCCCGTCGGCCGGCCACGCCGGCTCGCCCGCGCCCCGGCAACGCACCGTACCCGGACGGACCGCCACCCCGTGACCGCTCACCGGCTCCGGGCCGGCGGCGGCGGTCAGCGCGGGACGCGTTCGGCGCGCACCTGCGGGAAGGGGTGGAGGGCCCCGGTGAGCAGGGGCTGCGGGGTGGCCCGGAGGGTGTGGTCGAGGAAGGCGGTGAGGTAGGCGTTGGTGATCGTCAGGGCGAGGGAGCCGTCGATGGGGCCGAGGGCGAGCAGACCGCGTACCGGGGCGGCGAGGTAGTAGGCGCCGTAGTCGCTGTAGTTGAAGTGTGCGGTGCCGTCGATCTGGTAGGCCCAGGCCGGGGCGGAGCCGGCGGTGAGCAGGGTGCGCGCCACGGCCCGGTCGGCGGCGTCCGCGGCGGTGGCCGGCCGGCAGGTGCCGGTCACGCAGGAGTTCTCGGAGCCCATGACGAGCACGGGTCTGCCCACGCCGGTGCGGGTGACCGGCCCGTACTGCGCGCCGTCGAGGTCGGCGGCGGCGGCGCAGCGGGGGTCGGTGCGGCAGGCTTCGAGGGAGGCCGCGCCGCCGAGGGAGTGCCCCACGTAGGCGGTGTGCGCGCGGTCGACGTGTCCGGCGAACGGGCCGGTCGCGTCGAGCCCGGCGACCTGGGCGGCGGCGAACCTGGCGTCGGCGGACCACACCCCGACCAGGCGGTCACCGACGGCGGTGATGTCGGACTCCCCGGGGTCGCCCGCGGGGGTGGCGCGGACCGTGTGACCGTGCAGCACGGTCAGGTTGGCGCTGTAGGTGGGCGTGACGCCGGCGACGAGGTAGCCGTGGCCGGCCAGGTTCTCGGCGATCGTGGTGTATTGCGGCGCCGAGAAGCCGAGTCCGGGTTCGAGTACGACGACGGGGAAGCGTCCGGCGGCCACCGGCACGCCGTCGAGGGCGTGCGGACGCACCAGGTCGAAGTCGGTCTCGGCGATCGTCGCGGGTCCGCCGAAGTGGAGTTGTCCCCAGGCACCGGGCGCGTACGGAACGGGCCGGCCCTGCGCGTCCGGCGGCGCCGGATACCACAGCCAGACGGAGAGTTGGCGCGGCATGCCGGGCCGGGGGGCCAGCGGATCGGCGCGGTGCCGGTCGGTCCACTCGAACATGGCCCGGCCGACGTGGTAGTGGCCGGTGGGGGCGGGTAGCGCGACCGGCCGCTCGTGCCGTTCCGCCACGACACCGGCGTAACCGCCGGCCGTGACGAGCACCGCGGCGAGCACGGCGAGGGTCACCCGCAGGAGACGGCGCGGCCAGGTGGTCCGGCCCCGGTCAGTGCGCATGTGCGTCCCCCGTCGCGGACGGCCGGGCGGCACGCAGACCACGGACGCACGAAGTGGCCGTGGTGACCAGCGCCATGCCCATGGTGACGGCGTACGCGGTCAGCGCGGTGGGGTTCAACGGGGCATCCGGCCAGGCGAGTTGGGAGGTGAGGGCGCTCGCTGTGGCGATAGCCATCAGCGCGGTGGCCAGGGCGCCGGCGATCATGGCGTGGGTGAGTGACCGAGGGTCGGGGTGGCTGTGGGTGAGGGCGGACGCCGGGCCGGCGGCGCAGGCGGCGCCGACCACCAGGCCGCCGGCGGCCAGCGCCAGGAACCAGCCGGTGCCGATCCCGTCGCCCGGCCGCGCCGCCGGTGCGGCCAGCGCCGTCACGGCCCGGGCCAGGGCCAGGAAGAGGAGCGCCGCCACGACCGGGACGGCGAGGAGCCGCACGGTACGGCCGTGTTGGGGCGTCCGCCGGGACGCGCGCAGCATGGCCGCCGCCAGCGGAAGGCCGCCGGCCGCCATGACGGCCGCCGATCCGCTCGCCGCCAGGGTGGCGACGTCGTACCAGCGGCTCGCGCCCGGATGCGCGGGGTCGGCGAGGAGGAGCGCGCCGTCGCCGGTGACCTTGGTGAAGAGCACCGTCCCGGCCGCCAGCGCGGTCCAGCCGCAGAGCACCACGGCCGCCGTCGTCCGCAGCCGGGCCGGCCGGTCGTGCAGGTGTGCCGCGGGGCGCGCCCACGCTCCGGCGGCGCCGGCCGCGACGTCGGCCACCGTCCGCGCGCCGACCGGGGTGTCGGCCAGCAGCGCGGCGAACTCGGTGGCGTAGCGGGCCCGCCAGGCCGGCGGGTACAGGGCGACCAGCGCCCTGGTGGCGAGGGTCGGGGCGGGTTCGGTCTCGGGCGGGGGTGTCGTGGTCATGCCCCGGCCCCCGCCGCGCCGAGCCGCCGCAGTCCCAGGTCGGCGATCCGGCGCATCTGCCGTACCTGCTCGGCCAGGACCCGCTGTCCGGCCGCGGTGATGCGGTACGGCCGGCGGCGGCCCTCGGCGGGCAGCGCCTCGATCAGTCCGTCCCCCTCCAGCCGTGTCAGCACCCCGTACAGGGTGCCCGGCCCCAGGGTGACGGCGACCGTCTCGGCGATGTCCCGGGTGATCGCGTACCCGTGTTTGGGCCCTTCGGCCAGGCTGGCCAGCACCAGCACGACCGGATCGCTCTCCGACGTCAACGCCCGCCCCTCTCCTCGGTGTTGGCGTCGACGCTATATCGTGGGGCGATGTATCGGCAAGCGAAGTAGTGAAGGCCGTCGGAGGTCCGACGGCCTTTTCGGGGCGGCCTTCTGCGGGCCGGTCAGTCCGCACACTCACGGTCGAGGGCGGCGACGTCGCGTTCGAGCGCCTCGGTGGCACTGCCACCCCAGGGGTGGCCGTCGATGAACCGCCGCGCGTCGTCGCGTACACCCTGCCAGTCCGTACGGCTGGTGGGCGCCCCGGCGTTCCGCAGGCCGGCCTGGGTCTGCCGTACCGCCTGACCGCAGGTGAGCGCCGCCGCCCGCGCGCCCGGCGCCAGGCCGCCGAGTGCCGCCGCGGCCACGGCGGCACAGGCCATCACCGTGGAAACCCTCACGATCGCGCACCTCTGTCCCGCCGGTGCCCTCCGGCGCCCGGTACCGCGATGGACACACTCGTCGTTGCCGATGATGCGCCCCGTACGCACGCGGGCACCGGGCGGGGCGGGCGGCCGGGTCACACCTCGCGGGCCGGGCCGGGCGGCCGGTGCCCGGGCAGGAACGCCTCGACCCCGGCGCGGTGCGGCAGGGAGGGCTGGGCGCCGGAGCGGGTGGTGCTCATGGCAGCCGCCGCGCACGCCCAGCGCACCGCGGGCTCCAAGGCGTGCCCCTCCGCCAGGGCCACCGCCAGCGCGCCGCAGAAGGCGTCACCGGCCGCCGTGGTGTCCACCGGCGTCACCGGGTACGCGGGGACGTGCAGCACCGAGCGCTCCTCCACCAGCAACTGCGCGGCGCCGGGGCCGTGGTGGTCACCCTCGGCGGGCGAGCGGCCCGCGCGACCTCGTCCACGGAACCGGGCACCGGTTGGCCGGTGAGCGCGGCCAGTTCGGTGCGGTTGGGCACCAACAGGTCGACGCCGGGCGGGATGACGGCGCCGGGGACCGCGGGTGCCGGGTTGTACACCACGGTGCCGCCGGCCAGCCGGGCCGCCGCGTGGTTGGCCTCGTCCGGCACCTCCTGCTGGAGCACGGTGACGGCCGCGGTGCGCAGCGTCCCGGCGGCGGTACGGCAATCCGCCCCGGACAGGCGGGAGTTGGCGCCGGGGCTGACCACGATGGCGTTCTCGCCGTGCGGGTCCACCGTGATCAGCGCGTGGCCGGTGGGCACGTCGTCGGTGCGGGTGACGTGGGTGGCGTCCACGCCGGCGTCCCGCAGCGCGGTGAGCATCGCGGTGCCCGCCTCGTCGGCGCCGACCCGGCCCACCATGGCGACGGGTGCGCCGAGCCGGGCGGCGGCCACCGCCTGGTTGGCACCCTTGCCGCCGGGGTGGCGCGCCAGGTCGCCGCCGAGCACGGTCTCGCCGGGTACGGGGTGGTGGGGTACGGGGGCGACCAGGTCCAGGTTGAGGCTGCCGACGACTGCGATCACGGGGGGGGGATCCTCGGTGTGGGGAACGGGCGAAGGGGTGGGGGGAGGACGCCGACGGGTCAGGAGGTGACCTCGGCGTCCTGCGGGCGCGGCAGGAAGTACGAGGCGCCGAAGGCCGCCAGCGTGACGACGGCACCGGCCAGCATCGCGGTCACATAGCCGGTCGACACCTGGACGGCGGTGAGCAGGGCGAAGCTCAGCCCGGCGCCGAGCCCGAAGGCGGCCGACACCAGCCCGGGCAGGAACCCGGGGTGGTCCTTGGGCGCGAGGACGACGCCGAGCAGGTTGAGCACGATGTTGGCGACCCCGGCGTAGCTCACCCCGAGCAGCACCGTGCAGACGATCATCACCGGCAGCGAGTGGACCCCGGCCACCGCCATCACCACGATGATCACGGCGCTGGCCCCCAGCCCCCACCGCAGCACCCGGCGGTAGCCGAGGACCGGGGCCAGCCGGCCGGTGAACGGTCCGACGACCCAGCCGACCAGCGCGAACGGGGTGAGGAAGGCGAGCGAGGCCAGGCTGGAGTCCATCCCGAAGCCCGCTTGACGGTTCTGCACGAACGACATCAGCACGCCGTTGACGGTGGCGAACACCCCGGTGAGGGTGAGCGTGGTGGTCAGCAGCGGGGCCCAGCTCGCCCGGCGCTTGAGGTCCTCGATACGCACCAGCGGATGGCGGCTGCGCTTCTCCGCCCGCCAGAAGAGCGCGAAGGCGACGGCCGCCACGATCAACAGGGCGGCGGCCAGCGGCCAGTTGGCGGCGCCGAGCTTCTCGGCCTCGTCCACCGCGAGCAGCAGCGCCGCCACACAGAGCACGACCGGCACCACACCGGGCCAGTCCATCGGCGTCCCCGCCGACGGCCGCGACTCCCGGCACCCCACCGTGACCAGCGCGACGGCGACCACGGCCACCACCGCGATCACCCAGAAGACGCTGCGGAAGCCGTAGGCACCCGCCAGCCAGCCGCCCGCCAGGGCGTCCACCCCGGCGATGCCGCCGTTGACCGCGGCCACCACGCCCATCAGGGTGCCGAACCGCTTGGGGTCGGTGACCTCGGAACGCAGCATCAGCAGCGAGATCTGCACCACCGGGCCGGAGGCGCCCTGCACCACCCGCGCGATGTCGAGGACGGTGATGTCGGGCGCCACGGCGGCCAGCACCGTGCCGGCCGCCATCACCAGCAGCATCCACCGCAGCACCCGCTTGCGTCCGGCGATGTCGCTGAACCGGGGCAGGAAGAGCGAGAACATCGCCGAGGCGGTGAAGAACGCGGTCTGCGACAGCCCGGCCCCGGCGTCGTCGGTGTGGAGTTCCCGGGCCATGGTGACCAGGGCGGGGCTGAGCATGCTGGCGTTGAGCTGGAAGGCCACGCAGGCGGCGAGGAGCGCCGTCATCAGCGCCGCGGTCCCGGCGGCCGTCCGCACCGGGCGGGTGGCGGAGTCGGTGGTCATCGCGCGGTCACTCCCCCGGCCGGCACAGGCGCTCGACGAGCAGTTCGGGGAAGGTGCCGTCGGTCTCCAGCACCACGACGGCGTTGGCGCCGGGCAGTTCGGGGTAGCCGCGGTGGATGCCGCGGGTGTCGGCGACGAGCGCGCCGCGGGCGGCCCCGTCGGCGGTGTCGACGGTGACGGGCAGGCGCGGGGCGAGCTTCGGGGTGACCTCGCCGACCGCGATCCCGGCGGCGAGCGGGTCGTGGCAGGCCGAACCGCGGAAGGGCAGCGCCGACTCCTCGTGGAAGGCGAAGTAGAAGTCGAGGATCTCGCCGGCGAGGCGGCTGACCGGGGTGCCGTGGGCCAGCAGCCGGAGCCGGTGTGCCTCGGTGAGGTTCTCCCGCATGGTCACGTCGAGCGGTACGACGGTCAGGTCCCAGCCGGCGGCGAGGACGAGCGCGGCGGCCTCCGGGTCGTGGCCGATGTTGGCCTCGGCCACCGGTGAGATGTTGCCCGGGTGGTGCACCGCTCCGCCCATCACCGTGACGTGGCGGACCAGTTGGGGCAGGCGCGGTTCCGCGCGCAGCGCCAGGGCGAGGTTGGTCAGCGGGGCGGTGGCCAGGATCTCCAGGTCGCCGCCTGCCGCGCGGGCGGTGTCGACGATCAGCTCGGCGGCGTGCCGGGGGTCGAGGGCGGCGGTGGGCGCGGGGAGGCGCACCCCGCCGAGGCCGCCCTCGCCGTGCACGAAGGTCGCCTCCTCGTTGGTGTCGCCGCGCAGTGTGGTGGCGGCGCCCGCGGCCACCGGTACGTCGGTGCGGCCGGCGGTTTCCAGGACCTGGAGGGTGTTGACGGCGGCCTGCTCGGCGCTGGTGTTGCCGGCCACGGTGGTGACGGCGCGCAGGTCGACCCCGGGGGTCAGACACAGGTAGAGCAGGGCGATCGCGTCGTCGATGCCGGTGTCGCAGTCCATGAGCAGCGGGCGCGGTGCGGTTGCGGACATATCACGTTCTTTCCAGGAGGTGCGGGCCTCTCAATTTGTCTGACAAATTGTGGAGGGCTGGGAGAGAGGGTAAGCACGGTGCTGGAGGGAAGACAAGGGGCGGCTATGCTGAGGCGCCACCGCCCTCTGACATATGTCAGACAAAGATCACTGGAGCTGCGATGTCCGCACCCACGGACCGCCGCCACTCGCCGCGCGTCGAGCTCTACCAGCGCATCGTGGCCGCGATCGACGACGGCACCTTCCCGCCGGGGGCGAAGCTGCCCGCCGAACCGGTGCTCGCCGCCCGGCTCGGGGTGAGCCGCCCGGCGCTGCGCGAGGTGCTGATCCTGCTCCAGGAGGACGGGGTGATCACCCGCCGCCAGGGCTCCGGCAGCACGGTCAACCAGCCGCCGCCCCCGCCCGGTCTGGAACGACTGCTGCCGGTGGAGAAGCTGCTCGGCGCCGGCACCGTACGCTGCCGCCGGCTCGCCGTCGAGCTGGAGGAGCCCACCGACTTCTCCGGCTACCACCTGCGCCTCGGCCCGGCCGAGCGGGCCCGGTTCTGGGAGAGCGTGGTGGACGTCGACGGCGTTCCGGCGTGCTTCGCCCACGAGTGGGCGGCCGAGGGGGCGGTGCGCGAACACCTCACGGAGGCGGTACTCGATCAGGCCGCGCCGCCCGGGCAGCCGTGCGCCACCATGCTCGCCACGCTGCTCGCGGCGGCCGGGCGGCTGCCGTTGACCGGACGCAGCACGCTGGGCGCCACCACGCTCGGCAAGGAACGCGGCCAGGCCGTCTCACGTCCGCCCGAGACGCCCGCGCTGCTCGTCACCCAGACCGTCGCGGCGGCCGGCCGGCCCCTGATGGCCGCCAAGTACCTCTTCCCCGCCGGGGCCCCGCTGCTCCACCTCAACCCGCGCCGCTGAGGCGGGCGGCCCGCGGCCGGTCGTCGGTCTTGAGCCGGTCCCCGGTACGGGAGACGAAGACCACCAGCAGCTTGGCGTGTCCGGTACGGCTGGTGTTCTCCGCGAGCAGATGGTGGGCGCCCGGCCGCTCGACCCACTGCTCGCCCTTGCGGTACGTACGCGCGGGCTCGCCGGCCAGGCGGCTGCGTACCGCGCCCTCCAGCACGTAGGCGTAGACGAACGCGGCGCCGTGCCGGTGCGGCACCGCGCGCGCCTTCGGCGGGAAGTCCACGATCACCGAAGTGAACGTCTTCCCGGCGGCGTTGGGCAGTGGCTGCTGGAGCAGGGGCGTCAGCGTCTCGGCCGGCGGCCGGGTGGCGGCGGCTCCGGACGGAGCGGTGGCGGTCGCGTGCCTCGCCCCGGGGGCGAGGACGATCGCGGCGGCCACCACACCGGCGGCCACCACCCCGCCGGCGATCCGCGTTCCGCTCATGGTCGCGCCCTCCGTCGTCCGTTCCCGGGCCATGCCGATCAGGTTAGGGGCGGCCCCGTGGGTCAGCCGTGATTCCACGCCGACCGTGCGGTCGACGCTGCCCGTCCGGTCCCGGGGGTCTGGGCGGCCCCGTCGGGCATGCCCGTCGCCCCTGACCGTGCCGGTGGTCCACGTCCGCGCCCGGCCTACCGCAGGGCCGCGGCGACCAGTCCCTCCAGGGCCTCGCGCGGTACCTCGCCGCCGCTGACGAGCCGGTCGAAGACGAGTCCGTCGACACATGTCAGCAGGGTGTGCGTGCGGTTCTCGACGTCCGTCACGCCGTGCGCGACGAGGAACTGGCGGACGGCCTCGCGGCCGGTGTTCTCGCGGGGGACCAGGATCTCCCGCAGTTCCGGGGCGCGAACGCTCTCGACCGCGCAGGCGTAGCGGGCGAGGGAGCGGCGGCGGCCCTCGCCGGTGAGCCGGCGGCGGGCGAGCAGTGCCATGCCGTCCACCAGTTCCTCGGCGGTGCGCAGTGGCGCGAGGTGCTCGGCCATGGTCCGCAGTTCGGTCTGGTCGAGGTGGACCAGGCGCAGGACGAGCCCGGTGAGCAGTGCGGCGCGGGTGCGGAAGTAGGCCGACGTGGTGCCGGGCGGCATGGCCGCCCGGCGGTCCACGGCGCGATGGGTCAGGCCGCGGATCCCCTCGTCGGCGAGTACGTCGAGGGCCGCGTCCGCGAGCAGGGTGCGACGGTCCGATGCCATGCCTCCCTTTCTACACCTGTAGAGCTTCGGATAAAGTCCTCTTCTACAGATGTAGAAAGTTTGGGGGCTGACCATGGGCAACACGGCGGTGATCGTCGGAGGAGGCATCGGCGGGCTGGCCACCGCGATAGGTCTGCGCCGCATCGGCTGGGAGACGACGGTCGTGGAGCGGGCACCCGTGCTCGACGACGCCGGGGCGGGCATCTCGCTGGCCGCCAACGGCCTGCGGGCCCTGGACGAACTCGGCGTCGGCACGGCGGTGCGGGAGGCTTCGCAGGGCCAGTACAGCGGCGGCACCCGCACCCCGGGGGGCGGCTGGCTGGCCCGGATGGACGGCGCCGCGCTGGAGCGGGCGGTCGGCACGCCGATCATGGGCATCCCCCGCTCCACGTTGCACCGGCTGCTGCGCGAGGCGCTGCCCGCCGAGACGCTGCTGATCGGCTCCGAGGCCGGCTCGGTGGAGCGGAACGGCCCGGGCACGGTGCGGGTCGCCTGCGGGGACACGGTGCTGGAGGCCGATCTGGTGGTGGCCGCCGACGGCGTCGGCAGCAAGGTCCGCCGCCGGCTCTTCCCGGCCCACCCCGGCCCGGTCTACAGCGGTTCGACGGTGCTGCGCGCCATCACCGCGCAACCGGTCGGACTGCGCACCGACTTCGAGCTGACCTGGGGACCGGGCGCCGAGTTCGGCCACATCGCCTTCCGGGACGGACGGGCCGAGTGGCACGCGGTCCTCACCCTGCCGCCCGGGACGCGGTTCACCGACCCGCTGGCCGAACTGCGCCGGCGGTTCCGCGGCTGGCACGACCCGATCCCCGCCCTGCTCGACGCGACCACGGCCGACGCCGTGCTCCACCACGACGTCAACGAACTCCGCGCGCCGCTCCCCTCGTTCACCGTGGGCCGCGTCGCGCTGCTCGGTGACGCCGCGCACGCGATGACCCCCAACCTCGGTCAGGGCGCCTGCCAGGCGCTGGAGGACGCGGTCACCCTGGCCGCCGCGCTCGCCGACGGGCCGACGGTCGAGGCCGGGCTCGCCCGGTACGACGCCGAGCGCCGGCCGCGCAGCCAGGCGGTCGCGCGGGCCGCCCGGCAGGCGGGACGGATGGGCCACCAACTGTCGCACCCGGCGGCCGTCGCCCTGCGCAACGCGGCGATGCGGCTGACGCCCTCCGGCGCCGCCGTGCGGATGATCCTGCGCCACCACGCCTGGGTCCCGCCGCACCTGAACTGACCCGCGCGGCGGTACCCGAGCCCGTCCGCCGGGAACCGGCGGCGGCCCCGGGCCCGGGATATCGCCGATCCGCTCCTCGGCCGCGTGGCGGACCCGGGCCGCGGTGACCTCGGCGACACCTCGGCCGGCCCCCGTGACGGAAACGGCCGGCGACCGGTTCAGCCCGCCAGCCGTTGCAGCCAATCGCGCAGCAGAGCCGTCTCCGTGTCCCGCAGCGGCACCCCGGGCCCGGTGGTGAGCGCCGTTTCCAGCGCGGCGTCGAGGGCGAGGGCGCGCGAGGCCAGGTCCGACCCGGGCGGGGCGGGCGAGTCGGTGGTGACCGAGGCGATGACGGTGTCCCGCAGCCGTGCCGACGTGGTCAGGTCCCGCACCGAGGGCTCTTCGCCGATCAGCGCGAGGGTGGCACCCGTCGTCGCCGCGTGGATGACGCGGGTCGCCTGCTCCACCGGAACCCGGAGGCGCCCGGCGTCGGCCGCCCGGCTCAGCAGCTCCACGAGCAGGGCGTGCGCCTCGTCGGCGGCGGGGGGCCGCTGCCCGGGTCGCACGGTGCCGTACATGAGCATGTAGAACGCGGGGTGCCGCAGCCCGAAGTCGACGTGCAGGTCCCAGCCGCGGTAGAGGTCGGCCACCGGGTCGTCCGGGGTCAGCGCCAGTGCCTCCCGTTTCTCGGCCAGGTACCTCTCGAATCCGTAGGCCGCCAGCTCGGCCAGGAGTCCGTCCTTGTCGTCGAACATCCGGTAGAGCGCGGGGGCCGTGATGCCCGCGGCTGCGGCGACGGCGCGCGTGGAGACCGCTTCGCTGCCGCCCTCCTCCAAAAGCTCGGCGGCCACCTGAAGTACCTGGCGCCGCGCGGCGCGTCGTCCCTCGTTCATGGAACAACGATATCGCATCTTGCGTATCAACGCTTTATCGGTGCTACTGTTCAAGGCGGAACATCGATCCACGCCCTTGGTGGTCGGTGCCGGCCCGCGATGCCCGGCCGGCACCTCGTCGTCCGCCGGCACCCCACCGAACACGCCGCCGTCGCGGCAGAAGAGGAACACCCATGTCCGACATCTCGATCGTCATCGCGTCGCATTCCGGCTACGGCCACACCGCGCAGATCGCCACGGCCGTCGCCGACGGGGCGCGTTCCGTCGCCGGGACGCGGGTCCACCGGGTGGACGTCGCCTCCCTCGGCGACGCCGACTGGGAGCTGATGGACGCCGCCGACGCCATCATCTTCGGCACCCCCACCTACATGGGCACCGCGTCCGGGGCGTTCCACGCCTTCGCCGAGGCCACCAGCAAGCGGTGGATGAGCCGCGCCTGGAGCGACAAGCTCGCGGCGGGGTTCACCAACTCCGGCTCCATGAGCGGCGACAAGCTGCACACCCTCCAGTACCTGTCGCTCCTGGCGGCCCAGCACGGCATGCTCTGGGTGAGCATGAACCTCCTGCCCGGCTGGAACACCACCACCTCCAGCCCCGAGGACGACAACCGCCTCGGCTTCTACCTCGGCGCCGGCGCGCAGAGCTTCAACGACACCCCCGCCGTCCACGACGCCGACCTCAACACCGCCCGCCACCTCGGCGAGCGCGTCGCCGAACACACCCGCGTCCACCGCGCCGGACTGACCGCCGTAGCGCGCTGACCCGACCGTCCGCCACGCATCGCCTTCCGGTGCCGCCGCCGGCCTGCCCCCCCACCGGCACCGGTCTCAAGGCCATCGACGAGATCCAGCCCCAGGGCGGCCCCGGCGCCCGCTACGCCGACGGGCGCGTGCCCACCTGGGTCTGAGGCGGCGCCGCGGTGAGGCGTGCCATCTCCTCCTCCGACAGCCGCAGCGCGCCGGCCGCCACGTTCTGGACGAGGTGGTCCGGATCACCGGTCCCCGGGATCGCCAGCACGTGCGGCCCTTGCCGCAAGGTCCAGGCGAGCCGGACCTGCGCGGGGGTCGCGCCGTGCGCGCGGGCGACGGCACGTATCTCCTCGCTGTCACCGGGGGCCGGGCCCGCCTCGCGGCCGGGACCGGCGATCGCGAAGAACGGGACGAAGGCGATGCCGAGTTCACCGCAGCGCCGCAGGAGCGCCCGGTCCGCGTCCGACGCGCCGATCCCGTACGGGTTCTGCACGCAGACGACCGGGGCGATGGCTCGCGCCTCGGCCAGTTGCTCGCAGGTGACGTTGGAGACGCCGAGGTGGCGGATGAGCCCGGCGTCGCGCAGTTCGGCCAGCGCTGCGAAGTGCTCGCCGATCGATCCGGTCCGCCGGCTCGGTGGCACGCGCAGGTTGACCACGTCCAGGTGGTCGCGGCCGAGTTGGCGGAGGTTCTCCTCGACCTGGCCGCGCAACTGCTCCGGCGCGGCCCACCACCACGCGCCCGAGGGATCGCGGCCGGGCCAGACCTTGGTGGCGATGACCAGGTCCTCCGGGTACGGCGCCAGCGCCCGGTTGATCAGTTCGTTGGCGGAGCGCGTCGCGGAGAAGTAGAACGCGGCGGTGTCGATGTGGTTGACGCCGAGTTCGACCGCCCGCCGGAGCACGCCGATCGACTGCTCGCGGTCGCGCGGCACGCCGTGGTCGAAGGGCGCGGTACCCGTCAGGCGCATCGCACCGAATCCGACGCGGTTGACGGTCAGGTCACCGAGTCGCCATGTTCCGGCGGCTGCTGCGGTGTTCGTTCGTGGGCTCATGGCACGGCTCTCCTGTCGTGGACCGGGAACATAGGGAACTGGCGGCTGGCCGCGGCGAGTTGGGACCCGACGGCTGTCGGCGCCGGGCATGGAAAAAGCCTCCCCTGCGGATCGGGATCCGCGCCGGGGAGGCTTTCCAGTCGACCGGCACTATAGCAGGCAGCGGCAGCTGAGATCCGCCGGCTCCGGTCCACCCGCGGGTCTCAAATCACGTGACGTCACGGAGCCCGGCGCGTTATCGTCGAGGTATGAACGTCACCGGCCGAAACACCACCGCGACCGCGCGAGCGACCAGCTCGCCGGTTGCCGCCGCCTGACGTACCTCCCTCCCATCGGCGACCGGAAACGGTCCGCCGCTGGTGAGTTCACCCCGATTCCGGTGTCGTGCGGACGCGTTCTCCGGTGCCTCCCGTCCAACACGCCAAGGGGCATCCATGAACACCGAAGAGATCACCGCCACGTTCACCGAGTACTTCCAGGAGCGCGGCCACCGCCGGATCACCGGGTCGACGCTGCTGCCGCCACCCGGCGACCCGGTGCTCTTCACCACCTCCGGCATGCATCCGCTCACCCCCTATCTGGAGGGACGGCCGCATCCGCTCGGCAGGCGGGTGGTCAACGTGCAGCGCTGTCTGCGCACCACCGATCTGGACGAGGTCGGCGACCCCACCCATCTGACGGTCTTCGAGATGCTGGGCACCTGGTCGCTGGGGGACTACGAGGGTCCGCTGAGCCTGGAATGGGGTTACGGGCTGCTCACCGAGGGGTTCGGGATCGATCCGGGTCTGCTGCACGCCACAGTCTTCGGCGGCGACGAGCACACCGGCCCGGACACCTCCTCGCTCGAGGTGTGGCAGCGGCTCGGCGTCCCGGTGGAACGCACCGTGGAGGACAACTGGTGGTCCAACGGGCCGACCGGTCCGTGCGGCCCCGACTCGGAGATCTTCCTGTGGACCGGCAGCACCCCGCCGCGCTCGACCCCCACCCGGGACGACCGCTGGGTGGAGGTGTGGAACCACGTCATGATGCGCCACCGCCGGCTCCCCGACGGCTCCCTGGTACCGCTGCCCCAGCGCAACGTCGACACCGGGCTCGGGCTGGAACGCCTGGCCTCGCTGCTCCAGGGGCGCACCTCGGTGTTCGAGTGCGATGTCTTCGCCCCCTGGCGGCTGCTCGTACCGGCCCTGTGGCGGCTGGACGAACCGTCGCTGCGGCTGGTCTGCGACCATCTGCGGTCGGCCGTGGTGGTGATCGGCGACGGGGTGCGCCCGGCCAACACCGACCGCGGCTACGTGCTGCGCCGCCTGGTGCGCCGGGTGCTCACCGTGTTGTGGCGGGGCGATCCGTCGCGCTCCCTGGTGGATCTGCCGGAGGAACTGGTCGAGCACACACTGCACCACTTCCGGCTGTCGACGGGGCCGGATGAGGTGCGTGGTGTGCTGCTGGACGAGGAACGCCGTTTCGTCCGGCTCCTGGAACGGGGCCGGCGGGTGCTGGCCCGGCCCCGGTTCCAACGCCCGCTGGACGAGGAGGACTTGCGCTACCTCCACGACACCCACGGGCTGCCGCGCGACCTCGTCACGATCCTGCGCCCCGCTACCGGGCCTGCCGACGGATCGCCTCGGCGGTGACCGGGGTGAAGAAGTTCACCAGGTTGCCGTCGGGGTCGCGGAAGAGCAGCGAACGGTTGCCCCACGGCTGTGTGGTGGGCTCGACGACGACCTCGGCGCCGAGTGACCGCACCGTGTCGTAGCAGCGGTCGACGTCGGCCACGCGGAACTCCACGATGACGCTGTGGTTGTCGGCCGCGTGGGCGGCGCCGGCGCCGAAGAGGGCGATGGTGTCGCTGTGGGCGACGGCGAGCGTCCCGGAGGCGGTGACGATCTCGGCGAACTGGTCGGTGGCCCAGGCGGGCGTGGCGCCGGTGACCTGTGCGTAGAAGTCGACGAGGCGCTTGACGTCGTCGGTGATGATCCTGATGGAGACGAAGTTCACGGGGGTTGCTTCCTTTGCCGCGGTTGCGTCGGTTGGTGCGTTCAGGTGGCGTTCCGGCCGCCGTCGACGTCGAGGACGGCGTCGTGGACGAAGCTCGCCCGGGGGCCTGGTGACGAGGGGAACGCTACGATCGATACCGGACAGTTTCCGCCCGGTATCACGAAAGTCCTGGAGCATGACACGTCCCACCGCTCGCGTGCTCTCCCTGCTGGAAGCCCTCCAGGGCGGCGGCACCCACACCGTCGCCGGTCTGGCCGCGCGCCTGGAGGTGGACGAGCGCACGGTGCGCCGGTACGTCGAGCACCTCAGGGACCTCGACGTGCCGGTGCGGACGGTGCGCGGGCGCTACGGCGGTTACCGGCTCGCGCCGGGGTTCCGGATGCCGCCGCTGATGCTCACCGAGGAGGAGGCGCTGGCGGTCCTGCTCGGGCTGGCCGCCGGCAGCCGCTCGGGCCTCGCCGCGACGACCGCCGCCGCCGTCGGCAACGCGGCGGCCAAGCTCCGCCGGGTGCTGCCCGAAGCGCTCGTCCGGCGGGTGGACGCCCTGCTGCGCGCGACCGACTTCACCGCGCGGGAACGTCCGGCCGTGCCGCCGGAGACCCGCGTCCTGCTGCTGTTCGCCGAGGCGGCACGGGGCCGCCGACCCGTCGCGATCACCTACACCGATCGCGGCGGCGAACGCAGCGAGCGCGTCGTGTTCCCGTACGGCATCGTCGCCCACTCCGGCCGCTGGTACGTCAGCGGCCACGACTCCCGCAGCGGTGCGGTGCGCACCTTCCGGCTCGACCGGGTCTCCGCGCCCGCCCTGCGTCAGGGCACCTTCGACGTGCCGGACGACTTCGACGCCGCCGCCCACGTCGTGGAGGGGATCGCCCGGACGCCGTGGACGCACGAGGTGTCGGTCCGGGTCAGCTCCACCGCGGAGCAGGTGCGTGGCCGCCTGCCCGTGGGGACGGCGGTCGTGGAGGACGTCGGCGAGGAGCCGGTGGACGGCGGAACGGCTTGGGTGCGCGTCCGGCTGCGGGTGGAACGGCTCGACTGGCTTCCGGCCGTCCTCGCCTCGCTCGACCGCCCGTTCGTCGTCGAGCACCCGCCCGAGCTGCGCGACCTCGTCCGTGCGCTGGCGCGGCGGCTGGAGGAGGCCGCGGGAGGCTGAACGCCTCCGGCGTGAGCGGCTCAGGTCCGGCGGCCGACGGTGGACTCGCGGACCACGAGCCGGTGACCGGGGCGGACGCGGCGGGCCGGGGTGGTGGCGGCGCCGGCCAGCCGCTCGACCACGCAGTCCACGGCGAGCCGGGCGATGGCCTGCTTGTCGGGGGCGATCGTGGTCAGCGACACGGCGGCGAAGCTCCCCTCCTCGATGTCGTCGAACCCCACCACCGCGACGTCCTCGGGCACGCGCAGTCCGCGCACGGACAACTCGCGCATCGCGCCGAGCGCGACGAGGTCGTTGTAGGCGAAGACCGCGTCGGGGCGCTCACCGCGGTCGAGCAGCGCGGCCATCGCCGCCGCGCCGTCCCGCCGGCCGTAGCCGTGGGTGGCGGCGACCAGGGTTTCGGAGGGCTCCAGCCCGGCGGCCGTCAGCTCCTGGCGCCAGCCGCGCAGCCGCAGGTGGGCGGGTTGCCGGGCGCTCTCGTGGCGGGCCCCGAGGAAGGCGATCCGGCGGCGTCCGAGGTCGATCAGGTGGCGCACCGCGGTGCGGGCCGCCGCGACGTTGTCGATGGCGATGTGGTCGCAGGGCACGTCGTACTCGCGCTCGCCGAGGAGCACCAGCGGGACGCCCTCGGTGCGGGCGAGCAGGTCCTCGGTCTCCAGCTCGATCGGGCTGAGGATGAGGCCGTCGATGACCTGGGCGCGGAAGCCCTGGGAGACCAGGAGTTCCTTCTCCCGCAGCCCGTCGGTGTGGTCGAGCAGGACGGTGTAGTCGTGGCCGGCCGCGGCGTCGACGACCGCGCCGGCCAGCTCGGCGAAGTAGGGGTTGCCCAGTTCGGGGATGGCCAGGGCGATGATGCCGGTGCGCCCCTTGCGGAGATGACGCGCCGTCAGATTAGGTCGGTAGCCCAGCTCGTCGATGGCCCGCTGCACCCGTTCCCGGGTGCCGGGGGTGACGTGCGGGTAGTTGTTGACCACGTTGGAGACGGTCTTGACGGAGACGCCGGCGCGCAGCGCGACGTCCTTGAGGCTGACGCCCACGGCACTCCTCGGGTCGATCCGGGCCCCGCCGGTGCTGCGGGTGCGGTCCGGCCGGCCGCCGGGTGGGAACTGGCCGGCCGGACGGGATCCAACGACGTGCTGGACCTTGCGGCATGGCGGACCGGGCTGTCAAGGTCCGCGAAACCCCGTACGTACGGCCCTTGTTGACACGTATCCCGTACCGGCGGGACCGGCCGTGAAGACGGCGGGCGCCGAGGGTGGACACGGCGGCGGTGCCGTGCTGTCATTCAAAGCGCTCCGCTTTTACAACGTTGTCAGCCGCCCTTTCCGCGTTCCGCGCCGTCACCGCCGGGGCACGCACCGAGGCCCTCCGCGCCGTGCCGTACGACCGTGTGTCCTCCTCGCCGTGGAGCGGCACCGGCCGGCGAAGACGGCTCCGGCGACGACCGGCCCGGGCGCGCGCCCTGATACCGCCGCCGTCCCCGAGGCGGCCTACGGAGGAACCGATGACACAGCGAAACGGCAGCGCCGGCCACCTCGGCGACGACACCCGGGAGCCCGGCGGTCCGCTGAGCCGGCGCGGTCTGATGCGCTGGGCGGGCGTGGCCGGTCTCGGCACCGCGGGATCCGCCCTGCTGCCCGGTGCCGTGCCGGACGCGCGGGCCGGGTCCACTGCGGCCGCCCCGGACGTCGCCGCGGTGGCCCCGCCGGTCTTCGATCCGATCCGGCCACCCGCCGTGCCGCTCGCGGTCCGCTCCCCGTACCTGAGCGCCTGGCTGCCGGCCGACGGCGCGGCCGGTACCTGGCCGGTGTTCTGGACCGGCCGTACCACCGCGATGACCGGCATCGCCCGCGTCGACGGCGTGCCCTACCTCTTCCTCGGCGCGCCCAACGTCCCCGGCCAGGTGCTGCGTGGCATGGCGCAGCGCTCGCTGACGGTCACCGCCACCCGGTCGCGCTACCTGTTCGAGGCGGCCGGTGTGGAACTGGCGCTCACCTTCCTGTCCCCGGTGGAACCGGGCGACCTGCGCCGCCAGTCGATGCCGTTGTCGTACCTGACCGCCGAGGTACGCAGCCGCGACGGCCGCGCCCATGACGTCACCGTGTACTTCGACATCTCCGGCGAGTGGGCGCACGGCGACGCCGGAACGAAGATCCGCTGGGCGCGGGAGTCCGTCTCCGGCCCCGGGGCGACCACGGTGACCGCGCTCTCCTTCACCCCCGACGCGCCCCAACCGCTCGGCGAGAACGGCGACATGGCCACCTGGGGCACCGTGGTGTGGAACGCCACCGACCGGCCCGGGCTGACCTGGCAGATCGGCGCCGACACCACGGTGCGCGCCGCCGCCGTCAAGGACGGCGAGCTGGCCGGCACCGCCGACCCCGACCAGCCACGGCGCATCAACGACAACTGGCCGGTGTTCGCGTTCAACTTCGACCTCGGCAGCGTGCACCGCTCGACCGAGACGGCCGTGCTGTCGGTCGGCCACGTCCGCGAACCCGCCGTCAGCTACCTCGGCACCCCGCTGCCGCCGCTGTGGCGGTCCTACTGGCCGTCCTGGCAGCGGATGGCCGCCTTCTTCCACGCCGACGCCGCCGACGCGTCCCGGCGCACCGCCGCGCTCGACCGCAAGGTCAAGCGTGACGCCACCGCGGCCGGCGGCCCCAAGTACGCGGCGTTGTGCGCGCTCTCACTACGCCAGGCGTACGCCGGCACCGAGCTGGTCAGCCGGGACGGCAAGCCGTGGGCGTTCCTGAAGGAGATCTCCAGCGACGGCAACGTCTCCACCATCGATGTGACCTACCCGGCCATGCCGGTCTTCCTCCACACCGACCCGGCCTACCTCGGCCTGCTGCTCGCGCCGATGCTGGACTACCCCGAACACGGCGGCTGGCCCAAGACGTTCGCCGAACACGACCTCGGTTCCAGCTACCCCAACGCCGCCGGGCACAACGACGGCAACGAGGAGGACATGCCGGTCGAGGAGTCGGCCAACATGCTCATCATGTGCGCCGCCTACCTCGCGCGCGCCGACTCCGCCACCGCCCGTGCCTTCGCCGGCGAGCACTACCGCGTCCTTCGGCAGTGGGCCGACTACCTGGTGGACAACGCCCTCGACCCCGGCTACCAGAACCAGACCGACGACTTCACCGGCTTCATCGGCCACAGCGCCAACCTCGCGCTCAAGGGGATCCTCGGGATCGGCGCGATGAGCCGGGTGGCCGCCGCCGCGGGGCGCACCGCGGACGCCGCCCGCTACCGCTCCACCGCCCGGGACTACGCCGCCCAGTGGGCGGACAAGGCCCAGGACACCACCCGCGATCACCTCAAACTCGCCTACGACCAGCCGGGCACCTGGAGCCTGAAGTACAACGGCTACCCCGACGCCCTCCTCGGCCTGGGCCTGGTGCCCGAATCCGTCGCCGCCGAGGAGGCCGCCTGGTACGCCACGCAGGCCAACCCGTACGGCATCCCGCTGGACGTCCGGCACGCCTACACCAAGGGCGACTGGGAGATGTGGACCGCCGCCTGGCTGCGCGCCCACCCCGTCAGCGGCTACCTGGTGGACGCCCTCTACGACTTCGCCCACACCACGCCGTCCCGCGTCCCGTTCACCGACTGGTACGACACCGTCGCCAACAAGCAGAGCGGCTTCCAGGCCCGCCCCGTCGTCGGCGGTGTCTTCGCCCTGCTCACCCTGGACCGCTGACACATCGGGGCGGGGCCGGAGCCGGGTGTCGACCCGGCTCCGGCCCCGCCGGGGGTCACAACGCGATGGGTACGGCCGCCTCGAGCCGGTCGTCGGAGGAGAGGATGGCCTGGTGGATGTCGCGCAGGGCGCGGCAGGGTTCGAGGCCGAGTTCGGCCTGGAGGGTCCGGCGTGCGCGTTGGTAGACCTCCAGGGCCTCGGCCCGCCGGTTGGAGCGGTAGAGGGCGATCATGAGCTGGTGGTAGAAGGTCTCGTGCAGGGCGTGTTCCGACAGCGCTTCGTAGAGGAAGCTGACGACGGTGCGGTGACAGCCCATCAGGAGATTGGAGTCGGCGAGCAGTTCGGTGCACTCCAGGCGCAGTTTCTCCAGCCAGAGGGCGAAGCCGTCCAGGATCAGGCCGCCGCGCAGATCGCCGAGTACCGGTCCGCGCCACAGGCTCAGGGCGGATTCGAAGTGCCCGGCCGCCGCGAGGTGGTCGCCGCGTGCCTGGCAGGCCCGGCCCTGCCCCAGCCGGGCGCGGAAGACGTCGAGGTCGGTCTCCTCACCCTGGAGGTTGATCATGTAGCCCGGTGCCCGGGTGACGACGGGGTGCTCGGCGCCGCGCGGGACGGTGAGCAGCTTGCGCAGTTGTGAGATGTAGACGTGCACCGCGGCGGTGGCCTGGCGCGGCGGGCTCTCCCCCCAGATCTCCGCGATGATCTGCTCGGTGGACACTACCCGGTTTCCCCGGGCCAGCAATGTCGCCAGGAGCACCTGGACTTTGTGGGGAACTTTTCTTTCGGCGGAGGCGGCGCCCGTCATGCCGTCAACCCAAAGTGGACCGAGTAGCCGATATTTCACTTTACCCCCGTCCCGCGTGTACGCGTTCACCGCGTACCTTGTGAAACTTCACTCCACCTGCAAGCGGTCGCCGAGCAGATGAGGCCGACGTCGGTTACGCCGTTCATCGCCAGTGTGATCGACACCCCTAACTTGCACATCAGGGAAACCACTTACGCACATTGCGCAGAAACTGATGCCCCGGCAGATACCGGCCGACCGGCCGCAGGTCAGCGCCCCCGCGATCGGCTCAAACCTCGTTTCGCCCACCATCGACCCGTCCGATTGTGAGCGTCGTCACACCCTTGGGACGGAACAGGCCAGGCGGTAGGCTCCCCGTGCATCGGGAGCGTGAGCTTGCAGGTCATGGCTACGGAGGGGGACTGCGAGCAGATGAGTGCGACGGACGGAACCGCGGCGGCGCCGGTGTTACGGCGGGCCGAGATCGACGCCTGGTCCCGGTCGCTGGAAGCGCCCGGCGGCACGCTCACCGCGGTGGCCGGGGACCCCGGCACCGGCAAGACCTACCTACTCGCCGCCCTCGGCAACGAGGCCCGGCTGCGCGGGGTACGTACACTGACCGTCGGCGCCGCCGAGGCGGAACCCGGCGGACCGTACGGGATGTTCGGCCAGTTGCTGTCCGCGGGCGCCGACACCCTCGGCCCACGCGCCCGGGCGAGCGCGCAGCCGGTACTCGACGCCCTGCGCGGCGCCGCCGAGGACGTCGGAGGCGACGCGGAACGGGGTCTGGTGGCCGCCGTCCGCTCCTGTCTGCTGGACTGGGCGGACGCCCCGCTGCTGATCGCGCTGGACGACTTCCACCAGGCCGGCCCCGGGGACCAACGCCTCCTCGCGCACCTGCTGCGCCGCCCCGTGGACCGCGCCCCGCTCCACCTGGTCTTCGCGCAGCGGCCCCGCCAGGCGTCCTCCTGGCTGCTCGCCGCGATCGCGGACCGCGCCGAGCTGGGCCCCCTGCGAAGGATCGAGCTGGGTCCGCTCGGCCTCGCCGACTCCGCCGCGCTGCTGGGGCTGCGCACCGGTGACGAACTCGCCCGCCGGCTGCACCGGGAGAGCCACGGCATCCCGCTCTACCTGCGGCTGCTCGCCGAGGTCCCGCCCGGTGGCCCGCTCCCCCGCGCGACGGCCGACCGGCTCGCCGTGCGGCTCACCCCGGAGATCGACGCGCTCACCGCCGACGAGATCACGGTGGCCCACGCCGGTGCGGTGCTCGGCGACCGCTTCGACCTCGATCTGCTCGCCCAGGTGGCCGAGTTGAGCCCGGAACGCACCGGTTCGGCCATCGACCGGCTGTGCCGGCGCGATCTGCTGCGGGTCACCGACGACGCCCCCGGACTGTGCTTCCGGCACCCGCTGATCGGCCGTCTGCTGTACTCCCAGGCCGGCTCCCACTGGCGCACCCTCGCCCACGGCAGGGTGGCCGTCGTCCTGGCCGGCCAGGGAGCCTCCGCCGCCGAATGCGCCTGGCACATCGAGCGCGGCCTGGTGGTCCCGGACCCCGAGGACGTGGCGGTGCTCGCCCGTGCCGCCGAGGAGCGGATGGCCTGCGACCCCGACGCCGCGGTCCGCTGGCTCCGTGCCGCGCTGCGCCGGCTGCCCGGCGGCGGGGACTTCGCCGACCGGCGCGTCGAACTGCTGGTCGCGCTGGCCCGCACCCACGTCTCGGCCGGCCGCAGCACCCCCGCCCAGGAGCTGATCCGCGACATCATCAACCAGGCCCGCGCGGCCTCGTACCGGGTGCGCGTCGAGGCGGTGGCCTTCTGCGCCATCCTGGAGGCCACCCTCGGCCGGGACTCCGCGGCCTGCGACCAACTCGCCATCGAGCTGGACACGCTGCCCGCGGAGAAGCAGGCCGAGCTGGTGCCGTTGCTGCTCGGCCGGGCGACCGTGGCCTTCCTCGGCGGCCACCTGGACGACATCGACGACCTGGCCATCGCGTTGCGGCTGGCCCGCAAGCACCACATGATCCCGGCGGAGGCCGGGGCGCTGGTGCTGCGCGGCTTCTTCCACAGCCTCAACAACGACACGGAGACGGCCGAGCAGTCCCTCGCGCCCGGCCGCGCGATCCTCGACTCCTCCCCCGACGTGGCGCTGGCCGCGCACCCGGAGTACCTGCTGGTCCTCGGCTGGGCCGAGATCCTCGGGTGGCGGTTCGGCGACGCGGTGCGCCATCTGACCCGGGCCGCCGCGGTGATGCGCCAGCGCGGCGCCAACCACATGCTGCCGCTGGTCGTCAACGGCCTGTGCTACGCCTATCAGCAGATGGGGCGGCTGGCCGAGTCGCAGCGGGTGCTCGCCGACCACCAGTCGGTCTTCGTCTCGTTCGCCGCCGAGGCCCAGCGGATCCTGGGCTCCGCGCTGGAGAAGCGCGTCACCGTGCTGACCGAGGGCGCGGAGGAGACGGCCGGCGAACGGGTGCACGCGGACCCGTCCGGGCAGGTCGACCCATGCTCGTCGGACTGGAGCCGGCTGGCGGCGCTGTGTCTGGCGGACGCGGCCCGGATGGCCGGGCGCTTCGAGCCGAGCGCGGAACTGGTGCTGCGCGCCGGGGGCGGCCCTGAACTGCGGGAGCTGCCGACAGCGCTGCTGCCCATCGCCTTCGAGGCGCTGACGGCCGCCTCGCTGCACGTGGACGTCCCAGTACCGACGTGGGTGTCGGACGCGCGGGTCACCACCGGGATGCCGCACCACCGGGCCCACGTCCTGCTGGCCCAGGCCCATGTGGCCAAGAACGGGCGGAACTACCGGTCGGCGATGGTGTTGTACCGGAACGCGGCCGGGCTGTTCTCCACCGCGGGGATGATGTGCGCGCAGGCCCGGGCGCTGGTCCCGGCGGCGCAGTGCGCGGCGGAGGACGCCCGGCCGGAGGACGCGATGGCGTTGCTGACGGAGGCCGAGCAGCTGGCCGGGCAGTGCGAGGCCGGCCGGATCGCCTCCGAAGCGGGCCAGTGGCGGCGGCAGTTGGAGGGGCTGCCGGAACTCGGCGGGGCCACGGTGCTGCAACGGCTGGCCGAGCTGACCGAGCGGGAGCGGGAGGTGGCGGAGCTGGCCGCGTCGGGGGTGCGTACCCGGGAGATCGCGGAGCGGCTGACGCTCAGCCCGCGCACCATCGACGTCCATCTCACCCGGATCTACCGGAAGTTGGGGGTCAGGTCACGGGTGGCGCTGGCGGGGCTGCTGGCCACCGGCGGCGCGTACCAGCCCCGCGCCGCGGCCCGCTGAGGTGCGCGGGCCGCGGCGCGGGGGCGGTGCGGGCTGCCGGGTCAGGTCCCGGCGGTCTGCGGCTCGCCCGCCGCGGCCACCCGCTCGGCCGCGGTGTTGTGCCGCCGGATCAGTACGTGGGTGAGTTCGGCGACGATCAGCCCGGCGACGAAGAAGGCGGCGCCGATGAAGCCGAGGTTCTCCCCGCCGACCAGGTCGAGGCCGGCCGCGCCGACGACGCCGGCGAGTGAGGCGCCGACGAAGATGACCGAGCTGTTGAGGGAGATGGACAGCTGCGCGTCGGCCGGGGAGATGGTGATCAGCCGGTGCTGGAGGGGCACGATCAGCGAGAAGCCGGAGAGCCCCCACACGATGACCGCGGCGAACGCGGTGCCGAGCGCGGCGCCGGCCCACGGGGTGACCGCGAAGTCGACGGCGGCGACCAGCGCGGCGATGACGATCATGCCCCGGTTGCCGAGGCGGTCGGTGAGCGGGCCGGAGGCGAAGCTGCCGATCGCGCCGGCGATCCCGGAGGCCAGCAGCAGCACCGCGAGCGTGGTGCCGTTGCCGTCGGTGGCGCGGTGGAAGACCTGGCTGATGTAGGTGTTGATCACGTAGTTGCCGGTGAAGAAGAGCAGCGAGCCCAGCAGCGTGAGCGCGATCCGCGGGTTGCCGAGCGGGGCCAGCCTGCGCTGCCAGGGCACGGCGGGCGGCGCCGGGATCTTCTGCAGGAACGCGGCGGTGCCCACGGCGGCCAGCGCACCCACCGCGGCCACGAACCACATGGTGGAACGCCAGCCGAAGTGGCTGCCGATGAAGGTGCCGAGCGGCGCGCCGAGCGCGGTGGCCACCGACAGCCCGGCGGTGACGATGGAGAGCGCCTGGGCCCGCTTCTCCGGTGGCGCCAGCGAGGCGCCCGCGACGGTCGCCCCGGGTGTCACCGCGGCGGCGCCGACCCCGGCCAGGATCCGGAAGACGATGACCAGGGCGAAGTCGGGGGCGAGCGCGGTGGCGACGTTGGCCAGGATGAAGACGGTGAGCCCGGTGAGCAGGACCCGGTTGCGGGTCCAGCGGGCGGCGAGGACGGCGATCAGCGGCGAGCAGATGGCGTACGCCAGCGAATAGGCCGTCACCATCTGCCCGGCCGAGCCGACCCCTACGTGGAGGGAGCCCGCGACGTCCGGCAGCACACCGGCCACCACGAAGCTGTCCGTGCCGATTGCGAAGACCGCGAAGGTAAGAGGAAGCAGACGGCGAAACATACCAGTGATTGCTCCGTAGAATGAAGGACCCGGAAAAGCGAACGCCATCGGGCACGGACGATGTTAGGGCGGCGCCGGGACTCACGCCATGCTTAACGAGCCTGCGTGAATTCCCTTACCGGCGGCGGAAATTACCTAGCGCGCCGGTGGTTCCGCGGGGGAAACGGGGGGTTCATTTCGCGTGCCGCAGCACGTGTTCCAGATCGCGACCGGGGTTCACCAGCAGCCCGTAGCAGACACCGCCGACGGCGATGGCGACACCGAGCAGCAGGAAGGCGTGGGAGTAGCCCTGCGCCGGGGTCTTCGCCGCGTCCAGGACGACGCCGCCGAGCCAGGGGCTGATCACACCGCCGAGCGCGCCGAACGCGAGCGCCACCGCCAGCACCCGGGCCCGCTGGGCGGGCGGGGCGGTCTCCGCGACGGCCGGGTTGGACACCGACTGGACGGCCAGCGTCAGCCCGTAGCCGAGGACGACGAGCAGCAGCGCGGCGGGCACCGTCGTGGTCAGCGGGATGAGGGCGAGCAGCACCCCGCCCGCGGTCAGCACCGCGCCGCCGGCCACACCGCGTCCGATCCGCGACGAGCCGCCGCGCCGCAGCCGCCAGTCGCTCCACCAGCCCAGCGTGAACAGGAAGACCAGCCCGGCGACGTTGGGGAGCCCGAAGAGCGATCCGGCGGCGGCCTGGGAGAAGCCGAGCCCGGTCTGGAAGTAGGAGGGCAGCCAGGTGAGGACGACGGCGATGAGCATGTTGGAGACGAAGAGCCCGATGACCGAGCCGATGAAGGTACGGGTGAGGAGGATGGTGCGCAGTGGGGCGCGCGGGCCCTGCGGCGCCTGGTCGCGGCCACGAGCGCTCCGGTAGGGGCCGGCCCTACCCACCAGCCCCCACACCGCCGCCCACACCAGGCCGATCAGACCCACCACGAGGAACCCGGTCTGCCAGCCGAAGGCGATGACGACCGCCGTCAGCGCGGGGGCGAGGGCGAGCTTGGCCAGGGAGGCGCCGGAGGTCAGCAGCGCCGCCGGCACCCCGCGCCGGTCGTTGGGGAACCAGGTGTAGACGGTGGCGTGCGCGGCGGGGAAACCCGGCCCCTCGGTGGCCCCGAGCGCGAAGCGGGTGGCCAGCAGGACGGAGGCGGACGCGGCGAAGAACAGCGGGAGTTGGCTGAGCGACCACAGCACCGCCAGCACGCACAGCGCCGCCCTGGCCGGCATGCGGTCGGCGACGAAGCTGTACAGCAGGGCGGCCGGCGGACCCAGCAGGCCGGCCGCGGTGCCGACGAAGCCGAACTGGGCCGCCGACAGGTGCAGTTGGTGGATGACGGGCTGGGCCACCAGTCCCAGGATCACCTTGTCCAGGTAGGCGACGAGCGTGAAGCAGAACAGCAGCCCTGCCATCACCCGCCGCAGCCGGGGCTCGGTCCTGATGGCGGTGGACCCCTCGGTGCGGGACTCCGGCCCGCCTCGCAAGGTGGGGGACGCGGTCATGAGTGGGCTCTCTCGGTGGGTCGCGGGGCCGGGGTCTCGTCCTCGGCCAGCCGTTCGACGAGGTGGGTGACGAGGGCGCCGGGGGTGGCGTGTTCGAGCAGGGCGGTCAGCGGGATCTCCAGGCCGAGCGCCCCGCACAGCGCGTTGCGCAGTTCGAGGGTGGTCAGGGAGGTGAAGCCCAGGGCGAGGAACTCGGCCTCCGACTCGCTCCGGTCGAAGCCCTCCAGGCCGAGGACCCGGCAGGCGTGGTCGAGCACCACGTCGAGGAGGATCGCCGGACGCTCCGCGGGGTCGGCCTCGGCCAGTCGGCCGCGCAGTACGGCCGACTCGGCGTCGGCGACGGTCTCCTCGGCCTCTTCCGCGATCGCCTGCGCCACCACCTCCACCGTGCCGTTGGCGTCCAGCCAGTAGCGGCGGCGCTGGAAGGGGTAGCCGGGCAGGTCCACCCGCCGTCCCTCGGTGACCGCCTCGGCCCACCGCACCGGCGTTCCCGCGGCGAACAGTTCGGCCGCCCCGAGCAGCAGGGAACGTGTCTCCGGCTGGTTGCGGCGCAGGCCGGCCGCCGTGCGGTGATCTCCGGTGACGCCGTCCAGGCACTCCTGGGCCAGCGGGGTGAGCACCGCGTCCGGGCCCAGTTCGAAGAAGGTGGTGACGCCGAGCCCGGCGAGCCGGCCCACCCCGTCCCCGAAGCGTACGGTGCCCCGGATGTGGCGCACCCAGTAGTCGGGGGACCGCAGTTCGTCGGCGCGGGCCAGGTCGCCGGTCTCGTTGGAGACGATCGGGATCGTGGGCGGGTGGAAGGCCAGCCCGGCGAGTGCTTCGCGGAACGGTGGCAGCGCCGCGTCCATGTGCGGGGAGTGGAAGGCGTGGCTCACCTTCAGCCGCTTGGCCTGCCGTCCTCGGGAGCGCCAGCGCGCGGCCACCTCCATGACCACCCCGGCGTCCCCGGAGATCACGGTGGAGACGGGCCCGTTGACGGCGGCGACGGCGATCCGCGCCCGCTCGTCGTCGCGGAGGTCGGCCAGCGAGGCGCGTACCTCGTTCTCCCCGGCGCGGATGGAGACCATCGCGCCGCCGGACGGGGCCTGACCCATCAGCCGTCCCCGGGCGGCCACCAGTCGGCACGCGTCGGCCAGGTCGAGCACCCCGGCCGCGTGCGCCGCCGTCACCTCGCCGATGGAGTGTCCCAGCAGGTAGTCGGGGACCACGCCCCACCGTTCCAGCAGCCGGAACAGTGCCACCTCGACGGCGAACAGGCCCGCCTGGGTGTAGCGGGTGGTGTCGAGCCGGGCCGCCTCCGCGGTGCCGGGTCCGGCGAAGAGCACGTCCCGCAGGGGGGTGTCGAGATGCGGGTCCAGGTGCGCGCAGACCGCGTCGAACGCCTCGGCGTAGGCGGGGACCTCGGCGTACAACTCCCGTCCCATGCCGAGCCGTTGGCTGCCCTGGCCGGAGAAGAGGAACGCGGTGCGCCCGCCGGGACGGGCCCGGCCGAGGACGACGCCGGGTCCGGTGCGCCCCTCGGCGACGGCCCGCAGCCCGGAACGGAGCGCCGCGCGGTCCTCGCCGACGACCACCGCGCGTGACGGCAGCGCCTGGCGGCCGGCGAGGGTGAACGCGACGTCTCCGGCGCGCAGTTCGGGCCGGGTGTCCAGCGCGTGGCCGAGCCGGTCGGCGGCGGCCCGCAGCGCGTCCTGGCCGCGCGCGGAGAGCACCCAGGCGCGGGCGCCCTTGTCGGCCTCGGGGTCCAGTGGTGTCTCGGCGGGGGCCTCTTCCAGGACGACGTGGGCGTTGGTGCCGCTGATGCCGAAGGAGGAGACCCCGGCGCGGCGCGGACCGGGGCCGGCGGTCCACGGGACGGCCTCGGTCAGCAGGGCGAGGGGCCCCGCTGACCAGTCCAGATGGGGCGAGGGGCGCTCGGCGTGCCGGGTGGCCGGGAGGGTTCCGTGGCCCATGGCGAGTACGGTCTTGACGACCCCGGCGACCCCGGCGGCGGCCTGGGTGTGCCCGATGTTGGACTTCACCGATCCCAGCCACAGCGGCCGGTCGCGGCCCTCGCCGAAGACCTGTTGCAGCGCCTGGGCCTCCACCGGATCGCCCAGCGGGGTGCCGGTGCCGTGTGCTTCGATCGCGTCGATGTCCTGCGGGCGCAGCCCGGCGTCGGCGAGCGCGGCGCGGATGACGCATTGCTGGGAGGCGCCGTTGGGTGCGGTGAGCCCGTTGGTGGCGCCGTCCTGGTTGACGGCGGTGCCACGGACCAGGGCGAGGACCCGGTGGCCGTTGCGGCGGGCGTCGGAGAGCCGCTCCAGGGCCAGCAGACCGACGCCCTCGGCGAATCCGACACCGTCCGCGTCGGCGGAGAAGGACTTGCAGCGCCCGTCCGGTGACAGCCCTCGCTGGCGGCTGAACTCGGTGAACAGCTGCGGGGTGGAGAGCACCGTGGCGCCGCCCGCCAGCGCCAGCGAGCACTCGTCGCGGCGCAGCGCGGCACAGGCCAGGTGGAGGGCGACGAGCGAGGAGGAGCAGGCGGTGTCCACGGTGACGGCGGGGCCGTGGAGTCCGAAGGTGTAGGCGATGCGGCCGGAGGCGACGCTGGCGGTCGTCCCGTTGCCGATGAAGCCCTCGCACTCCTCGGGCACCTGCCGCAGCCGGGTGCCGTAGTCGCTGTACATCAACCCGACGTAGACGCCGGTGCGGCTGCCGCGCAGGGCCTCGGGGTCGAGGCCGGAGCGCTCCAGGACGTCCCAGGCGGCTTCCAGCAGGAGGCGTTGCTGGGGATCGGTGGCGAGCGCCTCGCGGGGGCTCATCCCGAAGAACGCGGCGTCGAAGTCGGCCGCGTCGTGCAGGAAGCCGCCGTCGCGGACGTAGGAGGTGCCGGGGTGCGCGGGGTCGGGGTGGTGGAGGGCGTCCAGGTCCCATCCCCGGTCGGCGGGGAACCCGGTGATGGCGTCGCCCCGGTCGGCGAGCAACCGCCACAGGCCTTCCGGGCCGTCGACGCCGCCGGGGAGGCGGCAGCTCATGCCGACGATGGCGATGGGTTCGTGGCGTGCGGCCTCGACGGCGGCGAGTCGCTGCTGGGTGTCGTGGAGGCGGGTGGTGACCCACTTGAGGTATTCGACGAGCTGTTCCGGGTCGGGGGTGGGGTTCGGGGCGGTCTCGGCGGTCATGCGGATCGGCTCCCTTCGGGCGTGGTGGACGGCGGGTTGGTGTCGTCCGCGCGTCCCAGTTCGCGGTCGATGAACCGCATGACGTCGTCGACGCCGGACCGCCGGATGAAGTCGGCGACGGCGGCGTGGTCGGTGGTGTGACCGGGTGTCCTCGGTGTGTGGTGTGCCGGTTCGGCCGGTGCGGGTAGTGTCGGCGGTTCCAGCCGGCTGTTGAGTTCGGCGGCGACGGCGGCCGGGGTCGCGGCGTCGTAGACGAGGGTGGCGGGCAGTCGCAGGCCGGTGGACTCGCCGAGGCGGTTGCGCAGTTCGACGGAGGTCAGCGAGTCGAAGCCCAGGTCGGTGAAGGCCCGGTCGGGGTCGGGCAGGTCGCCGGTGCCGTAGCGCAGGACGGCCGCGACGGTGGCCCGGACGTGGTCGAGCAGCAGCGCCTCGCGTTCGGCGGTGGTCTCCAGCGCGGCGAGCCGGCGTGGCAGGTCGGCCGTTCCGCCGGTGGTGACGCGGCGCCGCACGGTCGGGGCCATCCGCAGCAGGATGTCGGGCAGCCGGTCTTCCTCGGCGAGGCTCCGCAGCGCCGCGGGGTCGGTGTCGACGGGCGCGAGGTGCGGGCGGGGCGTGGCGAGGGCGGCGTCGAGGCGGACCAGGGCGTCGCCGGCTTCGGTGGGCCGTACCCCGCCGCGGGCCAGCCGGGCGAGGTCGTCCTCGTCCAGCCGTCCGGCCATGCCCGCGCCGGACCACACGCCCCAGGCGAGCGAGGCGGACGGCAGGCCGGTGGCGTGCCGGTGCTGGCTGAGCGCGTCGAGGAAGGCGTTGCCCGCGGCGTAGGCGCTCTGCCCGGGGTTTCCGGCGAGGGCGGCGAAGGAGGAGAAGAGCACGAACGCCGTCAGGTCCGCGTCGGCGGTGAGCCGGTGGAGGTTCCAGGCGGCGTGTGTCTTCGCCCGCAGGACGCGGTCGAGTTGGCCGGGCCGGAGGGTGGCGATCGTGGCGTCCTCGACGACTCCGGCGGTGTGGACGACGGCGGTGAGGGGGTGGTCGGCGGGGATGGTGGCCAGCAGTGCGGCGAGGGCGTCGTGGTCGGCGGCGTCGCAGGCGGCGACGCGGACGGTGGCGCCCAGTGCGGTCAGTTCCTCGGTGAGCCGGTCGGCGCCGGGGGCCTGCTCGCCCTGCCTGCTGATCAGCAGCAGGTGGCGGGCGCCGTGCCGTTCGGCCAGGTGACGGGCGACCAGACCGCCGAGGGCACCGGTACCACCGGTGATCAGGACCGTCCCGGCGGGGTCGAGGTGGCCGGCGGGGCGTCCGGCGGGGGGCGCGGGGACGAGTCGGGGTACGCGCAGCAGCCCGGCGCGGAGTGCGGCCTGGGGGTGTCCGGCGGCGAGGGCGGTGGGGAGGGCGCGTACCGAGTCGTCGTCGGTGTCGAGCAGCAGGATCCGGCCGGGGTGTTCGTTCTGCGCGGAACGCAGCAGTCCCCACAGGGGAGCGGCGGCCAGGTCGGTGACGTCCTCCTCGGTGGCTGCGGCGACGGCGCGGCGGGTGACGAAAGCGAGCCGGGTGTCGGCCCACCGTTCGTCGGCCAGCCATCGGGTGATCAGCTCGACGGTGTCGTGCAGGACGGTCTGGGCGGCGGGGACGGGGTCGGGGTCGCCGGATCCGGTGCAGGTGGTGATGAGCAGCCGGGACGGCGGGGCGTCGTCGAGGACGGCGGCGCGGGCGAGCGGGGTGGGGGTGAGGTCGGCGAGGCCGAGCGGGTCCGCACCGAGGAGGGTCCAGCCGGACGTCGTGGTGGGGGGCGTGGGGGTTTCGGCGGCGGGCCAGTCGAGGACGAGCCCGTCGGGGTTGGCGAGCGCCGAAAGCGCGGACGCCGGCACCCGGCCGGTGGTCAGCGCGCCGATGGCGGCCACCGGACGGCCCTGCTCGTCGGTGACGTCGAGGGCGAGGTCGTCGTCGCCGGCGGGGGTGATGCGGATCCGCAGGACGGTGGCGCCGGTGGCGTGCAGGCGGGCGCCGGCCCAGGAGACCGGCAGACGGATGCCGCGGGGGCCGGCCTCGGACACCGCGGCGGCGGCCGGCACGTGGAGTGCCGCGTCGAGCGCCGCGGGGTCGAGGGCGAAGCCGGACGCCCCGTCGCCGGGGTGCGGTTCGGCGGACACCTCGGCGTACAGCGTGCCGTCGTCGCCCCGCCAGGCCGCGCGCAGGCGGCGGAACGCGGGTCCGTACGCGTATCCGTGCTCGGCGAGCCGGTCGTACAGGCCGGTGAGGTCGACGGGTGTGGCCGCCGGGGGCCAGGCCGCCGGGGGTGTGGTGTCGGGGGCGGCGGGACGGGGGGCGGGGGTGAGCAGGCCGGTCGCGTGCCGGGTCCAGGTGCCGGAGGCTCCGGCGGAGTGCACGGCGACCGCGCGCCGCCCGGAGTCGTCGGGCGGTTCGACGGTGATGCGCAGCCGGACCGCGGTGCCTTCGGGGATGGGGACGGGGCTCTCCAGACGCAGTGACTGCACGGCGGGGCTGCCGGTTCGTTCCCCGGCCGTCAGCGCGAGGTCGAGCAACGCGGTGGCGGGGAGCAGGGCGGTGCCGAGGATGGCGTGGTCGGCGAGCCAGGGGTGGGTGGCCAGGGATATCTGGCCGGTGAGCACCGTGCGTTCCCGGTCGGGCGGGCCGGCCGGATCGGTCAGGTCGATCGCGGCGGTCAGCAGCGGGTGGTCGACCCGGTCCAGGCCGAGCGCGTCGGCACCGGCGGGGGCCGGGGCGGGGGCGTCCAGCCAGTGGCGGGTGCGCTGGAAGGGGTAGGTGGGCAGGTCGATGTGGCGGGCGCCGGGGAAGACCGCGTCCCAGTCGGGGCGGTGGCCGTGCACGGCCACCTGGGCGAGTGCGGTGGCGACGGTGTGGCTCTCCTCGGTGTCGCGCCGCAGCACGGGGAAGGCGACGGGTGCGTCCAGGCAGTCCTGGGTCATGGCGGTGAGTACGCCGTCGGGGCCGAGTTCGAGGTAGGTGCGGACGCCCTGTTGGTGCAGGGTGGCGATGCCGTCGGCGAACCGTACCGCCTGCCGGATATGCCGTGACCAGTACCCGGCGGACCCCAGCTCCTCGGCGGTTGCCAGGGCGCCGGTGACGTTGGAGACCAGCGGGATCGACGGCGCACCGAAGGAGAGCCCCGCCACCAGCGCCTCGAACTCCGCCAGCACACCGTCCATGTGGAACGAGTGGAACGCGTGGCTCACCGCCAGCCGGCGCGTACGCCGCCCCAACCCGGCGAACCGCTGCGCCACAGCCTCCACGGCTTGGGCATCGCCGGAAATCACCACGGAACGCGGCCCGTTGACCGCCGCGATCCCCATCCCCTGGACGAGGGCGGCCAGCACCTCCTCCTCGGACGCCTCCACCGCCACCATCGCACCGTCCAACGCCACCGAGCCCATCAGCCGGCCCCGGTGCGCCACCAGCACGCAGGCATCCTCCAGCGACAGCACACCCGCCGCATGCGCCGCCGCCACCTCACCGACCGAATGACCGATCAGGAAATCCGGACGCACCCCGCAATGCTCCAGCAGCCGGAACAACGCCACCTCGACCGCGAACAACGCCGCCTGCGTGAACTGCGTCCGGTCCAGCAAACCCGCATCCGCGCTGCCCGCAGGCGCGAACACCACGTCCCGAAGAGGCCGTTCCAGCAGCCCGTCCAGCCTGGCGCACACCTCGTCGAACGCCGCCGCGAACACCGGCGACGCCGTATACAACCCCCGGCCCATCCCCACCCGCTGACTGCCCTGACCACTGAAGAGGAACGCCAGCTTGGCGTCCGGGGCGTCGGAGGCGGTGAGGGGTGTGGTGTCGCCCTGGGCGAGGGCTGCCAGGCCGGCGCGGAAGTCGGCGAGTCGGCGGCCGACGACGAAGCCGCGGACGTCGAGGGTGGTGCGCCGGGCGGCGAGGACGTGGCCGATGTCGGCCGGGTCGGCGTCGGGGTGTGCGTCGAGGAAGGCGAGGAGCCCGGCGGCGCGGGCGGCCAGGGCGGTGCCGGTGCGGGCGGAGAGCATCCACGGCACGGTGTCGAGCGCAGGGGTCACCGGCTCGTGGACGGGTTCTTCCTCGGGTGCTTCTTCGAGGATGAGGTGGGCGTTGGTGCCGCTGATCCCGAACGCCGAGACCCCCGCCCGCCGCGGACGCCCCTCGGTCCGCGGCCACTCCACCGACTCCCGCACCACCTCCACCGCACCGGAGGACCAGTCCACATGCCGCGACACCTCACCCACATGCAACGACGCCGGCACCCTCCCATGCCCCATGGCCAACACCATCTTCAACACACCAGCCACACCCGCAGCCGCCTGCGTATGCCCCAGATTCGACTTCACCGAACCCAACAACAACGGCCGGACCCGCTCCACACCCCCATACGTCGCCAACAACGCCTGCGCCTCGACCGGATCCCCCAACGCCGTACCCGTCCCATGCGCCTCCACCACATCAACCTCACCCGCACCCACCCCCGACACCGCCAACGCAGAACGCACCACCCGCTCCTGCGACGGACCATTCGGCGCCGTCAAACCATTCGACGCACCATCCTGATTCACCGCCGAACCCCGCACCACCGCCAACACCCGACGACCATGACGCCGCGCATCCGACAACCGCTCCAACAACACCAGCCCCACACCCTCGGACCAGCCCGTCCCATCCGCAGCATCCGAAAACGCCTTGCACCGCCCATCCACCGACAAACCCCGCTGCCGACTGAACTCCACAAACGTCGACGGCGTCGACATCACCGTCACCCCACCCGCAACCGCCAACGAACACTCCCCCGCCCGCAACGCACCCACCGCCAGATGCATCGACACCAACGACGAAGAACACGCCGTATCCACCGTGACCGCAGGCCCCTCCAAACCAAACGTGTACGCCACCCGACCCGACGCCACACTCCCCGCACTCCCCGTCCCCACATACCCCTCAACCACCGCAGGCAACGGACGCAGACGCGACGCATAATCGTTGTACATCACCCCCACGAACACACCCGCATCCACACCCCGCAACCCCGCAACATCAAACCCCGCCCGCTCGAACAACTCCCACGACGCCTCCAACAACAACCGCTGCTGCGGATCAATCGCCACCGCCTCACGCGGCGACACCCCGAAAAACTCCGCATCAAACAAATCCGCATCATGCAAAAACCCACCACGCCGCACATACGACGTCCCCACACAATCCGGATCATCATCGAACAACGACCCCAGATCCCAACCCCGATTCACCGGAAAACCCGAAACCACATCACCCCCACCCTCCAACAACCCCCACAACCCCTCCGGAGACGACACCCCACCCGGAAAACGACACGCCATCCCCACCACCGCAATCGGCTCCGCCGGGTCGGCGACGGTGACCTCGGCGCGGGCCGGCGCACCGCTGCCTTCCGGGAAGAGCGCGGCGTGCAGGTGCTCGGCGAGCGCCAGGGGCGTCGGGTGGTCGAAAACGAGCGTCGCGGTGAGCCGCAGGCCGGTCCTGGCGGCCAGCCGGTTGCGCAGTTCGACGGCGGTGAGCGAGTCGAAGCCCGCGTCGCTGAAGTTGCGGTCGACGGCGACGGCGCCGGGACCCTCGTGACCCAGCACGTCGGCGACCTGGCTCCGTACCAGGGCGAGCAGTTCGCGTCCGCGTTCCTCGGGGGTGCGCTCGCGCAGCCGCTCGGCGAGGGTGTCGCCGCGTCCGGGCCGGGTCTTCTCCCGGCGCGCCGTCCGGCCGGCGAGGCCGCGCAGCAGGGGCAGCGCCGCGTCGCCTTCGGCGCGGATGCGTGCGAGGTCGAACCGGGCCGCGACCGGCACCGGTTCCGTGGTGGCGCGGGCGGCGTCGAGGAGTGCGGTGCCCTGGTCGTCGGAGAGGGCGAGGATGCCGCCGCGTTCCAGCCGGGCCAGTTCGGTGGCGCCGAGGTGGCCGGTGAGCGCGCTCGACCTGCTCCACAACCCCCAGGCCGGTGACACGGCCGGCAGTCCCCTGGCGCGGCGGTGTTGTGCGAGTGCGTCGAGGAAGGTGTTGGCGGAGGCGTAGTTGGCCTGTCCCGGGTTGCCGACGACGCCGGCCAGGGAGGAGAAGAGCACGAACTCCTTGATGTCCAGGCCGGCGGTGAGCCGGTGGAGGTTCCAGGCGGCGTCGGTCTTGGGGCGCAGGACCCGGCGCAGTCGCGGGGTGTCGAGGGCGGTGACGACGGCGTCGTCCACGACTCCGGCGGTGTGGACGACGGCGGTGAGGGGGTGGTCGGCGGGGATGGTGGCCAGCAGTGCGGCGAGGGCGTCGTGGTCGGCGGCGTCGCAGGCGGCGACGCGGACGGTGGCGCCCAGTGCGGTCAGTTCCTCGGTGAGCCGGTCGGCGCCGGGGGCCTGCTCGCCCTGCCTGCTGATCAGCAGCAGGTGGCGGGCGCCGTGCCGTTCGGCCAGGTGACGGGCGACCAGACCGCCGAGGGCACCGGTGCCACCGGTGATCAGGACCGTCCCGGCGGGGTCGACGGCGGGAGCGTGGGGTTCTCCCGTCGGCCGGGTGCGGACGAGCCGGGGGGTGTACACCTCGTCGGCGCGCAGGGCCAGTTGTGCCTCACCGGTCGCCAGGGCGGCGGGGACGGCCGAGGTGGCGCGTGCGGAGCCGTCGGTGTCGAGGAGGACGAGGCGGTCCGGGTTCTCCGTCTGGGCGCTGCGCACCAGCCCCCACACCGGCGCGTGGGCGAGCCCGTCCACCTGGTCGCCGGTCCGGACGGCGAGGGCGTCGCGGGTGACCAGGACGAGGCGGGACGCGGCGAACGTGTCGTCGGACAGCCAGGCCCGCAGCAGGGTGAGGGTGTGTTCGGCGGTGTCGCCGGCGTGTTCCGCGGTGTTCGCGTCGGCGTCTTCGGCGGCGCGTTCGGCGGGGTGCTCGGCGCAGGGGGCGAGGACCCAGCGCGGGACGGGGTGGCGTCCGGTGGCGATCGCCTCGGAGAGGGCTCCCAGGTTGGCGAAGGCCGGAGCGTCGAGGTCGAGGGTGCCGAGGACGGCGAGCGGTTCGCCGGTGGCGGCCGGGGCGGGCAGCCGGGTCCACTCCAGGTGGTGGAGCGGGGGCGCGGGCACGGCGGAGGGGGTCAGGGCGCGCAGCGTCAGGGAGTCGACGGTGGCGACGGTGGCGCCGTCGGCGTCGGTGAGGTGGAGGGCGAGCGTGCCGTCGGCGGCGAACGTCAGCCGCGCGTGGGCGGGGTCACCTGCCTGCGAGAAGAGGCGGACGCCGGACCAGTGGAAGGGGACGCTGATCCGGTCCGCGACCGGTCCGCCGTCCCGGAGGGCGACGGCGTGCAGCGCGGCGTCGAGGAGCGCGGGGTGGACGGCGAAGCCGGGGCGGGGCTCAGGTTCGGTGTCCGCGTGGTGTGCCGGTTCGGGGCCGAGGTCGACGTACAGTTCGTCGCCCTTCAGCCATGCGGCGCGTACGGCACGGAACGCCGGGCCGTAGTGGTAGCCGAGTTCGGCGAGGTGTTCGTAGAGGGCGCCGGTGTCGAGCTGTTGGGCGCCGTGCGGGGGCCGGGTGCCGGGGTCGTCCGTGGCGGGTGCGGCGTCGGGGGTGGGGGCGAGGCGGCCGGTGGCGTGGCGGGTCCACGCCTCGTCGTCCTCGGTGCCGGAGGGCCGGGAGTGGATGGAGACGGGGAGGTGTCCGTCGTCGTCCGCGCGGCCGACGGCGATCTGGAGGTCGGTGCCGGCTCCGTCGGGGATCGGCAGCGGGGCCTCGATGGTGAGTTCGGCGACGGTGCCGTGGCCGAGTTGTTCCCCAGCGGAGCAGGCGAGTTCGACGAAGGCGGTGCCGGGGAGGAGGGGGGTGCCGTCGATGGTGTGGTCGACCAGCCAGGGGTGGGTGGCCGGGGAGAGCCGGCCGGTGAGCAGCAGGCCGTCGTCGTTGGCGATGCGCACGGCGGCGGCGAGCACCGGGTGGTCGACGGTACGCAGGCCCGGGGCGGTGGCGCCGGACGGGCCGGGGGTGACGGCCTCCAGCCAGTAGCGGCGGCGCTGGAAGGGGTAGGTGGGCAGGTCGACGCGGCGGGCGCCGGTGCCGGAGTGGAAGGCGTGCCAGTCCACCGCTCCGCCGCGCACGTGGACGGCGCCGAGCGCGCGGGCGAGGGCGGTGCGGTCGTCCTCCTTGGCGCGCAGGACGGGGGCGAGGTGGATGTGGGGTTCGCCGTCGGTGTCGGTGTCGGCTTCCGGCAGGCACAGGCGGGTCATGGCGGTGAGTACGCCGTCGGGGCCGAGTTCGAGGTAGGTGCGGACACCCTGCTGGTGCAGGGTGGCGATGCCGTCGGCGAACCGTACCGCCTGCCGGATATGACGCGACCAGTACCCGGCGGACGCCAACTCCTCCGCCGTTGCCAGGGCGCCGGTGACGTTGGAGACCAACGGGATCGACGGCGCACCAAAGGAAAGCCCCGCCACCAGCGCCTCGAACTCCGCCAGCACACCGTCCATGTGGAACGAGTGGAACGCGTGGCTCACCGCCAGCCGGCGCGTACGCCGCCCCAACCCGGCGAACCGCTGCGCCACAGCCTCCACGGCTTGGGCATCGCCGGAAATCACCACGGAACGCGGCCCGTTGACCGCCGCGATCCCCATCCCCTGGACGAGGGCGGCCAGCACCTCCTCCTCGGACGCCTCCACCGCCACCATCGCACCGTCCAACGCCACCGAGCCCATCAGCCGGCCCCGGTGCGCCACCAGCACGCAGGCATCCTCCAGCGACAGCACACCCGCCGCATGCGCCGCCGCCACCTCACCGACCGAATGACCGATCAGGAAATCCGGACGCACCCCGCAATGCTCCAGCAGCCGGAACAACGCCACCTCGACCGCGAACAACGCCGCCTGCGTGAACTGCGTCCGGTCCAGCAAACCCGCATCCGCGCTGCCCGCAGGCGCGAACACCACGTCCCGAAGAGGCCGTTCCAGCAGCCCGTCCAGCCTGGCGCACACCTCGTCGAACGCCGCCGCGAACACCGGCGACGCCGTATACAACCCCCGGCCCATCCCCACCCGCTGACTGCCCTGACCACTGAAGAGGAACGCCAGCTTGCCGAGGTGGCCTCGGGCGCCGGTGACGGCGTTGCCGACGGTGCCCTCCTCGGCGAGGGAGCGCAGCGCGCGCTGGAGGTGTTCCGGGTCCTGGCCGACGACGGCCGCGCGGCGGTCCAGTGCGGTGCGGGTGGTGGCGAGGGAGAAGGCGAGGTCGCGGGGGCGGGTGTCCGGGTGGGCGGCGATCCAGTCGGCCAGGACGGCGGCGGTGGCGCGCAGGCCGTCCTCGGAGGGCGCGGACAGCAGCAGGGGTGCGGTCAGGTCGGTGGTGACCTCTTCGGGTTCGTCGTCGAACTCGGGTGCTTCTTCGAGGATGAGGTGGGCGTTGGTGCCGCTGATCCCGAACGCCGAGACCCCCGCCCGCCGCGGACGCCCCTCGGTCCGCGGCCACTCCACCGACTCCCGCACCACCTCCACCGCACCGGAGGACCAGTCCACATGCCGCGACACCTCACCCACATGCAACGACGCCGGCACCCTCCCATGCCCCATGGCCAACACCATCTTCAACACACCAGCCACACCCGCAGCCGCCTGCGTATGCCCCAGATTCGACTTCACCGAACCCAACAACAACGGCCGGACCCGCTCCACACCCCCATACGTCGCCAACAACGCCTGCGCCTCGACCGGATCCCCCAACGCCGTACCCGTCCCATGCGCCTCCACCACATCAACCTCACCCGCACCCACCCCCGACACCGCCAACGCAGAACGCACCACCCGCTCCTGCGACGGACCATTCGGCGCCGTCAAACCATTCGACGCACCATCCTGATTCACCGCCGAACCCCGCACCACCGCCAACACCCGACGACCATGACGCCGCGCATCCGACAACCGCTCCAACAACACCAGCCCCACACCCTCGGACCAGCCCGTCCCATCCGCAGCATCCGAAAACGCCTTGCACCGCCCATCCACCGACAAACCCCGCTGCCGACTGAACTCCACAAACGTCGACGGCGTCGACATCACCGTCACCCCACCCGCAACCGCCAACGAACACTCCCCCGCCCGCAACGCACCCACCGCCAGATGCATCGACACCAACGACGAAGAACACGCCGTATCCACCGTGACCGCAGGCCCCTCCAAACCAAACGTGTACGCCACCCGACCCGACGCCACACTCCCCGCACTCCCCGTCCCCACATACCCCTCAACCACCGCAGGCAACGGACGCAGACGCGACGCATAATCGTTGTACATCACCCCCACGAACACACCCGCATCCACACCCCGCAACCCCGCAACATCAAACCCCGCCCGCTCGAACAACTCCCACGACGCCTCCAACAACAACCGCTGCTGCGGATCAATCGCCACCGCCTCACGCGGCGACACCCCGAAAAACTCCGCATCAAACAAATCCGCATCATGCAAAAACCCACCACGCCGCACATACGACGTCCCCACACAATCCGGATCATCATCGAACAACGACCCCAGATCCCAACCCCGATTCACCGGAAAACCCGAAACCACATCACCCCCACCCTCCAACAACCCCCACAACCCCTCCGGCGACGACACCCCACCCGGAAAACGACACGCCATCCCCACCACCGCAATCGGCTCCACGGCACGGGCCCGGACGTCGGCCAGCTGGCGGCGGGTCCGCTGCAGCTCGCCGGTGGCGCGCTTGAGGTAGTCGCGAAGCTTCTGCTCGTTGTCCATCAAAGGCTCCATAGAAACGCTCTGCCGGGCGGATGACGGTCGTGCCGGAGGGTCGAGGGTGACCCCTGCCGCTTAGGCACCACTTGGCGTCCGCTTAATACCCCGCCGGGCCGCTCCCCCCTGGCTGGTCAGCGGTCCGGTGGGGGCGCCGGGCGGTGCGGGCCGCTTAGCGCGTCGTTAGCCGGGCTTAAGCCCGCTCCCCGAGCCTGACAGCGCTTGGCAGCCATCGGCCCACATTCCTCTTGCATCAGTGAAAGGCCACCGCATGACGGAGAGCGCGCGTCCCCTGCTCGGACTGGCAGCGAAGATCGCTGAGACCTTCGGGCCCGACCTGCCCATCCTCGACCTCTACGGGCCGGACGGCTCCCGGCTCTACGACAAAATGATGAGCAACGACCGGGCCGAGATCGCCGACTTCCTGGAGATCGCCGGCCGGCACCGCGGCACGGTGCTGGAGCTGGCCGCCGGCAACGGCCGCACCACGCTGCCGTTCCTGGAGGACGGTTACACCGTCACCGGCCTGGACGCCTCCGCGGACATGCTGGAGCGCCTCACCGACAAGCTCAAGCAGCCGCAGTGGTCGCAGTACGCCGGCCAACTCGACACCGTGCACAGCGACATGAGCGACTTCGACCTCGGACGCACCTTCGACCTGGTGGTGCTCGGCATGGGCACCGTCTGGATGCTGGACGAGGAGCAGCGGGCCGGGCTGTTCCGCTCGGTGCGCAAGCACCTCAACGAGGACGGCCGGTTCCTGCTGACCCTGCCGGAGCACCCGGACCTGGAGGACAGCGACCAGGCCGTGGAGCAGCGGCACGCGTATGTCGCCCACGACGGGACGGCCCCGGCGTTCTGCTCCCTGATCGAGTACTTCGACCCCCAGCAGAAGCTGCGGCTGATGAGCATCCTCGCCCAGCGGGTCGAGAACGGCGCGGTGACCAGGACGGTGCTGTACGCGCACTGGAACCACCTGGTGTCGGCGACCATGCTGGAGAAGGAGATCGCGCAGGCCGGGATGCGCGTCATCGACCGTCGTGACGTGCAGGAGACCCGGGTGACCAAGGCGGTCGACACCAACCGGCACCGCTGGATGTTCGAGGTCGGCATCTGACCGGTACCGCCCGCGGTACCGGGGCCGCACGCCCCTCGGCGCCCGTCGCACCCGCGGCGGGCGCCGCCCTGTTTCCCGATGCCACCACACGACGTCGCCAACTCGACGAGGAGAGCGGATATGACCCGGTTCGGTGATCACCTCTACGTGGCCGGCGGGCGGTGCGCCTCGGACGGCACCGCCCGGCTGACGGTCGTCAACCCCGCCACGGAGCAGCCGCTCGGGCGGGCCGCGGAGGGGACGGCGGGTGATGTGGACCGGGCGGTGACCGCTGCGCGGGCGGCGTTGCCCGACTGGTCGGGCCGGCCGGGTGAGGAGCGGGCGGCGCTGATGGAGGCGCTGGCCGAGCTGGTCACCGGCCGGGCGGAGGAGATCGCCGCCCTGGTGACCGCCGAGAACGGCATGCCGCTTGCCTTCTCGGCCCGCTTCAATCCGCAGGCGCTCGCGCATCAGCTGCGCTACTTCGCCGGCCTGGCGCGTACCACCCCGGTCGAGAGCCGTCGTACCGGTCACGCCGGTTCCGTGCTGGTGCGGCGGGAGGCGGCCGGTGTGGCGGGGTTGGTGGTGCCGTGGAACTATCCGCTGGCGCTCATCGGCATGAAGCTGGGTCCCGCGCTGGCGGCCGGTTGCACCGTCGTCCTCAAGCCGGCCCCGGAGACGCCGTTCGACGCGCTGCTCCTGGCCGAGCTGGCTTCCGAGGCGGGGCTGCCGCCGGGGGTGTTCAACGTGGTCACCGGCGGCGCGGCGACCGGGCGGGCGCTCGTCGCCCATCCGGGGGTCGGGAAGGTCGCCTTCACCGGTTCCACCGCGGCCGGGCGGGCGATCGCGAAGGCGTGCGCGGAGCGGCTGGTGCCGGTCACCCTGGAGCTGGGCGGCAAGTCGGCGGCGGTGGTGCTGGCCGACGCCGATCCGGCTGCGGTCGCCGCGGGGCTGGGGTTCCTGGGGTTCGCCAACGCCGGGCAGTCGTGTTACCTCAACTCCCGGGTGCTGGTGCCGCGTCGGCGGTACGCGGAGTTCACCGAGGTGCTGCGGGGCGTGGCCGAGGGGTTCCGGCTGGGCGATCCGACGGCGCCGGAGACCACGATGGGCCCGCTGGTGACGGCTCGTCAGCGCGAGCGGGTGGCGGCCCGGGTGGAAGAGGCGGTCGCCGAGGGGGCACGGCTGGTGACCGGTGGCCGCCCGCCGAAGGAGCAGCCGACCGGCTGGTTCTACGAGCCCACGGTGCTGGCGGGGGTCACCCCGGACATGGCGGTCTTCCGGGAGGAGGTCTTCGGTCCGGTGGTGGCGGTGGTGCCGTACGACGGGGAGGACGAGGCGGTGGCGCTGGCCAACGACAGCCGCTACGGACTCGCCGGCAGCGTGTGGACCGCCGACCCCGAGCACGGGCTGGAGCTGGCGCGGCGCGTCGAGACCGGCAGCATCGGCGTCAACGGCTGGGCGATGGACACCGTGGCGCCGTTCGGCGGGCGCAAGGACAGCGGTCTGGGGTACGAGAACGGGCCGGAGGGGCTGGACGCGTACGTGCGGCTGAAGTCGGTCGTCCTGCCCGGCTGAACCAGGCGGCCGGACCACCGAGGGCGCCGCCCCTCCTCGTCGCCGGGGAGGGGCGGCGCCGTGGTGTGCGCGGTCAGCGGGTGAGTTCCTCCGGGTGCTCCAGGGCCGCCTTGAGGTCCTGGAGGAAGTCCACCGCGTCCTTGCCGTTGACGACCCGGTGGTCGTAGGCGAGTCCGAGGTTGACGGTGTCGCGGGCGCGGAACCCGTCACCGTCCGGGACCACCTCGGGCCGGACGCCGGACAGCGCCAGCGCGCAGGTCTGCCCGGGGAAGATCATGGGGATCGCGTGCACGATGTCGGGGGCGTTGTGCAGGGTGACGCCGATGGTGGCGCCGGACAGCTCCGACTCGCGGAACCGGCCGCGCACCGCGGTGCGCCGGAACGCGGTCGTCACCTCGACGAGTTCGGCGAAGGAGAGTTGGTCGGCGTCCTTGACCACCGGGACGTTGAGTCCCTTGCCGACGTCGATGGTGACGCCGATGTGCGGCCGTTCCTCGATCCGCACCGTGTGTTCGCCGGTCAGCCGGGCGAAGCACAGCGGGTGCGCGGCGTGCAGCCGGGCGACGGCCGCGATCAGCAGCTCGGGCAGGCCCAGCAGCCGGCCGAGCGCGGTGGTCTGCCGGGCCACCTCGGCCTTGGCCGGGCCGGCGTCGACGGCGATGACGGTGTAGGCGGCCGGGATCTCCGCGTGCGAGCGGCTCACGGTGCGGGCCACCGCCTGCTGGGGGACGGGCAGTTGGCGTGTGTCGGCGCTGTCCTGTTCGGGGGCGAGCCGTTCGACGTCCGCGCGCTTGACGATCTTCACGTCCAGTTCGCGCAGCCGGGCCGGGTCGATGCCGAGTTGGTCCATCAGCTCCCGGGCCGGGGCGGTGACCACCGGCCCGGGGTCCTCGGCGGCGGCCTCGGTGACGGCGTTCGGCCGTGCCGGGGGCTCCTCGCGCGGGGCGCCGGGCTCGACCACCCGCGCGATGACCTCCCCCGGCGCGCAGGCGTCACCCACCGCGAGTAGTCTGCGCAGGACGCCCTCGGCCCCGCTCACCAGCTCCTCGACGGCCTTGGAGGTCTCCACCTCGGCCACCGGCTGGTCGGGCTTGACCGGCTCGTCCTCGTCGACCAGCCAGGCCACCAGCTGGTAGCCGGTGTCGTTGTTGTTGAGTTTGGGCACGCGGATGTCAGCCACGAAGCGTCTCCACGACGGTCTCGCAGATGGTGCCGGCCTGGAGGAGCACCTGTTCCTCCAGGTGGCCGGCGGTGGGGATGATGCTGTCGGCCGAGTGGATCAGCGTGACCGGATGGCGCAGCCGGCCCCACAGCGCCTGGTGCACCTGCTGCGCCACCTGGTGGCCCCAGGTGCCGCCGGCCGTGCTCTCCTCGGCGACGAAGACGCTTCCGGCGCCACGCAGCAGCGGCAGCAACGGCTCCAGGTCGAAGGGGTACAGCCGGGCCGGGACCAGGATCTGGACGCTGATCTCGTGCTCCAGCAGCAGGCGGCGGGCGGCCTGGAGGGCGCGGTCGGTGACGCCGCCGGGGGCGATCAGCACGCAGTCGCAGGCGTCCGGGTCGTCGACGACGTGGACCCGGGCCACGCCGTCGGCCGGGAAGTCGTAGGAGAACAGGTCGTCCACCGTGCCGTTCTCGAACATCGGCCGGGTGTAGAGCACCTTGTCCTCGAAGAGGAGCGCGGGTTCGGCCCGTTCGACGATCGAGGTGAGCAGGGCGCCGTTGTCGTGGAACGGCGAGACCTCGTAGACCGACAGGCCGGGTACGCCGATGAAGTGTTTCTGCGGGGACTGGCTGTGGGTGGGGCCGTAGCCGCGCCGGCCGCCCGACGGGCAGCGCACCACCAGCGGCATCGGCAGTCTGCGGCCGTACATCGTCAGCGACTTGCTGGCGAAGTTGACCAGTTGGTCGAAGGCGAGCGCCACGAAGTCGGCGAACATGATCTCGACGACGGCCGGGCTGCCGGTGAGTGCCAGTCCGGCGCCGACGCCGACGATGCCGCCCTCGCTGAGCGGGGTGGTGAGCACCCGGTCGGGGAAGGCGGTGGACAGCCCCCGGGTGACCTTGAACGCCCCGCCGTAGGGGTCGATCACGTCCTCGCCGAGGAGGTAGGCGGCCGGGTCGTCGGCCAGGAACGACCGCAGTGCGTGGTTGAGGTTGTCGGCTACTCTCATCGTTCCGTCCGTTCCGTCCGTTCCGTCCAGACGGCCGGCGGCAGTTCCCGCACCTCGGCCGAGACCTGTGCGACCAGTGCCCGGGTCCGCTCGTCCCAGGCCGCGAACCGCTCCGGGAACGCGGCCCGGTAGCGGGGGTACCAGTCGTGCTGCCGGGCCCGTTCGATCTCCTCGGGGCGGCGGGTGTCGTCGCCCTTGCTGTGCGGGCCGACGCGATGGGTGACGAACTCCACGACGAGCGGGCGGTGTTCGGCGCGGACCCGGGCGATGGCCGGGCCGAGCCGGTCCCGGATCGCGGCCACGTCGACGGTGTCGACCCGCTGGTGGTCGATGCCGAAGGCACGGGCCCGGTCGGCGATGGTGCCCGCCATCTCCATCGCGGTGGGCGTCGACTGGGCGATGCCGTTGTTCTCGACCACCACCAGCAGCGGCAGCCGCCACAGCGCCGCCATGTTGAGCGCCTCGTAGACGGCGCCTTCCCCCCAGGTGCCGTCGCCGATGTGCACGCACGCGAGGCGGCCGGGTTCGGTGTGCTTCAGGCGCAGCGCGACACCGGCCGCGACCGGCAGGCTCTGCCCCTGCACCCCGGTGGACAGGTAGCGTCCGCGCAGGATGTGCTGGCTGCCGCCGACCCCGTCGCAGACCGCGCCCTGGCGTCCCATGATTTCGGCGAGCAGGCCGCGCGGGTCGTCGTAGCGGGCCAGGTAGTGGCCGTGGCCGCGATGGTTGCTGAAGACGAAGTCGTCCGGGCCGATCAGGGTGCGCAGCGCCACGGGGACGTATTCCTGCCCGAGGCAGGTGTGGGTGGTGCCGTTGAGGAGTCCGGCGCCGAAGAGGCGCAGCAGTTCCTTCTCGAAGTGCCGGACGGTCAGCAGCAGCCGCAGGTCGTCGTCCTCGGGCGGGGTGAGGTCGGCCGGGTGGGCCTCGGGGGCGAGGACGGGGGCGGTCACCGTGCCTCCTGCGGCTGGGCGGCCAGTACGGCCTCGGCGACCTGGCGGGCGGTGGGCCGTTGGAGGAAGAGCTCCAGCGGGACCTCGGCGCCGTACCCCTCCTCGATGGCCACCGCGATCTTGATGATGGTCATCGACTCGCCGCCGAGGTCGGGCAGGGCGTCGTCCGGTCCGGCGCCGTCGAAGTCCAGCGCCTGCCGGAAGATACCGAGCAGGTGCTCGGTCACCGTCTCCAGGGCCGGCGTCTGTTGTGTTGTCATCGTTCCTCCGCTCCACCGACGGGCAGCTCGACGGCGTACCCGGCCTTGATCCACTTGCTGGCTTCCACGCTGATGCCGATGGCCCGCTCCCCCGGCACCATGTCCGGCAGGATCTGCTCCAGTTGGAAGAACGGGATGGCGTTGACGGTGTTGCCGATCTCCTCGACCCGGCTGATCTCCTCGGCGCCGGGGACGGCGAGGTGGTCCAGGACGCGGCGGGTCATCTTCCCGGAGAGCTGCGGCGGGAGGATGTAGTCCAGCTCCTCCTTCTTCCAGTCGAGGTCGTCGAGGAGGTCCTGCAGGGCCTCGGCGGCCATGCCGGGTGCGGACGCCTCGATGGCCTTGAAGTCCTCCGAGACCGGTTCGCCCGGGTCGCCGCGGTCGGCGGTGCCGTACCAGCGCACCGTCTGCCCCGGCTCGCGCCCGCGGCCCTGGAGGCGGGTGAAGACCCGCCGCAGCACGGGGGCCTGCGGGCGCGGCTCGGTGGTGAGGACGGCGGCGCCGCTGCCGTCGCCGAACAGCATGATGTTGACCTGCATGTTGGGGGACATCCCGGCGAGGTCCATGGCGAGGTCGAGGTGTTTGGCGCAGGTGTCGCCGCCGATCACCAAGGCGGTGCGGTGCCGGCCGGTGGTGAGCATCTGGCAGGCCACGTCGAGGGCCTGGAGGGCGCCGGTGCAGCCGGACTGGAGCTGGTAGGTGGGGACCCCGTCGATGCCGAGCCGGTCGGCGACGATGTTGACGGTGGCGGGCATCAGGGTGTCGGGGGTGGCGGAGGCCATCACGACGAGGTCGATGTCGCCGCCGTCCACCCCGGCGGCGTCGAGGGCCTTGCGGCCGGCGGCGGTGCCGAGGTCGGCGAGGGACTGGCGGACCGATCCGGTCTCCAGGTCGACGCAGAAGTGGCGGCTGCGGGTGCCGACGAACACGTCGATCCACTGCTCCCACACGGCCGGCAGCCGGAAGCCGCGGATGAGGGCCGCGTTGTCGACGGGGTCGCCGGGGAGCGCGGTCCCCACGGAGGCGATGCGTATGACGGGCGATGGCATGCGTGTCCTGTCCTTTGTGAGAGGTCCGGGCGGTGCGGGACGCACGGGTCAGTGGCCGACGCCGTCGTCCAGTTCTTCGTCCAGCAGCTCGAAGAGTTCCTCGTCGGAGGCGGGTTCGAAGATGTCGTCGGCCGGCCGCGGGTCGTCGGTGCGGCCGGTGAGCGCGAGCCTGGTGGTCACCTCGCGCAGCCGCTGGTCCAGCAGGCGGAGGGTGCGTTCGTCGGTGACGGTGCGGACGAGTTCGTCGAGCTGGTCGAGGACGGCCAGCCGGCGGTCCTCCTCGTCGGGCAGCAGCTTGCCGAGCAGGTAGGCCGCGATCGCCCGCACGGTGGGGTGGTCGAACGCCAGGGTGCTGGGCAGTTGGAGGCCGGTGGCCGCGCTGAGCCGGTTGCGCAGTTCGACGGCGGTCAGCGAGTCGAAGCCGAGGTCGACGAGGGGGAGGCCGACGTCGATGGCGTCGGCGTCGCGGTGGCCGAGTACGGCGGCGACGTCGGCCCGCAGCAGCGCCTCGAACTCGTCCTTGCGGGACTCCTCGGGCAGCGCGCGCACCCGGTCGGCCAGGGACGGGCCGTCCGCCGCGGTGGTCGCCGGCCGGCCCGCGGGGCGGGACGTGGCCGCCGGTACGAGGCCGGAGAGGATGGGTGGTACGGCCGACGGGTCGGCGGCGGCCTGGTTGCGCAGGGCGGTCAGGTCCAACCGGGCCGGCACCAGCACCGGCTCGTCCGTCCCCAACGCCCGGTCCAGCAACGCCAGACCCTCATCCGCCGACAACGCCGCGATCCCCCAACGCCCCATCCGCGCCACATCAGCCCGCGACAAATGCCCCGTCATCCCCGACGCATCAGCCCACAAACCCCACGCCAACGACACCCCCGCAAGCCCCGCCCCACGACGCGACACCGCCAACCCGTCCAAAAACGCGTTCGCCGCCGCGTAATTCCCCTGACCCCCCGTACCCAACACACCAGCCACCGACGAGAACAACACAAACGCCGACAACCCCGCACCACGCGTCAACTCATGCAAATGCCACGCCCCATCCACCTTCGGACGCAACACCGACACCAACCGCTCCGGCGTCAACCCCTCCACCGTCACATCATCCAAAACACCCGCCAGATGAAACACCGCACTCAACGGATGCTCCACCCCAACCCCCGCCAACAACCCCTCCACCGACCCACGATCAGCCACATCACACACCACCGACCGCACATCCACCGCACCCAACCCACGCAACTCCTCAGCCAACCCCTCCGCACCCGACCGAGAAGCCAACACCAACCGCCGCACCCCGTACCGCACCACCAACCGACGAGCCACCAACCCCGCCAACAACCCCCCAGCACCCGTCACCAACACCGTCCCCGAACCATCCCAACCCGCAACACCACCCGCAGACCCGGACGCCCCGGCCACCCGCGTCAGACGAGGAACCCACACCCCGCCATCACGCCACACCACCTCACCCTCACCACACCCCAACAACCCATCCCAGCCGGCCCCGTCCGGCTCCCCCTCCTCCACACACACCAACCCGAAACGACCCGGATGCTCCGACACCACCGAACGCATCAACCCCCGAGCCGCACCCACCTCCGGCCCCGACCCCCGCACCACCACAACACACCGACCAACCCCACCCCCACGCAACCACCCCTGCACCACCGACAACACCCGCGAAGCCGCCCCCAACGCCCCCGCAGCACCCACCCCCACCTCACCCAGCTCCACCACAGAACCCACACCACCCACACCCACACCCGAAACCCCCACCCGAACCCACTCGGTCCGCAGCAATGAGCCCTGCTCGCGTCCCGCGGCCAGCCGGTCGGGGTCGACGGCGCGCAGGGTCAGCGCGTCGACGGTGAGCAGGGGACAGCCGTCCGGGTCGGTCAGGAGGACCCGCACCGCGCCGTCCGCGTCGGGGGTCAGCCGGACCCGGGCGGCGGATCCGAGGGGGGCGTGGGCGCGTACGGACCGCCAGGAGAACGGCACCCTCACCCGGCCGTCCTGGGCCGGGTCCGCTTCCAGGGCCAGCAGGTGGAGTGCGCTGTCGAGCAGCGCGGCCGGTTCGGTGCCGTTGACGGACACCTCGGCGTACAGTTCCTCGCCGGTCCGCCAGGCCGCCCGCAGGCCGCGGAAGCCGGGGCCGTAGGCGTAGCCGCGTTCGGCGAGCCGCTGGTAGGCGTCCTCCACCGCGATCGGGGTGGCGTCCGCCGGGGGCCAGGCGGTCGGGGTGTCCTCGGGGCGGTCGGCGTCGGTGCCGAGCGTGCCGGTGGCGTTGAGCGTCCAGGGCGCGTCGGCGTCGGCGGCGTCCGGCCGGGAGTGGATGGTGATGGGGCGCCGTCCGGTGTCGTCGGCGGCGCCGACGTGCACCTGGACGCGTACGGCCGCGTCGGCCGGGACCACCAGCGGGGCCTGGGAGACCAGTTCGGCGAGGGTCGGGCAGCCGACCCACTCGCCGGCCCGCAGCGCGGCTTCCACCAGCGCGGCGCCGGGCACCAGCACGGTGCCGTCGATGACGTGGTCGGCCAGCCAGCCGTGGGTCGCGGTTGCGATGCGGCCGGTGAACAGCGTGCACGAGCCGTCGGCCAGCTCCACCGCGGCGCCCAGCAGCGAGTCGGGCACCGCCTCCAGACCCAGTCCGGCCGCGTCGGAGGGGGTGGGCTGCGGGGCGAGCCAGTAGCGCTCGCCCTGGAAGACGTAGGTGGGAAGTTCGGCCCGGCGGGCGTCGGGGAAGAGCGACGCGGGCCATCCGGTGGTGCCGGAGACGGCCAGTGCCGCGTAGAAGGTGTCGGTCTCCGGACGGTCACGGCGCAGCAGCGGCTGGACGGGGGTTTCCGGCTCCGTCCGGTCGTCGAGGCATTCGCGTGCCATGGGGGTGAGCGCCGCGTCGGGTCCGAGTTCCAGGCAGCCGTCGACACCGAGTTCGCGCAGGGTGCGCATGCCGTGGTGGAAGAGGACCGGGCGGCGGATGTGCTCGGCCCAGTAGTCGGGCGAGCACAGTTCGGCGTCGGTGGCGAGTTCGCCGGTGGCGTCGGAGACGACCGGGATGCGCGGCGGTGCATAGGCGGCCTGGGCCGCCACCGTGCGGAACTCCTCGGCGGCTTCGGCCATGTGCGGGGAGTGGAAGGCGTGGCTGGTGCGCAGCCGTACGGTGCTCCGGCCGCGGGCGCGCCACTGCTCGGCCAGTTGCTCGGCGGCCTGTTCGTCGCCGGCGACGACGGTGGCGCGCGGCCCGTTGACGGCCGCGATGGTGAGCTGTCCGGCGAGTCCGTCGAGGGTGTCGCGGACCTCCTCCTCGGTCGCCCGGATGGAGATCATCGCGCCGCCGGAGGGTGCCGCCTGCATGATCCGGCCCCGGGCCGCGACCAGGGCGCAGGCGTCGGAGAGTCCCAGGACGCCGGCGACATGGGCCGCGGTCAGCGCGCCGATGGAGTGGCCGAGCAGGTAGTGCGGCCGGACCCCGTGGGCTTCGAGCAGCCGGAACAGCGCGGTTTCGACGGCGAACAGGACGGGTTGGGTGTAGCGGGTCTCGGCCAGCAGGGCGGGGTCGTCGCCGGTCAGCAGTTCGTGCAGGGGCCGGTCGAGGTGGTCGGCGAAGTGCGCGCCGATGTCGGCCAGTGCGGAGGCGTAGGCGGGGAAGGCACGTGCCAGTTCCTGGCCGGCCCGGACCCGCTGGCTGCCCTGTCCGCTGAAGAGGGCGGCGAGCTTGCCGGCCGGGCGGGCCCGGTGGCGCAGCACGTCGGGGTGGTCCTGGCCGGCCGCGAGGGCGGTGAGGCTGGCCAGGAACCCCTCACGGTCCCCGGCGACGACCAGTGCGCGGTCGTCCAGCCAGGTGCGGGTGGTGGCGAGGGAGTGGCCGATGTCGTCGGGACGCAGTGCGGGGCGGGCCGAGACGAAGTCGCGCAGGCGGGCGGCCTGGGCGCGCAGCGCCTTCTCACCCTGGCCGGTGACGAGCCACGGCAGGCGGTGCGCCGGGGGTTCGGGACGCTCGGCGGGGGCGGCGGCCGGTTCGGTGTCCTGCGCCTGTTCGAGGATGATGTGGGCGTTGGTGCCGCTGATGCCGAAGGAGGAGATCCCGACCCGGCGCGGTCGCCCGGCGTCGGGCCAGGGGCGGGCCTGGTCGAGCAGGCGTACCGTCCCGTCCGACCAGTCCACCTCGGGTGACGGCCGGCCGGCGTGGAGGGTGGCGGGGAGTTCGCCGGCGCGCATGGCCATCGTCATCTTGATGACGCCGGCGATCCCGGCGGCGGCCTGGGTGTGCCCGATGTTGGACTTGACCGATCCCAGCCACAGCGGGGTGCCGGCCGGCCGTCCGGTGCCGTAGGCGGTCTGGAGGGCGCGGGCCTCGATGGGGTCGCCGAGGCGGGTGCCGGTGCCGTGGGCTTCGACGGCGTCGACGTCCCCGGGGCGCAGCCCGGCGGCGTCCAGGGCCTCGCGCACCACGCGTACCTGGGCGGCGCCGTTGGGCGCGGTGAGCCCGTTGCTCGCCCCGTCCTGGTTGACGGCGCTGCCGCGCAGTACGGCGAGGACCGGGTGGCCGTTGCGCCGGGCGTCGGAGAGGCGTTCGACGAGCAGCAGCCCGGCGCCCTCGGAGAATCCGGTGCCGTCGGCGTCGGCGGAGAACGACTTGCAGCGTCCGTCGGCGGACAGTCCGCGCTGGCGGCTGAACTCGATGAAGGTGGCGGGGGTGGACATCACGGTGACGCCGCCGGCGAGGGCCATCGTGCACTCGCCCGCGAGCAGCGCCTGCCGGGCCAGGTGGAGGGCGACCAGCGAGGACGAGCAGGCGGTGTCGACGGAGACGGCCGGGCCCTGGAGGCCGAAGGTGTAGGCGATGCGGCCGGAGGCGACGCTGCCGTAACTCCCGTTGCGCAGGTAGCCTTCGAGTTCCTTGGGGGCGGTCTGCAGGCGGGATCCGTAGTCGCCGTACATGACGCCGGTGAAGACCCCGACGCGGCTGCCGCCGAGGGAGCGCGGATCGAGGCCGGCCCGCTCGAACGCCTCCCAGGCCACCTCCAGCAGGAGCCGCTGCTGCGGGTCGGTGGCCAGGGCCTCGCGGGGGCTGATGCCGAAGAACGCGGCGTCGAAGTCACCGGCGTCGTGGAGGAAGCCTCCGTGCCGGGTGTAGACCTTGCCGGTGGCCTGCGGGTCCGGGTCGTAGAGCGTGTCGAGGTCCCATCCCCGGTCGCCGGGGAAGTCGCCGACGGCGTCGGTGCCTTCGTGGACGAGCCGCCACAGGTCCTCGGGTGAGCGGACGCCACCGGGGTATCGGCAGCCGATGGCGACGATGGCGATCGGCTCGTCCGGGTCGGCGGCCGGCGCCGGAGTGGCGGGGGCGGCCGGCTGGGTGGCGTGCTGTGCGCCGCGCAGTTGTCCGGCGAGGTGACCGACGAGCGCCTCGGGGGTCGGGTGGTCGAAGACGAGGGTGCTGGGGAGGCGCAGCCCGGTGGCGGCCGTGAGCTGGTTGCGGAACTCGACGGCGACCAGGGAGTCGAAGCCGAGGTCCTTGAACGGGCGGCCGGCGGGGACGTGTTCGCCCTTGCCGTGGCCGAGGACGGCGGCGACCCGGGCGTCGACGAGTTCACGCAGGGCGGCGTCGAGTTCCTCACCGTTCAGGCCGGCCAGGCGCTGGGCCCAGGTGCGGCTCTCGGCCGGGGTGCCGGGACGGTTGCGGCGGGCCGGTGTCGTGACGACGGAGCGGAAGACCGGGGGCAGGGTGCCGGCGGCGGCCTGGTTGCGCAGGGCGGTCAGGTCCAACCGGGCCGGCACCAGCACCGGTTCGTCCGTCCCCAACGCCCGGTCCAGCAACGCCAGACCCTCATCCGCCGACAACGCCGCGATCCCCCAACGCCCCATCCGCGCCACATCAGCCCGCGACAAATGCCCCGTCATCCCCGACGCATCAGCCCACAAACCCCACGCCAACGACACCCCCGCAAGCCCCGCCCCACGACGCGACACCGCCAACCCGTCCAAAAACGCGTTCGCCGCCGCGTAATTCCCCTGACCCCCCGTACCCAACACACCAGCCACCGACGAGAACAACACAAACGCCGACAACCCCGCACCACGCGTCAACTCATGCAAATGCCACGCCCCATCCACCTTCGGACGCAACACCGACACCAACCGCTCCGGCGTCAACCCCTCCACCGTCACATCATCCAAAACACCCGCCAGATGAAACACCGCACTCAACGGATGCTCCACCCCAACCCCCGCCAACAACCCCTCCACCGACCCACGATCAGCCACATCACACACCACCGACCGCACATCCACCGCACCCAACCCACGCAACTCCTCAGCCAACCCCTCCGCACCCGACCGAGAAGCCAACACCAACCGCCGCACCCCGTACCGCACCACCAACCGACGAGCCACCAACCCCGCCAACAACCCCCCAGCACCCGTCACCAACACCGTCCCCGAACCATCCCAACCCGCAACACCACCCGCAGACCCGGACGCCCCGGCCACCCGCGTCAGACGAGGAACCCACACCCCGCCATCACGCCACACCACCTCACCCTCACCACACCCCAACAACCCATCCCAGCCGGCCCCGTCCGGCTCCCCCTCCTCCACACACACCAACCCGAAACGACCCGGATGCTCCGACACCACCGAACGCATCAACCCCCGAGCCGCACCCACCTCCGGCCCCGACCCCCGCACCACCACAACACACCGACCAACCCCACCCCCACGCAACCACCCCTGCACCACCGACAACACCCGCGAAGCCGCCCCCAACGCCCCCGCAGCACCCACCCCCACCTCACCCAGCTCCACCACAGAACCCACACCACCCACACCCACACCCGAAACCCCCACCCGAACCCACTCGGGGCGGAAGAGACCGGCGCCGGCCGCGGGGTCGGCCTTGGCCAGCTGGGACACCGGGACCGGACGGAGCGTCAGCGCGTCCACCGAGAGCACCACGGTGCCCTCGGCGTCCACCGCCGTCATCGCCACCGCGCCGTTGCCGGCCGGGACGATCCGCACCCGCAGCTCCGTCGCCCCGGCCCGGTGCAGCCGGACGCCGGACCAGCTGAACGGCAGCCGCGGTTCGGCCGCGTGGCCGCCCTCGCCGAGCACGACGGCGTGGAGCACCGAGTCGAGCAGCGCGGGGTGAACCTCGAAGCGCTCGACGTCGGCCGGCTCGGGCAGCCGTACCTCGGCGTGGACCTCCTCGCCGGCCGTCCACATCGCCCGCAGCCCCTGGAAGGCGGGGCCGTACTCGTAGCCGGCCTCCTCCAGCCGCTGGTAGTGGCCCGACAGGTCGACCGCGACGGTTCCGGGCGGCGGCCACGCGGCGGCGGAGGCGGTCCCGGCGAGCGCGACGGACTCGACGGCCAGCACGCCGACGGCGTGTTCGGTCCAGTCCGCCGCCTCGTCGCCGGCCGCGCCGGTCCGGGCGTGCACGCGGATGTCGCGCCGCCCCGACTCGTCCGGGGCGGCCACCGTCGCCTGGATCTCCATGGTCGCCCCGGCCGGGATCACCAGCGGGGCCTGGATCGTCAGCTCCTCCAGGTATGCGCAGCCGACCACCGTTCCGGCGCGCAGCGCGAGGTCGACGAAGGCGGTGCCGGGCAGCAGCACCGTGCCGGCCACGGCGTGGTCGGGCAGCCACGGCTGCGCGTCGGCGGACAGCCGTCCGGTGAACACCATGCCGCCGTCCACGGCCAGTTCGGTGCCGGTGGTCAGCAGCGGGTGGCCGTCGGCGGCCCCGGTCGGGGCGGCCGTCGCGGACAGCCAGTAGCCGCGCCGCTGGAAGCGGTAGGTCGGCAGGTCGGCCGCGTCCGTCGGAAAGCCCGCGTAGACGCCGGCCCAGTCGACCTCGGCGCCGTGCACGTGTGCTTGGGCCAGGGAGGCGACGAAGCGGTCGAGGCCGCCGTGGTCGCGCAGCAGGGAGGGGACGACCGCCGCGCCGGCCGGGGCGTCCGCGGTCTGTTCGATGCCGTCCTGGAGGGCGGCGGTGAGCACCGGGTGGGGGCTGCTCTCGATGAAGATCCGGTGCCCGTCGGCGAGCAGCAGCCGCACCGTCTCCGCGAAGCGCACAGTTTCCCGCAGGTTGCGGTACCAGTACTCGGTGTCCAGCGCCTCGGTCTCCAGCTTCCCGGCGGTGACGGTGGAGTAGAACGCGATGCGGGCGGGGCGGGGCCGCACCCCGTCCAGGACGTCGAGCAGTTCCGCGCGGAGCGTCTCGACGTGCGGCGAGTGGGAGGCGTAGTCGACGGGGATGCGGCGGGCCCGCACGTCGTCCGCGGCGCACCGCGCCATCAGCTCGTCCAGCGCTTCGGGGTCGCCGGAGACCACGGTGGCGGTGGGCCCGTTGACGACGGCGACGTCCACCCGGCCGTGGTGCGGGAGGATGAGTTCGCGGGCGCGTTCCTCGTCGACGCCGAGGGAGACCATGCCGCCGCTTCCGGCGAGCGAACGCAGCACCCGGCTGCGCAGCGCGACGATCCGTGCCGCGTCCTGGAGCGACAGCGCGCCGGCCACGCAGGCGGCGGCGATCTCGCCCTGGGAGTGGCCGATCACCGCGTCCGGTTCGACACCACTGGCCCGCCACAGCTCCGCCAGCGAGACCATGACGGCGAAGAGCGCGGGCTGCACGACGTCGACCCGGTCCAGGCCGGGGGCGTCCGGCGCGCCGCGGACCACGTCCAGCAGCGACCAGTCGACGTACGGCGCGAGGGCGTCGGCGCACTCGGCCATCCGCCGCGCGAAGGCCGGCGAGGCGGTGAGGAGTCCGGCGGCCATGCCCGCCCACTGCGAGCCCTGGCCGGGGAAGACGAAAACGGTCCGGCCGCCGGGCAGTGCGGTGCCGAGCACCACGTCCGAGGAGGGCTCGCCGTCGGCGAGCGCGCGCAGTCCGGCGCGCAGCCCCGGCAGGTCGGGGGCGGTGACGGCGGCGCGGTGTTCGAGTGCGGCGCGGCCGACGGCGAGGACGGCGGCGGCCCGGTCCGGGTCGACGTCCTCCACCGTGCTGAGCGCCTGGGCCTGGGCGCGCAGGGCCTCGGGGGTGTGCCCGGAGACCAGCCAGGTCCGCTTCCCGCCGGTGGGGGTGGCCTCGTCGCGGGAGGGCGCGGGGGCGGGGGGTGCCTCCTCCAGGATCAGGTGCGCGTTGGTGCCGCTGATCCCGAACGACGACAGCCCGGCCCGGCGCGGCCGGTCGCCGCGCGGCCAGGGGCGGGCCTCGGTCAGCAGCCGGACGGCCCCGCTCGCCCAGTCGACGTGCGGGGTGGGCTCGTCCACGTTCGCGGTGACCGGCAGCCTCCCGGCGCGCAGCGCCTCCACCAGCTTGATGAGCCCGGCGACACCGGCGGCGGCCTGGGTGTGTCCGATGTTGGCCTTCAACGAGCCGAGCCACAGCGGCAGTTCGGGGTCGCGGCCGGTGCCGTAGGTCGCCAGCAGCGCCTCGGCCTCGATGGGGTCGCCGAGGGTGGTGCCGGTGCCGTGCGCCTCGACCGCGTCGACGTCCTCGGGGCGCAGTCCGGCGGCGGCCAGGGCCCGGCGGACGACGCGTTCCTGGGAGGGGCCGTTGGGGGCGGTGAGTCCGTTGCTGGCACCGTCCTGGTTGACCGCGCTGCCGCGCAGCACGGCGAGTACCCGGTGGCCGTGGCGGTGGGCGTCGGAGAGGCGTTCCAGCACCACCATGCCGGCGCCCTCGCCCCAGGCGGTGCCGTCGGCGGCGGCGGCGAACGGCTTGCAGCGCCCGTCGGGGGAGAGTCCGCGCTGGCGGCTGAACTCGATGAACATCCCCGGGCTCGCCATGATCGCGGCGCCGCCGGCCAGGGCGAGCGAGCACTCGCCCCGGGAGAGCGCCTGCCCGGCCAGGTGGAGGGCGACCAGCGAGGACGAGCAGGCGGTGTCGACGGTGACGGCCGGGCCTTCGAGGCCGAGGGTGTAGGCGATGCGGCCGGAGGCGACGCTGACGGAGCTGCCGGTCAGCAGGTAGCCCTCGTGGCCGGCGGCGGGCTCGTGCATCCGCGGCCCGTAGTCCTGCGCCATGGCGCCGACGAAGACACCGACCGGGGTGCCGCGCAGCGCCGACGGGTCGAGGCCGGCGCGTTCCAGTGCCTCCCAGGAGACTTCGAGCAGGATCCGCTGCTGCGGGTCCATGGCGGCGGCCTCGCGCGGGCTGATGCCGAAGAACTGCGGGTCGAACTGGTCGGCGTCGTGCAGGAATCCGCCGTGCCGGACGTAGGAGTGGCCGGGGCGGCCCGACTCGGGGTCGTAGAGCGCCTCCAGGTCCCATCCCCGGTTCGTCGGGAACTCGGAGATGGCGTCGGCACCGCTGTCCACCAGCCGCCACAGTTCCTCGGGGCTGGTGACGCCGCCGGGGAAGCGGCAGCCCATGCCGACGACGGCGATCGGGTCGTCGGCGGCCACCAGGACGCCGGGGGCCGGGTGGGCCGGTTCCGCGTCCGCCGCCTCGTCGAGCAGGGACGCGAGGCGCTGGGCCAGGGCGCGGGGGGTGGGGTGGTTGTAGATGGCGGCGGCCGGCAGCGGCAGGCCGGTGGTGGCGGTCAGCCGGTCACGGAGTTCGACGCCGCCCAGGGAGTCGAACCCCAGCTCCTTGAAGGAGAGTTCGGCGTCGAGTCCGTCCGGGGTGGCGTGGCCGAGGACGAGGGCGCTCTCGGTGCGGACGACGTCGAGGAGGAAGCGCTCCCGTTCGGCGGGGGTACGGGTGGCCAGCTCACCGCGGAGCCGTGCGGTGGGCTCCGGGGCGGCGGTCCGCCGGGTGGTGGCCTCCTGCGTGGCGGTCTCCTGGACGGCGGGCTCCCCCGGGACGGCGGCCGTGCCCGCCGCGTCCAGCCAGTACCGCTGCCGCTGGAAGGCGTACGTCGGCAGCGCAGTCCGCACGGCGCCCCGCGCGTCGAAGTGGGCCCGCCAGTCGATCTCCGCGCCGCCCAGCGCCAGCCCGGCCAGCGCTCGGGTGAGGGTCTCCGCCTCCGGGCGCCCCTCCCGCAGCGCCGGGAAGACCCGCCCGCCGCCGTCCAGTTCGGCCAGGGTCCCGCGTACCGGCCCGGCGAGCACCGGCTTGGGCCCGACCTCCAGGTAGCCGCGCGCACCGAGCCCGTGCAGCGTGCGCACCACGTCGGCGAAGCGCACCGCGTGGCGGACGTGGCCGGCCCAGTAAGCGGGGTCGCACGCCTCCTCGTCGGTGAGGAGCCGGCCGGTGACGTCCGAGACGACCGGGATGCGCGGCGCGTGGAGTGTCAGCCCCGCGACGACCTCGCGGAACGCGGGCAGCATGGGCTCCATCAGGGGCGAGTGGAAGGCGTGGCTGACCGGCAGCGTCCGGGTACGGCGGCCCTGGGCGCGGAAGTGCGCGGCGACCGCCTCGACGGCTTCCCACTCGCCGGAGACGACGACGGCACGCGGTCCGTTGACGGCGGCGACGTCCGCCCGCCGGTCGTCGGCGATCCGGGCACGCGCCTCGTCCTCGTCGGCCTCGACGGCCACCATGGCACCGCCCTCGGGCAGGGCGTCCATGAGCCGTCCGCGCGCGGCGACCAGCGCCACCGCGTCCGCGAGCGGGAAGACCCCGGCGACGTGGGCCGCGCTCAGCCCACCGATGGAGTGCCCGGCCAGGTAGTCCGGCCGCAGCCCCCACGCCTGAAGGGTCCGGAAGAGCGCCACCTCGACGGCGAAGAGGGCGGGCTGCTGGTATCGGGTACGGTCCAGCAGCGCGGCCTCGGCGCTGCCCGGCGCGGCGAGGACCAACTCGCGCAGCGGGCGGTCGAGATGGGCGTCGAAGGCCGCGCAGATCTCGTCGAAGGCGCTCGCGTACCGCGGGACGTGGCGGTGGAGTTCGCCGCCCATCCCGGCGTACTGGCTGCCCTGGCCGGCCATCAGCAGCGCGACGGGGAACGCCGCCTCCGCGCGGTCGGTGAGCACCAGGGGGGACGGCGTGCCCTGTGCCAGGGACGCGAGGCCGTCCAGCAACGCCGCGCGGTCCGTGGCGACGACCGCGGCGCGGTGGCTGTGCGGCGTCCGGTCGAGCGCGAGGGAGCGGCCCACGTCGTCGGGGTGGACCCGCGGGTCGGCGGTGACGCGCTCGTGCAGCCGGGCGGCCTGGGCCCGCAGCGCGTCGTCGCCGCGGCCGGAGACCAGCCACGTCACCGGGGCGTCGTCCGGTCGCCGCCGCGTGGCGGGCGCGGTGGTGGCGTCGGGCGCCTCGGCGAGGACCACGTGGGCGTTGGTGCCGCCCATGCCGAACGACGACACGCCGGCGACCAGCGGCTGGTCGGGGCGGGGCCAGGGCGTGAGGTCGCACTGCACCCGCAGGTTCAGTTCGTCCAGCGGGATGCGGGGGTTGGGGGTTTCGAAGTTGAGGCTGGGCGGCAGTTCGCGGTGGTGGATGGCGAGCACCGCCTTCAGCAGTCCGGCGATGCCGGCCGCGCCCTCCAGGTGTCCCAGGTTGGTCTTGGCGGAGCCGACCAGCAGCGGCGCGTCCGCTCCCCGTTCCCGGCCGAGCGCGGCGCCCAGCGAGGCGGCCTCGATCGGGTCGCCCACCGGGGTCCCGGTGCCGTGCAGTTCGACGTACTGGACGTCGGCGGGGGCGGTACGGGCCCGGCGCAGCGCGGCACGGACGACGTCGCGCTGGGCGTCGGCGCTGGGGACGGTGAGGCCGGGGGTGCCGCCGTCGTGGTTGACGGCGGAGGCGCGCAGCACGCAGTAGACGCGGTCGCCGTCGGCGAGGGCGCGGCGCAGCGGCTTGAGGACGACCAGGCCGGCGCCCTCGCCCCGGGCGTAGCCGTTGGCGCGGGCGTCGAAGGTGTGGCAGCGGCCGTCCGGGGAGAGCGCGCCGAACTTGGTGGCGACGACGGTCCCTTCGGGCAGCAGGTTGAGTTGTACGCCGCCGGCCAGGGCGAGGTCGGCCTCACCGGAGCGCAGGGCGGCTGCGGCCAGGTGGACCGCGACCAGCGAGGAGGACTGGGCGGTGTCGACGGTCAGGCTGGGCCCGCGCAGGCCGAGGGTGTAGGAGAGGCGGTTGGCGATCAGGCCCCGGTGCAGGCCGGTGGCGGTGTGGCGCTGGATGGCGGCGGCACCGAGGCGGTGCTGGAGGACGGCGTAGTCGTCGGTGACGGCGCCGATGAAGACACCGGTGCGGGTGGCGTGCAGCGCGTCCGGACGGATCGCGGCGTCCTCCAGGGCCTCCCAGCCGAGTTCGAGGACGAGCCGCTGCTGGGGGTCCATGGCGGCGGCCTCGCGCGGGGAGACGCCGAAGAAGCCGGCGTCGAAGGCGTCCACCCGGTCGAGGAAGCCGCCGCGCCGGGTGACGGCCTTCCCGGGCGCGTCGGGCGACGGGTCGTGGAGCGCGGCGGCGTCCCAGCGGTCGGCGGGGACCTCCCCGGTCGCGTCGGTGCCGGTGCGCAGCAGGGTCCAGTAGGCCCGCGGGTCCGGGGCGTGGGGCAGGCGGCAGGCCAGGCCCACCACCGCGATCTCGTCGCCGTCGGCCGGCCGCTCGTCCGTGGCCTGAGAGGTGGGCTGGTCCGCCATCGTCCGCCGTTGCCTTTCTGTTCCGTCTGGCTTGCTGTGAGCTGTTGTCACCGTGCCGTGCGGTATGCGCCGGCCGGTTCGCCGCTACGCGGTGCCGAGCGCCAGGGCCTGGGCCGGGCAGATGTGCACCGCCTGTTCGACCTCGGCGTGCCGTTCGGGCGGCGGCGCGTGGTCGAGGACGACGACCAGGCCGTCCTCCTCGCGCTGGTCGAAGACGTCGGGTGCGATCAGGGCGCACTGGCCGGAGGCGACACAGCGGTCACGGTCGGCGGTCACTCGCATCGTCGGGCTCCTGTCCGGTACGGGGTCACCAGGTGACGGGCAGGGCTGCCACCCCGTTGATCTGGGCGTGGGATTTGAAGGGGAGGTCGTCGAAGGGCACGGCCAGGCGTAGTCCGGGGAGCCGTCGCAGCAGCGTGCCGAAGACGACTTCGAGCTCGACCCGGGCCAGCGGCTGGCCGAGGCACTGGTGGACGCCGTAGCCGAAGGCGACGTGGTCGCGGGCCTTGCGGTGGACGTCGAAGCGGTCGGCGTCCGGGTAGTGGGCGTCGTCGCGGTTGGCGGAGAAGTTGAGCGGGATGATGCCTTCCCCGGCCGGGATGACGGTGCCGCCGATCTCGATGTCCTCGGTGGCCACCCGCAGCACGACCAGGTGGACGACGGTGAGGAAGCGCAGCATCTCCTCGACCGCCTGGGGCATCAACTCGGGCTGCTCCGTGAGGAGTTGGCGTTGGTCGTCGTGGCGCAGGAGCAGCAGGGTGCCGAGGGCCGCCATGTTGGCGGTGGTGTCGTGGCCGGCGACGATGAGGACGACGGCGGTGTTGATGGCGTCCTGGCGGGAGATGGTGCCTTCGCGGACGGCGGTGACGAGCACCCCGAGGATGTCCTCGCCGGGGTCGGTCAGTGCCTCGCGGTCGGCGATGAGGCCGTCGAGGTAGCCCCGCAGGGCCTTGCCGGCGCGCAGGGCACGTTCCCGCGCGTCCTTGTTGTCGGTGTTCTCCCGGTCGAGCAGTGCCTGCGTCTCGGTGTTGAAGAACTCGCGGTCGCCGGCGGGCACGCCGAGGATCCAGCTGAGCACGGTGGACGGGACGGGCAGCGCGAGGTCGCGCACCAGATCGGCCCGGTGGTCCGGGGCGGCGAGCATGGCGTCCACCGTCTCGTCCACCAGCTGTTGGATCCGGGGCCGGAGCGCCAGCATGCGTTTGGTCAGGAAGCACTTGGCGAGCAGGCGGCGGAAGACGGTGTGTTCGGGCGGGTCCATGCGCAGGAACGGGCGCTCGTGGGCGTTGGGGGGCCGGAAGCCGAACCGGGGGAAGCCTTCCCGGGACAGGTCGGCGCTGGCGCGGGGGTCGGCGAGGATCGCGCGGACGTCGTCGTAGCGGGTGATGAGCCAGACGGGCTGGCCGCCGCGCAACTCGACGCGGGTGACGGGCCGTTCCTCGCGCAGGCGGGCGTAGAGGTCGGGTGGGTCCAGGGGGTGCCGGGTCCAGGGGAAGGGGGCGAGGTCGCTGATCACTGGGTGACTCCGTTCACAGTCCGCGGTGCACCAGCACCGGCTTGACGACGGTTCCGGCGGTAGTGTCGCGTTCGGCGTCGTTGATCCCGGCGAGCGGGTACGTCGTCAGCAGCCGCTCGAAGGGGAACCGTCCGTCCTGCCACAGCCTGATCAGCCGGGGGATGAACACCTGGGGCACCGCGTCGCCCTCCAGCAGGTAGGTGAGGGTGCGTCCGGCGGTGAGCGCGCGGGGTGGGATGACCAGGTCGTCGCCGCCGGTGGCGACCAGGGCGCAGGTTCCGCGCGGGCGGAGCACGGCGAGCGCGGAGCGGACGACCGAGGAGCGTCCGGTGGTGTCGAGCGCCAGGTCGTAGCCTTCGCCCCGGCCGTCCCGGACGCGTTCGGTGACGTCGGGGTCGGCGCCGTCGACCGCTCGGGTGGCGCCGAGTTCCAGGGCGAGTTGGCGTCGGGCGGGGTGGAGGTCGACCACGGTGATGTCGGCGGCCCCGGCGGCGCGGGCGGCCATCACCGCGGCCAGGCCCAACGTTCCGGCGCCGTACACGGCGAGGCTCGCGCCCGGCCCGACGGGCACGGCGACGAGGACGGCGCCGGCCCCGGTCTGCAGACCGCAGCCGAAGGGGCCGAGCTTGTCCAGCGGGAGGTCCTTGCCGACCGGGACGAGGTTGCGTTCGGTGGCCAGCCAGTGGTCGGCGAAGCAGGACTGGCCGAACCAGCGGGCCGACACCGCCGTGCCGTCGGCGTCCCGGGCCCCGGTCGAGCCGTCGGCCCTGCGCCCGGTGAGGTTGCGGGCGTGGAAGCCGGTGCAGGCGTTGGGCCGGCCGCTGAGGCAGGCGGGGCAGCGACCGCAGGAGTCGAAGCTGGCGACCACGTGGTCCCCGGGGGCGAGGCCGGTGACCCCGGGGCCGACCGCCTCGACGACGCCCGCGCCCTCGTGGCCGACGACCAGCGGCATCGTCACCGGCAGCCCCTTGCGGGGCAGGAAGTCGGTGTGGCACACCCCGGAGGCGACGGCCCGTACCAGAACCTCTCCGAAGCCGGGCTCGTCCAGTTCGAGGTGGGCCATCTCGAAGGGTTGATCGGGCTTGCGCAGTACCGCGGCTTCGATCCGCATTCGACTTTCCCGCCTCCGCTTCGCTGCCGGTGCCCGTCGTTCTGGACGGCGCCCGGCACATGCTCGACGCGGCCACTAAAGACGGGACTAAGCCGGGCTTACAGCGGGCGCCGGGCGGCGCGAGAGTGTTATGCTAGGACCCAAGTAATCGGATGCGAGTGAGCATGCTCGCCAGGCGGCAGTGGAGTGAGATGACGGTCAAACGCCCCGCCAACCCGTTGGCCCTGGCGGTGCTGGGTCTGCTGCTGGAGCAGCCCATGCACCCCCACGCCATGGCGACGACGCTGCGGGAACGCCGGATGGACGTCGCCTTCAAGGTGACCACCGGCTCGCTGTACGACACCGTGCGCGCCCTGGTCCGGGACGGCTGGATCGAGGTCGACGGCACCGAGCAGGTCGGCGGCCGGCCGGCCCGCACGGTGTACCGCAACACACCTGAGGGGCAGCGGCAGTTCGTCGCCTGGCTCGACGAGCTGATCCGCGAACCGGCCCACGAATACCCCAGGTTCCTCTCCGCGGTCAGCTACCTCGGCGCGCTCGGGCCGCGCCGGGCCGCGCAGGCGCTGCGGGAACGGGCGGCGGCCCTGCGGGAACGCGTCGAGGCCGGGGACGAGGCGTACCGCGCGGCCCGGGAGGAACACCACACGCCCCGGCTCTTCGTGATCGAGGCCGAGTACGCCCAGGAGATGGCCCGCGCCGAACTGCGCTGGGTGGTGCGCACCGCCGAGGAGATCGAGGGCGGCGCCCTGGAGTGGCCGCAGGGCGTGGCCGATGTCTGACACCCGCCCTGGCCCTCCGCTCCACGCCGAGGTGCTCGTGGTGGGCGCCGGTCCCGCCGGGCTGATGCTCGCCGCCGAACTCGCGTCGCGCGGCGTACGCACCGTGGTGCTCGAACGCGACCCCGCTCCCCCGGGCTACTGCCGCGGCTTCAACCTCAACGCCCGCAGCCTGGAACTGCTGGACCGCCGCGGCCTCGCCGGACGCTTCCTCGCCGAGGGCCCCACCGTCGCCGACACCGTCTTCACCGGCGGCGCCCGGCTCGACCTCGCCGCCATGCGCACCGCCCACCCCTACGTGCTGGGGATACCGCAGACCAAGGTGGAAGAACTTCTCGCCGGCCACGCCGAGGACCTGGGGGCCCGCATCCTGCGCGGTCACCGGCTGACCGGGCTGCGGCAGGACGAGGACGCGGTGTACGCCGAAGTCGGCTCAGGCGAGGACGGGTTGACGCTGCGCTGCGGCTGGCTGGCCGGCTGCGACGGGGGCCGCAGCACGGTACGCGAACTCGCCGGCATCGCCTTCCCCGGCACCCCCGCGCGCCGCTTCACGCTGCTCGGTGACGTCGTCCTGGCCGATCCGGGCTCGCTCGGCTTCGGTGTGACCACGGGGCCGGGCGGCTCGGTGTTCGTCATCCCCCGCCCCGGGTACGTACGGCTGATCACGGCGGACGCGCGGCCGCCGGAGGACCGGGACGAGCCGGTGACGCTCCCCCGCTTCCAGCAGGCCGTCGACCGCGCGCTGGGCCGCCACGTCGAGCTGGCCGAGGCCCGTTGGCTGACCCGGTTCGGCGACGCGGCACGGCTGGCCGAACGGCTGCGGGACGGCCGCGTGCTGCTGGCCGGGGACGCCGCCCACATCCATCCGCCGGCCGGGGCCATCGGCGTCAACGCGGCCCTCGACGACGCGATGAACCTCGGCTGGAAACTCGCCCTGGTCGCGCGCGGCCTCGCCCCCGACACCCTCCTGGACACCTACCACACCGAACGCCACCAGGCCGGTGCCGCCCTGCTGCGCAACACCCGCGCCCAGGCCGTCCTCGGCGAGGAGGACGAACGCCTCGCCCCGGTACGCGACCTGCTCGCCGAACTCGCCCGTTTCGAGGAGACCGCCGGCCACCTCGCCGAAACCATCACCGCGGTCAACACCCGCTACCCCGTCCCCCACCCCACCGGCCACCCCTGGGACGGCCGCATGGTGCCCGACGTCGCCCTCGACGGCGACAGCCTGCTGCGCCTGCTCGCCCGCACCGGCGGCGGTGTCCTGCTGACCGAACCCGGCCCGCACGCCGACCCCCTCCACCACGCGGCCACCCCCTGGTCCGACCGCGTCACCACCGCCACCACACCCCCCGGCGCCCTCCACGGCGCCACCGCCGTCCTCCTCCGCCCCGACGGCCACGCCGCCTGGACCTCCCCGGCCCCCACCGCCGAAGCGGCCCGGGAGGCGCTGAGCCGTTGGTTCGGCCCGGGCCGGGCGAGCCCGGCGGCCTGAGTCACGCCTCGCGGGTACGGACGGCCAGCAGTGCCAGCACCGTGCTCGGGACGGCCAGCGTGGCGAAGGCGATCGTGAAACCCGGTACGGCGTGGGCGGATTGGTGGAAGGCGGTGAAGAGGGCGGAGCAGATGGCCATGATGGTGATCTGGCCGAGGTTGCGGGAGGTCTGCATGGCGCTGCTGGCGTAGCCCTGGCGGCCCGGCGGGGTGTGGGCCAGGGACAGCACGGTGAGGGTCGGGGCCGCCATGCCCATGCCGACGGCGGCGACGAGGAGGGCGGCGCCGGAGAGGTACGGGGGGAGGGCGGGGAGGGTGCCGGCCACCGCGACCATCGCCGCGACGGCCACCAACGCCGCGCCGATCGCCACCAGTTGGTGACGCGGGCGGTCGGCGAGCAGATGGCTCTGCACCCAGGACGACGCGGCCCAGGCGATGGCGGCACCGGTGAAGACCAGGCCGGTCACGGCGGGAGACACACGCCGGTCGGTGTCCAGCAGCAGCGGTACGAACGCCTCCAGCGTGAAGAACGTCCCGGAGGCGAGGCATATCCCCAGCACCGTGGCGGGCAGACCGCGCGCGGCCCGCCAGGTCCCCGGCGGCAGGATCCGCCGGATGAACCCGGCCAGCAGCGCCACGGCCACCACCCCGCACACCACGTGCGCCGCGCCCCCACCGGTGACCGCGTACTGACCCAGCGCCGTGCCCAGGCTCACGGCCGCCGCGACCACCAGCCCCGGCCGCGCCGTGTCGTCCGCCTCCGGCGCCACGGTTCCGGCGTGCCGGGAGAGCCTGCGCAGCAGCACCACCACCGCGACCGCCGGCGGCAGCGTGAGCGCGGCCAGGCCGAAGAAGACACCACGCCACGACCACCAGTCCGCCACCAGGCCGGCGACGGGCGGGCCGATGAGCGACGGGCCGATCCAGGAGGCGCTCATCAACGCCAGCACCCGAGGGCGCATCCGGTCCGGATAGGTCTGCCCGATCGCGGTGTTGATGCACACCGTGATCATCCCGGCCGACACCCCGTCCAGGAAGCGTCCGGCCGCCAGTTGCCAGATGGAGACGCTGGTGGCGGAGACCAGCAGGGTCACCACCGCGAGCACCAGGCCGGTGGCGAGCGGGCGGCCGGCCCCGGAACGGTCGGCCCAGTTGCCGCCGATCACCCCGCCCAGCAGGCTCGCGGCCACGAAGGCACTGGCCACCAGGGGGTACAGCCACAGCCCGTGCAGGCCGCGCACGGCGATCGGCAGGGTGGGCACCACCGCGAGCGCCGCCAGCCCGGTCAGCACGTTGACCGCGGCGAAGCTGACAGTGGCCGCCGCGTACCCCTTGGAGAAGAGCCCCTCCTCGGCTGAGGCGGGCTCGGTCAGAACGTCGTCGGTCATCGCCGGTCTCCCCGTCGCGGGTGCTGGTGGTCGGGCTCGGCCACGCGTCGGCGGTGGGTAGGCACCGCCTCGTCGTGCCGCTGGGACTTCTTCGGGTGCCCTGGCGTCGACCGCGGTGCCGGGACGGGTCGTTCCGAGGGGGACCGTAGGGATCGCCTCATACGCGCGTCAAGACGCCGGGACGTCGCGGGCCACCCCGACCACCCGGACCGGACGCCGCGGGGCACCGCCCTCCGGGACGGCCGGCGATCCTTTGACGACAGGACCTAGAGGCGTTCGACATGGGCTTGGGGACGGGCACCGCCGCGGGTGTCGAGCAGCAGCCGCGCGTGGCTGACGACCAGGCCGATGTCGTAGGCCCGGTGCTGCTGGAGCAGGATCGTCAGGTCCGCCCGCTCCAGGGCCTCCGGCAGCGATTCCGTCACGGCGGGCACCGGGATGCCGTCGACCTCCCAGGCCGGTACGTAGGGGTCGTGGTACGAGACGTCGGCGCCGAGGGTGCGCAGGCGGCGGACGACGTGGCGGGCGGATGTCTCGCGCTGGTCGGCGATGTCCGCCTTGTACGTGACGCCCAGCAGCAGGACGCCGGCCCCGCCGAGGGTGCGGCCCGCCCGGTCGAGGAGGTGTTGTGCGCGCTCGACGACGTAGCGGGGCATCCGGGTGTTGATCTCCTGGGCGAGTTCGACCATCCGGAACGGGTAGCCGAGGGTACGCACCTTGTGGGCGAGGTAGTTGGGGTCGATGGGGATGCAGTGGCCGCCGACGCCGGGGCCGGGGCGGAACGCCTGGAAGCCGAAGGGCTTGGTGGCCGCGCAGGAGATGGCGTCCCACAGGTCGATGCCCAGTTCGTGGCAGAAGACCGCCATCTCGTTGACGAGCGCGATGTTGACGTGCCGGTAGGTGTTCTCGATGAGCTTGGCCATCTCGGCCTCGCGGGTGCCGGCCGCCTGGACGACGTTGTCGACGAACTTGCCGTAGAAGGCAGCCGCGGCGGCCGTGCAGTCGGGGGTGTAACCACCCACGATCTTGGGGGTGTTGCGGATACCGTAGTGCTTGTTGCCGGGGTCGACGCGCTCGGGGGAGAACGCCAGGTGGAAGTCGGTTCCGGCGGTGAGCCCGGAGCGTTCCAGGATGGGGCGGACCACTTCCTCGGTGGTCCCCGGGTACGTGGTGGACTCCAGCACCACCAGCGTGCCGGGGCGCAGGTTGCGTCCGATCGCGGCGCAGGCGTCCTCGACCATGGCCAGTTCGGGGCCGCCGTGCTCGGACAGCGGGGTCGGCACGCAGACCACCACGGTGGCGGCGCCGCCGATCACCCGTTCGTCGGTGGTGGCGGTGAAGCCGGCCGCGACCATGCCGGCGACCGCCGCGTCGTCGATGTCGTCGATGTGGGATCTGCCGTCGCCCAGGGCCGCGACCGTCGCCGCGTCCCGGTCCAGGCCCGTGACGGTGAGCCCGGAACGGCACGCTTCCAGCGCGAGCGGCAGTCCGACGTACCCCAGGCCGATGACGACCAGGTCACTGTGCACGATGGTCCCTTTCTGGTGGGTGAGGGGGTCCGGGAGGGTCGTGCCGGGGGCCGGGTCAGTAGGCACGGCCGAGTTGCGGGAGTCCGCCGATCGCGTCGTGGGTGTCGCAGGCCAGCCACTGCGCCAGGGCGCGCATGCCTTCGTGGAGCCGGGCCGACGGGCGCCAGCGCAGTTCGGTGCGGAGCAGATCGGTGGCCATGACGGCGTCGCGGGTGCCGGGCTCGGGCAGTTCCTGCCAGGGCGTGCGGCGGGCGATGAAGGCGACCAGTTCGGCCAGTTCCTCCTCGGTGCAGTCGTGGGAGGCGACGTTGACCACGGGGTGGCGCGGCGGTGCGCAGAGCACCGCGCCGACGGCCGTGGCGAGGTCGCGCTGGTCCACCACCTGGTGCCGGCGGCCGTGGTCGAGCGGCAGCGGGCGCCGGGTCCAGGCCAGCCGCATCCAGCGTGCCGCCGTCCCCTCGACGAGGACGCCGGGCCCGACCGGTTCGGCCGTCCGCAGCACCTGCACCGGGATGCCGGTCTCCCGTCCCCAGCGGCGGCACTCCTCCTCCTGGAGCCACCACTGCCGGGCGTCCGGGTCGCCCGGCGGGGCGGCCGGCACCGTCTCGGTCACCACGCCGTCCGCACCCCGGTGGACGGCGGCGGAACCGATGTGGACGAGCCGCCCGACGCCCGCCTTCTCCGCGGCGGCCAGCACCTCGGCGAGTCCGCCCGGCCGTGGTGATCCCAGGTGCACGACGATCGCGGTGCCGTCGAGCGGCCCGGCGTCCGGAACCTGCGACAGGTGTACGGCGTCGTACCCCAAGTCTCCCATGAGCGCGGCCAGTTGGCGGCCGAAGCCGAGGTCGCCGCCGGTGACGGCGAGCCTGGGCTTGGCCGGGGCGGGGGCGGTGGTGCGTTCGGCGGCCAGCCCGGCGGCGAAGGCGGCCACTGCGAGGTCGCGCACCGGGGGGATCAGCTCGCGCAGTTCGTCGGCGGTGTAGTCCTCGCACAGTCCGCCGGGGCCCAGCGACTCCATCACGGCACGGACGAGTTCCGGGGCCGGCGGCTGCCGGTCGAGGCCGGCCACGACCACCGCCATGGCGAACGCGGTCTCCCACACCGGCCGCGCGATGTCTTCGGGCAGCGTCGTCGGGCCGGCCGCGGCCAGGGCCGAACGGCACTGTTCCGCGAGGCCGACACGGCGCAGGTAGCGCTCGGTCTCGACGTACTCCCAGTCGGCGTCCGGCGCCGGGCGGACGGCACACCGCGCGTCGCCGTACTGGTAGAAGGGGACGACCGCGAACTGGGCGCAGTCGTGGCCCGCGGGACCGGTCGCCGACCCGGCGAAGAGCGCCGCCTGCCGCCACCCGTGGGTGCTGTTGCCCGCGATGCTGGGCACCTCGCTGTGGTCGACCGTGCTGGGCACGCCGACCCGGATCGGGACGCCGAGCCGGTTGAGGTAGCGCTGCATCACCACGTCGTACGGCCAGCCGCCGCCGTGCTCCGCGGCGAACGCGGTGTATCCGCGGGCCACGTCGGCGGGGAGCATCAGCGCCAGGCACGGTGTGTGCTCCTCGATGGCGTACGTCCACTCCTCACCGGCCAGCGCCGCCAGCCGCACGGCGGCCCCGGTACGCCCCTCCCAGCCGGCGTAGAAGGCGACGGCCTCACCGGGGACGGCCGCCGCGACGCGCTCGGCGTGGCCGTAGAAGCCGTCGGCGAGCACCACGTCGTCCTGGAGCACCAAGTGGTGCGTGCTCTCCGGTGGTACGCGGTCCCAGGCCAGCGCGGCCGAACGCAGGGCGGTCGGCGGGCCGTCGGGCTCGGGGTCGGTCACCACGCCGATCCGGCCGGCCGGGTCCGTCCGCGCGAGCAGCCGGGCGGCCTCGATGCGGCGCGGATGTGTCATCACGGATCCGCTGAGCCGGACGGAACCGGTGGTGCCGTGCGGGTGGTTACGTGGTTCCATGTGCGCTTACCTCGCAGGATCGGCGGGGCTGGTGAGGGGTGTTGCGGCGGGGTGCGGGCGGTGCGGTCAGGAGCCGGCGGTCTCCGCGTTCTTGTTGCGCACCTTGCGCTCGTTGTTCTCCAGGCCGTGGTCCATGCCCTGCTCGCGTTCGAGCTGGATCATGGCGGCGGGGCGGTAGTTGAGGATGTAGGCCCGGCGGGTGTGGTCGGTGGTGTTGCCCCGGGAGTAGTGCAGGGTGGTGCCGGAGTGGGCGACGCCTTCGCCCGGGGAGAGCGGCACCGCGGTGGCGCCGGGCTCGTCCTCCGAGCAGTCGCACTCGATGTTGCGGCCGTCGCTGGTGGGACGGTGCACGCGCAGCGGCTCGCGGTGGGAACCGCGTACATACCACATGCAGCCGTTGTCCAGGGTGGCTTCGTCCAGCGCCATCCAGATCGACACGGCACGGGTGTCGGGCAGGTCGACCCAGTAGGCCGCGTCCTGGTGCCAGGGGGTCGGCACACCGGTGTGCGGGGCCTTGTGGATCAGCATGTCGAAGTCGAGCACCGCGTCGTCGCCGATGAGTTCCCTGGCCACGGCGAGGGCACGGGAGTGCAACGGCATCCGCAGCAGCGGCGGGTGGAGCGCCGAGGGCCACATGATCTGGGTGATGTTCTCCTCGACGCCCTCCTTGCGGGGTACGTGGGAGCCGAGGTCGGAGCGCTTGTCGCCGCTCTCGATCCGTCCGCTCAGCATCTGGTCGTAGACGTCCCGGTAGGCTTCGACCTCTTCCGGGGAGAGCAACGGCCCGGTCAGGGCGAAGCCGTCCTGCTGGAACAGCTCGGTCCGCTCCAGGCTGGCGTTGATCGTCATGGCGAGACCCTTTCCTGCTCGTGGTTGTCCGGGCATGCCGAATTCAGCTGATCAGGGCTCTGGCGGGTAGGGGGCCGGCCGTCCTCCGCGCCGGTGCCGTCGGTCCGGTGACGGGGCGCAGGGCTGGAAACCGCCCTGCCGCGGCACATGGGAGAATCGGAGATCGGAATGGCGCGGGACACGCGGGAAAAGCGTCACCGCGAAAGGCCGGCGAACACGGCGGCGTGCGGCCGGCGATTACGCGTCAGGCCGGAGTACGTCCACGCCGAAGGGCGGGACCGGAATCACTCCGAGGCATGAAAAGGGAAGGCAGGGCCATTCCCTGGACACCCACCCACTCGATATTCCCCCCGTTGCTGAGTCGATCTTGGCGACATCGAAAACGTACAACAAGCTGGTCTGGACCAGCAAGGGTTTATGGCCGATCCGCGTCCCGCGCAGGTCCTCGCTAGCTTCCGATGTACGCGGTGACCTGCGTGTTCTATCGGGAGAGAGGGAACCGCCACCCGGCGCGCGGACGTCGGCGGGACGGTGGCGGGGCGAGTGCGCGGATTTGTCTGCCGACACGCCCTCCGGCGGCCAATGGCCGGAGTTGGCACGGAATGGCGATCAATGGGGAGCGCAAAACGTGCACCAGGTCATCCGGCGGTCGTCGGCGCGCGGATCCCGACAGATTGATCCGGACCGGATCTCGCCGGTTGTGCGGTACGTGTTCGCCCGTTGTGCGGAAATCTGCGGAATACGGGTGAGCGTGGCATCCAAGGAGTGCGAGGAGTCTCCTCGGTTTGGCTGGACAACGGCTGCGACTCGCCGTTTTTCGGCCAACTTCGCGGCTGCGCGCGATTATTGAAGGTTTCCTGCGATAACCCGTCGGAGAGGAATTCGGCCAGGTGCCGTCGGGGACGCCGTCCGGGTGCCGTGCCCGCGGTACGGATCCGGTCTCAAACGTGATTCCGGCCACCGGTGATCTTTCGCGTCCGGGGGCCGCACCATGGGCTTCCGTTCCACCGCACATCAGCTCGGAGGCCGCCATGACCGGCGTCGGAACCGTCTCGCCCGAAGGACTCGAGGTCCAGGTCGCCCATCGCCGGAACCCCTACGCGTACCTCTTCGACGACGCGGGGCTCGACGCGCTGCTGCTGGAGCTGGGGGTGCGTCGGGCGGCGAGCGTCTGGCGCAATCACACCACCGAGGAGGAGCGCGCGCCGCGCGGGCGTTATCCCCGTCCCGCGATGGGTTTCGTCCTGCTGGACGCCACCGCCGGCCCCTGGGTCCGCAACGAGGAGGCGGTGCTCGCGGTGATCACCGTCGGCGACGGCGGCCACACCTTCCTGCCCAACGCGGCGGCCAAGGCGGCGGCCCACCGCCGGCTCGGCCGCAACAACGGCGAGGCGGTCCACGTCGACCCCCATCTGCTGGCCACCGGTGACTTCCGCTACGGCCACTCCGCCGACGTGCGCGGCCAGATCGTCGCCGCCAGCTCGCAGAGCACCGACCAGGACCTCTACGAAGCCGCCCGGCTGGCCGCCGACTTCGTCCACGCGGTGGGCGACCGCCACGCCGACTGGGAACGCCGGCGCGGCGCGGGCGACTGGGCCGCCCCCGACGACACCCCGGCCCCGGAACACCGCGCGATGACCGCCTGGTTCCAGCCGAGCTGACACAACGTCAACTCGGACCGGCTCAGGGGGCGATCGGCAACCGCCGCTTGTGCTCGGTGAGCCGGTAGCGGCGGACGATGGCCTCGAAGGCGGCCTCGGAGACCGGCTTGCCTTCCAGGAAGTCGTCGATGTCGTCGTAGGTGACGCCGAGCGCGTCCTCGTCGGGCCGCCCCGGGTTCAGCGTCTCCAGGTCCGCGGTCGGGGTCTTCCACACCAGCTCGGCCGGGGCGCCGAGGGCTTCGGCCACCGCCCGTACCCGCCGCTTGGTGAGACCGGTGAGCGGCACCACGTCGGCCGCGCCATCACCGAACTTGGTGAAGAACCCGGAGACCGCCTCCGCCGCGTGATCCGTGCCCACCACCAGGCCGTCGTGCGCGCCCGCCACCGCGTACTGGGCGATCATGCGCTGCCGTGCCTTGATGTTGCCGTGCACGAAGTCCTGGTGACCCGCGTCACGGAAGACCGTGCCGCCGGCCAGCACCGCCTCCAGCGCGGCGTCGCTCGCGGGCTTCACGTCCACGGTGAGCACCTGGTCGGCCCGGATGAACTCCAGCGCCAGCCGCGCGTCCTTCTCGTCCGCCTGCACGCCGTACGGCAGCCGCATCGCGAAGAACGTGGCCTCCCGTCCCGCGGCGCGGACCCGCTCGACCGCGAGCTGGCACAGCCGGCCCGTCGTCGTGGAGTCCACCCCGCCGCTGATGCCCAGCACCAGCGAACGCAGCCCCGTGACGGTCAGCTGACCGGCGAGGAAGGCCACCCGGCGCTCGATCTCCTCCCGCGCCTCGAAGGACGGGCTCACCCGGAGATCCCTGGCGATCTCCAGCTGCGGGGATATGGACGCCTGGTCGGTCACGGCTGCTCCTCGGTCGGCCCGCCGGCCAGGTTCGGCAGGCGCCGCCCGGCCCGGGCCACAGGTACGTGTAGCGGGGAAAACACTCTAGAGGACGGCGGAGAAGCGCTGCTCACCCCGTACGGGACGGCAACCGTCCCGGAGGTGTCCGCCGTCGTCCGCCGGGTAGCTTCGTCCTCGCCGGAAGACGAACGACACCACGATGCGACGCGACCGTTCGGCTCAGCACGCGGTCGTCGCCGGGCGGAGGTGCCCTCATGGGTCACAAGGAATTCCTGACCGAGGCGGTACGGCTGGCGACCGAGGCCGTGGAGCGGGGCTGGGGCGGGCCGTTCGGGGCGGTGATCACGCGGGACGGGGAGATCGTCGCGCGCGGGCAGAACCGGGTGCTGCTCACCGGGGACCCCACCGCGCACGCCGAGGTCGAGGCCATCCGCGAGGCGGCCCGGCGGCTCACCCCGCACGCGCCCACCATCTCCGCCGAGCACCGCGACGAAGGCACCCTCGCCTGCGTGCCGCGCCCCGAGGGGTCCGACGACCCGCTCCCGCGCCGCGCCCGCATGCTCAAGGGCTGCGCGCTCTACGTCAGCGGCGCCCCCTGCCCGATGTGCATGAGCGCCGCCTACTGGGCGCGTCTCGACGCCGTCTACTTCAGCTGCGGTTTCGAGGCCACCCGGGAGATCGGCTTCGACGACGCCTTCCAGTACGAGGACTTCCAAAAGCCGCTGGACGAGCGGCGGATCCGCATCGAGCAGATCCATCCGGAACTGGGCGCCACGGCCTACGCGGCGTGGTCGCGCAAGCCGGACCGGCATCCGTACTGACGGTTCACCGGATACGGACTTGCGGGCGGTGCCGTCGGCGACGGCCTGGAGCTTGTCGGGGTCGGCCACGTCGTGGATGGTGGTGATACGGCCGTCGGCGTCGGAGGTGACGGTGGCGGCGCCCACCACCGGGCGCAGCGCTGACGGACTTTGCCACCGCCGTCGGTCGCCGCGGCGAGGAACCGCTCGGTGGCCCGGCGTTGCTCCGGGTGGTGGCGTCCAGGAGATGGATGCCGGCCGCCCGTTCGTGACGTGCGCCACGGCGTGGTTCGCGTGTCCTGCCCGGTGAAAGGTGCGGCGGCGTACGGTCGGGGTGGGTGGGAAGGAGTGGGTATGGCGGGCGGCGAGGTGACGGTGGATCAGGTCGTCGTGGCGTACGGGCTGCGTCCGTTGCCGGTGGAGGGCGGGTGGTTCCGCCGAACGTGGGCCGGGCCGCCGGATGCCGCGGGGCGCCCGGCGGGTTCGGCGATCCTCGCCCTGCTCACCGGCGAGGAGGACGGTTTCTCGGCGTTGCACCGGCTGCCCGTCGACGAGGTGTGGCACTTCTACCGCGGCGACCCGCTGGAGCTTCTCCTGCTCGCGCCGGACGGCACCGACCGGCTGGTGGTCCTCGGCGGGGACGGCCCCGGCGCCGTGGTGCAGGCGGTGGCCCCGGCGGGCACCTGGATGGGGGCGAGGGTGGCGCCCGCGGGGCGGTGGTCGTTGGTCGGTACGACCATGGCGCCGGGCTTCGTGCCCTCCGACTACCAGGGCGCCGACACGTCGGACAGAGAGCGGCTGTGCGCCCGCCATCCACGGCACGCCACCCGGATCCGCGCCCTGTGCCGTACCGACGCCCCGACCCGCATGCCGGAAGGAGACGCCGATGTCTGACCCCCGGCTCCCCGACCTGACCGGCCGCACGGCCCTGGTCACCGGCGCCAGTGGTGGCATCGGGGCCGGAATCGCGCGGCAGTTCGCGCGGGCCGGCGCCGCCGTGGCCGTCCACTACCACCACGGCGAGGAGCGGGCCCGCCGGGTGGCCGCGGAGATCACCGGCGCGGGCGGCCGGGCCCGCGCCTTCCGGGCCGACCTGACCCGGGAAGCGGACTGCCACCGCCTGGTCGAGCAGGCCGCCGACTGGCACGGCGGACGCCTCGACGCGCTGGTCAACAACGCCGGTGTGCAGCCCGTCGTCCCGCTCGCCGAGCTGACCGCCGCCGACTGGCACGACATCTACCGGGCCGACACCACCAGCGCCTTCTGCTGCACCCAGGCCGCCGCCGAGGTGATGCGCGGGCACGGCGGCGGCACCATCACCCACATCGCCTCCGTCGAAGGCAGCCGGCCGGCCCCGGGGCACGCGCACTACAACGCCGCCAAGGCCGCGCTGATCATGTTCGCCCGTTCCGCCGCCCTGGAGTACGGCCGGTACGGCATCCGCGTCAACTCCGTCTCCCCTGGCCTGGTCGACCGGCCCGGACTCGCCGGTGACTGGCCCGAGGGCGTCGCCCGGTGGACGGCGTCGGCGCCGCTCGGCCGTCTCGGCACACCGGAGGACGTGGGCAACGCGTGCGTCTTCCTCGCCTCGGACGCCGCCGGCTGGATCACCGGTACCGACCTGGTCGTGGACGGTGGTGTCGGCGCCCGTCCCACCTGGTAGCGCGGCGGCTCAACGTGCCAGGCAGCAGTCACCGCACATCGCACCGGCCGGTGCGCGGTAGTACAGGCAGCAGCTACGGCGGCGGAACGCGAGGTCCGGTCCGGTGACGTGTCCGGTGCCGGCGAGGTCGCCGGCGTCCAGCAGCGCGGTGGTGACGGCGGTGAGCGGGGCGCGCAGCGCGGGGCGGGCGGCCAGCAGGGTGCGGGCGGCCTCGACGAGGGCGGAGGCGGCGTTCCCGGCGAGCAGGCGCGGGGCGACCTTGGTCCGCAGACCGGCCGCGAGGGCGCGCAGATGCGGCATCACCTGGTCACGTATCGCGGCGGCGGCATCGGGGAGTCGACCGGCGTACCAGCCGGCGGGGCGCGGCAGCCGGAGGGCCGGGGCGTCGTCGGCTCGCTGCAACCCTCCGGTGTCCGGGACGATGCCGTGGAGCACCGCGCAGCCGAGGACGGGGGACCACAGGCGGGCGGCGTGGCCGAGTTGGGCGATGGAGACGCCGACGCGTGCCTCATGGGTGCCGTGGCGTTCGGCGACGGCCCCGGCGAGGTCGGCGAAGCCGTCGGCGTAGGAGTGGCGGACCGGGTGCCACCCCTCGTCGGGGCCGCCCACGGTGAGGGCGAAGAAGCCGCCGAGGGACGCGACGTCGGCCAGGGCGGCGGCGACGGCGTCGGCGGGTGCGGCAGGGCGCATGACGATGAGTCTCCTTGTCGACTTCGGTGAGAGGGGCGCCGTTCCGGTCCGGCGGACGGGGCGGCGCCCGCTTTGTGCCGCGGCCCCGGGGAAACGTAGTATCACGCGGGTCATCGCCGCGACGGGAGACAGGAAGCCGGTGCGAATCCGGCACGGTCCCGCCACTGTGACCGGGGAGTGCACCCCTCGACACGCCACTGCGCACGGCGCGGGAAGGCGGGGGGAACGTCGATCCGGGAGTCAGGACACTGGCCTGTCGCGGGCCCGTTTGAGGAGCGCGGACTCCCCAGGAGGCTTACGTGTACCACGGCATGTCATGCCGCCGTTCCCCCCGCCCGGCCCGGTCGCGCCGCCCGCCGCGCGCCGTGGTGGCCGCGGTCGCCCTGTCCCTCACGCTGCTGACCGCCGGCTGCGGCGCGGGCGGCGCCTCCGTCGCGGACGCCCCGCACGCCACCGCGTCACCGGCCGAGGGCTTCCCGGTCACCGTCGACAACTGCGGTGTGCGCACCACGTACCGCGAGCCGCCCTCCCGGGCCGTCACCATCCACCAGCACCCGGCCGAGCTGATGCTCTCCCTCGGCCTGAAGGACCGCATGGTGGGCACCTCGTTCCCCGACTCGGCGGTGCTGCCCGAGCTGAGGAAGGACTACGCGTCCGTACCCCAACTGGCCAGGAAGGCACCGTCGTTCGAGACCGTTCTCGACGCCGACCCCGACTTCGTCTACGGCGGCTACGCCAGCGCCTTCGCCGAGCACGAGGGCCGTTCCCGCGAGGCGTTCGCCGACGCGGGGATCAACACGTACCTCAACCGCGAATACTGCGGCAAGGGACGGGTGACGATGGAGGACACCTACGAGGAGATCCGCACCATCGGCCGCGTCTTCGGCGTGTCCGACCGGGCCGAACGGCTGGTGGCGCGGCTGCGGGGCCGGGTCGGCAAGGCGGTGACCGCGGTGCGGTGCCGTCCCGACGTGCCGGTCTTCGTGTACGACAGCGGTGACAAGGCGGCCTTCACAGCGGGCCGCGGGAGCCTCGGCACCGAGCTGATCCGGCTGGCCGGCGGCCGGAACGTCTTCGGCGACCTCGACGATGTCTTCGGTGACGTCTCCTGGGAGCAGGTGGTGGCACGCAGGCCGGAGGTCATCGTCGTCCACGACTACGGCGGTGCCCGCGACGTCGAGCGGAAGAAGGCGTTCCTGCTCTCCCGGCCCGCCCTGGCCGACGTCCCGGCGATCAGGAACAAACGGTTCGTCACCGTGCCGTTGACCGCGACGCTGGTGGGCGTGCGGTCGGCGTACGCGGTGGAGGACCTGGCGCGCGGGCTGCACCCGGAGAGTTTCCGGTGACGGCGGTCGCGGCCCGGGCCGAGGAGACCGCACCGCGTCGGCGTCGTCCGGGCCGGGTCCGGCTCGCCGTCGTCCTGGTGGTGCTCGCGCTCCTGCTGGCCGCCTCCGTCACGGCCGGCCTCGCCGTCGGCTCGGTGCGGGTGCCACCCGGGCAGGTGTGGGCCATCGTGACGCACGCGCTGGGCGCCGACCGGGCGGACCGGGAGTGGTCCCGGGCGCGGGAGACGATCGTCCTCCAGGTGCGGGCGCCGCGGGTGCTGCTCGGGGCGGTGACGGGCGCGGGGCTGGCGGTGGTGGGCACCGCCATGCAGGCGCTGGTGCGCAATCCGCTGGCGGAGCCGTATCTGCTGGGGGTCTCCTCGGGGGCGTCGCTGGGCGCGGTGGCGGTGATCGTCTTCGGGGTCGGCCTGTTCGGGCCGGTGTCGTTGTCGGTGGTGGCGTTCGCGGGTGCGCTGGGGGCGCTCTTCCTGGTGTACGCGACCGCGCGCACCGGTGGCCGCATCACCTCGGTGCGGCTGGTGCTCTCCGGGGTGGCGGTGGCGGCGGTGCTCACCGCGGTGACGGATCTGCTGCTGCTGACGACCGACCGGGGCAACGAGGCGCGGGCGGTGCTCGCCTGGACCCTCGGTGGCCTCGGCGGGGTGAGTTGGGGCACGTTGTGGTTGCCGGGTGCGGCGTTGCTGCTCGGTGTCGGCGTCCTGATGGCGCGGGCACGCCAGTTGAACCTGCTGCTCGCCGGGGAGGAGGCCGCCGCGATGATGGGGCTGGACGTCGCCCGGTTCCGGGGGCGGATGTTCGTCCTGTTGTCGCTGGTCACCGGGGTGCTGGTGGCGGCGGCCGGGCCGATCGGGTTCGTCGGCCTGATGCTGCCGCACGTGGTGCGCCTCTTCGTGGGCGGGGACCACCGGCGCGTCCTGCCGACCGCCGCGCTGGCCGGAGCGGTCTTCCTGGGCTGGGCCGACATCGCCGCGCGGACGGTGGCGGCGCCGACGGAGATACCGGTCGGGGTGGTGACGGCGCTGTGCGGCGGGCCGTTCTTCCTGTGGCTGATGCGCCGGGACGCCCGGCGGGGGCAGGACGGGGGTGCGGGGTGAGCGCGGCCGAACTCGCCGTGGACGAGGTCACGTTGACCGCCGGGGCACGGTGCCTGGTGCGGGACGTCAGCGTCCACGCCCGCCCCGGTGAGGTGGTCGGCCTGGTCGGACCGAACGGCAGCGGCAAGACCAGTTTGCTGCGTGCCGTCTACCGGGTGCTGCGTCCGGACGCCGGTCAGGTGCGTCTCGACGGGGCCGACGCGTGGTCGTTGCCGGTGCGGAAGCTGGCCGTGACCGTGGCCGCGGTGGTGCAGGAGCCGGGGGCCGACTTCAATCTGACGGCACGTGAGGTCGTCGCCATGGGGCGGACCCCGCACAAGCGGCTGCTCGCCGGTGACACCGCCGAGGACCACGCGCTCGTCGCCTCCGCCCTGGCCGCCGTGGACGCCACCGCGCTGGCCGACCGTCCCTTCGACCGGCTCTCCGGCGGTGAACGCCAACGCGTCCTGATCGCCCGCGCCCTCGCCCAGCGACCCCGGCTGCTGGTGCTGGACGAACCCACCAACCACCTCGACATCCGGCACCAGTTGGACGTCCTCGGCCTGCTGCGCCGGCTGCCCGCCACCGTGCTGGTGGCCCTGCACGACCTCAACCTGGCCGCCTACTACTGCGACCGCCTCTACGTCCTGCGGGACGGCGAGGTCACCGCCTCCGGCCCGCCCGCCGACGTGCTCACCGCGGACCTCCTGCGCGAGGTGTACGGCGTGGCCGGCGAGGTCGTCGTCCACCCCCGCACCAACGCCCCGCACGTGACCTTTCTCCCGGCGGACGAGCCTCCGGCACCGTGATCCGCCCCGGTCGCGGAGACCGGCGTCACGGGCCGGCTTCCACGCCCGCGCACCATACGCGCCGCACGGCCCGGGTGGCGGTGATGTCGGCCAGCGGGTCGCCGTCGATCAGCAGCAGGTCGGCGCGGAGTCCCGGCGTGACGGATCCGCGGTCACCGAGTCCGAAGTGGCGGGCGGGCAGGCAGGTGGCGGCGCGGAGCGCGTCGAGGGGGGTGAGTCCGGCGTTGACGAGGAGTTCGAGTTCGTGGTGGAGGCTCGTCCCGTGCGGGACGGCCGCGGGCGCGCCGGGGGCGGAGTTGGCGTCGGTGCCGGCGAGGACGGGGACGCCCGCGTGGTGGAGCGCGTGGACGGTGGCGCGGGCCGCCCGGTGGTCGCGGCCGGCGCCGGCCCGTTCGGCGACGCCTTCCATCATGGTGAGGGTGGGGACGACGATCCGCCGGTCGCGGGCCAGGCGGGAGACCGCCGCCGCGTCCAGGGCCCGGTCGAGCGGCGCGTGGGTCAGGACGTCGGCGCCGGCGTCGATCGCCATGGCGTAGGCCCCGGTGGTGGTCGCGTGGGCGACGACGAGCCTGCCGTGCCGGTGGGCGGCGTCCACCAGCGCGTCGAGCGTCGGTTGGTCGGGGCCCTCGGGGCTGCCGCGTTCCGCGACGACCTTGATGTAGTCGGCCCCCTCGGCCACCCGCGCGGCCACGAAGGAGCGGGCCCGCGCGGGTGTGGTCACGACGGCGTCGCGGGGGATGCCGGGCATCCGCGCGTGGCCGCCCGCCGGGCCTATCGCGGGTGTGCCCGCGGTACGCAGGTCGGGCAACCCCGGCCTGCCGCGCAGGGAGTTCACCAGGGCGGGCGGCCAGGAGGCCATCACCAGCCCGGTGGTGACCCCGGACGCCCGCAGCTCCCGCAGGTCGGCCTCGCCCGACACGTGGATGTGGGCGTCGATCAGCCCGGGCAGCAGGACGGCCCCGGCGGCGTCCACGACCTCGCCGCCGAAGGGGTCGGTGCCGATGCGGTCGCCGTCGATGACCACCGTCGAGGGTTCGCCCACGCGGTGGCCGTCGAAGACCCGGGCGTTGGTCAGCACGGTCCTGCGGGAGGGGTGAGCAGCAGGCATCGGACGGCGCCTTCGACGAAGGAATGATAAGAGACGGTTGTGTTCACTAAGGAGGCTGCACCCCTCCCCCGAGGGCCGCCGGACGGTCTCCGGACGCCCGCGGTCAGCGTCCGCGGGCGGTCAGGACGGGCAGCAGCACCTCGTCCACGATGGCGTCCACCTCCACCGGACCGACCGTGCCGTGGTCCAGCAGCGCGGCGACGACGAGCCGCGGGCCGACCGCCGCCACCAATGGCGTCACGGCGCCCGGATCGGCCTCACCGCGCTCGGCGGCCTCCCGCAGCAGGGCGGTGATCCACCGCTGGCGCGGCTCGATGACCAGGCGGCGGACCTCGGCGTACAGCTCGGGGTGGCGCGGGCGTTGCGTGATGAGCGGCAACAGCGCGCGGCCGTGCGGCTGGTGCTCCAGGGTGCGCGCGAACCCGTTCAGCAAGGCGGTCAGATCGCCCCGCAGCGTCCCGGTGCGCGGTTCGGCGGCGTCGCCGAAGCCGCACACCGGATCGGTCAGCGCCGCGAGCACCAGCTCGGCCGGGGTGGACCACCGCCGGTACAACGACGCCTTACCGGTCCCCGCGGCGGACGCGATCTTGTCGAAGCTCAGCTTGTCGAAGCCGTTCTCCGCCAGCTCCGTCAGCGTCGCCAGGTGGATCGCGCGGGTCAGGGACGCGCCGCGGCGGCGCGGCCCCTTCGGCCCGGCCGGGGCTGCGGGGCGGGCGGGCGAGGAGGACATGGGTCCTTTATAGCGCCGGGTCGAGCCGGGACGCGGGCGCGGCCCCCGCCGCCGGGGGCCCGGGTGGACGGGCCGGGAGCCGGCTCGGGAGAATACCGGCATGGGACACGACCGCCCGGCCCCGGCCGACGCCGTTCCGCCGCAGCGGCTGCGTCACCTCGCCCAGTTGCGCCGGGTGCGCGACCGGATCGACCGGGAGTACGCGCAGCCGCTGGACGTGGAGGCGCTCGCCCGCGGGGTGCACATGTCGGCCGGGCACCTCAGCCGGGAGTTCCGGCTCGCCTACGGTGAGTCGCCGTACGCGTACCTGATGACGCGGCGCATCGAGCGGGCGATGGCGCTGCTGCGCCGTGGCGATCTCAGCGTCACCGAGGTGTGCTTCACGGTCGGCTGCGCGTCGCTGGGCACGTTCAGTACGCGCTTCACCGAGCTGGTCGGCATGGCACCGAGCGCGTACCGGCGCCAGGCGGCACAGGACGCCGCCGCGGAGGCGCCGCCGTGCCTGACGAAGCAAGTGACCAGGCCGATCCGGAAGCGGTAGGGCCCTGTTCAGCGCGGGGGGCCGCGCGTCCCGCGTCCCGGGCCCACAGGGAGCGGACGTGGCCGAGGTGGCGGGCCATGCACTTCTCGGCGCCCTTGGCGTCGCCGGCCAGCATCAGCTCCAGCAGTTCGAGGTGTTCCTCGGCTGAGGGGATCAGCTCGCCGCGTTCGTCGAGCGTGGTCAGCCCGTAGAGGCGGGAGCGTTTGCGCAGGTCACCGACGGTCTCCACGAGGCGGTCGTTGCCGGAGAGGGCGAGCAGGGACAGGTGGAAGCGGCGGTCGGCCTCCAGGTAGCCGATGAGGTCGTGGTCGCGGGCGGCGCGCACGATCTCCTCGGCCACCGGGCGGAGGACTTCGAGGTCCTGGCGGGCCGCGCTCCGGGTGATCCGGCCGACCGTGGGCACCTCGATCAGGGTGCGGATCTCGGTGTACTGGTCGAGGTCGCGCTCGTCGACCTCGGTGACCCGGAAGCCCTTGTTGCGGACGGGCTCGACCAGTCCTTCGCGGGCCAGGTCGAGCATGGCCTCGCGCACCGGGGTGGCCGAGATGCCGAACTCCTCGGAGAGCGCGGGGGCGGAGTAGACCTGGCCGGGCCGCAGTTCGCCGGAGATGAGGGCGGCCCGCAGCGCGTGGGCGACCTGGTCGCGCAGTCGCTCACCGGTGGTGATGAAGGCGGGCGCCTTCAGATGCCCCATGGTGTTCCCCTCCGTGCCGAGTGGTTCACCAGGGTACAATGTCACGTTGTCCCCAAGGGGGTCGGGGACCCCCGGTCACAACAGGAAGCCCGCGGGGAACGGGTCGTCCGGGTCGAGGAAGTACTGGGCGGTGCCGGTGATCCAGGCGCGGCCGGTGATCTCCGGGACGACCGCGGGCACCCCGCCGACCTCGGTGCGCCCGACCAGCCGCCCGGTGAACCGGGTGCCGATGAACGACTCGTTGACGAAGTCGCGGTGGAGCGGCAGCTCACCCCTGGCGTGCAGCTGTGCCATCCGGGCGGAGGTCCCGGTGCCGCACGGCGAGCGGTCGAACCAGCCGGGGTGGATGGCCATGGCGTGCCGGGAGTGGTGCGCGTTTGAGCCGGGGGCGGCCAGGTAGACGTGTTTGACCCCGCTGATCTCGGGGCGCTCGGGGTGGACGGGCCGGTCGGGCGAGGCGTTGACCGCGTCCATCACGGCGAGGCCGGCGGCCAGCAGCTCGTCCTTGCGCGCCCGGTCGAACGGCAGCCCCAGGGCGTCGAGCCGGACGAAGGCGTAGAAGTTGCCGCCGAACGCCAGGTCGTAGGTGACCGTCCCGTACCCGGGCACCTCGGCCTCACGGTCCAACGCGGCGCAGAACGCGGGGACGTTGGTGAGGGTGGCCGCCTTCGCGGCGCCGCCCTCGACGCGTACCGCGACCCGGACCAGCCCGGCCGGGGTGTCCAGCCGGACGGTGGTGACCGGCTCGGTGACGGCCACCATGCCGGTCTCCACCAGCACGGTGGCGACCCCCAGGGTGCCGTGTCCGCACATCGGCAGCAGGCCGGACACCTCGATGAAGAGCACCCCGTAGTCGGCGTCGGGGCGGGTCGGGGGCTGGAGGACGGCGCCGCTCATGGCGGCGTGGCCGCGGGGTTCGTACATCAGCAGGGTGCGCAGGTGGTCGAGGTGGTCGATGAAGTGGAGCCGGCGTTCGGCCATGGTGGCGCCGGGGATGACGCCGACGCCGCCGGTGATGACGCGGGTGGGCATGCCCTCGGTGTGCGAGTCGACGGCGTGGAAGACATGGCGGGTACGCAACGCGGGTCCTCCCGGTGTCAGTGGTGGCCGTCCGCGGCGGCCTTCTCGGTGGCGGCGCGGACCGCGTCGGCGGCCCGTGGGGGGAGCGGGGTGCGCGGCGGCCGGACGGGGCCGCCGGGCAGGCCGAGGAGGTCCATGGAGAACTTGATGGCCTGGACGAACTCCGTGCGGGAGTCCCAGCGCAGCAGCGGGTGCAGCGAGCGGTAGAGCGGCAGCGCGGTGCCGAGGTCGCCGGCGACGGCGGCGTGGTAGAGCGCGGCGCAGGTGGCCGGGAAGGCGTTGGCGTATCCGGCGACCCATCCAACGGCGCCGGCGATCGCCAGTTCCAGCAGGACGTCGTCGGCGCCGATCAACAGGTCGAGCTCCGGGGCGAGTTCGGCGATGGCGTAGGCGCGGCGCACGTCGCCGCTGAACTCCTTGACGGCCACCACGCCGCCGTCGCCGTGCAGTGCGGCGAGGAGGCCGGGGGTCAGGTCGACCTTGGTGTCGACGGGGTTGTTGTAGGCGACCACGGGCAGCCCCGCCGCGGCGACCTCGGCGAAGTGGGCGCGCACCGAGGTCTCGTCGGCCCGGTAGCCGTTGGGGGGCAGCAGCAGCACGCTGCCGCAGCCGGCCTCGGCGGCCTGTTCGGCCCAGCGGCGGGATTCGGCGCTGCCGTAGGCGGAGACGCCGGGCATCACCCGGGCGCCGTCCCCGGCGGCTTCGACGGCGGTGCGCACGACGCGGGCCCGTTCCCGCTCGGTCAGGGTCTGGTATTCGCCGAGGGAGCCGTTGGGGACCACGCCGTCGCAGCCGCTGTCGAGCAGGCGGCGGACGTGTTCGGCGTAGGCGTCGTGGTCGACGGTCAGGTCGGCGCGCAGCGGCAGCGCGGTGGCGGTCATGATGCCGCGCCAGGGGCGCTCGGGGGTCCAGGTGGTGGTCATGGTGGTCGGCCTCACTGTGGTGTCGTGCTGCGGGGAGGAGGTGCCGGTCGGTCGTCGAGGTCGGCGAGGACGCCCAGGGGTACGGGAACGGCCAGCGGGCGGTGTCCGGCCGAGGGGGTGGTGGTGCCGTCGCCGCCGGCCGCGAGGCAGGCGACGGCGGTGGCGCAGGTGTGCCCCTGGCACCAGCCCATGCCCGCCCGGGTGAGCAGCTTGACGGTACGGGTGTCACGGGCGCCGAGGTCGGCGACGGCTTCCCGGACGCGGGCCGCGGTGACCTCCTCGCAGCGGCACACCTCGGTGTCGCCGGTGAGCCAGTCGGTCCAGCCGCGGCCGGGGGCGTGGGCCTCGGCCATGAGGTCGGCGAAGGCGCGCATCCGCCGCCGGGCCCGGCGCAGCCGCCGGGCGCGGGCGGTCGTGGTGAGCGCGGGCCGGCCGGTGAGCCGGGCGGCCACGGCGAGGCCGGCGAGTTCGCCTTCGACGCGGGCGAGCCGCCAGCCGCCGACGCCACCGGTCTCCCCGGCCGCCCAGACGCCGGCCACGGAGGTCGTCTGGTCGTCGTCGAGCGCCAACCCCGTGGCGGACCGGGGCAGTTGGCGGGTGGCGCAGCCGAGTCCGTCGGCCAGTGTGGTACTGGGGAGGAGTCCGTGTCCGACGGCCACCGCGTCGCAGGGGATGCGGCGTTCCGTCCCCGGCACCGGGCGCCAGGCGTCGTCCACCCGGGAGACGGTGACGGCTTCCACCCGGTCGGTTCCGTGCGCCTCGGTGACCGCGCTGCGGGAGAGTATCCGCACCTGATGTTGTGTCAGGACGGCAGCGTGGTGGACGGCTTCCAGGAGTTTGCGCGGGTTGGCGGCGAGGACGCCGGGGCGGCGGGCGTAGCGCGGGTAGCCGGCGGCTTCGACGACGGCGGGTATCCGGGCGCCGGCGGTGGCCAGGGCGGCGGCGACGGCGAGCAGCAGCGGGCCGCTGCCGGCGACGACGATCCGCCGGCCGGGCAGCACGCGGCCGGACTTGAGCATCGCCTGTGCCCCGCCGGCGGCGACCACCCCGGGCAGGGTCCAGCCGGGGAAGGGCAGGTGGCGTTCGCCGGCCCCGGTGGCGAGCAGCAGGGCGCGGGCGCGCAGCCGGACCGGGCGTCCGCCGTCGCCGTCGGCCCCGGTGAGCGCGTGGACGTCCCACAGGTCTCCGGCGCCGCGGGCCACGGACCACACGTGGTGGCCGAGGAGGAGTTCGACGTGACCGGCGTCCAGGTGGCGGCGCAGCGTGGCGAGGGTGCGCCCGGTCGCCGGGGTGGTGGCGGGGTGGCGGAGGTATTCGCCGCCGAGGTGTCCGGAGGCGTCCAGTACGGCGACGCGCAGGCCGTGTCCGGCGGCGGTGGCGGCACCGGTCGCGCCCGCGCAGCCGGCCCCGACCACCACGAGGTCGTACGGGTCAGACGCCGGGTACGCCATGGCCGTGGCCCTCCTGGGTGGTGATCTCGTCGCCGGGGCGGGCGGGGAGCAGGCAGGCCCTGCGGTTGGGCGTTCCGTTGACCGTGGCGAGGCATTCGTAGCACTGGCCGATGCCGCAGAAGGCGCCGCGCGGCCGGCCGCCGTTCCGGGTGGTCCGCCAGGCGAGGATGCCGGCGCCCCACAGCGCGGCGGCGAGGCTCTGGCCGGGATACGCGGCGACGGTGCGGCCGTCGACGCTGATGACGAAGGCCGGTTCGCGGGGGGTTCGGGTCAACGCGCGGACTCCTTCCGGGGGTTGGGGTTCAGTGCCGCGTCATCCAGGGTCCGCCCCGTCGCGACGCCCGGCACGGCGCCTCGCGGCATTGCCGGATCGACCGAGCGGGCCCGGGCCAGGGGGAGCGAGGCCGATCCGGCGCCTCGCGACGCACCGCACCGGCCGCCGCCCCTCACCGGGCGGACCCTGGCTGACGCGCCACCAACCGGTGGCCGTGGTCGAACCGGCCGGGGTCGAACGGGCCGATGTCCAGGGGTGGTTCGCCGCCGGTGAGCAGCCGGGTGACGATCAGGCCGGTCGCCGGGGCGAGCCCGATTCCCGCCCCCTCGTGGCCGCAGGCGTGGAGCAGTCCGGGCACGTGGGGGTCGGCTCCGATGGCGGGCAGGTGGTCGGGGAGATACGGGCGGAACCCCGGGTAGGCGCGCATCACCCGCACCCCGGCCAGCACCGGGAACAACGCGGTGGCCCCGGCGGCGAGGCGGCGCAGCGCGGCGGGCGACAGGGTGCGGTCGAAGCCGACGCGTTCCCGGCTGGCCCCGATCAGCACCGGTCCGGCCGCGGTGCCCTCCACCACCGCCGAGGTCTGGAGCCCCGCCGAGTCGCTGGCCACGTCGGCGACGTAGTCGGCCGCGTAGACCTTGTGGCGCACCAGGGGCGGCAGTGCCTCGGTGACCAGGACGAAGCCGCGGCGCGGCTGGACGGGCAGGTGGGTGCCGGCCGACCGGGCCAGTGCGCCGCCGTGGACCCCGGCGGCGTTGACCACGTGGGGGGCGTGCAGTTCGCCGGTGCCGGTGGCCACGCCGCTTACCTCGCCGTGCGGTCCGGTGAGGACGGCGGTGACCTCCTCGCCCAGGCGCAGCCGTACCCGGTCACCGGCGGCGCGCAGCAGGTGGGCGGCGGCGAGGGCGGGTTGGACCTGGGCGTCCTGGGGGTAGTGGAACCCGCCGGCCGGTCCGGGGGCGAGGTGGGGTTCGAGGTCGTGCAGGCGGTCGGCGGGGACCTCCTCGGCGACGACGCCGGCCGCGCGCTGCCCGGCGGCGAGGTCGCGCAGCGCCGCCATCCGTGCCGGGTCGGCGGCGACCACCAGGCCGCCCTTGGGTTCGTACTCGATCTCCGGCCCGAACCGTCCGGCCAGCCGTCGCCACAACTGGGCGGAGAGCAGGGCGAGTCGCAGTTCGGGGCCGGGTTCCTTGTCGGAGACCAGCAGGTTCCCCTCCCCCGCGCCCGTGGTCCCGCCGGCGACGGGACCGCGGTCGACCACGGTGACGGACAGGCCGGCCCGGGCCGCGTAATAGGCGCACGCGGCGCCGGTCATGCCCGCACCGACGACGATGACGTCCGAGCTCCTCATGGACACGCCAGTAATATTTCACATTGCACTTTGACTGCCAAGGGATCGGACGCCAATCGCGTTCGTTTCCCTTCCCGGGGGCCGCCCTCACGACCGCAACGACAGGGTGGTTATCATCTGAGCACCGCCTAGCTCGAAAGATGGACCAGTGACTGCGACCGTGGACTCGTTCACCAACTGGAAGAACCGCGAGGAGATCGCGGAGTCGATGATCCCGATGATCGGGAAGCTGCACCGGGAACGGGACGTGACGGTCCTGCTCCACAGCCGGTCCTTGGTGAACAAGTCGGTGGTCAGCATCCTCAAGACCCACCGCTTCGCCCGGCAGATCGCCGGCGAGGAGCTGTCGGTCACCGACACGCTGCCGTTCCTGCGCGCCCTCACCACGCTCGACCTGGGCCCCTCGCAGATCGACATCGGCATGCTGGCCGCGATGTACCAGGCCGACGACCGCGGCCTGTCGGTGGAGGAGTTCACCGCCACGGCCGTGGCCGGCGCCACGGGTCCCGACAAGATCGAGCGCCGCGAGCCGCGCGACGTCGTCCTCTACGGCTTCGGCCGCATCGGCCGCCTGCTCGCCCGGCTGCTCATCGAGAAGGCCGGCTCCGGCAACGGCCTGCGGCTGCGCGCCATCGTCGTCCGCAAGGGCGCCGGCCAGGACATCGTCAAGCGCGCCTCGCTGCTGCGCCGGGACTCCATCCACGGCCAGTTCCAGGGCACCATCACCGTCGACGAGGCCACCAGCACGATCGTCGCCAACGGCAACGAGATCAAGGTCATCTACTCCGACGACCCGACGACGGTGGACTACACGGCGTACGGCATCAAGGACGCCATCCTCATCGACAACACCGGCAAGTGGCGTGACCGCGAGGGCCTTTCGAAGCACCTGCGCCCCGGCATCGACAAGGTCGTCCTCACCGCCCCCGGCAAGGGCGACGTCCCCAACATCGTGCACGGCGTCAACCACGACACCATCAAGCCGGACGAGCGGATCCTGTCCTGCGCCTCCTGCACCACCAACGCCATCGTGCCGCCGCTGAAGGCGATGGCCGACGAGTTCGGCGTGCTCCGCGGCCACGTGGAGACCGTCCACTCGTTCACCAACGACCAGAACCTGCTGGACAATTACCACAACTCCGACCGCCGTGGGCGCTCCGCGCCGCTCAACATGGTCATCACCGAGACCGGCGCCGCCTCCGCCGTCGCCAAGGCGCTGCCCGACCTCAAGGCGAAGATCACCGGCAGCTCGATCCGCGTCCCGGTGCCGGACGTCTCGATCGCCATCCTCAACCTGCGGCTCGCCCGCGAGACCACCCGCGAGGAGGTCCTCGACTACCTGCGCAACGTGTCGCTGACCTCCCCGCTGAAGCGGCAGATCGACTTCATCAGCGCGCCCGACGCCGTCTCCAGCGACTTCATCGGCTCCCGCCACGCCTCCATCGTCGACGCCGGCGCCACCAAGGTCGACGGTGACGACGCGATCCTCTACCTGTGGTACGACAACGAGTTCGGCTACTCGTGCCAGGTGGTCCGCGTCGTCCAGTACGTCTCCGGCGTGGAGTACCCGACCTACCCGGTCCCGGCGGTCTGACGCGTCGGAGCGGCGGATGCCCCCGTCGCCTCCCGGCCGGAGGGCCGGCCTGATCACGGGCGTGCAGCACAGCCGGTCCGCCCCGCGGTGAAGTTCGCCGGAAGGTCTCCGACCGGCCGCGGGCATCACCGCCGGTACCGCCGTGACGCGCGGGGTGTGGCCCTGGCCGCGCCGGGCACGGGGGATGTCCCGCGGTGTGCACTCGCGGCCCTGCTCCGTCGCGACGGTGCCTGGTAAGCGTGGCACGGGCATCCGCGTGGCGCGGCTGCCGCGGCGAAGGGAAGGGCTTGTGCACGAGCGCGCGAAGAACCCGCGGAAGGACACGGCGTCGCGCACGGCGCCCGGCCGCCGGACCGCTGCCCGGCCGTCCGCCATGGATCAGGAGGTCGGGGCGGACGCACCGATGACTCCGCAGCGGGCTCTGTTCCTCCAGACCACCGTCGGCAACGCGGCGGTCGCCCGGATGATCCAGCGACAGCGGCGCGCCCACCGCCCCCCTGGCGGCGGACGGGAAGCCGCGACCGGCACGGAGACCGAGGCCGCACCGGTGCGGCGCTCCGCCGTGCACGACGTCCTGCGCTCCCCGGGCCGGCCACTGGCCGAACCGGTGCGCACCGAGATGGAATCGCGCCTGGGGGAGGACTTCCGTGCCGTGCACGTCCACGACGACACCCCGGCCGCACGGTCCGCGGCCGAGATCGGCGCCCGCGCCTACACCTCGGGCGACCACGTCGTGCTCGGCCGCGGCGGCTCGGACGCCCACACCCTCGCTCACGAACTGACCCACGTGATCCAGCAGCGGCGGGGCCCGGTGGCCGGCACCGGGACCGGATCGGGGCTGCGGGTGTCGAGCCCCTCCGACCGCTTCGAGCGCGCGGCCGAGGCGAACGCCACCGAGGCCCTGCGTCGCCCGCTGCCCGCGCCGGCGGCCCGGCCCTTGCCGGCATCCGGTCCGGTGCCGCTCGGGGGCCCGCGGACGAACGACCACTCGCGGGCGCCGATCCAGCGTGCTCCCGCGGCGCCCACCACCGCCGCCCCGGTCGCGACGCAGGCCGTCTTCACGCACCTGGCGAAGGACGATGTGGAAGGCGAGTGCGGCGGCTTCGAACGCAGGCGGGCGTTGAGCGTCAACCCGCCTCAGCAGGGAGTGATCGTCCAGGAGATCACCCGGGTCTTCGCCGTGGAACAGTGGGACGGTTCGGCATGGACCGCCCTGCCGAACACGGCCATCGACGACTACGTCACGGCGAAGAACTCCACCGTGCACGCCACTGTCGGCCGCTACTGGGAGTTGTGGCAGGTCGACGCGGAGGGCAACGTCTCCGACGGCGCGGAGGACACCTTCGGCCTGCCCTCCATCATCCCGGGAAGGACACGCAAGAACACCACGCGGGGGACCTACACGATCACGGGGAAGGCGGTGTTCCACCCCACCACCGCGGCGCCGGAGACTCTGGGATTCACCCGGCGCGGGGCCGCGCCCGCCGGGGACCTGTACAGCACCCTGTCCGACCCGACGGGGGCCATCACGGCCAACGGACTCACCACCACCGGCCAACCGGTGCACTGCCAGGTCCACGTCACGTGGGACAGCTCCGCGAAGGACAGGTACTCGGTGGTCACCATGGCGTGAGCCGACCGGGGCGGGGCCGGCACGCTGGTAGAACGCGACCTCGCCACGGGCGATGGGGCACCCGGGCCCGGTTCCGGCCGCGTCGTGGATCACGGCCCCGGGGAACACCGGCACCGTGGCCGACGCCGAGCCGGTGATCACGGGCGTCCAGCACAGCCGGTCCGCCCCACCGCGCCGGACGACAACACGCGGGACGGATCTTTCGACCCGGCTTTTGTGGGCACCTGTGCTGGTATGGGCAGTCCCAGCCCGCCAGGGGCGGCGTCACGTCTGTTGCCTCCGGGGCCCCGGAGTGTCGCGCTGGCCCGGCGGTTCGTGCGCTCGGTGCTGGACGGTGTCGCGCCGGATGTGGTCGACACCGCCGAGTTGCTGACCGACGAGCTGATGACCAACGCGGTGGTGCACGCCCGCACCGAGATCGAGATGCGGGCCTGGTCCACCGGCGGCCGGGTGCACGTACGGGTCAGCGACCGCCGGCCGTCGTGCGGCCTGGTCCCGCACGAACACCGGCCGTACGCCACCACCGGACGCGGCCTGGGCGTCGTCGAGCAGCTCGCCTCCAGCCACGGCGCCCACATCTGCGAGGACCGCAAGACCGTCTGGTTCGAGCTGTGGCCCGGGCTGCCCGCGCCCCCGGCCTCCGCCTGGGAGACCGTCCCGCCGCCCGGCCCGACGGTGACCGTGACCCTGGTCGACGTGCCGTACGTGCTCTACTGGGCCGCGCAGCAGCACTGGGAGGCGCTCCTGCGCGAGATGCTGCTGGTGGCGTCCGCCGGGGAGCGGATCGGCTCGGTGCCGCCGGAGGAGCTGTTCCTCGCCCATGACACGGCCAACGTCATCAGTGCCTGCATGACGGCCGCGGCGCAGGAGGAGACGGCCGGCAGCGCCACGCTGTCGTTCCTGGTGGAGTTCCCCGCCGACGCCGCGCCGGCCGTGGCCACCTTGTGCCGGGTGCTCGACGCGGCCGAGGAGGCGGCCCAGTTGGGGAGCGTGCTCACGCTCCCGGCGCTGCCGCACATCCGGGCGTTCCGCCACTGGCTGCTCGACCAGATCGCCGAGCAGGTCGCCGGGGGGCCGCCCACTTCCTGGGCACTCGCCGGTGACGCGCCGGTGGCGACCGCGACGGAACTGTCGCCCTGGGACGCGAGCGACATCGAGGCCGCCAGCGTGCCGACCATCGTGGCCGACGACGGGGACCGGATCATCGCGGTCAACACCGCGGTGGCGAGCCTGCTGGGCTGGCAGGCCGACGACCTCATCGGACGCCCGCTGACCGTGCTCGTCCCCGAGCACCTGCGGGAACGCCACACGGCGGCCTTCAGCTCCCTGCTGCTCACCGGCCAGCCGCGCATCCTGGGCCGCTCCGTTCCGCTGCCGGCGTTGCACCGGGACGGCCGGCTGATCCCCATCCGGCTGCACATCCAGACCCAGGAGGCGGTCGACGGACGCACCGTCCTGGTCGCGCAACTGACCCCGCGGACGGCCGCCCCGGAGGCGTCGTCCGCGCCCGTCGAGAGGCGGGTCGCGGTCCGGGCGGAGCCACGCCCGGGATCACGCCCGGTTCGACCGCCGTCCGGGACGACGCAGCCACGGCGGATGAGCCGCGACGAGATGGGCGACGCGCTGCACCGCCTGTCGCTGCTGGCCGAAACCGGCAACGCGCTGGCCGGCACGCTCGACCTGGACGAGGGGCTGCGCCGGGTGTGCCAGGTGCTGACCCGGCGGCTGGCGGACTGGTGCGCGGTGGACCTGCTGGACGAGCAGGGGGACGTGAACCGGGTCTGCGTCGTCCACCGCGACCCCTCGGCGCTCACCCCGGGGGTGGAGTTGGGCACGCTGCCGCCGCTGTCCGAGGCGGAACGGGGGCCGCTGCCCCGGGTGCTGCGGGGCGCGGGCCCCCTGCTGCTCACCGACATCCCGCCGCCCGGCCCGGACCACAGCCCGCTGGACACCCGGCAGTTGGAGCTGTTCCAGCGGCTCGGGGCGAGCAGCGCGGTCATCGCCCCGCTGCGGGCCCGCCGGGAGGTGCTGGGCGCGCTGATCGTGGTCCGTACCCGGGAGGAGGACCCGTTCACCGAGGAGGACCTGCCGCTCGTGTCGGACCTGGTGCGCGGCATCTCGCTCGGGGTGGACAACGCCCGGCTGTACCAGAGCACCCAACGGACCGCCGAACGCCTCCAGTTCTCGCTGCTGCCCCAACTGCCCGACGTCGCCCACCTGGAGATGGCCGCCCGCTACGCCCCGTCCAGCACCACGGCGCAGGTCGGCGGTGACTGGTTCGACGCGTTCGTACTGCCCAACGGCGACACCGCCGTGGTCATCGGAGACGTGGCCGGGCACGACCTGCAGGCGGCGGTGGCCATGAGCCAGTTGCGCAACATGCTGCGCGGCATCGCCGTCGACTGCCAGGAACCCTCGGGCGTGGTGCTGCACCGGCTCGACCGGGCCTGCCACGCCTTCTACCCGAACGCCACCGCCACGTGCGTCTACGCGCTGGTGAAGGGGGGCGACGCCGGCCCGTGGGAGCTGCACCACGCGTCCGCCGGCCATCTGCCGATGCTGCTGACGACCTGGGAGGGCGAGACCCGTTATCTGGAGTCGGGCGCGGGCCTGTTGATCGGCATGGACCCCGGCGCCCCCCGGACGACCGCCCGCGATCCGCTGCCGCCCCGCTCCACCCTGCTGCTCTTCACCGACGGACTCATCGAACGCCGCGGCGAGTCCCTGGACGACGCCATGGCCAGGCTCCGCCACGACGCCGCCACCCTGGCGCGCTCCCCCCTCGACGTCTTCTGCGACGAACTGATCATCCGGCTCGGCTCCGACAGCACCGACGACATCGCGCTGCTCGCCGTGCGCCCCGCGCCGCCCGGCCGGACGGGTCAGTAGGCGTGGTCGGCGGTGACGTCGGCGGAGAAGCGCAGGGCGGTCTCGGCGGCGGCGCCGCGCAGGGTGCGCAGGGTCAGGGTGAGGGCGTCGACGACGGCCAGGTGGGCGAGGCGGCTGGCCACGGTCTCCAGGCCGAAGACGAGGTCCTGGCCGCCGGCGACGAGGGTGTGGGTGCTGGTCTCGCTCAGGGGTGAACGGGCGTAGCTGGTCAGGGAGATGACGGCGGCGCCGGCCGTCCGGGCCCGGCGGGCGGCGTCCACCGTGCTGCGGGTCGCCCCGGTGTGGCTGACCGCCAGACAGACGGCGGCGGGGGCGAGTTGGGAGGCGGCGAGCTGGGCGGTGAGCGGGTCGGCGGGGGCGTCCACGACGAGGCCGAGGGCGCGCAGCCGGTAGGCGGCGTCCAGGGCCACCGCGCCGGAGAGCCCGGCGCCGACGACGAGGACGGACGGCGCCACGGCCAGCGCTTCGGCGGCCTGGCGCAGGGTGGACGCGGGGAGGGTGGTGGCCAGTCCGTCGAGGGCTTCCCGGGCCGCGCGCACCGTGTCGGCCAGCGCGCGGGCGGCCGGGTCCGGCTCGCTGGACGGCGTGGCGGCCGGGGCCTCCCGGGCCGCGGCGATCTTCAGTTCCTGGTAACCGCGGAAGCCCAGCCGCTGGCAGGCCCGGACCACGGACGAGGGCGCGGTGCCGGCGAGCGCGGCGACGTCGCTGACGCTCAGGTGCACCAGGTCGGCGCCCTTGTCGAGGACGACCCGGGCGACCCGGGCCTCGGTGTCGCGCAGCCCGGACAGCTGGGCGCGGACGTGGGCGGAGAGCCGCCGTTCACCACTTCCGGAATTTCCTTCCATGTGATTAGTCTATCGTGGAATTCTGTTCCGCAGGCACCGCAGGGAGGTATCCGATGCCGCAGTCCGTGTCGTCCCCGGGGACGTCGGTCGCCGTGCCCGTCGTCGTACTGACGGCGGCGCTGCTGCACGCGGTGTGGAACGGGCAGGCGCACCGGGTCGGCGACAAGCTGGCCGGGTTCACGCTGATCAGCCTGGCGTACGCGGGGTTCGGCGCGGTGCTGGTGTGGTTCACCCCGGTGCCCGGCGCGGCGGCGTGGCCGTACCTCGCCTCCTCGGCCGCGTTGCAGGTGCTGTACCAGTTCCTGCTGCTGCGCGCCTATCAGCTCGGTGACTTCGGGCAGATGTATCCGCTGGCCCGGGGTACGGCGCCGTTGCTGGTGGCCGTCGTCTCCGCCGCCGTCCTCGGCCAGGCGCTGCCGGCCGGGGAGGCGATCGGGGTGCTGGTGATCTCCGGCGGCCTGGCCGGTCTGGCGCTGGCCGACGGCATACCCGGACGGGACCGGCTCCCGGCACTGGCCGCCGCCGTGGGCACCGGTGTGGTGATCGCCGCGTACACGGTGGTGGACGGCACCGGGGTCCGGCACAGCGGCACCGTCACCGGTTACATCGCCTGGCTCTTCCTGTGCCAGGGCCCGGTGCTGCCGCTGCTGGCCTGGGCGTCGCACGGCAGGTCGCTGCCGGACCGGCTGCGTCCGGTGTGGTGGCGGGGGCTGACCGGCGGGGTGCTGTCACTGCTGGCCTACGCGCTGGTGGTGTGGGCGCAGGCGCACGGCAGTCTGCCCGCGGTCGCCGCGCTGCGCGAGACGAGCATCCTGATCGCCGCGCTGCTGGGCACGCTGGTGTTCCGGGAACGCTTCGGCGCGCGGCGGATGGCGGCGAGCGCCACCGTGCTGGCCGGCATCACCGTGCTCGAACTCACCCATGGCTGACGGCCTGTTCTCGCGGCGCCGGGACGTCGCTGGGACCGCGCGGGATCGATAGCATCGCGGGGGAACCGACAGCGTCCAGCCCGCCCGTGAAGGAGCGCCGACGTGCGACTGAGCCCGCGAACCGTGCACGAGCCCGACTCGCCGATGGGCGCGACGTACGCCCTGCTGGCGGGGCGCAGCGGCGAGCGCGCGCTGCTCGACCTGGCCCAGGCGGCGCCGAGTTACCCGCCCGCGCCCGAGATGGTCGAGCACGTCGCCAAGGTCGCCCACGAACCCGACGGCGCCGCGTACGTACCCAGCCCCGGGCTGCCCCGGCTGCGGGACGCCTTCGCCGCCGACCTCACCGAGGCGTACGGCGCCCCGGTGGGGGCCGGCCAGATGGTGGTCACCGCCGGTTGCAACCAGGCGTTCTGCCTGGTGGCCCAGGCGCTGACGGTACCGGGTGACGAGGTGATCGAGGCCCTGCCGTACTACTTCAACTACGACATGTGGCTGCGGATGAACGGCGTGGTGCCGCGCTACCTGGAGCCCGGGCCCGGCCTGGTGCCCGACCCGGCGGCGGCCGAGGCGCTCATCACGCCGCGCACCAAGGCGATCGTGCTGGTCACCCCGGGCAACCCGAGCGGGGTGACCATTGCGCCGGAAGTCCTCGCGGAGTTCTACCGGTTGGCCAAGGCGCACGACATCGCGCTGATCCTGGACGAGACCTACCGCACCTTCCGCGACGCCGCCGAACCGGCGCACGGGCTCTTCGCCGACCCGGAGTGGCCGCGGACCCTGATCAGCCTGCACAGCTTCTCCAAGGACCTGGCGATCCCGGGCTACCGGGTGGGCGCGGTGGTCGCCTCGCCGGAGGTCAACCGCGAGGTGATGAAGCTCCTCGACTGTGTGGCGATCTGCCCGCCACGCGTGGGACAGGAGGCCGCCTGGGCCGGGCTGGCCCTGTCCCGTCAGTGGCGGCGTGCGCGCGCCGAGGAGCTGACCGGCAAGCGGCGTTGGCTGGAGACCGTGCTCGCCGACCGGCCGGGCGGCTTCCAACTGCTGAGCTGCGGCGGGTTCTTCGGCTGGATCCGCCATCCGTTCACCGGACGCGCCACCGACGAGGTCGTGCGCGACCTCGTCACCCGCTACGACACGCTCGTCATCCCCGGCACCGCCTTCCTCCCCGACGACCGCCAGGTCTTCCGGGTCAGCTTCGGCAACGTCGACCAGGACGGCCTCACCGAGTTCGCCGGACGGCTGCGGCTGATGTCCAAGGAGTTCCCGGGGTAGGGCGGGGGCCCACCCGGTTCCCGGCGGCCGGAGCGGGCCTCGCCGGGGCGCGGCGCCCTCGGCGCGGCCTGTGAAAACCCTGTGAGAGAGTTCCGGAGGACTGTGGCAGAGCGACGCTTCGCTCGTGCCATTCGGCAACGCAGCAGGGGGACTTCCCATGCCTTTCGTCAGACCGGGCCGCGCGGTCACGCGCGTGCTCGCCACCACCGTGGCCGCCGCCGCGCTGGCCACCGCGGCCGGCACCGCCACCGCCGCCGGGTCCCCGGCCGGTGCGGAGCGGGCACGCGCCGAAGCCGGGGCGCGGGAGCACGCCCACGCCTCCAAGGCCGCCTTCGCCGCCCCGCTCACGGGCGCCACCGGCCAGGTGAACACGCCCACCTTCTCGATGACCGCGGTCGACCGGAGGACCGGGGAGCTGTACCTGTACTTCCCCGACGGTACGGGTGCCTTCAAGCCCCGTCAGGACATCGGGGTCACCTACGACTTCGCCGTCACCGACATGGACGTCGACAACGACAAGGACGGCCGGGACGACGGCACCTGGCAGGTCCGCAAGGACGGCTCGCTCTACTACACCTGGAGCAAGGACCTACAGGCGCACACCAAGCGCATCGGCGGCGGCTGGAACATCTACACCAAGGTGCTCTCCCCCGGGAACCTCGGCGGCGCCCCGGAGGCCGACCTGCTCGCGGTCGACAAGTCCGGCGTGCTGTGGGAGTACCTGGGCTACCCGGACGGCCGGGTCACCAAGCGCATACGCGTCGGCGAGGGCTGGAACCGGTACACCGAGATCGCCGGCCAGGGCGACCTGACCGGCGACGGCAAGGCCGACGTCGTCGCCCGCGACACCGCGGGCGTGCTGTGGCTGTACCAGGGCACCGGCGACGCCAAGGCCCCGTTCCAGCCCCGCACCCGCGTCGGCGGCGGCTGGAACGCCTACAACCGCCTGCTGTCCGTCGGCGACCACGACGGTGACGGCAAGTCCGACCTGATCGCCCGCAACGCCAAGGGCGAACTGTTCCGCTACTCCGGCACCGGCGACGCCCACGCCCCGTACCGCCGGCCGGTCAAGATCGGCTGGGGCTTCACCATCTACAACCTGCTGTGACCGCCCCGCTCGGGCCGGCCGCCCAGTAGCCGGCCCGAGCGGCGCCCGCGCGCGGCGGTGATCCGCCGCCGGTACGTCGGCTACGACGCCGCGCGGCCCCGTACCCGCTGGAGGATCTCGGCGAGTCGGTTCAGCTCTTCCGGTGAGCAGGTGGCGAACGGGGTGCGCGCCAGGGTCAGGCGGATGACGCGTCCGCGTACGCGCCGGCCTTCGTCGGTCAGGACGACGACGCGTGACCGGCGGTCGCCGGCGGCCACACCGCGCTCGGCGAGCCCGCGCTCGACCAGTTGGTTGACGAGGAAGCTGAGGTTGGGCGCGTTGCAGAAGAGCCGGTCGGCCAGCACCTTCATCGACGGGGCGGGTTCCGCGGGGTCGATGACCCACAGTGCCTGCGCGGTGGCGTGGGTGAGCCCGAGTTCGCCCAGCGCTTCCGTGATCCGGTCGGTGGTGAGCATGAGGATCTCGTGGCTGGCGCGTACCACCGCCTCGAGCGCCTGATTCATCATACGCCGAGGCTACCAGTTTGCTTCGAGGCTCGAAGCTGTTACCTTGCTTCGAAGCTCGAAGTAAACGGCCGCGTCACCTGCCCGCCCGCGGCCGGCCTCGGCCCCTCTCCCAACAGCCCCGATGTACAGCTACTCCGGCATCACCGCACTCGTCACCGGCGCGTCGAAAGGCCTCGGCAAGGCATACGCCCATGAACTCGCGCGACGCGGCGCACACCTCGTGCTCGTGGCACGCTCCGGCGACGCGCTGCGCGAGGTCGCCGCCGGAATCCGCGCGGAGCACGGGACCGACGTCACCCCACTCGTGGCCGATCTCACCGACGCCGGCCAGGTCACCGCGCTGATCGCGGAGCTGGACCGCCGGGAACACACCATCGACCTGCTCGTCAACAACGCCGGAGCGGGCACCGTCGGCCCCTTCCTGACCAGTTCGCTGGCGCGCAACGTCAGCTCGGTGGAGCTCAACGTCATCGCGCTGCTGCGCCTCACGCATCTGCTCGGTGGCCGCATGGCGGACCGGGGACACGGCGGCATCATCAACGTGGCGTCCATCGCCGCCTTCCAGACCATGCCGTACCAGGCCAGTTACGCCGCGAGCAAGGCGTTCGTGCTGTCGTTCACCGAGGCGCTCGCCGAGGAGCTGCGGGGCACCTCGGTCAGGGTCATGGCGGCCCACCCCGGCGCCACGGACACGGGGTTCTTCGACACCAGCTCCGCCACCATGAACCCGGCCTTCACCGACGCGCCGGAACACGTCGCGGCGAAGACCCTCGACGCCTTCGCCAAGGGCGCCCTCAACTCCTACCCCGGGCGGGCCCTCTTCCGGCCCGTGACATGGATCACCCGCCTGCTCCCCCGCGCCACGGCCACCCGGCTGATCGGACGACTCAACCGGAGCCTGGGACTGCACCGCGCCCACGACCTCGACGGCACGGCGCCCCAGGACCCGGCCGCCGGGTGACGCGACCATGTCGCCGACGGACCCCGCGTGGTTATGATCGCGACGACCGACGACCACGACGACGTGGGCAGGAGCATCCGGTGACGGACGGGATACGAAGGACGGACGGGGGCGGGGAGCGGGAACCGGGGGTGACCCGGCGCGGGTTCACCGCGCTGGCGGCCGTACCGGTGGCGTTGGCGGCCGTACCCGCGGCGGCCACCACGGCACGGGCCGACGGCGGCCGGCCGGGGGCGGAGCACAGACCGGCGGCCACCGGCCCGGCGGAGAGCGACCTCACCGATCTGCTGGATCTGCACGGGCTGCCCGGCGCAGCGCGGCCTCCCGGCAACAACCCGCTCAACGTCTTCGCCGACCTCGGCGCCTGGCACGCCTACGGCTTGCCCGCCGCCACCGACCGGGACCATCTCGGAGGCTTCACCGGGCCGCTGTACCTCGCCGAGGAATACCCCTGGTACCTGAGCCGTGCCTTCACCCGGTTCGGGCTGGCCGACGAGGGCTCGGGGAGGCCGCTGGTGTTCGCCGCGCGGGGTGCGGCGGCGCTGCGTTCCGAGCCCGGGGTGCTGCGCCAGGAGCTGACGGCGGACGGGGTGCGCGTCACGCTCGACCTGCGCTTCGCCGGCAACCGTACCGCGCTGGTCACCGCCGTCGTACGCAACGTGTCCGGCACCGCGCTCAGGCTGCGCGCCCGGTGGTCCGGGGAGTTGCTGCGCCATGACACCGAGCCGGTGCGCAGCGCGCCACGGCTGCGCCGGACGGCGACCGGGGTGGCGGTGGACTTCGCCCGGGTGCGGGAGTTCGCCTCGTTCCTGACGACGGATCAGACGCGGTTCGAGGTGACGCACGCCACGCCGGTCGTCACCGAGGTGCGCGGCGACGGCTACACCACCACCGCCGTCCACGCCGAGCTGCTGCGGCCGGGCGCCACGGTGCGGTACGTCTGGGCCGAGTCGTACACCTTCACCGAGGCCGAACGGCGGGCCGCGCACCCCGTGGTGGCCGCCGCGCTGCGCCGCCCGGAGGAGATCACCGACGCCACCACGCGGCGCTGGCAGGGGTATCTGGACCGGGCATTGCGCGGGGTCCCGGCGCGACTGCGCCGTCCGGCGGCCAAGGCGGTGCAGACCCTGGTGACCAACTGGCGCGGTCCGGCGGGGCGGTTGCGTTCGGACGGCATCACGCCGTCGATCACCAACCGCGACTTCGCGGGCGGTCTGTGGGCGTGGGACTCCTGGAAGGAGGCGGTCGGCACCGCGCTCTTCGACCCGGCGCTGGCGGCCTCGTCGATCCAGGCGCTCTTCGACCACCAGATCACCCCGGACTCCCCCGTCCGCCCGCGGGACGCCGGGATGATCCCGGACGCCGTCTTCTACAACGACCCCGCGCAGGGCGGGCTCAACTGGAACGAACGCAACTCCAAGCCCCCGCTGGCCGCCTGGGCGGTGTGGACGGTGTACGAACGCGGCGCCGGCCGTGACTTCCTGCACCGGATGTACCCCAAGCTCACCGCGTACCACGCCTGGTGGTACCGGAACCGCGACCACGCCCGCGACGGCCTCGCGCAGTACGGCGCCACCGTCGACCCGGCCAACGACAGCACGGCGCAGCGCCGGCTCGCCGCGGCCTGGGAGAGCGGCATGGACAACGCCCCGCGTTTCGACCACAGCGCGGTGCTGGCCAACACCGACCGCGCGGGGCGCGTCGTGGGCTGGTCGCTGGACCAGGAGTCGGTGGACCTCAACAGCTACCTGTACGCGGAGAAGACCGTACTGGCCGAGATGGCAAGGGAGTTGGGGCGGCCCTCGGACGCGGTGCGGTACCGCCGGGAGGCGGAGTCGCTGCGCGACCGGGTCCGGGAACGCTGTTACGACCCGGGTACCGGTTTCTTCTACGACGCGGCGCTGCGGGACGGCCGGCCCCGTACCGCCCCGGGCAAGGGGATCGAGGGCGCGATCCCGTTGTGGGCCGGGGTGGCCACCGGACGGCAGGCCGCCGCGGTACGCAGCGCGCTGACCGATCCCGCGCGGTTCGGCACGTACCTTCCGTTGCCGACCGTGTCCCGGGACAGCCCGGCGTTCGACCCGACCGGCTACTGGCGCGGTCTGGTCTGGCTGGACCAGGCGTACTTCGCCATCGAGGGCCTGCGCCGCTACGGCTACCACCGGGACGCCGACGCGACGGCCGAGCGGTTGCTCTCCCGCGCCGCCGGGCTCCTCGGTGACGCCCCGATCCGGGAGAACTACCACCCGTTGACCGGTGGCGGGGAGAACTCCGCCAACTTCTCCTGGTCGGCCGCGGCCTTGCTGGAGCTGGTGCGTCGGGGCTGAGCCCGCGCGGCGGCCCGGTCGGTGCCGGGCCGCCGCGCGGGGACGGGGTGGCGCCTCAGACGGCGCCGGGGGTGCGGTCGGCGTCGGCCGGCCCGGTCGTCCAGGCGGCCACCGGGTTGCCGAGCCACCGGGTGTCGGCCGGCAGCCGTTCGCCCCGCATCACCAGCGAGGCCGGGCCCACCACCGTGCCGTCCGCCACCGTGGTGGCCGGCAGCGCGATGGAGTGCGGGCCGAGCGTGGCGCCCCGGCCGAGGTGGACGGCGTCCACCCGCATCAGGCGGTCGTGGAACAGGTGGGTCTGGAGCACGCAGCCCCGGTTGACGCTCGCCCCGTCGTCCAGCCGCACCAGGTCGGTCTCCGGCAGCCAGTGGCTGTCGCACCACACGCCGCGTCCGATCCGCGCGCCGAGGGTGCGCAGCCACGCGTTGAGCAGCGGGGTGCCGATGACGGCGGAGCCCAGCCACGGCATGGCGACCTCCTCGACGAAGGTGTCGTACAGCTCGTTGCGCCACACGAACGAGCTCCACAACGGGTGCTCGGCGGCCCGGAACCGGCCCACCAGCAGCCACTTGGCGGCCGTGGTGAGCAGGCAGGCCACCACTCCGGCGGCGAACAGGATCACCCCGGCGAGCAGCCCGGCCGCGGTCCAGCCGTCGGCGTCGACCACATCCTGCAACGCGGCGAACGAGACGTCGGCGAGCAGGACGGTGCACAACACCGGGACGACGCGGCACAGTTCGACCGCGGCGCGGGCGGCGACCAGCCGGCGGGGCGGGTCGTAGGTGCGGCTCGGGTCGCCGCCGTCGGCCTTGCGGGGCACCGGCAGGGTGGGGCGGCCCAGCCACGAGCCACCCGGCTCGGCGTGTGCGGGGGCGTCCGACAAGACACCGACCAGGGCGTTGTCGGGCAGGGCGCGGTCGGGGCCGACGATGCCGGAGTTGCCGACGAACGCCCGCTCGCCGATCGCGGAGCGGCCCAGCCGCAGCCAGCCGCCGCGCACCTCGAAGGGGGCCACCAGGGTGTCGTCGGCGAGGAAGGCACCGTCGTCCACCGTGGTCAGCCCCGGCAGCGCCAGCACGGTGGAGATCTCGGCGCGGCGTCCCACCCGCGCGCCGAGCGCCCGCATCCAGGTGGGCGTCAACAGGCTGGCGTAGAGCGGGAAGAGCGAGCCGCGCGCCTGGTCCATCAGCCGGGTGACCACCCAGGCGCACCACGCGGCGCGGCCGTCGGCCGGGTGGTGTCCGGGGGTCAGGCCGCGTCCCACGATCCGTACCGTCAGCGCCAGCAGACCGGCGTAGCACACCAGGGACAGCAGGGTCAGCGGCACCGCGGTCCACAACAGGACGGTGACGAGCCCACCGAGTGTGGTGGTCTCCCTGGCGAGCCACCACAGCACCGCGAGCGCGGGCACGGCGGCGAGCAGCGGCAGCGCGTTGAAGCCGAGCAGCGCGGCGCCGTACGCGGCGTGCCAGCGGCGCGAGTCGGCGGTACGCGGCTTCGGCCAGGTGTGGTCGGCGGTGTCCTGGTCGGGGCGGGCCGGGCTGCCGGTCCACCGCTCGCCGTCGGGCACCTCGCCGGTGACGGCGGCACCCGGCGCGATGTCGGCGCCGGCGCCGACCCGGGCGCCGGGCAGCAGCGTGGCGCGGGTGGCGACGCGGGCGCCGGGGCCGAGCCGGACCGGGCCGAGCCGCAACTGGTCGCCGTCGAGCCAGTGCCCGGACGCGTCGGCCTCGGGTTCCAGCACGCAGCCGTCGCCGAACTCCGCCATGCCGGTCACCGGCGGCATGGCGTGCAGCACCACGCCGCGTCCGACCCGGCATCCCAGCAGCTTGGCGTAGAGCCGTGCCCAGGGCGTGCCGAGCAGCGAGGGCACGCCGAAGGCGGCCACGACGCGTTCGGCGGTCCACACCCGCAGGTGGACCCGGCCGCCGCGCGGGTGGCTGCCCGGGCGGATCCCCCGGGTGAGCAGCCGGGCCGCGCCCGCGCCGATGAGCAGCCGGGCGGGCGCGCTGGACAGCGCCAGCCATCCCGCGCCGATCGCCCACCAGGACGCGTGGGGTGCCCAGCGCACCGGTCCGACCAGGTCGTCCATGGCCGCCACGGCCAGCAGCCAGCGGATCCCGGTCACGGTGAAGAGCACGAGGAGCACGAGGAACTGCACGACGCCGGTGCGGCGCGGGACCGGGCGCACCTCGCGCCGGGCGGTGCCGGAGTCGGCGAACTCGTCGAGGCGGGCGGCGAGTTCGGTCAGCGTGGGGTGGCGGTAGACGTCGGCCACCGACACCTCGGGGAACCGTTCCCGCAGTACGGTGACGAGCCGGGCCGCCGCCAGGCTCGATCCGCCCAGCGCGAAGAAGTCGGCCCCGGCGTCCACCGGGACGCCCAGCACGTCCTGCCAGCGTCCGGCGAGCCATCCGGCGGTACCCGTCGGCGCCTCGCCCGCGTCGGCCGGCCGTTCCTGGGTCGGCAGTGGCCAGGGCAGGGCGGCCCGGTCGACCTTCCCGGAGGTGCGTACCGGCAGCCGGTCGACCACGGTCAGTACGGGGACGAGGGCCTGCGGCAGGGCGTCGAGGAGCCGGTGCCGCAAGGCCGCCAGGTCCAGCGGCCCGTCCTCGGCGACCAGGTAACCGACGAGCACCTGGCCGCCGGCCGGGCTCTGCCGTACCGCCGCGGCTGCCGCGCGGACCCCCGGCAGCGCGCTCAACGCCGCGTCGACCTCCCCCAGTTCGATCCGGCGCCCCGCCAGCTTCACCTGCTCGTCCGCACGTCCGGCGAAGACCAGACCCGCCCGCTCCGCCCGCACCAGATCACCACTGCGGTACACCCGACGCCCCGGAAACACCGGATGCGCACCGAACTTCTCCGCATCCTTGACCGCGTCCAGATAACGAGCCGTCCCCACCCCCGCGATCAACAACTCACCCGTCCCACCCCACGCCACCGCACGGCCACGGGCGTCGACGACCGCCACCTCCCACCCCGCCAGCGGCACCCCGATCCGCACCGGCTCACCCGGCACCAGCCGCGCCGCCAACGCCACCACCGTGGTCTCCGTCGGACCATAGGTGTTCCACATCTCCCGCCCCGCACCCAGCCGCTCCACCAGCTCAGCCGGACACGCCTCACCCCCCACGATCAGCAACCGCACCCGCGCCAACGCCTCCACCGGCCACAACGCCGCCAGCGTCGGCACCGTGGAGACCACCGTCACCCCACGCTCCACCAGCCACGGACCCAAGTCAGCCCCCGCCCGCACCACCTCCCGCGGCGCCGGCACCAGACACCCCCCGTGCCGCCACGCCAGCCACATCTCCTCACACGACGCATCGAACGCCACCGACAACCCCGCCAGCACCCGGTCCCCCGGACCCAACGGCCGCTCCCGGCAGAACAACCCCGCCTCCGCGTCCACGAACGCCGCCGCCGACCGATGACCGACCGCCACCCCCTTCGGCCGCCCCGTCGTCCCCGACGTGAAGATCACCCACGCGTCATCCCCCGGACCCGGACCACGCTCCACACCCCCCACCGCCACCTCCGGACGGAGGTGTACCGCGAGGCCCGCTCCGACGACGGCGCAGACCCGCGCGTCCGTCCAGATCATCTCGGCCCGCTCGTCGGGGTCGTCGGCGTCCACCGGGACGTAGGCGGCGCCGGCGTGCAGCACGCCGAGCACGGCCACGTACAGATCGGCGGTGCCGGACGGGACGCGTATCCCGACCCGGTCACCGGGACCGATGCCGTGCGAGCGGAGTTTGCCGGCGAACGCGGTGACGTCGGCGAGCAGGGCACGGTAGGAGAGCACGACGGTTCCGTCGTCCACCGCGGGCGCCTCGGGGTGGGCGGCCACGGTGGCCGCCAGGATGTCGACGAGCGTCCGAGGGGGCGCCGGGGGTTCCGCGGGCCAGACCGCTCCCGCGGATAGGGTCGCCGCCGCGAGGTCCGGGGCCGACGGGCTCCGGAGGGTCGGTTGAACTGTCAAGGCCGTCTCCTGATTCATCGCCCGCCGGGTGTGGCGGGCACTTGCTCTGGTGGAGACGCGCCCCGGGGCCGTTTCGTCAGCGACAGTTGCGCAAACGATGAACCAAGTCTTCGGAATATTTTACAAAATACTCATGAAAAGCCGCTTAAGCGAACTCATGTCGATAAAACGGTGACACGAAGTCAACGCGCGCGTTGCCGAAGAGTGGCACACGTCACCATCACCGCGTGCCGGGGGCCCGGCGGTGAGCCACCGTCGGCGGAGCCGGGATGATGGTGCACGACCATTGTCACCATCCGGCCCGGGCGTGCGCGCGGCGGGCCGTCGAGTCGGGAGCGTGTTGTGAAGAGCCTGGAGGGGAAGGTCGCCGTCGTCACCGGGGCGACGAGCGGTATCGGAGCCCGGATCGCCGAGCTGTTCGTCGCCGAGGGCGCCCGGGTCGTCCTGGCCGGGCGCCGGGAACGCGAAGGGGAGGAACGCGCCGCCGCGTTGGGCTCGTCGGCGAGCTTCGTGCGCTGCGACGTCTCCGTGGAGGCCGACGTCGAAGCGCTCGTGGGCCACGCGGTCGAACGCCACGGACGGCTCGACGTGATGGTCAACAACGCCGGCGGCCCGGGGAACATGGCGTCGGTGACCGACTTCGACGCGGAGGTCTTCGCCCGGACGTTGTCGGTGCACGTCACCGGCGTGATGCTGGGCATCAAGCACGCCGGGCGGCAGATGGTGGCCCAGGGTTCTGGGAGCATCGTCAACGTGGCCAGCCTCGCCGGGAAGATCGCCGGCTGGTCCGGGCTCGACTACTCCACGGCGAAGGCCGCGGTGCTCCATCTCACCCGGTGCGCCGCGATCGACCTGGGTGAACACGGGGTGCGGGTCAACAGCGTCTCCCCCGGCTTCGTCCCCACCGGCATCTTCGCCAAGGGCGCCGGGGTCGAGGCGTCCGCCGCCGACGCCTCCGCCGACTCCGCCGTGGCCGTCTTCGAGACGCTGATGAAGGACAGTCAGCCGATCTTCCGGACCATCTCCACCGACGACATCGCCGCCGCCGCGCTGTGGTTCGCCTCCGACGCCAGCCGGCTCGTCACCGGACAGGACGTCGGGGTCGACGGCGGCGTCTCGGCCGGCCGCCCCGCGTCCGTCTCCCGCGCCGACCGCGAACGCATCCGGGGCCTGCTCTCCTGAGCCGGCCCCCGCGGAACCCGGCGGCCGTCACCCGACCCGCCGCCGGGAACCTTCGCGGCCGTACCGCGGTCCTTCAGACGAGTGGAACGGAGCCCCGTGCGGGTGGACAGTGAAGGCGGACCGGTGCGGCGGATGGCACGGGGTGCGAGGCGGTTGTGGGGTACGGGGGCGTACGTGGTGGCGCTGGTGGTGACCGCCTGCTGGCTGGCGGGGCAGCCGGCCGCCGAACGGGCCCGTTTCGTCCGCCACAACAGCAGCAACGTGCACCACATCGACGTCGGCAAGTGGTGGACGCTGTTCACCAGCGGGCTCGTGGTGGACGGCGTTCCGGTGGTGGTCGGCATCGGCGCGGTCGCCGCCGTGCTGGGCTGCGCGGAGTGGCGCTGGGGCACGGCGCGGGCCCTTGGTGTGTTCCTCTACGGGCATCTGGCGGCGACACTGCTCACCGAGGGCACGTTGTGGGTGGCGCACGCGACGCGGGTGTTGCACGTGCCGACCCGGGCCCGGGACGTGGGCATCAGCTACGGCCTGGTCACCACGGGCGCCTGTCTGCTCGCGCTGGCCGGCGGCCGGCTGCGGCGTCACGCGCTGCCGCTGCTGGCCGTCGCGCTGGCGGTGGCCTGCGCCGTCGACCAGGCGCTCGCGGACGCCGGGCATCTGATCTCCGTCGGCCTCGGCGTCCTGGCCGCCGGCACGCCCTGGCTGCGCGACCGCGCGGCGGCTCACTCGGGCCGGGTGGCCGCGCCACGGTGGCGGTAGACCACGTACGGGCGCACCAGGTAGCCGATCGGGGCGGCGAAGGCGTGGACGAGGCGGCTGAACGGCCACAGGGTGAACAGCGCCATGCCGAGCAGCGCGTGGAGCTGGTAGGTGAGCGGGGCGCCGGTCATGGCGGCCACGTCGGGGTCGAGGGTGAACAGGCTGCGGAACCACACGGCGACCCCGGTGCGGTAGTCGTACGCGCTGGTCGAGGTGGTGACCAGGGTGGTGACGAGCCCGGCGAGCAGCGCGGCGGCCAGCACCGGATACATCACGCGGTCGCTGCGTGAGGTGGCGGCCCGCACCGCCGGTACCCGCAGCCGGCGCCAGCACAGCACGGCGAGCCCGGCGGTGGCCGCGCAGCCCGCGAGACCGCCCACCACCAGGGCGTTGGCGTGGTAGAAGGATTCGGACACGTGCAGCCGGCGGGTGAGGTCCTCGGGGACGACCAGGCCGACGACGTGTCCGCCGATGACGAAGAGCAGTCCGATGTGGAAGAGCGGTGAGCCGACGCGCAGCAGCCGGCTCTCGTGGAGTTGGCTGGAGCGGGTGGTGAAGCCGAAGCGGTCGTAGTGGTAGCGCCAGGCGCTGCCCGCGATCAGGGTGCCGGCGCACAGGTAGGGCAGGACGGCCCACAAGGTGATGTGCAGGTGTGTCACGGTCGGGTGTCCTCGCGCGTGCGATGGGTGGGGAACGGTTCCAGGCCGACGAGTTCGGTGCCGGGCGGGGTGACGGTGGCCGGGACGGCGGCGGCGCGCCGGCCGGGCAGGGTGGCGCGGACGGCGTCGAGCACGTGGGTGTAGGGGGTGCCGTGGCGTTCCAGGCCGGTGCGCAGGGCGTCGACGGCGGCGCGGTGGTCGAGCAGCAGGCGGCTGCCGGGCCGGGGGCAGCGGGCCGCGAACTCCAGCATCATCGGCAGGAAGTCGGGGAGTTCGGCCGGGTCGGGGAGCCAGCCGTGGGCGCGGTAGGTCTCCTTCAGCCGGGCCAGGGAGGCGCCACGGCGCCGGGTGTCGCCGTCGGTGTAGTAGGTCAGGTGCAGGGTGCGGCGGCGGCTGCGGTCGAAGACGGCGACGTAGTCCCGCGCCGCCCGCAGCGGCGGCAGCGGCGCCGCGTGGTGGCAGAAGGCGAGCAGGTGGCGGGTGGCCGGGTCGCCGGACGCGGTGAGGTGGGTGGTGACCAGGCGCAGCCGGTGCGGCCAGTCGTGGTCGGGGTAGCGCAGCAGCAGCGAGGCCGCCTGGTGGACGGCGGCGGTGTTCACGGTGTGGTCCCCTTGCCGTGCGGTCGGCGGGCCGGGAAGAGTCCGGCCGGGCGTCCGTGGCCGTTCCAGCCGAGGAGGTTGACCCGGCCGCGCGGCGGGGCGGTGTCCTCCAGCATGCCGGGGCCGCCGGTGTGTTCCAGGCTGCACCCGGTGTCCAGGGCGCTGCCCGGGGTGGCGTGGTAGGCGGTGGGGATGACGTAGCGTTCGTCGTACTTGGCGAGCGCCAGCAGCCGGTACATCTCCTCGATCCGGCCGGGGGTCATGGCGACGCCTTCGGCGATGGACGGGTCCGGGGGCTCGCCGAGGTTGACGCGGCGCATGTGGGCGCGCATGGCGGCGAGTCGGCGCAGCGCGGCCTCCACCGGTGCGGTGTCGCCGGCGGTGAAGAGTTCGGCGAGGTAGGCCATCGGGATGCGCAGGCTGCCGATGGCGCCGAAGAGGTTGCCGGCGTCCTCGCCGTCGTGTCCCCCGGCGGCGAGGGCGTCGACGATCGGGGAGAGCGGCGGGATGTACCAGACCATCGGCATGGTGCGGTATTCCGGGTGGAGCGGCAGGGCCACCCGGTGGCGGGCGATGAGGGCGTACACCGGTGAGCGGCGGGCCGCGGTGATCCACTCGTGCGGGATGCCGCACTCCTCGGCGGTGCGCGCCACCTTCGGGTCGTCGGGGTCGAGGAAGCAGCCGAGCTGCGCCGGGTACAGCTGCTTCTCGTCGGGCACGGAGGCGGCCTCGCCCACCCGGTCCGGGTCGTAGAGGACGACGCCGAGGTAGCGCAGCCTGCCCACGCAGGTCTCGGAGCAGACCGTGGGCGCCCCGGCCTCGATGCGCGGATAACACAGCGTGCACTTCTCCGCCTTGCCGGTGCGGTGGTTGAAGTACACCTTCTTGTACGGGCAGCCGCTCACGCACATCCGCCACCCCCGGCAGCGGTCCTGGTCCACCAGGACGATGCCGTCCTCGACGCGCTTGTACATCGCGCCGGACGGGCAGGCGGCGACACAACTGGGGTTGAGGCAGTGCTCGCAGATGCGTGGCAGGTAGAACATGAACGCCTGCTCGTACTCCAGGCGCACCTGGTCGCCGACGCGCTCCAGCAGCGGGTCGGCGGCGGTGTGTTCCGGGCCGCCGCCGAGGTCGTCGTCCCAGTTGGGTCCGCCGGTGACGGCCATGGGTGCCCCGTCGATCAGGGAGCGCGGGGCGGCGGTGGGCAGGTCGTCGCCGAGCGGTGCGGTGGTGAGGGTCTCGTAGTCGTACGTCCAGGGCTGGTAGTAGTCGTCCAGCGAGGGCAGTTCGGGGTTGGCGAAGATCCGGGCCAGTCGGCGCAGCCGGCCGCCGGAGCGCGGGACGAGCCGGCCGTGGCGCAGTTGCCAGCCGCCCTTGAAGCGCTCCTGGTCCTCGTAGCGGCGGGGGTATCCCTGGCCGGGGCGGGTCTCGACGTTGTTGAACCAGGCGTATTCGGTGCCGGCCCGGTTGGTCCAGGTCTGTTTGCAGGTGACCGAGCAGGTGTGGCAGCCGATGCACTTGTCGAGGTTCATCACCATCGCGACCTGTGCCATGACGCGCATGTGTCAGTACTCCACGTTCTGCGAGCGGCGGCGGATGACGGTGACCGCGTCGCGCTGGTTGCCGGTGGGCCCGTAGTAGTTGGGGGCGAAGGAGAGCTGGGCGTAGCCGCCGATCAGGTGGGTGGGTTTGACCAGCAGCCGGGTGAGGGCGTTGTGCACGCCGCCGCGCCGTCCGGTCGCCTCGGACTTCGGGACGTTCACCAGGCGTTCCTGCACGTGGTACATGAAGACGGTGCCGGGCGGGATACGGTGCGAGACGACGGCGCGGGCGACGACGACGCCGTTGGGGTTGACCGCCTCGATCCAGTCGTTGTCGGCGGCCCCGACGGCCTCGGCGTCGGCGGGGCTCATCCACACCACGGGGCCGCCGCGCGCGAGGGTCTGCATCAGCAGGTTCTCCTGGTACTCGGAGTGGATGGACCACTTCGAGTGCGGGGTGAGGTAGCGCACGGTCACCGTGCGTCCGCCGTCGGGTGCCTCGTCCTGATGTGGTGTTCCGCCGAGGGTGAGCGGGTCCAACGGGGGCCGGTAGACGGGGAGTTGTTCGCCGAACTCGGCAATCCAGTCGTGGTCGAGGTAGAAGTGCTGGCGGCCGGTGAGGGTGTGCCAGGGCTTGAGGTTCTCGGTGTTGATGGTGAAGGGGGCGTAGCGGCGGTCGGCGCCTTCCTTGCCGGACCATTCGAAGCTGACGCCGGCCTGGGCGGGGCGGGCCTGGGTGTCGGAGAAGAGCACGCGGTGGCCGTGGGCGGATTCGGCGAGTTCGGTGAAGTCCGAGGCGGGTCCGCAGCGTTCGGCCAGGCGCGCGAAGCCTTCGGCGGCGACGCGCCCGTTGGTGGTGCCGGACAGGGCGAGGACGGCTTCGCACAGCTTGGCGTCGGTGTCGAGGAGCGGGCGGCCGGCCGCGGACCCCGCGGTGGCGGTGCCGCACCGGGCGGCGAGCCACCGGGTCTCCGGGCCGGTGCGGACGGTGACCCCTTTGACCTGCATGCCGTCGTCCTCCAGCAGGGGTCCGAGGGCCGCGAGCCGGTCGGCGACCGTGGTGTAGTCGCGTTCCACCACGGTGAGGTGGGGCAGGTTGTGGCCCGCCTCGGCCGCCCGGTCGTCGTCGCGCCAGTCGGGGACGGTCCCGCCGGGTTGTGCCATCTCGTACGGGGTGTCGTGGCCGAGGGCGGTGGCCACCAGGTCGTAGGCGCGTTCCAGGCGGCCGGCCGCCAGTTCCGACAGCTTGGCGGCGAGGCCGTGGAAGATCTCGAAGTCGGTGCGGGCCTGCCACGGCGGGCTGATCGCCGGGGAGAAGGCGTGCACGTAGGGGTGCATGTCGGTGCTGGACAGGTCGTGTTTCTCGTACCAGGTGGCGGCGGGCAGCACCAGGTCGGCGTGGAGGGTGGTGGAGGTCATCCGGAAGTCGACGGCCAGCAGCAGGTCGAGCTTGCCGTGCGGTTCCTCGTCGCGCCAGACGACGTCGCGGGGGCGCCGGCCGGGCGGCAGGGGCGGTGCCGTGGCGTTGTCCCGCGCGCCGAGCAGATGGCGCAGGAAGTATTCGTTGCCCTTGGCGGACGAGCCGATGAGGTTGGCCCGCCACACGGTGAGCACGCGGGGCCAGTTGGCCGGGGCGTCCGGGTCCTGGCAGGCGAAGCGGAGGTCGCCGGCGGCGATCCGGGCCGCCGCCCAGCGCGCCGGGTCCTGCCCGCTGGCGTGTGCCGCGCGCCCGAGGTCCAGCGGGTTGGTGTCGAACGTCGGGTAGGAGGGCATCCAGCCCAGGCGTACCGACTGGGCCACCAGGTCGGCGGTGTGCCGTCCGGCGAAGAGCCGGCGTCCGGTCGGCGCGGCCAGCGCGTCCGGCGTCGCGGTGTCGTAACGCCACTGGCCGGTGTGGAGGTACCAGTACGGGGTTCCGGCCATCTGCCGGGAGGGCCGGACCCAGTCGGCGGCGGTGGACAGCTGCTGCCAGCCGGCCAGCGGGCGCACCTTCTCCTGGCCGACGTAGTGCGCCCAGCCGCCGCCGTTGACCCCCTGGCAGCCGGTGAGCAGCAGCAGGGAGAGGAAGGATCGGTAGATGGTGTCGGAGTGGAACCAGTGGTTGGTGCCCGCGCCCATCACGATCATGGCCCGGCCGCGGGTCTGCTCCGCGGTCCGCGCGAACTCGCGGGCCACCCGCGTCACGGCGGTCGCCGGCACCGAGGTGATCTCCTCCTGCCAGGCCGGGGTGCACGGCACCGACGCGTCGTCGTAGCCCTCCGGCCACCGGCCGCCGAGCCCCGGCCGGCGTACCCCGTACCGCGCCAGCAGCAGGTCGAAGACGGTGGTGACCGGGCGGCCCCCGATCCGGCGTACCGGCACGTCGCGTACGAGCACCTCACCGGGGCCGTGCTCGAAGCGCGGCAGTGCCACCGGGACGCGCGGGCCACCGGCTTCCTGATACAACGTCAGCACCGGGTCGGTGTCGCCGAGATCGAGGTTCCAGCGGCCCTCGCCGCTCTTGTCCCAGCGGTCGGCCAGCGTGCCGTTGGGGGCGACCGGGCGGCCGGTGACCGAGTCCAGGAGCACCGGTTGCCAGCGCCGCGCCGGGGAGTCGGTCTCCATGCCGAGGTCGGCGGCGGTGACGAACTTGCCCGGTACGTAGGCGTCGGCGCCGCGCTGCTCCAGTTCGACGAGGAACGGCAGATCGGTGAAGCGCTTGACGTAGTCGGTGAAGTAGGCGACCCGGCGGCGGACGAAGAACTCGGTGAGGATGACGTGTCCCATCGCCATGGCCACCGCGCCGTCGGTGCCCGGGTGGGGGTGGAGCCATTCGTCGGCGAACTTGGTGGCGTCCGCGTAGTCCGGGCAGACCACCACCACCTTCTGCCCCCGGTAGCGGGCCTCGGCCATCCAGTGGGCGTCCGGGGTGCGGGTGACGGGCACGTTGGAGCCCCACAGCACCAGGTAGGCGGCGTCCCACCAGTCGCCGGACTCCGGCACGTCCGTCTGGTCGCCGAAGACCTGCGGCGAGGCGATCGGCAGGTCCGCGTACCAGTCGTAGAACGAGATCATCGGCGCGCCGATCAGCGCCATGAAGCGGGCGCCGACCGCGTGCGAGGCGATCGACATCGCGGGGATCGGCGAGAAGCCGGCGATCCGGTCCGGCCCGTACGTCCGCAGCGTGTGCACGTGCGCGGCGGCGGCGATCTCCAGCGCCTCGTCCCACTCGATGCGCACCAGCCCGCCCCGGCCGCGGGCCGACTGGTAGCGGCGGCGCCGCTCCGGGTCGCCGGTGACCTCGGCCCATGCCGCCACCGGATCGCCCAGCCGCGCCCTGGCCTCCCGGTACATCTCCACCAGCACGCCACGGGCGTACGGATGGCGCACCCGGGCCGGCGAGTAGGTGTACCAGGAGAACGAGGCGCCGCGCGGGCAGCCGCGCGGCTCGTACTCGGGCCGGTCGGGGCCGGTGGACGGGTAGTCGGTCGCCTGGGTCTCCCAGGTGATCAGGCCGTCCTTGACGTACACCTGCCAGGAGCACGAGCCGGTGCAGTTGACGCCGTGGGTGGAGCGCACCACCTTGTCGTGGGCCCAACGCTCCCGGTACCGCGTGTCGTTGACCGCCTTCCTCGCCTGGAAGACCGCGCGGGAGTCGTCGGTGGCCGGCGCCCGGCTCAGCAACCGCCCCGCCGCCAGCAGTGCCTGCGACACGGCGTCGGCGGAACGCCCGGCACGGTCACGGAACGGGACGGACCTCATGACCACCTACTCCTCACAGCGGACTGTCGGCTTCCGGGCGGAAGACTCGCGCACCACACGCGGGATAAGGCGGGCGTTCCGGGAGGTTTGACCGCAAGAGACGCCATTCTTTCCTTGTACTTTGCAGGCGTTTTAGGCGAAACGTTTTTCCCGTGACGACACGATGGCCAGATCGAGGAACATTGCAGTCCGCAATACTTGGGGGGTAAACGAAGCCTGCCGTTTGCCGCCGACGGCGCGACGGGGGAAGGTGTCACCCATGGTCTCCCGGTACGCGCAGTGGCAGCCTTCGGTGGCGCCGCGTCGTCATGTGGTGTGTGTCTGGGTGCGGGAGAACGGCGGTGGCGACGCGCACGGGCAGCTCGTCGTGCCGGACGGCTGTGTCGACCTCATGTGGTGTGACGGTGCGCTGGAGGTGGTCGGGCCGGACCGGGGGGCGCGGACGGTGCCGGTGCGGGCCGGGGCGGGCATCGCGGGGGTGCGGTTGCGGCCGGGGGCGGCGGGGTTGCTGCTGGGACGGCTGCCCGCGCGGGAGGTGTGCGACCTCCAGGTGCCGCTCGCGGAAGTGCTGCCGCGGGACCGGGTCCGGCGGCTGGCGGACCGGCTGGCCGGCGCCGAGGGGCCACGCGCCGCCGGGGTGCTGGACGCGTTCGCGGCCTCGCTGCCCACCGATCACGCGCCCGATCCCGTGGTGGAGCACGCCGTGGCGGTGCTCGGCCGCCCCGCGCCGGTGCGGTTGTCGTCGCTGGCCGGGCACGTCGGCCTGTCCGAGCGGCAGTTGCGGCGGCGGGTGACGGACGCGGTGGGGTACGGGCCGAAGACACTCCACGCGGTGCTGCGTTTCCAGCGGGCGCTGGCCCGGGCCCGGGCGGGCGGCGCCGGCCTGGCCGAGGTCGCGCTGCGCGCGGGCTACGCGGACCAGGCCCACTTCACCCGAGAGGTCCGCCGCCTCGCCGGCGTGCCGCCGACGGTGCTGCTGGGCGCGGGGCGGACGGCTCAGGGCGTGCGGTCGTAGGCGCGCAGCGTGAGCAGCGCGGCGAGCGTCACGCCGGGGCGGGCCTCCACCTCGGTGGTCGCCGACCAGCGGGCCCAGGTGATCGGCCAGCCCCCGTCCTCCCGCTGCGCGGCGGCGAGATGGCGCAGTCCGCGCCGCGTCTGCGCGTCGGTGAACCACGCGCGCGCCAGGCTGTCCGGACGCGGGGCGACGTCGTGCGGCAGGTGGTATTCGCCGGGGGCGTACCCGGGGGCGAGTCGCACCCGCTCGGGGTGGTCCGGATCGAGGAGTACGAGGCGCTGCTCGCGCACCAGGTCACCCAGGCGTTCCGCCTGCCGCCGCGCCCAGGTCCGGTCGGGGGCCGCGTCGAGGAAGGCGACGGCGGCCCGGACCTCGTACGGATGGGTCTGCCGCAGCCCTTCGACGGCGGCGCGGCAGAACTCGGTGGCGGTGCGCGGCCAGGGGTGGTCGACGCCGAGGCGCAGCAGCGGGCCCAGGATCTGCCCGGTGGCCAGCAGTTCGCCGTGGGGTTCGCCGGAGATCGGCAGCCACGGCGGACGCGGGTAGGGGCGCAGGGTCGGCAGTACGGCCGGCACGCCTCCGTCCGGGGCGGTGACGCCGGCCAGCCAGTCGCACAGGCGCCGGGCCCGGGACGCGTCCAGCGCCCCGGTCTCCTCCAGCACCGCCAGGGCGGCGGGCAGCGCGATCGGCTGCGGTGCCGGTCCCCTGACGTCGGGTTCGAGCCCGTAGGCGTATCCGCCGTCCCGGCCGCGGTAGGCGTCCAGGGCGGTGAGCACCCCGGCCGGATCGTCCTCGTCGCCGAAGAGGAACGCGAAGCGGCGTTGTTCCAGCACCCGTCCCGAGGCCCACAGGAAGCGTCCGGCCCGCTCGATCACGGTGTCGTTGATCCATGCCATGCCGCGACGGTACGCGGGGGCCGGGCCGCGGGTCTTGAACGGATCGGCCACGGCGTCCGGGGCGTGCCCGCCTCGTGGTCTCCCGGGCCGGCGGTCGAGGTGGGCGTCGAGGTGGCCCGCGACTTCGGCGGTGCCCGGCGTCCCCGTCGACGGGCGGCGCTTCGGGCCGGACGTCGTGACGGCCAACGAGGCCCAACCCGGCCTGCCGCACTCCCCGTTGGTGCTGCGGGCCATCGCCCGGGCGCACGACACCCGGCTGGACGCGCTCGCCACGGTGGTGGCGCCGGGCGAGCTGCGGGTCGGGGAGTCCGTCGTGCTCCGGTGACTCCCGGCAGGCCCCGCAGGGTTCTTTGATCTTCCTTTGCTCACGTCACCTTGTTGACGCGTGAATGACAACTGTACGTTTCCCGCACGTCACCACTGAACGTGGTGGCACCCCCTGCACCGCCCTGCACTGCTCCGTTCCCCCACCTCAGGAGGCAGTACGTTGCGTCACATACCCTCACCCCGAACCGCCCTGTCCGCGGCGGGCGTCGCCGCGCTCGTCGTCTGCGGTCTGGCGACGACCGCGCCGGCCGGGGCAGCCGCCACGGCCCACCACCCGGGCGTCTCGTGGACCCGCGCCTGCGCCCTGCCCGCGGCTCCCGGCACCGCCGCCTGCAACGCGCTGCACGTCACCAGCGTGACCGAACACATCAACGCGACGGGCGTGACCCCCGCCGCCACCCCGTCCGGCTACGGCCCCGCCGACCTGCGCAGCGCCTACAACATCCCGGCGGGCGGCGGCTCGGGGCAGACGGTCGCGATCGTCGACGCCTACGACGACCCCAACGCCGAGTCCGACCTGGCCACCTACCGCAGCCAGTACGGCCTGCCCGCCTGCACCACCGCCAACGGCTGCTTCAAGAAGGTCAACGAGACCGGAGGCACCAAGTACCCGCGCGCCAACAGCGGCTGGGCCGGGGAGATCTCCCTCGACCTCGACATGGTCTCCGCGATGGCACCGAACGCGCACATCATCCTCGTGGAGGCGAACACCGCCAACATGACGGACCTGGGCGCCTCGGTCAACACCGCCGTCAAGCTCGGCGCCAAGTTCGTCTCCAACAGCTACGGCGGCTCGGAGTCCTCCTCGGACACCGGCTACGACTCCACCTACTTCAACCACCCGGGCGTCGCCATCACCGTCTCCTCGGGCGACGGCGGCTACGGGGTGGAATACCCGGCGTCCTCGCCGTACGTCACCGCGGTCGGCGGCACCGCGCTGAAGCGTGACTCCAGCACCGCCCGCGGCTGGAGCGAGAGCGTGTGGTCCACCTCCAGCACCGAGGGCGCCGGCTCCGGCTGCTCCGCCTACGAGCCCAAGCCGTCCTGGCAGACCGACAGCGGCTGCGCCGAGCGCACCGTCGCCGACGTCTCGGCCGTCGCCGACCCGGCCACCGGTGTCGCCGTCTACCAGACCTACGGCGGCTCCGGCTGGACCGTCTACGGCGGAACGAGCGTGGCCGCCCCGCTGATCGCCGGCGTCTACGCCGACGCCGGTGCCCCGTCCGCCAGTTACCCCGCCGCCGACGCCTACGCCCACCCCGGCGCGCTCAACGACGTGACCACCGGCTCCACCGCCAGCTGCTCCCCCGCCTACCTGTGCACCGCAGGCACCGGCTACGACGGCCCCACCGGCCTCGGCACCCCCAACGGTCTGGCCGCCTTCACCGGCTGACCCCACCCGGCCGGGGCGGCCCGGACGCCTACGCGTTCCAGGGCCGCCCCGCGTCGAGCAACGCCAGCTCCAGCCCGCGCAGCCGGTCCGGGGCGGCGACCAGTTCGTAGCCGGTGACCCGGTCGCCGGCGCTGGTGACGAGGACGGCGAGCCGCAACCGGCCGTACGGCGCCACCGCGATGCCCACGACGCCGTCGACCAGCAGTGCCTCCGCGAGGTGCGCGTTCCGCCCGAAGACGGCGATCTCCCGGGCCACGGCGTGGGCGCCGGTCACCTCGGCCGGCCGGCCCGCGACCGGCGCCGCGGGGTCCGCGCGCCGTACGACGTCGGGGGCGAGGACGGCGAGTATCGCGTCGAGGTCGCCCGCCCGCGACGCCGCCAGGAAGGCTTCCACCACGCCGCGCTGGCGCGCGAGTTCCGCACCGGACACGGCCGGGGCGCCGCGCACCTTGCGGCGGGCCCGGCTGGCGAGTTGCTTGGCGGCGGCGAGCGAGCGGCCGACGACGGGCGCGATCTCGCCGAACGGCACCGCGAACATGTCGTGCAGCACGAAGGCGACCCGTTCGGCGGGGCCCAGCCGGACCAGGACGACCAGCACGGCGCGTCCCACCGAGTCGGCCAGCAGTGTCCGCTGTTCCGGGTCGCCGTCCACGCCGGTGTCCCGGTCCTCCTCGGGCCCCGGCAGCCCGGCCGGCCTCTCCCGCCGGGCGGCGCGGGAACGCAGCATGTCCAGGCAGATCCGGGAGACCGTGGTGGTGAGCCAACCGCCCATGGTGTCGATGGCGTCCGCGTCGGCGCGGGCCAGCCGCAGCCAGGCCTCCTGCACGGCGTCCTCCGCCTCGCCGTGCGAGCCGAGCAGGCGGTGGGCGACCGCGCGCAGGCGGTCGCGGTGCGTCTCGAAGTCCGCCGCGAGGGCGTCGTGCGCGTTCAACCGGTCACCTTTCCCCGTGGTCGTCCGTCAACACGGTAGGACCCTCCGGCCGTTGGACGGCCGGGGGGCGGACGACCGAGGAAGGAAGGGGCATCTTCGTGGATGTCTACGAGGCGGTGGCGAGCCGGCGGGCGGTGCGGCGGTTCAGCGCGGAGCCGGTGCCGCGCGAGGCGCTGGAGCGTGTGCTGCGCGCCGCGAGACGGTCCCCGTCCGGCGGCAACCTCCAGCCGTGGCACCTCTACGTGCTGACCGGCGCGCCCCTGGCGGACCTGCGGAAACGCACCGCGGCACGGGTGGCCGCCGGCGACCCCGGTGACCCGCGGGAATACCCGATGTACCCGCCGGAGCTGCGATCCCCGTACCGGGAACGCCGGTTCGCGGCGGCCCGGCAGCGCTACGCCGCGATGGGCATACCCTGGGAGGACGAGCGGGCACGGCACGAAGCCGTCGCCGCCAACTGGGACTGCTTCGGCGCACCGGTGGCCGCGTTCTGCTACCTCGACCGCGCCATGGGGCCGGGCCAGTGGGCCGACACGGGGATGTACCTGCAGACCGTGATGCTCCTGCTGCGCGCCGAAGGGCTGCACAGCTGCGCGCAGATGGCCTGGTCGGTGTACCGGTCGACGGTCGCCGAGATCGTGTCGCCCCCGTCGGACCTGATCCTCTTCTGCGGTTTGTCCATCGGTTACGAGGACGCCGCCGCGCCGCAGACCCGCACCGACCGGGCACCACTCGGCGAGACCGTGACGTTCCTGGACGGGTAGGTCAGCCGGACCCGGTCGGGCGGGCGACGGCGTCCAGCGCCGCGAGCGTGGTGGCGTCGAGGTGGATGGCCCCGGCGGCGATGTTCTCCTCCAGGTGGCGGGGGTTGGCGGTGCCGGGGATGAGGAGGACGTGGGGCGCGTGGCGGAGCAGCCAGGCGAGGCCGATCTGGGCGGGGGTGTGGCCGAGGGAGCGGGCGACGGCGAGGACGGCCGGGTCGTCGGTGACCTTCGGCACGCCGGGGAAGGCGCCGCCGAGCGGGAAGAACGGAACCCACGCGATGCCTTCCGCGGCGCACAGCCGCAGCATCTCCTCGTCGTCGCGGGTCACCAGACTGTAGGCGTTCTGGACGCAGACGATCCCGGCCGGGACCGCCCGGCGCAGTATGTCGAGGGTGACGCCGCTCAGGCCGATCGCGCCGATCTTGCCCGCGTCGCGCAGCGCGGTGAGCACCGCCAACTGGTCGTCGAGGTCGACCCGTTGATCACCCTCGGCCCGCAGTCCCGGACCGGCGTCGAGGCGGCGGAGGTTGACCACCGGGATGTGGTCGAGGCCGAGGCCGGTCAGGTTGGCCTCGACGCTCGCCCGTAGTTCCTCGGGCCGCTGTGCGGGGCGGAGCGTGCGGGCGGCGCCGGGGTCGGGTTCGGGGTCGGCGCCGACCTTGCTGACGACCGTGATGCCGTCCTCGGGGCGGAACGCGTCCCGGATGACGTCGTTGACGAAACCGTCGCCGTAGAAGTGGGCGGTGTCGACGTGGTCGACGCCGAGTTCGGCCACGCGGCGCAGCAGGGCGATCGCGGCGCGGCGGTCGGCGCGCAGGTGTTCCAGTTGCATCGCGCCGTAGCCGATGCGGGAGACCGTCCGGCCCGCCAGGTCCGCGGCCCCTCCGGCACGGGGCGCGCCGGAGGCCGTGTGCTGCGGGGTGAGGGTGCTGTCGGTGGTCATGGGCGTCCGTCCTCATGAGACGATGAGTGAAGCGGAGGAACCTCCGCTATGGCGACTGTAGCACTATTACCGGAGGTCCCTCCGTTTTGAACCGCGCCCACTCCACACCACCGGAAAAGGAACCCGGACCGAAGCGGCGAGCCGCCCGCGCGCCCCGCGCCGACGCGCTGCGCAACCGCGACCGGCTGATCGCCGTGGCCCGGGCCGCGTTCGCGTCCGCCGACGACACCGTCCCGCTGGAGACCATCGCCCGCGAGGCTGGCGTGGGGATCGGCACCCTCTACCGCCACTTCCCGACCCGGGAGGCGCTGGTGGAGGCGGTGTACGCCGCCGAGCTCGACGACGTCACCGACGCCGTCCCGGCTCTGCTGCGGGAGCTGGCGCCGGACGCGGCGCTGCGGGCGTGGATGGACCGCTACGCCGCGTTCATCGCGACGAAGCGCGGGATGCTCGACACGCTCCGGGCCGGCTGGGCGTCCGGGCGCATCGCCACCCCGTCCACCCGGGAACGCGTCACCGCCGCCATCGCAGAACTCCTCGCCGCCGGGGCCGAAGCGGGGTCGCTCCGCTCCGACGTCGAGCCGGACGACGTCACCGCGATGCTCGTGGGCGTGCTGCTCTCCACGGCGGAGGCCGACCCCCCGGAACGCACCGGGCGCCTGCTCGACCTCGTCATGGCCGCGCTGCGTCCGACCGGCGTTCCCGCCGACGAGGCGTAGCCGCCGGGGAGTTGACCGGCTTACGCCCGCTCGCCCGCCGCACCGCCGCCACTCCAGCCGTGGTCGAGGAGGTCGAAGATCCGGTCGAGGGCGGCCTCGGAGTCGGCGCGGCCGTGGACGAGGGCGACGGCCTCCAGGGCGAAGTGGGCCAGCGCCTGGCAGCCGGGGTCGCCGGCGGGCAGTCCGGCGTCCTCGGCGATCGCCGAGGCCAGGGCGTTCTCGTGCCGCAGCCACATCCGGCGGGCGTACTCGCGCAGCGCCGGGGTGGTCTCGATCAGGCGGAGGAAGTCGGGGAAGCGGGGGTCGTCGCGCACCTGGCGGGCGCGTTCGCCGCGGAGCATCCGGCGCAGCGCCTGGGGGACACTGTGGCCGGCGGGACGGTCGCGGACGGCGGCGGTCAACGCGGCCTCGCGGTCGGCGTCCTCGTCGAAGACGAGCGCTTCCTTGCCGTCCGGGAAGTGCTTGAACAGCGTGGTCACGGAGACGTCGGCGGCCTCGGCGACGTCCCGCACGCCCACCGCGTCGTACCCGCGTTCCAGGAACAGCTCCAGCGCCGCGTCCGCCAGGGCGCGGCGAGTGGCGGCCTTCTTGCGCTCACGGCGCCCCATCTCGGTCACCCCGCCACTTTAGCGCATCGGATCAAAAAGTTGAGCTGTTGCATATATTTAGCGGCTTCACTTACTGTGGTGGCGTCCGGTCGCCCCGGCCGGACCGGCGACACGACAAGGACCCACCCATGACCACCACACCCCGCATCGCCATCGTCGGCGGCGGGCCCGCCGGGCTGATGTGCGCCCGCGTACTCCAGCGGCACGGCATCGAAGCGGCCGTCTACGACGCGGACACCGCCGTGGACTCCCGCGACCCGGGAGGCACCCTCGACCTGCACGCCGACTCGGGCCAGATCGCCCTGGAGGACGCCGGTCTGATGGACGCCTTCATGGCGCTGGCCCGTACCGAGGGCCAGGCCAAGACCAGCCGCGACCACCACGGCACCGTCCGCGCCGCGTTCGTCCCCACCGACGACGACACCGCGGCCCCCGAGATCGACCGCGGCCAGCTGCGCGCCATGCTCCACGCACACCTGCGGCCCGGCACCGTCCGCTGGGGCCACAAGCTGCTGCGGGTCGCCCCCGACGGCGACGGCGCGCATCTGCTGGAGTTCGCCGACGGCGGCCGGGTCTCCGCCGACCTGGTCGTCGGCGCGGACGGCGCCTGGTCGAAGGTCCGCCCGCTGCTGACCGACGCGGTACCGGAGTACCTCGGGGTGTGTTTCCTCGACGTCCGGTACGACGACGTCGACACCCGCCACCCCGGCATCGCCGAACTCGTCGGCCACGGCCACATGTTCGCCAACGACGGTGACGGCCGCGCGGTGATCGTCCAGCGCAACAGCGACGGTGTGGTGCGCGGCTACATCGCGTTCCGCGCCGAGGCCGACTGGCACACCCGGGCCGGTGTCGACCTCACCGACCGCGCGGCCGTCCGCGCCTTCCTGCTGCGGGAGTTCAGCGGCTGGTCGGCGCTGATGCGTCCGATGCTCACCGACAACGACAGCGACTACCTGCCCCGTGCCTTCCACGCCCTGCCCGCGCCGCTGACCTGGCGGCGGGTGCCCGGCGCCACCCTCGTCGGCGACGCGGCCCACCTGATGGCACCGTTCGGCGGGCACGGCACCAACCTCGCCCTCCTCGACGCCGCCGAACTCGCCCGCGCCATCGCCGAGGAGGCCACCGTGGACGCGGCGGTGGCCCGTCACGAGGCGGCCATGTTCGCCCGCTCCGGCGAACTCGCCGTCCAGTCCAACGCGGCGCTGCGGCGCTTCTTCGCCACCACCTCCCCCGACGCCCCGCACCTGCCCCCGGACCACGCCGCGGAGCACGAGGAGTACCGGGCGAGGGCGGCCGAGTACCGCCGTCGGCAGGGCGAGGCCGGCCGCGCGTAGGGCGCCGGGGACGACCGGCCGGTCAGCCGTCGAGGGCGGCCCGCGCCGCGGCCACCAGGGCGGGGTCGGTGACGTGGTGGGTGTCCGCCTCGGCCGACGAGCCCGCGGCGCCCATGGGCACCCAGGCGCCGCCGCGCCGGGCGGGGGCCGGGCGTTTGGCGGAGAGGTGGACGGCGGCGGCCCCGGCGGCGACGAGACGGGGGATGTCCGACGGGCGCACACCCGCCCCGGCCATCACCTCGACCCCGGGCGCGGCGGCGGCGATCCGGCGGATCGTGGCGACGCCGTCCACCGCGGTGACCGCGCCGCCGGAGGTGAGCACCCGGTCCACCCCCAGCCCCGGGGCGAGCGCGGCGGCGGCGACCGGGTCGGCGGACTGGTCGATCGCCCGGTGCAAGGTGACCTCCACCGCACGCCCCGCCGTCACCGCGGCGTCCCGCGCGGCGGCGACCCACCGGCGCACCGCCTCGGTGTCGAGCGCGCCCTTCTCGGTGAGCGCGCCGACGACGACGCCCGCGGCCCCGGCGGCGACCACCGACCGCACCTCCGCCGTCATCAGCGCGATCTCCTCGGCGTCGTAGACGAAGTCACCGGGGCGGCAGCGCACCAGCGCCTGGACCGGCACCCCGGTGGCCACCGCCGCCGCCACGAGCGCCTGCGACGGGGTCACCCCGCCGAGTTCCAGCGATGCGCACAACTCCACGCGGTCCGCGCCGCCGTCCCGGGCGATCCGGGCCCCGGCCGGGCTGGTGACGGCGATCTCCAGGGCGGTCCCGGCTCCGGTTGCCGCCGTCACTCGTCCGCCCCGGTCATCGGCTGGTCGGCGGGGGCGATGACGCGGGCGGTCAGATCGGGGTCGGCCATGTCCGGGTCGAAGGGGAACATCGGGCGGCGGATGCGGCGGTGGCCGAGCCGCACCAGGTCCTGGTCGACCCCGCCGGGGGTGAGGGCGAGCTTCCAGTCGGCGGCCATGGCGAACAGTTCCGGTTCGAGGTAGCCGATCTTGACGATGACGAGGTCGGCGGCGCGCGGGTCGAGCGCCAGGTCGGTGAAGTCCTGCTCGTGGTGGTAGGGCTTGCGCAGTTCGGTGAGGATGACGCGGACGCTGCCGACGCGCAGGACGACCTCGGTGACTGCGTCCCGGTCGCCGCGCTTGACGGCGTGGACGACCCCGGTCATGGTGAGCGGTCCGGCGTGCCGGTCGTCGACGGCGGCGCCGCCGGTGACGGTGACGGTGGCGCCGACCCCGGCCTCCAGGGCGGCGGCGACGGCCTGCGGGGCGGGCAGCGAGGCGTAGATGACGGCCGGGCCGTCGGGGCGCTGGAACTCCGGCCGGGCCAGGACGTGTCGCAGCCCCCAGGTGACGTCACCGGCGCCGCCCGCGGTCGGGTTGTCACCGGTGTCGCTGATGAAGTAGGGGCGGGCGGTGGAGGCGAGCGCCTCGTCGATGCAGGCGTCCAGCGATCCGGTCGGCGCGACGAAGGCGAAGTCGCGCCGGGCCCGCCAGAAGCCGCGGGCCAGGCGTTCGGCGCCCGCGGTGACGGCGTCCCGGGAGGTTCCGGTGACGACCACCGCCGCGCGGTTGCGGGGTTCGTCGGCCCAGGCGTAGCCGACCCAGATCGCCGCGTCGATCACCCCGTCCATCGCCTCGACCTCCTCGACCGCCGCGTAGACGCCGCGCCCGGGCTCGATGCGGGTCGAGGTCTGCTCCCCGGCCAGCAGGACGGGCACCGGGACCCACGCCTTGACCGGCCGCGGGGCGCCGGTGGTGAGCAGGTGCACCAGGTTGCGCGCGGCGCGTTCCTTGGTCTCCATGTGGTCCTCGTGCGGGGCCATCCGGTAGCAGGTGATCAGGTCGCTGAGGTGGGCCAGTTCGCGGGAGACGTTGCCGTGCAGGTCCATGGAGGTCGACACCAGGACGTCGGGGCCGACGACCTCGCGGACCCGGGCGAGGAGTACCGCCTCGGCGTCGTCGATGCCTTCGACGGTCATGGCCCCGTGGATGTCGAACCAGACGCCGTCCAGGTGCGGCGTCGCGCGCAGCCGGTCGAGGAGTTCGGCGGAGAGTTCGGCGAAGGCGTCCGCCGTGACCATGCCGCCGGGCAGCGCCTTGCCCACCAGCGCGCCGCGCCAGTCGGCCGCGTCGGCGAGCGGCCGGCCCGGGGCGAGGAAGGGGTAGCGGGAAAGGACCTCCGGTCCGCGTTGCGGGTGGAAGGCGGCGGCCCCGGTGCGGGCCGGGGAGAACGTGGACGATTCGATCCCGAGGCCGGCGATGGCGATGACGGGACGGGCGATGGCGGTACGCGGTTGCGGCATGGCTCCTCGTGCGGGTGGTGACGGCGTCAGGCGCCGGAGCGGGCGGGGTCGTGGTGCGGCGGGAGAGGGACGGGCGCGGTGGTGCGGGGGTCGCCGGAGACGGCGTCGAGGGCGCGTTCCAGGGCCCGTTGGAACGCGAACTGGCCGGCGCCGACGAGGCCCGCCTCCGCGCCGAGGCTGGCGCTCTCGATCACCAGGTGCTTGGTGACCAGCGGGTGGCACCCCTCGTACAGCTGGCTGCGCACCGCCGCGACGAACGGTTCGAGGGTGGACAGGATGCCGCCGAGGTAGACGGCGTCGGGGTTGAAGAAGTTGACGTTGGCGGCGAGGACCATCCCCAGGTACCTCCCGGCGCGGCGTACCGCGCTGGTGGCCGCCGGGTCGGCCTCGGTCGCCAGCCGGACCACGTCCTCCGGGGAGCGCACGTCGGCGCCGCCGGCCCGCAGGACGCGGACGAGTGCGGCGCCGGAGGCCACGGTCTCCAGGCATCCGGTGTTGCCGCAGGAGCAGGGGGTGTCGTCGGCGGCGTCGATGCGCACGTGGGTGATGTCGCCGGCGGCGCCGGTCGCGCCCCGGTAGAGCCGTCCGTCGACGATGATGCCGGCGCCGATCGCGGAACCGATCTTCACCATGATCGACTGCCGTCGTCCGGCGGGCCGTACCGCGTGTTCGCCGACGGCCATGCAGTTGGCGTCGTTGTCGACGGCGGCGGGGACCCGGAACCGTTCCTCCAGCCAGGCCGCGACCGGGAAGCCGTTCCAACCGGGCATCCGGGACGGCAGGTTGACGGTACCGGTCGCCACGTCCACCGGCCCGGGCAGCGAGAGGCCGACGCCGCGCAGCAGGTGCCGGCCGCGCCGCTCGGCGAGTTCTTCGAGCAGGTCCGCGAGGCGGGGCAGGGCCGCCTCGGGCCCGTCGGCGATGGCGAACGGCACGGTCGAGACGTCGGCGAGCGTGCCGCCCGGGAGCACCACGGCGATGCCGGCGTGGCTGCCGCCGAGGTCGGCGGCGAGGGCGAACTCGTCGCTGCCGCCGAGCCGCAGCACCTTGCGGGGGCGCCCGCCGGTGGACGAGTGCGTGCCCTGCTCGGCCACCAGCCCGCGGTCGATGAGCTGGCCGACCGCGGCCGAGATGGTCGACGGCGCGGCCCCGAGCAGCTTGGCCAGCTCGGTGCGGGAGGTCGCCCGGCCGGAGGCGATGAGCTGGAGCACGCGCGCGGGCAGGGACGGGGCGCCGGTGCCCGTCCGGTGCGCGTCACTTTTTTCAGGCATGGAGAAAATAACTCCCGGAACGGAGATCGTGGTGTGACACTACGCCCCGATCCGGTGGTGTGGGAACGGTGGTGTGTGGTGTTCCCGCACGGTCACCGTGCGGCGAATTGCCGTTATCCATGCAGGTCAAGTGGGGTGCTTGTCTTCTTCTGCGGTTTTTTCAGGACCGCAGAAACCAACTTGTTACGGAAGTCGGGCTGTTTTTTCGGCCATCGACGTCGTTGACTGGCGGCTCCGTGCCACCTCGAGGAGTGCCATGTCACCAGCTCGCACGGCGGCGGGCCGCCGCCGCACGCTCGTCGCGGGCGCCGCCGTCTCGGCGGGCCTGCTGCTCGCAGGCTGCGCCGGGGTTGGCGGCGTGCGGCCCGCCTCCCACGACGCGATCAACTACGCGCTGCCCGCGAACTTCACCCCCAACTGGATCCTGCCGATCGGCACCGCGGCCCATCTGAACACCAACAACGCCTCCATCTCGGCCGCGCTGTGGGAACCGCTGGTCTCCTACGACGGCTCCACCGGCACCGTCGGCTGGAACAAGGCGGCCTCCATCGCCACCGCCGCCGACTTCGCCCCGGACGGCAGAAGCGTGCGGATCACCCTCGGGGACCGCCACTGGAGCGACGGCCACCCGATCACGTCACGCGACGTCGACTTCTGGTACCGCCTCATCAAGGCGGACAAGGCACAGTGGGCCGGCTACAACCCGGGCCAGGCGCCGGACAACTGGACCTCGCTGAAGATCGCCGACGACCACCACTTCACCCTCACCTTCGACAAGGCGTACAACGCCAACTGGATGCTCGCCAACGAGCTGAGCCTGATCAGACCGCTGCCGCAGCACGCCTGGGACCGGACCGGCCCCTCCGCGCCCGTCTCCGACGCCGACACCACACCCGAGGGCGCCCGGCGGGTGTGGGACCACCTCAACACCGTCGCCAAGGACATCTCCGGCTACGCCACCAACCCGCTGTGGAAGACCGTCAGCGGCCCCTACACCATCCGTTCCTTCTCCACCTCGGGCACGGTGCGGCTCACCGCCAACACCGCGTACGACGGCGGCGAGAAGGCACACATCCGCACCGTCAACCTGCTGCCGTTCACCACCAAGGCGGCCGAGGAGAACGCGCTGCGCACCGGGCAGGTCGACTACGGCTACGTCGACCCGGCCGACCTCGGACAGCGGAAGCTGTTCACCTCGCACGGGTACCGGATCGAACCGTGGACCGGGTGGGCCATCACCTACATGCCGTACAACTTCGAGAACCCGGCGATGGGGGCGGTCTTCCGGCAGTTGTACGCCCGGCAGGCGATCCAGCTCTCGATCGACCAGGACAGCCTGGTGAAGGCCATCTTCAACGGGACCGCCGTCCCCGGCTACGGACCCGTCCCGCAGGCGCAGGCGTCCAACTTCCTGTCGCCGGCGCAGAAGGCCAACCCGTACCCGTACTCCACCGCCCGGGCGAGGGCGCTCCTGACCGGACACGGGTGGAGCGAGCGGGACGGGGTGATGGTGTGCGTCCGGCCGGGGACCTCACCGTCGCAGTGCGGCCCCGGGGTGAAGGGCGGCACCCGGTTCCGGATGCAGGTGCTCTCCCAGTCGGGTTCGACGGTGACCGACAACATGATGAGTGCCATCCAGTCCTCGCTGTCGGAGAGCGGGATCGCCCTGTCCATCAAGACCGCGCCGGTCAACTCGGTGCTGGCGCAGACCCCGCAGTGCACCGCCGACCAGCCGTCCTGCGACTGGCAGTTGTCGTTCTTCGGCACCGCCGGCAGCTGGTACTTCCCGGCCTTCCCCACCGGTGACTCGCTCTTCCAGTCCAAGGGCGGCTCCAACTTCGGCAACTACTCCGACCACCCGGCCGACCGGCTGATCACCGCGTCCACCACCTCCGACTCACCGCAGGCCATGCTCGACTACAGCGCGGCCCTCGCCAAGGACCTGCCGGTGATCTGGCTGCCGGAGCCCGACTACCAGATCTCGGTGATCAGAGACGGCCTCGGCGGCTTCGCCCAGGACTCGCTCGCCAACTTCCACCCCGCCCAGTGGCGGTGGACGAAGCCGGCCACCGAAGGCGCCGACCCGACCCGAGCGGAACGCCCATGACGACCCTCCTGTACCTGACCAGACGCGTCCTCCAGGCCGCCGTGGTGATCCTCATCGTGACCGTGGTGGTCTTCTGCCTGCTGCACGCGCTGCCCGGCGGACCCGCCCGCGGCATCCTCGGTCCGCAGGCGACCGCCCAGCAGATCACCCAGTTCAACCACGAGCAGGGGCTCGACCGGCCACTGCCGTTGCAGTACGTCCACTACCTCGGCACCATGCTCCACGGCGACCTGGGGACCTCCTACACCCTCAACGAGTCGGTCTCCCAGCTGATCTGGCAGCGGCTGCCGAAGACCCTGGTGCTCACCGTCCTGTCGGCGGTGGTCGGGCTGGTGCTGGCGATCCCGCTCGGCATGTGGCAGGCGGTGCGGCGCAACAAGCCGGCCGACTACGTCATCACGGCGCTGAGCTTCGTCGCCTACGCGACGCCGGTGTACTTCCTCGGGCTGGTGCTGGTGCTGGTGTTCAGCATGGTGCTGCCCTGGCTGCCGCCGCAGGCACCGCAGGGCGAGACCCTCGGTGCGGTGCTGTCGGACCCCGCCGCCCTCGTGCTGCCGGTCGTCGCCGGTGCCGCCTCGATGGTCGCGGTCTTCAGCCGCTACATGCGCGCCGCGACGCTGGAGAACCTCTCCGAGGACTACGTCCGCACGGCGCGGGCCGGCGGCGCCGGCCGGCGCGCCATCCTGTGGCGGCACGTCTTCCGCAACTCGCTCACCCCGGTGGTGGCGATGCTCGGCTACTACGTGCCGGTGCTCTTCGGCGGCGCGCTGGTGGTGGAGCAGTTGTTCAACTACCCGGGGATGGGGCTGCTGTTCTGGAACGCCGCCCAGTCCTCCGACTATCCGGTGCTGCTCGGCTGCGTCCTGGTCATCTCGGTCGCCACCGTCACCGGCACGCTGCTGGCCGACATCGTCCAGCGGATCATCGACCCTCGTGTGAAGGCAGGTCGCGCATGAGCGCCGTGCTGCAACCGGGCCGGGCGCTCGGCACCGGGCCGTCCCCGCAGAGTCCGGCGGCGCCCACGGGCACCCGGCTGGCCGTGCGCCGTTTCGCGCGCAACCGGCTGGCCGTCGCCGGCCTGGTGGTGGTCGTCCTCTTCGTGCTGTTCTGCTTCGTCGGCCCGTTCCTGTACCGCACCGACCAGATGCACACCGCGCTGTCGGAGGTCAACCTCCCCCCGAGCCTGCGGCATCCGCTGGGCACCGACGCGGTCGGGCACGACGAACTCGGGCGGCTGATGTACGGCGGCAAGGTGTCGCTCCTGGTCGGCCTCGCGGCCGGTCTGCTGGCGACCGTGATCGGCACGCTGTGGGGCGCGGTGGCCGGGTACGCGGGCGGCTGGGTGGACGCGGTGATGATGCGGGTCGTCGACGCCGGCATCGCCATCCCGGCGCTCTTCATCCTGCTGGTCATCTCCGCGATCCTCACCCCCGGCGTGCCCGGGCTCGTGCTCATCCTGGGCATCGTCTCCTGGCTGGTGCCCTCGCGCCTGGTGCGGGCCGAGACGCTCACCCTGAAGAACCGCGATTACGTGCACACGCTGCGCGCCATCGGCGGCACGCACACCCGGGCGATCACCCGCCACATCCTGCCCAACACGGTCTCCACCATCGCCGTCGCCGCCACCTTCCAGGTCGCCGACGCGATCCTGCTGGTCGCCTACGTCTCCTACCTGGGCCTGGGCGTGCAGCCGCCGGCCACCGACTGGGGCGGGATGCTCTCCGCGGGCCTGACCGCCGTCTACTCCGGCCACTGGTGGCTCATCCTGCCGCCCGGCCTCGCCGTCATCCTCGTCGTGTGCGCGTTCAACGCCATCGGCGACGGACTGCGCGACACCTTCGACGTCAGGGGACGGGGATGACCGCCACCACCACGCACGAACCGATCCTCCGCCTCGACGACCTGGACGTCGCGTTCACCACCGAGACCGGGCGGGTGCCCGCGGTGCGCGGGGTCTGTCTCGACGTACGCCCCGGCGAGACCCTGGCGCTCGTCGGCGAGTCCGGCTCCGGCAAGTCCACCGTCGCCCTGGCCGCCATGGGCCTGCTGCCCGGGAACGCGCACGCCACCGGCCGGGCACTGATCGCCGGGACCGACGTCCTCGCCGCCCGCGAGTCCGACCTGACCGGGTTGCGCGGACGCACCGTGTCGATGGTCTTCCAGGAACCGGCGACCGCCCTCGACCCGCTCACCCGCGTCGGCGCCCAGATCGCCGAGGTGGTGCGCAACCACCGTGACGTCTCCGCCCGCGAGGCCCGGCACGCCGCCGTGGAGCTGCTGCGCCGCGTCGGCATCCCGGACCCCGAGCGGCGCGCGTCGGCCTACCCGTTCCAGCTCTCCGGCGGTCAGCGGCAGCGCGTCGTCATCGCCATGGCCATCGCCAACGACCCCGGGCTGCTCATCGCCGACGAACCCACCACCGCGCTCGACGTCACCGTGCAGACCGAAATCCTCGACCTGCTGCGCGAGTTGGCGGTGGACGCCGGGACCGGGGTGCTGCTCGTCACCCACAACATGGGGGTGGTCGCCGACTTCGCCGACCGGGTCGCCGTCATGCTGCGCGGCGAGATCGTGGAGACCGGGCCGGTCGAGGAGGTCCTGCTGCGCCCGGCGCACGAATACACCAAGCGGTTGCTGGCGGCGGTGCCGAGGCTCACCGTCGCGGAGGCCGGGGCGGCGGACACGGACGGCGCCGGGGACCGTGCGGAAGGCAGCGGCACGGCGTCGGAGGCACCCGTGGTCGACCTCGACCGGGTCGGTGTGGTCTTCGGCCGCGGCAGCCGTGCGGTGCGCGCGCTCGACGGCGTGTCGCTGACCGTCCGGCCCGGGGAGACCGTCGGACTGGTCGGGGAGTCCGGCTCGGGGAAGTCGACCGCCGCCCGCGTCGCGCTGGGGCTGATCCGACCGTCCTCCGGCAGCGTGTCGCTCTTCGACACCGATCTGCGCAAGGCGTCGGCACGCACCCGCCGTACCCTGCGTGCGGGCATCGGGGTGGTGCTCCAGGACCCGGTGGCCTCGCTGGACGCCCGGATGACGGTGGGCGAGTGCGTGGCCGAGCCGCTGCGCGTCCACCGCCGCGACCTGCCGGCCGCGGAACGCCGGGCGCGGGTGGCGGAGGCGCTCGAACGCGTCCAGCTCCCGCGGGCCCTCGCCGACCGCGCCCCGCGGGAACTCTCCGGCGGCCAGCGGCAGCGCGTCAGCCTCGCCCGCGCCCTCGTCCTCGAACCGCAGCTCCTGGTGGCCGACGAGCCGACCAGCGCCCTCGACGTCAGCGTGCAGGAAGCGGTGCTGACCGTGATCGCCGAGTTGCAGCGGGACCTCGGTTTCGCCTGCCTCTTCGTCTCGCACGACCTGGCCGTGGTGCAGCGCTTCGCCCAGCGCGTCGTCGTCATGCGCGGCGGACACGTGGAGGAACACGGCACCACCGGGACGACGTTGCTGCGTCCGCGGACCGACTACACCCGGCGGCTGCTGGCCGCCGTCCCCGTCCCCGACCCCGTTCTGCAACGCCAACGCCGCCTGCGACGGCAGGCCGCCGGATCAGGAGCCGACGCGTGACCCGACCCCTGACACACCCCACGGTCGTCGCCGGCGTCGACATCGGCGGCACCACCACGCAGGTGGTGCTGTGCACCCCCGACCTGGCCGTAGTGGCGCACACCCAGATCCCCACCCCGGCGGCCCAGGGCGGCCCGGCGATGATCCGCGCCGCCCTCGACGCGCTGCGCCGGCTGCTCGGCCAGTCGCCCCGCAGGCTGGCGGGCGTGGGGGTCGGCGCGGCCGGGGTGGTGGACACCGCGACCGGCCGCGTCCTGGTGGCCAGCGACTCCTTCCGCGACTGGGCCGGCTTCCCGGTCACCGCCACCATCGAGGCCGAACTGGGCGTACCGGCGTTCCTCGACAACGACGTCAACGCCTTCCTGCGCGGCGAGGTCGCCAAGGGCGCCGTCCAGGGCGAGCGCGACGTGCTCGGCATCACCCTCGGCACCGGTGTCGGCGGCGCCCTGTGCCTGGGCGGGACCCTGCTCGACGGGGCGCACGGCGCGGCCGGGGAGATCGGCCACATCCCCGGCTTCGGCGACCTGCCGTGCACCTGCGGCGGACGCGGCCACCTGGAGACCCTCGCCTCCGGCCGCGCCGTCGCCACCCACTACGCGCGGCGTACCGGACACCGCACCACCGCCCGGCACATCGCCGCCGCGGCGGAGAACGGTGACGCCGACGCCCGGGCCGTCTTCCACGCCGCCGGAACCGCCGTCGCCCGTGCCGTCCTGATCACCGCGGGCCTGCTCGACGTCACCACCGTGGTCCTCGGCGGCGGCCTCACCCACGCCTGGCACCTGCTGCACCCCGCGATCCGCCAGGCGCTGGAGGCCGAACCGCCGGTCAGCGCCCAGCCGATCCGCCTGGAGCGCACCCGGCTGGCCGGTCACGCGGCGGCCATCGGCGCGGCCTGCCTGGCCGGTCCGCGCCCGGCGCCGGTCGGGGCGTAGCCGTCCGGCCGTGGCGGGTCCGGCCGGTGTGCGCCGGGCCCGCCGCCACCCTCACCGGTCATTCGCCGGCTTCCAGGTCGCCCTCGGTCTCCAGGTACACCTCCCGCAGCGCGGCGAGCACCGCCGGGTCGGGCTTGGCCCACATCCCGCGCGACTCGGCCTCCAGCAGCCGCTCGGCGATGCCGTGCAGCGCCCAGGGGTTGGCCTGCTGGAGGAAGGCGCGGTTGGCCGGGTCGAGCACGTACGCCTCGGTGAGCCGGTCGTACATCCAGTCGGCGACCACGCCGGTGGTGGCGTCGTAGCCGAACAGGTAGTCCACGGTGGCGGCGAGTTCGAAGGCGCCCTTGTAGCCGTGGCGGCGCATCGCTTCGATCCACCTGGGGTTGACCACGCGGGCCCGGAAGACGCGGGAGGTCTCCTCGACGAGGGTGCGGGTGCGGACGGTCTCGGGGCGGGTGGAGTCGCCGATGTACGCCTCGGGGGCGGTGCCGCGCAGGGCGCGTACGGTGGCGACCATGCCGCCGTGGTACTGGAAGTAGTCGTCGGAGTCGGCGATGTCGTGTTCGCGGGTGTCGGTGTTCTTGGCGGCGACCGCGATGCGCCGGTAGGCGGTCTCCATCTCCTCGCGGGCCGGGCGGCCGTCGAGTCCGCGGCCGTAGGCGTAGCCGCCCCAGACCGTGTAGACCTCGGCGAGGTCGGCGTCGGTGCGCCAGTCGCGGGAGTCGATGAGCTGGAGCAGCCCCGCGCCGTAGGTGCCGGGGCGGGAGCCGAAGATGCGGGTGGTGGCGCGGCGTTCGTCGCCGTGCGCCGCGAGGTCGGCCTGGACGTTGGCGCGTACGTGGTTGGCCTCGGCCGGTTCGTGCAGCGCCGCGGCCATCCGTACCGCGTCGTCCAGCAGGCCGATGGCGTGCGGGAAGGCGTCCCGGAAGAAGCCGGAGACGCGCAGGGTGACGTCGACGCGGGGGCGTCCCAACTCCTCGTACGGTACGGGTTCGAGGCCGGTCACCCGGCGGGAGGCGTCGTCCCACACCGGGCGGATGCCGAGCAGCGCCAGGGCCTCGGCCACGTCGTCGCCGGCCGTGCGCATGGCGCTGGTGCCCCACAGGGACAGGCCCACCGTCTCCGGCCAGTGGCCGTGGTCGGCGCGGTACCGCTCCAGGAGGGAGTCGGCGAGCGCCTGGCCGGTCTCCCAGGCGAGGCGGGAGGGGACGGCCTTGGGGTCGACGGAGTAGAAGTTGCGGCCGGTCGGCAGGGTGTTGACCAGGCCGCGCAGGGGTGAGCCGGAGGGGCCGGCCGGGACGAATCCGCCGGCCAGCGCGTGGACGCTGTGGTCGAGTTCGGCGGTGGTCCCGGCGAGCCGGGGGACGACCTCGCGGGCGGCGAAGTCCAGTACGCGGGCGACCTGTTCGCCCTCGCCGGTGGGTACCGCGGCCGGGTCCCAGCCGGCGTCCTCCATCGCCTGGACGAGGGCGCGGGCCCGGGCCTCGGCCTCGTCGGCCGTGGTGCGGGTGGCGGCCGACTCGTCGAGGCCGAGGGCTTCGCGCAGCCCGGGCAGGGCGGTGGTGCCGCCCCAGATCTGGCGGGCGCGGAGGATGGCGAGCACCAGGCTCACCCGGCTCTCACCGGTCGGCGCGGTGCCCAGTACGTGCAGACCGTCGCGGATCTGGGCGTCCTTGACCTCGCACAGCCAGCCGTCGACGTGCAGCAGGAAGTCGTCGAAGCCGTCGTCGTCGGGGCGGTCGGCGAGGCCGAGGTCGTGGTCGAGCCGGGCGGCCTGGATCAGCGTCCAGATGCGGGCGCGGATCGCCGGGAGCTTCGCCGGGTCCATGGCGGCGATCTGGGCGTGTTCGTCGAGGAGTTGTTCCAGCCGGGCGATGTCGCCGTAGGACTCGGCGCGGGCCATCGGCGGCACCAGGTGGTCGACGAGGGTGGCGTGCACCCGGCGTTTGGCCTGGGTGCCCTCGCCGGGGTCGTTGACCAGGAAGGGGTAGATCAGCGGGAGGTCGCCGAGGGCGGCGTCCGGGGCGCAGGCGGCCGACAGACCGGCGTTCTTGCCGGGCAGCCACTCCAGGTTGCCGTGCTTGCCCAGGTGGATCACCGCGTCGGCGCCGAAGCCGCCCTCGTCGCGCGGGGCGGCGATCCAGCGGTAGGCGGCCAGGTAGTGGTGGGAGGGCGGGAGGTCGGGGTCGTGGTAGATGGCGATCGGGTTCTCGCCGAAGCCGCGCGGCGGCTGGATGAGGACGAGCAGGTTGCCGTGGCGGAGGGCGGCGAGCACGATGTCGCCCTCGGGGTTGCGGCTGCGGTCGACGAACAGCTCGCCGGGCGCCGGGCCCCAGTGTTCCTCGACGGCGGAGCGCAGTTCGGGCGGGAGGGTGGCGAACCAGCGGCGGTAGTCGGCGGCCGGTATGCGCACCGGGTTGCGGGCGAGTTGTTCCTCGGTGAGCCAGTCCTGGTCGTGGCCGCCCGCCTCGATGAGCGCCCGGATCAGTTCGTCGCCATCGCCGGAGGCGAGTCCGGGGACCTCCGCGCCGGTACCGAAGTCGTACCCCTCGTCCCGCAGCCGGCGCAGCAGCGCGACGGCGCTCGCGGGGGTGTCCAGGCCGACCGCGTTGCCGATGCGGGAGTGCTTGGTGGGGTAGGCGGAGAGCACCAGCGCGACGCGTTTGGCGGCGGGCGGGATGTGGCGCAGCCGGGCGTGGCGTACCGCGATCCCGGCCACCCGGGCGGCGCGTTCGGGGTCGGCGACGTACGCCGGGAGGCCGTCGGCGTCGATCTCCTTGAAGGAGAACGCCACGGTGATCAGCCGGCCGTCGAACTCGGGCACCGCGATCTGGCCGGCCGCGTCCAGCGGGGAGACCCCCTCGTCGCCCGCGGCCCAGTCGGCGCGCGAGCCGGTCAGGCAGAGGGCTTGCAGGATCGGGACGTCGAGGGCGGTCAGGGCGCCGGCGTCCCAGGACTCGTCGTCGCCCCCGGCGGAGGCGTCGGCGGGCCGGGTGCCGCCCGCGGCGAGGACGGTGGTGACGACGGCGTCGGCGGCCCGCAGCGCGTCGATCAGCTCCGGTTCCGGCGCCCGCAGCGAGGCGACGTACAGCGGCAGGGGCGTGCCGCCCGCGTCCTCGATCGCGTCGCACAGGGCGTGGACGAAGGCGGTGTTGCCGGCCATGTGGTGGGCGCGGTAGTAGAGCACGGCGACGACGGGGCGGCCGGTGCCGTCGTCGCGCGCGACGCGTTCCAGCGGGCCCCAGGTGGGCGCGGGCGCCGGGGGTTCGAAGCCGTGGCCGGTGAGCAGGACGGTGTCGGAGAGGAACCGGGCGAGGTGTTCGAGGTTGGCCGGGCCGCCGTGGGCGAGGTAGGCGTGGGCCTCGGCGGCGATGCCGACCGGGACCGTGGAGGCGGCCATCAGCTGGGCGTCGGGGGCCTGTTCGCCGGTGAGGACGACGACCGGGCGGCCGTCGGCGAGCAGCAGGTCGAGGCCGTCCTGCCAGGCGCGGACGCCGCCGAGGAGGCGTACCACGACCAGGGCGACGCCGTCGAGGAGGTCCGGGAGGCCGTCGAGGGGCAGCCGGGCCGGGTTGGCGAAGCGGTAGCGCACCGGGCCGCCGGCCGCGCGGGCGCTGAGCAGGTCGGTGTCGGAGGTCGACAGGAGCAGGACGCGGGGGTGCGTGTCGCGCTCCCCGGATGACGGCTGCATGCGGTCGCTGGCCTTCCTCGGGGTCCGCGCCCCGGGCGGTGTCGGATGGCTCCGCCGCGCGCCAAGTGGTGCGCGGCGGAAGGGAGTTCCTGGCTCACCCGGCCCCGGGGGGCGGGCTCACAGTGGCGGGACCGCGCCGGATTCGCACCGGGCTTCCTCCCTGGTCGCCATGGTGGCGGTGGTGGAACGGATGATCCACCGAGGAGCATAGTAAGGGGCACCGAGGAATGGCGGGGAGTACACCGGGTGCGATCATCGGTATGCTCGCGGCCATGTCAACGGCTTCCACCCCTCCGTCGTCCCAGGCCGCGGCGGTCTCGCGGGATCGCGGTGACGCCTGCCCGGGGGCGCTGCGGCTGCACGCCGCGGACGACGGGGCGCTGGCCCGCGTCCGGCTGCCCGGCGGTGTGCTGACGACCCGTCAGGCCGAAGCGCTGGGGTCGGCGGCACTGCGGCTGGGCGACGGCGACCTGCATCTGACCTCACGCGGCAACGTGCAGTTGCGCGGGCTGCCGGCCGGGTGCGGTGCCGAACTGGCCGGGCTGCTGGAGGCCGCCGGGCTGCTGCCGTCCCCGGGACACGAGCGGGTGCGCAACGTCGTCGCCTCGCCGCTGTCCGGGCTCGACGGGCACGGGCTGCGGGACGTACGGCCGTGGCTCACCGGCCTCGACGCGCTGCTGTGCGCGAGCGAAGCGGCCCGCGAGCTGTCCGGGCGCTTCCTGTTCGCGCTGGACGACGGGCGCGGGGACGTCGCCGGGCTCGGCGCCGACGTCACGGTGCGGGCGGTTCCGGACGGGGACGCCCTGGTGCGCCTCGGGGCGTCCGGGACGGCGCTGCGGGTGCCCGGCGGGCAGGCGGCGCGGGCCACGCTGACGGCCGCCGAGGTCTTCCTCGACGCCGCGCGGGCGAGCGGGACGCGTGCCTGGCGGGTGGCCGAACTCGCGTTGCCTGCCGAGGAGTTGACGGCCGCGCTCGGCCGCCGTCTGACGGCGGACGGCATCAACCACGCGACGGGCGTACCGGAGGCCACCGGCACCGGCGGTCCGCTCCCCGGGGTGACCGGCGACGCCTTGTCGGTCCACGTTCCGCTCGGCCGGCTGTCCGCCGCGCAGTGGCGGGAGCTGACCCGGGCCGCCCGCGGTGAGCTGCGGCTGACCCCCTGGCGCGGCGTCGTCCTGCCCGCACCGGGCCTCACCCCCGAGCGGGCGGCCGACGCGCTCGCCCGGCTGCGCGCCGTCGGCCTGGTCACCGACCCCGACTCGCCCTGGCCGCGGGTGGGCGCCTGCGTCGGCCGCCCCGGCTGCGCCAGGTCACGGGCGGACGTGCGGACGGACGCCGCCGCGGCCCTGGACGCGGCCGGACTCCCGGGCCTCCCCCTGTACTGGTCCGGGTGCGAACGCCGCTGCGGTCACCCCGTGGGCGACCGGATCGACGTGGTGGCCGCCGAGGACGGCGGCTACCGGGTGAGCGTCACCGCCTCCGGCCGGGCGCCGCGCACCGCCACCGTGGACCACCCCTCCCGACTCGCCACCGTCCTGGCGGCGATCACCTCATGAGCCGTATCCCCGACGAGAGCAGCGAGAAGAATACCGTGTCCCGCTACGACTACGAGAAGGACGGCGCGGCCATCTACCGCCGGTCGTTCGCCACCATCCGCGCGGAAGCCGATCTGGCGGGGCTGCCCGCCGACGTCGCCCAGGTCGCCGTGCGGATGATCCACGCCTGCGGGATGACCGACCTCGTCGGCGACCTGGCGTACACCCCCGCCGTGGTCGCCCGGGCCCGCGCGGCGCTGCGTTCCGGCGCGCCGATCCTGTGCGACGTCCAGATGGTGGCCAGCGGCGTGACCCGCAAGCGGCTGCCCGCCGGCAACGACGTGCTCTGCACGCTCTCCGACCCGGCCGTCCCGGAACTGGCGGCGAAGCTCGGCACCACGCGGACCGCCGCCGCGCTGGAGCTGTGGCGGGACCGGCTGGAGGGTGCCGTGGTCGCCGTGGGCAACGCGCCCACCGCGCTCTTCCGCCTGCTGGAGATGGTCGAGGAGGGCGCCCCCCGGCCCGCCGCCGTCATCGGCGTGCCGGTCGGCTTCGTCGGCGCCGCCGAGTCCAAGGACGCCCTGGCCGCCCACCCGTCCGGGGTGGACCACCTCGTCGTCCGGGGCCGCCGGGGCGGCAGCGCCCTCGCCGCCGCCGCGCTCAACGCGATCGCGAGTGAGGAAGAGTGAGCGCCAAGCTGTACGGGGTCGGGCTCGGCCCGGGTGACCCGTCCCTGATGACCGTCCGGGCGGTCGAGGTGATCGCCGAGGCCGACGTGATCGCCTACCACAGCGCCCGCCACGGCCGTTCCATAGCCCGGTCCATCGCCGCCCGGCACATCCGCGCCGACCACGTCGAGGAGCCGCTGGTCTACCCGGTGACCACGGAGACCACCGACCACCCGGGCGGCTACCGGGGCGCGATGGAGGAGTTCTACGCCCAGGCGGCGGCCCGGCTGGCCGCGCATCTGGACGCGGGGCGTACCGTCGCCGTCCTCGCCGAGGGCGATCCGCTCTTCTACGGCTCGTACATGCACATGCACAAGCGGCTCGCCGACCGCTACCCCACCGAGGTCGTCCCCGGTGTCACCTCGGTCTCCGCCGCCGCGGCGCGGCTGGGCACCCCGCTCGCCGAGGGCGAGGAGGTGCTGACCGTGCTGCCGGGCACGCTGCCCGAGGAGGAGCTGACCGCCCGGCTCGCCGCCACGGACGCCGCCGTGGTGATGAAGCTGGGGCGCACCTTCCCCAAGGTCCGCGCGGCGCTGGCCGGTTCGGGACGGCTGGCCGAGGCCCGGTACGTCGAGCGGGCCACCATGGCCGGGGAGCGGCTGGCCCAACTGGCCGACGTGGCCGAGGAGTCGGTGCCCTACTTCTCGGTGGCGGTGGTGCCCGGCCGGGCCGGCGCCGGACGGCCCGCGCCGGACGGGCCCGGCGAGGTGGTCGTGGTCGGCACCGGCCCGGCCGGGCCGCAGTGGCTGACCCCGCAGACCCGTGCCGCCCTGGCCGCCGCCGACGACCTCGTGGGGTACACCACGTATCTGGACCGGGTGCCGGAGCGTCCCGGTCAGCACCGGCACGGCTCGGACAACCGGGTGGAGTCCGAACGCGCCGAGTTCGCCCTCGACCTGGCCCGGCGCGGCCGTCGCGTCGCCGTCGTCTCCGGCGGCGACCCGGGGGTCTTCGCGATGGCCACCGCCGTGCTGGAGGCCGCCTCCCGCCCGGAGTACCTGGACGTCCCGGTACGGGTGCTGCCGGGGGTCACCGCGGCCAACGCGGCAGCCGCCCGGGCCGGCGCCCCGCTCGGCCACGACTACGCCGTCGTCTCGCTGTCCGACCGGCTCAAGCCCTGGGAGGTCATCGCCGGCCGGCTGCGTGCCGCGGCCTCGGCCGACCTGGTCCTCGCGTTGTACAACCCCGGCTCCCGCAGCCGTACCTGGCAGGTGGGCAAGGCCCGGGAGGTGCTGCTGGAGCACCGGGCGCCGACCACCCCGGTGGTGGTCGCGCGTGACGTGGGCGGCCCCGGCGAGCGGGTGCGGATCGTGCGCCTGGCCGAGCTGGACCCGGCCGAGGTCGACATGCGCACCATCCTGCTGGTCGGCTCCTCGCAGACCCGCACCGTGCGGCGGGGGGACGGCGAGGAGGTCGTCTGGACCCCGCGCCGGTACCCGACGGGGTGAGCGCGGGCGGCGCCGCCCGGGGGCTCAGCCGTCCTGCCGGGCGGCGCGCTCGCCGATCCAGCGGGCCGCCTCCTCGGGGCCGGACACCACCGGCACCCCCTCGGGGACCGGCGGGCGGCGGACCACCACCACCGGAATCCCGGCCTCCCGGGCGGCGGTCAGCTTCGGCGCGGTCGCCGCTCCCCCGCTGTCCTTGGTCACCAGCACCTCCACGCGGTGGCGGCGCAGCAGTTCGCGTTCCCCGTCGAGGGTGAACGGGCCGCGGTCGAGGACGACGTCCATCCGCGCCGGGTGCGGGGCCTGCGGCGGGTCCACCGAACGCACCAGGAACCACAGGTCGTCCAGGGCCGCGAAGGTGGCCAGACCCATCCGTCCGGTGGTGAGGAAGACCCGCCGGCCGAGGTCCGGCAGCAGCCGGGCCGCCTCCTCCAGCGAGGCGGCCTCGTGCCACCGGTCGCCCTCGACGGGGACCCAGCCGGGGCGGCGCAGGGCGAGCAGGGGAACATGGGCGGTGGCGGCGGCCCGCGCCGCGTGGAAACTGATCGTCCCGGCGAAGGGGTGGGTGGCGTCGATGAGCACGTCGACGGCGTGGTCGCGCAGCCACCCGGCGAGCCCCTCGGCCCCGCCGAAGCCGCCGACGCGCACCTCGCCCGGGGGCATCCGGGGGCTGGCGACCCGCCCGGCGAGCGAACTGGTCACCCGCCGGCCGGGGACGGCGTCCAGCACCTCGGCCAGCCGCCGGGCTTCCGTGGTTCCGCCCAGTATCAGTACGTGCATGGAGGTCCGGGTCCGTTCATGAGCAATGACGTGCGAGGGGCCGGCGAGCCCACCGGGGGCCGCGGTGCCCAACTCAAGCACACCGGGCTGCGGCCCGGCTGGACCACCGGTGCCTGTGCGACGGCGGCCACCACGGCCGCGTACACCGCCTTGCTGACCGGGGCCTTCCCCGACCCGGTGACGGTGACGCTGCCGAAGGGGCAGACGCCGTCGTTCGCGCTGGCGGCGGAGGAGCTGACCGGCGGGTACGCGATGGCGGGGATCGTGAAGGACGCGGGGGACGACCCGGACGTCACCCACGGCGCGCTGGTGCGGGCCACGGTACGGCGGTTGCCGGCCGGATCCGGTGTGGTCTTCCGGGCGGGCCCGGGGGTGGGCACCGTCACCCGTCCCGGGCTGCCGCTGCCGGTCGGCGAGCCCGCGGTCAACCCGGTGCCGCGCCGGATGATGCGCGAGCACGTCGCCCGCGTCGCCGAGGCGCACGGCGGCACCGGGGACGTCGAGATCACCGTCTCCGTCGACCACGGCGAGGAGATCGCCCGCTCCACCTGGAACCCGCGGCTGGGCATCCTGGGCGGCCTGTCGATCCTGGGCACCACCGGCGTCGTCGTGCCGTACTCGTGCTCGGCGTGGATCGACTCGATCCGGCGCGGTGTCGACGTGGCCCGGGCGGCCGGGCGCACCCATGTCGCCGGGTGCACCGGGTCGACCTCCGAGAAGACCGTGGTCGCCGAGTACGCGCTCCCCGAGGACGCCCTGCTGGACATGGGGGACTTCGCGGGCGCGGTGCTCAAGTACGTCCGCCGGCATCCGGTGGAGCGGCTGACGATCTGCGGCGGCTTCGCCAAGTTGTCGAAACTCGCCGCCGGCCATCTGGATCTGCACTCCGGGCGTTCCCAGGTCGACAAGGGCTTCCTCGCCGAGGTGGCCCGCCGCGGCGGCGCGGACGAGGCGCTGGCCGCCGAGGTGGCCGCCGCCAACACGGGCCTGGCCGCGCTCCAGTCGTGTCTGGTGGCCGGGGTGCCGCTGGGTGATCTGGTCGCCACGGCCGCCCGCGACCAGGCGCTGGCGGTGCTGCGCGGGGCGCCGGTCGCGGTGGACGTGATCTGCATCGACCGGGCGGGGACCGTGGTGGGCCGCAGCGCGGTGGCCTGAACGGCGGTCAGTGCGGGTGGCGTTCGCGTTCCGGCGAGTACAGGTGGCTGTCGCGGAAGTGCTCGGCGCCGAGCGTGCGTCCCACCATGATCACGGCGGTGCGCACCACCCCGGCCTCCTTCACCTTCCCGGCGATCTCCGCCAGCGTGCCCCGGATGACCAGTTCGTCCGGGCGGGAGGCGTAGGCCACGACGGCGGCGGGGCAGTCGGCGCCGTAGTGCGGCAGCAGTTCGCCGACCACGCGGTCGACGTACCGGGCCGCCAGGTGGAGCACGATCAGCGCGCCGCCGCGGCCGAGGGTGGCCAGGTCCTCGCCGTCGGGCATGGCGGTGGCGCGCTGGGCGACGCGGGTGAGGATCACCGTCTGGCCGACGGTCGGCACGGTCAGCTCCCGCTTCAGCGCGGCAGCCGCGGCGGCGAACGCGGGGACCCCGGGGACCACCTCGTACGGCACCCCCGCCGCGTCCAGCCGCCGCATCTGCTCGGCCACCGCGCTGAACACCGACGGGTCCCCGGAGTGCAGCCGCGCCACGTCGTGCCCCTCCTGGTGCGCGCGGACCAACTCGGCGGTGATCTGGTCCAGATCGAGGCGCGCGGTGTCCACCAGGCGTGCGTCCGGCGGGCATTCGGCCAGCAGCTCGCGCGGCACCAGGCTCCCCGCGTACAGGCAGACCCGGCAGGCGGCGAGCGTACGGGCACCGCGCACCGTGATCAGGTCGGCGGCGCCGGGTCCGGCGCCGATGAAGTACACGGTCATCTGTCTGCTCCCGCGAGGTCGTACGGCTTTGTTGCACCCTAGTCGCAGCAGCGGCACCCGTACGGAGCCGGGGTCGGCCATCTGACGTTGCGTCAGATGGCGGCCACCGCGGGCTTGAGGGTGTCCTCGCACCACTGCCGGAAGGTGGTCGGGCCGGTCACCGCGTTCGGCAGCGTCCGGGTGGCGCCGCGGTCGTAGCCGTCGTCCTTGGCGGCCATCATGTCGAGCATGGCCTGGGCCATGGCGTCGGAGAACCCGGCGCCGGTGAGCCGGTCCCGCAGCGCTTGGCCGGGGATCCGGCGGTAGCGCACCGGGGTGCCCAGCACCTCGGAGACGACGGCGGCCATGTCGTCGTTGGACAGGTCCTCCGGTCCGAGCACCGGGACCTCCTCCTGACCGCTCCACGAGGTGTCCAGCAGCAGGCGGGCGGCGACGTCGGCGATGTCGCGGGTGGCGACGACCGGCGACGGCAGATCGGGCGCGGTGACGTCGAAGAAGGCACCCTGTTCCCTGATCGCCCCGGCCTGCCGCAGCATGTTCTCCATGAACCCGGGCAGGCACAGCGCCCGGAACGCCACCCCGGTGCTCGCGATCAGGTCGTCCATGGCGAGCGAGGCGGTCACGTGCCCGGCCCGCCCGGCGTACGGGGTGCCGCGGCCCAGGGTGCTCACACCGACGACGCGTTTGACGCCCGTGGCGCGCATCGCCTCGGCCGCGGGGCGGGTGAAGCCGACGTACGCCTCCTCGGCGCCGGCGGCGCGACGGTCGGCGGGCAGCAGCCAGAACACGGCGTCGGCGCCGTCGAAGGCACGGGAGACGACCCGGGCGTCGCCGTGCGAGCCCTGGACCACCTCGGCCCGGTCGCGGACGGCGGCGTCGAGCCGGGCCGGGTCGCGCGCGATGACGCGGACGGACTCGCCGGCGGCGAGGAGCCGGGTGAGGACCTGGCGGCCGATGTTCCCGGTGGGAGCGGTGATGACGATCACGGCATCTCTCCAGCAGACTGGGGGCGGATGATCGAGCTAGGTAAACTAGACCGTACCGTTTACTTTTTGGGGACACAAGTCGATGAGCCGAGCAAGCGAGCCGCGGCGGCGGGGCGAACAGCGGCGCGGTGCGGAACTGCGCCGCCACATCCTGTTCGTGGCCAAGGACGTCTTCCTGGAGACCGGCTACGAGCGGGCCTCGATGGACACCGTCGCCTCCCGCGCCGAGACCTCCAAGCGGTCGCTGTACGCGCACTTCGAGAGCAAGGAGAAACTCTTCCTCGCGGTGCTCGACCTCATCCGCGAGCTGTACCTGGGCAAGCTGCGTACCCCGGACGCCTACGCCGAGGACCCCGCCGAGGCGGTGACGCTCTTCTGCGGGCGGTTCCTGGAGCTGATGACCTGGGAGGCGCAGGTACGCACCTGCCGGCTGGCCATCGCCGAGGCCGAACGCCTGCCGGGCAGCTCCACCGCCTACTTCGACGCCGTCTTCGCCACCACCCACGAACGGCTCACCACATACCTGGCCGACCACTCCCCCCTGGCCGGCCCGGACGCCACCGCGCTCGCCGAGGACCTCCTCGCCCGCACCGTCCTGCCCAAGCTCTTCCGCACCCTCCTCGGCGTCGACCCCGCCCTCACCGCCACCCCCGGCGACGCCGCCGCCGTCGAGAACGTCGACCTCACCGAGATCCGCCGCACCGTGACCACCGCCCTGCCCCGCTGACCCCCTCGCCCCGTGCCGGACTCACGCCCCTCCGGACGCCCCGACCCGCTCCGTCGGCCCACCGAACGCCAGCACCAGCGTGCGGGAGGCGAGCAGCCACTCGCCGTCGACCACGCGGAAGACGTCCTCGTAGTGCCCGACGTTGGCGGGAAGACGGGGCGGCAGCATGCCGGAGGTGTGGCCGTCGACGCGGTAGGTGGTGAAGTAGGTGGTCGCCACCGCCGTCGTCGCGGAGGTGACGGTGACCAGGAGGTTGGTGCACATCCGGCGCGACAGCCGGTCGGCGGGGCGGGAGCCGAAGTAGTCGCGCAACGCCTCCCGCCCCGCCACCCGCCGACCGCCCTCGGGCCACTGCCACACACCGTCCGGCGTGAACAGGTCCGCCACGGTGGCCGGGTCACCCAGGTCGAGCCTGCGGACGAGCTCGAGGATCAGCCGCTCGCAGGCCCGCTCGGCGAGCAGGAGGTCGGTCGAGGACAGGGACTCGGTCGGCGCCAGGGGCTCGGTGTCCATGCCCCAGTCCTACCACCTCGGACCGGGACGGTGCGGGTCCGTTGAGTCGTCGGCGGGGGCCGGGGGGCGACGAAACACCACAGGCTGCCCAAGCCCTCACTCAAGGGGTCAGCCGGTGCAGGTCACGCGGGAAGAGCGCGGTGCGGCGGATGTTGTCCGCACGCACCAGGCGGGCGGTCCACCGTTCGAGGCCGAGGGCGAAGCCACCGTGCGGCGGCATCCCGTGCCGGAAGGCGGACAGGTAGCCGGCGTACGGCTCGGTGGCCTCGCCGCGCGCGGCAAGCGCGGCCACGTAGTCCTCGTAACGGTGCAGCCGCTGGCCGCCGGTGACCAGTTCCAGCCCGCGGAAGAGCAGGTCGAAGCTGTTGGAGTGGGCCGGGCGGCCCGGTTCGGGGTGGGTGTAGAAGGGCGCTTGGCCATCGGGTAGCCGGTGACGAACAGGAACTCGCTGCCGTGTTCACGCAGCGCCCACTCGCTCAACGCCCGCTCGTGCGCCGTGGCGAGGTCGGGCTCGTCCGCGCCGAGCAGGGCCATCGCGTCGGCGAAGTGGACGTGCGGGATCTCGGCCGGCACCTCGGGCAGCGTGGCCTGAAGCAGTCGGACGGCCTCGCCGGCCCGGCGGGCGACCTCCTCCGTCATCGCCGCGACGACCTCCCGCACCACGGCCATCACGTCGTGGTGGACGCCGATGAAGCCCAGTTCGGCGTCGAGACTGGTGTACTGCGCCAAGTGGCGTGCGGTGTCGTGGGGTTCGGCGCGGAAGACCGGCCCGGTCTCGTAGACCCGCTCGAAGACACCGACCATGGTCTGCTTGAAGAACTGCGGGGACTGGGCGAGGTGGGCGGGGCGGCCGAACCAGTCGACGGTGAAGACATCGGCCCCGGACTCGGTCGCCGAGGAGACCACCTTCGGGGTGTGGATCTCGGTGAACCCCTGGGCGTCCAGGGCCGCACGGAAGCCCGCCACGGAGGCGGCGGAGATCTGGTGCGGAGCCCGCAACCGCGGGTGCCGCAGGGTGACCGGGGCGTGGTCCAGGACGGTGGGCAGGGCGGCGGGCACGGTGGGCCGGTGCAGCCCGAACGGCGGTGCCTGCGCCGGGCCGGACAGCGGCTCGACCACCGGTGAGGTCAGCTCGACCCCGCCGGGCGCCTGCGGGTTGGCGGTCACCGTGCCGCGCACCCGCAGCACGGTCTCCTCGGGGAGGCCGCCGTCCGCCCCGGACGCCACGATCTGGCCGAGTCCGGAACGGTCGCGCAGGACGAGGAAGGTGACGTTCTTCAGCTCACGGCGGCGGTGCAGCCAGCCGCAGACTTCGACGGTCTCACCGACGTGGGCCGCCAGCTCGGCGGCGAGTACACGGGTGGCAGGACGGATCATCGCGGCCCTCCAGGGGCGTCGTGGTGATCCCTTGGGGGTGCGGGCGAGAAGGGTGACTCGCTGTGCCACCGCACCTTCGCCGCCGCCTTCGGCAACGGCCTCGTTCGGGCCCGATGACGGGGGCCGGCCGGCGGGGCATGGGGCCCACGGGCCGTTCCTCCCCGCACTCGGGAGGGTCTTCACCCCGGTACGCGGGACTGCCTTCACAGCTGCCAGCAGCTCTCTCGACCCGCGCGGATCCGGGGATACTCGGCTCCGTCGACGCGTTGCACGCCAGCGTAGGGGGGAGCGGCCGACGGCGACAACGGAATTGGGCCCGCAGCGGATCCGGCGCCGGCCGACGGTCGTCACGCGGGACGCGATAACCGTTTGACGCCCTTTCCCCGACGGCGGTGGGATGGGAGCCGTGACCACCGAGCAGACGGATCCCGGCCCGCGCCTCGTCGACGAGGGCCTGGTGCGGCGGCTGGTCGCCGGGCGGTTTCCGCGGTGGGCCGACTTGCCGGTGGCGCGGGTCGCGTCCGGCGGCACGGTCAACGCGATGTACCGGCTCGGTGACGACATGGTCGTACGGCTGCCGTTGGTGGCGGGCGGGGTGGAGGACGTCGTCCGGGAGCGGGAGTGGCTGCCGCGACTCGCGCCCCTGCTGCCCACGGCGGTGCCGGAGGTGCTCGCCGCCGGGGAGCCGGCCGAGGGGTATCCGTGGCCGTGGTCGGTGTACCGGTGGCTCGCGGGAGACAACCCGAGGGAAGGCGCGGTACGCCAACCGATGGCCCTGGCACGGGAGTTGGCCCGCTTCGTGACCGCGATGCGCGGCGTTTCCCTGCCGGGAGCGCCCGACGCCCACCGTGGCGGTCCGCTGGACTCCCTCGACGCGTCGACCCGTTCGGCGATCGAGGCGCTGCGCGGCATCCCGGAGGAGGGGATCGACTGCGACGCCGTGACCGCCGTGTGGGAGGACGCGCTGCGCGAGCCGGGGTGGTCGGGGCCGCCGGTGTGGCTGCACGCCGATCTCATGCCGGGCAACCTGCTGGTGGACGGCGGCCGGCTGACCGCGGTGATCGACTTCGGCTGCCTGGGCGTCGGCGACCCGGCCTGCGACCTCTTCCCCGCCTGGAACCTCCTCCCGGCCGACGCGCGCGACGTCTTCCGCGCGGCGCTCGACGTGGACGACGCCACCTGGAACCGCGGCCGGGCACGGACGCTCTCCCAGGCCCTGATATCACTCCCCTACCACCGTGACAGGAACCCGGCGATGGCCCGCAACGCCCGGCACGTGATCCGGGCCGTGCTGGACCCGCGCTAGACGCGGCGCACCCTCCACCGGCGCCGCGCCCCACCGGGCGGACGCGGCGGCTGCGCGGGCCCGCCGGGTCAGACGAAGACGGCGAAGGCCAGGAAGAACGCGGCGAAGAGGGCGACCGCGATCAGGATCAGGGTCATGGGGAGTTTGCCCCAGCCCTTCGTCGGGTTGTGCGTCTCGCGGGGGCCGGCGCCGGGCATGCTGCTCTCCGCCGGGGGCGTCTCCCCCGGCGGCACACCACCACCCGGCTCCAGACCGGGCGCGGTCCGCGGATCGGGATCAGGGTTCGGCTGGGTCATGGCCTTCGGGTACCCGTTCCGGACGGAAAGCCACGGCTCGAATGCGTTCCGGGGCGGGAGAACGCGTCCTCACCCGGTCGCGTCGTAGGCAGGGAGGCGCCGACCGTCCGGCGCGCGGACCTTCCGGACGGTTCCTCGCCCGGGTCGGTGACCGCCAGGTCACGTCGGTTTCGCGCCCGGCGCCGGGCACCCGCCGCGGGGCGGCTGTCACCGCATGCGTACTCACTCTTTCGTGGGGCGCACCGGCCTGTCGGCCCTCCGCGGGGCGAGCGGTTGGGACGATCCGGCGGGTAGCGGAACGACACGGAAAGGCGCATCCATGGACACCCTCACGGCGAAGCGGCACATCTTCACCATGCTGGACACCGACGGTGACGGCGTCATCTCGCGGCGGGAGTATCTGGCCCGGCCGGAGCGGGCGGCGAGGGCGCTGGGACGGGACGGGGACGATCCCCTGGTGCGGGCGGCGCGGGTGGCCCATGAGCGGGTGTATGCCTCGATGGACGCGGACGGCGACGGCAGGGTGACGTTCGAGGAGTACGCGACGTGGGCGGGGGGTGAGGTGTTCGACGGGGTCTGCCGGCAGGCGTTGGGGGCGTTGTTCGACCTGGCCGACGCCGACGCGGACGGGGCGCTGGCGCGGGCGGAGTTCACGCGGCTGCGTTCGGTGCTCGGGAACGACGCCGGCAACGCGGCGAAGGCGTTCGACGCGCTGGACACCGACGGGGACGGACGCGTGGGCCGCGACGAGTACCTGGCGTCCATCCGGTCCTACGTGGCCGAGGGCGCCTCGCCGATGGCCGAGGCCCTGCACGACGGCGGCGGCCAGGTCGCCGGCGGCCCCTTCGCCTGATGTTGTGTCAGATTCCGTGACGGCGGTCGCCGAGGACCTGTTCGGACACGTCGCGTTCGGCCCGCGCCGAGAAGGCACCGGGGGCCCGCCGGGCGGTGACGGCGCGGCGGGTCTCCTCGGCGATCAGGTCGGCGTTGACGGCGGCGGCGGCCCGGACCCCGGCGGCGGCGGAGCCGATGACCTGTTCCATCAGGTTGGTGGCGTTGCCGGCCACCCACACCCCGGGCACCTCGGTGGCGCCGGTGGGGTCGGCCGCGAGGTAGGTGCCGATCACGGTGCCGGCCACCTCCTGGGCGACCGGCTTCAGGCCGAGGCCGGCCAGGAAGTCCACCCGGGCGGTGAGGCGCGAGGCGACGGCGAGGGCGCGGCGGCGCACGAGGGTGCCGTCGGCCAGCCGTAGTCCGGCCAGCCGCCCGCCGTCCTGTTCCACCGCGGTGACCTCGCCGTCGACCACCGCGATGCCACGGGCGGCCAGTTGCTCGTACTCCTCCTCGTCCGGCTCCGGCGCGGTGTGCAGGAAGAGGGTGACGTCGTCGCTCCACTGCCGCCACATCAGCGCCTGGTGCACCGCCATGGGTCCGGTGTTCAGGACGCCGATCGGCTGGTCGCGTACCTCCCAGCCATGGCAGTAGGGGCAGTGCAGGACGTCCTTGCCCCACAGCGCGGCGAGGCCGGGGACCTCGGGGACCTCGTCCACCAGGCCGGTGGCCACCAGCAGCCGCCTGCCGTGCGCGGTGCCGCCGTCGGCGAGGCGGACGGCGAAGCCGGTGCCGTCCCGTTCCACGTCGGTGACCCGGCCGGAGCGGATCCGGCCGCCGTAGGACCGCACCTCGTCCCGTCCGGCGGCCAGCAGCTCGACCGGCGGCCGGCCCTCCGAGCCGAGGTAGCCGTGGACCCCGTCCGCCGGGGCGTTGCGCGGTTCGCCGCCGTCGACGACCAGCACCGACCGTCGCGCCCGGGCCAGGATCAGCGCACCGCTCAGACCGGCCGCGCCGCCACCGATCACCACCACGTCGTACCGTGCCGTGTTCTCGTTCATAAGGCTTCCTCCTTCTGACCGCAGCGTGCGCCCGCCCTTCCGTTCTTGACAAACCTCCTTGCCATAACAGCAAATGGGACCGTGGCTGACGACGATCACCTGGCAGACGTCCTGACCGGACTGGGACCTCGGCTGCGTGCTCTGCGGCAGGCACGCGGGCTCACCCTGACCCGGCTCAGCGCGGTCACCGGGATCTCGGTGAGCACCCTGTCGCGGCTGGAGTCGGGGCGCCGGGAGCCGACGCTGCGGCATCTGCTGCCGCTCGCCACGGCGTACGAGGTGCCCCTGGACGAACTGGTCGGCACGCAGACCGGCGACCCCCGCGTCCACCCCCGGCCGTTCACCCGGCACGGCCAGACCTGGATCCCGCTGACCCGTTACCTCGGCGGGATACACGCCTACAAGCAGGTGCTGCCCGCCGCGCGGACCCCGCGCACGGGGCGCCCCGCGCAGAACACGCACGAGGGCTACGAGTGGATCTACGTCCTCTCCGGCCGCCTGCTGCTCTCCCTCGGCGACCGCGATCTGGTGCTCACCGCCGGGGAGGCCGCGGAGTTCGACACCCGCCTCCCCCACGGCATCGCCAACGCCGGGGAGCACCCCGTGGAATGGCTCGCGCTCTACGGGGCGCAGGGCGAACGCATCCACGTACGCGCCCGCCCGGCGGACGGCTGACGTCCGTACCCGGTGGACCCGGTGACGGCTCAGCCCTCTCCCGCCGCCACCGCTCTGACCTGGGCGAAGTACGCACGGTGGGCGCGGCCCTCGCCGATGGCGCCGCTCACCACGCCGACGGCGCCGAAGAGCAGCGCGCCGCCGCCGACGAGCCATTCCGGCACGGTGCCGCCGGAGGCGGGCAGCACGTAGGAGGGGTCGCCCGGGTCGTAGCGCACGGCGACCTCGGCGCCCCGCGGCAGCCCCTTGACGCGGCCGTTGTCGGCGTCGTACGTACGGCCGCCGACGGTCCAGTGGTACGAGCAGGTGCCGCCCTTGGCGGAGCCGCCCCGGCACTCGTCGATCACCGCGGAGGTCCGGGTGCGCAGCACGATGTCGTCCCGCACCTGGCTGACGACCCCGCCCAGCCCGCCGACCGCGATCAGCCCGCACAGGAAGGTCACCGGGAACCACGCTTCGGTGCGGGCGGCGACCCCCGACTCCTCGGCGAGTTCGGCCGCGGTGTTGTTGACGCGTACCGCCAGCGGTCCGCCGGCGATCAGGGTGAGCAGCCCCGCGGCCATGAAGCTGACGATCAGGTAGCGCAGTCCGAGCAGCGCCTCCAGCACCAGCACCGCGGCCACGACGGCCAGGTAGGCCGCCCCCAGCGCGGTGGTCCGGCGGCCGAGCCGCAGCACCCGCTGAGCCGCCTTCGTCCCCCCGTTGATCACGCCCGGACGATAACAGACGGTTTCGAGGGCCTCTGCGCCCCGGTGCCGGCACCTCCGGTCCGGTTGAGGACGGGTTCCCTGCCGAGCAGCGCGCCGCGCAGCCGCAGGTGAGCCTCGCCGCCATCGACGACCGCTACACCGAAGCGAATTGACACCCCGTCAGACACTCACCCGCGCGACGAACGCGGTGACGTTGGCCACCGTCCGGCCGACCTTCTCCTCCACCGTGAGCGTCTCGTGCAGGCGGATGCCCGAGCCGCTTTCCTTCCTGCCTCGTACGTAGAGCGAGCAGGAGAGGTCGTCGCAGATGTAGGCGCCCACGGAGTCGCCCTGTTTGCCGGCCTTGCCAGCTTTCGGGGCGACCATCAGTGAGACGCCGCCGTCGCGGGTGGTCAGGCAGATCGAGCACATGCTGCGCCGCGTCTGCCAGGAGGCGGCGGCGGGGCAGCGCAGGGCGAGGCCGCGCGGGCGGCCGTCGACCATGGTGACCAGGTAGGCGCGGTCGGGTGCCTGGGGGTCGCGCCAGCCCAGGTAGTCGAGGTCGGCCCAGGGCCGCTCCGCGAGGTCGCGCGGGACGGCCAGGCGCTTGGCCTCGCCCTTGGTGCAGTTCACGAAGGAGGCGCGGATCTCTTGTTCGGTCAGCGGTTCCATAAGGGCAGCCTAATTTGCCTAAAGGCTTTAGGCAAGTGCATAATCGTTTATGGCACAGAGGAGGAAGCCGATGGCACGCGTAGGACTGACCACGGAACGTCTGGTCCGGGCCGGGGCGGAGCTGGCGGACGAGGTCGGGTTCGACCAGGTGACCGTCTCGGCGCTGGCCCGACGGTTCGACGTGAAGGTCGCGAGCCTGTACTCGCACGTGAAGAACTCGCACGACCTGAAGACCCGGATCGCCCTGCTCGCCCTGGAGGAACTCGCCGACCGGGCCGCCGACGCGCTGGCGGGACGGGCCGGCAAGGACGCCCTGGCCGCCTTCGCCGACGTCTACCGCGACTACGCCCGGGAGCACCCCGGCCGCTACGCCGCGGCCCAGTTCAGGCTCGACCCCGAGGCGGCGGCGGCCAGCGCCGGCGTCCGGCACGCGCAGATGACCCGGGCGATCCTGCGCGGCTACGACCTGACCGAGCCCGACCAGACCCACGCCGTACGCCTGCTGGGCAGCGTCTTCCACGGCTACGTGAGCCTGGAGCTGGGCGGCGGCTTCAGCCACAGCGCCCCCGACTCGCAAGCGACCTGGGAACGCGTCCTCGACGCCCTCGACGCCCTGCTGCGCAACTGGCCCACGCCGTCCTGACCGACCCGTACCCCTCCCCCTCCCCCGCACCTCGACCGAGAGGCGATCACCATGAACGCCGGCACCGACTGGATCACCACACCCATCACCGAAAGCCTTCTGCGCGGCGCCATCGAGCTGGAACCCACCACGCACGGTGTGCTCCCGCACCGGCTGCCCGCCTGGGCCCGCGCGCAGTGCACCGACGGCCAGCTCGCCATGGCGGAGTCCCAGCCCTCCGGTGTACGGCTGGCCTTCCGCACCCGGGCCACCACCGTGGAGCTGGACACGCTGCCCACCAAGCGGGTCTACCCCGGCATGCCGCCCCGCCCGGACGGCCGCTACGACCTGATCGTCGACGGCCGCCTGGCCGGCCAGGCCAGTGTGACCGGCGGCAACGTCCTGACCATCGACATGACCAAGGGCACCTTCACCACCGAGGCCGGCCCGGTCGGCACCCTGCGCTTCGGCGGTCTGCCCGACCACGCCAAGGACGTCGAGATCTGGCTGCCGCACAACGAGACCACCGAACTCGTCGCGCTGCGCACCGACGCCCCCGTCGAGCCCGCCGACGACCGGGGCCGCAAGGTCTGGCTGCACCACGGCAGTTCGATCAGCCACGGCTCCGACGCCGCCAGCCCCACCACCACCTGGCCCGCGCTCGCCGCCTCCCTCGGCGGTGTGGAACTGGTCAACCTCGGGTTCGGCGGCAGCGCCCTGCTCGACCCGTTCACCGCCCGCACGATGCGCGACACCCCGGCCGATCTGATCAGCGTCAAGATCGGCATCAACCTGGTCAACAACGACCTGATGCGGCTGCGTGCCTTCACCCCGGCCGTCCACGGCTTCCTGGACACCATCCGGGAGGGCCACCCCACCACACCACTGCTGGTCGTCTCCCCCGTCTACTGCGCCATCCACGAGGACACCCCGGGGCCGACCATGCCGGACCTGGACGAACTCAGCTCCGGACGGCTGCGGTTCCGGGCGGCCGGCGTCCCGGCCGAACGCGCCCAGGGCAAGCTGACCCTCAACGTCATCCGCGACGAACTGGCCCGGATCGTGGCCCAGCGGGCCGACGACGACCCGAACCTGCACCACCTCGACGGCCGGGAACTCTACGGCGCCGCCGACTACGCCGAACTCCCGCTGCCCGACGAGGTCCACCCGGACGCCGCCACCCACCGGCGCATGGGCGAACGCTTCGCCGGCCTCGTCTTCTCCGGCGACGGCCCGTTCACGAGCCGCTGACGGCGAACCAGCGCACGGTGGCGGCCAGGGCGTCCGGCAGCGGGGTGGCACCGACCCCGAACGCGGCCGTGAAGGCGCTGTCGTCCATCACGAACGGTTCGGTGTGCCAGTAGAACAGCTCGGCGTACTCGGCCATGAAGGCCTCGTCGAAGGGCCCCCAGGGGCGCGGTTCGGCGACCACGTCGACGTCGAGCGGCTTGCCGGTGATCTCGCCGATCAGGTCGAAGACCTGCCGGGTGGTCCTGGCCGGGGCGACGGGCAGGTGCCACAGGCGGCCCGCCGCCTCGTCGCGTTCACCCAGGGTGGCCAGGCCGCGGGCGAGGTCGGGGACGTAGGTGTAGCTGCGCGGCAGGTCGATGTCGCCGAAGGCGGCGACGTTCGCACCGCGCAGGGCGGGCGGGAAGACACTGGCGCCGAGCGAGGCGACCAGGGTGCGGGGCCCGAAGAAGTCGGCCGCCATGCCGAGGGCCACCCGTACGTCGCCGGCGCGGTGGGCGTCCAGGTAGCGCCGGGCGATCCCGGCGCGGACCCGGCCCTTGCGTGAGGTGGCGGCGAACGGCGTGTCCTCGGTCATCGGCACGCCGCCGGTCGGCCCGTACAGGTTCAGCGTCTCGACGGTCACCAGTGTGGCCTCCCCGACGGCCGCGAGCAGCGCCCGCTGGATGCGGGGCAGCGCGTCCGGCTGCTGCTGGTAGGGGACGTGCGTGCAGTTGTAGACGACCGCGGCGTCCGCGACGACCTCACGCAGCCGCGCCGCGTCGGTGACGTCGGCCGTGACGAGTTCGACCCCGTCGGGCAGGGCGGCGCGGCCGGACCTGTTGACGGCGCGCACCCGGTGCCCGCGGGCGAGGAGTTCGTCGACGAGGGCGAGTCCGGCGGGTCCGGTGCCGAGTACCACGTGCCGGTTGCGATCGCTCATGCCGTCTCCAGATCTCGATGTGTTAGTTGGTCGTACTTTTGTTACACCCCTTAACTCCCGATACAGTGACTCGCGTGAGTGAGAATGTCAAGAAGCCGACGAGTCCACGCCAGCGCTACCGGGTGCAGAACCGCGAGGAGATCAAACGGCTCGCCACCGAGCAGCTCGCCCGCTCCGGCCCGGCCGGCATCTCGCTGTCGCGGATCGCGGGGCGGATGGGCTTCACCGCCCCCGCGCTCTACCGGTACTTCGCCAACCGCGACGAGCTGATCACCGAGCTGATCGTGGACGCCTACGAGGACCTGGCCACGGCCGTCGAGGCCGCCGTCGAGGAGGGCTCCGAGCCCCGGCACCAACTCGGCGAGCTGGCCGGGGCCGTCCGGCGCTGGGTGCTCGCCCACCCGCACCGCTATCTGCTGATCGCGGGCGCCCCGCTCCCCGGCTACCGGGCGCCGGAGCGGACGACGGAATCGGCCCGCCGCGTCCTCGGACCGTTCGTCGCCGTCTTCGCCCGGCTGCCCCGCGACCCCGGCACCGGCCTCGACCGGCAGTTCCAGCACTGGCTGGAGACCGACGACGCGGCCGGTGACTGGGTGCGTACCTACCACGGGGACGCCGCCGCGCTACGGGCCGCGGTGAGCGCCTGGTCCCGCATGCACGGCGTGCTCAGCCTGGAGCTGCAAGGCAACTTCGGCGGGATGGACTTCGACCCCGAACTCCTCTTCGTCACCGAGGTGATGGCGCTCGCCGGGGGGTGACGCCACCGACGGACGGGGTCAGGCGCGCATGCCGCCGTCGACGCGCAGGACCGTGCCGGTGACGTAGGAGGCGCGGTCGCTCAGCAGCCAGGCCGCGACCTCGGCGATCTCCTCCGGCTCGGCCGCGCGGCGCAGCGGGGTCCGCGCGTTGAGCCGGTCGATGACGCCGGGGGAGTTCGCGTCCCACGCGCGCAGCATCTCGGTGAGCGTGGTGCCCGGGGCGATGGCGTTGACGCGGATGCCTTCCGGGCCGTAGGTGACCGCGGCCGACTCGGTGAGGCTGTTGAGGGCCCGCTTCATCGCGCCGTACACGGGCAGTTCGGAGTTGGCCCCCAGGCTGCCGACGCTGGAGGTGTTGACGATGGCGCCGGTCCGGGCGGTGGCGCGGATGGCGGCCACCTCGGCGGCCATGGCAGCCCACTGGCCCTTGAGGTTCACGGCGTAGACGTGGTCGAGATCGGCCTCGGCCACCTGGTCCAGCGGGCCCGGCGGCACCCCCGTCGCGCCGTTGTTGAAGGCGACGTCCAGCCTGCCGTAGACCTCCACGACGCGGTCGACCGCGCGGCGCACCTGGGCCGCGTCGGACAGGTCGCACACCACGTGGTCGGCGGTGCCGCCGGCCGCCCGGATCTCCTCGGTCACCGCCGCCAACTGGGCCTCGGTACGCGCCGACAGCATCACCAGGGCGCCTTCCCGGGCGAACAGCCGCGCCGCGGCGGCGCCGATGCCGCGGCCGGCACCGGTGATGAAGGCGACCTTGCCGGCCAGCAGTCCGGGTGCGGTGATGTCGGTGTTGGTTGTCTCGTTCATGGCGGCAAGCCTGTACCGGACCGCGCGGCCCAGCCAGGCACCAGCGGTACCTGGCTGATCCCCCGGCGCCCGCGCACACTGGGGGCGTGGACAAACGAGAACTCGCCGGTTTCCTGCGCAGCAGACGTGAGCGGATCTCCCCCGCCGACATCGGTCTGCCCGCCGGGCCGCGCCGCCGTACCCCGGGGCTGCGCCGGGAGGAGGTGGCGCAGCTGGCGTTCATCTCGACCGAGTACTACACGCGGCTGGAACAGGCCCGCGCCCCGCGTCCGTCCCGCGAGGTGCTCGCCGGGCTGACCCGCGCGCTGCGCCTGACGGACGCCGAACGCGACCACCTCCACCACCTCGCCGGCACCCCGCCCGGCCCGCCGCCCGGCCCCTCCCGCGAGGTGCGTCCGAGCCTGCTGGACCTGCTGCGCCGGCTGCCCCAGGCCGCCGCGCTCGTGCTGTCGGCGACGTACGAGGTGATCGCCTGGAACGACCTGGCGGCGGCGCTGCTGGAGGACTTCTCCGCCCTGTCGCGCCGCGACCGCAACCTGGTGCGCCGTGCCTTCCTCGGGCCGCGCCCGGACGGACGGCGACTGTACGGGCTGTCGGACGCGGACACCTTCGCCCACACCATGGCGCAGAACCTGCGGGCCACCGCCGCCCGTTACCCGGACGACCCGGAGGTGACCGGCCTGGTGGACGAACTCCTGGCCGGCAGCGCGGAGTTCGCGGGGGTGTGGGCCTCGCACGGCGTACGGGCCGAACCCACCTTGTGCAAGACGCTCCACCATCCGCTGGTGGGCCCGGTGCACGTCAACTGCGACGTGCTCGACGTCACCGACCGGGACCAGCGGGTCGTCATCTACACGGCGGCGCCCGGTTCCCCGTCCGAGGAGGCGCTACGGCTGCTGGCGGTGGTGGGCACGCAGCGGATGGAGGTGTCCGGCTGAGCGAGGGGCCGGCCGATCCGGAAGCCGGTGACGACATCGGTGCTGATCCGGATCGCGTGCGCCATCGCGCCGCCGACCCACGGCCGCAGGGTGTGGTGGTAGCGGCGCAGCCGTTCCGGATCCGTCACCGGGGCGGCGACGCCGGTGACCACGACGCTCCATCCGGTGCGCCGTACGGGGTCGAGCGCGTCGGCCTCGTAGGCGACCACCGCGCCCTGGCCGGCCGGACCGAGCAGGGCCGCGCCGCAGTGGGTGCGGATGATCACCTCGTCGCCGTCGAGCAGATGGTTGACCGGCCGGATCGCCGGCAGCGCCCGGTGGCTGAAGACCACCCGCCCCACCGGCACACTCGCCAGCAGGTCCAGCGCCTCCTGGCGTGACATCGCCGGTCCGGGCGGCGGTTCGGCGTCGCCGGGGCGGCCGGCCGCTCGCCCGCGGTCGCTGACGGTGCTCATGGCCCCCATTCACGCACGCGGCCACCGGGGTCCGGTAGGGCCCAAGGTCCCTGGGCCGTGTCGTCAGGCCGTCACGCCGCGAAGCCCACGGTGGTGACGTATTCGTACTGGCCCCACTGGGAGCCGAGGTCGGTGATGTGGTCGGTCCAGGCGTTGTCGAGTGCCTGGTCGTCGCCGGCCGCCCAGGCGTCCACCAGGCGTTCCCAGTGGCGGATGTTGAGGGTGCGGTAGGGGACGACGCGCTGGCGGGGACGGAGGACGTGGCTCTGGTCGAGCGGGTGGATCTCGACACGGGTGCCCCGGCCCTGGCGGTTGAGGCGGCGCAGCAGGTAGCGGGCGACGTTGTGGCGGCGCACGGTGCGGTAGGCGGTCTCGACGGCGTCGAGGTTGGCCCGGGTGGGGCGGCGTCCGCCCTTGAGCCAGGCGTTGAGGGTGCGGTCGGTGACGGTCAGCCCGGCGGACCGGGCGGCGGCGCGGGCGTGCGGGGTGCGGGTGAGGTAGTGCAGCCGGGCGAGGAGGCCGCGGTTGGTGGTGACGGGGGTGGCGATGAACCCCGCGAGGTCGTCGAGGCGGGCGGCGACGGCCTGGTGGCCCTTGACGCCGCGGGCGCCGTACTTGCCGAAGTCGATGGTGCGTTCGGGCACGCCAGGGGCTCCTTCGTCGCGGTCAGTCGTCGTGCCCGTCGGCGGCGGCCGGGCCGTGCGGGTCGTCGCCGATGGTGTAGGTGTCCTTCACCTTGACCTCGAAGACACCGCGGCCCTCGGGGAAGACACGCCGCCAGTCGCCGGTGACGTGGAACTCGTCGGTGCCCATCGCGCGCACCACCATCAGCCCCTCGCTGTGCGCCTTGTACGTCTTCATCCACAGGTTGGCGAACGCCTGCGAGCGGATCAGGTGCATCCAGTCCGGGCGGTACAGCTCCCGGTTGTAGTTGGACTCCCCCATGGTGGCCACGAACTTCGAGTACATCGCCTTGACGTACTCCATGGTCACCTCGTCGCCCTCGGCGAGCGCCCGCTCCCGCGCGTCCTTGAGGGCGACCCGGAACTTCTCCAGCAGGTTCTCCGTGGCGCCGGAGGTGAACGACTCGTGGATCTCGGGCGGGTCGCACAGCCCGTACGCGGGCGAGGAGAGCCGCAGCAGCAACCGCAGGGTCGGCTCGGTGACCCACAGCGGCCCGGGTTCGTCGCGGGCGCCGAGCGGGTTGGGCAGGACGTCCTCGTGGTGCCACGCGGGCGGGGTGATCAGGTGGACCCCCGCGCGGCGCCGGTCGTGGCCGGGACCGGCGGAGTGTTCCAACTGGCCGATCGGCAGATGGGTCTTGAGGGCGGACAGGTAGGCGCCGTTGACGTCGAGCGCGGTGACGTGGTGGGTGCCGGCGGGCAGCGCGGGCCGCGTCCACTTGGGGCGGGCCTCCCACACCTGGTCGGCGTCGCGCGCGGTGGGCTTGCGGAGGATGTCGGGGAGCCAGGGGTGGGCCACGATGTCGTACCGGCCCCCCTTGCGGCAGTGGTCGAGCAGTCGCATCGCGTCCGGGATCGCCCGCCTGACCAGCGCCGCCGTCGCCGCCTCCACGTCACCGGAGTGCTCGGCCAGCGCCGCGGCGACCGCCTCCCCGATCAGGTCGCTCCGCTCGGCGACCGGCCGCACCCGGCGCCCCACCGGCTCGACGGGAACCCCGGCCCGTTCGGCGGCCCCGCTCCCCCGGACCGCCGCCGCGCACTCGGCCGGGTCCAAGTGCTGCGGAAACCCCGCGAGTTCGTGCCCGGCGTCCCGCCCGCACAACACGCAGGGCCGTGGGACGGCCAGGCGTCGGGGGCTGTCGGCGGAGTCGGGGGTGTCGCCGGGGGTGGCGGTGTCGGCGGGCGCGCCGTCCGGACCGGCGGGCGCGGCGTCGCCGGGGGTGACGGGTACACCGTCGGCGATCCGCCCGGCGGTGGCGGCGGGCGCCGGGGATTCCGCCGGTGCCGGGGGGAGTTTGTCTTCGGCGCCGCGGAGGAAGTAGGCGTACTTGGCGCGGGTCTCGCCGCCGGGGTCGCGGCCGGATTCCCAGCCGGCGACGGTGGAGGCGGCGACCCCGAGGGCGCGGGCGACCTGGGCGCGGGAGAGGCCGAGCGCTTCGCGCAGGGCCCGGCGGCGTTCGGGTGGCGGGAGTTCGTCCTCGTGCCCGGCCTGGGCGAGGAGCGCGTCGATCGCCTCGAAGCCGTTCACCGGGCCGCCTCCGGGCGGGACGGGCGGCGGTGGGCGGCGGGCAGCGCCTCGCAGGCCCGGGTGGGCCCGGCGAGCAGGTCGAGCACGTCGATGCCGTAGTGCGCGGCGAGCGTGTCGCAGTCGGCCAGGCTCCACGCCGCGGTGCCCGCCTGCCGGCGGCTGACCTGTGTCTGGTTGAGGCCGAGGGCCGCGGCGACATCGGCCTGCGACTCCCCGGTGATCTGCATCAGCGCGGCCACCGCGGCCCGCACCCGCTCACCCGACCCCATCCGCATGGCCCCGATACTACCAGCGGCCATGCGGAAACCGACTGAGGTATGCGGTGCGGCACCGCGGCGCGTCCGGCCGTCCCGGCGTCCGGTCGGGAATCGCCGGGGTAAACCGGTCCAGTTGTCCCATCACACCGTAAGCTCCGCGTCCACGGCAGCAGGTGATTTCCGTGCGCAATCACCCGTTCCCGTGGGGTGCCCGGAACGTCTCGTCGAGGGCCGACGACGCCTCGGCGGGGTTTCCGGCGGCGACCGCGCGGTAAAGGGTGCGGTGGGCGGCGGTCATTCGGGACCGGTTATCCGGCAGACGGTTCACGGCGGCGTTACGCTCGGTGGTGAGTTCGCGCAGCGGGCGGCGCAGGGCGTCGGCGAAGAAGGAGAGGGCGGGGTTGCCGGCCGCGCACAGCAGGGCATCGTGGAATTCCCGGTCCGCGGTGTCGTTCTCCTCGGCGGTGACCGCGGTCTCCATCGCCTCCAGGGCGGCGCGCACCGGGGTCAGCCGGCCGGGGTCGCCCGCGGCGGCCAGCTCGATGGCGGCCTGGCGTTCCAGGGCGGCGCGTACGCTGAGCAGATCAGTCGCGGTCAATCCGCAGGCGGCGACGGCGAGTTCGAGGACGAGGGCGAGCCCGGAGGAGTCCAGCGCCTGCACGTAGGTGCCCGATCCGGGCACGCGACGCAGGATGCCCAGTCCTTCGAGGAGTTGGATCCGGTCACGTAGCGCGGTGCGGCTGACGTCCAGCCGTTCGGCCAGGGCACGCTCGCTGGGCAGGCGGTTTCCGACCCCGACCGTGCGGATCGTCTCGCAAAGGTGCCTGATCAGGTGGTCCGGGCTCCAGCGCTCGCCGGTGACGGGGGCCGGGGCCGCCGGTGCCGGGGTCGCCTTGTCGGACATGGCGTGCAACCTCGTTTCGCTGAGTTCGCGCTGGCGCGTTTTCGTTTGGTCCCGGCATGTCACGTGCCCGAAACACCGGAATGGTTGCGGCGATTGGTCGTACCAATTTAAGGTGCCGTCGGTTTGTTGGTGTTTTGGTGACCAGGTCAGGTTGTCCCGTGGCGGTGTCCGCGTCCAGCGGCATTCGCAGAAGTCTCGCCTGGGTGACGAGGGGGCATGGTGGAAATTCGGCAACTCGTGACGTTCCGTAAGGTGGCGGCCGTCCTGAGTTTCACGAGGGCGGCTGCGGAGCTGAACTACGCGCAGTCCAGTGTGACCAGCCAGATCCGCAACCTGGAGGCGTCGCTCCAGGCGGAGCTGTTCGACCGGCTCGGGGGACGGATCCAGCTCACGGAGGCGGGTCGGCGGCTGGTGGGGTACGCGGACCAGATCCTCGCCCTGGTGGAGGAGGCGCGGGCACAGGTACCGGGCGGCGGCGAGCCCGCCGGCACACTCGCGATAGGGACCATGGAGTCCATCACCTCCTACCGGCTGCCGCCGCTGCTGGAGATGTTCCATCACCGATATCCGAGAGTGCAGTTGTCGCTGCGGCCGAGTCTGTGCGCGGAGACCTGCCAGCGGCTGCGGCAGGGCACGTACGACGTCGGCTTCATGATGGAGGCGGAGACCGAGCACGAGGGCGTCGAGACCGAGGTGCTGGTCCGCGAGCCGCTGGTGCTGGTGGCGGCCCCGCACCATCCGATGGCCGGTCCGGCGGCCGGGCCGGTCACGCTGGAGGCGCTGCGGTCGGCCACCGTGCTGGCGGCCGAGCCCGGATGCGCCTACCGCGACCTGTTCGAGCGGGAGTTGAGCGCGGGGACCGCGGAGCCCTTCTCGTTCCTGGAGTTCGGGACGATCGAGGGGATCAAGCGGGGGGCGATCGCCGGGCTCGGGGTGAGTCTGCTGCCGCAGATCACGGTGGCCGAGGAGATCGCGGCCGGGGAGCTGGCGGTGCTGCCGTGGGAGCCCCCGTTCGAGGTCTTCACGCAGCTGGCGTGGCGTCAAGGCAAGCGGCTCTCTAGGGAGTTGCGGATGTTCATCGACGAGACGGTGCGGCTGGTACGCGAGGAGGTCCCGGCCCGCAGCGCCTGATCCGTGCCGTTCGGCGCCCGCGTTCCGGCGCGGTGCGCGGCGGCGGATGTGCCACGTGACGCGGTCCGCGCCCCCTGGTGGGGGACGCGGACCGTTCGCGTGACCGCCTTCGTCAGAAGTGGACCCGGCGGTTGTCGGGGGTCACGCGGTAGCGGATGCTCCACTGGTTGCGGCGGACGTAGGTGCGCTGCAGCCAGCGGTCGGCGCCGTCGTAGCGGGCGGTGAACTGCGAGCGGGCGTGCAGGCCCTTGCGGTTGTTGATGAGCAGGGCCTGGCCGGGCCGGAGGAAGACCTCGTGGGCCACTTCCCGGCAGGCCGCCTGGAGGCGGTCGAGCGCTGCCTGCCCGCCGCTGGTCATCGCGCGGACGCCGTTGGCGGAGACGGAGATCTCCGGGGAGTCGTCGGGACCGCTGATCACCGGCACCGGATCGGAGAGCACGTCGTTGCCGCCGGCCACCTCCCGGACGTAGGAGCCGGGGGCGTTGAGCCGGAAGACCGGGGAGCGCAACGTCTCCAGCGTGCCGGCGTCCAGGGCGCGGCTGATGTCACGGGCGTCGGCGTAGTAGGTGGCCGCCACGCCCTCGTGGTCGGCGCGCAGGCAGCTGAGGACGAGGAAGTCGGGGTTGCTGACGTCGTAGCGGCCTATGGAGTCGTGGACGATGTCGTTGTGGAAGTTGAGGAAGACGGTGGAGCCCTGGTTGGTCTGGGTCATCGAGCCGCCGGCCACCGGGATCACGTCGTGGACGAGCTGGCCGCGCTTCTCGGTCAGGAAGCCGACCGGCTCGCCCAGCAGCCCGGTCAGTCCCAGCAGGACGCCTTCGGCGACGTAGCTCGCCTTGTCGCGGCTGGGACCGCCGTCGGACGGGGTGTCGGGGAGCCCCCGGTCGACGGGGAGGTTGCGGACGTAGCCGACGCCGGCGGTGTCGATGTGGCGGCCGAAGTCGAGCATCTGCTGGAGGATGCCGATCGGCAGCCCGGCGAAGATCTGGTGGTAGCGGGCCATCGCCAGGTCGATGTCGGTCGTCGGATCGGGGAGGGCGGCCAGCTGCTCGCCGATGGCGTCGCGGACCGCGTCCGGCAGGACGATCTCGGTGAGTGTGCGCACCGGGGCGTTGTTCGTGGCGTCGGCGGAGGCGGCGGCAGAGGTGGCGGCGGTGGTGGTGACGGTGGTGTGGTCGATGACGGTCATGTCAATCACTCCGGTTCTCGGTTTCCGATGGTGCTCGGGACGACGGGTTTCGGGACGTGGTCGTGGGTGGTGCGGCGGGGCCGGGCGCCGGGGAGTCGGGTGCTGCCGCCTCCCCGGCGACGGACGCCCCGGGGTCATACCGCGGTCAGCCGGGGCTCTTCGGCGTACAGCTCGTCGTGGAGCCGTTGGGCGAGCCCGACGGCCTCGTGCTCGTCGGCGGCGGTGTGCACCTCGGCCTGGCTGCCGCGCAGCGCGGTGACCGGGATCCCGGTGATCTCGGCGGGCGGCAGGTCGTGGCGGCGCTGGAACTCCGCCAGGTCCAGGAATCCGCCGATGAGCGCCACCCGGGGGCCCTCGCTCAGCCGGACCGCGTCCACGCCCTGGGTGCGGAAGGTGCTGTAGGCGAGGTCGGCCTCGGTGTCGTCGCGGTGGTTCAGGACGACCGAGCGCCGGTTGACGATCACCGCGGCGGCCGGGTCCCCGGTGGCCCCGATGACCGTACCGGCCCGGAAGGGCTCGGTGTTGAGCCGGCAGACGATGCTGATGCCGTGCTGCCGAGCGAGTTGGACGGCGCGGCGGTGCAGGACCTTGGCGCCGTAGGTGGACAGGGCCGCGGCGGTCTCGTAGGAGACCTGGCGCATCAGGCGGGTGCCGGTGACCAGGTTGGGGTCGGCGCTGTAGATGCCGTCGACGTCGGAGTGGATCTCACAGCGGGAGGCACCCAGCGCCGCGGCGACGATGATCGCGGAGAGGTCGGAGCTGTTCTTGCCGAGCCAGGTCGGGCGCCGTTCCGCGTCGACCGCCTGGCCGCCGGGGACGATCACCACGTCGTGTCCGGCCACCGCCCGCTGGAGCGGCGTCGGGTCGATCTCCTCGATGCGGGCCCACATGAAGGACGAGTTGGTGGTCACCCCGAGCTGGTGGCCGGCGAGGACGGTGGCCCGGCGGCCCTCCCGGTGGACCGCGGCGGCCAGCAGCTGGGCGCTGACGGTGTCGGCGAGGGTGAGCAGTGCGGCGGCGTTCGAGTCGGCGGGGTGCGGGTCGATCTCGTGCAGCCGGTCGCGCAGGGCCTCGGTCTCGCCGGGCATCGCGCTGACGATCACCGCCAGCGGCCGGCCCTCGTTCTCGACCCGCTGGACCAGGGCCCGGGCCAGGCGGCCGTACGCCTGGGGGGTGGGGAAGCTGGATCCGCCGAACTTCAGGACGTCGGGTGTGGTGTTCACAGCGTGCCTCGCTCCAACAGGGCCTCGGCGATCTGGATGGCGTTGAGCGCCGCGCCGATGCGGATGTTGTCGGCGACCAGCCACAGCCAGAAGCCGCGCGGGTTGTGTTCGGCCACCCGGACCCGTCCGACGTGGACGTGGTCGGGCCGGTCGGCCACGGTGCGGGGGGTGGGGAACGCGCCGGGGGTGTCCTGGTCGTGGACGGTGACCTCGGGCAACGCGGCCAGCAGGGCGACGAGTTCGGCGCGGTCGACGGGGTTGTGGCATTCGATCCAGGCCGCCTCGGAGTGGCTGTTGACCACGGGGACGCGCACACAGGTGGTGGTGACGTCGAGGTGGGGCAGGCCGAGGATCTTGCGGGACTCCTGGAGCATCTTCTGCTCCTCGAAGGTGAACCCGCTCTCCAGCAGCCGGTCGATGAAGGGGACGACGTTGAACGACAGGGACGGGGTGAACTCCTCGGCGGGGCCCGGGTCGGCGGGGTCGGCCAGGGAGGCGGCGGTGGCCTCGCGCAGTTCGGCGACGCCGGAGTGGCCTCGTCCGGAGGCCGCCTGGTAGGTGCTGACGACGGCCTGCCGGATGCCCCAGCGGGCTTCCACCGGCTGCAGCAGCCGTACCAGCGGGATGGTGGAGCAGTTGGGGTTGGCGATCACCCCGCTGACCGGGCGGCGGTCGAGTTCGTGGGCGTTGACCTGCGGGACGACCAGGGGTGAGTCGGGGTCCATCCGGAAGTGGCTGGTGTTGTCGATGACCAGCGCGCCCTGGGCGACGGCGTGCGGGGCGTACTTGGCGCTGACCGAGGCTCCGGCGGAGAAGAACGCCAGGTCCACCTGGGAGAAGTCGAACCCTTCGAGGTTCTGCACCGGGTAGGGGCGGCCGTCGACGGTGAGTTCGCGGCCCACGGAGCGGGCGGAGGCGACCAGGTGGACGTCCCGGTAGCGGAAGCCGCGTTCCTCGATGAGCTGGATGAGGGTGTTGCCGACCAGGCCGGTGGCGCCGACCAGAGCGATACGGGGGGCGGTGGGATCGGTCACGAGAGTCATCGGGTCGCTCCGCTGGTCGAGGGGACGGTGGCGGTGGTGGCAGCCGCTGCCTTGCGGCGCGGGGCGAACTTCCAGCCCAGGTTGTTGCCGAGGCTGGCGGCGACGATGAGCGGCAGCCCGAGCGCCTGGAGCACGGTGATGTGGTGGCCGTAGACGATCCAGTCGCCCAGCATCGCCACGGCCGGGTAGACGTAGGCGAGGACGGCGATCTTCGCGGTGGGCAGCTTCTGGTACGAGGAGTACATCAGGATGTACATCAGGCAGGTGTGGATGACGCCGATCCCCACCAGCCAGGCCCAGCCGGAACCGAGGTGGCCGGTCTGGCTCAGGTTGGTGAAGGGCAGCAGCAGCGGGATGCCGACGACGACCTGCACCAGGGCGATCAGATGCGGGCGCACCCCGGTGAGCTTCTTGGCGATGATGGTGGCGAACGCGTACAGCAGCGCGGCCAGCAGTGCCTGCCCGAGTCCGACGAGATAGCGGCTGCCCGAGGTGAGGTCGGACGGTGAGATGTCGGCGACCAGGATCAGTCCGACGAAGGCGACGGCCAGCCAGCCCATCTTGGTGCGGGTGATCTTGTCGCGGAAGACGAGGGCGCCCAGCAGCACCACGTAGAAGGGTTGGGTGTGGTAGACGACGGTCGCCATCGAGATCGAGGTGGACTTGTACGCCTCGAACAGGAACGCCCAGTTGAAGACGATGAACACGCCGCCCAGCGCGGCCAGCGCCAGCTTCTTGGGGGTGAAGCCGTGGTTCTTGAACAACCCCCGCACCAGGCAGTACAGGCCCAGCGCCACCGCGCCGAAGACGCAGCGGAAGAAGACGGCGTTGAACGGGGAGGCACCGGACTCGGTGACGAAGATGCCGAGGGATCCGGAGAGCACCATCGCGGCGGTGAGTTCGATGGCTCCCTTCTTCTCCATGATGCGCGTTGTTGATTCGGACATGACAGACTCCTTCTCGGAAGGGTGGTGCGGGCGTTCGCACAAGGGCGCGGGAGGTCCGCGGGGTCGGGTGGGGCGGCGCGCTCGCCGGGCGTTCGCGGTGGTCGCGGTCTTCGCCGGAGCGGCGGCGCGGCGGGGGAGGCGGCGGCAGGGCCGCGGGTGGATCAGTGCAGCGGGTGGGCGTAGTGCAGACCGCCCCTGGTGAACAGCTCGTTGAGGCCGCGGGGGACCGACAGTCCCGAGTCGGGGCCGAGGTTGCGGTCGTAGATGTCACCGTAGGTGCCGACGGCTTCCAGGACCCGCCGGGCCCAGCCCTCGTCCAGGCCGAGGGAGACACCGTGCTCGCCGGCGGTGCGGGCCGCCTCGGCGAGCGCGTCGCCACGCCGGGCCGGCGGTGCCTGCTGTGCCGCGTACTCGGCGCTGACCAGGAACCACAGCACCCACCGGCACACCCGGAACCACGCCGCGTCGTCGTCGCGCACCGCCAGCGCCATCGGCTCCCGGGAGATCGCGGTGTCCAGGATGCGGTGCGCCCCGGGGTCGGCCAGCGCGGCCCGTTCGCCGGCCAGCGCGATGCGGTCCAGCACGTAGGCGGCGCACTCCCCGCTGTCGTACCCGGCCCGTGCCTCGCCCGGGGTGGGGTACTCGACCGGTTCGACGCTCAGCCCGCGCGGGCCGAACCAGGCGGCCAGGTTGGCGGCGCTGGTGGTGCCGGCCTGGACCGCCAGCCGCCGTCCGGCGAGTTGTTCCGGCTCGGTGATGCCGTCCGCGGCACGCACCAGGAACCCCTCGCCGTCGTAGGCGGTGACGCCGGCGAAGAGCACCGGCCAGCCGGCCTCCCGGCCCAGCGTCCAGGACACGTTGCAGGTCACGATGTCGGCCTCGCCGGCCACCAGCCGCTTCAGCCGGTCGGCCGGGTCGGTGGGCAGCCACTCCACGGCGTCGGCCGAGCCGAGTACCGCGGCGGCGACCGCCCGGGCGATGTCGGCGTCCAGCCCGCTCCAGCCGCCCTGGCCGTCGGGGAGCGAGAGCCCGCGGATCCCCCGGCTGACCACGGCACGGACCACCTTCGCCGAGCGGACGGCGGCCAGCGTCGGGGAGGAACGCAGCGCGGGCGGTGAGTGCGGGGTACGGTCCGTCGGTGGCGCCGAGGCCGTGGTCGTCCTCGTGGGCGCGGGTGCCGTCGTCGTGGCCGCTGTCGTCGTGGAGGTGGCCGGCGGTGTCGTGGTGGTGGTGTTCACGCGAGCTCCTTGAAGTGCGGTCCGATGAGCTGTTCCCGGTCGAAGCGGCGCTCGTTGAAGCCGAGCATGTCGATCAGTCCGCGGGCGGTCAGCCGGTGCTGCGCGGTCTCCTCGGCGCGCAGGGTCCGTACCGGCATCGCCCCAGGGTCCGCCCACACCAGCCGTCCGTGGTGGTCGATCCGGGCCCGCGAGCGGTTGGCGTTGTCGCGGTGGAGGCAGAACGGGACGTCCAGGTGGCCGGAGGAGAACGCCCGGACCAGTGCGGAGCCCACGTCGTCGCCGAGTTCGAGGGTGGAGGTGAGCAGCATGCGCGCCTCCTCGTAGATGCCGGTGTCGGAGGCGGTCGCCGCGGTGGGCGCCAGCGCCTCGTCCTCGGCGACGGCGGCGGCGAACTCCAGCGCGTCGATGTTCTCGCCGATCGAGGGGATCCGCGCGGCCTCCGCCGGGGTCTTGACGATGAGCCGCTCGGTGCCGGTGCGCACCGCCAGCCGGACGCTCTCCTCCAGGATCCGGTAGGCCCCCACCGGGGTGCGCGGGAAGACCCCCATGTAGGTGTAGAGCACCACGTGCCACTCGGCACCGCCCAGCCATTCCCCGGCGAGTCTGCGCAGCGCCGCCAGCGCCTCGACGTCCTGTTCCGGATGGGTCTGCTGGGCGTAGCTGACGGAGATGTCACGCAGCCCGTTCTCCCGGAAGAACATCCCCTCCAGGACCGAGAGCGCCACCAGCAGGCTCGGCGGGCACAACTGGCCCAGCATGCAGCCGCCGAAACTCTCCAGGTGCACCGGCTCGTCCAGCCCGGCCAGCAGCCGGCAGCACTCCGCCCACGCCTGCACCGCCTGGGGTAACGGCACTCTGCTGTAGGGCAGGCAGTACGAGACGGGGCCGCCCTCGGTGGCGTCCGCGCCGGCCTGGACCAGCGCGGTGAACAGTTCGTACGGCAGCGCCGAGCCGTGCCGCACCTGGACGGGGAAGTCCTCCCCGGCCACCGATTCGAGCATCTCCCGGGTCGCGCCGGAGCCGTGCGCCACCACCGGGAAGCCGTTGAGGTCGGCTCCGGCGGCCAGCGCGTCCCGGGCCGAGGCGTGGTCGTTGACCCGCGTGTAGCTGTCGACGGTGATCGTGCCCACGGTCGTCCCGCGGGCGGCGCGGACCGCCTCCAGCCCGGCCCGCATCTGGTCGCTCCGGCCGAACCCCATCCGCGGCTGCACCACCAGCCGGCCCTCGTCGGCGGCGCGCCGCACGAACCGGGAGAAGCGCCCGGCGGGGGCCGTCGTCGTTGTCGTCGGGGCCGTTCCGGCGGCCCGTTCCAATGTCGTTCGGGTGCCCATCACACCTCTCCCGCCTGCGATCCGACCAGCGCCGGCCGGGCCGGTTCACCGCTGACCGCGAGGAAATCCTCGAAAGCCTGGAGTCCCGCGTCGGCCTCGAATACCCCGTCGAATCCCCCTTCGATCAACTCGCCGCTGAATCCGGCGTTCTCCGCTCCGCGGATTCCGAGTTTTCCGCCGATGACCACGCGCAGTTCGCCGAGTTCCGGGTCCTGCCGCAATCTGCGGATCAACCGCAGCCCGTCCAGGTGGCCGTGTCCGTTGACGGTGCTGATGACCAGCACGTCCGGCCTGACCCGGCGGCATTCCTCCAGAATGACGTCGTCGGGAACGCAGGCGCCGAGGTTGACGACCTCACCACCCCGCTCCTCCAGCAGAAGCTGAAGGAAAACCAGGTTCCACATGTGGGCGTCGGACGAAACACTAGAGACGATATACCGGCCACTTACGACCGGAGACAGTACGTTCACCGGAGTTCTCACCTCCAATTCCTGGGCACGTCAACAACGTTAGGCGTGGCCGCGCACACTCGTCCACGTTCCGCCTCACCACCGTCCCGATGGCCCCCATCGATCCGCGCGATGGCCCCGATTCCCGCAGGCCACGGCGTCGCCGCCGGGCGGAGGACGGTGGTTGACGCCCTTCGCGCGGCGGCTTCGGGGTCACATCGGCCCGTCCGCCGCCCCGGTCGCGGACGCCGGTGACGTAGGACCGCAACTCCCGCCCGCAGTGCGGTGGTTGGGCCGTGGACCATTTCTAGGTCGGGTGACCTATATTGGGGATCATGCGTGATGAACTCACCTTCGACGCCGACGGCCCGGTGCTGCTCGTCGGCGGATACGGCACGGTCGGCGCGGAGTTGGCGCGGATGGCGGCGCCGGTGTGGCCGCTGGTGCTGGCCGGGCGGAACGTGCGGCGGGGAGCGGGGCTGGCGGAGGAGACCGGGGCGGAGTTGCGCCGCTGGGACCTGGCGGATCCGGCGCCGTTCCGGGCCCGGGTCGCCGCGGTGGCCACCGTGGTCAACGACCCCGACGACCGGGTGCTGCGGGCCGCGATCGCCGGCCGGGTGCCGTACGTGGACGTGACCCGGTGGACGGCTCGGGTGCAGCGCGCGGCGACGGTCGCCGCCCTGGCGGCGCCGGAATCGCCGGTGCTGTTCTCCTCCGCGTGGATGGGCGGGGTGACCAGCCTGGTCGCGGCCCATCTGGCCGGGCGGCTCGGTGGCGCGGACCGGATCGACGTGGCGATCCGCTGGGACGTGAAGGACCGCGCGGGCGCCGACTCGGTGGAGTTCATGGACCGCCTCGGCCTCGACTACGAGGTGGTACGGGGCGGGCGGCGACACACCGTCATGCCGCTCGGTGACGTCCGCCGGGTACGCGTCGGCGACTCGCTCACCCGGGTCGCCGGGATCGACACGCCCGAGCAGTTCACCCTCCCCCTCACCCTGGCCGCCACCACCGTCACCACCCGGATCGGCTTCAGCTCGCCCGCCTCCACGGCGGCCCTGCTGGCCGTCGGACGCCTCGGGTTCTTCCGCTGGGGTCGCGGTGAGCGCTTCGCCGCCGCCCGTCGCGGACTGCTGTACGCGCCCGGCGACGGCGGCACCGCCCAGCTGCGCGTCGACGTCCACCACGGCCACGACACGCTCACCGCCATGGTCACCGACCCGGCGGGCCAGGCCCATCTGACCGCCGTCGGTGCCCTGTCGGCGCTGCGCCGGGTCCGTGGCGAGGACGGCGCCGCCGCGCCCCGGGGCGTCGTCTTCCCGGAACAGCTTCCCCACCCCGGCTCCGTACCCGGGGCCCTCGCCGCGCACGGCGTCCGGCTCACCGTCGAGTCGACCGCCACCGGCAGCGGGGCGGCGGCGTGAGCGACCCGGCACGTTCCGCCCCGGAGCAACGCCCCGCGGCGACCGGCAAGGGCGCCCGGCGGCGCGCCGAACTGCTGGACGCCGCCGAGCGGATCCTGCACGAGTCCGGCTACCCCGAGCTGACCATGCGTGCCGTCGCCGCCCTGGCGCGGACCCGTCTCGGGCACCTCCAGTACTACTTCCCGACCCGCTCCGCCCTCGTCGCGGCCGTGCTGCGGCGCACCCTCGACCGTTCCCTGGACAGGCTCACCCCGCTGCTCGACGGCGGCGCCGCGGGCACCCCGCCGGATCCGGAAGGCGTCGTGCGCCGGCTGCTGACGGAACACGACGACCCCCGGCTCGTCCGCGTCTACGCCGAGTTGTGGGCGCTGGCCGGGCGGGACGAGACCGTGGCCGAGGTGGTGCGCGCCTTCTACCGCGACTACCGGGACCAGGTCGCCGCGTTCGTCCGGGCCCGCGACCCCGGCCTGCCCGAGGCGACCTGCCAGGCGCGTGCCGAGGTGTTCACCATGCTCCTGGAGGGCGCCTCCCTGTTCCGTTCCGGGATCACCGCCCACCGTGCCGAGCGCACCGACGCCCAACTCACCGCGGTCGCCGCCGCGTTGCTCGACGGCGGGACGAGGATTACCACCGGGGGTTCCGGGGCACCCGCGCATCAGGGTGGTGACCGGTAGGCCCCCGGGGCGGGTGGAGCTGGTGGTGCGAACCCGTCCCGGGGCTCCCCGTGGCCGGTCACCAGGTGACGGGCAGTGCGGCGAGGCCGCCGGTGAGGCGGTCGTGGCGCAGCCGGACGGCGTCGCGGGGAACGGCCAGGCGCAGGCCGGGCAGCCGGGCGGGGACGCGGGAGAAGACTTCACGCAGTTCGATCCGGGCGAGACTGGCGCCGACGCAGTAGTGGAAGCCGTGCCCGAAGGACAGGTGCGGGTTGGGGCGGCGGGTGATGTCGAACGCGTCCGGGTCGGGGAAGACCCGGTGGTCGCGGTTGGCGGCGTGGGTGGCGAGGAGCACGGCGCTCCCGGCGGGCAGTGTCGTGCCGCCGACGGCGATGTCGTCGTGGGCGTAACGCGGCAGCCCGCCGGTGGTGGTGAGCGCGGACAGGCGCAGGATCTCCTCGACGGCGCCGTCGGCGAGTGCGGGGTCGGCACGGAGCGCGGCCAACGCCTCGGGGTGGTCCAGGAGCAGCAGGATCCCGAGGTCGATGCGGGTCACGGTGGTCTCGTGGCCGGCGAAGAGCAGCATCGCCGACAGGTCCGCGATGTCGTCGTCGGTGAGGGCGGCTTCGCGCTGCGCGGCGACGAGGTCGGAGATCACGTCCTCGCCGGGGGTGCGGCGCTTGTCCGGGATCAGGTCGCGTACGTAGCCGACGAGTTGGTCACGGGCCGCGCCGGCCAGGTCGGGGTCGGTGAGTGAGGTCAGTTCGGTGGCCCAGCGGCGGAAGCGCGGATGGTCCGCGTAGGGGACGCCGAGCAGTTCGCAGATGACCATCACCGGCAGCGGTACGGAGAAGACGTCGTGCCAGTCGGCGGGCGGCGCGGGCAGCTCGTCGAGGAGGCGGTCGACGAGGTGGGCGATCCGGGGCTGGAGCGCGCGCATCCGGCGGGCGGAGAAGGCCGGGGTGAGCAGCGCGCGCATCCGGCGGTGGCGGGCCCGTTCGGTGTCGTGGTCGCCGACCGGGCCGCCGAGCAGCACGGACGCCGACACGCGTGCGGCGCGCTCCGGTTCGGGGTGGGACCGGCCCAGCCGTTCGTCGCCGAACAGGGCGGTCACGTCCGCGTGCCGGGTGACCAGCCAGGCCGGGTCGCCCACCGCGGTGTGCACCGGGGCGACCGGCTCGTCGTCCTGGAGTTCGCGGTAGCGCGGCGCGATGGCGAGTACGTCGTCGGCGGGCGGAAAAGGCAGTCGTTCCACGGGGTCGTCTCCTCGGTCGGCCGGGGTGGCGCCTTCTGTATACGCGAGAGTGTACACATGGACGTCTACACACCTTCGGGAGAGCGGACGGGATGGGAGGATGAGGACATGACGCGCACCGAGGAGAGACCGGGAGGCAGGCGGCTGCTGCCGCGGGACGAGCGGCGCGCGCAGCTCATCCGCGCCGCCGCCACCGCCTTCGCCCGCCAGGGCTTCGCCGCCACCGGCCTGGAGGACGTCGCCCGCGAGGCCGGCGTGACCCGGGCGATCATCTACCGGCACTTCGCCTCGAAGACCGTGCTCTACCAAGCCGTGCTCGACGACACCCAGGAGCGGCTGCGGGCCCGCCTCGGGCCACCCGACCGGTACGACGAGGGCACCGTGCGGGCGCTGGTGGAGGCGGCCTGCGACGACCCCGACGGGTTCCGCATGCTGTTCCGGCACGCCCAGCGCGAGCCGGAGTTCGCCGCGCACGCCGAGGAACGCAGCCGCGCAGCCGCCCGCACCGCCGAACGCCACCTCCGCGATGTCCTCCCCGACCCCGGCCACCGCCGCTGGGTGGCCGGACTGATCCCCGCGCTCACCATCGAGCTGGTGCTCTCCTGGCTCGACGCCGGCCGGCCCGTCGGCGAGGACGACCTGGTGCGGACCATCCGCGCCACCTCCCGCGCCCTCGCCCGCCGGGGGTGAGGGCGCACCGCCCCGGTGTTCGCGGCGGCCGTGACTTGACCTTCACCCTGGCGTCAACGTCGAGGCTGCTGCCATGCGAACGACACGGAACCCCTCGACCCAACCCCGGCAGCGGCCGGGCGCCTCGTGGGCGCTGACCGTCCTGACGGTGTGCGCCTTCACCCTCGGCACCGGGGAGATCATGATCGCCGGGCTGCTGCCCCGGATGGCGTCGGACACCGGGGTGTCCCTGGCCACCGCCGGGCTGCTGGTGAGCGCCTTCGCGCTGACGGTGGTGGTGGGCGGCCCGGTGCTGGCGCTGACCTGCGGCCGGGTACGCCGCCGCCGGCTGGTGGCGGCCTGCATGGCCTGCTACGCGGTGGGCAACGTGGTCTCCGCGGTGGCCCCCTCCTACCTGCCGTTGGCGCTCGGCCGGGTCCTCGCGGCGCTCGCCCACTCGGCGCTGATGCCGCTGTTCTTCGGGCTGGCCGCGGACGTCGTCCCGGCGCACCGGCGCGGTTCGGCGGTGGCCCGGGTCTCGCTGGGGTTCGCGCTCGCCATGATCGCGGGGTTGCCGATCGGCACCGCGCTCGGCCAGTGGCTCGGCTGGCGCGCCACGTTCTGGGCCGTGGCGCTGCTCACGGTGGCGGTCGCGGTGCCGTTGGCCGCGCTGACCCCGGACGCGCCGGGCGGTGAAGAGTCCGGTTCCCGCGGGGAGTTGAGGGTGCTGGGCGATCGCCGGGTACGGATGGTGACCGCGGTCACCGCGCTCGCCGCCGCCGCGGCGTTCACCGCGTACACCTACGTCACGCCGCTGCTGACCGACACCGCCGGTTTCCGCCCGTCGGCCGTGACGGTGCTCCTGCTGCTGTTCGGTGTCGGCGGTACGGTCGGCAACCTGGTGGGTGGCAAGCTCACCGACCGGTCCGTCCTCGGCGGGGTGTGCGCCGGGCTGGCGGCGCTCGCCGGTTCGCTGCTGCTCCTGGGTATGACGGCACACGTTCCGGCGGCGGCCGTGGTGTGCCTCTTCGGGTTCGGCGCCGCCTACTACGCGGTGATCCCCGCGGTGAACACCCGGATGCTCGACGTCGCCTCCGGCCGGGCCCGCACCCTGGCGCTGACGGTGCAGAGTTCGGCGTTCAACCTCGGCACGGCGCTGGGCGGTTGGCTCGGCGGCCGGGTCATCGCCGTGGGGGCCGGCTTGCGGTGGCTCCCGCTGGCCGGCGGGGTGGTGGCGCTCGCGGCGCTGGCGCTGGCCGCCGGGGAGGCGGCGGGCGAGCGCCGTCGGTCGTCGCGCGGTCAGGTGTGCCGGGACAGGAAGGTGACGAACGCGATGTAGGCGAGGGCGGCGGTGGCCAGGAACCAGAAGTACGGGTCGCCGCTCCTTCCGGACGCCAGCTCACCGATGAAGGCGCAGAGGTTCCCCACGGTGAGCACCACGCCCGTGCCGGCCCAGGCCCGCCCGCCGATCCGGGCGAACCGCTCGTCGGGTTCCTTGTCGGTGAGGCCCTGGTACGTCTCGCTCCGGCGCCCCAGCAACACCAACGCCAGGCTGCACGCCGCCAGGATCCCGAACGTCACCAGGCCGACGACGAGGCGGCCGCCGACAGCGGCGGCCACCAGGCAGGCGGCTCCGACGGCGAGGAAGAAGCCGGGGACGGACCGCCTGGCCGTGTCACGGGGCGTCTGCCGGGCTCTCGTCGACATGGAACATCTCCTCAACGCTGACCTGGAAGAACTTGGCCATGGACAGGGCGAGCGGCAGGGAGGGCGTGTACCGCTCGGTCTCGATGGCGTTGATCGTCTGCCGTGAGACCCCGAGTGCCGTTCCCAACTGGCCCTGCGAGAGCCCCCGCGCCGACCGCAGTTCCCTGACGCTGTTCCGCACGTGTAAAGCGTACTTGTCACCCCGTGCGCGGTGTCAAGCGTGCTTTACATCGCTGGGCGGGCTCGCGGGGGAGGTGGCGGTTGACCTGGCACTAAACTCCCGTACGCACCACCCACGTCCCGGAGGAGACACCATGCGCATCGGTGAACTCGCCCGCGCGACCGGCACCACCACCCGGGCACTGCGCTACTACGAGGAGCACGGGCTGCTGCGCCCGGGGCGTTCCGCGAACGGGTACCGCGACTACCCGGCGGACGCCGTGCGGGTGGTGGCCAACATCCGGACGCTGCTCGCCGCCGGGCTCACCACGGACGACCTCGCGCTGATCGACGGCTGCCTGCGGGACGAACTCGTCGGCGGCCACGTGTGCGACGACCCCGCCCCGAAGAGGGAGGTGTTCGAACAGCGCCTCGCCCTCGTCCAGCAGCGCATCGACGACCTCACCCGGGTCCGCGACCAACTCCGGGACCGCCTCGCCGGGTTGTGCCCGGAGGCCGCCGCGTCCGCGGCGTGAGCGCACACCTCACCCGTCCCGCCGTGGCGCTCACGGAGTTTCACCCCGGCGCACCGGGCTGACCGCCCGAGGTTCCTCCGCTCGCGGCGGTCACCTGCCGGGATTCCCCACACCTCGCGCGGTCCGGACCATCGAGACGGACCCGGCCGTCCGTACCGTCGAACGCGTCCGCGCTCCGCCGGGGTCGGGGGCTGCCCGGAAGGGCCGGGGCGGTTGCCCGGTTGATCAGATGTAACCTTCCCGAAGGGCATAAGCGACGGCGTGCGCCCGGTTACGCAGGTGCAGCCGGGTGGTGAGCCCGTGGATGACGTTCTTGACCGTGCGTTCGGAGTAGGCCAGCTTGCGCGCGATCTCGCCCGTGTCGAGCCCCTCGGCGACCAGCCTGAGCACGTCGGCCTCGCGCGGCGCCAGACCGGAGGAGGGCTGACCCGGATGGCCGGACGCGTTGCGCTGGAGGGCACCGACCCGGTCGATGAGGCGGCCGAGCAGGTCGGCGGGGAGGTCGCCGTCGCCCCGGAAGGCGGCCAGGACCGCTTGGACGAGGCGTTGGGCGGTGGCCTCATGGCGCCAGACGACGACGCCGACGCCGCACTCGATCACCTGGATCAGTTCGGCGTCGCGGATCACGCCCGCCACGAGTACCGGCCGGGCCTTGTCGGTGTGCACCAGGGTGCGCAGCCGGGTCAGGGCGGCCTCGTCGGGAGTTTCGGTGATGAGCACCGCAACCGCGCCCGCCGGTGTCTCCGTCTCATCCACCAGGTCGAGCGCCGGGTGCCGGCGCAGGTGGCTGAGGGCTCCTGCCCGGGAGATCGGGTCCGGTGCGTGTATCGCCACCGGGATCCGCGCTCCGGGCTCCGTCTCGCTGGGTGTGGTCCGGATTGAACTACGCAAACCGCTTCCCCTGGCTCGTCACCCGCCCCCTGCCCTGCGGCGGACCGGCACCACGATGCCGTGGTCCGGGCCGTCCCGGCATCGTGGAACGCCGCGCCGGCACCACGAGATCGGCCGCACCGGCACCACGACACCCGAACCGACACGTCCACGATGGGAGGCAACGATGTCCGGCCCGCTGCCGCTGCGGGAACGCGGCGAGACCCTGGCCTCGGTGGCCACCGAGGCCGCCCGCGCCCGCGCCGGATCGGGCCGCCTGGTGCTGATCCGCGGCGCCACCGGAACCGGCCGCACCGCGCTGCTGGAAGCCGTGGCCGAACACGCGGCGGCCGGCGGCATGCGGGTGTTGCGGGCCCGCTGTTCGCCGGAGGACACCGCGGTGCCCTTCGCCGCCGTGCACCAACTCCTCGCCCACGGGCCGGAGCCGGCGGATCCGGAGCCGCCGCCTCCGGGGCTCGGCGGTGAGCCGTCACCGGCCGGCGACGGGTACGACCGGGACCGGGCCGCGTGGCTGTGGCACCGGTTGCGGGCCCGCGCGGCCGGCGGACCGCTGCTGGCCGCGGTGGACGACGTCCACCTCGCCGACCCCGCGTCGCGCCGCTGGCTCACCGAGGCGGCCCGGCGGATCGACCACGCGCCGGTGCTGCTGGTGGTGACCGAACGCAGCCAGTACGACATCGATCCCCCGGCGCCCGGGCTGGCGCACGCGCTCTCCCCCGCGCTGGTGCGTACCCACACGCTCGCCCCGCTCGGCGCGGACGCCGCCGCGGAGTTGGTGCGCGCCGCCGTTCCGGGCGGCGACCCCGGGACGGACTGGGTGGACGACTGCGTACGGGCCGCCGCGAGCACCCCGTTGCTGCTGCGGGCGCTCCTGGACGACCTGCGCACCGGCACCGGGCAGAACGCGGGCCCCGCTCCCGTCCCGGAGTCCTGCGCCGCCCTGTACCCGGGCAGCTATCCGGCCACCGTGTCGTGGTGGCTGGAGAGCGCCGGGCCGGCCACCGCGGAGGTGGCCCGGGTGCTCGCCACGCTCGGCTGCGGCGGGCCGGGCGACGCGTGCCACGGCGAGGGCGACGCGGAGTTGCTCGCCGAGGTGACCGGCGCCGATCCGGCCCGGGTACGCGGCTGGCTCACCGCGATGACCCGCCTCGGCCTGCTGGCCGTCGACGCGCACGGCCGGGTGCGGTACGCCCATCCGCTGCTGCGTGACGCGGTGTTGTGCGGCTGGCCCGCGTCACGCCGGCGGGCGGCGCACCGTACGGTCGCCGAGGCGTTGCTGCGGCGCGGGGAGTGCGCCGGGGCGGTGGCCGGGCAGTTGCTGCCGGCCTTCCCGGTGGGCGCGCCGTGGGCGGTGGAGGTGCTGCTGGACGCCGCCGCGGGCGCGGTACGGGACGGCCGCGCCGATGACGCCCTGGCGTTCCTGCGCCGGGCGCTGGACGAGCCGTTGGCGCCCGCGCGGCGGGCCGCGGTGCTGACCGAGCTGGGTTCGCTGGAGTTCGCCGCGGCCCGCCCGTCGGCCGGGATACCACGGCTGGTGGAGGCGGTACGGGTGCCGGGGGCGGCCCGGGACCGGGTGCGGGCGGCGGTGGCGCTGGGCACCGCGATGGCCGAGCGCGGTGAGGTGCGCGCCGCCCTCGACGTGCTGCGCGACCTGGGTCCCCAGCTCGCCGGCCACCCCGATCTGGCCCGCGCCGTCCACCTCGCCTCGGCGCTGCTGTCGGACCAGGACCAGGGGGCGCGGCGGGAGGTGTACGAGTGGTTGCGGGAGACCGCGGAGCGGACGCCGGGCGCGCTCGGCCCGGCCGGGCAGGCGCTGTTGGTGCGGTACGAGTCGACGGCCGGGCTGACGTCGGCGCGGCGGGCGATGGAACGGGTGCGGGGGCTGCTGGAGGAGCCCGCCGACTCCCTTGGCGAACCGTTCCTGCTGGGCACCGCCGCCGCGGTCGCCCAGTGGGCCGACGAACTCGACGAGGCCGAACGCCTGGTCCGGCGCGGACTGGCCGGGCAGCGCGCCTCGTTGCTCCACCCGATGCAGGCGGCGATGGTCAACACCCGGGCGGACATCGCCGCGGCCCGCGGGGACTACGCCGCCGTGCTGGCGCTGCCCGAGGCCCGGCCGTGCCCCGAGAACCCCCCGAAGGCCGCCCGCCGGCTCAACGTCCAGGCGCACGCGGTGATCGCGCTGGTGGAGACGGGCCGGATCGGGGAGGCCGAGCGCCTCGCGGCCGGCTTCGATCCGCGCAGCGTCAACGACGGGTGGGAACGCAACCGGTTCCTGTACGCGCGGGGGGTGTTGCGCGCCGCCACCGGTGATCCGGCGGGCGCGCTGGACGACTTCACCGAGTGCGGGCGCCGTCAGTCGGCGCGGGACGTGATCAGTCCGGTGGTCACCCCGTGGCGTTCGGCGGCGGCCGGCTGCCGGCTGGCGCTGGGCCGCCCCCGGGACGCCCTGGTGCTGGCCGAGGAGGAGCTGCGGCTGGCCGAGGTGTGGGGTACGCCGCGGCTGGTGGGGCGGGCGCTGCGGGCGCTGGCCGAGGCGACCGGTGGCCGGCGCGGGGTGGAACTGGCCGCGGAGTCCGTCCGGTTGCTGCGGGACACCCCGGTGGCCACCGAACTCGTCCCGGCGCTGATCGCCTACGGCCGGCAGCTGACCGCGTCCGGGGAACGCGCCCGGGCCCGCGAGCCGTTGCGCGAGGCCGCCGAACGGGCCGAACGGCTGGGCGCGGTCCGGCTGCGCGCGGTGGCCGAGGAGGCGCTGCGCGAGGGCGGCGTCCGGCGGGCGGCGACCGCCCGTACCGGCTCCGCGGCGCTGACCGGCAGCGAGCGCCGGATCGCCGCCCTCGCCGCCGACGGCCGCACCAACGACGAGATCGCCGCCCTGCTGCACGTCGCCCGGCGCACCGTGGAGACCCATCTGACCAGCGCCTACCGGAAGCTGGGGATACGCCGCCGGACGGCGCTGGCCGCCGCCCTCGCCCACCGTCCGGCCGAGGCCGCCGTACCCGGCGACGCCCTGGAGTCCGCCCGTCCCGGCGCCGACCCCTGCCCGCTGCGCCGCGCCGCGCAGCACCCGGCCGGGAGCCGCCGGCCGTCGGTGCGGGACGGCGGCGGCTGAACGGGCAGGAGCAGTACGAGGGTTCGCGGCCCGGACCCGGCCGAGCCACGAGGGAGGAGAGGATCCGATGGGTGCGCAGGGGCAGATACCGATGGCCTGGCACGACGGGCAGCTCCACATGCCCGCGGCCGATGTCGCCCGGCTGTTGCGCAGCATCGCCGCGCTGTGGAGCGAGTGGACGGCGGCCGGGGAGCCGGAGTTGGACCGGCAGACCGCGGACACGCTGGCGGGCACCCTGACCGATGTCGCCGACCAGCTCGACCTGGCCTGCATCGCCGAGGTGACCGACGCCCGCCTCGGCCCCGGGGCGCAGGGCGGCGCGGGGGCGGACCCGGGGACGGGCTGAGCGGCCGGCCCTGGTCGCTCCGTCAGCCCTCCGCGTCGGATTTCCCCGTCAGCCTTCTCCGTTGACGCGCCGGAGCAGTTCCAGCAGGGTCGCGCGGTCGGCGTCGGTCAGGGCGGCGAAGCAGGTGGTGAGGACCTGGTCGGCGACGCGGTGCCCGGCCGCCAGGATCCGCTCGCCGGCCGGGGTGAGGTGGTGTTCGATGCGCCGGCCGCGGCCAGGCCGCCGGTCGACCAGGTCCTGCGCGGCGAGGCGGCCGACGAGCGTGCCGAACGCCTGCTCGCTCTGGAACGTCGCCGCGGCCAGTTCGCGGGCCGACGCTCCGGGGGAACGGCTGATCGCGCGGAGCGCGTCCCATTGCGCCAGCGTCGTGCCGACGGCCGCGAGCGCGCTGTCCAGCGCCCGGTGCTGCCGGTACTGGGCCTGTTTGACCGCCCTGCCGAGGGCCTGCGGATCACCATGCATGGGGCAAGCCTAACCCAACGACTAAGCTAGCTTATATAAACATCCTTAGTTACTCTGTCGGCATGGCTACCGACATCACCACGGTCGTCCACGACGACCTGCCGCTGACCCTGTCCGAGGCCGGAACGGGCCGCCCCGTGCTGCTCCTGCACGGCGGCGGAGGCCCCGCCACCGTCGCCGGACTCGCCGCGCGCCTGGCCCGCGTCGCCCACGTCATCGCCCCCGTCCACCCCGGCTGGGACGGCACCCCCCGCCCCGCGTGGTGCACCGGGATCGACGACCTGGCCCTCGCCTACCTCCACCACCTGCACGACCGCGGCCTCGACGACGTCCTCGTCATCGGCTCCTCGCTCGGCGGCTGGGCCGCGGCCGAGATGGCGGTGCGTGACACCGCGGGCCTCATCTCCGGCCTGGTCCTGATCAACGCGGTCGGCGTGCGCGTCGAGGGCGAGCCGATCGCCGACTTCTTCGCCCTCGACCCCCGCGGTCTCGCCGAACACTCCTGGCACGACCCGGACCGCCACTTCCAGGACCCCGCCCTCCTCCCGGCCGCTCAACGCGCCGTCCGCCAGGCCAACGCGGCCACCATGCGCGTCATCGCGGGCGACCCCTACATGCACGACCCCAAGCTGCTGCGTCGGCTGGGGCGCGTCGACATCCCGGCCCTGCTGCTGTGGGGCGAGAGCGACCGCGTCGTCACCCCGGCCTACGGCGCGGCCTTCGCGGACGCCTTCCCCCACGGCCGCTTCGAGACCATCCCCGAAGCCGGCCACCTTCCGCACATCGAACAGCCCGAGGCCACCTTCGCCCGGATCGAAACCCAACTGCTCCGCACCACCGCCTCTCCGGTCAGAACGGGGAGGTGAATTCGACGCCGGCGCCGTCGTCCGTGAGGCTGAATCCGAGCTTTTCGGCGACGAGCGTCGTGCCGTCACTGAAATAGAGCGTGACCCGCGCGTCGTCGATGGGCCAGTGGTCGTGCCCGTTGGTCTTGATCCACATGCGGACCTTGAAACCCTCGCAATCCGGCTTGGTCGCGCCGGGCGCCTCCACCACCAACGGCACGATGTGGTGCGAGTCGTCGTTGTACGTGGTCATGTCCTTTCCGGAGCTGTCCGCGTTGTTGACCGAGGCCAGCAGGCCCTTGTCGTCCCGTGTCTTGACGGTGACGTAGATGCCGGTGTCGTGGTCCTTGTCCTCCTCGTCGCCGGTGAGCGTGAAGAGCGTGGCCCGGACGCCGGGCGGCGTCCGTTCGTCCGCGCCGGCGGCCACCGGGCCCGCCCCGGATTCGTCGGTCATGGCGGAACCCCTTTCAGCGGGCACCCGTTCACCGGGTAAGCGGCGGGCGGGAAAAGGGAATTCGGCGGCTCCGGCGGCGGAAGGGGAGAACACCATCACCGCCGCCGCCTTCGCGTCCGCCCCCCGTGGTTTCGGACCCGTGCGGGCGCGTCAAGAGGCGTAACTCCGGAGATTCCGCCGCGAGAAGACCCCTTTCCGTCCGGCGCGAGGAAAAACGAATCCCCCACGCGATTCCCCGGACGCACGGAGATCACCGGCCCCGAAAACGGGCGCACGACACCGGCGCGGGAATTCACCACCACCCCCCCGAGGGCGACGCCGCCCCGGGCCGGCTCGCGGCGAGCACGCCGCACCACGTGCGCACGCGTCGCGGACGGCCCGGGCGCCGAGATGGTTGCATCACCCACGTGATCGACGGGGGCGCGGACCGGACATCCGGCGACGGCCGATTCATAAACCCGGGTAACAGGGCTTTTAACGAAGACTTATGGTCCCCGCCATGTCGTTTTCGCCGCGCGGCCCGTCAGGGCGCTTCTGACCGGCCGGTTTGTGACGGTCGTCTCCGCGCGGACCGGGAACCCGAAATGGCTGGCATCCGTCCGCGCGCGCCCAAGTCGCCCAGCACCGGACGCAGTTGGCGCAAACGCGTCCCGAATGATGAGATAGCATTCGTCCTCGGACGCCCCACCGTTCCCCTCCGGATACCCGTCACGGCATTCCGGTGGAAGCCCGCTGCGGGATCGCGCGGCATTCCCGGAGCGTCCGTCGTCTCCGCGCGCCGACCCACCGTCGGCCACCCGCGGCTCCCCCGAACATCTCATTGAACAGGAAATTGATGCCCGTTCAACAACTCGCCGAGCTGATACGGTTCGTGCGCCGCAACTCCCCGTTCTACCAGGAGCTCTACGCCCACCTGCCGGAGCGGGTCGAGTCCCTCGAAGACCTTCCGGTGGTGCCCCAGACGGAATTCTGGCGGGCCAACTCACCGCGCGACAACCGGCTGCTGACCGCGCCGCTCGACGAAGCGGTGGTCTTCCGCAGCGGCGGCACCACGGGATCCCCGAAGTTCTCCGTGTACACCCGCACCGAATGGGAGGAGTTCACCACCGCGTTCGGTGCCGGGCTCGTCACGGCGGGGCTGCGGCCGGGTCACCGGGTGGCCGATCTTTTCTACGCCGGTGATCTCTACGCCAGCTTCATGTTCATCCTGGATTCACTTCACCGTTCCCCGGTGGCCAATGTCCGGCTGCCCGTGGGCGGTGCCACTTCCTGGGAATCCACCGCGGCCACCCTGGAGGAGTTCCGGGCCCAGGTGATCGCCGGCACCCCGACGACGTTGTGCGCCCTGGCCGATCGCCTGGTCGCGGCCGGCCGTCCGCTGCCCGACGTGGAACTCCTCTTCTTCGGCGGCGAATGCGTCTTCGGCGACCAACTCCCGCTGCTGAAGCAGGCGTTCCCCGCCGCCGAGGTGCGCTCGATCGGCTACGCCAGCGTGGACGCGGGCCTGCTCGGCGAGGCGGTGCCGGGCGAGGACCCCCGGGTGCACCGCGTCTTCGCCCCGCACACCGTGGTGGAGATCCTGGCGGACGACGCCGACACCCCGGTGACCGCCGAGGGCGTGCCGGGCCGCCTGGTCGTCACCGACCTGCGACGGCGGCTGATGCCGGTGCTGCGCTACCCGGCGGGCGACCGCGCCGAGTGGGTCGACCGCGCCGCTGGGCTCTTCCGGATCCTCGGCCGCGCCGAGGAAGGGGTGCGCCTCGGCCCGGTGACGCTCTACACCCAGGACGTGCACGACATCGTCGCCGCCACCGACGATGCGGGCCGGATCACCGGCGTCCAGCTCGTGGTGCGGCGCCAGGACGGCCGCGACGAACTGCTGCTGCGCCTGGCCGCCGACGAACTCGCCGGTGAGGACGACAAGGTGGCCGAGGCGATCACCACCGCGCTGCTCACCGGCCGTCCGGCCTACGACTCCGCCGTCTCGGCCGGTCACGTCAACGCGCCGGTGGTGGAGTGGGTGCGCCACCGCGACCTGGCGGTCAACGCCCGTTCGGGCAAGCTGATCCGCGTCGTCGACGAACGGCCGCACTCGTGAGCGCCTCGGCGCGCCGCCTGCCCGTCGTCCTGCGGAACCGTTCCTTCGGCTCGGTCTGGGCCGCCCAGGTGCTCACCCAGGGCGCGGGCCGGATGTTCCAGGTCGGCGCGGTGTGGTGGCTGGTGGGGTATGCCGCCGGGGAGCACCGGGGGCTGGACTCCGGTCTCTTCCTGATGGCCGGCACCCTGCCTCCGGTGGCGCTGGCGCCGGTGGTGGCCCGGATCGTCGCCCGCCGTTCACACCGCGCGGTGCTGGCGGTCTCCGCCTCGGCGGCCGGCCTGGTCGCCGCGGGCATGGCCGGGTGGACGTACGCGGCCACGCCCCCGGTGGCCGCCGTCTACGCGGCCGGGCTCGCCCTCGCCTCCTGCCAGGCGGTCTTCGACCCGTGCCTGACGACGTCGGTGCCGGAGCTGGTGGCGGACGCCGACATCGAGGCGGCCACCGGTTTCGAGCTGTCCACCCAGTCGCTGGCCGGGCTCGCCGGCGGGCTGCTGGGGCCGCTGCTGGTCGACGCGTGCGGCATCGCCGGTGTGGTCGCCGGAAGCGCCGGCGCCTATCTGCTGGCCGGCGCGCTGCTGTCGGCCACCCGTTTCCCGCACCGCGCCACGCCGACCGGCGCGGACGGTCCGGCGGACCAGGCCGACGGGCGGGCCGCGCGTCCGCTGCGCGCCGTCCTGGCCGGACTGCCGTTCATCCGCCGGGTGTTGCTCTGCTTCGCCGCGGCCAACGTCTTCACCACCGCCGTCTACGTCGTCATGCCGCTGTACACCCACGACGTGCTGCACTCCACCGGCTCCACGGTGGCCTCGCTGGAGGCCGCGCTCGGCGCCGGGACGCTGATCGGCTCCTTCACCGGCGCCCGGGTCCCCGGCCGCCCCACCGCGATCGGCGCGGCCTGCCTGCTGCTGACCGGCGCCGCGCTGGCCCTGCCGGCCGCCGTCCCCGGCCGGATCGCCGCCCCCGCGGCGCTGGTCGTGGCGGGCTGGTGCGTCGGGGTGATCGGCGTGCGGTTCGTGGCGCTCTTCCAGCGGCTGGTGCCGGCCGCCGACAAGCCCGGGTTCTTCGCCGTGATGCAGGCCCTGCTGGGTGCCACCTTCCCGGTCTCCTCGCTGCTGTTCGGCGCGCTCGGCGACCACGTGCCGGCGCGGGCGCTCTGCCTGCTCCAGGGCGTCGGGCTGCTGCCGGTCGCCGTCGCGCTGTGGTGGCTGGGCAGCCGAGGCGACGCGGGGTCCGAGGCGTCCGCCCGCCCCGCCGCCCGTACCGTCGCGGCCACCGGAGGCGCGCGGTGACCGTCACCCTGGCCCCCGCGGCCCTTCAGGACATCGCCGAACTGCGGCAGTTGTACTTCGAGGTGTACGGCCACGGCTACCCGGTGCCGCTCGGCAGCGACCCGGCGGTGATGCGCGAGCTGATCACCGGCGGCCACGCCCACTGGCTGACCGCCCGCACCGACGACGGCCCGCTGATCGGCTCCGCGGCCGTCCAGACCGAGCCCGGCAGCCGCATCGGCAAGCTGGTCGGCCTGGTCGTCCACCCCTCGCACCGCACCGGCGGACTCGCCTCGCGGCTGACCGCGGCGGTGTGCGACGAGGCGTTCGCCACCGGCCGCCTGGACTCGGTGTACACCACCGCCCGCGTGGTCACCGAGGGCCCGCAGCGGATCGCGGTGCGCAACGGCTTCCGCCCGCTCGGTCTGCTGCCCAACGCCGTCGAGGTCGAGGGGTGCGAAACCCTGGCGCTGTTCGCCCGGTACGCCGACGGCGTGCTGGAGCGCCGGGCCCCGGTGCGGCGGGTACCGGCGCAGCTGACCGGGTTGCTGGCCGCGGCCGAGCAGGCCGTCGGCATCGACTACGGGGCCACCCTGACCGACCCGGCCGGACCGGTGGCGCCCCGGCCCGTGACGCCCGGCGCCGAGCCCATCGAGCTGATCGCGGCGCCCTCGTTCGTCCGCCGCCGTTTCCACGACCGCTTCCCCGGCACCGACGACCGGTTCTTCCCACTGCACGCCCCCAACGCCGTCCTGGTCGCCCACGACGGACGCTTCGAGGCGTACGCGGAGCTGGACCCGGTGGCCGCCAGTTGCGCCCTGATCGCGGTCCATCCGCGGCCGGCCGCGGTCGACGGCGCCCTGGAGGCGCTGATGAACGCGGTCACCCGGGCCGGCGCCGACTACGTGGAGACCCTGCTGCCGCTGACCGACACCACGGCACTGGAGGTCTTCCTCGCCGCCGGCTTCGTCCCCGGCGCCGTCTACCCGGCGATGCGCCGGATCGGCGACCGCTTCCACGACCATGTGGTCCTCTCCCGCACCAGCCGGCAGATCGACTTCCGCCGGGCCGCCGTCAGCCCGCTGCTCCAGCCCTACCTGAGCGCGTACCTGACCGCCTGGAGCGCCACCTATCTGCCCCTTCACGAGGTTGTCCGATGAACCCCCATCTCGCACCGGTCCAGGTCCCCGATCCGGCGGCGCTGGCCAGGTTGCAGCGACTGTGCGACATCACCGAGCCGTACGCCGCCGGCGAGGAGGCCGACGCGCTCTTCGCCGACGCGATGCGCGAGGTCCACGACTGGCACGCGCGGCGCGGTGACTTCTTCCGCGCCCTGCTGGCGGCCCCGGCCCCGACCCGCCCCACCGTGGGCGCCGACGTGCTCGCCCCGCTGGTGCACGCCACGTTCTTCAAGCGGCACGAGGTCCTGTCGATCCCGCGCGAGGAGGTCGCGCTCCATCTGACCTCCTCCGGGACGACCGGCCAGAAGTCGCAGATGTTCTTCGACACCTGGACGATCCGCGCGGCCCAGCGCATGGTCGCCCGCATCTTCGACCACTACGGCTGGATCACCCCCGACCAGCCGGTCAACTACCTGCTGTACAGCTACGAACCGGCTCCCGGGCTGCGCCTGGGCACCTCGTTCACCGACAACTACCTGTGCGACTTCGCGCCGGCCCGGCAGGTCGTGCACGCGCTGCGGCACACCGGTTCCGGCCACGAGTTCGACGTGCACGGCTGCGTCGCCACGCTCCAGCGGTTCGCCGAACAGGACGTGCCCGTGCGCATCCTGGGGTTCCCGGCGTTCCTCCACTTCACGCTGGAACGGATGCGGGCGATGGGGCTGCCGCCGCTGCGGCTGCCCGCCGGGTCGCTGGTGGTGCTCGGCGGCGGCTGGAAGGGGCACGCGGACCGCCAGTTGCCCAAGGAGGAGTTCTACGCCGAGGTCACCGAGCGGCTCGGGATACCCGGCGACCGCATCCGCGACACCTTCGGCTCGGTGGAGCACAGCGTGCCGTACGTGGAGTGCGCCCACCACCGGCTGCACGTACCCGTGTGGTCACGGGCCGCGGTCCGCGACACCGGGACGCTGCGCCCGCTCCCCTACGGCGAACGCGGCTTCCTCCACCTGGTCTCGCCGTACATCACCTCGGTGCCCGCGCACAGCGTGGTCATGGGTGACCTGGCCTCGCTCCACCCGGGTTCGGAGTGCCCGTGCCCGTCGCCCACCGACTGGTTCACCGTCCACGGCCGCGCCGGGGTGAGCCGCAACCGCAGCTGCGCGGTGGCCGCCGCCGAACTGATGAAGGGAATGTCGTGACCACCACCTCCCCGAAGGCCCGACTCCAGCTGTGGCAGGGCGAGTTCGTCGACGACGCCGAAGCGGAGCGGCGCCTGGCCGGCCTGTCCGCGCTGGCCGACCAGGTGCTGGCCGATCCGCTGCCGGTCGAGGTGGTGCTCGCCGCCTGCGCGACGCTGAGCGAGGGCCTGCGTGACGTGAACGGCGCCGTACGCGCCCGGCTGGCGCCGTGGGCGGGGCCGGAGGACGACGGCGTGCTCGACGAGGTGGCCGCCGCGCTCGACCGCGAGGCGCTGGAACGCAAGGTGCGCCGCGAACTCGGCGGGCTGCGGCCGGACCGGCTGACCCGCCCGGACGCCCGGGAGACGGTGTACGAGGCGTGGGCGCCGGTGGGTCTGCTGGCCCACGTCGCCCCCGGCAACGCCGCCTCCGTGGCGCCGCTGAGCGTGGTCGAGGGGCTGCTCACCGGCAACCTCAACGTGCTCAAGGTGAGCGCGTCCGACTCGCCGCTGGCGCTGCGGATCCTCGCCGAGCTGGGCGCCGCCGATCCGACCGGGCGGGTCGCGGAGCGGATCGTCGCGCTGCGGTTCCCCTCCGCGCGGCGCGAGTGGCTGCGCCTGATGTGCGCCCACGCCGACGCGGTGGCCGCGTGGGGCGGGGAGGAGGCGGTGGCCGCCGTCGCCGAACTGGTGCCGCCGGGCTGCCGGGTGGTGGAGTGGGGTCACCGGATCTCCTTCGCCTACCTCACAACGCGCGCCGCCGCCGACGACGGCACGCTGGACGCGCTCGCCGGCGACGTGTGCCGCTTCGAGCAGCAGGCGTGCTCCAGCCCGCAGGTGGTCTACCTGGACACGGCGGAACCGGACGAGGTGTTCGCCTTCGCGGAGCGCTTCGCCGCGCGGCTGGCCAAGGTCTCCGGACGGCACCCCGCCGCCCCGTCCTCGGTCGCCGAACGGGCCGAGGTCACCACCACCGAACTCGTGGCCAGGCTGGAGGAACACCTCGGGCTGACCCGGGTGTTCGCCGCCGAGGACGGCTCCTGGCGGGTGCTGGCCGACTCCCGTCCGGCGCTGACCGCCTCCCCGCTGCACCGCAGCGTGTGGGTCAAGCCGCTGCCCCGGCACGAGGCGATCGCCACGCTGCGCCCGATGCGCCGTTACCTCCAGACCGCGGCGGTCGGCGGCGGCCCCGCCGAGGCCGCCGAGGTGGCCCGGGTGCTGCTGGCGGCCGGGGTCACCCGGATCACCCCGGTCGGCTCGATGCCCGACGGCTACCCGGGCGAACCGCACGACGGCGTCTACCCGTTGCAGCGCTACAGCCGCCGGGTCGCGGTCCGCGCCGAGGGCGCCGGATGGGACGCGGTGGCCTGCCTGGACGACCTGGCGGCGCCGCCGGTGCTGCCGCCCGCGCCGACCGGTCCGCTGCTGGGCAAGGCGGACGTGCAGCGGGCGCTGGCCACCCTCGACGACCGCCACGCCCACCTGTACTTCCGCAGCGGCGGCACCACCGGCGCCCCGGCGCTGTCGGTCTTCACCAACGCCGACTACGACCACCAGATGCGGGTCGCCGCGGACGGACTGCTCGCCGCCGGCTTCGACCCGGCGCGCGACCGGGCGGCCAACCTGTTCTACTGCGGCGCGATGTACGGCAGCTTCATCAGCTTCTTCTCCGTCTTCGAGCGGCTCAACGCCACCCAGATCCCGATGGCGGCCGGGACCGACCACGCCGCGGTGGCCGAGGCGCTGGTGGCCTACCGGGTGGACACGGTCTTCGGGATGCCCTCGTACCTGTGGCAGCTCTTCCACGCCGAGGCCGACCGGCTGCGGGCGTACGGCGGCATCCGCAAGGTGTTCTACGGCGGCGAGCACTTCACCGCGCGCCAACGCCGGGTCCTCACCGAGGAGTTCGGGGTGGAGGTGATCCGTTCGGCCGCCTACGGCAGCACGGACCTGGGCCCGCTGGGCTACCAGTGCACCTCCTCCGAGGGCTCGGTGCACCACGTGCTCACCGATCTGCACACCCTGGAGGTGCTCGACCGCGAGGAGGACCGCCCGGTGGCCCCCGGCGAGCCGGGACGGCTGGTCTTCACCTCCCGGGCCCGCCTCGGCCAGCGGCTGGAACGCTACGAGATCGGCGACCTGGGCCGGCTCGTCCCCGGCCGCTGCCCCTGCGGCAGCCACGCCCCCCGGGTGGAACTGCTCGGCCGGTACGGCGACGTGGTGCGGGCCGGCACGTACTTCTTCAACTACCGCCGCTTCGTGACCGTCGCCGACGAGGCGCTGGACTACACCGGTGAGCTCCAGTTGGTGCTGAGCGCCGAGGACGGCCGGGAGCGGCTGACGCTGCGGATGGACGAACGGTACGCGCCGGAGGCGGACGTGGCCCGGGAGGCGTTCCTGGCCGCGGTGCCGGAGCTGGCGGAAGCGGTGGCGGAGGGGCTGCTGTCCTGCTCGGTGGAGACCGCGGGGATCGCCGCCTTCGAGCGCACCGCGACCAGCGGCAAGCTGCGTTCCGTGGTCGACCTGCGGTGACCCGGCGGTGTGGTGCGGGCCCGGTCCGCACCACACCGGTCGTCGGGGCGTGGCCGCCCGGCGTCCGCAGCCGCCGGGCGCCGTCAGCGAGGATGTCCGGGGACGGGGACGCCGTCGAGCCGGTGGAGCCTTCTTCCGGACGCCCGCCGCACCACCTCGTCCACCACCGGCTCGCCGGGCCCGGGACGGCCCTGCCCCGGGATCCGAAGTCACCGGCACAGCACGCCGCGTCACCGCCGCACCGGCCCCGGGTCGTTCCCGCGCGCCCGTCGGCCGCGCTCCCCCGCCGGGCGCCCGCGGGCCACGCCTTGGCCGGGCCGGCCGGCGTACCCGCGGTCGCGCAGCAGGAGTTCGGCGTGGCCCCGGCGGATCAGCAGGTGGCGTTCGCGGTGGGTGAGCAGCGCCTGCCAGACGTCCCGCCGGTCGCGGGAGCGCTGCGGCATCAGGGCGGTGGTGACGGCCAGCACCAGCAGTCCGGCGGTCACGTGCCAGGGGGCGCCGAGGACGATCCCGCCGGCGGTGGCCGCGCCCGGCAGCGCCGCGGTGACGGCCGCCGTGGCGCGGGCGCGTGGGGAGGGGCCGCGGCGGGAGGTCGGGGCGGGCATCGGTGTTCTCCTTCGGTCGGTGGGGTGCCGTGGGCCCGGTGCGCGGGACGGGGGTTGCGCGGGGCGGCTGCGGTGACGGCCGCGGTCGGGCATCCTGGTAGCGGCCCCGTGCCGTGTCGGGCGGTGGCCGGGTCCGTTCAGACTGCGTGGGCGGCGGGTTGTTGCGGAAGACACCAAGATCGTTGTTGCCCCGGATCCGCGGAACCGGCAACAACGGCACAGCGGGAGGCTGCGGTGGCGGTCGGTGGCAAGGGCGGCAGACCGAGCTGGCGTGACAAGCGCGGGCCGGAGGGCGGACGCGCCCGCTGGACGCCGAAGCCCGGGCACCCCCGCCCGGCCGAACTCGCCGACTGGGTCGAGCACGTGCGGGACCTGCTGGAGTTCTTCCCCACCGACCAGGAGGCCGCCCACGCCCTCAACGTCGACAAGAGCGTGATCTCCCGCTACGCCAACGGCGGCGAGGTCCCGCACAAGGACTTCGTCGGCCTCCTGCTGCGTACCGTCCACCCGCACGGCACCCCGGTCACCGACGAGGTCCGCGAACGCACCCGGCACCTGCACCTGGCCGCCGTCAAAGCCGTCAACCCACAGGCCGGCGAGCGGTACGAAGGGCTCTACGAACGCGACGCGTTACGCGACCGGGTCGCCGAACTCACCGCCCGCGAGGCCCTGTTACGACAGGAGATCGCGGCGGCGGACGCCAGGGCGCGGGACGTCGGCGAACGCCTGCGGGCCCAGTGGTCCGCCGAACGCCACCGGCTCACCGACGCCCTGCGCCACGCCGAGCAGCGGGCGGCCACCCTGGAACGGCGACTGGCCGCCGCTCAGCGGGATGCCGAGCACACCGCCCTGGAGGCCGCCCACCGCCACGTCGACGCGCTGCGGACCGAGGCCGCCGAACTGCGCCGCCGCCACGAGGACGAGACCGCCCGGCTGTCGGCCGCCGCCACCGCCCGCATCGCCGAACTCGAGGCCGAACTCGTCCGCACCCGGCGGGCCCGCGCCCAGGCCGAGGCCCGCGCCGACGAACTCCTGACGCGCCTGGCGGCCGTGACCGACGAAGCCCGCCAACTGCACGCCGAGACCGAGCGGTTGCGCACCGAGGCGGACCACCACGCCGCCGAGGCCGACGCGCTCGCCGAGGCCACCTCCGTGGTCAACCAGGCGTGGCACGACCTGGACCACGACACCGAACCGGTCTTCGCCACCACCGCCCCGGCGGTTGTTGCCGACTCCGCGACAACCGCCGCCCAGCGCCCCGTTCCCCGGCCGCCCGCCCCCGGCCCCGGCTCCCCGGCCGCTGACGCGGAGGGGGAGCGGGTCCGCCCCGCCGTGCGGCGGGTGCGCGCGGCGGTCCGCCGTCAGACGCCGCGGACGCTGCTGATCCACGCGGTGCGCGTGGTCGCCGTCCTCGCCGGGCTGACGTCGGTCGTGCTCGGCGTGGGCCGCTGGCTCGACGCGCACAGCGAGATGGTGGCCGTGCGCAACGCCCCCCTCTGCGCCCCCGGGACACCGCAGCCGTGCACCACCGCCGCGTCGGGACGCGTGGTGGACAAGTACTCCGGCTCCGACAACGGCGACGAGCTGACCATCGCCACGGGCACCGGGCGCCCCCGTACCATCCCGGTGAACAGCGCCGTCTACGGCGTCGCGCAGCGCGGCTCCCACGCCGACCTGAGGATGTGGAAGGGCGACGTCGTCCGGGTCACCGTGGCCGGCCGCAGCAGCACCGGGACGCCCGGAAGCTGGCTGCCGTTGGTGTGGATCACCCTGCTGCTCGCGCTCGGCACCGAGACCGCGCTGTGCGGCGCGCTGGCCGGCGCGGGCACCTCACCGGGCGGCACCCTCTTCCTGGCCCTCCCCTTCAGCATGATCACGTCCATCCCGGTCGCCTGGCTGCTGAGCACCACCGCGTGGTGGGCGTACCCGCCGACCATCGCCTTCTGGCTGTTCTCCGCCGCCGTCGTGGGCCTCATGGTCCGCAAGGACCCCGACTGGGCCGCCGCCTGGGGCCGCACCTCCCCCCGCCGCTTCCCCCGCCCCCGCCCGAGGCTGCGCCCGCGGCGGGTCTAGCTCCCCAAGTCCCGCGCGATCCGCAGGAATTCCGCGTCGGTGACGAACGGGTCGGCGGCCCAGACGGTGATGGTGTATCCGTCCTGCGGCCACACCACCGTCCACGACGGCCGGGACGTCTTCTCCAGCCGGGCGGGGTGACCGTTGACGGTGGTCGGGGTTCCCCGGGTGGGTGTGGTCTCGCCGGTGGTCACCGTGATGCTGACGGCTCCGGCTTGCCCTCTTTTGCCGGTGTTCCGTTGGTAGCTGCAGGTCCAGGTGGGCTTGTCGCTTCTGGAAGGGGGACTTCCCGTCCCGCCCACCATGATGGCTCTCCCCGCGGGAGTGAAGCCGGGCGGCAGGTATCGGGGGTGCGGGAAGTGCGTGTCGTCGAAGGGGACGATGCGCTCCCTGGTGACGGAGTCGGTGATCTCCCTGTCCCCCACCGGACTGCCGAGGGAGATGCTGGCCAGTCCTTCGTGTGTCTCACCGCACGAGTCGTTGACACCCAGCGCCGACCGTTGCCGCTCCTTCAGCACCAACGTGATGCCGTGGGCGGATTCATGGGCTTCCAGCCGAGGCCTGTCCTCGCAGTCCGCCCATGCCACGGGGGTGGTCAGGGTACGCCCGTGATCGCTCACGAGCACGTCGTCCAGCACGGCCGAGTCGTGACTGTACGAGTCGGCCGTGCAGCCGGTCACGGCTCCCGCGAGGCAGACGAACGCGACGCCCGCCCACATCACGCGGCGGAAGCGTCGGGGGTTCCTCACCCGTCCAACCTAGCTCCCCTCTCCCCTGCCCGCACTCGTGACCCGGCGGAATCGCGTGGCCAACTCGTGGACGTGGTCGAGGAGTTCGAGAGGTCCGACGATGCGGAAGTCGGCGTCGAGGAGGCCGAGGGCCATGGTGGGCCAGTCGAGGGAGTAGGCGGTCATGCGGACGCGGCAGTGGGCGGCGTCGAGTTCCTCGACCGTGCTCCAGCGGCCGATCCGTTCGCGTACCGTCGCGGCGGGGGCGTCCACCAGGGCCTCGACGGGGAAGGCGGAGGCGGTCTTCTCGATGCCGCCGCGGACGAAGGCGGCGGCGTCGGTGGCGGGGAGGGCGCGGGGGCGGAAGCGGTCGCCGGTGCCGTGCGGGGCGGTGAGGCGGTCGACCCGGAAGCTGCGCCAGTCCTGCCGGGTGAGGTCGTAGGCGACCAGGTACCAGCGGCGGCCGGGGCAGACCAGGCGGTGGGGTTCGACGTGCCGCTCGGTGCGGCTGCCGTCGGCGGCGGTGTAGTCGAAGCGGAGCCGTTCGGTGTCCCGGCAGGCGAGGGCGACCACGGTGAGCACGGCCGGGTCGACGCCCGTTCCCACCGAGCCGCCCCAGTCGGCGGGGACGGTCACCTCGCGCAGCGCCTCCACCCGGCGCCGCAGCCGGGCCGGCATCACCTGCGTCACCTTGGCCAGCACCCGCACCGACGACTCCGCGATGCCCTCCACCGCCCCCTGCGCCGCGGCCTGCAACCCGACGGCCAGGGCGACCGCCTCCTCGTCGTCGATCACCAGCGGCGGCAGCGCCGCGCCCGCCGCGAGCTGGTAGCCGCCGTCCACCCCGCGCTGCGCCCGCACCGGGTAGCCCAGCTCCCGCAGGCGGTCGACGTCCCGCCGCAGGGTGCGCACCGAGACCTCCAGCCGCTCGGCCAGCTCGCCGCCCGGCCAGAAGCGGTGGGTCTGGAGCAGGGAGAGCAGTCGGATGATCCGGGTGCTGGTGTTCGCCATGTTTCGATCCTCCCGCAATTGAGGACGGAAAGTGACCGTTGTGACCGCCAACATGGTTGTTGTCCACAGGGACGAGCGACAGCGGACGACGAACGAAGGACGCCGACGATGAGCGAGACCGCCACCGGTCAGGACACCGCCACCCGCACCGACGCGGCCACCGGAACCCCGTCCGGCGAGCACGCCGAGCTGCTCAAGGCGCTGGCCAAGCAGCGCCACTTCCTGCGCTTCACCACCCGTGACCTCACCGACGAGCAGGCCGGGCTGCGAACCACCGCCAGCGAGTTGTGTCTGGGCGGCCTGATCAAGCACGTCACCTCGGCCGAGCGGATGTGGACGCGGTTCATCGCCGAGGGTCCGTCCGCGATGCCGGACTTCACCGCGCTGACCGAGGAGGACCGGGCGCACTGGGCCGACATGTTCCGGATGCTGCCGGGTGAGACGCTGGCCGGGGTGCTGGCCGAGTACGCCGAGGTGGCCCGCGCGACCGAGGAGTTGGTGGCGGGGCTGCCCAGCCTGGACGTCACCCGGCCGCTGCCCAAGGCGCCGTGGTTCGGGGAGGACACCCACTGGTCGGCCCGCCAGGTGCTGCTGCACATCATCGGCGAGACCGCCCAGCACGCGGGCCACGCCGACATCATCCGCGAGTCCCTGGACGGCGCCAAGACGATGGGGTGACCCCGCCCGGGTCCGCGTCCGGGTGCCGGGAACCCGGACGCGGAGCCGGCGTTCCGCGCCCGTGGCTCAGGGACCGGGGACGGAACGGTACCCGCCACCGGCCGGCGGCTCCCAGGCCGCGGCCGGGAGGCGCTGGCCGTGCACCGCGGGGACGGCCGACCGGTTCTCGGCCGTCAGCACCCCGGCGATGGAGCCGAGGGCGGTGGCGGCGAGCGCGATGAAGCCGACGGTGAGGGCGAGGGCGGCGGACCGCAGTTCGAGGGCTCCGGTGCGGCCCTGGGTGCCGACGGCGACCGGCTCCGGCACCGGTCGGGCGCCGACGGCGGCCACGGGCGGCTCCGGCGGCGGTGACGGCGTGGCCGCCGGTTCCCGGCGGCCGAGTCGGGCGGCCACCTCGCGCCAGCGCTGTTCCCACTCGGCGGGGTCGCCCCCGCAGGCGGTGACGTACGCCAGCGTCACCGCCAGCGACGGCAGGCCCAGCCCTCGCGCGGCCTCCGACAAGGTGGCCCCGGAGTAGTGGGCGTGTTCGGCCATGGTCCGGTAGGACGGGTTGCCGGCGGCCTGGCGGAGCCGACGCAGCTCCAGGGCGAACCGTTGCGCCGGGCCGGCCGACGGGTCGATGGGTCGTTCGGGTCTGGGCACTGTTTCTCCTCGGTTGCGCGCCGGTGAGAGGTTGCCGCCTTCCCGCTACGACCACGCATGCTACGCATCCGCCTGTCATCGGGATGTAACTCAGGTCACCAGAGCGCCTTTTGGCTTGTCTGGAAGGCTGCCTGTCTTCCAACGCCCGTGGGTTGCCGGGCGCAAAACCCCATCAATGGGGTGCGGGCTGTCATCCGCCGGGGCCGAAGGCGCCGCCTACCGTCGGCGGATGTGGACGTACGAGAAGCGATCAGAGAAGAGACCACGCTCGCCCCGGTGCCGCTGTCCGCGGCGCCGGAGGTGAACCGGCTGCTGGCGAGGGCCGGTCTCGGCACGCTGCGCCCCGACGACGTGGTGGCGCTGCCGGGGCGCAACGACAACTGGTCGGGGCCGACGACCGGGGGACACCACGTCTTCGTCAAGCGCATCGGGGGTCCGGCGCGGGAGGCGCGGCGCAGGGTGGAGCGGGCGCTCGCCTTCGAACGCCTCGCCTGCCGCCGGCCCCCGGACGATCTGCTGTGGCAGCCGTGTCCGGGGTGGGACGAGGACGACCGGCATTGCGGTCGCCGAGTACGCCGAGGCGGTCCGGGCGCTGCTGGCGGGCGGCCGGGTGGAACGGGAGGGCGCCTACGTCACCGTGCGGGCCGAGCTGCCGCCCTTCGACCACCCGCCGGTGGAGATCGGGCTCGGGGTGCTGCGGCCGGGGATGGCGCGGACCGCCGGGCAGGTCGCGGACGCGGCCATCACGTGGCTGGCGCCCGCCGCCTATCTGCGGGACGTGCTGGTGCCGGCGCTGGAGGCGGGGGCGCGGGAACGGGGGCGGGCGGCGCCCAGGGTGGTGTCGGTTTTGCACGCGGCGCTCACCCGGCCCGGCCGTGACCCGTACCTGCTGGCGTACGCCTGCTCGCACAACCACCTGGGCGCCCCGCACTACACCGACATGCTGCGCCGCGCGGGGCTGGCGGTGGACCCGGCCGATCCGAGGGCCGGGGCCAGGGCGCTGGTGGACGGCGGTGTCTTCGCCTCCGGCGGCCCCGGTGAGGTGGCGGACGCGGTGGCCGCGTTGCGTGCCGCGGGGGCGGACGAGGTGGTGGTGAACGTCAGCGGGGTCGCGGCCGTCGAGGGGTTCCGCAGCGCGCTGCGCGACCTGGAGGAGATCCTGGAGGCGGTGGCCGGCCGCCCGGGGGCCGGGTGAGCGGCGGATGCCGCCGGGAGAACGGGACGCCCTGGCCGGCGTCGGCGGATCGCACGGCCAGGGCGGTTCGGGGAGGGACCCGCGGGCGCGGGTCCCTTCGTGGATCAGCCCTTGAGCAGGCTGAGGATGGCCTCGGTCGAGTCGACCTCGCCGAGCCGCGGGAAGATCTTCTCGACGCTGTGCTCGTGGGACTGCGGGTCCCGGTCGGTGGTGGCGTCGTGGGCGATGGTGACGTGGTAGCCGTGCTCGTAGGCGGCACGGGCGGTGGACTCCACGCCGATGCTGGTGGCGATGCCGGCGAGCACGATGCCGGTGACCCCGCGGCGGCGCAGCTGGACGTCGAGTTCGGTGCCGTGGAAGGCGCCCCAGTGCCGCTTGGTGATCACGATGTCGCCGGTGGTGTCGCCGAGTTCGTCGACGAAGGTGGCGAAGCCCTCCGGCAGCGGGGCCTTGGGGCCGGGCGCGGTGGTACGGCCGGTGGGCAGGTCGCCGCCGTCGTCGGACCAGTGCACGCGCACCAGGACCACGGGGAGCTTGCGGGCGCGGAACGCGTCGGCCAGCTTGGCGGCGTTGGCCAGCACCCCGTCCAGCGGGTGGACGGTGGCGCCGGCGGCGATGCCTTTCTGGAGGTCGATCAGGACGAGTGCGGTGTTGTCGTCGAGCACGGTGGCGGGCATGGGAGAACCTTCCGGTGTTGTGAGTCGGTCGTCAGTCGTGGTCAGTTGTCGTCAGTCGTGGTCAGTGGTCAGTGGTCAGTGGTCATATGGGTGCTATTCCTCGACGAGTCGGCGCAGCAGGTGGAGTGCCTGGATGACGACGGCGCGCTCGTGCGGGTCGAGCCGGTCCTCCAGCGCTTCGACCAGCCAGCCCTCCCGGGTGCGCCGGACCTCCTTGAGGTGGTGACGGCCCTTGTCGGAGAGCTGGATCAGCGACTGGCGGCCGTCGGAGGGGTCCGCTGTCCGTTCCACCAGTCCGGCCTCCTCCAACGCCATGATGGTCGCTCCCATGGATTGCGGGCGCATGCGCTCGGCCTTGGCCAGCGCGGCGGTCGTCGCGGGACCGTGGCGGTCCACCAGGCTGAGTACGGATGCCTGCGAGAACGTGATCGGTGCGTCCTCCGACACGGCTCGCAGCCTGCGCATCAGCCGTCCGACCAGGAACCGCAACTCCGAGGCCGCGTCCTCCAGTTGAGGGTCGCTCATCTTCGCTCACCACCAAGCGCCGATTCGGTAAGGGAGACTGCTCAGTCTAGCCTTTCAAGCTGTGCTCACCCGGTCCGCTTCCGCCGCCGGACGACGCTGGGGTCGACCACGGTGGCCAGCAGGAGCAGCACGCTGAGGGCGCCGAGCACCATGCCGATGGTGTGCAGTCCGCCGGTGGTGGCGCGTTCTCCGTAGAAGAGGCTGATCAGGCTGGAGGAGGCGATGGCGCCGATGTACTGGGCGGTGCGGAACAGGCCGGCCGCGGTGCCGGTCTGCTCGGGCGGTGCCTGCTGGTAGAGGGCGGCCTGGTTGCCCACGGCGTTGAGCCCGTTGGGGATGCCGAAGACGATGCCGATGGCGGCGAGGAACCACACGGCCGCGGTGGCGGAGACGGTGCTCAGCCCGACCGTGGCGACGATCATCGCGATGGTGCCGATCACCAGCGGCCCGAGGATCTTCTTCTTCCGGGACCCGAACCACGAGCACAGCGCGGCCACCACGGACATCGGCAGGGTGATCAGGCCGACGGTGCCGGCCGAGTAGTGGCCGGCCTCCTGCATCCACTGCGGGTAGCCGTACAGGATGCAGTAGATGACCAGGTAGGCGGCGCCGTAACGGGCGTAGGTGCGCACCAGCGGGCCGTTGGCGGCCAGCATCCGCAGGTCGATGAAGGGCTTGGGGGCGCGCAGCTCCCAGCCGGCCATGACCGCCGCGATCACCACGCTGAGGCCCAGGCTCCACCAGGCCGGGTGCTTGAGGTCCATCAGGAAGACCAGCAGCGGCAGCAGCAGACCGGTGAAGAGCACCACACCGAACGGGTCGAGGGAGACCCAGGCGCTGTCCTTGTGGTGTTCGGGCTCGTCCTTGGGGAGCCACAGCAGGGTGAGGATCAGGCCGATGACGGCGAGCGGGATGTTGACCGCGAAGATGGCCCGCCACCCCGCGGCGCTGATCAGCAGGCCGCCGAGGGCCGGGCCGATGGCGGCGCTGACCAGGCCGGCGATGGTCAGCCAGCCGAGCACGATGCCGGGCACCTCCTGCCCCAGCGTCTGCGACTGCTTGCGGACCATGGCCATCGCCGCCGGGTACGCGGCCGAGGTGCCGATGCCGATGAAGACCCGCACGGCGATCAGCCACCCCAGCGAGGGCGCGAGCAGACCGCCGATGCCGGCCAGGCCGACGATGATCAGGCCGCTGATGTAGACCCGGCGGGCGCCGATGCGGTCGGCGACCTTGCCCATGGCCGGCTGCGCGATGGCGCTGGCCACGTAGAGCCCGGAGACCAGCCAGATGGTGGCCGCCGCCCCGGCCGAGAAGGACTTGCCGATGGGGACGAGTGCCGTGGAGATCATCGTGGAGTTGATCGGGTTGAGCATGGAGCCGATCACCACGGGGGCCACGAAGCGCGGGCCGAACCCTATTCGGCGCCGGGCGTCGCCCACCCGTTCGCCGGCGCTCACAGCGGTGGAAACCATCGCGTCTTCTTTCGTCGTCGCGTCAGGGACTGTGCCAGTGGCAGAGCCCGGCGTGACGGCACCACGTCGTCGTCGACGCCTTCGCGTCCGCGTGCCGTCAGCGGGACCAGCCTAGCCATTCGACAGGATACCTTGCAAGGCTACCTGTCTATATCGACTGCCTGTCCATACCGATAGCGGGCCGGCCGGGGGCCCGGCGCGCGTTCCAACCCCCGGCCGGCGGCTGTGGTCCGGCTACGACAACGGCAGCGCGGTGACCGTGAAGGGCAGTGAGGGGGTGGCGGTGTTGTGCTGGAACTCGGTGACCAGCAGCGATCCGTCGACCGGCAGCGCGGCGCTGGGCTGGGCGAAGGCCGGGTCGGTCAGCTGCCGCACCAAGGTGGCCTTGGAGTAGTCGGAGTTGAACGTCAGCTCGCTGACGATGTTGGCGGTGTTGCCCGCGATGTAGCCGGTGCCGTCGACCAGGTTGAACCCGTCGGGGTAGCCGAGGTCGGCGCCGGAGGTGTCGATCCAGGCGACCGTGCCGGAGGAGATCTCCACCCGGAAGAGCGCGTCCTTGTTGGTCTGGTCGAGCAGCAGGTAACGGCCGTCCGGGGTGACGGCGAGGCCGTTGGCGTTGACGCCGGCCACCCCGCCGCCGGAGGTGTACGTCATCGCGGTGCCCGACAGCGACAGCCACTTGTCCACCGTGAAGGCACCCGAGGAGTCACGGGTGATCCGGAAGACGTAGGGCAGGTAGGAGTCGGTGACGTAGCCGGTGCCGTCCGGGCCGAAGGCGATGTCGTTGAGCATGCCGCCGGAGCCGAAGGACGCGGTGGACAACTCGGTGACCAGGGCGCCGGTGGTGTCGTCGTAGACGTCGATCAGCTGCTGCCTGCCGCGCACCACGAACAGGTGGCCCTGGCCGTCGTCCTTCACCCCGGCGGCCACCGTGTGGTTGCTGTCGCCGGCCACGAAGACCGACATGGCGGCGGTGCCCACGGTGCCCCGGTAGACCGAGCCGTCCCCGTACCCGGAGACGAAGAAGGTGGTGCTGCCGGGGCGTTGGGTGATGCTTTCCGGGTAGGCGGTGCTCCCGGGCAGGGTGTAGCTGGTGACGCCGTCGGCCCAGGCCGGCGCGGTGGCCCCGGCGGCGGCCAGCAGCCCGGTGGCGGCCAGGGCGGCGGCGACCAGGGTTCTCAGCCGGGTGAGTCTCATGACGGTTCTCCTTCGGGCAGGTGGGAGCGCCCGGCCGGAACGCCGGTGCGCGTGAGGGGGCCCGCCGCGATGCGCGGGCGGGACGTACCCCGCCGCCGCGAGACGCGCGGGCGGACGGGGAAGCGATGGGGTCGCGGACGTGGCCGGGACCGGGCCCGTGACGGGCGTACGGGTGCGTACGGGACGCACGGCGGGAGGCCCACGGCTCGGCGCGAGCCTCCCGCGTTCCGGGCGCCGCCGGGGCGCCCGGGGCGGATCACACGGTCAACAGGGCGGCCAGCCGGGCCGTTTCCCGCTCGCCCTCCCCGGTGACCTCGGGCAGGGCGGCCAGCAGTGCGCCGAGTTCGCGTCCGCGCTCCTCGGGCATGACCAGCGCCGCGTTGTCGTGGAACTTGGCCAGCAGGTCGTCCGGGCCCAGCTCGTTGCCCTCGCCGCCCCGGCTGACCGGGACGTGGGCCAGCATGCCCTCCTGGCCGCCGCGGATGCGTACCAGCAGCCCGGCCGGGAGACTGCGCGGGAAGAGCGTGTCGCACACCGGGTCGGCGGCGCAGCGCACCCGCGCGGCGAGGGCGAGACGGGCCGGGTCGGTGACCGCCTCGTCGGTGAAGTCGGCGAGCCCGACGCCGAGTCCGGCCCCGCCGAGCAGGGCGGTGGCGATCACGTACGGCGCCGAGAACTTGGCGGCGTAGCCGTCGGCGGGTGCCTTCTTCACCTCGGCCGGCTCGGCCACCGTCCGCAGCACCGCGGTGGGGAAGGCCGCCTCCACCGCCTCGATGTCGTCCACCCGCAGCCCTCGCCGGCGCAGTTGCAGCGCCGCGTCGACGGCCGCGTGCAGGAAGTGGTTGCACGGATACGGCTTGATCTGGATCCGGGCGCTCTCCCAGTGGTCGCCCAGGTCGCGGGTGACCGCCTCGGGGTCGGCGGGCTCGTCCAGCCAGGCCCGCAGGAAGCCGAAGCGGCCGTCGAGCACGGTCGGCGGCGCGGTCAGGCCGCCGAGGGCGAACTGCGCGGCGGTGATGCCGCTGTGCGCCGCCCAACCGCAGTGCACGCGCTTGACGGTGCCGCCGGTGCGGTTGGCCTCCAGCAGCCCCGAACCCATGCTGGCCGCGATGCCCACGGCGTGGGCCAGCCCGTCGGCGTCGAGCCCGTAGAGCACCCCGGCCGCCAGCGCCGCGCCGAGCGCCCCGCAGATGGCGGTGGCGTGCTGACCGCGTTCGAAGTACTGCGAGTTGCCCAGCACGGTGTCGTAACCGGCCATGCCCAGGCGGACGTTGAGTTCGTTGCCGAGGGTGAGGGCGTCCAGCAGGCGGGCCGGGCTCGCCGCGGTCTCCTGGGCCACCGCGAGCGCGGCGGGCACCACGGACGCCGACGGGTGGAGCACCGAGGGCAGATGGGTGTCGTCGAAGTCGAGCGAGTGCGCCAGGGTGCCGTTGACCAGCGCCGCGTCCGCCGCGGGCAGCGGTTCGGCGACCCCGATCGCGGTGGCCGCGCCCTTGCCGGCCCGGCCCGCCACCACCTCGGCGACCTGCCGGCCGGTGGGGCAGGTCCGGCCGGCCAGCATCACTCCGACGGTGTCGAGCATCCAGGTCGCCGCCCGGGTGCGTTCCTCGCGCCCCAGGCCGCGGTGTGCGGTGTCGGCGGCGAACCGCGCGAAGCGTACTGCCGAGGCGGTCATGGCGCCTCCTCGGCGAAGAGCGCCAGCGGGCGCACCGGCGACCCGGTGCCGCCGACGATGGGCAGCGGCACGGCGACGAAGGTGAACGGCGCCGGGCGCTCGGCCGCCAGCGCGGTCAGGTCCAGGTGCTCGATGATGTGGATGCCGTGGTCGACCAGGAGGATCCGGTGCACCGGCATCACCCGGTGCCCCTGGCCCGGCGGGATGCGTTCCACCGCGGTGGTGTCGGCGCCCACCGCGCGGATCCGGCGCTCGGCGAGCCAGCGCGCGGCGTCCTCGGTGAGCCCCGGCACGCCGCTCGCGGTGCCCAGGTACGCCTCCGGGTCCGGCCAGTGCCGGCCCCAGCCGGTGTGCACCAGCACCACGTCGCCCTCGCCCGGCTCGGTGTCGCCGGCGGCGGTGGCCAGGTCCTCGGCGGTGATGCCGTAGCCGCCGGGGAGGATCTCGGCCGAGCGCGCCGCGGCCACGTCCAGCAGGAGGCCGCGGCGGATCAGCGGGGTGACGGTCTCGATGCCGTGCACGCTGAACCGGCCGCCGGTCTGCGCCCGCGCCGCCGAGTGGCCGCCGTGCAGCAGGCCGTTGTGGGACACGTGCGACAGCGCGTCGATGTGGGTGCCGACGTGGCCGCCCATGGTGAACATCTCGTTGGCCGCGGAGCCGCCGTCCGGCCGGTTCATGTCCCCGTGCCGGCGTACCAGCGCCATCCGGAACCCGGGGTGGTTGGGGGAGCAGGGCATGCCGGACTCCAGCGGCCGGCCGAGGTCGACGATGCGCACCCCGCCCGCGACGGCGGCCAGCAGCCGGTCGGTGGTGATCGGGTGTGTGGTCATGCCCCCGCCACCTCCTGGAGCGCGTCGGCGAGCTGGAGCACCCGGCGGGCCTTGGCGATCACCGGGGGCGCCACCAACTGGCCGTCGCCGCGCAGGTGGACGGAGTGGCTGTCGGTCTCCACCGAGCTGTTGAGCGCCTCGATCAGCAACCGGGCCTCCTCGATCTCCTCCACGGTCGGCGAGTACACGTCGTGGATGACCGGTATCTGGTCGGGGTGGATGGCGAACCGGCCGAAGAAGCCCATGGCCTTGCCGACCGTGCAGCTCTCCCGCAGCCCCGCCAGGTCCCGCACCGCCGGGTAGACCGACTGCGCGGGCGAGGCGAGGCCGGCCGCCCGGGAGACCAGGACCATCTTGGAACGGCACAGGTCCAAGGCGTACTCGTCGCTGCCGGCGAACAGATCCGCGCGCAGGTCGGCCTCACCCAGGCCGATCATGGAGATCCGGGAGGAGGCCGACACCAGCTGGAAGGCGTGCTCGACGCCGTAGGCGGACTCGATCAGCAGATGGATGTCTGCGCGGCAGCCGAGGGCGTCCAGCCAGCCGGAGACCTGGCGGATGTCGTCGGTCCGCTCGCACTTGGGCAGCCTTAAACCGCGCAGCGCCGGGGCGGCGACCGCCTCGATGTCCGCCCGGCACCACGGCGTTCCGGGCCCGTTGACGCGTACGTAGGTCGGTTTGGGCGGGTCACCGGAGAGGATCTCCTCGGCGACCTTGCGTGCCTCGTCCTTGGCGGTGGACGGCACGCCGTCCTCCAGGTCGAGCACGACCGCGTCGGCGTCCCCGTCGTACGCCTTCTCCACGAACCGTCCGCGGTGGGCCGGTACGTACAGGTAGCTGCGGTGCAGCTGGCTCATCACACGACTCCTTCTCGGTGTAGTTCGGCCACCCGGTCCTCGTCGACGCCCAGGGCCCCGTAGACGCGGGCGTTGTCGCCGCCGAGCCGTCCGCCGGCGTGGCGTACCGCTCCGGGGGTGCGGGAGAGGCGGAACGGTACGTTCTGCAGGCGCACGCTGCCCAGTTCGGGGTCGGGGAGGTCGATCAGGGCCTCGCGGTGCGCCAGGTGGGGGTCGGCGGCGACGTCGGCGAAGTCGTAGACCGGGGCGACGACCGCCTCGGCCTCCTCGAAGGCGCGCACCACATCGTCCCGGTCGCGTGCGCCGACCCAGGCGGCGACGGCCTCGTCGATCTCCTCGACGTGTTCCTTGCGGCCGGTGCCGGTGCCGAACCACGGCTGTTCGGCCAGGTCGGGGCGGCCGACCAGGCGCATCACGCGTTCCGCGATCCGCCGTGAGGGGGCGGAGACGGCCACCCATCCGCCGTCCTTGGTCCGGTAGGTGTTGCGGGGCGCGTTCCCCGCCGACCGGTTGCCGCGCCGCTCAGGGACGGTGCCCAGCGCGGCGTGGACGGTGGGGTAGGCGCCGACGACGGACAGCAGCGATTCCCACAGCGAGACGTCGACGACCTGTCCGTGTCCGTCCCGGTCCCGGGCGCGCAGCGCGGTGAGCACCGCGAAGGCCGTCATCACCCCGGTGACGCCGTCGCCCATGGGGAAGGACGGCAGCACCGGCGGCCCGTGCGGGTCCCCGGTCATCGCCGCCACCCCGGACAACGCCTCGACGGCGGTGCCGAACCCGGGCCGGCGGGCGTACGGGCCGCTCTGGCCGTATCCGGTGACCCGTGCCATCACCAGCCCAGGGTTCTCCGCCGACAGCGTGTCGTAGTCGAGCCCCCACTTCTCGAAGGTGCCGGGGCGGAAGTTCTCGATCACCACGTCCGCCTCGCCCGCCAGCCGCCGGAAGATCTCCTGGCCTTCCGGGGTGCTCAGGTCGAGGCTGACGCAGTCCTTGTTGCGGCCGAGCAGTTTCCACCACAGCGACACGTCGTCCTTGCGGGCGCCGAAGGTCCGGATCGGATCGCCCCTGGGGTGTTCCACCTTGAGGACCTCGGCCCCGTAGTCGGCGAGCAGACAGCCGGCCAGCGGGGCGGCCACCAGCGTCGCCGCGTCCAGCACCCTGATCCCCGACAACGGGCCCCGAACGGAATTGTCGTACACCGAATCAGACACGCGCATCCTTTCCCGCGCCCCGTGGGCACAACAGCCCCGGGAAACACTGGAATTTCATGACAGAGCACGCAAGAGATTCCCGCGAAGACGTTCGGGAAAGCCCGTCCGAACGCTTCGCCGGGACGTGAAGAAATGAATCCGCTTCACCCACGCAACAGCGGTGACCCGCCCCCAATCCCCCGTGCAGCCTTGCGGAACCTGGAAGACTTGGAAGGAAGCCTGCCTTACTGTCGACGTGTCGTCAACCTACCGGCCGCCCTGCCCAGTTGGCCCGTCGCCAAAGCGATGACCTGCGCATTCTTAACACCCGCAAGATCGCGTCCAATGCCCGGCGGCGGTGTGATGTGACTGACCACACACCACGGGCGGCGGCGGAGAAACATAACGTTGCCTAGGCCAACCAATTTTCCGGATGGAAACACCACGGACGCCCGCACGACTCATGGAAAACCCTTTGACAGCACCTCGGTGTCCATTTCCGCCGGGGCCGTGTCGTTATTCCCGGGGGGTGCCGATCCGGGGCTTTGAAAGGCGAATGAACGCAAGGCGGAGCCATGACCGTTGCGGGCGCACCCGACCGCTTCGACGGCCCGGCACGGGCAGGGGCAGGGGCAGGGGCTTCCTCGCGTGACGACGGTGAACGGCCGGTGCGCGCGGCGTCTTCGGCGCGCTCCTGGCACCGTCCGGCGGCGGGCTTCTACGACCCGCGGCAGCGCAGCACGGCGTCGGCGACCTCGGGCAGCCACACGGCCGCCACCCGGGCCGGCACACCGGCACCGGGTGGGCGCAAGGATCCTGAGGCAGTCATCGGCCTGCGGCCGGCACGGCCAGCTCACCCCCCGACAGCGTCCGCTCCACGAACCGCTCGATCACACCAGCCGTCGAATATCTTGGCACTCCCGGTGGTGGCGGGCAAGGCGCCCCCGCCCCCGGGGACCGGCGGGGCCGTGACTATGCTGATGAGCCGTTCGTGTCGGCGATCAGGGGCGCACCGCTCCGGTGCTTCGTGGGAGAGGTGGGGCGGGTGGCCAAGCCCGTACGTGCGGCGATCGGGGACGTGTGGATCAGGTGCACGTTCTGCCAGGGCGATCTGTTCCGCAACCGTGAGGTGAAACTCAACAGCTCCGGCATGGAGCTGTTGAACGTCGGCTGGGCCAACGAGTCGGCGACCGGGCTGATCTGCTGGAACTGCGGCTACGTCCACCTGTTCGTCAACCGGGACCTCGAGTTGTACAAGGTGAAGCAGACCGGATAGCGGCGCTCTCCCGCCGTCAGTGCGGGATGCCGTCGATCAGCTCACGGGCCCCCTGGCGCAGCAGGGCGACGGCGACCGCGGTGCCGAGGGTGGCCGGGTCGAGGCGGCCCGCCCACTCGTGGGCGTTGAGCACGGTCTTGCCGTCCGGGGTGAACACGCAGGCGCGCAACGACAGATCACCGGAGCGGTGGGCGGTCGCGTAGCCGGCCACGGGGCTGTTGCAGTGGCCCTGGAGCACATGGAGGAACATGCGCTCCGCGGTGGCCTCCCGGTGCGTGCCGGGGTGGCCGAGCGCGCCGACCGTTTCGATCAGGGCGGTGTCGTCCTCGCGGCACTGCAGGGCGAGGATCCCGGCCCCGATGGACGGCATCATCACCTCCGGCGGCAGGATCTCGGTGGCCGCCTCCGCGCGGCCGATCCGCCGCAGGCCCGCCACCGCCAGCAGCAGGGCGTCGGCCTCCCCGGCCGCCAGTTTCTCCAGCCGCCGGTTGGCGTTCCCGCGGAACGGCACGCAGCGCAAGTGCGGGTGGGAGACGGCCAGTTGGGCGACGCGGCGCACCGACGAGGTGCCGACGCGGGTGCCGGGCGGCAGCTCGTCCAGGGTCAGTCCGCCGGGGTGGACGAGGGCGTCGCGGATGTCGTCGCGTTCCAGGAAGGCCGCGAACGTGGTGCCGGCGGGCAACGGCCGGTCGGCGGGGACGTCCTTGAGGCAGTGCACGGCCAGGTCGGCCCGGCCCGCGAGCAGCGCCGCGTCGACCTCCTTGGTGAACGCCCCCTTCCCCTCGACCTGGGCGAGGTCGCCCATCCACCGGTCCCCGGTCGTCCGTACCGGCACGACCTCGGTGCGGATGCGCGGGTGACGGGCGGCCAGTTCCGCGCGGACGCGCTCGACCTGGGCCAGCGCCATGGGCGAGTCACGGGAGACGATGCGGATCAGCTCGGGTGCGGACATGGCGCCAACGATAGGCCCTCGCCGTGCGGTGGCCCGGCCGGGCTCCGCGCCGCCGCCGCCCGAGCCGACGTTCCGTCGGGACGACGCGGTCCGCACGGCCGCGCGAGCTTACGCACCGGCGGGTCAGCTCCGTCCGCTTCCGGCGGTGGCGCGGTGCCGTATCCCCGCGCCGGGCGGAACGGTCAAGTCGGCTTCGTACTAGGCGAGTTGACGCAACGCCTCCGGACTGACGCGCCCGGTCCATGAGACCGACACGCTCCCCACCCGGTGTCGCACCGGTATGCCGCACACCACCCTCAAGGGTGACGTCCGTGCGCCTACCGCTCACCCGGCGTCGTCGGCCGGCCGGAACAGCGCGTCGAGGATGTGGTGGATCAGCTCCTCGGGGAACTCCTCCGGCGTGCCGTGGGCCTCCTCGGTGAGCCGCATCGCGGTCGCGCCCTCGTGCAGGATCACCATGAGCCGGGCCAGCTCGCGCGGACGGACCCGGGCGGCGTGGCCCGCCTTGGCCAGCGCGTCGTCGATCAACTCGGCCAGCCCGCCGATCAGCCGCGCCTCGTGCTCGGCGAGCTGCCGGGCGACCTCGGGGTGCCGCGCCGCGTGCAGCGTGAACTCCATGGACAGCAGGAACCACCGCTGATCCGCCCGCTTACGGCCGGCCAGGTGACGCAACAGGTGCGACGGCAACTCCCGCCCCGGCCGCAACCGCCCCGCCGCCTCCCGCAGATCGGCCAGCAACTGATCGGCCTGCTGGTCGTAGAGGGCGAGGAACAGCTCTTCCTTGTCCTGGTAGTTCGAGTAGAACGCCCCCCGCGTCAACCCGGCCCGGGACACGATGTCGTGGATCGAGGTCGCATGGAACCCCTGCTCGACGAAGAGCGCGAGCGCACTCTCGTTCAACGCCGCGACCGTGACTGGACGACGCTTCGTCGGCGACTTGGGCACGAACGCTGATCCTTCATCCTCGGCTGATGTCCCCGCCGCCTCCCCCGGTACGGCACGACGCCGGGTCCTGGCGGCTCCGGCGCAGAGTTTACGGCGTCGGGCCGGCGGCGTCCGGCGGAGCGGGGCGGCTCCGGAGGGCGCCGGATGGAGCGCGGTCGGCGGCGGGGGCGTTCGGTGGCCGGTGCGGGTGGTGGCCGGTGGCGGCGGTGCCCGTCGCTCCCGGCCAGCGACCGGCGCCGCGGGCGCCCTGGCCACCCGCGCCGTAAGCGCGCGTTCAACGGCCGTCACCGGCAGCACCGTTCAGCCGTCCCCAACCCTGGCGCCCGAACCGCCCGGCCCCGCGCCGCAGGCGCCCCCCTCACTCGCCCTCGCCGGAGGCGCCTCCGCCACTCGTCCGGTAGTCGTAGAAGCCCCGGCCGGTCTTGATGCCGAGGTGGCCGGAGTCGACGTAGCGGCGGAGGAGGTCGCGGGGGGCGGTGGGGAGGGAGGGGCGTTCTTCGGCGTAGTGGTTCTCGATGTCGAGGACGACGTCGAGGCCGACCTGGTCCATCGCGCGGAAGGGGCCGACGGGGGTGCCGGTGTTGATCTGCCACATGCGGTCGACGTCCTCGGGGGTGGCGACGCCCTCGGCCACCACGGCGAGCGCTTCGCGCTTGATCGCCGCCCAGACGCGGTTGAAGATGAAGCCGGTGCTCTCCTTGCGGGCCTCGAACGGGAAGATCCCGTAACGCGGCAGTTCGGCGAGGAGCAGGTCGACGACGGCGCGTCGGGTGCTGCCGGAGGACATCACGTCGACCGCGTTCTGCGCCGGCGGCATGTAGAAGTGGATGTTGACCACCCGGCCGGGGTCGGCGACGTGGTCGACGAAGCGGCTGGTCGGGTAGGACGAGGAGTTGCTGGCCAGGATGGCGTCGGCGGCGGCGAGGCGGTCGAGGTCGGCGAAGACGCGCTTCTTCAGGTCCAGCCGTTCCGGGACGGCCTCGATCACCAGCCAGGCGTCGGCGACGGCGGCGGCCAGGTCCTCATGGACGGTGAGCCGGCCGGGCCGGCCGCCCTCGATGCGGGCGGCGACGGCGGGCAGTTCGCGCTCCACGTAGGCGCGGGCGTCCGCGAGCTGCCGTGCCGAGGGGTCGCTGATCCGCACCTCGCCACCGCGCGTGGCGAACATCAAGGCGATGCGGCGGCCGAGGGTACCGGCTCCGATCACGGCGACCGGGCGCTCTTCGACATCGCGGGGAACGGCGAACGGCATGAAGATCACTTCCTTGGGATTCCGGCCGCGCACCGGGTGCGCACCGGGTGCGGGGCGGCCTGGCGGGGGCCGTTTGCCTTGTCCCGCCAATCGGATGCACGATGTATCCGATACACACTGTATCGCGCTGCCCCGCCGGACCACGACCCCGGCGCCAGGACGGCGAACCCCGTGACGGCACCGGGCCGCGACGAGCCGCCGGTACCCGAACGCCACCGCACCAAGGAGTCCCCATGCGCCTCGACCAGGTACCCCGCCACGCCTCCACCCCGCTGACCGTCCCCGTGTACCCGCCGCGCCCCACCCGCTTCACCGACCGCGAATACCTCAACGTCGTCTACCGCACCGACCCCGACGCGCTGCGCGCCGTCGTCCCCGAGCCGCTGGAGGTCACCGAGCCGCTGGTGCGGTTCGAGGTGATGAGGATGGGCGAGGTCGACGGGTACGGCCCGTACGTGGAGGCCGGGCAGGTGATCCCGGTCCGGTACGGCGCCGAGGAGGGCGAATACCTGCACGCCACGTACCTCGACAGCTTCGCCGCCACGGCCGCCGGACGGGAGCTGAGCGCGTACCCCAAGGTGATGGCGAGCCCCCGGCTCCACACCGAGGCCGGCGCCCTGGTGGGCACCCTGGACTTCGGCAGCGAGCGGGTGGCGACGGCGACCATGCCCTACAAGTGGCAGCCGCTGGACAGCCGCACCGCCCGCGGGCAGATCACCGTGCCGACGTACGCCGTCAAGATCGTCCCCGACTACACCGGCGGACTGCGCGTCTGCGACCTGGTGCGCACCCGCATCGAGGACGTCACGGTCAAGGAGGCTTGGACCGGCCCCGCCCGCCTCCAGCTCTTCGCCCACGTCATGGCGCCCCTGGCCGACCTGCCGGTCCTGGAGGTCGTCTCGGCCAGTCACATCGTCACCGACCTGACCCTCGCGCCGGCCCTGCCGGTGTACGACTACCTCACCCGCACCCCGTCGCGGTGATCCGATGCCGCCGGGAACCGCCGGATTCCGCCGGCGCGTCGCGTCGACCGCGTTGATCAGCCCGAACTTGATCGTCCAGACCGGAAACCTTAGCGTTCGGAGGTATGGACGAGGGTGTGGAAGAGGTGTCCGGCACGGCGGTGGCCGCGGCACGTGATCTGCGGGTGCTCTTCAGCAGGCTGCGCCGCCGGCTGAAGGAGGCGTCCGCGACCGAGGACCTCACCGCGCCGCAGACCTCCGTCCTGGCCCGGCTGGTCAAGGACGGCCCCTCGTCGGCGAGCGTGCTGGCGGGTGCCGAGCGGGTCCGGCCGCAGTCGATGGCGACCACGCTCGCCGCGCTGGAGTCGCACGGGCTGATCGCCCGCGCGCCCGACCCGGAGGACGGCCGCCGCCAGGTCGTCACGTTGACCCCGGCCGGCCGTGAACGCGCCGAAGGGGTCCGCGCCACCCGCGACGAGTGGCTGGCCCGCGCCTTCCAGGACCGCTACACCGACGGCGAACGCGCCACGATCACCGAGGCGTTGCGGCTGCTCGACCGGCTGACCCAGCCCTGACCTCGCCGCCTCCGGCGCGGCGCACCGGCTCTGGGCAAACCCCGCCGGGGCCAGCAGAATGCGGGGTAGCCGACGCACGTACGCTCTTTCGGGAATCACAGTGCCGATGTACGGGGCAGGCCGTCGGCGGCGCGGCGCTTCACGGCAGATCGGACAGGTGAGATGGACGGCACCGTGCTGGAGTACCGGACCGTCTTCCATGGTGAGCGGGCCGTCGTCCGGCTGTACGGCGAGATCGACATGGACAGCGCCCCCGACCTGACCACCGCGCTCGCCCTGTGTCTGGAGACCCGGCCCCATCAGGTGATCGTGGATCTGTCGGGGGTGGCCTTCTGCGACTGCTCCGGGCTGGACGCGTTACTGCGCGCCCGGGACCACGCGGCGGTCCGGGGCATCCCGTTGACGGTGACCGGGGTGACCGCCCCGGTGGTGGTGCGGCTGTTCGCGCTCACCGGGGCCGACGTGGCGCTCGGGGCCCGGTGAATTCGCGGGGCGCGCCGCGGTGCGACGCGCCCCGGGCGGCCGGTCAGGCGCCGAACCGCACGCTCCGGAAGGCGAAGGACCCGGGGGCGTCCTGGCCGGGCGCGAGGCGGTGGCGGGCGCCGGCGCACCCCTTGTCGGCGTAGACGGTGGCGGGCCCCCGGGTGCCGTTGTGCGCGCCACTGGCGGACTGGGCCATGGCCAGGCACTTGCCGTCCGGCGGGTTGCTGACGTAGTAGCCCTTCCCCGCGGGGCCGCGCCAGGTGAACTGGCCGGACGCGGCGGTCGCCGGGCCGGCGGCGAGCGGCACGGCCAGAGCGCCCCCGGCGAGGACGGCGATCACGGTACGGAACAGTCGATGCATCACAGCTCCTTGGATCCGACAACGACGGAGTCGGGCAAAGCCGACATACCGTCAACGATCCAAGGGCCCGGACGTTGCCGTCGCGTCGGACACGCCCCCGTTCACCACGGCAGCAGCGCCCGGATCTCCTTGCCGTCCGGTCGCGTCAGGACGCGCACGTCGATGCTGACCTGACGCACCAGCGGCCAGCCGAAGCCGCCGGTTCCGGTGGCCAGGTCGGGCGGCCGGGGCCGGGGCACCACGGTGCTGGTGTCGCCGACCGTGACCTCGACGCCGTCGGGCGCCGGGCGCAGGCACACGGTGAGCGGGCCGGGCGCGTGGCGCACGGCGTTGGTCACCAGCTCCGAGACGGCCAGAAGGATGTCGTCCCGGCAGGTGGCGCCGGTCGGTGGGCGGGTACGGGCGAGGGCGCTGAGGAAGTCGGCGGCGCGGTCGCGGGCCCGGCCGATACAGTCGGCCGTTCCCTCGAACTCGACCCGCAGATCCGGCACTTCCCGGCCCTGGGTCATCAGTTCCATGATCCGGTTCCTGATCCCGAAGGCTACGTCTGCTCCCTCACGCCTGCCCGCTGCGGCGCCCGCTACCCCACCGCCGGCGTACCCGGGCGTTCACCACGGGCTGACGCCGCGTCAACCGTCCTGGCCGAACATCCCTTCCAGCCGGACGAGTTGGAACAACCGGGCAGGCTGGCCGCACACCGCGCTCAGCGTGAGCCGTCCGTGGTGGGCGAGGGCGCGGTGGTGGAGGGTGATCAGCGCGTGCAGTCCTGCGGAGTCCATGAAGCCCACCCGGGACAGGTCCACCGTGACGTCCCGCCACGCCCCGTCGGCGTTCTCCAGGGCCTGTACGAGGGCGGGGGCGGTGTCGAAGTCGACCTCCCCGCACGGGCGGATCACCACGGTGCCGGGGCGGCGGCTGACGGTGACGGACAAAGCGTGCATGGCTTCGGCCCCCTTCCTGGAAATGCGCCACGGGCCGAGCCGGCCGGTCACACCCGGGTGCGCGCCCGAGGGGGCGTGCGACCCGCGTCCGCCGCACGGCGCGCGGGAACCGGCCGAGTCCTACCACCGTCACACATCCGCCTCCCCGACGCCACCCCCGGCGACGCATGGTGACGGACGCCTCCCGCGCGGGAGGCGGGGCGCCAGGTCGCCGCCGGACCGCGTCAGGCGTCGGTCCACAGGTCGCAGCCGCCGGCCCGGACGCGGAAGCGTTCCCGCAGCGCGGCGGCGGCCTGGGCGCGGGGGACGGCGAGGTGGAGGTCGGCGGCGGCGCGGCGCTGGACGTCCGCCACGGTGACCGCCGGCCGGTCGTGGCCCTCGCCGACGGCGCGGCGGGCCGCCGTGATCGCCCGGTCGGCCGCCGCCTCCAGATCGCGCCGCCGGTGGCGTACCGCCGCCGGTCCGTCGGCCCGCGCCTGCCTGCGGTCCGCCCGCCACGCCTGCGCCGCGGCGAACCCCAGCACCACGAAAGCGCCCCCCGCGACCATGTCCCCCGCGTCCGGAACCATCGTCCGTCCTCCGTCTCCTCGTCCGGCCTCGCCACGGACCGGGCGGCGCCGGGTCCGTGCCGTCCCGCCTACCCGGCCTCACCGGCGATGACGCCTGCGGTGAGCCCTCCGGTTGCCGCCGGACCTAAGGTGGTCCGGGTCCGTACCGTCCGTGTCCTGCCGAGGTGCCGTCATGGTCGACATCCCGCACGAGAAGTTCGACTTCGTCCGCCACACCGCCCGGTTGCGGGAGGTCGTCCGGCACAACAACGCCACGGCAGGCCGCAAGGAGAGCGTGGCCGAGCACTCCTGGCATCTGGCGATGACCAGTTGGATCCTCCACCGCGATTTCGAGCGCGAGTCGGGGCACCGGCTCGATCTGGCGAGGATGCTCAAGATGTGCCTGATGCACGACCTGGTGGAGATCGACGCGGGAGATCCGTCGGCGTGGGACGGCGAGGGCAAGGCGGACAAGGCGCGGATCGAGGAGGAGGCCGCCCGGCGGCGTTTCGCGGATCTGCCGGACGGGCTGGGCGACGAACTCCTCGCGCTGTGGCACGAGTACGAGGCGGGGCCACCCCTGAGGCCCGGCTGGTGCGTGGCGTGGACCGGCTCAACCCGGCGCTGATGCGGCTGCTGACCGGTCAGGGCTGGGCGGACGTGGGCGCCGACGCGGACGCGCTGGACCGCCTCCAACTCCCGCGCGTCCAGGTCAGCGAGGTCCTCACCGCCCTCTACCGCGAGGTGCGGGACGCCGCGGTGGAACGGGGGCTGCTCGCGGCCGACTGACCCCGCGCGCCGCTCAGCCGCCGGTCCAGGTCACCGGCAGCGCGTGGACGCCGTGGATGACCATGTCGCTGCGGAGCGGCACCTGTTCGGGCGGCACCGCGAGCCGCAGGCCAGGGAAGCGCCGGAAGAGCGCCGGGAAGGCGACCCGCAGCTCCACCCGGGCGAGTTGCTGGCCGAGGCACTGGTGGACGCCGTGCCCGAAGGCGAGATGGCCACCGGCCGCCCGGCCGAGGTCGAGGGTCTCCGGGTCGGCGTACCGCCCGGGGTCCCGGTTGCCGCCGGGCAGCGAGAGCAGCACCGTCTCGCCCGCCGCGATCCGCACGCCGGCCACCTCCACGTCCTCCAGGGCGACCCGGACAGTGCCGGGCACCACCGGCAGGTAGCGCAGGAGTTCCTCGACGGCGGCGTCGATCCGGGCCGGGTCGGTGATCGCCGGGATCTGCCCGGGGTGGGTCAGCAGCGCGAAGGCGCCGAGCGCCAGGACGTTGGCGGTGGTGTCGAAGCCCGCGCCGAGCAACAGGAAGGCCAGGTTGGCCAGTTCCTCGTCGGTGAGGTGGCCGGCGTCGGCCACGAGGCCGCCGAGGACGTCGTCGGTGGGCGCGGCGCGTTTGTCGCGCACCAGGTCGCGCAGGTAGGCGGCGATGTCGTCCACCGCCCGCCGCCGGTCCGGCGCCGTGATGTCGCGGCGGCTCATCCGGGCGACCTCGCGCTGGAAGTGGTCGCGGTATCCGGCGGGGACGCCGAGGAGTTCGCAGATGACGAGGGCGGGCACCGGCGCGGTGTAGGCGGGCACCAGGTCGGCCGGGGGGCCGGCCGCGGCCAGGCGGTCGAGGTGTTCCTCGGCGATCCGCTCGACGCGGTCGGTCAGCCGCCGCATGCGGCGCACCGTGAACTGACCGGTGAGCAGGCGGCGGTAGCGGGTGTGGTCGGGCGGGTCCATCGCGATGAACATCCCGGGCCTGGCGGGTTCGGCGGGGGCGTCCTGGTAGGGGTTGCGGCGCAGTTCGGAGCGGGCGCTGAACCGCGGGTCGGCGAGGATCGCGCGGATGGCCGGGTATCCGACGGCCACCCAGCCGGAGGTGCCGTCCGGGTAGCGCGTCCGGAAGACCGGCTCGCGCGGGTCGCCCCGTCCTGCGGTGACCGGGGGGTCGAACGGGCCGGGGACGGCCGTCGGAGGGGTCGGGGGGTCTGTTCGCATCACGGTGTCCTCACCCCGCGGGCGCCGGGTCCGCGGTGGGTTGCGTGGGGGCGGCGACGTGCCACCACCCTGAGCTAAAGTTATATCGAGTGTAAACATGCAGGGAAGGTAACCATCCTCTCCATGTAAGGTGATCCCGTGGAGGAGTCCCGGCGGGAACGCAAGAAGCGGCAGACCAGACAGCTGATCGTGGAGACGGCGATGCGCCTCTTCGCCGAGCAGGGGTACGAGCGGACCACCGTGGCTCAGATCGCCGCCGCCGCGGACGTGGCCACGAAGACCTTCTTCAACCACTTCCCCAGCAAGGAGGACGTGCTCCTCTCGGACACCCGGACGGGCAACGCCATCGCCCTGGAGGTGATCGCCGAGCGCCGCCCCGACGAGAGCGTCCCCGACCTGCTCACCCGCGCCTACGCCCGGATGGAGGCCGCCTACCGGGCCGACGGGCCCGCCGCGCACTCCCCCGCGCTGATGGAGCTGCACACCCGGCTGCTGACGACGGTCCCCGCGCTCCAGGCGAAGGCGCTGCGGCTCGTCTTCCACCAGCAGAAGGAGATCGCCGACGCCCTGCACCGGGCGTACCCGGACCAGCTCGACCCGGTGAGCGCCGCCGCGGTGGTCGGAGCCCTGGTCGGCGCCACCCAGGCGGCGGCGCTGCGGAGCCTGGAGGCGGGCGACACGGCCGAGGAGTTCTGGGCGGCCATGCGCCGCGCCGTCGACATCGCCCTGCACGGCTTGCGGACCGGGTGACCGCCGGCTCCTCGTGCCGACCCGGCGCCGCGGGCATATCGTCCAGGTATGCGAGGTTGCCTGCCGCATGTGGGGTGAGTCCGCGCCGCCGGACCGTACGGACGCCGGCGGTCCCCGCGCCCCGGCCGACCGCACCGTGGCCGGGGCGGGGTGCGCGGTGTGCCGCCGGACCGCCGGGAGGCCCCGGTGACCGGGGACCCCGGGCAGAGCGACGACGCGGCGCTCGACGAGGCGCTGGCCGCCACGGTACGCCGCACCGGCGCCTGGGCCGGCGGCGTCTACGTCCTCTCCCCGGACGAGCCGACGCTGGAGCTGGTGGTCATGTCCGGCCTGCCGGAGGCGGCTTCCACGCCGTGGTGGCGGGTGCCGGTGAGCGGCAGCGGTCCGGTGTCGGAGTCGGTGCGCGAGGACCGGCTGGTATGGGTGGGCAGCCAGGAGGACATGGTCCGCCGCTATCCGCGGACCGCCGCCGCGATGCCCTACCGCCTCGCGCTGGCGGCCACCCCGATCAGGGACGCCCAACGCTGCCGGGGCACCCTGCTGCTGCTGTGGCCGGCCACCCATCCGCCGACGCTCACCCGGCGGGAACGTGGCCGGGTCACCTCCAGCGCCCGGCGCCTCGGCCAGGTGCTGGACGAGTCCGTCCGGCCGCCCGCCCCGTCGCCGTCCGGCCGCCCCCGCGTCATCACCGTCCACCCCTCCGGAACCGGGGCCGACCGGTCCGGGCTGGCCGCCGCCGACCTGCTCGAACGCCTCCCCCTCGGGGCGATCGCGCTCGACCTGGAGGGCCGGGTCACCTTCGTCAACGCCGCCGCGGCCGGCCTGCTCGGCAGCAGCCCCGGCCAACTGCTCGGCACCCAGCCGTGGCACTCCCTGCCCTGGCTGGACGACCCGGTGTACGAGGAGCACTACCGCACCGCCGTGCTCAGCCGCGAACCCGTCGGCTACCACGTGCTGCGTCCGCCCGACCGGTGGCTGGACTTCCGGCTCTACCCCGACGACAGCGGGATCAGCGCGCTGATCACCCCGCACGGCGAGCCCGTCGGCCCGCCCGACCCCGCCGCCCGGCAGGCCCACCCGCACCCGCACTCCGCGGCCATGTCACCCGCCGGCCCCGGACGCATCCACCAGCTCATGCACCTGGCGGCGGCGCTCACCGAGACGGTGGGCGTACGGGACGTGGTCGACCTCGTCGCCGACCAGATCGTGCCCGCCTTCGGAGCGCAGGGCATGGTGGTCTCCATCGCCGACGCCGGACGGCTGCGCATCGCCGGTTACCTCGACTACCCGTCCCACCTGATCGAACGCCTCGACGGACTGCCGCTGGGCACCGGCGTCACCCCGGTCGGCGAGGTGATGGCCACCGGTGTCCCCGCCTTCTTCGGCAGCCGGGAGGAGCTGGCCCGCGACCACCCCCGGGCGGTGTCGCTCAGCGACAAGCAGGCGTGGGCGTTCCTCCCGCTGACCGTCTCCGGCCGGAGCGTCGGCTGCTGCGTGCTCTCCTACCGCGCCCCGCACCGCTTCACCGCCGACGAGCGGGCGGTCCTCACCCCGCTCGCCGCGCTCGTCGCCCAGGCCCTGGACCGGGCCCGGCTCTACGACGCCAAGCACGACCTCGCGCACGGGCTGCAACAGGCCCTGCTGCCCCGCGCGCTGCCCGACGTCACCGCGCTGGAGGTGGCCGCCCGCTACCTGCCCGCCACCCACGGCATGGACATCGGCGGCGACTTCTACGACCTGATCCGGCTCGGCGACACCACCGCCGCGGCGATCATCGGCGACGTCCAGGGACACAACGTGACCGCCGCCGCCGTCATGGGCCAGGTGCGTACCGCCGTGCACGCCCACGCCACCGCGGGCGAGTCCCCCGACCAGGTGCTCGCCTGCACCAACCGGGTGCTGGCCGACTTCCGCACCGACCTCTTCGTCTCCTGCCTCTACGCCCATCTCGACCTGGCCGGCCGCCGGGTCAGCCTGGCCAGCGCCGGACACCCCGCGCCGCTGCTGCGTTCGCCCGGTCCGCCGCCGCACACCCGGGTCCTCGACGTCGAACCCGGCCTCCCGCTGGGCATCGGCATCGACACCCCGTACCCGGTCACCACCGCGTCGCTGCCGCCCGGGGCGGTCCTCGCCCTCTACACGGACGGACTGGTGGAGACCCGGGGCCGGGACCTGACCGAGACCACCGAGGCCGTCGCCCGGCACCTGACCGACACCGGCGACCGGCCGCTGGACCAGCTCATCGACGGCCTGATCCGGCACACCTGGCCCACCGGGCAGCACACCGACGACATCGCCGTCCTGCTGCTGCGTACCCGGACGGCCTGACCGGGGCTCACCACCGGGACGCGAGACCCGGGCGCGGCGGCGGCCGTCGGGTGCCCCCGCGCAGCGGCACCGCCAACAGGGCACCGACCACGAACCCCGCCACATGCGCCAGGTAGGCGACGGTCCCGGCCCCGGAGAGCCCGTAACCGGCCGAGTAGAACGCCTGGAGCACGAACCACAGGCCGAGCACCACCCAGGCCGGCAGCCGCAACGGGATGAAGAACAGGAAGGGCACCAGGCTCCACACCCGCGCCCGCGGATAGAGCACCAGGTAGGCGCCGAGCACCCCGGCGATCGCCCCCGAGGCGCCCACCAGCGGGGTGGCCGAGTCCGCGTCGGCGAGCGCGAACCCGTACGCCGCCGCGTATCCGCAGAGCAGGTAGAAGCCGAGGTAGCGAAGGCGGCCGAGGCGGTCCTCGATGTTGTTGCCGAAGATCCACAGGAAGAGCATGTTGCCCAGCAGGTGGAGCCAGCTGGCGTGCACGAACATCGCGGTGAGCACCGACAGCGGCGGCGACTTGGTGTATCCCGGCGGTGCCAGCAGGCAGCCGGGGCCGCGCGGGCCGATGGCCGCCGTACCGGTGGGGACGAGCGACGGCACCGCGTCGTGGATCAGCTCGCGGGGCACCGCGCCCCAGTGCGCCATGAACGCCTGCGGCTGGCACAGCTCCACCGGTCCGGCCCCGCCCGCCGGTGACGTCACCGCGCCCGGCGTCCGCAGGAAGACCACGACGTTCGCGGCGATCAGCGCGTACGTCACCCACGGTGTGCGGCGCACCGGGTTGACGTCGTGTACCGGGATGACCACGTTGCCACCCTCCCCGTCATCCGCCGGAGCAAACCGGGGCCCGCCGGCCGTACGTCAACACGGCGTGCCCGCCGACCCGATGCCCACCCACGACCAGGACCAGGACCAGCCACGCCACGGTTCGCTTCCTCACTCGCCGCCGGCCTCGGCCCCCTTCCGCCCAGTCGACCACGCCCGCCGCGCCCTCGCACCCGGACGGACTCAGGTCCTGTCGTCCGGGCGTTCCAGGCCGCTGCCGTACTCCACGAAGACCGGGCCGCACTTCATGCAGCGCCAGTGGCCGGAGCCGTCGGAGTAGGCGGCGCAGGGGCACTGGGGGCAGGAGACCATGGAGATCTGCGGGAAGTCCGGCGCGACGATGCGGAACTGGGGGCGCGCCCAGTAGGCCGGGTCCTCGTTGGACAGGCCGTCGTGCGTGGCCGGCCCCGGCTCCGCCGTCTCCTCGTCGGACCCGTTCATGACGTCGCTCCGCACTTGGGGTTGGTGCATACGTACTCCCGGCCGTTCCAGACCATCGTGGACCCGCACGTACCACAACTGATGGCGTCCCGCGGCGACACGCCCGATCCGGCCATTGCGCCCTCCCCCCTCAGCCGTGCCCGCGCGGGGCGGGGCCTACACCCGCCGGGCACGTCCGCATTGTCGGCGCGTACCGTCGCGGAGGCAACCTCGCGGGAACCCGCGTGCGTTGGTGTTGGGTGGAGGCTCCCGCGCGCAGGACCGGGGCCTGCCGGGAACGAGGAGTGGAGCGTGGCGGACGTGGTGACCGGGCGGTCGGCGGGGCGTGCCCCGGGCAACGGCAAGCGGACGAGGCAGCGGATGCCGTGGTGGAAGGAGCTGCCGATCCTGGTCGTCATCGCCCTGGTGCTGGCGTTGGTGATCAAGTCGTTCTTCGTGCAGGCGTTCTCGATCCCGTCCGGTTCGATGCAGAACACGCTGCAACTGGGCGACCGGGTGCTGGTCGACAAGTTGACCCCGTGGTTCGGGGCCAAGCCGCAGCGGGGCGAGGTGGTGGTCTTCCGCGACCCGGACAACTGGCTGGCCGATGAGCCGACACCGCATCAGAACGCGTTCCAGAAGACCCTGAGCTTCCTCGGGATCCTGCCCGCCGCCGATGAGAAGGACCTGATCAAGCGGGTCATCGCGGTCGGCGGCGACACCGTGGAGTGCTCCGGCACCGGTCCGGTGAAGGTCAACGGCCGGGCGCTGGACGAGCCGTACGTGTTTCCCGGGAACACCCCGTGCAGCGACGACCTCCAGGGCGGCCGGTTCAAGGTCATCGTGCCCAAGGGCATGATCTGGGTGATGGGCGACCACCGCCAGCTCTCCGCCGACTCCCGTTACCACCAGCGCGACCGCAACCACGGTTTCGTCCCGGAGGGCAACGTCGTCGGGCGTGCCTTCGTGGTGGCCTGGCCGGTCGGCCGGTGGGGGACGCTGCCGGTTCCGCCGACGTTCGCCGGGCGCTGAGGGCGGCGGACGGCCGGGGTCGATGGACGAAACCGGCCGGCCTGTCCAACTTTCCTGGAATCGGCCGAAGCTGACCTGTCGGTGCCGGTGCCGCGGTGGTGGCATGGGGGCCGCGGGGCGCCGGAGCGCGGCCCGCGGCCATCCCCCCATGTCCGAAAGGGATCTCCATGCTCAGACCCCTGTTCGTCGGTGCCGCCGCGGCGGCCCTCGTCACCACGTGCTTCGCCCCCGCGGCGAATGCCTCGAAGATCGAGAACCCGCCGCCCGACAAGATCGTCATCGACCTGGTGACCGTCAACGGCTCGGGATGTCCGGCCGGAACGGCGGCGGTGGCGGTCTCCCCCGACAACACCGCCTTCACCGTCACCTACAGCGACTACCTCGCCAAGGTGGGCGTCGGCGCCTCACCCACCGACTTCCGCAAGAACTGCCAGCTCGACCTGGACGTCCACGTCCCGCAGGGCTTCACCTACGCGGTCGCCGAGGCCGACTACCGCGGCTTCGCGCACCTGGAGAACGGCGCCACCGGCCTGGAACGCGCCAACTACTACTTCCAGGGCATGCAGCAGACCGCGTACATCTCGCACGACTTCTCCGGCGCGCTCGACGACGACTGGCAGACCACCGACACCACGGACGTCGCCTCGCTGGTGTGGGCACCGTGCGGTGAGGAACGCAACTTCAACGTCAACACCGAGCTGCGGGTCGGCGCCGGCACCTCCGACCCGACGAAGACCACCAGCTTCATGACGATGGACTCCGCGGACGGTTCCATCACCACCACGTACCACCTGGCGTGGAAGCAGTGCCCCACGGCGTGACCCGGCACGAGGCGGGCGCTCGCGGTACGCCGCGGGCGCCCGCGGCACGGGCGGCCCGGCGGTCAGAGCGCGGGGCCGCCGCCCGGCGTACGCAGCGGGGCGAGCGCGGTGGTCCAGGCGACGACCTGGTCGAGCAGGGTGGTCAGCCCCGAGACGTGGTGTTCGTGCGGCCGGAAGACCTTGTAGCTCTCGAACTCGGTGAACATCGACAGCGTCACCTGCTGGCGTACGTCGGCCATCTGCAACTCACCCGCCACCAGCCGCAGTTGCTCCACGGCCCGGGTACCGCCGACGGAACCGTAGGAGACGAAGCCGACCGCCTTGTTGTTCCACTCCCGGTACAGGTAGTCGATGGCGTTCTTCAGCGCCCCGGGGATGCCGTGGTTGTACTCGGGGGTGACGATGACGTAGCCGTCGAACGAGGCGATCTTGGCCGACCACCGCTTGGTGTGTTCGTTGTGGTACTGCCCCAGCGAGGGCGGCAGCGGCTCGTCGAGGAGCGGCAACGGGTGGTCGCGCAGGTCCACCAGTTCGAACTGGGCGTCGGCCCGGCGGGAGGCCATCGCGTACGCCCAGGCGGCCACCTGCTCGCCGACGCGGTTGGGGCGGGTGCTGCCGAGGATGATGCCGATCCGGGTCAAGGTCTCTCCCACTCACGCGCTTCGCCGCGGGCGCCCCTGCCGCCGCGGACGCGCGCGGTCTGCGCGGGCCGCGGCCGTCGCCCGGGCACAGCGTGTCCCGGCGCGGGTCCGCACGGCGCCCATTACCCCGAAAGCGGCATGTCCCGCACGCTTTTCCGGGGAAGCGCACGGGACATCGCGGAAGGGCGGGAACGGCCTACGCGGCCGCGGTCGCGTGGGCCTCGGCGGTCACACCTGGGGGATCTTGTCGTTGCGGATGCATTCCTTGTCCGGCTTGGGGGCGACGATGTCCCACAGGCACAGGACGGGGATCACCGCGTAGATCGTCTGCACCGGGCGTCCGCACGCCGGGAGCTTTTCGGACTTGTCGATCAGCCCCAGCGCCCACACCGGGTCGAGATAGGGGAGAATGGCGTAGCCGCCACAGCATTCCTGCGGAATGACGTACCAGTACTGGGCCTTCGCCTCCTTGTCGTCCGGGTGGTCCTCGATCTTCTTCCGCGGGGCCCAGACGATCCCCCCGCTGATGTCCGCGGGGTTGGCGCTCATCATGACCGGTGTGGTGTCCACCCGGTGCCCGGCGTCGTCGATCTGGAGGCTTTCGAAGGTGTAGAGGTTGTTCCCCTTGTGCTGCGCCCCCAGGTCCATGCGCAGGTAGTGGGCGTGGTGCTTGTCCAGGCCGTCGGCCGTGCTGATCGGGGTGGGGACGATCTGGAGGTCGCCGTCGCGCCGGGCGTAGCCGCCGGTGCCCTTGTGGACCAGGACGACCGGTTCTCCCTTCCTGATGGAATTGACGATGTCGTCGAGCGAATTCGAATGCATCGTTTCCCCTCCTGCCATATCGGCGCACGGTTGCACGAAAACACACCGTGGGTTTCTCGCGGGAACGGGGTGACAACCGGAACGCCGTATGGGCTTTTCATCGTTCCAGTGGGCTTCCCGGTTGATTCCCGGCACCGGAACCGGCAAGCGCACCGCCGTCCGGCTTCACCCGGACGAGCGATGCACGGGCAAGGCCGGATTCCACGGAGCACGCGGGGAGAACGGAGTCCGCGCGGGAAAGGCGGGACGGGAGTTGGCGGCGGCACCGGTGGGACGGACACCGGGTGCGTCGGGAGCGCCGAGGGGGTAGTGGTCATTCGGTGCCCGGATGCGGGTGACCCCAAGAGCAATCGAGTCGGAGGTTTTCCATGCGAGCATCGGTCGGCGACCGGATCCGGATCCACACCCGCGCCGTGGGGATGAAGGAACCCATCGGCGAGATCGTCGAGGTGCGCGGCGCCGACGGGGCGCCGCCGTACGTGGTCCGCTTCGACGACGGCCACGAGACGCTGATTTTCCCCGGACCGGACTGCGTGGTCGAGCCCCGGGCGATGCAGGGCTGACCCCGCCGGCGCCGTGCGGGTGACGCGCCGGGACGCCCGTCCGGCCACCCGCACGGCCGGACGGATCAGCCGCGGCCGGTGACGGCGGCCAGCACCTCGGTGAGGCGGGCGGTGTCCGCCGGGCCACGGGAGCGCCAGGCGATGAAGGCGTCCGGGCGCAGCAGGAGGACGCCGTCGGGTTGCAGCCCCATGGAGGCGGCGGTGGGCGCGTCGAGTTTCACGGCGCGCACCTCGGTGCCGAGCGCGGCGGCGGTCCGGCCGGCCGCCGCGCACCAGTCGTCGCCGGCCGGCCCGGTCAGGACGGCGAAGCGGGACCGGGGCAGGTAGACGGTGGAGACGTCGGCGCCGCCGAGGACGCGGTGCGGGACCCGGGATCCCGGCGCCGCGTCGAAGCAGGCTTCGACGTCCTCGGTGGAGGGCACCCGCACCACCGGGTCGATCACCGCCGAGGAGGCGTACCGGTGCCCCATCACCACCACGGAGGCGTTCCAGGCGCCGACCGCGCGGCGCTCCGCCACGGCCGCCGGGTCCCAGTGCAGCCGGGGGTCGTGCCAGCGCAACAGCGCCTGGCGGGTGACGAGTTGGGCGACGGCATGGCGTTCGTCGTGGTAGCTGTCGAGGAGCCGGTCCCCGGCCTGGCCGGAGTGGACCATGGCCAGCTTCCACGCCAGGTTGTGGGCGTCGGCCAGGCCGGTGTTGAGGCCGAAGGCACCGAGCGGCGAGACCGCCCGTGCGGCGTCGCCGACGAGGAACGCCCGGCCGCGGCGGAAGGTGTCGGCCATGCGCACGATGGCCCGCCACGGCAGCACGCTGACCACCTCCACGGGTATGTCGGCGCCGATCGCGGTGCGTACGGCCCGCGCGCAGCGCTCCGGGGAGGGCTCCGGTTCCGGGAAGACGACGTGCAGCACCCAGCGCCGTTCGCCCACGGCCAGCAGGATGCCGGGGGCGTCGGGGTGGGTGATCCGGGTCATCACGGGCATGGTGCCGAAGGCGCCCACGAGGTCGGCGTCGAAGAGGATGTTCATGGTGACGTCGCCGATCTCGCCCGGCCCGGTGGTGGTGACGCCCAGCGCGTCGCGCACCGTGCCGCGGATGCCGTCGGCGCCGATCAGATGGTCGGCGGTGACGACCCGTCCGTCGGAGAGCGTCACGGTGACCGCGTCGGCGTCCTGGGCGACGTCGGTGACGGCGACGCCGAACTCGACGGTGGCGCCGCGTTCGCGGGCGGCGGGCAGCAGCACGGCGTCGATGCGGTTCTGCGGGTAGTGGCCGTGCGGCACCTCGGGTGAGACGGCCGAGGCGGCCGGCGGTGCCGCGCGGCCGGACGGCGCCGGGGTACGGTCGATCTCGGCGACGGTGCGCGCCTCGGCCCGCCACAACTCGGCGGAGCGCACGGCCGCGGCGGCCATCTCGCGGCCGAGCCCGACCTCGTGGAAGAACTCGAGGGTGCGCGGGCTGATGCCGAGGGCCCGCGGGTGCTCCGACGGTGCCGGGCGGCGTTCGACGACCAGTGACGGCACGCCGTGGTGACCGAGGAAGACCGCCGTGGCCAGCCCGACGGTGCCGCCACCGGCGATGACGACGGGAACGTGAGACATGGGACCCCCTGGTGTGCGACGTGGAGTTCGCGGAGCGGGAACGGCGTTCCCACCGAGTGGGAACACTGTATCCGCTCGTTGGGAACACCGTACCCTCCGCGTACACTGTGCCCATGGAACCCCGATCCCGCCCAGCGACACTCGTGTGGATGCGTGAGCGCGAACGCGCCGTCCGTCCGCAGCTCAGCGAGGAGAAGATCGTGCGGTGCGCGATCGAGATGGCCGACGCGGACGGCATCGACGCGTTGTCCATGCGCCGCATCGCCACCCGGCTGGGCACCGGCACCACGTCGCTGTACCGCCACATCACCGGCAAGGAGGAGCTGATCGAGCTGATGGTCGACGCGGTCCACGGGGAGCACCCCGCGCCGGCCGCCACCGGGGACGACTGGCGGGCCCAACTGGCCGACGCGGCACGGGGCTTCCGCGCCGCGCTGCTGCGCCACCCCTGGCTCGCCCAGCAGGCGGCCCGGCGCCCCGCCCTCGGGCCCAACGTCGTCGCCCGCACCGACCGCGTCCTCGGCATCGCGGCCCTGGCCACCGACGACCCGACCCTCGCCGGCATGGTGGTCGAGCTGGTCAACACCTACGTCCTCGGGCACACCGGGGCCGAACTCGCCGAGTTGGAGGCGCAGCGCGCCACCGGCATGACCGAGAACGAGTGGCGCGAGTCGGTCGGCGTCTACGTACGGCAGGTCGTCGAATCGGGCCGCTATCCCCACTTCAACCGGCGCGTCCTCGAAGCGGACGACCCGGACGCGGACGCCCGCTTCGAGTTCGGCCTCCACTGCCTGCTCACCGGAATCGCCGCGCTGGTCGACCGCCGGTGAGCGCCGGTCACAGGGTGCGCAGCGCGCCGCCCTCGACGTGGATCATGCTGCCGGTGGTGTAGGAGGCCACCGGGGAGAGGACGACGGCGGCCAGGCGTCCGAACTCCTCGGGGGTGCCGTACCGGCGCAGCGGTATGTGCGCGGTGCGTGTCCGGCGGGTCCGCTCGGGGTCGTCGGTGGCCGCTTCGAGCCGGCTGAGGCGGTCGGTGGCGATGGAGCCGACGACGAAGCCGTTGACCCGGATGCCGCGCGGCCCGAGTTCGTCGGCGAGCGCCTTGGCGGCCATGGCGAGGCCGGGGCGCAGCCCGTTGGAGACGCCCATGCCGGGCCAGGGCGACTTCACCGACAGCGACAGGACGAAGCCGATCGACCCGCCCTCGGGGAGGACGGCGGCGGTGGCGCGGGCGATGCGCAGGGCACCGAGGAAGACCGACTCGAAGGAGTCGCGCCACTGCTGGTCGGTGATGTCCGAGACCTGCCCGGTCGGCGGCCCGCCGACGCTGATCAGCGCGCCGTCCAGCCGTCCGAAGTCACGCAGCGCGGTCTCCACCAGGCGGTCGGCGGTGTCCGCGGCGGCGTTGTCCGCGGCCACCCCGGCGGCGTGTTCCGGTCCGCCGAGCGCGGTGACGGTCTGAGCGACCGCGGCGGCGTCCCGCGAGGAGACCACCACCCGTGCCCCCTCCTCCCGCAGCACCCGCGCCGTCGCCAGCCCCAGCCCCTTGGTTCCCCCCGTCACCAGGAAGACCTTGTCGTTCACCATCAGATCCACGGATGCCACCTCACCAACGCTTCGAACATGTCGCGTCAACCTGCAACAAGGCAACGGCCGTTCACATTCCGATCGCCTGTCCCGCGATGTGGACACCCGCCGCGACCGCCGCCCCGCCGCCCCGCGAAACGCTCCCGTAACGCGTCCCGGTTACCGTCGGGCGATGAGCATCACGGTGAACGGCAACGCCACGCGGACCCTGATCCGGCCGGGGGGCGAGGACGACCTCGACGAGCTGACCCGGATCTACAACCACTACGTCACCGGGACCCCGGTCACCTTCGACACCGAACCGTTCACCCCGGAGCAACGGCGGGGCTGGCTGACGTCGCACCCCGCGCACGGCCCGCACCGGCTGCTGGTCGCCGAGGAGGACGGCGCACTCCTCGGCTACGCCACCAGCAGCCCGTTCCGGCCGAAGGCCGCCTACGCCACCTCCGTGGAGACCAGCGTCTACCTGGCACCGGAACACGTCGGGCGCGGTGTCGGCGGCCTGCTGTACCAGGCGCTCTTCACCGCGCTGGCCGACGAGGACGTCCACCAGGCGCTGGCCGGTGTCACCGTGCCCAACGAGGCCTCCGAACGCCTCCATCGGCGCTTCGGCTTCCAGCCGTGCGGGGTCCACCGCGAGGTGGGCCGCAAGTTCGGGAGGTTCTGGGACGTGGCGTGGTTCCAGCGGCCGGTGGGGCGTTGACCGCGGATCACCCGTGGCCGGCGGTGAGCCGGAGAATGTGGCCGGCCGTGCCGTCCGGGTCGACGAGCTGGTGCAGGTGCGCGCCCGGCAGGTGGCCGACGCGCCAGCCGCGCGCCCGCGCCTCGTCGGCGAGGCCGTCGTACGGCGGGCCGAACAGCAGGTAGGAGCAGGGGTGGTCGTCCCAGCCGACGGGGACCGGGATCCGCTGCTGGTAGTAGGACAGCGGCAGGGCGGGCTCCTCCGCCTCGACGGCCTTACGGGTCGCGGGGTCGGGGAACATCGGGGCGACGTCCGCCTCGTCGTACCAGTCGGTCCAGCGGGGCAGGACGCCGTCGACCGCCAACGGGCGCAGGAAGTCCAGCAGTTCGGGCGGGGCCACCGGGGTGGGCCCGGTGCGGGCGGGCAGCGCGGCGTCGACGAAGACCGAACCGGCCACCGGGTGGTCCAGGCCCGCGCGGACGGCGGGGAGGAAGAGCCCGGCGTTGCTGTGCGCGACGAGCACCAGCGGTTGGTCCGCCGGGACATCGCCGAGGCCGTCCCGGACGGCTTCGACGGCCCGGGGCCAGAACGGCGGCGCCCCCGCACCGGCCCGGGCCAGCGACGGCACCCGCACCCGGCGTCCGGCCGCGCGCAACCGCTCCGCGACGGGCTGCCAGGTCGACGGGCCCACCGAGGGGCTGTGTATCAGGACGAAGACCGGTTCCATGACGGCATCCTGCCGTCACCCCGCACGCCCCCGCGGCCGGCTCGGCCCAGGGCGAACACCCGTCGCAACGCGGCGAGTTCCGGTCTCCCCCCGGCGCCGGGCGTGTAGTTGGATGTCCGTCGCGGACGGCGGCGGCGTGGGCCGGGGGGGACGGGATGGACGACGGGATGGACGACGGGATGTTCGAGCGGGTCGTCGCGTGCGTGGTGGAGGTGCTCCAGGTGCCGCCGCGGGAGGTGGTGGCCGACGCGGCCTTCACCGACGACCTGGGGGCGACCAGCCTGACCCTGGTGGAGGTGGTCATGGCGCTGGAGGAGGAGTTCGGCGTCGAGGTGCCGGAGGCCGAGGTGGAACGGGTACGGACCGTGGGCGACGCCTGCGACCTGGTGCGCGGGCTGTCGTGAGGGCGGGCCGCCGGGTCGTGGTGACCGGCGTGGGCAGCGTGCTGGCCGCGGGCGTCGGGGCCGGCGCGCTGTGGCGGGCGCTGCTGGAGCCGCCGCCGCCCGGGCACCGTCCGGTGGCCGGCTGGGATCCGTCGCCGTGGCTCGATCGCGTCGAGGCCCGGCACGCGGACCGGTTCACCCAGTTCGCGGTGGCCGCGGCGGAGTTGGCCGTGGCGGACGCCGGACACCCCCGCCCGGCGGGGCGGGACGCGGGTGTGGTGCTCGGCACCGCGCTCGCCGGGGTGACCACGCTGGAGGCCCAGGTGCTGATCCGCGCGGAACGCGGGGGCAAGCGGGTCTCGCCGTTCACCGTTCCGATGGTGATGCCCAACGCGGCGGCGGCCACGGTGTCGCGGCGGTTCGGACTGCGGGGGCCGTGCGAGACGGTGACCACGGCGTGCGCGGCCGGTACGCACGCCATCGGCTCGGCGGCCCGGCTGGTCGCGGCCGGGGTGTGCGACACGGTGCTGGCCGGCGGCACCGAGGCCGCGATGAGCGACACGGTGATGGCCGGGTTCCACACCATGCGGGCGCTGTCGGCGACCGGCCGGGCCCGCCCCTTCGACGCCGGGCGGGACGGGTTCGTGGTCGCCGAGGGCGCGGCGGTGCTGGTGCTGGAGGCGTGGGAGACGGCGCTGGAGCGCGGCGCCCGGGTCCACGCCGAGGTGCTGGGCGCGGCCTCCACGGCGGACGCCCACGACCTGACCGCACCGCTGCCGGACGGCTCCGCGGCGGCCCGCTGCGTCACCCTCGCGCTGCGCGACGCCGGTCTCGCCCCGGCCGCGATCGGCCAGGTGAACGCGCACGGCACCGGCACCCGACAGGGCGACCTCGCCGAAGCCCGCGCGCTCACCGCGGTCTTCGGGGCCCAAGGGCCGCCGGTCACCTCGGCCAAGGGCGCCACCGGACACGCCTTCGGGGCGAGCGGCGCCCTGGAGGCGACCGCCGTCGTGCTCTCCCTGACGCACGGCCTGATCCCCCCGGTCGCCGGCCTCGTCGTACCCGACCCCGGCCTCGGCCCCCTCGACCTGGTCACCGGCGCCCCCCGCCGCTGGACCGCCCGGCCCGCCCTGTCCACCTCCTTCGGCTTCGGCGGCCACAACGGCTGCCTCGTCCTCGGCCCGCCCCCGCAAGGCCGGTGCCGTGCGGGGTGAGGCGGTCTTCGACTGGCTGGCGGACACCGCGCGGCGCAGGGAGCGGGCGGGGCTGCGGCGGACGGCCCGGGCGCGCGGACCGGTCGGGTCGGGGGTCAACCTGTCGGGCAACGACTACCTGGGGCTCGCCCGCCATCCCGAGGTGTGCGCCGCGGCGGCGGAGGCGTGCCGGGTGTGGGGGGCCGGGTCGACCGGGTCGCGGCTGGTGACCGGGACGACCGCGCTGCACGAGGAGTTGGAGGAACGGCTCGCCCGGTTCTGCGGGACCGAGGCCGCGCTGGTCTTCTCCTCGGGCTATCTGGCCAACGTCGGGGCGCTGACCGCGTTGTGCCGTCCGGGGAGCCTGGTGGTGATGGACGGCCACGCGCACGCCTCGCTGATCGACGGCGGACGGCTGTCGGGGGCCGCGGTGGCGGAGACGGCGCACGGCGAACTGGCCGCCGTGGAGGACGTGTTGGCGCGGCGGCGGCAGCGGCGGGCGGTGGTGGTCACCGAGTCGGTGTTCTCCGTGGACGGGGACGCGGCCGATCTCGCCGGGCTGCTCGGCGTCGCCCGCCGGCACGGGGCGGCGCTGCTGGTGGACGAGGCCCACGCGCTGGGCGTGGTGGGCGAACGGGGGCGCGGCGCGCTGGCCGGGGCGGGGCTGGCCGGGGAGACGGACGTGGTGATGACGACCACGTTGTCGAAGGCGCTCGGGGCGCAGGGCGGGGCGGTGCTCGGGTCCCGCCGGGTCGTGGAGCACGTGCTCAACAGCGCGCGGAGTTTCCTGTTCGACACCGGTCTGGCGCCCGGGTGCGCGGGCGGCGCGCTGGCCGCGTTGCGGTTGCTGGAACGGGAGCCGGGGCGGGCCGTGCGGGTGCGGGAGGTGGCGGCCCGGTTGCGGGAGGGGCTGGCGGCGGCGGGGCTGACGGTGACCGCGGGGGGCGCCGCGGTGGTGTCGGTGCGGGCGGAGTCGGCCCGGGCGGCGGTCGCGTGGCAGGAGAACTGCCGGGCCGCCGGGGTGGAGGTGAGCTGCTTCCGGCCGCCGTCGGTGCCGGACCGCTTCTCCCGGCTGCGGCTGACCGCCCGCGCGGATCTGACCGACGAGGAGGTGGCGCGGGCGGTGTCGGTGATCGCCGCGGCCCGGCCGGACGATTGAGCTGACGCTACGTCAGCTTCGTTCGACCAGCACCTCGGTGGGCGCCCGGAACGACAGCAGTCCGAGCAGCGGCGTCTCGCCGGGCGGGCGCACCGGGCGCAGCGTGGGCAGCCGTGCCGAGACCGACCGCAGCACCACCTCGGCCTCCATCCGCGCCAGCGCGGCGCCCGGGCACCGGTGGCGTCCGATGCCGAACGACAGGTGCTCCCGGCCGCGCGGGCGGCCGGGACGCAGCTCCTCGGGGGCGTCGAAGACCACGGGGTCCGATCCGGTGGCGGCGAGCAGAAGCAACAGCGGGGCGCCGGGCGGGAGTTGGACGCCGCCGATCTCGGCGGGGCCCGCGGTGATCCGGCGCCAGGTGGTCAGCGGCGGCTCGCGGCGCAGCATCTCCTCGGCCCACAGCGCGGCGAGCCCCGGTTCGCGGCCCAGTCGCGGCCACAGCACGCGGTCGTGCAGGGCGCGCAGCAGCATGGTGGCGAGCATCTGGCCGGTGGTCGCCTGACCGGCGATGACCATGAAGTAGCAGACCGCGACGATCTCCCGCCGGTCCAGCGGGGTGCCGTCCGGGTGCCGGTGGCCGGCGAGCAGTCCGAGCAGGCCCGGCCGGGCCTGCTCGGCGCGGTCGGCGAGCGTGCCGAGCCAGCGGTGGAAACCGGCCGCGAGCCGGGCCAGTCGGGGCTGCCGGGAGCGCTCCGGGAAGCCCCAGAACAGCTCCAGGGAGGCGTCGTTCCAGCGGGCCAGGGTGGCCAGGTCGACCCCGTCGTCCGCCTCGACGTCGGCGCGCAGGCCGAGCACTTCGAGCATGACGGCGAACGGCAGGTCACGGGTGAGGGCGGCCACCAGGTCGCAGCGGCCGTGCGCGGCCAACTCCGCCTCCACCCGGTCCAGGTGGCGTTCGGCGAGCCGGGTCACCAGGGGCACCGCGGCGGCGACCCGGCCGCCGGAGAGCAGCCGGCCGACCAGCCGGCGCAGCCCCGCGTGGCCCGGCGAGCCGTTGTTGGCCAGCGTGGGCGGCAGGTCGAACCCCGCGGCGGCCAGTTCGCGCAGCGCGGGCACCGACAGGCGCACCACCGCGTCGAGGGTGTTGTCCGGCCGGAAGCGGACCGGGTCGAGCAGCACCCGCCGTACGTCGTGGTAGCGGCTGACCAGCCACAGACCGGTGGCGGGGTCGCGGTGCACCGGTGCGGTGCGCCGGAGCCGGGCGTAGACCGGCCAGGGGTCGGCGGTGAAGGCGGCCGTGAACAGGCCGGACGCCGGGCATCCGGCCCCGGCGGGCCCGGTGCGGCTGGTGTGCTCCACGATGCGGCGGCCCCTCACCCGTTCCGGGCCGGTCAGACGTTGGGCGGCAGGGCGGTGCCGGCGCCGCGTTTGCGCGGGGTGACCGCGTCCTTGCGGTGGGCGGGCATGGTGGTCTCGCCCGTGCCCTCGATCCGGAAGCCGGCGTCGCGGATCATCGCCAGGTCGGCGGCGCCCGGCTGGCCCTCGCTGGTCAGGTAGTCGCCCAGGAAGAGGGAGTTGGCGATGTGCAGCGCCAGCGGTTGCAGGGAGCGCAGATGGATCTCGCGCCCGCCGCCGATCCGTACCTCCACGTCGGGGCAGACGAAGCGGACCATGGCCAGAATGCGCAGGCACCGCTGCGGGGTGAGGGTCCACTCGCTCTCCAGCGGGGTGCCCTCGAACGGCATCAGGAAGTTGACCGGCACCGAGTCGGGGTCCAGGGTGCGCAGCGACAGGGCGACGTCCACCAGGTCCTCGTCGCTCTCCCCCATGCCGGCGATCAGGCCGGAGCAGGGCGACAGCCCGGCCGCCCGGGCCTGGTCGACCGTACCGACCCGGTCCTGGTAGGTGTGGGTGGTGCAGATGTCGGCGTACCGGTCGCCGGCGGTGTTGAGGTTGTGGTTGTAGGCGTCCGCGCCCGCCTCGCCGAGCTGTTCCGCCTGGCCCTCGCCGAGCAGGCCGAGGCAGGCGCAGACCTCCACGCCGGGGTTGTCGCGGCGGATGGCGGCGATGGTGTCGGCGACCCGGTGGATGTCGCGGTCGCTGGGGCCGCGTCCGCTGGCCACCAGGCAGACCCGTTTGGCGCCCGCCGAGATCCCCGCGGACGCGGTGCGGGCCGCCTCCTCGGGCGCCAACCAGGTGTACTTGAGCACGTCCGCGCGGGAGCCGAGGCGCTGCGAGCAGTACGAGCAGTCCTCCGGGCACAGCCCGCTCTTGAGGTTCACCAGGTAGTTGAGCTTGACCCGGCGGCCGAAGTAGTGGTGGCGTACCCGGAAGGCGGCGGCGACCACGTCGAGGAGGTCGTCGTCCTCGGTGCGCAGGACGGCCAGGGCCTCCTCGCGCGTGGGGGTTTCGCGGCGTAACGCCTTGCCGACGAGGGTGTCGAGTAGTTGCATGCCGGCCGGACCTCTCTGGTGCGGTTCACGGGGACGAACGGGGGCCGGGCCGTCGCGGGGCGTGCCGGGGCCGTTCGGAAACCGGGGCGAGTGCCGTGCGTGGGGCCGAGTATCACAGCGCGCGGCGGCCGGGTGAAGGGGCGTAATCGGACAGCGGCCGGGGCGTCAGGGCGCGTGGCGCGCGGTGAACGCGTCCGCGTCGAACTCGCCGCCGAGCGCGGGTCCGAGCCCGGTGCGCGCGGCCCGCAGGAAGGCGGCGCGGTCCAGCGCGGCCATGTCCGCGGGGAGCACCCCGGCCAGCGGGGCGCCGGACATCCGCGGCAGGTCGTGGAGGTTGCACCGCATCGCCAGGTCGGGGCGGGCCGGCCAGCTGCCGATCACCACGCCCGCGCAGCGGATGCCGCGGCGGTCCAGGGCCTCGGTGGTCAGCGCGGTGGCGTTGAGGGTGCCCAGCCCCGGCGCGGCGACCACCAGGACCCGGATGCCCAGTTCGCGGGCGAGGTCGGCGAGGGTCCACCCCTGTTCGTCGAAGCGGGCCAGCAGTCCGCCGGCGCCCTCGCAGAGCACCAGGTCGTGTTCGGCCTCCAAAATACGCAGCGCGTCGGCCGCCGCCGGGAGCGGGACGGTCGGCAGCCCGGCCCGGCGCGCGGCGGTGTCCGGCGCCAACGGCTCGGGGTAGCGGGCGAGTTCGCGTACGGTGACGGGTCCGGCGAGCCGGCACACCTCGGCGAGGTCGCCGTCCTGCCCGGGGGCCAGTCCGGTCTGGGCGGGTTTGACGGCGGCCACCCGGCGTCCGGCGGCGCGGGCGAGCGCGGCCACCGCGGCCGTGGTGACGGTCTTGCCCACCTCGGTGCCGGTTCCGCTGACGGCCAGCAGTGCCATTCCCACCTCCCCCATCGGCGCGCCGCACGAGGATAGGCGCCGCGGACCGGCCGCCGACAGCACGGTTCCGGCCGCGTCACCCGATGCGCAGCAGCACCTTGCCCGGCCGCCCCGGCGCCGCCTCCAGGCCGATCGCCCGCCGCACCTCGGCCAGCGGCACCACGTGCGCCACCGCCGAGGCCGCCGTGCCGTCGGCGACCAGCCGCTGCACCTCGGTGAGGGCCCGCTCGACCTCGTCGCGTCCGGCCGAGTGCACCCAGTCGCGCAGCCGGAACAACACCACGCGCACGTCGGGGCGTTCGGCGGCGAGGGCGGGCGGCAGGGGGCGGCCGGAGAGCAGCCCGTAGTGGACCAGCGTGCCGCCCGGGGCGAGCGCGCGGGCCAGCGCGGCCCCCTCCGCGCCGCCGACCGCGTCGAGCACCACCGCCGGCGCCACGCCGCCGGCCGCCGCCCGGACCGCCTCGGGCAGCGCCCGGCGCACCGGCTCGTTGGCGGTGCACACCACGGCCGCGGTGCGCAGCCCGGCCAGCCGCTGGTACCCGCGGGGGTGGCGGACGACGGCGACCGGCTCGGTGCCGGCCCGGTTGAGCATGCGGACGATCATGCGGCCGATGGCGGAGCCGGCCGCGTTGACGACCACGGCGGCCGGGGCGGGCACGTACCGGCGCGTCATCCGCCAGGCGGTGAGCGGGTTGATGTAGGAGGTGGCCGCCTGCTCGTCGGTGAGTTCCGGCAGCACCGGGAAGCACCAGCGGGCCTCGGTGACCTTGATCTGCTGCCACGCCCCCGCGCTGCCCAGCGGCAGCACCCGCTCCCCGGGCACCAGGCCGGTCACCCCCGGGCCGACGGCCGCCACCACCCCCACCCCCTCGAAACCGGGCACGAACGGCAGCACGGTACGGGAGGCGTACGCCCCGGAAACGGTCAGCAGGTCCGAGGGGTTGACGGCGGCCAGCGCCATCCGCACGGCGACCTCGCCCGGCCCCGGCTCGGGCGGCCGGTACTCCTCGGTGGCGACCACCCGCGCGGCCGGGCCGAAGCTGCGGACGACGCATCTGAGCACGGGAGTTCTCTCCATGGTGGTGACGGCCCGGCGGCGGGCTGTGTACGGTAACAGACAGCAGCGCGCATCCGGTACGAGGCCAGCCGGGAGGGGGCGGTCGGTGCGGTTACGTGTGCCCTTCTCCGACGTGGACATGCACGGCCATGTGCACAACGGGGTCTACTTCGCGTACGTCGAGACCGCGCTCAACGAGTTCCTGCGCCTCGGCGGGCTCTCCGGCCGCTTCGACCCTCGCCACAACGACGTCGTCTACCACGTGCGCAAGGCGGAGTTGGTCTACCACGCCCCGGCCGGCTTCGAGGACGAACTCGACGTCACCCCGCGCGTGGCCCGCATCGGTGACAGCAGTCTGACGTTCGCGGTGGCGGTGACCCGGGCCGGGGACGGCACACCGGTGGCCGACGCCACCGTGGTGTGGGTCTGCGTGGACCGCGCCACCGGTCGCACCACGCCCGTCCCGGACGCCACCCGCGCCGCGCTGGCGGCCACCGCCGGCGAGGACCGGTGACGTGCGGATCACCCTGGACGACGTCACCGTCCGCTTCGGCGACCGCACCGTGCTCGACGGCGTCAGCCTCGACCTGACCGAGCACCGCGTCGGCGTCATCGGCCCCAACGGCTCCGGCAAGAGCACGCTGGCCCGCCTCCTCAACGGCCTGGTCACCCCCAGCCGGGGCACGGTACGGGTGGACGGGCTGAGCACCGCCGAGCACGCGCGGGCGGTCCGGCGGCGGGTCGGCTTCGTCTTCCAGAACCCGGACAACCAGATCGTGCTGCCGGTGGTCGCCGAGGACATGGCGTTCGGGCTGCGCAACACCGGGGTGCCGCGCAAGGAGATCCCGGCCCGGGTGGAGCGGCAGCTGGCCCGGTTCGGGGTGGCCGGGCTGGCGGAGCGGCCCAGCCACGCGCTCAGCGGCGGGGAAAAACAACTCGTCGCGCTGGCCTCGGTGTTGGTGATGGAGCCGGACACCGTGGTCTTCGACGAGCCGACCACCCTGCTCGACCTGCGCAACCGCAACCTCATCCGGTCCTACATCGACGCCATGCCGCAGCAGGCGGTGGTGGTCACCCACGACCTGGAACTGCTCTGCGGCTACGACCGGGTGCTGGTGGTGGACGAGGGGCGGATCGTCCACGACGGCAAGCCGCTGACGGCGGTGCCCTGGTACGTGGAGCACTGCTCATGAGCGCGCCGCTGACGCTGTACGTGCCGGGTGACACCCCGTTGCACCGGGTGCCGGCCGGGTGGAAGGTGGCGGCGCTGCCGCTCACCGGGGTCGCGCTGTTCCTGGTGGACGCGCCGGTGGTGCTGGCGCCGTGCGCGGCGGTGGCCGCGCTGGCGCTGGGGTCGGTGCGGGCGCCGAGGCAGCGGCTGGCTCGCCATCTGGCCGGCCCGCTCGTGGTGCTGGTGCTGGTGGTGGCGGCGGCGCTGGTCTTCCAGTCGGCGGCGACCGCGGCCACCGTGGGGCTGCGGCTGCTGGCGCTGCTGCTGGCGGCGCTGACGGTCACCTTCACCACGCGTACGGCGGACATGCTGGACGTGCTGGACCGGGTGTTGCGTCCGCTGGAGCGCACCCGGCTGGTGAACGCGGCGGCGGTCTCGCTCGCGGTGTCGCTGGCGCTGCGCTTCATCCCCGAGGCGTTCCACCGCTACCGGGAGATCCGCGAGGCGCAGGCGGCCCGGGGGCTCTCCGGCAGTCCGCTGGCGCTGCTGGTGCCGTTGGTGGTGCGGGTGCTGAAGGCGGCGGACGAGATCGCGGCGGCGGTGGACGCGCGCTGCTTCCCGCCGTCCCGTACCCCGTTGTCCGAGGAGGGCGGCCGATGACCGGGCGGGGCGGGCGTCGTCACCTGGAGACCAGGGACATCGTGCTGATCGCGTTGTTCTGCGCGGTCATCGTGGCGCTGGGGCTGGTGCCGCCGCTGGACGTGGGGATCGCCTCGGTGCCGATCACCATGCAGACGCTGGGGGTGATGCTGGCCGGCAGCGTGCTGGGGCCGGTGCGGGGGGCCGGGGCGTGCGCGCTGGTGGTGCTGCTGACCATCGCCGGGCTGCCGGTGCTGGCCGGCGGGCGGGGCGGCTTCGGGGTGATCCCCGGGCCGACCGGGGGCTATCTGCTGGGCTGGATCCCGGGGGCGTTCGTCACCGGGCTGCTGGTCACCGTGGTCGCGGTACGCCGCCGCAGCTGCCTGGGCCAGCGACTGGCCACGCTGGCGGCCTGTCTGGTCGGCGGGATCCTGGTCGTCTACGCGCTGGGGGTGCCGTGGACGGCGGCGGTGACCGGGCTGAGCCTGCGCCAGTCGGCGGTGGGCGCGCTGTACTACCTGCCGGGTGACGTGGCCAAGGCGGTGGTAGCGGCGCTGGTCTCGTACCAGGTGCGCAGGTCCTACCCGATCGAGCGGAGGTGAGCCGGCATGCCGGTGGCGCGCCGGGTGGCGGATGCGGCGGCCGGGCCGGGGGCCGACGGTCCCGCGTTCGTGATGGACGACGTCGCGGTCACCCACCGGCAACTGGCGCTGCGGGCCGCGGCGGTGGCGGCCGGGCTGCGTACGGTGCCCGCCCGGCGCCGTGACTGGCTCACGGCGGACGCCCGGCTGCTGGCGATCGCCACCGGCAACCACCCGGTCTTCGCCGAGCTGTTCACCGGGGGCACGGCCGGTGACGGGGCGTGCGCGGTGCTCGATCCGCAGTGGGGGGTCCGGCAGGCCGAGGCGGTGCTGACGCGGCTGCGGCCGGATCTGCTGGTGGTCGGTGACGAGGGGTCCGCGCTGCGCGGGCCGGCCGCGGCGCTGGGGGTGCCGGTGCTGGTGGCCGACGGCGGCCCGGACGGCTACGAGGCGTGGCGGGAGGCTCATCAACCCGCCGGTTTCCAGGGCTTGCTGACGGTTGGTCAGGACGGGTCGGCGTTCCTGGTGGGCTTCACCTCCGGCACCACCGGCGTGCCCAAGGCGTTCCGGCGCTCGCGGGGTTCGTGGCGGGCGAGTCTGGCGCTGGGCCGTACCGCCTGGGGGATGGACGCCACCCGGCACACCTTCGCCCCCGGACCGCTGGCGCACGGGCTCAGCCTCTACGCGCTCGCCGAGTGCCTGGAGGCGGGGGCGGCCTTCCACGGGCTCACCCGGTTCGGGGGCGGCGCCTTCGCCGAGCGGCTGGCGGCCGGCTCGGTGCGGCGGCTGGTGGTCGCCCCGACGATGCTCAGCGCGCTCTGCTCGGCCGCCGGCGACCGCCGCTTCCCCGGGGTGGACCACGTGGTGACCGGGGCCGCCCGGCTCCCTCCCGAGTTGCTCCCCCCGGCCGCCCGCGTCCTGCCCGCCGCCCGCGTCACCGAGTACTACGGCGCCTCCGAACTCGGCTTCGTCACCCGGCGCGAGCTGGGCCCGCTGCCGCAGGCCGCCCGGCGGGCCGGCCAGGACGACGAACCGGACGTGGGCACCGCGTTCCCCGGTGTGGAGCTGGCGGTGCGCGACGAGAAGGGCGCCGCGCTGCCCGCGGGGGGCACCGGAACGGTGTGGGTGCGCACCCCGCTGGCCTGCGACGGCTACCTGTGGGGCGACGGGGGCTTCCGTACCGAGGACGGCTGGGCGACCGTCGGCGACCTGGGGCGCCTCGGGTCCGACGGGCGGCTGCGGCTGGCCGGCCGTGGCGGGATGGTGATCACCGGTGGCCTCAACGTCTACCTCGCGGAGGTGGAGCAGGCGCTGACCGCGTTGCCGGGGATCGACCAGGCGCTGGTCACCGGGGTGCCCGACGACTACCTCGGGCGGGCGCTGGTCGCCGTGGTCACCGGCCCCGGGGTCGCCGGGCTCAGCCAGGCTCGGCTGCGGGAGCTGTGCCGTCCGTCGCTGGCCCGCTACAAGGTGCCGCGGCGGCTGTACACGCTCGACGCGTGGCCGCTCACCGCCAGCGGCAAGATCGCCCGGGGGGTCGTCGAGGGGTGGATCGCCGACGCCGGCCCCCGGCTCGTCCCACTGCCCCCGGGAGACGACGATGGCTGACGCGCTGTCCGACGAACGGCGTCCGGTGGTGGTCGCCGCCCGCCGTACGCCCATCGGCCGGGCCGGCGGCGCGCTGGCCGGGGTCGAGGTGTCGACGCTGCTGGCCGCGGTGATCCGGGACGCGCTGGCCGACGCCCGGGCCGACCCCGGGCTCGTCGACGACGTGCTGGTGGGCAACGCGGTCGGGGGCGGCGGCAACCCGGCGCGGCTCGCGGCGCTGGAGGCGGGGCTGCCGGTGGAGGTCCCCGGGGTGAGCGTGGACCGGCAGTGCGGGTCGGGCCTGGAGGCGGTGGTGCTCGCCTGCCGGCTGGTGGCCGCGGGCGCCGGTGAGGTCTATCTGGCGGGCGGCGGCGAGAGCGTGAGCACCGCGCCGTGGCGGGTGCGTCCGCCCCGGCGGCCGGGCGGGCTGCCGGAGTTCTACGCCCGACCCCGGTTCGCCCCGGAGTCGGTGGGCGACCCGGAGATGGGGGTGGCGGCGGAGAACGTGGCCGCGGCGTACGGCGTGTCGCGGCGGCGGCAGGACGAGTTCGCGCTGCGCAGCCATCGCCGGGCGGTGGCGGCGTGGCGGGCGGGACGGTTCGCCGCCGAGACCACCCCGGTGGACACCGGGCGGGCCCGGGTGACGCGGGACGAGTGCCCCCGCCCGGACACCTCACTGGCGGCGCTGGCCGCGCTGCCCGCCGTCTTCGTGGCCGGCGGCACGGTCACCGCGGGCAACTCCTGCCCGGTCAACGACGGTGCCGCCATGGTGGTGGTGACCAGTGTGGCGGCGGCCCGGCGGCTCGGGCACCGCCGCGGGCTGGGCTTCGTCGACGCGGCCGGCGCCGGGGTCGACCCCGGTATGCTCGGCATCGGCCCGGTGGCGGCCACCCGGCGGCTGCGGGCCCGCAACCCCGCTCTCGACCCGCGGGCGGTGCACCGGGTGGAGTTCAACGAGGCGTTCGCGGCACAGGTGTTGGCCTCCCTCGACGCCCTGGGCATCGATCCAGAACACGTCAACCTCGACGGCGGCGCGCTGGCCCTCGGCCATCCGTACGGCGCCTCCGGGGCGGTGCTGGTCACCCGGCTGTACAGCCAGCTGGTCCGGGAGCGGGCGGACGGGGTGCCGCCGTGCGGTGCCCGCGCGCTGGCCATGATGGGCATCGCCGGGGGGCTGGGGATCAGCGCGCTCTTCGAATCGCTGGCCTGGTGACCCGGGCGACCGTGCCCGGTTCACCCACGCAGGGCACCGCGAGGGCCGCCTGGCCGCAGCCTGCCTGCGCGAACCCCGAACACCTGCTCCGATGGGGTCCGTAACCCTCGTTACCGACCCAGGAGAGCCCATTCCATGCACGCCGCCCCTCCGGCCGGCTCCTCCGGCCGGCCGCCGGACCAGCATCGCCCGCACCCGTCCCCGCCGCCACACCGCCGCCTCCGCCGCTGCCTGACGGCGGCCACCGCCTTGCTGCTGCCCGCCCTGCTGGCCGCGGCGGGGTCGCCGCCGGGCCCGGCCGCCTTCCGGCACCCGGCGCGCTACCCGATGCGGGTGAGCGCCTGGGTGGCCAACAGCGGCTCGTCCACGGTCTCGGTCTACGACACCCGGCTGGAGCGCCGCATCGGCACCGTCCAGGTGGGCCACGGGCCGACCGGGGTGGGCGCCGCCCCGGACGGCGACGCGGTCTACGTGGCCAACGGCCGCTCGGACACCGTCTCGTTCGTCGGCACCGCCTCCCGGCTGGCCACGGCCACCGTACCCGTGCAGCGGCGGCCCTTCGCGGCGATGCCGACCCGGGACGGGCGCCACGTGCTGGCGGCCAACTTCGGCTCGGACACCGTCTCGATCATCAGTGTCCGGGCCCGCCAGGTGATCGCCACCGTGCCGGTGGGGCCGCTGCCGCACAGCATCACCACCATCCCGGACGGCCGGGCCTACGTCACCGACAACGGCGGCAGCGCGGTGACCGTGCTCGGTCCGGACGGCCACGTGATCCGGATCATCCCGGTGGGCGACTTCCCCAGCGGGATCAGCTCCTCGCCCTCCGGCGACCGGGTCTACGTCTCCAACACCGGTTCCGGCACGGTGTCGGTGATCGACACCCGTTCCGACACCGTGGTGGCCGTCCTGCCGGCCGGGCGGGCGCCGCTGGGCAACGCCGTCGCGCCGGACGGCACCCGGCTGTATGTCGCCGACTCGGCCCGGGACCTGCTGCTGATCATCGACATCCCGGCCCACCGCGTCGTCGCCGAGGTGCCGGTCGGTGTCCAGCCGCAGGACGTCGCCGTCACCCCGGACGGCCGCCGGGTCTGGGTGACCAACGAGGGTTCCGACACCGTCTCGGTGGTCGACCCCTTCGTCCCCCGGGTGCGCGTCACCCTGCCGACCGGACACGAACCGGAGGGCATCGCCATCACCCCGCGCTGACCGGCGGGGCCGACGCGCTCGGCATCACTTCGGCAATCCGGCCCGGGGCACCGGCGGCCATCCGTACCGGCGGCCGGAGGCGGCCCGGCGCACGCGTGTCGCCGGGCCGCCGGGCACGCCGGTGGCATCGCCGCCTCCCCGTCCTCGGCTCCCCCGCGGGCGGGGACGGCGTGGCGTCGCGCGGTGGCGTGGGGGCCGACCGGGCCGCCGTGCGAGGCCGTTGACGGCCCCGTGGGGCCAACGGACCGCTTCCCGGCGACGGTTCACCCGACGGCGGGCCGGGCCCCGACGCCAAGTGTCCAATATGTTGGCACCCCTTGAGGGTGGTGGGCAAGCTAGTCTTGGCCAATGTCCAACAGGCCGCACACTGGGCCAGCGTGGGGCCGGAGGGGCCCGTACCGACCTGGGGAGCGTGAGGTATGCCGGCAGACGACGGCCGAGCCGGTGGCAGGTCACTGGCCGAGCGCTTGAACGCGCTGTTCGCCACGGTCCGCTGGACCGACGGCAACGGACGGCAGCGGGAGTACTCGACGGCCCAGGTGGCCAAGGCGGTCACCGCCGACCCGTCCCATCCGGCGACGCTCTCCCGCAGCTACCTGGCGATGCTGCGCAACGGCTCGCACACCAACCCGACGCTCAGCGTCCTGGAAGGGCTCGCCAAGTTCTTCGACGACCACCGCGCCCCGGGCACCGCCCCGATCACCGTGCAGTCGCTGGTCACCCGGCCCGACCCGGAGGACGAGTTGTTACGCCAGCGGCTCGCCAGCAGCCAGGTCCGTACCATCGCCATGCGGGCGGGGGCCATGACCCCGGCCATGCGCGAACAGTTGCTGAAGATGATCGAGATATTCGACCAGCCCGACGCCGAACCGCCCGGCCACCCGTACCCCGCCGCCCCCGAGCCCGGCCAGTCCGACGCCCGCCCCGAGGCGTGAGGAAGGCCGCAGTGCCCGTACGCGAACGCGAACTGCGCCGCTACTGCAAGCGCCTGCTGCGCCGGCTCGACATCCAACCGCCGCTGCGGGTGGACGAGTTGTGCCGCAAACTCGGCGAGCAGCGCGGCAAGCCCATCCGCCTGGTGCCGTGGGCGCTGCCGATCCCCGGCCCGTTCGGACTGTGGATGTCCCGGCCGGACATCGAGTGCATCTTCTACCAGCGGGAGACCACCCGGGTCCACCAGGACCACATCATCCTGCACGAGATCGGGCACATCCTCGCCGACCACCAGGACGACGGCGGCAGCTCCGACCTGCCGGACCTCGGCCCGGACTACCCCGGCGACCTGGTCACCCGCGGCTTGCGGCGCACCTGCTACACCGAGGACTACGAGCACGAGGCCGAGCTGGTGGCCACCATCATCCAGGAATGGGCCACCGTCATCGACTACACCACCCCCCGTGAGCCCGAGGACTCCTCGCTCAGCCCGCTGCGTTCGGCGCTCCACCCGCGCTGGGGGTGGACGTAATCTTCCAGGAACCGGTCACCCTGATGCTGATCATCGGGTCGGTCTGGAAGCTGGTCGACCTGGCGCGCGCGCCGCACGACCGGCTGCTGCGGACCCTGGTGGCCTGTCTGCTGATGCTCACCGCCGGGGAACTGCTCAGCTACCCGCAGGCCAGCCACGCGGTCGACGAGGTCACCGCGGTCGGCGTCGGCAAGGTGGCGTTCAACGCCGTCTACATGGCCGGGCTGTGCGCGCTGATCCTGTTCTTCCACTCCTGCATGCGCGGGGAACGGGCCCGGTACCGGCGGCAGTTCCGGTTCAACACCGCGCTGCTCGCCGGGGTGGTGGCGGTGCTGACCGCCGCCGTCGTCGTCACCCCGGCGCCGCTGCGCGGCCACACGCTGAGCACCCCGCACATGGCGCGGCCCTCCATCGCCTGCTTCTACCTGGTCGGCAACGCCTACTTCCTCTACGCCTACGTCACCTCGGCGCTGTGCGCGGTGCGGTACGCGCGGCTGGCCAGCCGCCATCTCGCGCTGGGCCTGTGGACGGCGGCGCTCGGCCTGTTCGGGCTGGCGGTCACCTCGGTCGGGCGGATGGTGTGGGTCTTCCTGCGGATCGACCGGCCCGGCTCGCACCAGGCGTTCAACACCGTCAACTGGTCGGTCGCCGACTGGTCGATGGGGGTGGTGCTGGTCGGGATCAGCTACTCCGCCGGGGTGCAGCTGTGCACGCATCTGCGTTCCACCCTGCACCACCGCCGGATGTACGAGGAGCTGACCCCGCTGTGGACGGCGCTGGCCGCCGCCTACCCCGAGCTGGTCCTCAAGCGCGAACCGGTCGGCTCCCGCTTCCGGCTGCGCCGCACCCACGAGCGCTTCTACCGGCGGCTCATCGAGTGCCGGGACGCGCTGGTACGGCTCAGCCCCTATCTGACCCGGGTCGCCCCCGGCGCCGACCTCGCCCGGGGCCCCGCCGACCAGCTCGCGCGGTACATCTCCGAGGCGCTGCGCCTCAAGCCGGCCACCGAGGACCCCGACACCGCGTACTCCGCCGCCCCCGTCGCCTTCCCCGCCCGCAACGACGTGGAGGCCGACGCCCGGGAACTCATCGCCATCTCCCTCGCCTACGCGAAAGGCAACCGTGAGCAAGCTGCTGATCCTCGCTGACCGGATCGTCACCGGCCCCGCGTCCCATGTCACCGGTGACGGCGCCGTTCTGCTGGACGGCGAGGTGATCGCCGCCGTCGGCCCGGCCGCGTCGCTGGAGCCGTCGGTGGACCGGGCGGTGCCCCGGCTGCGGTGTCCGGGGGCGACGGTGCTGCCGGGGCTGATCGACTGCCATGTGCACCTGGCGTTCGACGCCGGACCCGACCCGGTGCGCGCGGTGGCCGAGGCCGACCCGGACGAGCTGGCCGCCGCGATGGCCGACCGCGCCCGGCAGTTGGTGGCCTCCGGGGTCACCACGGTCCGCGACCTCGGCGACCGGGACGCGATGACGGTGGCGTTGCGTGCCGCCGTGGACTCCGGACGGACGCCCGGGCCGCGAATCCTGGCCGCCACCGCCCCGCTGACCTCACCCGGCGGCCACTGCGGTTTCCTCGGCGGCGAGGTCGGCGGCGACGAGGAGATCCGGACCCGGATCGCGGAGAACGCCAAGGCCGGCGCCGACCTGATCAAGGTGATGGCCTCCGGCGGCGCCCTCACCCCGGGCGGCCCGCGCATGTGGCAGTCCCAGTTCACCCGCGCCCAACTGCGGCTGATCGTCGAGGAGGCCGCCGCCCACGGGCTGGACGTCGCCGCCCACGCGCACGGCACCGACGCCATCGCCGACTGCGTGGCCGCCGGGGTCCGTACCCTCGAACACTGCTCCTGGCGCACCGCCGAGGGCATGGTGTACGACCCGGAGGTCACCCGGCGCATCGTCGCCGAGGACATCGCGGTGTGCCGTTGTGTCTCCGGGGACTGGCGGCTCTTCCTGGAGCAGCTCGGCCCGGAGCGGGCGGAGGCGATGTCGGTGATCATCCGGAGCATGCGCGAGGCCGGTGTGCGCTTCATCGCCGGCACCGACGCCGGGGTGCCGGGGGCGCGGTTCGGGGACTACGTGGGGATGCTGGAGTTCTTCGTCTCGCTGGGCTTCTCCCCCGCCGAGGTCGTCGACATGGCCACCACCCATGCCGCGCACGCCCTGCGGCTGTCCGACACCGGCGTGCTGGCCCCGGGCAAGCGGGCCGACCTCCTCGTGGTGGCCGGGGACCCGCTGGCCGGCCTGGACGCCCTGCGCCGCGTCGAGCACGTCTTCGCGGCGGGGCGGCGCGTCACCGGGTGAGGTCGCCGGGGTCGTCGGGCGGGTCGGCGAGCAGCCCGGGGCCGTTGTTGCGGACGTCGTTGACCGCGGTGGAGACCGGGCGGACGGTGACGCGGCCGGCCGCCGGGGTGGCCAGCAGCGCCCGCGACCGTTCGGGGTCCTGGCGGCCGGGGTCGAGCCAGGCGTCGTAGTCGGCGGGGCCGATGGCCAGCGGCATGCGCGGGTGGATACGGCCGGCCGCGTCCTTCGCCTCGGTGGTGATCACGGTGCAGGTGGTCAGCCACGCGCCGGGGTCGTCCGGGGCCGCGGCGGGGTCGCGCCAGAACTCGTAGAGCCCGGCCATGGCCATGACCGACCCGTCCTCGGGGGTGATGTACCAGGGTTGTCTGCGTGCCTTCCGGCCGCCGTCGGCGGGGACGGCCCGCCATTCGTAGAAGCCGTCGGCAGGCAGCAGGCAGCGGCGCCTGGCGAAGGGCCGCCGGAAGGCCGGCTTGGTGTGCACCGTCTCCATCCGCGCGTTGATCATCTTCGCGCCGGACCCGGGGTCCTTCGCCCAGGAGGGCACCAGCCCCCAGCGCAGCGGGCGCAGCTGCCGCGTCACCTCACCGGTTGTGGTGTCCGCCCGCTCCAGCACCGCCCACACCAGGTCGGTGGGGGCCACGTTCCAGCTGGGCGCCACCGCGTCCTCGGGGTTCCACCGGGTGACCCGGAACGCCTCGGCCAGCTCGTCGGGGCGGCGGGTGGAGACATAACGGCCGCACATGCCTCCACCCTGCCACCGGCCGCCGGCTACCGCCTGCCGTACGTCTCGGCCATGGCCGTGAAGACCGCCTTCGGCGCCCAGTCGGTCCCCGGGCGCGCGCCGTCCCGTTCGTCGGCCGGGAGGAACCTGACCACGCCGAAGGAGCCGAGGTCGAGGTCGTGGCGGGGGTCGGCGGAGGAGGTCAGCCCGTAGCCGGCGAAGGTGAACCAGAACGCGGCGTCCCAGCCGGCCCTCTCATAGGCGGCGAGCACCTCGTGGAAGTACCGCACCTGTTCCCGCTCGTCGCGTACGAGGCCGGCGGGCAGGCGGTCGTCGGCGTCGGTGGCGAGGAGGACGTCCCAGCCGTTGCCGCCGCGGTCCCCGGCGCCCCGGTAGGTGGCGCAGCCGAACTCGGTGGCGGCCACCGGTTTGCCGTGCGCCGGGTAGCGGTCGAGCACCTCGGGGAAGCGGTCGGCGTTGCGCCGGTCCCGGTAGGCGTCGACGGCGACGATGTCGAACGGCGTCCAGTCGGCCTCCTCCCACGGCCCGGAGGCGTAGGTGACCGGGCCGCCGAAGCGCTCGCGGGCGGTGGCGGCGGCCTCGGCGAGGAAGGGGTTGAGCAGCCGGGGCAGTTCCTCGCGCAGCGCGCGCACCCCCGGGGTCTGCTCGGTGATCGCCGCGACGCGGTCGTAGACGGTGTCGCCCGGCACGAACCCCTTGGCGAACAGGGTGGATTCGCAGCCGAGGACGAGCACCACCCGTGCGCCGCCGGCCCGTAGCTCCTCGGCCCGTTCGGCGCACCGCGCGTACAGCGGCAGCATCTCCGCGCGGGTCAGCTCGCACGGGAACGGCGAGAACCACACCTGGAGCCGTTCGGCCGCCGCGTACCGCGCCGCCACGGTCAGCCGTTCCAGGTCGCCGCCGGTGATCCGCACCGCCGTGCAGCGCAGTTCGCGGGCGATGACGGCCATCTCCCGCGCCACGGTGGCGGGGTCGAAGTCGGTGCGGGTGTTCCTGCCGCCCGGGAAGAAGCCGGTGTCGTAGGTGATGCCCTTGGTACGCATGGTGATCGCCTTTCGGTGCCCCGTGGTCGGTCGGGGCGGCCCCGTTCGTGGTGTCCTCAGCATCGCGTGGCGGGGTGCGCGGGCGGCAGTGTCATCGCTCCGGTGCCGGGCGGTACGAATGTCACGGCCGGTGTGGTGACAGCGGTGCGGTGTCTTAGGTCGTGTCGTCGAAAGATCGCCGGCCGCCCGGAGGGCGGAGCCCGATCATCTGGCCCCGCAGGGCGAGCCGAGCTGAGGCGGAGGTTGGGGGTCGGTCCGAGGGACGAGGGCCGGGCCCCGGCCGTAGCCGAAGCGAGGCGGAGCCCGACCGCGTAGGCCGACGACCGACAACGCCGCGAGCACGCTCCCCCTTCAGCTTCGCCTGGGCGGTGCCCCCTTGGACGCCGCGGGGCAGGCGAGATGTTGACGACAGGTCCTACGCTTGCGCCGTGCTGACGTGGCGTGGACTCCTGCGGGTGGCCGGTGATCCGGCGCTCGCGGTCCTGATCGGGGTCGGCGGTTCGCTGGCCGGGGTGCTGTACCGGCCGGCGGGCTGGGCGCCGTTCGACGCCTGGGCCTGCGGGCTCACCTGGCTGACGGCGCTGCCGCTGGCGGTGCGGCGGCCGGCTCCGGCCGCCGTGCTGGTGACCTCGTGCGCGGCGTACGCGGCGTACCTGTCGCTGGGTTACGTGCCGTCGCTCAACTGGTGGGCGATGGTGGTCGCGTTGGTGAACGTGGCCGCGTGGCGTCCGTCGCGGATCGCGGTGCCGGCCGCCGCGCTGACGGTGGCCACGTTGCTCTACAGCGGGGTGGTCGGGCGCCTGCCGCTGCTGCTGAGCTGCATGCAGGCGCTGCTGATCGCGCCGGTGGCGTATCTCATCGGGCGCGCGGGGCGCCGGGCCGCCGAACGCAACGTGCGCCTGCGCGTCCTCGCCCGTCAGCTCGCCGAGGAGCAGCAGGCCCGGGAGCAGCGCGCGGTGATGGACGAACGGGTGCGCATCGCCCGCGAACTCCACGACGTGGTGGCCCACCACATGTCGGTGATCTCCGTCCAGGCGGGCCTCGCCGAGTACATCTTCGACTCGGCGCCGGAGACCGCGCGTACCGCCGTCGGCTCCATCGGGACGGCGAGCCGGGAGGCCCTGTCGGATCTGCGGCGGCTGCTGACCGTGCTCCGCGACGACCGCGACGAACGGGACGCGGGCCGAACGGACGCCGGCCACGCCGACGTCCCGCGCGCCATGCCCGAGCTGCGCAACGTGGGCGAACTGGCCGAACGCATCGGCATGACCGGCGTCACCGTCACCGTCGAAACCCTCGGCCGCCCCCGCCAGCTCGCCCCCGGCCTCGAACTGTGCGCCTACCGCGTCGTCCAGGAGGCGCTGACCAACGTCGTCAAACACGCCGGACCCGCACGGGCGGAGGTCGTCGTCCACTACCGCCCCGAGGAACTGCGCATCACCGTGCGCGACGACGGCGGGCGGGGCCACCCCGTCCTGTCCGCCACCGGCACCGGGCACGGACTGATCAACATGCGCGAACGCGCCCGCGTCTGCGGCGGCACGCTCTCCGCCGGCGCGCGGCCGGGCGGCGGGTACGAGGTGGTGCTCACCCTGCCGCTGTCCTCGGGCGCCTGAGACCGTGCCCGTCCGGGCGGACACGGCGAGGCGCCCCCTCACGCCCCCCGACGCGAAGCGGCGCCTTCTGACGCTGTGTGCCGTTGCGGCCCTGGTCCGGCGGTCCCCCGATCCGTCGGCCGCGTCAACGGCTGGAATCCTCCGGTGCCTCCGGCGACGGGGTGAGGGAACGCCTCACCAGCCGGGCCGCCAGCCCGGTCCAGTCCGGCTCCTCGACGAAGTCGGCTTCCAGGCCCTCCTCGCCCTCGCGCAGGAAGGCGACCATCCTGTCGTGCGGCGACGAACGAGCGGTGGTCAGTTGCATGGCGAATCCCCTGTCATGGTGGCTGCTTACTGCTCCGGGACGGCCGGACCCCGGACGGGGACGTGGAGTGTTCCCGCCCGGGGGCGTTGGGTCCCGTCCCGGGCCCACGGGCCACGCCGCACGTGGTGACCGTGAGCCCTAGACGTCAGCCAACGACCTTTCCGCCCGCTTCAGGAGATCCGGCGGGCCTTCTCCACGGCCCGGCGCAGTTCGCGGGAGACGGTGGGCGCCGACATGCCCAGCGCCTCGGCGATCTCGAAGCCCTTCAGATCCCACACCACGTGCAACTCCCAGATCCGGAACCGCCGTTCGTCGCCGATGGCGGCCTCCACCTCGGCCAGCAGGTCCAGGTAGCGCGCCGCCGCGGTGGTGGGGTCGGGGTCCCGTGGCCGGGGCGGCCAGGGCTCCGCGCCCTCCGGGAAGTCGTCGGTCGGCAGCTCCGCCGCCCTCCGCCTGCGCCGGAACTCCGAACGCACCCTGTTCCGTGCCACCGTCACCGCGAAGACGATCGGCGGACGCCGGAACGCCCGTCCGGCCAGCACCTCCTTGAACATGGCCACCGCGACGTCCTGGGTGATCTCCTCGGCCAGGTGGTGGTCCCGGGACATCCGGGCCACCGCCCGCAGTACCCTCGGGTACACCTGCTTGAGCAGATCGCCGAGGTACGCCTCCTGTTGCGATGTCAGGACCGGCCTGGGCGGATCACCGCCGTGTCGAGTCATCGGCGCATGGTCCTTTCGGTTCGGGGGCCAACTCCCGCGCGTGCGGGGACATCACGTGGGACGCGCGGCGCCGGGATTTCTTTCATCCGGCGGCGCCGAAAGTTTCCCCGGCCCCGCTGCGTCCCAGCGGGCATGAACACCCGTATCGCGCTCGTCCTGGCGCTCTCCGTCCTGCTGGGCCGCCTCGCCTACCGGCGCCCCGCCGTCGGCACGGCCGTCACCGTGGCCGCCACCGCCGCCGCCGTCCTGCTCACCGTCGTCCGCTGACCTCCGGGCCGTCGCCCATCAACGTCCGCAGTGCCGCGGTCAGTTCGGTCACGTCGACGGGGTCCTCGTCGCGCAGGGCGCGCAGTAGGGCCCCGTCGAGCAGGAGAGCGGTCGCGGTGGCGGCGGCGGGGGTGGTGTGGGCGCGCAGGACGCGGACCAGGCCGTCGAACCACAGGTGGGCGAGGGGACGCAGTTCGGGGCGGCGGGCGGCGGCGGTGTACAGCTCGGCCTCGATCAGCGCGCGCGGCCGGTCCTCGGCGTAGCGGGCGGCCAGTGCGGCGAGGGCGGCCGGGACGTCGTCGCTGTCGCGCAGCGCCGTCGCCCAGGCGCGCAGTTCCTCGGTCCAGCGGGCGGCGGCGTGCTCCAGCGCGGCCCGGCTGAGGTCGGCCAGGTCCGTGAAGTAGTACGTGGTCGCGCCCAGCGGCACCCCGGCGCGGGCGGCGACCAGGCGGTGGCTGAGCCCGTGGATGCCGGTATCGGGGATGAGCGCGCAGGCGGCCTCCACGATGGCCCGGCGCCGACCCTCCGGATCGCGGCGGCGGCCCCGTGGCGCGTCGCGGCCGGTCAATGGGCACCGCCCAGGTTGAGCACCACGACCCCGGCGATCACCAGCGCCACGCCGAGCACCTTCGCCGCGGTGAGCGGTTCGTGCAGGAACAACGCGCCGATCAGCACGATCAGCGTGGTGCCGAGCCCGGACCACATCGCGTATCCGACACCGACGTGCAGCCCGCGGCCGATGGCCCGCGCCAGGGCGAGGAACGCCACGGCGTAGCACGCCAGACAGGCCGCGGTGGGCCACAGCCGGGTGAAGCCGGCGGTGGCCTTCAACAGGCTGGTGCCGGCCACCTCGGTGATGATCGCCAGGAGCAGGAACAGATAGGCCACGGAACCGCCCTCCCACCGACATGTACAGCCGTACTAGTACGACCGTACAACAAGGGGGCCGGGGCTCCGGGGCCCGCCGTACCCGGTAGCGTCCAGCCCGTGACCGCACTCGAACTCTTCCAGGAGCACCGGCCGATGCTGTTCGGCATCGCCTACCGGATGCTGGGCAGCGCCGCGGACGCGGAGGACGTCGTCCAGGACGCGTGGCTGCGGTGGCACGGCGTGGACGCGGACTCGGTCGCCGAGCCGCGCGCCTACCTCGCCCGGACGGTGACCAACTTGTCCATCAACAAGCTGCGTTCGGCCGCCGCGCGGCGTGAGGCGTACGTCGGTCCGTGGCTCCCCGAGCCGTTGGTGGAGGCGGCCGGAGCGGCGGACGCGGACGGCGGGGTGGAACGGGCCGAGGACGTCTCGCTGGCGATGCTGGTCGTGCTGGAGACGCTGTCGCCGCTGGAGCGGGCGGTGTTCGTGCTGCGCGAGGTCTTCGGCTTCTCGCACCGGGAGATCGCCGAGGCCACCGACCGCAGCGAGGCCGCGGTACGCCAGGTGGCGACCCGGGCCCGCGACCACGTCCGGGCCCGGCGTCCCCGTTACGACGCCCCGGCCGCGCTGCGCCGCCGGCTCACCGACGACTTCCTCGCCGCGTGCGCCGGCGGCGACCTCAACCAGGTGCTGGCGCTGCTCGCGCCGGACGTCACCGCGTGGAGCGACGGCGGCGGCAAGGTGCGTGCCGCGCTGCGTCCGGTGCACGGCGCCGACAAGGTGGCCCGCTGGATCCTGGGCGTCATGGCGACCTCGATCCCCGACTTCGGCGCGCACCGGGTCGACGTCAACGGCCGCCCTGGTCTGCTGATCACCTCCGGTGGCGTGCCGGACACGGTGTGCTGTGCCGAGTTCGCCGAGGACGGCACCGTCACCGCGCTGCACCTGGTGCGCAACCCCCACAAGCTGCGCCGCGCTCAGCCGCCGTTGTGACGCGTGGCGACCCGGGTGCGGCGGGTGAACGCGGTGAGCGCGACGACGGCGAGGACCGCCAGCCAGACGAGGCTGTGCAGCAGCGGGACGGGCGCCGGGTGGTGCGTGAAGCCGGCCTGGAGGCTGGTCTGGAGCGAGCCGTAGCTGGGCAGCAGGCCGAGCACGGGGTTGTCGGCGGTGGTGCTGGCGACGGGGTTCTGCGGGGCCAGGTCGATGATGCTGATCATGATGATGGCGACCATGCCCTCCACCTCGCCGGGGAGGAAGAGGGCGAGGAAGAGCCCCATCACCCCGTAGACGAGCGAGACCGCCAGCACCGCCAGCCACAGCAGCCACGGCTGCTCCGGCGACCAGTACAGCAGCATCCAGGCGGTGGCGTACGCGCTCACCAGCACCGCCGCGGCCAGCAGCGCGGCCAGCTTGGCGGCGAGCAGCGCCCGGCGCGGGTACCCGGCGGCGGCCAGCCGCCGGTCGAAGGCGCCGGTGCGGCGGGCCGCGCCGAACATCAGGAAGCCCACCAGCAGCGACACCGCGTTGAGCGAACCGCTGATCATGGTGATCTTGTCGCCGCCGGCGTGGACGAACGTCCCGGTGGCCCGCAGCAGGAACGGGAACGGCCGCCGCGTGGTGAGCTTCTCCGCCACGGTGATCCACAGCGGGACGAAGACGACCAGCAGCACCGCGGCCAGCCGGTTCCGGGTCAGCGCCAGCAGCGCGTACCCGCAGGCCACCCGGTAGGCGCTCACGCCGCCGCCCCGCGGGCCGGTGCCAGCACGCCGTCCCGCAGCCGGTACAGCGCGTCGAGGCGTTCGGTGTCGTAGGCGAGGTGGGAGACGACCACCACGGTGCGGCCGGCCCGCCGCAGCCCGGCGGCGACCTCCCAGAAGCGCAGGTAGGTCTCCCAGTCGAAGCCCTGGTACGGCTCGTCGAGCAGCACCACGTCCGGGTCGTGCATCAGGGCGAGCACCAGGTTGAGTTTCTGCCGGGTGCCTCCGCTGAGCACCTTGACCGGTTCGTCGCGGTAGGCGGTCAGCCCCAGCACGGCGACCAGCTCGTCGGCCCGGTCGAGCCGGTCCAGCCGGTAGGCGATCTGGAACAGCCGCAGATGCTGACGTGGCGTCAACTCCTCGTCCAGCACGGGCTGTTGCGGGCAGTAGCCGAGCGTGCCGCGGATGCTTACGGTGCCGCCGTCCGGCCGCAGGTCGCCGCTGAGGACACGGAGCAGTGTCGTCTTGCCCGCGCCGTTCTCCCCGACCACCCCGACGACCTGCCCGGGCGGGGCCTGGAGGCTGACGCCGCGCAGTACCCGCCGGGCGCCGTACGCCTTGCGCACCGCCGTCACCCGCAGGCTCGGCACGGCGCCGGACCGCCCGGCGGTCACGTCACGTCCCCGCCGCTCCCCGGCCGGTCGGGACCCCGGCGCGCCGCAGCGCCGCCCTGGCCTGCTCGGCGTGGCCACCGCGGGCGATCACGTCGTAGCGGGAGGCGACCAGGGCCTGGGTGGAGGAGAAGTCACGGCGGCCACCGGTCGCGGCGTGGCCGACGAATCCGAAGACCGCGCCCCACAACGCGCCGATCAGCAGACCGCCCAGGATCAGCCCGAGCCACGCCGGGCCCCGGGTGAACAGGGAGACCAGCAACCCCATGAACAGGCCGAACCACGCACCGCTCGCGGCACCGGCGGCGGCTGCCTTGCCCCGGGTCAGCCGTCCCGTCACCCGTTCCACCAGCCGCAGGTCGGACCCGACGATGTCCAGGTGTTCCACCGGGAACTGGTCGTCGGAGAGGCGGTCCACCGCGGCCTGCGCCTCCTGGTAGGTGTCGTAGCTCGCCACCGTGTTCCACGCCGCGCTGATCGGGTCGACCGGGGTTGGATCGAACTGGGTCATGGCGTCCTCCCGATTCCGGTTGCACAGGTCGCCTGCCCGGCGGGACGGCCGGTACGCCACCGTGTCGGGCCCGCGGCCGGGCGGCCCCGTCCCGGCGGTACGGGGCCGTCCGGCGGCACCGGCCCGCCCGTCCGCGCTTGGGGGGCGCGGACGGGCTGCCCGGACGGCTCAGCCGACCTTGATGGCGTGGACGTACACGAGCGGGTACCAGGTGCTGCTGTACAGGAAGTCCTTCCCCGGCTCGACCGTGGCGGTGAGGGAGGAAGGGGCGCAGTCGGTGGACAGGTAGACCTTCACCGGCTTGTCGGTGTGGTTGACGAACCCCTGCGGACCGCCCCAGGTGGTGCCCCAGTCGTGGTAGCAGTAGCCGTCCTGCGGGTTGGTGATCCGGCTGAGGCCGCCCTTGATGAACTCCACGTTCCCGGTGGCCGCCTGGGCGGCGCCGGAGGTGGCGAACAGGGCGGCGGCGGAGAGCGCGGCGACCGCCGGAGCGGCGATGCGGGCCTTGATGCGCATGATGGTGTTTCCCCCTTGGAAACGCGGTCGGTCGTGGTCGGCGGAGGCGCCGTGGCCGTCGGCGCGCGGCGGCGTCCGCACCGGGCGACGCTATGGGCGCGTGTTATCCCCGTGTTATCCGGTAGGGGGCGGTAAGGCCGCTGGGGCGGAGCGGCGAGAATGGTGGCCGTTGTCCGTCCGCCATGGGGGTTCGTCATGCTCGGTCGTGTCGCCGGTGCCGTGGTGCCGTTCTGCGGGCGGCTGACGGTGACGGCCGACGCGGGCGCCGTGGTGCCGCCGGGCGCCATCGTGGTCGCCAACCACACCTCGCTGGCGGATCCAGCGGTGGTGCTGGCCGCGTTGCACCGGCTGGGGGTGCGGCCGGTGGTGCTGGCCGCCGCCGGGCTGTGGCGGGTGCCGGTGCTGGGGCGGGTGTTGGCACGGGAGGGCCACGTGCCGGTGCACCGGGACGACCCTCGGGCGGGGTGGGCGCTGCCGGCGGCGCGGGCGGCGCTGGACGCGGGGCGGCCGGTGCTGATCTATCCGGAGGGCGGTCTGCCGCGCCGCCGGGACGCCGCCGAGGCGCCGCCCCGCCCGTTCCGCGCCGGCCTGTTCCACCTCGCGCGCACCACCGGCGCCCCGGTCGTCCCGCTCGGGCAGGCCGGTGCCCGCCGGCTGCTGTCGGGCGGCCCGGCCGGACAGGTCGCCAGGGCGCTGTCCGCCCCGCTGCGCCGCCCCGCGCTCCACGTCCACCTCGGCGCCCCGCTGCGGCTGACCGGCCCCCGGCCCGACGCCCTGGCCCAGGCCCACCACGCCGTCACCGCCGCCTGGCGCACCGCCGCACGGCACCTCGGCGAACCGGTCCCCGAACCGTCAGGGCTCACAGACTCTGCGGAGGCAGCCGCACCACCTGGACGAAGAACTCGTCGATCTGGCGGACGGCGGAGATGAACTGCTCCAGGTCCACCGGCTTGGTGACGTAGGCGTTGGCGTGCAGCTTGTAGCTGCGCAGGATGTCCTCCTCGGCGGCGGAGGTGGTCAGGACGACGACCGGGATGTGGGACAGCTCGGGGTCGGACTTGATCTGCTCCAGCACCTGGCGGCCGTCGTACTTGGGCAGGTTGAGGTCGAGCAGGATCAGGTCGGGGCGGGGCGCGCCGGCGTGGGCGCCGCGCCGGTAGAGGAAGTCGAGCGCCTCCTCGCCGTCCCGGGCGACGTGCAGCGTGTTGCCGATCTTGTTGTCCTCGAACGCCTCGCGGGTCATCAGCTCGTCCCCGGGGTCGTCCTCGACGAGCAGGACGTCGATGGGGCGGGCGGGCGTGGTCATGCGGGGTTTCCTTTCACGGCGGGCACGTCGGCGGACGGGGCGTCCTCGGGCGGAGCGTCCTCGGGCGGCGTTTCGGCGGGCAGGGTGAGGCAGAAGCGCGCCCCCGTGCCGTATCCGGTGTCGATCCAGATCCGTCCGCCGTGGTGCTCGACGATCTTCTTGCACAGCGCCAGGCCGATGCCGGTACCGCTGTAGCTGTCGCGGCCGTGCAGCCGCTGGAAGATGACGAAGACCTTCTCGGCGAACTCGGTGGGCACGCCGATGCCGTTGTCGCTGACGGCAAGCAGCCAGTCACCGTCCCGTCGTTCGCAGGTGAGGCGGACCAGCGGCGGCTCGTCGGGGCGGCGGAACTTGACGGCGTTGCCCAGCAGGTTCTGCCACAGCATCACCATCAGCATCGGGTCGCCGATGATCTCCGGCAGCCGCTCGGGACGTTCGATCCGGGCGCCGGACTCCTCGATCGAGGCACCGAGGTTGGCCACCGCCTTGTCCAGCGCCGCGTCCAGGGCGACCGGCACGCTGGCGTCGTTGAGCCTCCCGACCCGGGAGAACGTCAGCAGGTCGTTGATGAGCACCTGCATGCGCTTGGCGCCGTCCACCGCGAAGTCCAGGTACTGCTTGCCGCGTTCGTCGAAGCTGTCGCCGTAGCGCTTCTCCAGCAGCTGGCAGAACGAGGCGACCTTGCGCAGCGGTTCCTGGAGGTCGTGCGAGGCGACGTAGGCGAACTGCTCCAACTCGGCATTGGAGCGGCGCAGTTCGACGGCCTGGGCGTCGAGGTCGGCGGTCTGTTCCACCAGGAGCCGGTGGGCGGAGCGTACGGTGCCCAGTTCGGTGACGATGCGGCGGCGCATGCCTTCGACGTCCCGGGCGACGGCACGCAGGTCGGCCGGGCCGTGGGCGGTGATGCGGTGCTCGAAGTCGCCGCCGGCCACACGGTAGGAGGCGGTACGCAGCCGGTCCAGCGGGCGGGTGACCAGCTGCCGGATGAGCACCGCCAGGACGACCCCGGTGATCAGGAAGGCGGCCACCAGTCCGCCGAGCACCCAGTCGCGTTCGGTGCGGGCTTCGGCCAACTCTCGCTGGGCGCGGGAGCGTTCCTCGGCCAGGTGGGTGTTCTGGGCGCGGAAGAGGGCGCGCAGGTGGTCGAACCTGGCCTTGCCGCCCTCGACCAGTGTCTTGTCCGGGGGGCGGGGGACGCCGGGGGTCACCGCCTTGATCATGGGTTCGGCGTAGTGGCCGCGCCAGTCGGCGGTGGCCCGCTCCACCGCGTCCAGGTCGGCGCGGAGCACCGGGCGGTCGCCGACCAGGCCGCGCAGCGTGGCGGCGAGCTGCGCCTCGCCGCGCCGGCCGTCGGAGTAGGGCTGGAGGAACTGCGGGTCGGCGGCGATGGCGTAGCCGCGGGCGCCGGTCTCCTGGTTGAGCACGGCCGCCTGGAGCTGGAAGGCGGCGCCCTGTGCGGGTTGTATCCGCTGGAGCAACTGGTCCGAGACGCGGGCGGTATGGGCGAGCACCTGGCCCCCCACCACACTGCCCGCCACGACGAGCAGCGTCATCAGCGCGAGCGCCAGCAGGAACCAGCCCTGCACCGTCATGGCGCGGAAGCCGCGGACGAGGTGCGGGTCGTCGGGCACGGGACGCGGGTCGTCGGCCACGGGCCGGGTGTCGTCGGATACGGGCGGGGTGTCGCCGGGCACGGGCGGGGTGTCGCCGGGCGTGGGACGCGGGACGTCGGCCACGGGCGGGGTGTCGTCGGCCACGGACCGGGTGCCGTCGGGCACGGGCCGGGTGCCGTCGGGCGTGGGACGCGGGACGTCGGGCACGGGCCGGGTGTCGCCGGGCGCGGGACGCGGGTCGTCGGGCACCGGGCGGGCGTCGTCGGGCACGGATCGGGTCATGCTCCGGTCTCCTCCTTCCGCCGGTCGCTCCAGCGCAGATGCAGTACGGCCACGTCGTCGGCGAGTCCGCCGTATTCCTCGGCGAGTTCCTCGGCGCGGGCGATGAGCCGGTCGACGAACGGCTCGGCGGGCAGCCCGGTGAGCGTACCGGCCAGCCGCAGCAGCCCCTCCTCTCCGAGCCGTTGCCCGTCCGGCCCGGAGCGGCCCTCGAAGAGGCCGTCGGTGAAGACCACCAGCCCGGCGCCGTGCGGCAGTTCAAGCTCCTGCACCGGCCAGTGCGCCCGGCCCGGCACGATACCCAGGGCCGGACCGCCGGGCACCTCGACCCAGCGCACCCCGTCCGCCTCCCGCCACAGCACCCCGTGGTGGCCGGCGCGTACCAGCCGGACCCGGCGCCGGTCGGGCGGCAGCACGGCGCTGGTGAGGGTGGCGAAGATCTCCGCCCCCGCCCGCTCGGCCACCAGGATCTCCTCCAGCAGCCGGAGCTGGCGCTGGGTGGGTGCCCCGCTGAGCACCAGGGTACGCCAGGCGATCCGCAGGGCGACGCCGAGCGCCGCCTCGTCCGGGCCGTGGCCGGAGACGTCGCCCACCAACGCGTGGACGGTGCCGTCCGGTTGCTGCACCACGTCGTGGAAGTCGCCGCCGAGCAGCGCCTGGCTGCGGCCGGGGCGGTAGCGGGCCACCACTTCGACGCTGTCGTCACCGTTGAGCAGCGGGGTGGGCAGCAGTCCGCGCTCCAGCCGGGCGTTCTCCTGGGCGCGCAGTTTGCCGGCCTGGAGTTCGGCGGCGGCCTTCTCGGTCTGCTTGCGCTGGATCGCGTAGCGGACGGCGCGGCCGAACAGCTCCGGTTCGACGCGCCCCTTGACCAGGTAGTCCTGGGCGCCGGCGGCCACCGCGGCGAGCCCGGTGCGTTCCTCGGCGAGGCCGGTGAGCACCACCACCGCCACGCCCTCGGCGCACTCCTGGACGGCCGCGAGCGCCTCGAGGCCGGAGGCGTCCGGCAGGTGCAGGTCGAGCAGCACGCAGTCGGGCACGGTACGGGCCAGTTCCGCGCGGGCCTGCGCCACCGAGCGTACCCAGGTCAGCCGCATCCCCATGCCGGGTGTGACGTCGGCCACCAGTTCCTCGACGAGCAGCGCGTCGGCGGCGTCGTCCTCGATGAGCAGGACCCGGGGCTCCGTCCGTCCCGGCGCCAGGTCGTCGGACGTAGCGTGTTCCACCGCGCCGCCGCGCGGCGCCGGGACCGGACCGCCGCCCCCCGTCACCCGGTCACCTCGGGACGAGGCGCCGACGGAGCTGAACTCGCCCGGAAGTACGGGTTCCGGCATCATCACCCAATCCTCTGTCCCCGGCGTTTCCTTGAGTCCTTCCACCACCGGGAGCCGACAGCGGAAGAATATCGACCGGGCCGGGCGGACACCGAACGTGTGGTTCCGTTACCCACGCTGACGCGCAGCGGCCCCCACGCCGCGGCTCACCGCCTACCGCGCCACCCCGCGACGGCGGCGGTGGCCAGCGCCGACGCCACCAGACCGGCACTGAGCCAGGGCACCGAACGGTAACCGGACCCGGCACCGAGGGCGGCGCCCGCCAGCGCCGGACCGACGGCGGCGCCCACGTTGAGCGCCGCGGTGGCGAACGAGCCGCCCAGCGACGGCGCTTCACCGGCCGCGTACAGCGCGCGCGTGACGAGGGTCGATCCCACGGCGAACGACAGCGCGCCCTGGACGAGGACGAGCGGCACGGTCGCGGCCGTACTGCCGACGGCGAGCGCGAGGAGCGCCCAGCCGGCGCAGAGCCCCGCCCCACCGGGCGCCAGCAGCCGCAGCGGACGTCGGTCGGAGAACCGGCCAGCGATCGTCACCCCGGCGAACGATCCCAGCCCGAAGAGCGCCAGCAGCGCCGGCACCCACCCGCCCGCACCCCGCCGGCCTCGGTGACCAGCGGCGCCAGATACGTGAACGTGGCGAACGTCCCGGCGTTGACGAGCGCGGCGAGCAGCAGGAGCACCAGCAGCGCGGGGCGGCGCAGCGCCCGCAACTCGTCCCGCGCGCGGGCGGCCGGGGCGCCGCCGGCCACCGGTGCCGACGGCACCGAACGCGCCACGGCGGCCACGGCCGGCAGCGAGAGCGCCGCCACCGCCCAGAACGCCGAACGCCACCCCAGCGCGGCCCCGGCCGGCACCCCGGCCACGCACGCCAGCGTGATGCCGCCGAGCAGCACCGAGGTGGCCCGCCCGGTCGCGTCCGGCGGCACCATGGCGACGGCGGCGGCCAGGCCGACGGCGAGGAAGCCGGCGTCGGCCGGCGCGGCGACGAAGCGGGTGGCCAGCAGTACCCCGAAGCTCGTGGTGAGCGCGCCGGCGACGTGCGCCGCCACGAACACCGCGAGGAAGCCCAGCAGCGCGCGCCGCCTGGGCCGGCGCAGGGCGGCCACCGCCATCAGCGGCGCCCCGACGATCATCCCCACCGCGAAGGCGGAGGTCAGCGCACCGGCGGCGGGAGAGACCCCCAGGTCACCGGCGATCCCCGGCACCAGGCCGGACAGCATGAACTCGGACGTGCCCTGGGCGAACACGGCAAGCCCCAGGACGTAGACGGCGAACGGCATGACGGACTCCACGGCCACGGTCGAGGACGGCAGCACGACGCCGCACCGCGAAAGGCGGCGGCAACGGCTCAGGGGTGCTGCGCGAACGGAAGGAACGGTCCTGCGACGGTGGTTCGGCGGCGGCCGGACATGCCTCAGCGGGGCGCGGCCCTCAGCGGCGGCGGCCCTTCAGCGTGACGAAGGCGTCAACCGGAAAGCCACCGAACGACCGGTGGCCGGCGTCTTGACGCCTCGGGAGCGGACATGGCGCCCACCCTGAAGAACGCGCGAACCCGTGGTCCAGCGCTTTTCCCGGCCGCGCCGACGGCCCGGACGGCCTGGACGGTCGGATGCGGGCGGATGCGGTCGCGTACGGTCGCGCGGGAACACCGCGGTCACGCCCAGCCGTACATCTCGTCGTCGTCCAGCCAGGCGGGACGCTCGCCGTCGTCGTGGACGGGTTCGTCGCCGCTCTCTTCGGGGAACTCGTCGGGGTCCATGCCCTCATGGTGCATCGGAGCACGGCCCGGCGCAGCAACCATCGCCGGGTCTCCCGGTGAACTTTCGCCGACGGGCGGTCAGAAGGCGGCGATCGAGGCCGGAGCGCGTTCGGCGCGGCCGAGGGCACGCAGCACGGCGGTGGGGCCGTGACGGTGTACCGCGAGCCGGGAGAGGAGCGCGATCACGGTGTCCACGGCGCCGGCCGGCAGCGGCGGGGTGGGGACGCCGACGCTGACGGCCAGGTCGTCGGCGTGCACGGCCAGTTCCATCATGCGGGTGGTCAGCATGTCGTCGAGGCCGAGCGACCAGGCGCCCCACAGCGGGATGCGCACCGCCCGGTCGTCCGCGCGCGGCAGAGCGGTCTGCAGGGTGTCGACCGCCCGGGCGGTGCGGTCGGCGAGCGCCACGGGCCCGTCGGCGGCGGCCCGTTCCCCCTCGTTGCGGATGCGGACGTTGGCCTCCTCGTCGAGGGCGGCCCCGATCCACCGCACCCGGCGGTAGTGCTCCAGCAGCGGGACGGTCTCCTCCCGGGGTTCGGGGGCCGCGAGCGCGTCGGGCAGGACGAGTACCTGGTAGGCGAGGTGGCCCGCGAGTCCGGCCACCCGGAAGCCGGGCAGCGCGCTGGGCCCGTGCCACGCCCCGGCGACCGCCGGCTCGCGCAGCAGCGCCACGGCCGACCGGGCCAGCGCCAGGAAGTCCGTTCTCACCTCGGCCATCTCGACCGCCTTTCCGGCTGGGGGACGCCGCCTCGACGCATCATCGCACCGCCGGCCCGGGCGGGCACCCGTCCGGCTCGAACCTGACATACCGTCAGTTCAGCCGCTGATGCGCGCCCGGGGTGTATCCGAAGGAGCGGCGGAAGACGTCGATGAAGGCACTGGTGGAGGCCCAGCCGCAACGGTGGGCGACGGTGGTGACCGGGGCGCCGTCGGCGAGCATCCGCAGCGCGTGGTAGAGGCGCGACTGGGTGCGCCACTGCGGGAAGGTCATGCCGAGTTCGGCGCGGAACAGCCTGCTGAGGGTGCGTTCCCCGGTGCCCGCGGTCCGGGCGAGGTGGGCCAGGGTGTGCCGGGCCGCCGGGTCCCGGTGGACCAGCGCGCACACGGCCGCCAGCCGGGGGTCGGCGGGGGCGGGCAGGTGCATCGGCCGCTGCGGGCAGGGACGCAACTGGTCGCGCAGGACGGCGCGGAGCCGATGGCGTTCCGGGGTGTCGTCGCCGGGCGCGGCAGTGTAGGCACGGATCAGTTCGCGCAGCAGCGGGGAGACGGCGAGCACCGTGGGAGCGTCGAGGCCCGGCGGGTTGTCGTCGGCGGGCAGGCCGACGAAGTGGAGTTCGAGGTGGCCGTGGGCCCGGTGGGCGTGGACGGTGCAGGCGGGCACCCAGATCGCCCGGGTGCCGGGGGCGAACCAGGTGCCGGCGTCGGTGGTGACCGCGAGCACACCGGAGCCCGCGTAGACGATCTGGTGGTCGTCGTGGTGGTGGGCGTCGATGCGTTCTCCGGGGGCCAGCGTGCGGACGCGGGTGGGGGCGTGCGGCTGGTGGCGGATTTCCGGCATGGGTCGGCAACTTATCGGAAGCGCGACGTCCGGTGGTACCGCGACGATCGGGGCATGCCGAGGAATCCGGGGGCCCGGCGGGGCGGGCCCGTGACGCTGTTGTCCGTGGGCCACGCCTGCGTCGACGTGTATCAGGGGACGGTGGCCGCGCTGGTGCCGTTCTTCGTCGCCGAGCGCGGCTGGGGGTACGCCGCCGCCTCCGGGGTGGTGCTGGCGGCCTCGTTGCTGTCGTCGGTGGTGCAGCCGTCGTTCGGGGCGCTCACCGACCGGTGGGCGCTGCCGTGGCTGCTGCCGGTGAGCACGCTGGCGGCGGGGGCCGGGATCGCGCTGAGCGGGGTGTGCGGTTCGTACCGGCTCACGCTGGCCGCGGTCGCGCTGTCGGGGATCGGGGTGGCCGCGTACCACCCGGAGGCGGCGCGGGTGGCGCGGGTCGCCGGGCGGGGCGGTCACACCGCGATGGGGTGGTTCTCGCTGGGCGGCAACCTCGGTTTCGCGACGGCGCCGTTGCTGGTGTGGGCGGTGGTGGCGGTGGACGGGCTGCGGGGTTCGCCGTTGCTGGCGGTGCCGGCGGTGGCCGGTGCGGTGGCGAGCGGGGTCGCGCTGCGCGGGACGCGGCGGGTGGCGGCCGAGACCGCGGGCGGGTCCGCGCGGGTGGCGGACGGCCGGGACGACTGGGGTTCGTTCGCGAGACTGTCGGGGGCGGTGGTCTGCCGTTCCGTGGTGTTCCTGGGGTTGTCCACCTTCATCTCGCTCTACGTGCGCCAGCGCACCGGCGGCGGCGCGGTGGCCGGCACCGCCGCGCTCTTCGTGCTCTACCTCGGCGGTGCGGTGGGCACGGTGGCGGGTGGCCGGCTGGCCGCGCGGTTCCGGCGGGTGACGGTGGTGCGGTGGGCGTACGCGCTCACGGTGCCGGCGGTGGCCGGTGTGGTCCTCGTGCCGGGTCCGGCGCTGTACGTGTTCGTGGCGCTGACGTCGGCCGGGCTGTACGTGCCGTTCTCGCTCCACGTCACGCTGGGCCAGGACTACCTGCCGCGGCGGATGGGCACCGCGAGCGGGGTGACGCTGGGGCTGACGGTGAGCGTCGGCGGCATCGCCAGTCCGGTGCTGGGCGCGGTGGCGGACGCCACGTCGCTGCGGACGGCGCTCGTCCCGCTGATCGCGCTGCCCGTGATCGGCTGGCTGTTGCTGCGTACCCTGCGCGAGCCCGAGCCGCCACGAGCCGCCGAAGGGCCGGCGACCACGGCGCGTTCCGGCACCGCGACGGCCCGTTGAGCGGGGCCGGTGACAACACCGGAAGCCACTTGCACATATAGTGCAGTTGCAAATAGAAGGCAACAAGTGAGCGCACCCGCCGACGGGAGGCGAGACATGACCGGATCACCCGTGGTCCTGGGCATCGAGTCGTCGTGCGACGAGACGGGGGCCGGTCTGGTGCGTGACGGGCGGTTGCTGGGGCACGCCGTGGCGTCGAGCCTGGACGAACACGCCCGCTACGGCGGGGTGGTGCCCGAGATCGCCGCCCGGGCGCATGTGCGCGCGGTGGGCCCGGTGGTGCGCCGGGCGCTGGACGAGGCCGGGCTGCGGCTGCGCGACGTCGGGGCGGTCGCCGTCACCACCGGCCCTGGGCTGGCCGGCGCGCTGCACATCGGGGTGGCGGCGGCCAAGGGTTACGCGTACACGCTGGGCGTTCCGCTGTACGGGGTGCACCACCTGGCCGGGCACGCCGCCGCCGACACGCTGGTGCACGGTCCGCTGCCGCAACCTTGTGTCGTCCTGCTCGTCTCCGGCGGCCACACCTCGCTGCTGCTCGTCCGCGACCTCGCCCGTGACCGGGTGGAACACCTCGGGGACACCCTCGACGACGCCGCCGGGGAGTGCTTCGACAAGGTCGCCCGGGTGCTGGGGTTGCCGTATCCGGGCGGTCCGGCGGTCGACCGGGTGGCCCGGGACGGCGACCCGCACGCCGTCCCCCTCCCCCGGCCGCTGACCGGGCCGCGCGACGACCCGTACGCCTTCTCCTTCTCCGGGCTGAAGACGGCGGCGGCCCGGTGCGCGGAGGCGGGCGGCCGTCAAGTCGCCGACGTGGCCGCCTCGTTGCGGGAGGCCGTCGCCGACGTGCTGACCCGCAAGGCCGTCGCCGCCTGCCTCGACCACGAGGTGGGCACCCTGGTGGTGGTCGGCGGCGTCGCGGCCAACTCACGGGTGCGCGAACTGGCCGGGCAGCGGTGCGCCACGGCCGGGATCACCCTGCGGATTCCGCCGCCGGGGCTGTGCACGGACAACGGCGCCATGATCGCCGCCGTCGGTGACCTGCTGGTCCGCGCCGGGGCACGGCCGGCCCCCTGGCCGGTCTCGGTCGACCCGTCGGCACCGCTGGAGTTCGCGGCGCTCCACCCGGTACCGTCCGGCGGCGCACTCGCGGCGTGAGCGGTACAGCCGTCCGGAGCCCCGCGCGTCCCGTCGCTCGCGTAGCCTGGCGTGCCATGCGTCCGACTCATCGCGTCGAGGCCGACATCCGGGCACTTTCCGGCCCGTCCCGCGCCGCCGCGCTGGACAGGCTGGTGGCCGAGTTGCGGTCCCCGGACCCGGTGGCGCGGGACGAGGGGGCGTACGTGCGGGCCCGGCGGTGGGTGCCGGAGCTGGACGCGGCGGAGCGCCGGTGGCTCGGTGACCGGATGGCCGGCCACTTCCGCGATCCGGCGGTCCAGGCGCGGACGTTCGCGCCGTTGGTGCTGGCCCGTCTCGTCGAGGCGGGCGAGTGGCGGCCGGGGTGGTGGGACGCCTTCGCGCGCTGGTATCCGGCTGAGACCGATCTGCGCGGTCACGACCGGGAACTCGGCCGGCTGCACGCCGTGGCCCACGGCGCCGACCTGCTGGCGGCGCTCTCCACGCGCCCGGACCAGGACCCGGTGCCGCTGGCGGCGCTCGCGACCGACCGGATGCTGGCGCTCACCGACCACCTCTTCGACGCCCAGGAGGACGACCGCCTCGCCCACGCCCTCGCCCGGGTGCTGTGCTCTCCCGCGCTCACCGTGGAGGCGTCCACGCGGTGGCTGGATCCGGTGGCCGCGGCGTTCCGTACCGGTGAGCCCGGTCCGGTGCCGCCCCGTACACCGCGTAGCGCCACGTCACCGCAGGGCGGCGGCGCGGGTGCGGAAGGCGGCGCGGTAGCTGTGCGGGGTGGTGCCGGTGACGCGTTTGAAGCGTTCCCGGAAGGCTGTCGGGGAGCCGAAGCCGGCTTGGCCCGCGATGCGTTCGATCGGGTGGTCGGTGTTCTCCAGCAGGTACTGTGCGCGGCGGACGCGGGCGCGCAGCAGCCATTGCAGCGGGGTGGTGCCGGTCTGCTCGCGGAAGCGGCGGCTGAAGGTGCGTTCGCTCATCCGGCAGCGCGCCGCCATCTGACGTAGCGTCAGCTCCTGGGCGAGATGGTCCTCGATCCAGGCGAGCACCGGTTCCAGTTCCGAGCCGCGCGGCACCGGTGGCTGGGTGTGGACGATGAACTGCGCCTGCCCGCCCTCCCGTTCCAGCGGCATCACCGACAGACGGGCCGCGTCCGCCGCCACCACCGAGCCGAAGTCGCGGCGGATCATGTACAGGCACAGGTCGAGTCCGGCCGAGGCCCCGGCGGAGGTCAGCAGCCGCCCGTTGTCGACGTAGAGCACATCGGGGCGCACCTCGATCTCGGGGTGGGCGGCGGCGAGCGGACCGGCGGCCAGCCAGTGCGTGGTGGCCGCCAGCCCGTCCAGCAACCCGGTGGCGGCGAGCACGAACGCGCCGGCGCAGATCGAGGCGATCCGCGCACCCCGGGCGGCGGCGTCCCGCAACGCGTCCAGCGCCGCGGCCGGCGGCGGCCCGGCCTCCTCCGAACAGCCGGGCACGATGATCGTGTCGGCGTCGGCCAGCGCCTCCAGCCCCCACGGCACCCGCAGCGTGAACGCCTCGCTGCGCACCTCCGGCGTCACCCCGCACGCCCGCACCCGGTAGGGCCGCCGGCCGTCCGGCAGCCGGACGCGGCCGAAGACCTCGATCGGCGTGGCGAGGTCGAACGGGACGACCCGGTCGAGGGCGAGCACCGCCACCGTGTGCAGAGCGCCGACGGCCGACGGGTTCCCGCCGGGCGGGAACCCGTCGGTGGACCACGCGACGGGCTGGGACATCGGAGGTGAGGACATGGCGTCCAGCATGGGCGGAAAGGGCGGCGCCGGCCACGGGCGTGGCGGGAATCCGTCGGTAATTGTCGTTCCGGCCCATGGGGCGGGGCGCGGCCGGGTTTCTAGCGTGTGCGGCGGCAGGTCCGGAGAGCGACGAAGGAGAGACCGCCGATGTTCGCCCATGTCCCGCTGTATGTCCGCCTCGACGGTGCCGAGCGGCGCGAAGGGTCCGGCCCGGGCGCGGCGCCGGTGGAGTGCCCGGCCGGCGCGGTGCGGGAAGGGTGACGCGGCGATGACCAAGTTCCTTCTCGCCGTTCACGTGCTGGCGGCCATCCTCGCCGTCGGCCCGGTTGCGGTGGCGGCCAGCATGTTCCCCGCGCTGGCGCGGCGCGCCGCGGAGCCCGACGCGGCCGGCGGGGCGCCGGCCGGGGCACGGATCACGCACCGCGTCTGCCAGGTGTACGCCCTCGCCGGGGCCGCCGTGCCGTTGTTCGGCTTCGCCACCGCGAGCATGCTCCGCGTGATGGGCAGCCCCTGGCTGATCGCCTCCATCGCGCTGACCGCCGTGGCCGCCCTGGTGCTCGGCTTCATGGTGCTGCCCGGGCAGGAAAGGGTGCTGGCCACGCTGTCGGAGCAGGGCGGAGCGGCCTCGCTCGACCGCTCCGCCACCGCTCGGCTGTCCATGGTCACCGGGGTGTTCAACCTGCTGTGGGCCGTCGTCACCGTGCTGATGATCGTGCGGCCGGGGTCGACCACCGGGGTGTGAGGGCCCGGGAGCCGGCCGCGCGTCAGACCGGGACGTGCCCGGTGTGCGACAGCGCCAGCAGGATCGCCGGCAGCGCGCCGACGAGCCCGGTGAGCGCGCTGATGGTGACGGGGACCCGCCGGGTGGGGCGCACCGCCTTGGCGAGGTGGCCGACGAGCAGGAAGTAGGCCAGGGTGACCACGACCCCGGCGGTCAGCCACAGGGCGGTCGAGGACGTACTGGTTGGGGTAGACATGACGATGCTCGCTCCTTGGTTACCGTGCCCGGTTCGGATGTGCGGCGCGCGGCGCGAGATGGCATCCGTCCGCAGCCCTTGGTAGGGAGGGCGCGAATCGGCTCGGCGCAGCCCGACGTGGCAATGACGGTAGCCCAAGGTGCCCGCTGTAGGCCAGAGTTGGCGGCGGGCACGAATGCGAGCAGGGGTCCCGGGATACCAGCCCGGGAAGCCCTGCCCGAGGCGCAAGCCGAACCGGGCGTGGTCACGGAAGCGCTGTCGCTCTATGCTGCCAGGCGGGGATAAGCGCCCGATGAACGAAGTTGAACGACCGATGAACACGGTGTCGGCCGCCGGAACGGACCCCGGCGGCACGAAGGGGGACCATGAGCGAGGTGACCGGGGTCCGCGCCATCGAGGCGACCCGGACCCGGCTGCGGTTCGCGCTGCTCGGCCCGGTGCGTGTGTGGCACGGTGACCAACCGCTGCCCGCCGGCTCGCCGCAGCAACGCGCCGTCCTCGCCGCGCTGTTGGTCAACCACGGCCGCCCCATGACCGCTGACGACCTGATCGACGCGGTGTGGGGCGACGATCAACCCAGTCAGGTGCTGGCGGCGGTGCGCACCTACGCGGCCCGGCTACGCAAGATCGTCGGTCCCGGGACACTGGTCTCCGAGGCAGGCGGCTACGTGCTGCGGGTACCGCCGGAGGCGCTGGACCTCACGCACGCCGAGAGGCACGCCCTGGAGGCCGAACGGGCGTCGGCCGCCGGCGACCACACCCGCGCCCGCCAACTGCTCACGGACGCGCTGGACCTGTGGGACGGGGAGGCGCTCACCGGGGTGCCCGGCCCGTTCGCGGAGACCCAGCGGACCCGGCTGGCCGAATGGCGGCTCACCCTGCTGGAACGCAGGCTGGAGGCGGACCTGGAGCGCGGGGCGCACGCCGAGGCGGCCTCCGAACTGACCGCGCTCACCGCCGACCATCCGCTGCGGGAACGGCTGCGCGCCCTGCTGATGCTGGCGCTCTACCGGGACGGCCGGCAGGCCGAGGCGCTGGCGGTCTACACCGACACCCGCCGCCTGCTCACCGATGAGCTGGGCGTCGAACCCGGTTCCCAGCTCAGGGAGATCCAGCAACGCATCCTGCGGTCCGACCCGGAGCTGCTGCGCGAGGAACCCGCCTCCGCCACGCCGCCCGTCCCGGCCCCCGCCGCGCCCGTGGTCCCCGCGCAACTCCCGCGCCCGATCCCGCACTTCCACGGACGCGAGGCCGAGATCCACCGCCTCACCGCGCTGCTCACCGCCTCCGACGAGCACGGCGTCCCGGTGCACGTGATCACCGGGCCGCCCGGGGCGGGCAAGTCGGCGCTCGCCTGCGTGGTGGCCCACGAGGTCGCGGAGGCCTACCCGGACGGGCAGCTCCACCTCGATCTGCGGGGTTCCGGGGGATCTCCGCTGGAACCGGCGCGGGCCCTGGAGGCGTTGTTGTGGGGTCTGGGGGCCGGCCCCGAGGGGCTGCCCGCGGACGCGGCGCTGCGGGCGGCGCTGCTGCGTACGGTGCTGGCCGGGCGGCGGGTGCTGATCGTGCTGGACGACGCCGAGGACGCCGAGCAGGTGCGGCCGTTGCTGCCCGGCACCCGGGGATGCGCGGTGCTGGTGACCGCCCGTGGCCGGCTGCCGGAGCTGTCCGGGGTGGACCGCACCGAACTGGGGCCGCTGGACCCCGACTCGGCGCTGCGGCTGCTGGCGGCGCCGGCCGGACCGTTCCGGACACAGGAGGAGAGAGCGGCGGCCGAGGAGATCGCCGTCGCCTGCGGTTTCCACCCGCTGGCGCTGGAGATCGCGGGCTCGCTGCTGGCCGCCCGCCCCGGCCGGCCGGTGGTCCGGCTCGCCGACGCACTGCGCGACGGTGACCGACGGCTGGCCCGACTGCGGCACGGGCGGCGGTCGTTGGAGGCCGTACTCGGCGAGCACTACCGGCGGCTCCCCCCCGACCAGGCGCACGCCCTCCGCCTGCTCGCCCTGGCGCCGCCCGGGTCCGTCCTCTCCCTCGACGCGGCGGCAGCCCTGCTCGACACCGGTCCCTCGACGGCGGAACACACCCTCGACGCCCTCACCGACCTCCACCACCTGCGTCCGGTCGGCACCCGGGGGTACGAACTCCCCGTGCCGCTCGGCGACTTCGCCAGGTTCCGCGCGGCCGACGCGGAGAGCCCCGCCGACCGGCGCGCCGCGCGCTCGCGGCTGCTCGGCTTCCACCTCGCGCTGGCCACGGCCGCGTACGCCGTGGAAAATCCGGGCGACCCGCTGCCGCGCCACCTCGCCACCCCCGGCCACCCGGCACCGCACCTGGCCACCCGCGAGGAGGCCCGCCAACGGGTCGACGACGAGCTGGCGTTGTTGTGGGCCACGGTGGAGCGGACCGTCGCGGAGGACGACCCGGACGGGACGACGCTGCGCCGCGCGGTGGACGCGCTGCTGGCCGCCGGGGCGCCGGAGCGGGGTGCCACCGCGTGGCAGGCGGAGCGGGTGCTGCGGGCGGTGGTGGCGGCGTCGGCGGCACGGCACGAGCCGGCCGCGGAGGGCAGGGCGCGGTTGCTGCTGGGCCATCTGCTGGCGGACGCCGGGCGGTTCGGGGCGGCGTGGGAGGAGGCCGTCCGTTCCCACCGGCTCGGGGCGGCCCACGGTGACCGGTGGTGCGCGGGGTACGCCGCCGTGCTGCGGGGCCGGCTCCGCGATCCGGAGGGCGCCGCGCTGCTGCGTTCGGCGTCCGATGTCTTCCGTGCCGAAGGCGACGCCTACGGTGAGGCGGCGGCCCTCGGCATCCTGGCCCGGACCGGCGATCCTGGCCCGGAGTCGGTCGAACGGGCGCGGCGGGCGGTGGAGTTGTACGCCCGCGAGGGGGCCGGCGCCCGCGCCGCCGACGGCCACTACGCGCTCGGCGTGGTGTTGTGCCGGACCGGCGCCGACGACGAGGCGCTGCCGGAGCTGGAGCGCGCCGCCGACCTCTTCCGGCAGGGGGTACGGCCGCTCGGCGCGGCCATGGCGTCGCTGCGTATCGCCCGGGTGCACCGCGCCGCCGGCCGGTCCGGTGCCTGCGTCGAGGCGGCGGGGCGTGGTGTGTCGCTGCTGCGGGCGCTCGGCCACGATTACCGCACGGCGTACGGGCTCGGCGTCCTCGGTGACGCGCTCGCCGGGGACGGCCGGCTCGACCGGGCCCGCGACTGCCACCTGGAGGCCCGGGCGCTCGCCGCCGCGCTGGAGGCCCCGGCGGCGGAACGCGTCCTGGCGCTCACCGGGGCCGCGGCGTAGGCGCTGTCGTGGCGGACGCACCACGGGCCATGGTGGGCGCCACCATGGCCCGGGCGTCCGTCGGCCGGGGCCCGCACACACCGGCCGACCGGCTTGGACGGTTTCAGAGGACGAGGCTCAGGCCCAGCAGGCCGCCACGGTACCCGCCGTATCCGTAGCCGTAGTCGCCGTAGTTCCAGTAGGCGTACTCGTAGTCGTCGCAGTAGCAGTCGTCCCAGCGGTGGTGGCGGTGGTGCCACGGGCCGGGTTCGTAGGCGCGGGTCTGGACGGTGACCGAGCGGGTGGCGGACGCCTGGTGGGCCGTGGTGGCGGCACCCGCGGTGCCCGCGCCGGCCACGACCGCACCGGCCGCCAGGACGGTGGTCGCGATGCCGGCGGCCACTCGGTGCATCGGACGGAATCGCATGGGTTACCTCCGTTGGTGTGCCCTGCGGGCGGCGGGGTGTTCCGTCGCCCTCACCCCTGCTTACGCCGAAGGGGCCGTCCTCCCCTCACCCGGAATCCGACGGCGCGTCAGAACCACTGGGGTTCCTGGCTACGTGTGGTGAGCCCGGACCCTCGGGTGGTGCGGAAGAGCGCGGTGTCCGGCCGGTCGCTTCGCGCGCCGCCCTTTCGGGGGAGTTGTCACCCGCGTTCCGCATGTCAGATTTGATGGGCAACGAGGCATCTTCTGTCCGGGGGGGGCGGGGTCTTCCGCTGCGTTTCCGCTCCTCTTCCGCGGCTGCCGGTGGCCGGTGCTGTCGGGAACACCGACGAGCAGGCCGCTCGCAGGAGCGTCGCAACTGGAGGTGACACCACATGACCGATCAGCGCACGCCGTACGACGTGTTGCTCACCGTGCTGGCGGAGAAGTTCGAGGTCGATCCCGGCCGTCTCGAACCCGACACCACGGTGGAGAACCTGGACCTGGACTCCATCACCCTGGTGGAACTCGTCGTCGTCCTCTCCGACGAACTCGGTGCGGAGATCGACGAGAACACACTCACCGGAGACCTCACGCTGCGCGAGGTGGCCGGGGTCCTCGAGGACGCCACCGGCGCGCGGCGGGGCGGCCGGTGACCGCCGGCCCCGCCGAGGTCGTGGTCACCGGCGTCGGGCTGGTGACCCCCGCCGGGATCGGCCGGGAAGCCACCTGGGAGGGGGTCTGCGCGGGCCGCCCGACCGCCCGCCGCGACCCCGAACTCGACGGCCTGGACGTGGACTTCGCCTGCCGGGTGCCCGGATACCAGCCACGCGAACACACCCCGGGCGGCCGGCCCTGGCAGTACGACCGCTACACCCAGTTCGCGCTGACGGCCGTGACGGAAGCGGTGGCCGACGCCCGGCTGGACCCGGCGCGCTGGAACGGCGACCGGGTGGCCGTCGTCTTCGGCACCGCCGCCGGCGGCACCGCCTCCCAGCTGGAACAGCACCGCACCCTCCTCGCCGACGGGCCGGGCCGGGTCTCGCCGATGCTGCTGCCGAAGTACCTGCCCAACATGGCCTGCGGGCACATCGCCATCCGCCTCGGCGCGCGCGGGCCGTCGCTGAGCACCTCCACCGCGTGTGCCTCCGGGGCCACCGCGATCGGCACCGCCTGGCAGTTGCTGCGCAGCGGTGCCTGCGACATCGCGGTGGCCGGCTCCGCCGAGGCGTCGGTGCTGCCGCTCTGGGTGGCCGGCTTCAACCGGATGGGCGCGCTCTCCCGGCGGCGGGCGGATCCGGCGACGGCCTCACGCCCGTTCGACGTGGACCGGGACGGTTTCGTGATGGGCGAGGGGGCCGGCGCGGTGGTGCTGGAACGCGCCGAGGACGCGCGGGCCAGGGGGTGCCCCGGGCGCGCGGTGCTGGCGGGGTACGGCGCCGCCACCGACGCCGTCCACGCGGTGGCGCCCGATCCGGACGGGCGCGGGGTGACCGGTGCGATGCGGGCCGCGCTGGCCGCCGCGCACACCCCGTTCGAGGCGGTGGACCACATCAACGCGCACGGCACCGGCACACCCCTCAACGACGCCGCGGAGGCCGCGGTGATCCGCCGGCTCTTCGGCCACCGGCCCACCGTGACCTCGGTCAAGGGGGCGCTGGGCCATCTGCTGGGGGCGGCCGGGGCGGTGGAGGCGGCGCTCACCGCGCTCACCGTCGAGCGCGGCATCGTCCCGCCGGTGGTCAACCTGCGCCGCCAGGACCCGGATCTGGAGATCAACGCCGTCACCGGCGACTGTCGCAAACAGCGGATCGACGTCGCCATCAGCAACTCGTTCGGCTTCGGCGGACACAACACGGTGCTGGTCTTCCGCGCCCGCTGACCCCCGCCCGCTGCCGAACGCGACCAGGAGAGGCTGTTTCCGCCATGAACATCGTCGCGGGCCTGCGCACCTGGGCCGCCGATCCCTCCTCCGAGCGTTGTCTGACGTTCCTCACCGGCGGTGAGGGCAGCGTCCGGGTGACCTTCGGCGAGCTGGACCGGCAGGCGCTGACGATCGCGCGATGGCTGTCCGCGCTGGGCCGCTGCGACCGGCCGGTGGCGCTGTTGTATCCGGCCGGGCTCGACTTCACCGCCGCGTTCCTCGGCTGTCTGTACGCCCGGGTGCTCGCCGTGCCGCTGCCGATGCCGCGGGCGGGCCGTCCGACGAAGGCACTGCGGGCGCTGATGCGGGACGCCGGGGTGGAGCTGATCCTCACCGACCAGTCCCAACTGGCCCCGCTCACCGTGGAGTTCCCCGAGGTGCCGGTGCGGGTCGCCGGGCTCGCCGCCCCGGTGGCGGACGGCACGGAGGAGTGGACGCCGCCGTTGCTGCGCCCGGACACGGTGGCCTACCTCCAGTACACCTCCGGCTCCACCAACGATCCGCGCGGGGTGGAGATCACCCACGGCGCGCTGGAACACAACCTGACGACGATCCGTACGCTGACCGGTCCGGCGTTCCCGCGGCGGCTGGCCGGCTGGCTGCCGCACCACCACGACATGGGGCTGGTGGGGCTGCAACTGCACGCCCTGCACGCCGGGGCCGACCTGGTCCTCACCTCGCCGTCGTCGTTCGTGGCCCGGCCGGTGCGCTGGTGGCGGATGGTCAGCCGGTACCGGGCGCAGCTGACGGTGGCCCCCGACTTCGGTTACGCCTGGAGCAGCCGGGTCGCCGAAGCGGACCTGGCCGGGCTGGACCTGTCGTGTCTGCGGTACGCGTTCACCGGGGCCGAACCCGTCCGGGCGGACACCTTGGCGGCGTTCGAGCGGCGTTTCGTCCCGGTGGGCTTCGACCCCGCGGCGTGGGTGCCGTGTTACGGCATGGCGGAGGCGACCTTGCTGGTGACCGGGGTGCGGCCGGGTGAGGGGGCCACGGTGCGCCGCTTCCACACCGGTCATCTGGAGCGCCACCGGGCCGTGCCGGACGCCGGCGGCACCCCGCTGGTCTCCTGCGGCCGGCCGGCCGGTCTCGAAGTGCGGGTGGTGCAGCCGCATTCGGGGCGGGAGTTGCCGGAGGGCGAGGTCGGCGAGATCCGGGTGGCCGGGCCCAGCGTGGCCCGTGGTTACCACGGCCGGGTCAGGGAGAGCAGGCAGACCTTCCGGGCCGGTGACGGCCGCTGGCTGCGCACCGGGGACCTGGGGTTCCGGCTGGACGGCGAGTTGTATGTGACCGGGCGGCTGAAGGACACCCTGATCGTCAACGGCCGCAACCTGTATCCGCAGGACCTGGAGCACGCCGCCGCCGAGGCGCACGCGGCGGCCGGGCAGGGCGCCGCGTTCGCCGTCACCCCGCCCGGCGGGCGGGAACACGTGGTGCTGGTGCAGGAGGTGCGGCGGGGACACGCGGCGCAGGCGGCGGAGGTCTCCGACCGGGTGCTGGACGCCCTCACCGCCGCCTTCGGGATCCCGCTCAGCCTGGTGGTGGTCGAGCAGGGCGGGGTGGCCCGTACCACCAGCGGCAAGGTGCGGCGGCGGCACATGCGCGATCTGCTGCTCGCCGGTGAACTCGCGCCGTTGCACGCCGCGTTGCAGCCGGCGGTGGCCAAGCTGACCGGGGTCCCCTCGTGAGCGCGGTGACCGGGCTGCGGGCCCGCTTCGCCCATCCGCTCGCCCTCGCCCTGGACGAGCGGGACGCCTTCCCGGAACGGGCCTGCCGGGACCTGGAGGAATGGGGGATGCACCACTACTACGTCCCGGCCCACCTCGGCGGGCGGCTCACCTCGTGCCCGGAGTTCCTGGGGCTGATCCGGGTCGTCGCGGCGCACGACCTGACGGTGGCGATCGCGCACTGCAAGACGTTCCTGGGCGCGGTGGCCACCTGGGTGGCCGGCACCCCGGAGCAGTCGCGGTGGCTGGCGGGGCAGATCCTGGCCGGCACCCCGGTCGCGCTGGGGCTGACCGAACGCGGCCACGGCAGCGACCTGCTCGCCGGGGAGACGACCGCCCGGCCGGTGCCCGGCGGCTACCGGCTGGACGGCGAGAAGTGGCTGATCAACAACGCCACCCGGGCCCCGCTGATGTCCGTACTGGCCCGCACCGTGCCGGACGGCGGCCCCCGGGGCTTCGACGTCCTGCTGGCCGACCGGCGGACCATGGCCGAGGGCGACTACCGCCTGCTGCCCAAGGAGTACACCCACGGCATCAGGGGCGCCGACATCAGCGGCATCCGCTTCCGGGGTGCCTTCGTCCCGGACCACCACCGGGTCGGCCCGCCCGGTTCGGGTCTGGAGACGGTGCTCAAAGGGCTCTTCCTCACCCGGATCCTGTGCACCGCGCTCTCCTTGGGGGCGGCGGAGCACGCGCTGCGCATCGCCGCCCGGCGCGAGGCGCACACCGCCGCGCGCCGCCGGATCCTCGCCGACGCCTACGCCGACCTGCTCGGCGCCGAGGTGCTGGCACTGCTGGGCGCCCGCGCGATCCATCTGCTGCCGGGCGAACTGTCGCTGCTCAGCGCCGCGGTGAAGTACACCGTGCCGACCTGGGTCAACGAGGCGCTCGACGCGCTGGCGCGCTACCTCGGGCCGGACGCGGGCGACCCGATGTTCCGCAAGGTGCGCCGGGACGCGGCGCTCGTCGGGCTCTTCGACGGCAGCACAGTGGTCAACCTGGCCGCGATCGCCAACCAGTTCGCCGTGCTGGCCGGCGGCCGGCGGGGCGCCCGTCCGCTGCCGGAGGCGCTGGCCGACGTGCGGTCCGCCCCGCCGCCGGGGTGGGACGCGCAACGCATCACGTTGCTGTCGCCGCGCGGGCTGTCGCTGCTGAACGGGCTGCCGGACCGGGTGGCGCTGCTGCCCCCCGGTGACTGCGCCCTGCTGGGCCGGCGGCTGGCCGCGCTGACCGCCGTCGTCCGCGCCGGGCTGACCCCGCCCGGGCCGCGTCCGTCGGCCGCCCACTTCGACGCGGCGGCGCGGCTCGCCTGCTGTGTCGCCGGGGCGGCGGCGATCGAGGTGTGGCTGGCCAACCGCCGCCACGCCACGGGTCCGTTGTGGCACCAGGGCACCTGGCTGGCGGCGGTGCTGACCCGGGTGCTGACCCGGCTCGGCGAGCGGCCGTCGGGCGACCCGGGACGCGACCGGCTGCTGTGTACGGTGGTGGCCGAACGCGTCCGGGCCGGCGCCCCGCTCTCCCTCGTCGAGGACCCGCGGTGAACCCGGCCCACGCCGCGCTGCGGGAGGCCGTGCGCTTCGCCGCCGCCCGGCGGCTGTACGGGACGGTGATCCTGGAACTGCCGCACGTCCGGGCCACCCTCGCCGGGGCCTTCGCCGATCTGCTCGCCGCCGACGCCGCGCCCGACCCGGCGACTGCGTACCGGCTGCGCACCGGGGCGTTGCGCGAGCTGGCCGTGGTGATGGGCGCCCGCGGCTACCTGCGCGGCGGCACCCACGCCGCGTTCGGCGCCACCATGTGGACGCTGCTGGGCACTCCCCCGCCGCCGGACGATCCGGCCGGCTTCGACGCCGGGCTGCTCCAGGCGGCCCGGCACGCGCTGATCCGGTGGCGGGCCGCCCGGCGCCTGGGCCAAGGCGACTTCCGTGCCGACGGCCACTGGATCAGGGCCGTCCTGCTGCGGGTGGCCGGCCACCGCTCCGGCGCCGTCCGCCCGCTGCCCGACCCGCTCACCGAGGCGCTGGTCACCGTACTCACCCACCCCACCACCGGCGGCCCGGAACCCTGCGGGCCACCGCCGACCCGACAGGAGGCCCCCATGTCCGAAGCGGACATCCGGCAATGGCTGACCGGACGGATCGCCGGCCACCTCGGCATCGCCCCCGAAGAGATCGACCCCGGCGTCAAACTCCGCACCTACGGCCTCGACTCGCTCGACGCCATGACCCTGTGCGTGGACATCGAGGAGGAGTACGGCCTGACCGTCGAGCCCACGCTGGTGTGGGACCACCCGACCGTGGAATCCATCGCCGGTCGGCTGGCGTCCCTGCTGGCGACGGCTTCGACGGGGCCCTGAACCCGGACGGCCACGGGTGGTGCCGGGGGCGCACGGTCCGGGGGGTGCGTCGGACACGGCTCACCGCCGCGCCCTCAGCCCCTCGACGATCAGGTTCAGACCGAACTCGAAGAGCCGGGTGAAGTCCGTGCTGGTGAGCGCGGGCAGCCCGGCCGCAAGGTGCGCGTACGTCCCGCCCGCCACCGCGTCGGCGAGGAGGCCCGGGTCGGCCGGGCCGTCGTTTTCCCCCTGGAGGGCGGCCTGCTCCTCCAGGGTGTGGCCCACGGTGAAGTTGGCCAGGGTGTAGAGCGCCCGCGCCGCGTCGTCGTCGGGGAAGCCGGCCGCGCGCATGACGCCGACGACCGTGTCGGCGAAGCCCAGCATGTTCGCCCCCGTCGAGTGCGTACCGGCGAACACCCGCGCTCCGTCACGGCGGGAGAGCAGGGCCGCGCGCATCGCGCGGGCCAGGGCGGTCAGCCGCTCGCTCCAGTCGCCGCCGCACGTCCCGGCGGCGGCGTCCACGACGCCGTCCATCATGCGCTCGGCCATCGCCGCCAGCAGGTCCTGCTTGGTCGCGAAGTAGCGGTACAGCGCACCGGCCTGCACGTCCATCGCGTCGGCGAGCCGCCTCATGGTCAACGCGTCCAGCCCCGACCGGTCCAGCAGGTCGAGGGCTGTCCGCACGGTGCGCTCGCGGTCGATGCGCGCGGGCCGGCCGCGGGCCGGGCTTGACGGGGAACTCATGGCGTCCCACTATACTGAACACTGTTCACGTGAACGTTGTTCACTAATAAGGGGAGGCCGACTCCGATGGACGTCGATGTGATCGTCGTGGGCGCGGGACCGACCGGGCTGATGCTCGCGTGCGAGCTGGCCCTGGCCGGTGTGCGGACCCGGATCCTGGAGCGCCGTACCGAGCCGCGGCGGGACTCGCGGGCGCTCACCCTGCATCCGCGCAGCCTGGAGCTGATGGATCAACGCGGGCTGCTGGACCGGTTCCTGGCGCTCGGCCGGACCGTGCCCGGCTGGCACTTCGCCCAGCTCCCCACCCGTCTGGACTTCTCCGCGCTGGACTCCCGGCACGGCTACACCCTCTTCCTCGCCCAGGCCCGCACCGAGGCGCTGCTCGCCGAGCGGGCCCGCGAACTGGGGGCGCAGATCCGGTACGGGCACGAGGTCGTCGCCGTGAGCCAGGACGGCGACGGGGTCGAGGCGCGGGTACGGGGCCCCCGGGGCGACGAGACGTTCCGCGCCCGGTTCGCGGTCGGGTGCGACGGCGGACGCAGCCGGATACGGGAGGCCGCCGGGATCGGCTTCCCGGGCACCGACGAGACACTCACCGGTGTGCTCGGCGACGTCGCCGTCATCGACGACGACCCGGCGGTCCTCGATGCGGCCCGGGCCCGTGGCGTTCTGGTCGCGCCGCTGGAGGACGGTCTGACCAGGCTGGTCTACGTGGACCCGGAACGGATGCGGGTGCCGGCCCGTGAGCCGGTGACCCTGGAGGAGTTCCGCGCGTCCCTGATCCGGATCTGCGGCTTCGACTGCGGTGTCGGCGAGCCCCGTTGGCTCTCCCGCTTCGGCAACGCCACCCGCCTCGCGGAGCGTTACCGCTCCGGCCGGATCCTGCTGGCCGGCGACGCGGCCCACATCCACTTCCCCGCGGCGGGCCAAGGGCTCAACACCGGCCTCCAGGACGCCATGAACCTCGGCTGGAAGCTGGCCGCCGCCGTCCACGGCTGGTCGCCGCCCGGCCTGCTGGACAGCTACGACGAGGAACGCAACCCGGTCGGCCGGGCGGTCACCGGGAACACCGAGGTGCAGACGCTCCTCGCGGAGCTGACGCTCGTCCCCCAGTACCAACGCCCCGGTGCGGCACTCCGCGAACTCTTCGACGAACTCCTGCGCGTCGAAGAGGTCAACCGCGAACTCGCCGCCCAGGTCTCCGCGCTCGGCACCGCCTACCCGCCGACGAACCCCGGGGCCGACCCGCTGGTGGGACGGCGGATGCCCGACATCGGTTTCACCACCACCGCGTCGGAGGCGACACGGGTCTACGAGCTGCTGCCCCAGGGCCGGTTCGTCCACCTCGACCTCGCCGGCGACCCTCGACTCGGGGCGGTCGTCACAGGCTGGGGCCCACGCGTCACCGCCGTCACCGTCACCGAACGGGACGACCACACGGACCTGGAGGGGGTGCGCGAAGTCCTCGTACGCCCCGACGGCCACATCGCCTGGGCCACCCGCACCGCCGACCTCGCCACGCGCCGCGACGAGCGGCACAACGCCCTCACCGCCTGGGCCGGGACGCCCTCCTGACAGCCGAACCCCCGCGAACGCGACCGGGCCCCGGCACGCGCCGACGCGTACCGGGGCCTGGCCGATGTCAACCGGTCAGGACACGCGTGTCAGCTTCGCGCCGAACGACGGCTCGGCGAGGTCCTTCTGCAACACCACGGGAACCCTCACCTCACCCATGCCGCCACCCGCCGTCAACTCGCCGACCCGCGTACCGGCCTTCGCCGTGTGCGGGAGGGCCTTGCCCCCGGTGGTGAGCTTCAGCTCGACCTTGAGACCGGGCCAGCCGACCACCGTCAGATCCTTGGCCGCCACCACCGGGGTCGTCCCGCCCAGGCCGTCGTCGACGTGGCCGACGACCTCGCCCTTCTTCACAACGGTGCTGGTGGTCAGCGCCTGGCCCACGGCCAGGACGAGCTGCTTGCTGTAGTCGGTGGCGGTGTCGATGATCGGGCTCCTGTGCTGCCCGAAGACCGCGCCGATGATCAGCTGCGTGGAGTCGCCGACCGTCTTCTCCGCGGCGAAGAGCAGGTTGCCACCGGCAATGGTCGTGGAACCGGTCTTGATACCGACGACGCCGTACATCGGGACGAGCTTGTTGAAGTTGCGCTGCGTCTTCTGGTACTCGACGCCGCTGCCCGTCCCGGACGCGGTCGTGGAGTCGTACTGGGTCGCCCTGGACATCTCCCGGAAGACCGGGTCCTGCATCGCCTTCTTGCCCAGCTTCACCTGGTCCTCGGCCGTGCTGACGGTGCTCTCCACCAGGCCGCTGGCGTCGGTGTAGGTGGTGTTCGCCATGCCGAGCTCCTTGGCGGTGTCGTTCATCTTCTTGATGAACGCCTCCTCGGTGCCCGCGTCCCAACGGGCCAGCAACCGCGCGACGTTGTTCGCGGACGGCAGCATGACCGCCTCCAGGGCCTCCAACTCGGAGATCTTCTGCCCCTTGTGGACCTCGACCACCGACTCCTTCTCCTTGAGGCCGTTGGTGAAGTCGTCCTCGGCCTTCTGGTCGACGTCGATCAGCGGCCCGTTCTCCCCCTTCTTCAGCGGGTGGTCGCGCAGGACGATGTACGTCGTCATCACCTTGGCCACACTGCCGATGGGCAGCGGCTTCATCTCACCGTACGAACCGACCCGGCCGAGCCCGTCGACGTCCACGATCGCCTGACCCTCGGTGGGCCAGGGCAACGACGGCGTGGCGCCCTCGAAGACGGAGGAGGACTTGCCGTCGATCGCCAGCTTCGGAGCAGGCAACGGGCGCATCGCCTGCACAACCACGAAGACGATCCCGAGGAGCACCACCAGCGGCGCCCAGATCTTCACCCGGCGAACCGCCGTGCGCACCGGGGTCACCGGCGGCGGAGTGTTCGTCAGCTGGGCGAGCAGGTCCAGCGGGGTCTGGGGTTCCGCCGGAGTCTCGGCCGGAGGAGCTGCCGCCGGCCGCGGAGGAGCCGCCGGTGTCGCCTCGGGCCTGGCCTGCGGCGTGGGTGCCTTGAACGGCGTGGGCGGCTTCGGCGCCGGGGCGTCGTCCGTCTTCAGCGGGACGAACGTGCTGGTGCGCGCGGGCTCGGAGTCGGAGGCCGCGTTCGTGTTCGCGTTCGCGTTCGCGTTCGCGGGAGCCTTGATCAGCTCGGTGTGCTGGTCGGCGGGGCCGGCCTTGCCGTCGCCGTCGCCGTCGCCGCCGTCCTCGGCCTCGGTGCCCCGGGCCGCGGGCTTGCCCTCACCGTCTGCACCGGCTCCCCAGGAGGCAGCCCTGGGCCGGGAGTTGGCCTCGTCCTCGGAGACCTTGCCGTTGTCGGCGGCGCCGGGCTTGGCGGAAGCCTGATCGGCCTTGTCGGCGGCACCGGCCGCGCCGTCTCGCATCGCCAGCCTCGGATCGGGACGCCCGCCGTTCCCGCCCTGTCGGGCCGCCTCGTTATCCCCGGTTCCCGAACCGGCATCGGCACCGGTACCCGCGTCCGAAGCCGACCGCCGGCCGCTCCGCTGCTCCGACATGTCGGGGGACTCGCCCGCCACCGATGCCTCCTCAGAATTCCCTCGCCGCAAACCCAGAGCCTCCGGACGCCAACGCGCCCCAGGGCCCGGACCTTCACTCACCGTCCACCAGCATCCTCTGTGATCGGCGCGCGATCGCGCACCCGCCCCCACAGAGGGCTTGGCCTGGGCTCACCCACGTATAGACGAGACGACATACCTGTCGGTTCCCACGGAGCCACCACGCGCTCCCGGCAGGCCGATGCGAGAGGGCGTGGTCGACGAGGAGCCGTCTGCCCGCCCCGTTGGAGCTATTCGGCCCAGGCACGCTCCAGATGGGTGCGGAAGGCGGCGGGCTCTCGCCCGATCAGCTCGGCCAGGGTCGGGTCGACAGCGGTGAACTCGCCATTGCGCGCCGCGGCGAAGATGCTCAGCATCAGGTCGGCGATCGGGGCCGGGGTGCCGTGCGCCAGGATCTGCTCGCGGAAGGCGTCGTCGGGGACGACGGTGCGGGTGAAGGGCCGTCCGGTGGCCTGGGACGCGATCTCGGCGACGGTGTCGAAGTCGAGCGCCGCCGGGCCGGTGAGCGGCGGGGTGGGCCCCTCGAAGCGGGCCTCCTCGGCGAGGATCACCGCGGTGGCCTCGGCGAGGTCGTCGTGGCCGGTCCAGGCGACGGGGCCGTCGGCGGGGAGGGCGATGTCGCCGGTGTGGCGGGCGGACTCCAGGAACTGCAGGGCGCTGGAGGCGTAGAAGCCGTTGCGCAGGGCCGTCCAGGGCAGGCCGGTGGCGCGCAGCAGGTCCTCGGTCCGGGCGTGGTCGCGGCATGCCTGGAAGCGGGCGTCGTGGGCGGCGCCCATCTGGCTGGTGTAGAGGATGCGGCCGACGCCGGCCCGCACGGCGGCGTCGATGGCGGCGCGGTGGCCGCTGACGCACTCCGGGCCCGTGCGGTCGAGGGAGACGAGGAGCAGTTGCTCGGCGCCCTCGAAGGAGTGCGCGAGCGAGGCGGGGTCGTCGAAGCTGCCCTGCCGGACGCGGACGCCGCGGTCGGCGAGGTCTTGAGCCTTGCGGGGGTCGCGGACGCTGACGCCGACGCGGTCGGCGGGGACGCGCTCCAGGAGACGCTCGACGGTGCGGCGGCCGAGCTTTCCGGTGACTCCGGTCACGATGATCATGGGGTTCTCCCGCCAATGTTTCCGATGGAATCAATCTAACGGTAACACTGGAAATTCCAGTGGAACCAGATCTTCGGTACCATCGGTTCATGGCTACGCGCGACTCCACCGACAGCCCTCGGCGCCGCATCGTCGAGGCGGCCGTCGAGCTACTGGAGAACGGCGGCCCCGACGCGGTGAGCACCCGCGCGGTCGCCGCCGCGGCCGGAATGCAGCCGCCGGCGATCTACCGCCTCTTCGGCGACAAGGAGGGGCTCCTCGAGGCCGTCGCCGAGCACGGCTACGCGCGGTTCCTGGAGAAGAAGCGCGAACAGCTCGACCCCGCCCCGCAGGACCCGGTGGAGGAGTTGCGCCGCGGCTGGGACATGGTGGTCGAGTTCGGGGTCTCCCGCCCCGAGTTGTTCGCGGTGATGAACCGGGCCACCGGCCGGGGATCGGACGCGGCGCACCGCGCGGGCCTGGAGATCCTCCATGGGCGGGTGCGTCGGCTGGCGGCCGGGGGGTGGCTGCGGGTCGACGAGGAGCTGGCCGCCCAGATCATCCAGGCAACCGGCCAGGGCGCTGTCACCACCTGGCACTCCACCCCCGCGGACCGCCGCGATCCGGCGCTGCTGACCGTCCTGCGCGAGTCCATGGTCGCGGCCGTCACCCGCGCCGAGCCGGCGGTCCCCGCCGCGGAGTCCGGCCCCGCCGCGGCGGCCCGCGCCCTGCGCGCCGCCCTCCCCGACGACGCCGATGTCCTGAGCGACGCCGAGCAACGCCTGCTGCGTGAGTGGCTCACGCGCCTGGCGGCCGACGGTGGCAGGCCGCCTACCTGATCACGCTCGGCCCTGGCCGCGGTCGGTCTCACTCCGGCGGGCCGGGCCGGGGCCCCGGCTGCCCCCCGTCCTCGGCATGTCTGCCGGCCGGAGCACGGTCTTGCGCCTGGTGGACGCGCTTCCCGAGCCGGACATGGCCGCGCCGCGGGCGGTCGGTGTCGACGAGTACGCGACCCGGGTGGGCCGAGGCGGTAGCGGCGACCGCGCCGGGGCCGGGCGGGACGAGCCCGGCCGTCAGGTGCCCTGGGGCAGCCGGGTCGGCGCTACGCCTTGAGGAGTCGTTCGCTCAGTTCCCACAGCCGCTGTGCGGACCGCGGGTCGATCGAGTGCGGCACGACGTTCTGCGAGCGGATCAGCTCGGCACCTTGGACGTCGGGATCCGGGGCCTCGTCCAGTGGTGAGACGTCATTGTCTTTCAGGTAGACGCCGCCGATCGTGTCGAGCAGCGGGCTGGTGGCCGCGAACACGATGGTCGCGGCCCCCTGCTGTGGCGTCTTCTTCCCGCTCCCGGGGTCGATGACCGGTCGGCCGGACTCGTCGACCAGCCCCATGGCCAGGTTCATGGCCCGCACCTGTTCCGCGGGCATGGAGTTGCCCAGATGGGTGCCCACAACGATGCCGGGGTGCGCCGCGTAGCCGCGGATCCCGTGGCCGGCCCACCGGCGGTCCAGTTCGACGGCGAAGAGCACGTTGGCGGTCTTGGACTGCGCATAGGCCAGGTGGCCGTCGTAGCCGGTGGCGAAGTGCGGGTCCTCCCAGCGGATGTCGCAGATGCGCGTCGCGCCGGAGGTGGTATTGACGACCCGGGCGCCGTGCGCGGCCCGCAGGGCGGACAGCAGACCCAGGGTCAGCTGGAAGTGTCCGAGGTGGTTGGTCGCGAACTGCACCTCGTAGCCGCGCGCGTCCAGCACCAGCTCGGCGGGGGCCATGATGCCCGCGTTGTTGAGCAGCACGTGGAGCGGACGACCGGAGTCCAGGTAGCGTGCGGCGAAAGCGTCGATCGAGGGCGGGTCCAGGAGGTCCAGCCGGCTCACCTCGACGCCCTCGATCCCGGCCAGCGCGGACGTCGCGCCGTCGGGGTTGCGCGAGCCGACGACGACCGAGGCGCCGGCCTCGGCCAGCGCACGAGTGGCCTGCAGACCGAGTCCGACGTGACCACCGGTGATCACGACATTCCTACCGGACAGGTCGATGCCGGCGAGGACCTCGTCAGCCGTCGATGCGGCGGTGAAACCGGACCCGATGGGGTGCTGCTTGTGTGTCATGCCGCCCAGTCTGAACCCGCCGACCGGCACTCTGAATAATTGACAGTGCGGATTTCCTTCGCGAGAGTACGAGTTGTGGCGCAGGTCGTGAACGATCAACTCTCCGAGGTGTTCGACCTCGTCAAGATCCGCGGTCTGGTGTCGGGCGGGTTCGCGTCCAGGGGTCCCTGGGTCGCGCGCGCCCCCATCGAGGACCCACTGAAACTCATCGCGATGGTGTCCGGCCGCTCCCGGCTGACCACCGACGGCGTCGACGAGCCGATCGAGCTCGAACCGGGCGACGTCGCCATCCTGAACAACCGGTCATGGATCGAGCAGGAGGGCGGCACCGGGGGCGGAGCCCGCACCGAGATCCTGCCCCAGGAGGACTTCGCGCGGCTTGCCGACGCCGACCGCGGCACCGACGACGTCGTCATCGGGATCGCCGTCGATCTCAACGCCGCCGGTCGGTCGCTGCTGTCGCAGGCACTCCCGGCGTTGGGACACGTCCGGGCATCGGCCGCCACCGCGACCAACCTGCGAGGCAATCTCGACCGGCTCTTCGACGAGGTGACCGGAGACCGGATCGGCTCCGCCTTCGCCGTGGGGCAGTACGGCCAACTCCTGTTGCTCGACGTGCTACGCGCCTACGTCGACCAGTGCGAACTGCCCCCTGGATGGCTGCGGTTGCTGACCGACGAACGGCTGCGCCCGGCGCTCAGCCTGATGCACACCGAACCCGCGGGGCGCTGGGGCTTGCGGGAACTCGCCAACGCCGCGGGGATGTCCCGCACATCGTTCGCGGTACGCTTCCGCACCCTGGCCGGCCAGCCGCCGCTGACCTACCTCAACCGTTGGCGGATGCTTCTGGCGCAGCGCGCACTGCGTGACGGGGATGTCCAGATCGGCTCACTCGCCGTCGAGCTGGGCTATGCGTCGGAGAGCGCGTTCAGCACCGCGTTCAAAAGGGAGTTGGGGGAGTCACCACTGCGCTACCGGCAGCGGCACCGGCAGTAGTTCAGGCCACCCGGATGCCGACGATGCAGGTGTCGTCGTCCGTGTCCGACCTGCTGTAGGTGAGCAGGCGGTCCAGCTGCTGATCCAGCGTCTTGGGCGCGGCGCGGGCCGTGCTCAGCAGGTAGGCCAGGGACTCCTCGACCGACCGGTCCCGCCGCTCGATCAGCCCGTCGGTGTACATCAGCAGTGTGTCCTCCAAGGCGAGCTGCACCTCGGCCTCCTCGTAGCCGGCTTCGGGGACCGCGCCCAGCAGCAGGCCCTGGACCAGTGGCAGCGGCGCCGCCTCCGAGCCGCGGACCAGGACGGGCGGAAGGTGGCCGGCCCGGGCCCAGCGCAGGGCGCGCCGGTCCGGGTCGTACAGGGCGCACACCGCGGTGGCGGTGACCGCGCCGGTCAGGTGGTGCGCCACGATGTTCAGCCACGACAGCAACTGGCCCGGTCCGGCCCCCGTCACGGCCAGGCCGCGCAGCGCGTTGCGCAGGACGACCATGCTCGTGGCGGCCTCGATGCCGTGGCCCGCGACGTCACCGACGCACAGCAGCACCAACCCGGACGGCAGCACCATGGTGTCGTACCAGTCGCCGCCCACCAGATACTCGGTCTCGGCCGGCCGGTACCGTACGGCGACCTCCAGGCCCGGCACCGTCTGGGGCGCCTGTTCGGGAGGCATGATCGCGTGCTGCAACTGCAGTGTCAGCCGGTTGCGTTCGGTCGCCTGCTGCTCGGTGTGGGCGAGCTGGTCCCGGGTGGCGGCGAGCGCGACCTCCGTCCAGTGCTGGGCGGATATGTCCTGGTAGGCGCCCCGCACGGCGAAGAGCCGGTCGTCGGTGTCGAGAACGGGCTCGGCGACCACCCGGATGTGCCGGGTCACGCCGTCGGGGCGCTGGAGCCGGAAGGCCGCGGAGGCCGAACGGCGGTGGTGGAACACCGTGCGCAGGAACCGGCGGAGGGAGTCCGCGTCGTCCGGGTGGGCGTGCGTGGGCAGTTCCTCCAGGGGGACGGGCGTGCCAACCGGGGAGTGGCCGTAGAGGTGGAACAGCTGATCGTTCCAGGTGATCTCGCCGGTGAGCAGGTTCTCCTCGAAGCCGCCGATGCGGCCCAGGCGCTGGGCGTGCTGGAGCAGGCTGGCCAGCCGTGCCGTCTCGTCCTCGATACGCCAGATCAGCAGCACGTTGTTGCCGTGCCGGCTGATGCTGATGTCCGCGACCGCCGCCAGGGCCACCTGGTCGACCAACGAGGTCAGTTGCATCCGGCTCGCCCGGAACGGCTCACCGGTGGCGTACACCCGCTCCACCCGCTGGAACAGTTCGCTCTTGCCCGCGGTCAGGGGGTACGCCTCCAGCAGGAGCGCGCCGTTGACCACCGCGCGCGGCCGGCCGGCCGGGTCCAGGAAGCGGGTGTTGACGTGCTGGATGCGGAAGTCGGCCAGTTGCCCCGAGTCGTCCACGTACGGCACCAGGACGAGGGCGGGGTCGTGCAGCCCGTCGGCCAGGTCCATCAGCTCGGCGGTGTCCGGCAGGACGCGCGGTTCCTGGCCGGGGCCCTGGTGGAAGGCGTCCCTGCCCAGGGTGTGCGCACACAGCTCGGCCAGGGCCTCCACCTGCCGGACGACCTGCGGCGGTTGCGGCTCCAGCGGCCTGGGCCAGGCGATCTCCAGGACCCCGTGGATGCGGCCTCCCGCGTCGGCGGGCACCGCGACCCTGCCCCCGTCCGGGTACACGTCCCGGCCGATGGTGGGCAGCCCCGTCTCGGCCAGGGACGCGAACCACTGGCCGGTGCGCTCGGTCAGGCCCCGGCGGGCCACCGTGGTCACCCCCGGAGGGACGTAACGCCACCGGGTGGCCTCCGCGGGGGAGAAACCGGCGCTGCCGGCCAGGGTCAGCGAACCGTCGGCGCCCGCGGCCCACACGGCCACGGCCGCCGCGCCCAGCGGACGCAGCGCGTGCTCCAGCAGGGAGTCGGCGACGGCCTGGGTGTCGTCCGCCGCCAGGGCCCCGCTCTCGGCCGCCCGCAGCCGCAGGGCGGCGGTGTCGCGCTCGGCGCTGCCCGCGGCGGAGGACAGGAAGGCGTCGGTGACCTCCGCCACCCGGTCGCGGGCGGCCTGGTTGATGACCTCCACCGCGAACTCCAGCGGCGTCACCCCGGCCTGCTCGGCCAGCTCGGTCAGTTGCCGGGCGGCCTGCGCCGGACCGCATCCCAGCCGCTCGACCAGGATGCCCTTGGCCAGCTCGATCAGGGCCCGGCCCTCCGCCTCCGCCTGCGCGGCGCGCACTTCGCGCCGGAGCCGCTCCACCGTGGCGGCCAGCCTGCCGACCGGGGAGGAGGGGGAGACACCCGCTGGATCCAGCGGCTCCGTGACACCCGCCGGGCCGGCCGGCTCCAGGGCGCCGGCGGCTGTCCGCGCGGCGTGCTCCGGGCGCGGTTCGACGGCGTCCGGCTCACGCGGCTGCTCGGTGATGCTCACGCTACGAATGCTCCTAGGCCGAAGGGCGCTCGCGCGCTCACGCGGACAGCCAGCGCCGGACGCAGGCGATGAGGTCATGGGTGTCGACCGGTTTGGTCACGTAGTCACTGGCACCCGCGGCCAGGGATTTCTCCCGGTCGCCAGGCATCGCCTTGGCGGTGACGGAGATGATCGGCAGCGCGGCGTACTGCGGCAGCTTGCGGATCTCGGCGGTGGCCGTGTAGCCGTCCATCTCCGGCATCATCACGTCCATCAGCACCAGCGCGATGTCGGGGTTGCCGAGCAGCGTGTCGATGCCCTTGCGGCCGTTCTCCGCGTGCAGCACCCGGAATCCGTACATCTCCAGGATCCCGCTGAGGGCGAACAGGTTGCGCGCGTCGTCGTCGACGACCAGGACCGTACGGCCGCCGAAGCTGTCGTCGACCGGCGGGGCGAGCTTCTGCCGGTCCTCGGTGCGGACCAGGGAGAGCACGTCCCCGGGTTCCTCCGCCGAAAGGTGCAGCGCGATGCGTTCCCGCAGTTCGTCCAGGCCGGACAGGAACTCCAGCGCCCCGTCGTCCTGGTGCGAGCCCAGTGCCTCGTTCCGTGCCACGTCCGGCCGGCGACCGCTGTGGATGAGCACCGGGACGCCGGCCAGACCCGAGTCGCCGCGCAGCGCTTGAAGGAAGCGGCCCGCTTCCCCGTCCGGCATGTCGAAGTCCAGTACGACGCAGTGGCACGGTTCGGCGGCCAGCGCGCCCGCCGCCTCCTGCGCCCCGACGGCGGTGATGACGTCCACCGCGGACAGCGGGGAGCCGTCGTCAGGGTTGTGCCGGGCCATGTCACCGACCACGCTCTCGGCCACCAGGGTCAGCAGCCCGCGAGGCCGCTCCTCCACGATCAGCAGGCGACGCTTGCGCTGCCGGGTGCAGGGTGCCTGCGCCGGGGCGGTGGCCGGCATGGTCGTGGCGGCCGGGACCAGTTCGGCCGGCTCCTTCGGCGCGGGACGGCCGGTACCGAGCATCTGCTCGTACTCCGGCCGGGCCGCCGGCAGGTACAGGGTGAAGGTGCTGCCGCGGCCGGGGGCGCTGTCCACCGTTACGGCGCCGCCGAGCAGGTGAGCGATCTCGCGGGTGATGGACAGGCCGAGGCCGGTTCCGCCGTACTTGCGGCTCGTGGTGCCGTCCGCCTGCTGGAACGCCCCGAAGATCGACTCCAGGTGCTGCTCCTGAATGCCGATGCCGGTGTCCTCCACCCGGAACGCCACGACGCCGCCGCCACGCACGACGCCCTGCGGCACCTCGTCGTCCGTGGCGGGCTCGATGGCCAGCTTGATGCCGCCCTTCTCGGTGAACTTCACCGCGTTGGACAGCAGGTTGCGCAGCACCTGCCGCAGCCGGGAGTCGTCGGTGAGCAGGTCGCCGGGGGCACCCGGCGCGGTGCGGACGGCGAAGTCCAGTCCCTTCTGGGACGTCATCGGCCGGAACGTCGCCTCCACGTAGTCGATCAGCTGGCGCAGCGACACCCGTTCCGGGGCGACGTCCATCTTGCCGGCCTCGACCTTCGACAGGTCCAGGATGTCGTTGATCAGCTGGAGCAGGTCGCTGCCCGCGGAGTGGATGATCCCGGCGTACTCGACCTGCTTCGGGGTGAGGTTGCGTGAGGGGTTCTGGGCGAGCAGCTGGGCGAGGATGAGCAGGCTGTTGAGCGGGGTCCGCAGTTCGTGGCTCATGTTGGCCAGGAACTCCGACTTGTACTTCGAAGCCAGCGACAACTGCTGGGCGCGGGCCTCCAGTTCCTGCCGGGCCTGCTCGATCTGGAGGTTCTTCGCCTCGATGTCGCGGTTCTGCGTCGCGAGCAGGGACGCCTTCTCCTCCAGTTCGGCGTTGGAGCGCTGCAGTTCCTCCTGCTGGGACTGCAACTCGGCCGAGCGTGCCTGCAGTTCGGCGGTGAGCCGCTGCGACTCCTGGAGCAGCTCATCGGTGCGGGCGTTGGCCACGATCGTGTTGAGGTTGACGCCGAGTGTCTCTCGCAGTTGTTCCAGGAAGTCCCGGTGGACCGGTGTGAACGCGGCGACCGAGGCCAGCTCGATGACGCCGAGCACCTGGTCCTCGAAGAGGATGGGCAGCAGGATCAGCGCGGCCGGCACCGCCTGGCCGAGCCCGGAGGAGATGGTGACGTATCCCCCGGGCAGGTCGTCGACGGTGATGGTGCGGCGGCTGCGCGCGGCCTGGCCGACCAGCGAGCGGCCGAAGGAGAACCGGGTGGGCCGCTCGTCGTCGTCGGGCCGGCCGTAGGAGCCGACGAGCCGCAACTCGGGGCCGCGCTCACCGTCCTCAGCGAGATAGAAGGCGCCGTACTGGGCCGCCACCAGAGGGGTGAGCTCCTCCATGATGAGTTCGGCCACCACGGGCAGGTCCCGGTGGCCCTGCATCAGGCCGGCGATGCGGGCGAGGTTGGTCTTGAGCCAGTCCTGCTCCTGGTTGGCCTGGGTAGTCTGACGCAGCGACTCCACCATGGAGTTGATGTTGTCCTTGAGCTCGGCGACCTCGCCGGAGGCTTCGACCGTGATCGAGCGGGTCAGGTCGCCCTCGGCGACGGCGCTGGCCACCGCGCCGATCGACCGGACCTGGCGGGTGAGGTTGCCGGCCAGTTCGTTGACGTTCTCCGTGAGCCGCTTCCAGGTGCCCGAGACGCCTTCCACCTCGGCCTGGCCGCCGAGGCGTCCTTCGGTGCCGACTTCGCGCGCGACGCGGGTGACCTCGTCGGCGAACGCGGACAACGTGTCGACCATCGTGTTGATGGTCGTCTTCAGCTCCAGGATCTCGCCCCGGGCGTCGACGTCGATCTTCTTCGACAGGTCGCCCCGGGCCACCGCGGTCGTCACCAGCGCGATGTTGCGCACCTGGCCGGTGAGGTTGTTCGCCATGGAGTTGACGTTGTCGGTGAGGTCCTTCCACGTCCCGGCCACGTTGGGCACGTGAGCCTGGCCGCCGAGGCGTCCTTCGGTACCGACCTCCCGGGCGACGCGGGTGACCTCGTCGGCGAACGCGGACAACGTGTCGACCATCGTGTTGATCACGTCGGCCAGCGCGGCCACCTCTCCCTCGGCCTCGACCGTGATCTTGCGCGAGAGGTCACCGCGTGCGACAGCGGTGGCGACCTGGGCGATGGAACGCACCTGACCGGTCAGGTTCGACGCCATCACGTTGACGTTGTCGGTGAGGGCCTTCCAGGTGCCCGACACCCCCTTGACGTCGGCCTGGCCGCCGAGGCGTCCTTCGGTGCCGACTTCGCGCGCGACCCGGGTGACCTCGTCGGCGAACGCGGAGAGCTGATCGACCATCGTGTTGATGGTGTTCTTCAACTCCAGGATCTCACCCACGGGCATCGACAGTGATCTTGTGGGACAGGTCCCCCTTGGCCACCGCCGTCGCCACCTGGGCGACGTTGCGAACCTGCGCGGTGAGGTTCCCGGCCATGAAGTTGACCGAGTCGGTGAGGTCTCGCCACGTTCCCTTGACACCCTTGACGTCGGCCTGGCCGCCGAGGCGTCCTTCGGTACCGACCTCCCGGGCGACCCGGGTGACCTCGTCGGCGAACGCGGAGAGCTGATCGACCATCGTGTTGATGGTGTTCTTCAACTCCAGGATCTCACCACGGGCATCGACAGTGATCTTCTGGGACAGGTCCCCCTTGGCCACCGCGGTGGTGACCTGGGCGACGTTGCGAACCTGGTTGGTCAGGTTCCCGGCCATGAAGTTCACCGAATCGGTCAGGTCCCGCCAGACACCGGCGACCCCCGGAACCTTGGCCTGGCCGCCGAGGCGTCCTTCGGTACCGACCTCCCGGGCGACGCGGGTGACCTCGCCGGCGAACGCGGAGAGCTGGTCGACCATCGTGTTGACGGTCTCCTTCAGCTGAAGGATCTCCCCGCGGGCCGGCACGTCGATCTTCTGCGACAAGTCGCCCTTGGCCACCGCGGTGGCCACCTGGGCGATGTCACGGACCTGAGTGGTCAGGTTCCCGGCCATGGCGTTGACCGAGTCGGTCAGGTCGGCCCAGGTTCCGGAGACCCCCGGCACCTCCGCCTGCCCGCCGAGCGTGCCCTCCGTGCCGACCTCCCGGGCCACCCGGGTGACCTCGGAGGTGAACACCGACAGCTGGTCGACCATGCCGTTGAACACGGTCGCGATCTCGCCCATCAGACCGTCGACGTCCTCCGGCAGCCGCGTACCGAAGTCGCCGTCCCGCACGGCGGTCAGCCCGGCCAGAAGCCGTAGCAGTTCCTGGTCACCCGGCACCGCGTCGGCAACCTCGATCCTGTCGCTGCTCATACCCACCCTCGCCCCGCTCCCCAGGAGCCCTCGCACGGCGAGGGCTCGTCCGCCCCGCCGGGCCCCGCGGGCCCGTGACGCAGTTGTGCGTCTCCGCATGTCACGGATGCGCACGATGAGAAAAATACGAGGCAGGCTACCCCAACCGGGTGGCGCGGGACAAAGATCGCGGCACCCGGCGGTCCCCCGAGGAACCGCAGCGGCAGCCGCGTCCGCCGGCAGTCGACGAGCACAGCTTCCGCGGTGGTGGCGTCCTGGCCTGGCCGGGCGGGTGCGCACGCATGGTCACCGGTGGCGCGGGGAAAGGGAGAACAACGGGTGCGGGCTGCCCGCCGTCCGTGCCGGGGAGGCGCCGATCATGCGTATATGGCAGGAGAACACCGAGGTGGGCCCGCGACCGGGTCGGATGTCGCCCTTGGGCGCGACGTTCGACGGTGCGGGGACGAACTTCGCCGTGTTCTCCGAGGTGGCGGAGCGCGTGGAGCTGTGTCTCTTCGACGAGGACGGCGCCGAGGAGCGTGTCGCCCTCAAGGAGGTGGACGGCTTCGTCCACCACATCTACCTGCCCGACATCGGCCCGGGCCAGCGCTACGGGTACCGGGTGCACGGACCGTACCGGCCCGAGCGCGGCGAACGCTGCAACCACCACAAACTGCTGCTCGATCCGTACGCCAAAGCGATCGAGGGCGACGTCGTGTGGGACGAGGCGCTCTTCCCGTACCACTTCGACGCCCCCGGCCGGCGGAACGATCTGGACTCCGCCCGGTACGCGCCGAAGTCAGTGGTGGTGAACCCCTTCTTCGACTGGGGCAGCGACCGCCCGCCGCGCACCCCCTATCACGAAACGGTCATCTACGAGGCCCACGTGAAGGGCATGACGAAGACCCATCCGGCGATACCGGAGGCGATGCGCGGTACGTACGCGGCGCTGGCGCACCCGGCCATGGTCGACTACTTCGTCACACTGGGCGTCACCGCGGTGGAGCTGATGCCGGTCCACCAGTTCGTCGACGACCACGTGCTGGTCCAAAAGGGCCTGTCGAACTACTGGGGTTACAACACCATCGGCTTCTTCGCCCCGCACAACGCCTACTGCTCGTCCGGGCAACGGGGTGAGCAGGTGCAGGAGTTCCGGTCGATGGTCAAGACCTTGCACGAGGCGGGCATCGAGGTGATCCTCGACGTCGTCTACAACCACACCGCCGAGGGAAACCATCTCGGGCCGGTGCTGTCGCTGCGCGGCCTGGACAACGCTGCCTACTACCGGTTGTCGGACCAGGACCCGCGCTTCTACTGGGACACCACCGGCACCGGCAACAGCCTGCGGATGAACCACCCGCACACGCTGCAACTGATCATGGACTCGCTGCGGTACTGGGTGACCGAGATGCACGTCGACGGCTTCCGCTTCGACCTGGCCGCCACCTTGGCCCGGCAGTTCCACGAGGTGGACCGGCTGTCGTCCTTCTTCGACCTCGTCCAGCAGGACCCGGTCATCTCGCAGGTGAAGCTGATCGCCGAGCCCTGGGACGTCGGCGACGGCGGCTACCAGGTCGGCAACTTCCCGCCGCTGTGGACCGAGTGGAACGGCAAGTACCGCGACACGGTGCGCGACTTCTGGCGCGGCGAAGGTGGCACACTCGGTGAGTTCGCCTCGCGTCTGACCGGATCGTCCGACCTGTACCAGAACGACGGCCGCCGCCCCTACGCGTCGGTCAACTTCGTCACCGCGCACGACGGGTTCACGCTGCGCGACCTCGTCTCGTACAACGACAAGCACAACGAGGCGAACGGCGAGGACAACCGCGACGGCGAGAACCACAACCGTTCCTGGAACTGCGGCGCGGAGGGCCCCACCCGCGACCGTGACATCCTGGCGCTGCGTTCGCGTCAGCAGCGCAATCTCCTGACCACCCTGCTGCTTTCACAGGGCGTACCGATGCTGCTGCACGGTGACGAACTCGGCCGCAGCCAGCACGGCAACAACAACGCCTACTGCCAGGACAACGAACTGGCCTGGATCGACTGGCCGAACGTCACCGAGGCCAGCGAACTGCCCGAGTTCACCCGCCAGCTGATCGCCTTGCGCCGCAAGCATCCCGTCTTCCGCCGGCGCCGGTTCTTCAAGGGCCGCGCCCCGCGGGACGGCCGTACGGGCGAGAAGGACATCGCCTGGTTCACCCCCGCCGGGCACGAGATGACCGGCACCGACTGGGAGACCGGCTTCGCCAGGTCCCTCATGGTCCACCTCAACGGCAAGGCCATCACCGAGCCGGACGCGCGGGGCCTGCGGGTCGAGGACGACTCGTTCCTGTTGCTTTTCAACGCCCACAGCCAGGCGCTGGGCTTCACCGTCCCCGAGGAACTCGATCCGTGGTGGGCGGTGGAAGTGGACACCGCCATCCCGTACACCGAGTACCGGCCGCTGATCAAGAGCGGCAGCAAGGTGGAAGTAGAGGCCCGTGCCATGCTCGTCCTGCGCGCCCACCAGGAGGGGTGACCTCAGCTCACGTGGACGTGCGGCCGGCGTCGCGGGTCCGGCTCGGCGCGGCGCAGCACCTCGCGGGTGACCGTGGCCACTTCGCCGTCCCCGAAGACCAGGAAGCGCAGCAGACGGCCCACCGGCCCGCCCTCGGTCCAGCTGAAGTACACATGCGGCACCTCGCCGGTGAGGTCTCGTAGCTCCAGCAGGATCGCCGCGATGGTGTTGGGGATCGTCGGGCCCTGCACCCGCAGGCGGGCCGCTCCGTCCCCCTCGGTGGCGTGGACGGTGACGTCCGCCGTGAAGTCCGACGAATCCCGCACCGACACTTCGAGGAGAAGGGGCGGCCCGCCGACGGGGACTTGAGCCGGCGCCTGCGGCATGAACCCCGGGGAGTTCCCGTGCTGTTCGGCTGGCTGATGAGCGATCAGCTGGAGCGGGCCCTCCGCGGCGGCCCGCCGCACCACACGCCGCGCCCGCGGATCCAGACGGACGTCCCCGACCCGCAGTTCGAACGCCCGGTGCACCCGCGAGCCGAAGGAGGTGACCAGGATGGCCACGGTGAAGATCGCCGCGATCTTGATGCCGTCGGGCCGTTCGACCACGTTGGCCACCAGGGTGTAGCCGAAGACCGTGGTGATCGAAGCGAAGCCGACGGTCGCCCACCGGTGGCCTCGGCGGTGCACCGCGACCGTGGAGGCGAAGGATGCCGACAGCATCAGCACCAGCATGCCGGTCGCGTAAGCGCCGCTCTGCCTGTCGACGTCCGCGTGGAACCACAGGGTGATGAGGACGGCCGCTGCCATCAACACGAGCACCAACGGGCGTACGGCCCGTGTCCATTCCGGCGCCATGCCGTAGCGCGGGAGGTACCGCGGGACGAGGTTCAGCAGGCCGGCGAGTGCGGAGGCTCCGGCGAACCACAAGATGGCGATGGTCGAGACGTCGTACACCGTGCCACCCGCCTGCCCGAGGTACTGGTGCGCCAGGTAGGCCAGGGCGCGGCCGTTGGCCGGTCCGCCGCTTTTGAAGGCGTTCTGCGGGATGAGGATCGTCGTCGTCACGCTGGACAGCAGGAGCAGGCAGCTCATGGTGACGGCGGCCGTGGTGAGCAGTCGGCGTGTCCCGCGGATGCGGCCCTCGGGCCTTTGGTACGTGTCCGACGGGTCGCCCTGGACCTGGGGCATCACCGCGACGCCCGTCTCGAAGCCGGACATGCCCAGGGCGAGCTTCGGGAACACCAGCAGCGCCACGCCTGCCATGGCCCACGGGGAACTGTGCGCCGCCGTCATCGCCTCCGTCCAGTCACGGATCCGCACCGGATGACCGACGACGTGCCACACCGCCACGGCGAGCACGACGACATTGACGGCGAGGTAGGCGCCCACCAGCACCACCGCGATGCCGATGGCCTCACGGAAGCCCTTCAGGAAGACAGCCGCGAGTATGCCGATCAGAACGAGCGTGATGGACAGGTTGGCGCTGTGCGACCAGTGCGGGGCGAACGGGTTCTCCACCACGTGCGCGGCGGCGTCCGCGGCCGAGAGCGTGATGGTGATCATGAAGTCGGTCGCGGCGAACGCGAGCAGCACCAGCACGAAGATCTTCCCGGGCCACCACGGCAGCAGCCGCTCCAGCATGGCGATCGAGCCCTCGCCGTGCGGACTCTCGCGCGTCACCCGCCGGTAGACCGGCAGCGCACCGAACAACGTCAACGCGATCAGCACCACGGTGGCGAGCGGAGACAGCAGGCCGGCCGCGAGCGCGGCGATACCGGGCTGGTAGCCGAGCGTGGAGAAGTAGTCGACACCGGTCAGGCACATCACCCGCCACCACCGGTGCCCCTCCTGCTCGGGACGGGGCCTACGGTGTGGACCCGGGTGCCGGGCCGCCTGCTCACTCAGGCCCTGCAGAAGCCAGGCCCGCCACCGGCCCGGCGCGCCGGCCGCCTCGGGTGCGCGGGATCTGCTGCCGGCGTCAGCCTCCTCCACGTCGGTCATGCGACCCCTTCCGCAGTCGATGGTCCCTGGTCACGCCGATCCGCAACCGGCAACGCCACCCGTCCCCTTGACCTCATGGACGGCACTCGGCACGGCCACCGATACCCCGCCACGGGTCGCGCAATCAGGGCACGGCTCAGAACCGATCAGCGCGCGTCAGCGGCATCGTGTTCTCCAGCTCATCGAGTCCGCTCGTGTCCGACCACGTGGGTCCCCGCAGCCACCAGCACCTCAGCGGTCGGCAAGGACAGCAGGGTGGCGAGTGCGCTCAACTCCTCCTCGGTGGGCCGGACGGGACCCGTCGCACCGTCCTCCCCGAAAGCCTTGATCCGCGGCGTCCGGATGCCGGTCCGGGCGGCAACCGCCTCGGCCGACAGGCCCCTTCGGCTCATGGCCCTTTGAAGTAGCCCCGCAAGCGCGTCCATCGTCGCCTCCTGCTCTCGACTTGTGAGCGCTCGCCTACCCACCGTGCACGAACCGACACGTCCCGAGCGCGGCGGCGCACGCGCTACCCCGCACGGCCCCTCCAGGAGAAATCCACCCGCCACCCACCCAGAGCATGCGAGCTCGTACCCCGGGTAAGCGCATAGCCGAAGGACCGCCGGACGAAGCGACGGCCATGGTGAAGGCGGTATCGAGGAGGTCGGCGATGGAATGGTGGGGTTGGGTGGTCTTCCTCGTCGCGGTGGCGGGCGTGCTCACCGCAACAGCACTGACGGTTCAGGCCAGACGCCGCAGCGGCACGGTGATCGCCATCCGTTCGGGCCGTGTCTCCGGCCGGGAGGGTCCGCGGTGAACGCCTACATGCTCGCCTCGGAGCTGACCAAACGGGTGGTCGTGACGTTGAGCGGCGAGGCGGTCGCCCAGGTCAGGGACACCGTTTTCGACGCACGGGCCGGCCGGATCACCGGCTTCACCCTGAGCGGGCGCGGGCTGCTGGCCGGCCCTCTCAAGGCGAGCCTGCCCTTCTGCGAAGTGCACGCCGTAGGACCGTCCGCCGTGATGATCCCCGGTGAAGCGGCCCTGGAGAAGCGGGAGGCGGTCATCGGTGCCGGAGAAGCCGAACGCGGTCAGGTCATCGGCGCGCCCGTCCTCACCGACCAGGGGACGGAGATCGGCACGATCCAGGATGTCGTGGTCGAGGCCGGTCGCAGCGGACGCGTGATCGGCTTCGAGATCGCCGCCAACGAGAACCTGGATCGCGAGCAGCGCAAGGCGTTCATCCCCCGAGGAGAGACGCTGGCCGTCTCCGGGCGCGCACTCGTCGTCCCCGCGCACGCCCGTCACTTCCTCGCCGACGACCTGCCCAGCTTCAGCGCCCAGGTCGAAGCCTTCCGCGCCCACCGCGCACAGCCGTACGCGGACACGGCCACCGCGGAAGGAGGCCAGGCATGATGCTGTTCACCCAGGCCCAGGGGCTTCCCGTGATCACCGCCGACGAGGCCGAACCACTTGGCCGGGTGGAAAGCCTGACCATCGACGCGCACACCAGGAGCATCGCCTGCCTGCGCCTGTCCCAAGCCCCGAAGCACGCCGCGGCCATCGCCTGGGACGCCGTCGAAGCCGTGGGGCCCGACGCCGTCATCGTGCGCTCCCGCACCGCCACCGATCCCGGCCAGAACACCTTCCCCACCCACCACGAGGCCCTCGGCCGGCGCGTCCTGACCGAAGACGGCACCAGTCACGGCACCGTCAAGGACATCGCCTTCGACAACACCACCGGACAACTCCGCACCCTGTACACAGCTCTCGGCGACATCCGCGGAGACCGACTGCTCGGCCTTGGTTCCTACGCCGTGGTCGTACGCGCCGACCCTTCTTTGACGAAGTCCCCGCAGCCGTAACGCAATCGGTGCCGCGGGTCGGCAGGCGGTCGGACGGGGCCCAGGTACGAGCGGCGCCCCGGGCGGGTTTCGCGGCTGCCGCCACCGGGCTCCGGCAGTGTCAAGAGTCCGCCATGGAGTTGCGTCGACGCGCAAGTGTCGGGCTACACTCGTGGAGGTTTGAAGAGGCACCTCGTTCGGTGAGGCGTCTGCACGGACACAGGCCACTGACCCCACGACGTCGAGAGACGCCCAGGGTCAGGACAGGTCTCCCCGGCCTAAGGGGTGACCCCAAGTGGCTTCCCCGGTACGGGGATCACGCCGTGGAGTGCCAAAGCTCTGACGAGTTGGGGTGAGCCGGCCGCGTTGATGCGGGACCGGCCGCTCCTTGCCGAGTCGATGACGACGCGCACGGTCGCGTCCCGGCCGGAAGGAGGCGACAGACATGGATTGCAGTAGCAGTCCGGGCCATCATCGGCCCCATCCCCGCTTGTCCTCGCATTCTTCCGGCACGCGGTAACCATCCTCCCTGCGCGGCCCCTCGCCGGCCCCGCGACCCCTGTGTGCGCACCCGCACGGCCCTTGTGCCGCCGCGGGCCGCCGTCCTGCGCCTCCGCGCAGGGGGGATGGCTGCTGCGTGCCCCCTGTCCGCCCCCTCCCGGGGGTACGGGAGGTACGCCATGACCCACACCACCACGGCCACCCCGGTGGAAACCCCCCGCGCCACGGCGGTACTCGACGACGCGCACGTCGGCGACATCCGCGGAGCACTGGGCACCATCCGCCTCGACGACACCGCACCGCGCACCGGCCTGACCGCGAAACTCAAGACGCTGCTGGCGATCGTCGGCCCCGGACTGATCGTGATGGTCGGCGACAACGACGCCGGCGCGTTCGCCACCTACGGCCAGGCCGGCCAGAACTACGGCACCCACCTGCTGTGGACACTGCTGCTGCTGATCCCCGTGCTCTACGTCAACCAGGAGATGGTCCTGCGCCTCGGCGCGGTCACCGGCGTCGGCCACGCCCGGCTGATCCTGGAACGCTTCGGGAAGTTCTGGGGCGCCTTCAGCGTCATCGACCTGTTCCTGCTCAACGCCCTGACCCTGGTGACCGAGTTCATCGGGATCACCCTGGCCGCCGGATACCTCGGGCTGCCCAAGGTGGCCGCGGTGGTCCTGGCCGCCGCCATCATCATCGCCTCGGCCTTCACCGGCTCCTTCCAGCGTTTCGAGCGGGTGGCCATCGCACTGTGCGCGGCCTCGCTGCTGCTGGTGCCGATCTACTTCATGGCCCACCCGGCCACCTCCACGATGGTCCACGACTTCGTGGTCCCCGGCATGCCGGGCGGCTCCGGCCAGCTGGCCACGGTGATGCTGCTGATCATCGGCATCGTGGGCACCACGGTGGCACCCTGGCAGCTGTTCTTCCAGCAGTCCTACGTCATCGACAAGCGCATCACACCGCGCTTCATGAAGTACGAGAAGGCCGACCTGTGGATCGGCATCGCCGTGGTGGTGATCGGCGCCGCGGCCATGATGGGCTTCACCGCCGCCACCTTCGCCGGCACCGGCGGCCAGGGCCACTTCACCGACGCCGCCGGCATCGCCCACGGACTGGCCGCCCACGCCGGCAAACTGGCCGGAGTCCTCTTCGCCATCGCACTGCTGGACGCCTCCATCATCGGCGCCTTCGCCGTCTCCCTGTCCACCGCCTACGCCATCGGAGACGTCCTGGGCCTGAAGCACTCCTTGCACCGCGGTGTCGGCGGCGCCAAGGGCTTCTACACCGTCTACGCCGCACTCGTGGCCGCCGCCGCCACGATCGTGCTGATCCCCGGCTCCCCGCTCGGCCTGCTCACCGAAGGCGTCCAGACCCTCGCCGGCGTCCTGCTGCCGTCCGCCTCGGTCTTCCTGCTCCTGCTCTGCAACGACAAAGCGGTCCTGGGCCCGTGGGCCAACGGCCCGAAGACCAACGCCTTCACCTCCGCGGTCGTCGGCGTCCTGGTCACCTTGTCGGTCATCCTCACCGCCGCCGTCCTCTTCCCCGACATCTCCGCGAACACCATCCTCGACATCATGGCTGCCTGCGGAATCGCCGGCGTACTGGCCGCGGGGTACGCCTTCACCCGCCGCCGCACCGGCACCAAGGAGGACCCGATCGACCGCACCGGCCGGGACACCTGGCGGATGCCGCCCCTGCACACCCTGACCCGGCCCACCATGTCCACCGGCTACAAGCTCGGCATGGGTGCCCTGCGGACCTACCTGCTCATAGCGATGGTCCTGGTGATCTTCAAGATCGTCCAGGTCGCGCTCAGCCACTGAGCCCCCGTACGGCGCCGGCACGCCTGCCCGCCGGTCGCCGTCGGCCCCCTGCCCGGCAACCCCTTCACACGGAAGGAGAAGCCGTCATGCCCGTCACCAGGCACCTCGCCGCCGTGCCCACCCTGAGACTCACCCTCCACGACGGCGCCGAACGCTCGTACCTGCTCGACGACCCTCTCACCGTGCCGACCGCGGCCGTTCCACCCCAGGCCGTCTATGAACCGCGAGTCCACATCGCCTATCTCCTGGCCCGGCAGGGCCACCACGCGGACTGGCTGGCGCGCTTCACCGACCTGCCGTACTCGGCCGCGCACCGCATCACCCAGGCCGCGACACCCCCGTAGCCCGGACACCCGACGGACCTGACCGACCGGCCACACCACCGTGCGCCAACGCACTCCTCCCAACCTCCCCGACAACGCGCCTTCCGGAGGTGACCTGTCATGGCACTCTTCCCGGCTCTGCACACCACATCCACCACCCCACGGGAGCACCGCTCCCTGCGCGCCCTCCTCTCTGGCGCCATCCGCCGTATCGCCGACAGCCCCTTGGACAGCCCTGTCCTGGCGGCCCTCCCCGCTCACCAGACCGTAGACCGGTCCGAACGCGCCCGTCGCAGGCCGCATGCCCAGTGGCAGCGGGTAACGGACCGCGAGGGCAAGCCTCGTTTGATCGCCACCTGGCATGCGGGCGGGTGAGCGGCACCAGTCGTTGCCGCCGGTGATCGGCTCCGGGCCGGGAGTTGTTGGTCCTTGACGACCGCGGTACCCGGCACCGGCCCGGCCCGGTCGTTTGCGGGGCCCGTCACTCCGTCGACGAAGGCGTGACGGCCCGCCCACGGTGGCTCGGAGGCACATGCTCCACCGCCCGGCCACTGACCTGGTTTCCATCGTGCGGTCCGCCTCCACCGGTGAAGCGCATTACCGGTGGAGGCGCTGATCACGACGACTGCGCCGCCGATTCACTGACCAAATCGTCGACCACCGCGACATCCACGTCGGCATCCCGCGCCAAGTCCTCGCGCGAGACGCCCGCCAGCGAAGCAGCGATCACCGCACGCCGCAGATCTTCCACACGAGCCACCAGACCGATCTCCGCGGCCTCTGCCGAGGCCGCGGCCAACGCTGCGCCCTGCTCGACCAACCGGTCCGCTGCTTCACGCACCGCACGGCGCGCATCCGCCATCCGCTTGTCGTTCACTGTGGCCTCCCGAGGAATGTGCCAGTGCTCAGCTGGCCGGGCCATACCCACGGGGGCTCGAAACAGCTCGGCTTCTGACCATCGGCCACGGCTAGGATCGCAGGCTTGGCGAGTCGCAGCAGGGAGACCACGCGGCAGCAGGTCCGAGCAGCTGAGCGGTTACGGCGAAATCAAAGGGCTACGGCGAAATCAAACGGCCATATAGCGCCGATTTCGCCGGCGAAGCGAGGGGGCGTCCGCCCGAGCGGATGCCCTTCTGTCGGCGGATGCGGGCGTTGACGGGGGCCTGGCCGACGAGGGAGTTTCGGGCGAGTCACGTGTCGAGTTGCGCGCGGATGAGCATGTCGAGTCGCCGCCAGGCAGGGGACGAGGCGTTGACGGTGCCCTGGATGAGGGCGGGGATCTCGGATGCGGCGTCCAGCTTGGGCAGTTCGTCGGGACCATAGCGTGCTCGGGTCGCTTCGGCGATCCGGCGGGCGATGTCGTTGATGCGGGGGTCGTCGGCGCCGAGGTCGTGCGCGTGGTCGTAATCGAGGAAGAGGCGCCGCGGCGCGGGGGCGGCCAGGGTCTCGTTCTGGTCGTGAAACAGTGTGCTCGCCTGGTCCGGGTGGGTGGCGAACACAAGGATCCACAGGTCGCGTTGCAGGTCCACCCAACGAGGGGTGAATCCCCAGCGCGCCAGGTGCTTCAGATGGGTGACGACCTCGGTGGGCAACGGTGCCAGCTGCCCGTCGGCGAGCTGGTGCAGGCGTCCTTGGGTTGCCCGCAGGTCGAAGTATCTTCGATCAGGTGCCGCCACTCCACGCGGCGACCGTTGCGGCGGCCCAAGCCTCGACGCGTTCCGTGAACTCCGCGGAGGGGAACGTCCCGTCGACGGCGACGTCTTGGATCGTGACGGAGAAATGAGATCGGGGCGCGTCCCGGTGCGGTGGCGCCGCGTCCGGGGTGACTCGGGAAGGATTGCCCTTCACACGGTGGGAGTTGCCGCGACGAGCTTGACCAACGAGCTGGTTCACTTGGTCGAGGCCGCCGTCGATGTACGCGCGCAGGAGTGCCCAAGCCATCGCGCCGTCGTCGGTGGGTAGCCGGCTGGGGTGTTGGAGCAGGAAGCAAGCGACCGAGACACCGTGCAGCGGACCCCACGGGGCCTGCCGCGAATGGTCCAATGCGAGCAAGGCGTGGAACAACTCGTCACAGGACCGCGGGTTCATCGGCGCACCGCACTCCGCGCAAGGTTCCATGCCTTCTCCTTGGTCCTCGAAGCACAGCCTAGTACTCCAGCCGAGACGTGATCTTGCCGGTGGGGCCGGCGCGGAGACGGGTGCGGCCACCGGTTCTTGCGCGGCAGGTCAAGCTGGTCTGCGTGGGGATCGCGTGGAGCGGGATGAATCCGACGGTCGCGGAGAGCGCGGAGGAACACGCGGCGCGGACGGCCCATCGGGGTGGGGGCGGAACCTCGACGACCCGATCCCCTGGGCGGTGGGGGGTGACTTCGGACATGGCCCTGTTCTCCTGGTGCGGCGGATGGCTGATTCCGAGCGGGTACCGTCTCCCCCGCTACCTGGACAGCAGGGTGAAGAACTCGCGGGGGCGGTGTTCGCGTTCATCGCGTTCGGTGATCACGCCGGAATCGCGGGCGGCGGCGAACGCCGCCTTCAGGGCCTCCGCGGACTCGAACCGGCCGGTTGTCACGACCGCTTCGCCGTCGGCCGTGACCCAGCATTCGGCCGTCAGGCAGGCCGGCCGGGTGCGCACGAACTCACAAGCCGTGCGCACTCGGCCGACGAACTCCTCGAAGTGCTCAGGTCCCGGGTAGTGGAAAGCAACGAAACCGACGGTCATGCCGTCGCCCCCCTCGTCTATACGGTGGCGTATAGCGCGAGACTAGCTCCACGTATACGGAGGCGTATAGATCGCGGCATGTGAGAGGGGGCACATCGGGTACGGCGGTCTGAAGCTCACAAGTCGCCAACGGAACGCTCACGTCCGGTCCGCCCGGTGCAGCAGCAGCGCGGCGACCGCTCCGCCGAGGAACACCGCGACGGCGCCGATCAGTTGGCTGGTGGCGATGCCGGAGGCGAAGGCGTGGGTGACGGCGGCGCGGTGGGGGGCGTCGTGGGCGGCGGCGAGGGCGGCGGGGAAGGAGGTGGACGGGCCGGGGGGTAGCAGGGCGGTGAACCGGGAGGCGAGGACGGCGCCGAGGACGGCGACCCCGAGGCCGTTGCCGAGTTCGGCGAGGGTGCCGTTGATGCCGGCGCCGACCCCGGCCCGTTCCGGCGGGATCGCCGACATCAGCGCCTCGGCCATCGCCGGGTTGGCCAGCGCGCAGCCGGCGCCCATCGTCACCAGCCCGGCGAACGGCAGCGCGTAGCCGTCCGTCCCGGAGAGCGCCACCAGCGCCACCCCGGCGGCCAGCAGGGTCATCCCCGCCGCGATCGCCGACGGGGCTCCGACGCGGCGGATGAGCCGGGCGCACACCCCGGTGAGGTTGAGCGCCACCACGGTCAGCGCGAGCGGCGCGGTGCGCAACCCGGCGGTCAGCGGACCGTATCCGCGGACGAACTGGAGGTCCTGGGTGAGCAGGAAGAGCGCGCCGCCCATCCCGAAGGTGACGAGGACGGTCCCGGCGACGGCACCGGTGAAGCGGCGGTCGCGGAAGAACCGTACGTCGAGCATGGGCGTGGCGGTACGCCTCTCCCAGCGGGCGAACACGGCGAGGGCGGCCACCGCGAGGGCGGCGGCGCCCAGGACGGGCGGGGCCGCCCAGCCGTCCCGGGGGCCGGAGACCACCGCGAAGACCAGCGCGGTCGTGCCGGTGACCGACAGCAGCGCGCCGGGCACGTCGGGGCGGGCGCCGACCGGGTTGCGTGACTCGGGGACCAGCAGGGCGACGGCCACCAGCGCGACCGCCACCACGGGCAGGTTGACCAGGAAGACCGCGCCCCACCGGAAGTGTTGCAGCAGCGCGCCGCCGATCAGCGGTCCGGAGGCGAAGCCGAGCGCGTTGACGGCGCTCCACACCCCGATGACCGCGGGGCGTTCCCGTTCCCCGAAGACCTGGAGGGCGACGGCGAGGGTGGTGGTCAGGATCAGCGCGCCGCCGACACCCATGCCGACCCGGGCGGCGATCAGCGCGCCCGCCGAGCCGGCGAACCCGGCCGCCGCCGACCCGGCGCCGAAGACCACCAGCCCCGCCGTGAGCATCCGGCGCCGCCCCCACCGGTCGGCCAGCGCGCCGGCGGTGAGCAGCAGCCCGGACTGCGCCAGGGCGTAGGCGCTCACCATCCACTGCACCGCCGCCGTGCCCGCGTGCAGCTGCCGGGTCAGCGAGGGGACGGCGACGTTGAGGACGGTGTTGTCGAGCACCACGGTCAGCTCGGCGAGGCAGACCACCGCGAGGATGGCCCACCGCGCCGGGTGCCGGTATTCGACGGCCGCCTCGGCGGCCCCGGTCGCCGTCGTCACCGCGGTCACCGCCGGGGCGCGTAGGGCGCGATGGGGTTGCGCAGGGTGCCGGCGAGCTGGAGGGCGCCGGACGGGTCCTGGAGGTCGACCATCTGCCGGTTGTCGCGCAGTTGGAGCCGGTTGAGGCAGGAGAGCGCGAACTCCTCGGCGAAGATGTCGTACCGGCGGAAGCGGTCGGCGAAGTGCGGTACGGATTCCTGGTAGTCGGTGACGCATTCGGCGACGCTGCGCCAGAACGCCTCCTCGTCCAGGACGCCCTCGGTGGCGAGGAGGGCGCCGAGGAAGCGGAGGAAGCAGTCGAAGACGTCGGTGAACAGGGAGAGGAGGCGCATGTCCTCGGGGACGTCGGCACGGATCCGCTCGACCTCGGGCGGCAGTACGGCGTCGGGGTCCATCACCGCGATCTCCTCGGCGATGTCCTTGAAGACGGCGCGTTGCACGGCGCCGTCCCGGAGCACCAGGATGACGTTCTCGCCGTGCGGCATGAACACCAGGTCGTAGGCGTAGAAGCTGTGCAGCAGCGGGGTGAGGTAGGCGTCGAGGTAGCGGCGCAGCCATTGCCGGGGCGGCAGGCCGGAGCGGGTGATCAGGGCGCCGGCGAAGGAGCGGCCCTGCCGGTCGGTGTGGAGCAGCGAGGCCATGGTGGCCAGGGTCTCGCCGTCCTCCAGGGCGGGCACCGGGCTCTCCCGCCACAGCGCGGCGAGCATCTTGCGGTAGGGGGAGCCGGGGTCGGTGGCGGCCTCGTAGCCGCGGTTGCGGTAGCCGACGGCGGCGCGTTCCCGGATGACGGTGAGCCTGGTGGACGCCAGCACCTGGTCGTTGTCGATCAGCCGGGCGAGCCAGTCGTTGATGGCCGGGGTGGCCTCCATGTAGGCGGCGGACAGTCCGCGCATGAAGCCCATGTTGAGGACCGACAGCGCGGTCTTGACGTAGTGCTTGGCGGGGTCGGTGGTGTTGAAGAAGGTGCGGATCGACTGCTGGGCGAGGTATGCGTCGTCGCCCTCGCCCAGGCACACCAGGCGGCGTTCGGCGATCTCGGCGGCGAACGTCACCGACAGCTTGTTCCACCACTGCCAGGGGTGGACGGGGATGAGCACGTGGTCGGCGAGGTCGAGGCCGAGGCCGGCCAGGGTGGCGGCGAACCGGGCCAGGGTGCCGTCGCCGAGTTCGGCGCGCATCAGGGTGTCGTGGTCGAGGCCCGCTCCGGCGGTGAAGGTGGCGTGGTCGCGGTGGGCGGCGAGCCAGATCAGCCGTACCGGGCCGGCGGCCTCGGGGGCGTAGGCGCGGTATTCGTCGACGCCGAAGCCGAGGCGGCCGTTGTTGGCCACGAAGCAGGGGTGGCCCTCGGTCATCGAGGTCTCGATCGCCTGGAAGCCGGCGGTGACCAGTTCCGCGGCGCTCGTCTCCGGCTTGGTCAGCTTGTAGGCGGCGCCGGCCAGGGTGGAGGCGATCTCCTCCAGGTAGACCGGCAGGATCTCGTCGGACAGGCCGAGGTGGTGGCGCAGTTCGGTGACGAACGCGGCGGCGTCCAGCGGGAGTTGGCCGTGGTCGCGGTGGTGGCGGGTGATGGTCGCCGGGTCGATGTGCCAGTGGTCGAGGGTGAGCACCTCGGCGGCGAAGCGGTACTCCACCGCCTCGTCGTCGGCGCGGACCACGTACCGTCCGGCGCCGAGCGGTTCGGGGCGCAGCAGCCGCTCGTGGGAGAACTCGGCGAGCGCCTTGCGGATCAGGGCGCGGGTCGCGCGGGCCCAGGTGTCGGGGGTGAGGTGGGCGACGGCGTCCTGGGGGTTCATCGGGTGACTCCTCGGGTGGCCAGGAACTGGTCACGGGTGCAGATGCTCAGCAGGGCGTCCTTCTCCGGCTTGTGGACGGTTGCCACGGGCCGGAAGCCGACGGCCGCGTTGAGGGCGTGGACGGCGGTGTTGCGTACGTCGGGTTCGACCACCACCCGGCGGGCGGCCGGGTCGGTGAAGAGGAACTCCATGACGGTGGTGATCACGGCGCGGGTGAAGCCGGGCAGCGGGTGGTCGGTGGGGGCGCACAGGAAGTGCATGCCGACGTCGCCGGGGCGGGCGTCGTAGAGCCCGGTGAGTTCCACCCGGGCCGGGTCGTACCGTTCCACCAGGAAGGCGGGGGTGCCCTGGTGGAGGCCGAGGAAGGCGTCGTGGTGGGGGTGGTCGGCGATGGCGGTGTACTCCAGGGCGACCCGGTCGACGTCGGCGTCCTGCATCATCCAGAAGACGGCCTTCGGGTGGGTGACCCAGCGGTGCAGCAGCGGGGCGTCGGCGTGCGGGTCGAGCGGGCGCAGCGCGAAGGCGCCGAGCCGGTCGTCGTGGCGGGTGAAGACGGTTGCGGTCACGCCTCCGCCACCTCCTCGGCGCCGGCCGGCACGCCGAACTCCTGGAAGGCGATGGCCTTTTCCACCGGGTAGTGCTCGCGGCCGAGCATCTCGCGGATGATGACGGAGTTGCGGTACGGGCCCATGCCCAGGTCGGGTGAGGTGACGCTGTGCGCGTGGCTCGCGGCGTTCTGCAGGAAGACACCGCGCCCGGTGGTGTCGATGCTGTAGTTGCGGGCCACCTCGAAGCGGCCCTGGCCGTCCCAGCGGAGGCGGTCGCGTACCGGGGCGAGGAAGTCGGGGACGTGGTAGCGGTAGCCGGTGGCGAAGACCAGGCCCTCGGTGGTGAGCGAGAAGTCGCGGTCCTGTTCCTCGTGGTGGAGGCGGAGCGTGTAGGAGGCGGCCCGTTCGTCGTAACGGGCGCCGGTGAGCGCGGTGTTGGTGAGCAGCCGGGTGTCCACCGGGCCGGCCGCGCTCTTCTGGTACAGCAGGTCGTAGATGGCGTTGATCAGTTCGGCGTCGATGCCCTTGTAGAGCCCCTTCTGACCGGCTTCGAGGCGGTAGCGGGTGGCCTCGGGGAGGGCGTGGAAGTAGTCGACGTACTCCGGGGAGGTCATCTCCAGGGTGAGCTTGGTGTATTCCAGCGGGAAGAACCGCGGGGAGCGGGTGACCCAGGTGAGCTGGTAGCCGTGGGTGTCGATGTCCTGGAGGAGGTCGTGGTAGATCTCGGCGGCGCTCTGTCCGCTGCCGACGACGGTGATGGACTTCTTGCGCTGGAGCGCGGGTTTGGCGCTCAGGTAGCCGGAGTTGTGGACGGCGTCGCCGGGCAGTTCGGCGCAGCCGGCGGGTATGTACGGCGGGGTGCCGGTGCCGAGCACGAGGTGGCGGGCGTGGTATTCGGCGTCCTGGGTGCGTATCCGGTAGTGGCCGGTGGCCGGGTCGTGGTCGACGCGGGTGACGGTCTGGCCGAAGCGCACGTTGCGCAGCCGGGCGGCGGCCCAGCGGCAGTAGGCGTTGTACTCGGTGCGCAGCGGGTAGAAGACCTCGCGGATGTAGAAGGGGTAGAGCCGGCCGGTCTCCTTCAGGTAGTTGAGGAAGGAGTACGGCGAGGTGGGGTCGGCGAGGGTGACCAGGTCGGCCATGAACGGGGTCTGCAGGGTGCTGCTGTCGAGCAGCATGTCGGGGTGCCAGGCGAAGTCGGGCTTGCTCTCCAGGAAGAGCCCGTCCAGCTCCTCGATGGGCTCGGTCAGGCAGGCGAGGCCGAGGTTGAAGGGGCCGAGTCCGACGGCGACGAAGTCGTGGACGTGCGGGTTGTCTGCGGTGGTGGACACAGGGGTTCTCCGGTGCGGGGAGGGTGGGGTCAGCGGGCGAGGGAGCCGGTGAGTTCGCCGTGGTGGCGTGTGGTGGCGCTCTGCTCGGCCAGGTGGGCTTCGGCGTGGCCGGCGATCAGGTCGAGCACCGTGGCGATGTCGTGCAGTGTCGTGTGCGGGTTGAGCAGGGTGAACTTCAGGTGGTGGCGGCCGTCGACGACGGTGCCGGCCACGATGGCCTCGCCGGAGGCGAAGAGGGCGTCGCGGGCGTGGAGGTTGGCCCGGTCGACGGTGGCGTCGTCGTGGTCGCCGGAGGGCAGGTAGCGGAAGACCAGGGTGCTCAGCTGGGGCCGGGTGACCACCTCGTAGCGGGGGTCGGCGGCCAGCAGTCGCCAGGCGTCGGCGGCCCGGCCGACCACCTCGTCGAAGAGGTCGCCGATCGCGTCGGCGCCCATCACGCGCAGGGTGAGCCAGAGTTTGAGGGCGTCGAACCGGCGGGTGGTCTGGAGTGACTTGTCGACCTGGTTGGGGATGCGGCGCTTCGCCATCCGGGCCGGGTTGAGGTAGTCGGCGTGGTAGGTGGCGTGCCGCAGGGTGGCGCGGTCCCGGACGAGCACGGCGCTGGAACTGACCGGCTGGAAGAAGGACTTGTGGAAGTCGACGGTGACCGAGTCGGCGCGTTCGACGCCGTCGAGCAGGTGGCGGCGGGTGCGGGAGACCAGCAGGCCGCAGCCGTAGGCGGCGTCGACGTGGAACCAGGCCCCGTACCGGGCGCACAGGTCGGCGATCCGCGGGAGCGGGTCGATGGAGCCGAAGTCGGTGGTGCCGGCGGTGGCGACGACGGCCATCGGCACCAGGTCCCGCTCGGCGCAGCGGCGCAGTTCGCGGGCGAGGGCGTCGGGGCGCATGCGGCGGTCGGCGTCGCACTCCACCTCGATCACCGAGTCCTCGCCGAGGCCGAGGAGTTTGGCCGACTTGCGGACGCTGAAGTGACCGCAGGCGGAGGCGAGGATACGCAGCCGGCCGGGTTCGGCGCCCGCCTCCTCGCGGGCGAGCAGCAGGGCGTGCAGGTTGGACTGGGTGCCGCCGCTGGTGAAGACGCCGTCGGCGTGCGGGCCCAGGCCGATGCGTTCGGCGGTCCAGTCGATCAGCCGGCGTTCGATCAGGGTGCCGCCGGCGCTCTGGTCCCAGGTGTCCAGCGAGGAGTTGACGGCGGACAGGACGGCCTCGCCGAGGACGGCGGGGATGACCACCGGGCAGTTGAGGTGGGCGAGGTAGCGGGGGTGGTGGAAGTAGACGGCGTCGCGGAGGTAGACGTCCTCCAGCTCGTCGAGGGCGGCGGTGGTGTCGCCGAGGGGGCGGTCGAGGTCGATGGCGGCGACCTCGGGGGTGAGCGCCTCGGGTGAGATCCCGGTGAACGGCCGCCCGGTGGTGGCGAACCGCTCGGCGAGGCGGGTGACGCCTTCGGTGAGCGAACGCCGGTAGCGCTCGGCCGTCTGGTCGCCCAGCAGGTGGCTCCTGCTGTCGGCGGCGGTCGCCGCTCCGTCGGGTGCCGACTCGATGAGGTCTGCCTGCGAAATCAATGCCTGTCCTCCCGGTTGCGCGATCCGCAAGATCACGGTGACTTAGGTTAGCCTAACCTAACTTCCCTTGCAGGTCGGACGGGGGGTACCCGCCGGGGACGGACCGGCCGCCGGTACGCCGAGGGCCCCGCGGCAAACTGCTCGCGGGGCCCTTCGGATGTGGTCAGGCGCGGTCTCGGGCGGCGCCGGAGAGCGCCTCGGCCCGCAGGTCCTCCTCGGTGGCACCACGCCGCCAGTAACCGCTGAACGTCACCCGGCGGCGGTGGAAACCGCGTTCACCCACGAGATGCCGGCGCACCCCGCGCACCGCCCCGGACTCCCCCGCGATCCACGCGTAGGGGGCGCCGGAGGGCAGGTGTGCCGAACGCACGGCGTCCAGCAGCAGGTCGCAGCGGGGCGCCGGGGCGCTCTCGCGCACCAGCCAGCTGACGGTGGCGTCCGCCCGGGTGGCCAGGTCGCGTACGTCACCGGCGTGCGGCACCTCGATCCACACCCGGGCCCGGGTACCGGCCGGCAGCCAGTCGAGGATCCCGGCGACCGCCGGCAACGCGGTCTCGTCGGCCGCGATCAGCACCCAGTCGGTGCCCTCGGGCGGCCGGAAGCCGACGCTCTTGTTCTCCGGGTCCGCCGGGCCCAGCAGCTTGACCCGGTCACCGGGGCGGGCCCGTCCCGCCCACCGCGAGGCCGGCCCGAGGTCCCCGTGGAGCGCGAACTCCACGTCCACCTCGCCCTGTTCACGGCGTTGCTCGCGCACCGTGTACGAACGCATCACCCCGCGCTCCGCCGGGTCCATCGCCCGCCAGCGCGCGAACCAGCCGGTGCCCGCGTCGGTGGGGACCACCGGGTGGCTCTGCCCGGGATGGGGCAGGAAGAGCGAGAAGCTCTGGTCGCGCCCGCCACTGGCGAACTGGTCCAACTGCGCGCCGCCGAAGGTGACGCGGACCATGGAGGGCCCCAGGCGCGCGCTGCGCACCACGTGCGCGTCGAAGAACCGGAACGGGGCTGCGGTGGCGGTGGTCATGCGGATCTCCTCCCGGAGCGTGGTGGGGAAGGTCAGCCGGCCTTCTTGGCCTGCCGGATCGACGCGGCCAGGGACTCCAGCAGCGGCGCGGCCCCGGCGTAGGAGAAGCGGGGCACCGCGTCCCAGCGGGCCACCTGGCCGGCCTTGACGGCGGGCAGCTTCGACCAGGCGGGCTTGGCCGCCAGGTCCTTGGGCTGCAAGGCGGTGGAACGGTCGTCGAGCAGGATCAGGTCCGCGTGGTACTTGTCGGCGTTCTCCCAGCTCAGGCTCTCGAAGTAGCCGCCCTTGTCGAGCTTTTGGGGCACCACGAAGTCGACGCCGAGCTGGCGGAAGTACATCAGGTCGGTGTTGACCGCGGGGTTGGAGACGTAGAACAGGTCGGTGCTGCCGGAGGCGGCCATCACCTTCAGGCCGCCGTTGGCCTTGGCCGCCTTGCGCACCGACTCGGCCGCCGCCTCGAACCGCCGCTTGTCGTCGGTGACCTGTCTGGCCGTCAGGTCCGCGCCGAGCGACCGGGCGAGCGCGGCGTACCGCTCGATGGGCCGGGTCATCGGCACCCGGGCGGTGGTGACGGCGACGCTGGGCGCCAGCTTGAGGATCTGGGCGCTGCTCTGGGCCGGCACGTACCACAGCGCGCCGGGGTCGTACATGTGGGTCACCAGCAGGTCCGGGCGGAGCGCCGCGTACTTCTCGACGTTGAACTCGCCGTAGACGTTGCCGAGGATCCGCACCTTGTGCACATCCAGGTGGCCGGCCTGCGGGTCGGGGGCGCCGTTCTTGCCGACCGTCTCGCCGAAGACACCGACGAGCTGGTCGCGCACGCCGAAGTCCCACAGCGCGGCGGCGGTGCCGGTGTAGGCGACGATCCGGCGCGGGGTGCTCCCGGCGGTCACCTTGGTGCCGCGGTCGTCGGTGAACGACCAGGCGCCGCCCTTGCCGGACTCGGTCCGCCCCGAACCGCCGCCGCTGCCGCAGGCGGTGAGCAGCGCGCCGAGACCGACGGCACCGCCCACGGCCAGCAGTCCCCGGCGGGAGGGGTTGACGGTTTCGGCGTGGAGCATGGAACTGCCTTCTCTCGTACGTGACGGACCGGGACCCGGGCATGCCGGGGCCGGCGGAACCCGGGTGACCGGGCCCGGGACCGGGTCGTGTGGTTAGGTTAACCTAACCAAAGTTGTTGTCGAGCGGCCGGGAGCGCCATTCCGGCCCGACCGGAGCCCCTATGCCTTTGACCACGTCACCGCAGGCCCGCCGGGACGCACCGGCGGTCGCGCCGGCCTCCCGGCGGTCCCCCGGCGGCCGGGCCGCGCCACGCGCCGCCGGGCTGCTGGGCGCACTGCTCCTCCTGCTCGCCGTCCTGGTCCTCAGCATCGCGGTCGGCGCCCGGCAGCTCACGCCGGCCGAGGTGTGGCACGGGCTCTTCGACGCCGGCTCGCCGGGTTACACCGTGGTGCACCAGATGCGGCTGCCCAGAACGCTGTTGGGGCTGCTCGCCGGGTTGGCGCTGGGGCTGGCCGGCGGGGTGATGCAGGCGCTGACCCGCAACCCGCTGGCCGACCCGGGGCTGCTGGGCATCAACGCCGGCGCCTCGGCGGCCGTCGCCTCGGCGATCTGCTTCGCCGGGGTGAGCACCTTCGGCGGTTACGTGTGGTTCGCCTTCGCGGGCGCCGCGGTGGTCTCGGTGCTGGTGTACGCGGTGGGCGGCGGCCGGGCGGCGACCCCGGCCCGGCTGGCGCTGGGCGGAGCCGCGCTCAACGCCGCGCTCTACAGCTACGTCAACGCGGTGATGGTGCTCAGCGCCGCCTCGCTGGACCGGATGCGGTTCTGGACGGTGGGCTCGCTGGCCGGTGCCACCATGACCACGGTGACCCGGCTGGCGCCCTTCGTCGTCGCCGGTCTGCTGCTGACGCTCGCGCTGGCCAGGCCGCTCAACGCCCTTGCGCTGGGCGACGATTCGGCCCGGGCGCTGGGGGCCCGTCCGCAGCGGGTACGCGCCGCCGCCATCGTCGCGGTGACGCTGCTGTGCGGTGCGGCCACCGCGGCCTGCGGGCCGATCGTCTTCGTCGGCCTGATCGTGCCGCACCTGGTGCGCGCGCTCACCGGACCCGACCAGCGCTGGCTGCTGCCGTACTGCGCGGTGCTCTCCCCGGTGCTCTTCCTCGGCGCCGACGTCGTCGGCCGGGTGGTCGCCCGCCCCGGTGAGCTGGAGGTCGGCATCGTCACCGCGGTGCTGGGCGGCCCGGTCTTCCTCTTCTTCGTGACGCGGCGGAAGGTGGCGCGGGCATGAGCGCGGTACGGCAGGCGGAGGCGGTGCGGCCGGCCGGGGTCACGGTGCGCGGGGTACGCGTGCTGCGGGGCGCGGGCGGCCGGTCGGTGCGGTTCCGGCCGCGTACGGTGGCGGTGGCCGCCGGTTGCGTGGTGCTGGCGCTGGTGGCGGCGGTGGGCGCCATCGGCAGCGGTGACTTCCCGATGTCCCCGGCGGACGTGCTGCGGACCCTGGCCGGGAACGGCGGGCCGGCCGAGACGTTCGTCGTGGACCAGGTGCGGCTGCCCCGGGTGGTGGCCGCGTTGCTGGTGGGCGCGGCGCTGGCGCTGGCCGGCGCGGTCTTCCAGGCGGTGGTGCGCAACCCGCTGGGCAGCCCGGACATCCTCGGCTTCACCCAGGGCGCCGCGGCCGGGGCGCTCACCGTGATCGTGGTGGTCGGCGGTGGCAGCCTGGCGCTGGCCGGCGGCGCGGTGGCCGGCGGGGCCGCCACCGGTCTGGTCGTCTACGCGCTGACGGCCCGTCACGGACTGCAGGGCTACCGGCTGGTGCTGGTCGGCATCGGCGTCGCCGCCTTCCTCACCGGCGTCAACGGCTATCTGCTGACCCGGGCGAAGATCCAGGAGGCGCAGCGCGCGGTGCTGTGGCTCACCGGCAGCCTGGACGGCCGTGGCTGGGCCGAGGCGCTGCCGTTGCTGGCGGTGCTGGCGGTGCTCGTCCCCGTGGTGGTGCTCGGCTGCGGACGGGGCCTGCGGATGCTGGAGATGGGCGACGACGCGGCGCGGGCGCTGGGGGTGCGGGCGACCCGGCTGCGGGTGGTGCTGCTGGCGGCGGCCGTGCTGCTGTCGTCGGTGGCCGCGGCGACCGCCGGCCCGGTGGCCTTCGTCGCGCTGACCGCCCCGCAGCTCGCCCGCCGGCTCACCCGGGCGCCCGGGCCCAACCTGGTGCCCTCGCTCTGCCTGGGCGCCGCGATGCTGGTCATCGCCGACCTGGTGGCCCAGCGCGCGGTCGCCGGCCACCAGCTCCCGGTGGGCGTCGTCACCGGCATCCTCGGCGGCGGCTACCTGATCTGGCTGCTCGCCACCGAACGCAGGGCGGGCCGGATATGACCGCCGCCACCCCCCGTACCACCGACGAGAACGGAGCATCCGACATGGGCGACGGCCCGGCACCGGCACCGCTGACCGACGCGGCACGGCTGAGGGGTGACGGCCTCACCCTCGCCTACGAACGGCGGACCATCGCCGAAGGGCTCGACGTCGCCGTCCCCGACCGGTCCTTCACGGTCGTGGTGGGCCCCAACGCCTGTGGGAAATCGACCCTGTTGCGGGCGCTGTCCCGGATGCTCAAGCCCGCCTCCGGCACCGTGCTGCTGGACGGCGCGGACATCCACTCGCTCCCGGCCAAGCAGGTCGCCCGCACCCTCGGGCTGCTCCCGCAGTCGTCCATCGCCCCGGACGGCATCACCGTCGCCGACCTCGTGGCGCGCGGGCGCTATCCGCACCAGTCGTTGCTGCGGCAGTGGTCCGAGGAGGACGAGCGGGTGGTCGCCGAGTCGATGGCGGCCACCGGGGTCCACCCCCTCGCCGACCGCGCGGTGGACGAACTCTCCGGCGGCCAGCGGCAACGCGTCTGGATCGCCATGGCCCTCGCCCAGCAGACCCCGCTGCTGCTGCTGGACGAACCCACCACCTACCTCGACATCGCCCACCAGATCGAGGTGCTCGACCTGTGCGCCCGCCTCCACCAGGAGCAGGGCCGCACGCTCGTCGCCGTCCTCCACGACCTCAACCAGGCGGCCCGCTACGCCACCCATCTGATCGCCATGCGCGACGGCCGGGTGGTCGCCGAGGGGCCGCCCTCCCAGGTGGTCACCGCCGAACTCGTCCAGGAGGTCTTCGGGCTGCCCTGCCGGGTCATCGACGACCCCGAGTCCGGCACCCCGCTGGTGATCCCGGCGGCCCGGGGCCGGGAGCGGGCGGCGGCGGGGTGAGCCCGGCTCAGCCCCCGGCGGGCAGGTACGCCAGGCCGTGGGCGCCGCCCTCGCCACCGTGGGCGACGCGGAGTTCGCCGACGACGGCGGGGCCGGCCAGGTCGACCACGGTGACGGTGGAGGAGAGCACGCAGGAGACGTAGGCGGTGGTGGCGTCCGGCGAGGAGGTGATGGTGAGCGGGAACCGTCCGACGGGGACCCGGCCGAGGAGTTCGAGGGTGCCGGGCGCGTGGACGCCGAGCACCCCGGCGGCCTCGGCGCCGTCGGCCCGGCGTTTCTCCGCCACCAGGAGGGTGCCGTCGGCGGTGGTGTGCACCGGCACGACGAACCCCTCGGTCTCCAGGATCCGCCGGACGCACCCGGTGGCGGTGTCGATCACGCGCACCCCGCGCGTTGCGGTGCCGGCCGGGTTGGCGTCGGGCGCGGCGGCGTACAGTTCGCGGCCGTCGGGTGAGACGGCGATGCCCTCGCTGCCGGGGACGCCGATGCGTCCGACGAGGGTACGGGAGTCGAGGTCGACCACGGACAGGTGGCGGGCCTCCTTGTTGGCGGCGTAGCCGTGGCGGCCGTCGGGGGTGATGACGAACCAGTGCGGGCCCGGCGCCATGGTGTCGATACGGCCGACGGTCTCGCGGGTGGCGGTGTCGACGACCAGGACGCCGCCCGGGGCGTGGTCGCGTTCCTCGACGCTGACGTAGAGCAGGCCGCGCCGCCGGTCCAGGGCGAGCCCGTGCGGGGCGTGTTCCGGTGCGACGTCGATGACGTCCGTCACCTCGCGGGAGGCGGTGTCGATCACCGCGATCTCGTGTGCCGGGCCGGAGTTGGCGCGGTAGTAGCCGGAGCGGTAGGTGATGGCGCAGTAGAGCACGCCCCGGTCGGGGTCGTGGCACAGCTCGTGCGGTTGCGCGGGGGTCCGCACGGTGGCCACCGGTTGGTGGGTCACGGCGTCGAAGAAGGTGACGGCGGCCCCGCTCTGGCTGACGACGGCGAGCAGGTCGTGGTCGGTGTGCATCCGGTTCCCTTCGGTGGTCATCCGATGGCGATCACCGGATGCCGGGCCGGATCGATCCAGCGCAGGACCCGGGTCAGCACGCCCGCCGGTACGGCGACGCAGCCCGCGGTCGGGCCGGCCTGCGGGCCGAGGTCGTGCAGGAAGATCCCGGCGCCCCGGCCGGGGACCACGGGGGCGGTGTTGTAGTCGACGACGAGGGCGTGGTGGTACGGGACGGGGTGGGCGGCGAGGTGTTCGCTGCCGTGCTCTCCCGCCTCGGTGAGCGGGAAGCCGCCGTACCGTTCGTCACGCATCCGGTTGTACCAGCGGGAGTCGGGGTCCTCCACCCACCAGTCGTGCGGGGTGACGTGGTGGTAGGGCAGCGCGGTGCCGGGGTCGGGGCCGACGCCGAAGGCCCGGGTGACGGGGTAGGTGCCCGTCGGGGTGGTGCGGCTGCCCTGCCGCCGGGTGGCGCCGTCGGTCACCCCGTGCGCGCCGACCCTGGCGTGCGTGGTGGTCAGCACCCGGTGCCAGCCGGAGCCGTCCGCGCTCCAGGCGGTGACGGTGGCGTACGAGCCACGGGCCCGCACGGTGATCACCTGGGTCGCCCGGCCGACGGCCACCGGCACCGGGAACGGCCGGGCCGGCGGCGGGGCCCCGGCCGCCGTCGCGGCGACCGCCGCCATGACGAGCGCCGCGCGCACGGTGGCGTACCGGCGCCGGCGGATGGTGAACGCCATGCCTCCTGGTTACCCCGGAGCGGCGCCGCCCTATCGCCTCAGGCGGTGGCGGTGAGGTGGGCCAGCACCCGGTCGGCCGCGTCGAGGTGGGGCGCGCGGACCACGTACCGGGTGATGCCCCAGCGGCGGCGGTGGCCTTCGAGGGCGGCGGCGATCTCCTCGACGGTGCCCAGCCACACGTAGGGGACGGCGAGGATCTCCTCCGCCGTGGTGCCCAGTTCCCCGGCGAGCCGCTGGGCGGCGGCCCCGGCGTCGTCGGTGACCTCGACGACCTGGACGAGCGCTTCCAGGGCGGGGGCGGACGACCGGCCGACGGCGCCCTGCCCGACGAGTTCCACCTGGCGGTCGATCTCGGCCCGGCGCCAGCGCACATCGTGGTTGTACCCGTCCGGCAGGGTGCGCCCGAGGCCGCTGAGCCCGACCACGTCGGCGTGGCGGCCGGCCCAGCGCAGCAGCGTGGAGTTGCCGCCGCCGAAGGTGAACGGCACCGGCTGCCGTACCGGGCGCGGGGCGGTCAGCGTGGCCTGGTGCGCGTGCACGTCGGGGCCGGTGAGGGTGACCGTGGCGCCCGCGAGGAGGTCGCGGCAGGCCTCGGCGACCGCGGTGAAGCGGCGTACCCGCCCGGCGACGTCGGGCCGCCGGCCGCCGGTCATGGCCCACTCGGCCGGGGTGTGGCCGGCCCCCAGCGCCAGCCGGGCGCGCCCGGCGGAGACCACGTCCAGCGTGGCCACGTCGGAGGCGAGCAGCAGCGGTTCGCGGATCCCGGCGTGCGAGACGTACGAGCCGAGTTCGAGCCGGGTGGTCACCGAGGCGGCTGCGGCGAGGGCGACGAACGGGGAGGCCACGGCGCCGGGGTGGTCGGCGGCGAGCAGCGCCTCGTACCCGGCGGCCTCCACCCGGCGGGCCAGCTCCGTCCAGGAGGCGGCGTCCTGCGGCTGGGCCTGTACCGACACGCGGGGGATCTCCATGGCCGGAATCTACGGTCCCGCGGGGCCGGACCGCCAGCGGGTTCCGCGCCGGGCGAACACCTCGTCAGCCGCACGGCACGCGCACCGCGTCCCACAGCGCCCCCGCGTAGTCGGGGGCGACCAGCGGCACCGGGCGTTCGGGCACCGGGGTGGTCAACCCCGCGCGCAGCAGCGGGAGATGGGGCAGCAGCGCTTCGCAGAGCCGGTCGGCGGTCTCCGGCAGCGAACGCAGCGTGCGGGGCGGCAGGACACCGGTCGCGACGAGGGCACCGGCGTGCCGCTGGGCCTGGGCGACGCCGAAGAGAGCGGCCAACGGGCGTAGCGCGGCGCGCAGTTCGGGGCTGGTGAGGTGGTCGGTGGTGTCGTGGACGCAGCGGGCGAGCATGGTGGCGGCGGTGGCCTCGCCGAGGTCGCGGGCGCGGGGCAGCAGCGGGTTCCACAGGTCGGCCCCGGTGCGGCCGTCGGCCTGGTGGGCGGTGACCGCGTGCCGGAGTTCGGCGGCGAGCCGCTGTTCGTGGGCGCGGGCGGTGCGCAGCCACCAGGTGTGGGCGTCGGGGACGGTGGGGTGGCCGGCGCCGGGCTCGGCCGGTGCGGGAGGCTGCGGTGCCGGGTCCGGTGCGGTCAGCGCGGCGCGGCCGGCGTCGAGGAAGATGAGCTGGTTGTCGCCGCCGGCCACGGTGAAGGCGCGGGCGGCGCCGTGGTAGCCGGCCAGCCGGTTGAGGTCGAGGAAGCCGGCCAGGCCGCAGTGGCGGCGGCAGACCGCGGCCACCCGGGCGGCCCCCTCCGTCGCCAGCGCCTTGAACAGCGCGAGGGAGCGGTCGACGGCCACCCAGGGCGAGAACGCGGCGGCCGGTGACGGGGCGCCGCCTTCTCCGGTGCCGCCGTGCGCGGTGGCCGGCCACACGTCGAGGGCGGCCTCGGCGGCGCAGGTGAGGGCGTACGACTCGGCCAGGGCGCCGAACAGCGCGCGTTGCTGGGTGCGCCGGGCCAGCAGCGGGGTGCCGGGCACCGGGCCGCCACGGCTGCTCCGGCCGCCGCTGAACCGCAGCGCGGAGACCGCGCACTCCCGGGCCATCGCCGCCATCGCCGCCGGCACCGTCGCCCACAGCCGCTGCCCCACCGACATGGTGCGCCGCAGCCGTGCGTCGGGCGAGCCGAGCGGATCGTGCAGGCGGCCGACCGGGTCGAGCCACGCCCGGTCCGACAGCCAGCGCTCGGCCGGGACGCGTACGCCGCGGAACCGGATCAGGGCGTACTCCAGCGGCAGCGCGCTCACTTGCAGGGGCCCGGAGATCTCGACGCCGGGGGCGGGTCCGTCGGTGCCGGTGAGGTCGACCAGGAACGGGAAGGCGCCGCGGTCCGCGCCGTCCACCACGGTCCGGGCGATCACCACCGCCAGGACGCGCACCCCGTGCGGGGTGACGCTGGAGAACTTGGCGGCGGCGGCGTCGGGCGTGGTGAGGACGAACTCCCGGCGCTCCGCGTCGTACACCGCCGTGGTGCGCACCCCGAGGTGGCTGCCGGCCCTGCCGATCTCGGTGACCAGGTAGACGCCCTTGGCGGCGCCCTCCTGGAGCGCGGTGACGCAGGACTGGAGCGGTGCGGCGGCGCCGAACTCGGTCACCGAACCGAGGCAGAGCACGTAGTGGTTGACGAGCGCCATGTACACCGCCGGGTCGACGACCGCCGCCCACGCCTGGACGTCGGCCAGCCGGTGCGGATCGGCCAGCAGCGCCCCGGCGGGCGGCAGTCGGGGCGCCAGCCGCAGCAACGCGGCCTGGGCGCGCCCGCCGTGGCGGACGGCGCACGGCGGGTCGGCGCTGAGCGCGGCGAGCGTCTCGGTGCGGAGCGCGGGGTCGCAGCCGACGTGGGCGAGGGCGGCGAGTTCGGCGCGGGCGGCGGTGAGTTCAGGGGTCACGGGGCACCTTCTGGGGGTCGGCCGGCGCGGGCCGGAGGACGGCGGAGGGTTCTTCCCACGGGTGGGGGACGGCGGCCAGCGCCGCGCGGGCCACGGCGTCCCGGCCGGTGAGCACCCGGCGCGCGCTGCCGGTCAGCGCCTCTCCGGTGCCGGCCTCCAGGATCACCGCCGGGCCCCCGCCGACCGCCTGCCGCAGCGCCACCGGCAGCCGGGCGACCCGGATCAGCCCCTGGGCGAGCGCCTGGTGCACGTCCTCGTCCGGGCGGTAGGGGCGGCCGAGGACCGAGGAGTGGACGGGGAAGCGGGCGGGGTGCGCGGGCAGGCCGCGGATGCCGTCGGCGAACGTCTCGGCCTCGTCGGCGAGTTGGGGGTGGTGGCACAGGAACGGCAGCCGCAGCCGCTCGACGCGCAGGCCCCGCGCGGCGGCGAGGTGTTCGGCGCGGGCGACGGCCGGCGCGGGTCCGCCCAGGACGACCTGGCGGTCGTCGTTGACGCAGGCCAGGGCGAGGTCGGTGCGGCCGGTCGCGGTGATCAGCGCGTGCGCCCGGGTCTCGGCGTCCTGCGCGCCGTCGCCGCCGGTCTCCAGCAGCAGCAGCGCGCCGGGGTGGCGGTGAAGCGCCCGCGCGGCGCGGCAGGCGATCCGGGCGCCGTCGGCCAGCGAGAACATCCCGGCCGCGGTGCACGCCGGGATGTCTCCGAAGCTCATCCCCACCGCCCGCCCGGCCGGCAGCCCGCCGGCGGTGAGCGCGCCGTGCACCGCCATGGCGGCGACGAACAGGGCGTACTGGACGGTACCCGGCTCCTCCCCGGCCAGGTCGCGCAGGCTCGGCGGGCGGGCGCCGAGCAGCCGCGGGGCGAGCGGCGCGATCCCGTTCTCGGCCGCCACCGGATCGGTGCGGGCGGCCACCGCGCGCAGCGCCGCCCGCAGCACGGGCTGGGTGCGCAGCGCCCGTACCAGCGGGGTGAGCGCGAAGTCCCCCTGGCCCGGGAAGGCGTGCACCACCAGGCGCCGGCCGGGGGCGGACGCGGCGGGTGCTCGGCTCATGGCGGCTCCGGTCAGGGTCGATGCGGTGGGGTCAGGCGAGGTTGGCGCAGGGCCGGGGGCGGGCGCGGTGCGCGGCGCCGGGCGCGGTGCGGATGGCGGAGGCGCCGGTCCAGCGCAGCAGCGCGGTGCCCCAGGTGACGCCGCCGCCGAAGGCGACGAAGAGCACCAGGTCGCCGGGGTTGAGCCGGCCGTCGGCGACCGCGGTGGCCAGGCCGTAGGGGATGCTGGCGGCGCCGATGTTGCCCACCTCGTCGCCGACGATGACCAGTTGGCGCGGGGTGATCCCGGCGGCGTGGGCGACCCGTTGCAGCAGTACGGGGTTGGGCTGGTGGGTGATGACCACGGCGATGTCGGCGAGGGTGAGGTGGTGGCGGCGGAGCGCGTCGGCGACGATGCGCGGGAAGATGTCCACGATGAAGTCGCGCACCCCGGGGCCGTTCATGGTCACCTTGTGCCCGCGGCTCTCCAGCGTGGTCAGGCTGGCTGGGTGGCGGCTGCCGCCGGCCGGGATCAGCGCGTGGTCGGCGAGTTCCCCGTTGGAGCCGAGCGCGAACCCCAGGAAGCCGCCGTCCTCCGGCACCGGGCCGAAGACGGTGGCGGCGGCGCCGTCGGCGAAGAGCACGGCGGTGGCCCGGTCGGACAGGTCGAGGAACTTGGAGTACGCCTCGACGCCGACGACCGCCGCGTACCGGGGGCGGTCGTCCAGCGCGAGCCAGTCGTGCGCCACCTTGGCCGCGAACAGCCAGCCGGAGCAGGCGGCGGTGACATCGAGGGCGACCGCGTCCCGGGCCCGTACGTGGGCCTGGACCCGGCACGCGGTCGAGGGGCCCAGCTCGTCCGGGGTGGAGGTGGCGACGACGAGCAGGCCGATGCGGTCCAGGTCGAGGTCGGCGGCGCCGGCGGCGGACTTCACGGCGGCGGCGGCCAGGTCGGAGGCGGCCTCCTCGGGGGCGGCGACGTGGCGTCCGCGCACCCCGGTGCGGCGGGTGATCCAGTCCGGGGTGACCCCGGCGGTGGCCGCGATGTCCTCGTTGGTGCGCCGGCGGGCGGGCAGGTAGGAGCCCACCCCGACGATCCCGATACGCCTGCGTGGGGCGGCAGTTGTCATGGGCGAACGCCTCCTGTGCGGTGGACGTATGTCCGGCGGTCACCCGGCCGGGCCCGCGGAGGGGCATATGCCGGGAGGGTGGCCGTTCACCGTTGTCGCACAGGCCACACGCCGCTGGGTAGGCGCGCGGGGGTCGAGTGGGGCTCGCGTGGTGACGGGCACGCGCCCGCGGTCACGCCAACGGCGCGAAGGCGGGCGGCCACCGGTGCGCGGCTCGGGCCCGCGCGCCGGTCTGCCTACCCGCTCCCCTTTACAGGCCGCCGCGCCACGGGCTTAAGGTGAAGACCGCGTCAGCGCCGTGCCAACGGCGATCACGCTGACCGTACCGGGCCACGACACCGTGCTCAGGCACCCGCACGCCGAGCACCGCCGGCCGGCCGCGCCGGCTCCGCCTTCCGTGCCCGTCCTCAGTGCCGCACGGGCACCTCCGCCGGTCCGGCGATCACGCCTTTCTTCCGCCACGTCGCAGCAGCATCCGCCGCGAGGAGCGATCCACCATGCCCGACGGTGCCTTCAGGACGCCCCCCGGCGGCGGGCGCGGGCCGGTGACCCGGGCGCCCGGCCGGCCCCGGGGTGCCCGTACCCCCGGCCGCGCCGTCCGAAGACCGCCCCGGGCACGTCCGGCGGGGTGGCCCGCGCCGCCTCGGCGTCCGTTCCGGCGCGTCCGTCCCGAGAGGCAGGTCACCTTGAGCACCACCCGTTGCGTCACCCCCGTGCCCACCGAGGAGCGGGCCGCGGAGTACCTGGACACCCTGGTCCGGGTGGACGGCCAGGGGCCGGTCCGGCGGCCCCGGTTCGCCGAGGTCCGGCGGGCGCTGGCCGCGTCGGGGGTGGCGGAGGGGCACGCGGTGCTGATCTGCGTGGCCGACGCGCACACCCGGCTCACCGCCTTCCTCGCCGCCCACTACCTCGGTCTGGTCCCGGCGTTGCTGCCGCCGGGGTGGGCCGAGCACCGGCTGCGTCCGGTGTGCGACGCGCTGGGCGCCGCCGCGGTGGTCTGCGCCGGACCGGGGCCGTCCGGGGTGACGGTGCGCAGGTCCGGTACGCCACGGCTCCAGCCGTACGAGGCGGGGCAGGCGGTGCTGCTGACCTCGGGCACCTCGGGGCCGGCCGGCGGCTGTCTGCACCGCGTCGCCTCGCTCTTCGTCAACGCCCGCCGGCACGCGGCGGCGATCGGGCTGCGCCCGACGGACACCGTGCTGGTCAGCCTCCCGCTGCACTACTCCTTCGCGCTGGTCGCCCAGGCGCTGGCGGGGGTGGCCACCGGTGCGCGACTGGTGCTCGGTGGGCCGCCGTTCACCCCGGCCGGCTACCTGGACTCGCTCACCCGGCACGACGTCACGGTCTCCTCGCTCTCCCCGTCCCTGGTCCGCGCGCTGCTCGGTGAGGACCGCCGGCCGCCGCGCTCGCTGCGGGTGCTGACCGTGGGCGGGGACGTGCTGGAGGCCACCCGGGTACGGGAGTTGCGCCGCCGGCACCCGGAGGGCGAGCTGTATCTGACGTACGGGCTGACGGAGGCGGGCCCACGGGTCTCCACGCTGGCCGTGCACCGGGAGCCGGAGAGCAGGTACACCTCGGTGGGCCGGCCGCTCCCCGGCGTGGTCACCACAGTGCGGGACGTGGCGCCGGACGGCTCCGGCGAGTTGCTGGTGACCACCGGCACCGCGATGGTCCGCCGGGTCGGCCACCCCGGCACCGCGCGGCGCGACCTGGTGGGGCCGCACACGGTGGCCACCGGTGACGTCTTCCGGCGGGATCCGGAAGGCTTCCTGTTCTTCTGCGGACGGCTGTCGGACTTCGTGGTGGCCGGCGGCGACCGGCTCTCGCTGCGCTGGGTACGGGAGTTGGTCGGCGCCCTGCCCGGGGTGCTGCACGTACGCACCGAGCTGGTGCGCGGGCCGCTGGGCCGGGGCGGTCTGGTACGGCAGCGGTACCGGCTGCACGTGGTGGCCCGGGACGTCACCCCGCGGCTGCGGGAGCTGGTGCGGCGCCGGCTGAAGGAAGTGCTGCTGCGCGTGGAGTTCCCGTGCGACGTGGTCTTCTCCGAGCAGAACGCCGCCGAGTTCGCCAAGTGACCGCCCCGTCCCGTCCCCCCGCGACCGTCGCCACCGTCCCGACCGCCACGACCGTCACGACCTCGGAAGGATCCCCCATGACCGTGACCGACCTGTTCCGGCTGGACGACGTACGGGCCCTGATCACCGGGGCCTCCCGGGGCATCGGCGCGGCGATCGCGCAGGCCTTCGCCGAGTCGGGCGCCCGGGTGGCGCTGGCCGCCCGCACCGAGCGGGCCACCGAGGACGTCGCCGGACGCATCGGCCGCTCCTGCGGCACCGAGGCCCACCGGGTCGCCGGTGACCTGGCCGACCCCGAGGTGGCGCCCCGCCTGGTCGACCAGGCCGCGCACGCCCTCGGCGGCCTGGACGTGCTGGTGCACAACGCCGGTGTGCTCCCCACCGATCCGCAGGGCAACCCGGTGCTCAAGCCGTTCGCCCGTTCCACGCCCGAGGAGTGGCAGCCGGTGGTGGCGGTCAACCTGGCCGCCACGGTGGCGTTGTGCCGCGCGGCCCACCGTCATCTGCTGGAGTCGCCGCGCCCCAGCGTGCTGCTGGTCTCCTCGGTGGCCGGGCTGATCGGGGTGCCCACCATGGAGGCGTACGGGGTGACCAAGGCGGCCCAGGTGTCGCTGGCCCGTTCGCTGGCCACCGGGTGGGCGCCGCAGCGCATCCGGGTCAACGCGCTCTGCCCCGGCTGGGTGCGTACCGACATGACCTCCGTGGTCCACGGCGACGAGGCGCTCTCCGGCCACCTGCTGCGGCACGTGCCGATGCGCCGGTGGGCCGACCCCGGGGAGGTGGCGGGTTCGGCCGTCTTCCTCACCTCGCCGGCGGCCTCGTTCATCACCGGCCAGGCGCTGGTGATCGACGGCGGGCTGTCGGTGCCGCACGGCGGACTCGCCGACCTCGCGGCCGGCCCGCCGGACGGGATGTGAACGCTCACACGGCCGACGCCACCGCCATCACGGCGTACGCCCGGCCGTACCCGGCGACGACAGCTACCGAAGGGACGGTACGACCGTGTCACAACCGACCGCCGCGCCCCGGCCGACCGGGACGGCGCCGCCCGCCCGGGACCGGATGACGCCCAAGGACCGCCTGGTGTGGCGTCTGGAGACCGATACCGACATCCGGCCGATCATCGTGCTGCTGTTCCTGCTCGACGGCGAGGTCACCACGCCCGCGGTGGTCGAGTGGCACCGCTCCGCGTGCGCCGTCGTACCACGGCTGGCCGCCCGGGTGGTCACCCCGCGCCGCCCCGGCGCCGGACCGCGCTGGGAACCCGACCCGCACTTCGACCCGGCCCGGCACGTACTGCGGGTGGCGCTGCCCGGCAAGGGCACCCGGGCCGAACTGCTCTCCCTGGTCGAGGAGTTGGTGCAGACACCGTTCGTCCCGGGCCGGCCGCTGTGGCAGTGCTACCTGGTCGACGGGGTGGAGGGCGGCCGGACCGGGTACGTGCTGAAGATCTCGCACACCATCGCCGACGGGCTGCGGTTGCGGGAGTTGTTCCTGCACCAGTCCGCGCAGGCGCGGATGCTGGGCGGCGTCAAACCGGGCGGGCGCGGGAACGGGGCGGGCGGCCGGGGCCGGCGGACCGCGGAGGCGCTGCGCTTCTGCGGCCAGGTCGCCCGGGACATGGCCGATCCGCCGGGCCGGCCGCGCGGCACCGGGGACGGGGTGGCCCGCCGCTTCCACACCGTCGACCTGCCGATGGCACGGCTGCGGGAGATCGCCCGGGGCGCCGACGGATCCGTGCAGGACGTGCTCGTCGCCGGGCTCACCGAGGGGTGCCGCCGGTACTACCAGCACCGGGGGGTCCACCGCCCGGTGCTCACCGTCTTCTCCCCCTACGGGCGCGCCCCGCTGACCCGGGACGACCCCAGTCCGATGGGCAACCACTGGTTCATCATCCGCTTCCCGGTACCACTGTGCCCCGGCGACCCGGCCGCGCGGGTACGGGCCGCCCGCGCCGCCGTGCGCGAGGTCTACCACCGCGGCGCACCGGACTGGATGGGCGCCGTGGCCCGCGTCTCCCCCGCCGTTCCGGGGCGTTGGCTCCAGACCACCTTCCGGCGCTTCTCCGCCTCGCACGACTTCATCATCAGCAACATCCCCGGGCCCAGGCGGGCGATCCAGGTGGCCGGCGCCACGGTGACCGAGATCTACGGCATCGCCCCCACGCTCGGCGCCGCGCTGACCGCGACCACGGTGTCGTACGGCGGCACCTGCCATGTGGTGCTCAGCATCGACCCGTTCGTCGTCCCCGACCCGGCGGTCTTCGCCGACTGCCTGCGCGGCGGTCTGGAGGAGGTCACGGCGGGCGGCTGAACGGCGGGCGGGCCGGTCCGCCATGCGGGTGCGACCGGAGGCGGCGTGCTCGGACGCGGTGGTGGGGCCCGGCACAGTGTGGGTATGCCGTGCCGTCCGCTGCTGCTCGCCGCCGTTGTCGTCGTGTCGCTGTCGGGGTGCGCCACGGTGCGTCCGGATCCGGTGCCGGTGCGGGTGCGGGTGGCGCCGGCCGTGATCCGGCCGGGTGCGGCGCGTACCGGGATGGTGACGCCGCAGCCGGTGCCGTCGCCGTCCGCGTCCGCGTTCCCGTCCCGTGCCCGGGTGCGGCGCCTGCCGGTTTCCGCGCGCCAACACGGCCGTCCGGCGCGCCGCCACCGCTCGGGGTCCCGGCACCGGCACCCCGGGCCCGTCCGCCGCGCCCCGGACGGGTGGTGGGACGCCGGCGGTACGGCGGTGTGCGCCCCGGGTGCGGCGCTGCGGTTGCCGGTGGACTGGACGGAGGTCTGCCGCGGGCTGGTGCGCTGACGTGACGGACGGGGCGCGCGGTCACCACGGCACCGGTCACCACGACACGGTTCACAACAACGTCCGCCAGTAGAACCAGAACCGGCACCCCACCAGCACCACCACCGTCCCACACCACACCACCGGCACGGCCCACGGGAACTCCAGCACGGCGATGGCCAACCGGCGGGGCGTGGGCAGCAGACCGCGACGGACGATGTGGTGCGCGCTCACACAGCAGGCGACGACGGTGACCGCCCACACCAGGCAACACCACAGGCACAACGCGCCGATGGCGTAGAGGGCCTGGGACATCAGCCACATGCAGAACCCGGCACCCAGCAGCGTCCCGGCGCCCAGGGCGAGGCAGTACCACCTGCCCAGCCGCGCCCCGCCCAGCAACGCGGCACCGGTGGCCACCAGCACCGGATAACCGGCCAGTCCCAGCAGCGGGTTGGGGAACCCGAACACCGACGCCTGGGCGCTGACCATGACGTCGGTGCAGGAGAGCACCGGGTTGATGGTGCAGGCCGGACGGAAGTGCGGGTCGCGCAGGAGTTCCAGCTTGTCGACGGTGATCACGAACGAGGCGATCAGCCCGAGCACCCGGTGACCACGAGCGCCCACGCGGTCGCGGCGGACGCCCTCCCCGCCGCCGGACCCCGGCTCACCGGGCGCCCTTCCCGGCCCCGCCGCACCCCGCGTACCGAACCGTTCCGGCCGGCCACACCACGCGCACCGGCTTCCCCAGCCCACCCGCGAACGCGACCAGATGCGCGGTGGCATCCCGCCCGTCGGACGGCGAACCGTCCCACACCGCCACCAACTGACGGCAACAACGCACCAGTTGCTCGTCGGCGGCGACCCGGTCCTGCCGCACAGCCGGGTCGTACGGCAACAAATGGACGCGTTCGGCGAGGGCCAACAACTCACCGGCGGCACGCCGGTCACCCTCGGGCAGACTCCCCCGGGCCGGCAACACAACCACCACCGGACGCCCCACCCGCCGCGCCGCCCTCCCCGCCACCACCGGCAACCTCGCCGCCGCCCTCACCACCACCGGATCCCCCACCGGCGCCACCCCCTCCAACGCCCCTTCCAACTCCCGCGCCACCACCTCCAACACCCCCGCACTCAAACCCCCATGCCCCACCAAACCGATCACCACTCACCTCCACGCATCCACCACCGTCCTCCCCCGACACCCAACCCACCCCCCACCCACCCCCACCAGGGCCGAACGTCCCGCCCGCCAAGTGCCGTTCGGGCATGCCCCCCGACGACGGGCTCAGGCGGTGGGGGGCATCGGGATGGCTGCGGACGCGGGGGGTGTGAGGGGGCCGCCGGGTTCGTGAGCGCGCACAACCGCCGCTCGGTGCGGTGGTGGTCGGCCGCAAGCACGGAAGGCAGGGGCGTCGGGGGGGACGGTGAGCGCTCACAACCGGGCGGGTCGGCGACGACCGTAACCCCCCGTTCACGCCGCCCGGGCGACGAGCCGGTCGGCGAGTTTGCACAGGCGGCGCACCGTGCGGTCGTCGGTGGCCACCGGGGCGGCCGGGGAGGGGGCGGTGCGGTCGTAGTAGGTGCCGGGGCGGATGTCGGTGGCGGGGTCGCAGAGGCGTACGACGTGGGCGGCGCCGTCGGCGGCGGGGTCGCCTTCGTGGGCGTAGAGGGGGAGGAGGGCGGTGTCGCAGATGCCCGGGTGGACGCTGACCGCCGTGCAGTTGGAGTCGGCGGGGACGGCGGCGCGGGTGAAGACGGTGAGGGCGAGTTGTGATTGCGCGTAGGCGGCGAGTCGGGAGTAGCGGCGGGCCCGGTTGACGTCGTTCCAGGCGATGGAGGCGGTGCGGTGCATGGAGGAGGAGACGTTGACCACGCGGCTGCCGGGGCGGGCGGTGAGCGGGCCGGCGAGGCGCCGGGTGAGCAGGTAGGCGGCGAGGAAGTTGACCTGGAAGGAGATCTCCAGTCCGTCCCCGGTGAGGGTGTGGCGTTCCGGGGCGGCCACCGCCGCGTTGTTGACCAGCAGGTCGAGCACGGGGTGGACGGCGGCCGTGACCCGGGCCAGTTCCTCGACCTCGGCGAGCCGGGTGAAGTCGGCCGCGACGGGCTCCAGCCGGTCCGCGTCGGCGCCGGCGGCCACCAGCCGGTCGACGGCGTCGCGGGCGGACACGGCGTCCCGGGCGTGCACGAGCACGGTGCAGCCCTGTGCGGCCAGGAGACGGGCGGTCTCCCAGCCGATGCCGGAGGCGGCTCCGGTGACCAGGGCGGTACGCGACGGCAGGGGTGAGCGGGTCATGGGTCCTCGTCCAGAGTGCGGGATATGGGATACGGGCAGGCCGGGCCCGCGGAAGGCAGGGCGCGGTCGGCCGGCGTGGTGGTGTGTGGTGATGTGAAGCGAAGTGATGCGGCGACGCCGCCCCCGGGTCAGTTCACCGGGCGCGGACGGCGTGCGGGATCGACGGCGGCACCCGTACTCGGTGGCCGGTCGTCGTGGCGCGGACCGCTGTTCACCCCGCCATGGAAGCCGACCGGGCCGGGCGGTTCAAGCGCCCGGCGGGCTCGCTGACGTTTCCCTGACGTACCCGTTCCGGCGGGGCGGCCGGGTGACGTCGGTCCTGGCGGGAAGGGCGGTGCGCGAGGTATGCAGGGGTATGGACTGCGAAACGCGAGAACGGCCCGTGGTGGCCACGAAGTACGGCCCGGTACGCGGGGTGCGCGAGGAGAACGGGGTGGCGGCCTTCCGTGGTGTGCCGTACGCCGCCCCGCCGGTGGGCGCGCTGCGGTTCGCCGCGCCCCGGCCGCACCCGGGGTGGGAAGGTACGTACGACGCGGCGCGCCCCGGCCCTTCGGTGCCGCAGAACCCGTCCCGGCTGGAGGCGGTGATGGGAGCCAGGGTGCCGGACTGGGACGAGGAGGGCTGCCTGAACCTCAACGTGTGGGCGCCGCCGGGCGATCCGGTGCGGCGACCGGTGCTGGTCTGGTTCCACGGCGGCGGCTTCACCAGCGGCAGCGGCGGCTGGGACTGGTACGACGGCGGGCGGCTCGCGGCCCTCGGTGACATCGTGGTGGTGACCGCCAACTACCGCCTGGGGCCGCTGGGTTACCTGTGGCTTCCCGGCATCGGCGCGGAGAACGCCGGCTGCCTGGACCAGGGCGCGGTGCTGCGGTGGGTGCGTGACAACATCGAGGCGTTCGGCGGTGACCCGGGACGGGTGACGGTCGGCGGGCAGTCGGCCGGGGCGTTCTCCGCGCTCCACCTCGCGGTGGATCCGGCGACCGCGCCGCTGGTGCACCAGGTGGTGGCGGAGTCGGGGCCGTGGGATCTGGCACCGCAGGAGCCGGCGGAGGCGGACGGGGCCGCCGCGGACTTCCTGCGCATCCTCGGCGTCGAGGGGGACGCCGACCCGGGGGCGGCGCTGCGGGCCCGGCCGGTCGAGGAGTTGCTCGCCGGGTACGCGCGGCTGATGGCGGAGCGCGCCGGTGGTGTGGCGCCGCCGATGTATCCGGTGCTCGGCGGCCCCGGTGTGCCGCGTGCCGCCATGGCCGCGGTGGCGGACGGCGCGTTGGACGGCAAGGGGGTGCTGCTGGGCAGCACCGAGGACGAGATGACGGCGTTCTTCGCCTTCAACCCGGCCGTGCAGGCACTCGGCCGCGAGGAGGTGCTCGCTTCGCTGGGCGACGACGCCGAGGCCCGTTACGCCTCGTACGCGGCCCGGCGGCCCGGGGCGACCCCGGCGCGGGTGCTCACCGACGCCGTCACCGACCGGGTCTTCGGTGACGGCGTCCGGGAGATCGCCGCCCGGTGCGCGGCAGGTGACCACCCGGCGTACGTGTACCGTTTCGCCCGCCGTCCGTCGGTGGACGAGGCGGGGCTGGGCGCCACGCACTGCGCCGAACTGCCATTCCTGTTCGGCACGTTGGATGCCTTCGCGGTGGCGCCGATGCTCGGCCCGGTGGACGACGGCGACCGGGAACTGGCCGCTGCCTTCGGCGGTGCGGTGGCCGCGTTCGTGTCCGCCGGGGACCCGTCGGCCCACGGTTTGTCTTCCTGGCCGCCGTATCTGGCCGGGTCGGATCCGTTCGTGCGGCGTTTTTGACGTGTGATGTCTGACGGTTGGTCAGCTCACCGTGACCCGCCAGTCGCTGTTGGGTGTGACCACTTGGCTGTGGATGCCGGCGCACAGGTAACCGGCCGGGTCCATGGCGGGCTTGGGGAAGACGGAGGAGTTGGCGGGGACGGCCGCGGACCAACCGGCGGCGTCGCGGATCTGCGTGGCGCCGCTCTCCACCGTCCGCCCCGCCAGGTCGTCGCAGACCTGGACGTTGCCGGTGGCCGGATCGACCGCCGAGTAGTACTCGAACATGTCCCAGCCGTAGGCGACGCCGCTGTGGTCGGTGCCGTTGCTGGTGAAGAAGGTGCGCCAGACGCCGGCGGAGTAGTCGTAGAGGTAGGCGGTCCAGGTGTTGCTGGTCGCGTCGGTCTGCTCGACCTTGGCGCTGTAGGCCGTGCGTCCGCCCACGGTGGTGCCGTAGCGGGCGAGGAAGGCGTCCTCGACGGTGACGGTGGCGCCGATGTCCGTCCCGGAGTTGGTGCACCAGTCCCAGGCCCAGATCTCGGCACCGGAGTCGGTGTGCACGGTGACCAGTTCGATGCAGGCACCCGGGCCGGGCTTGAAGGTGGGCGCGTAGAGCACGTCGTCGGCGTCGCTGAGGGTGAGCGCGGGGTCGAGGGTCTGGGTGGCGCTCAACCCCAGGACGCCCGCACCGCCCGCGGCCACCTTGGTCCCCCACCACTTGTGATTGGTGCTCGCCGCCGGACGCAGCGCGCCCGCTCCGCCGCGCAGCCGCCGGAACCGCTCGACGGCGGCACGGTCACGTGCGGTGACAGCATGCGTGCCGATGGCCCGCCCCGGCACGGTTCCGCGGGCCGGCGCGGTGGGCGCGGGCACCACCGGACGGGCGGTCGCGTCCTGCGGGCCACTCAACCCGGCAGCCAACAACACACCAGCGACGACGACCCCGGCACCCCGCAGGGCTCTCCCGGTTCCGCCGCGCTTGACGGGCACACGCATGGCGGACGCCTCCTCGGCACCTCGACAACGGGCGCCGCCCATGGTGGGCCCGCCCGACCGCACTCACCAGCAGGCGCGCCCGACGTGAAACAGCAATGGCGGGAACATGACAGCTTCGTGCTCCGGCACGTCGATGTCTTCAGCGGGGCGGGGTGGTAGCTCAGGCATGGCGGGGGGGTTGGCGGTCCGCCGGTTGGGGGGTGACGGAGGCGGTGGAGCACAGCCATTCCGCCGGGTCGACGGTGGTGGTGAGCCGCGTTGTGCCGGGTGGGGAATCCTCGCGGGCGCGGGGACGACGGCGGGTTGAATCGGTAGACGCCGCGGCGCACCGGGCAACCCCCGTGGGCGCGGGGAGGACCTTGAGTCACGGGGACAGCGTCCTGCTGGTCACCGGGCCCTTCACCGGCCACGATGATTTCGCGGTGGCCCCCGCGCCCTATGGATTGCACGCGCGCCGGGACAGCTCGTCGTACTGCTCCGACCGGCAGTACCGGGTTCGGTCGGCCTGCGAGGGGACGGCGGATCCGCCCGGAAGCGGATGCGGCTGTCCACTCCTGAGCTGACGTCAGGCGCCTGGCTGCGACCTAGTTTCTGGGGCATGACCAGTATCCGCCGCGCGGCTGTGGCCGCCGCGCTCGCCCTCGTTCTGCCGTTGCCGATTGCCGCGGCGGCACCCGCCTTCGCCGCCGCGCCGTCCGCCGAGGCCTCCGCCGGCCCGGCGCCGGTTGGTTTCACGGCTGAGCTGCCTCGTCCGACCGGCCCGTACGCGGTCGGCCGGGACCTGCTGCACCTCGTCGACCAGCATCGCCGGGACCCCTGGGTGCCGTCGGCGGGAGCGCGGCAGCTGATGGTGTCGATGTACTACCCGGCCCGGCCTGGGAGCGGGGTGCCCGCTTCCTACATGACCACCGACGAGGCCCGGCTGTTCCTCCAGGAGAAGGCCCCGGGCTCCGGCATTCCACCCGAGGCACTGACCACCGTCCGCGCCTGGGCGCGGACGGATGCGCGCCCGGCGCCCGGGCGGTTCCCGCTGGTGCTGCTCTCACCCGGTTTCACCCTCCCGCGGGCGCTGTTCAGCAGCGTCGCCGAGGACCTGGCCAGCCGCGGGTACGTCGTCGCACTGATCGACCACACCTACGAGACCCCCGGCGTCACCTTCCCCGACGGACAGACCCTGCCCTGCGCCATCTGCGACCAGCCACCGACGGGCGGGCTGCCGGCCGTCGCCGAGAGCCGGGCGAAGGACGCCTCCTTCGTGATCGACCGGCTGACGTCCGCTCACTCACCCTGGTCCTACGCCCATCTGATCGACCGGCGACGGATCGGCATGGCCGGGCACTCCATCGGCGGCGACGCCGCCGCCGTGACCATGGCTGCCGACCGCCGGGTGCGGGCCGGGGTGAACATGGACGGCACCTTCCAGGTGCCGGTCCCGACCACCGGTCTGGACGGCAGGCCCTTCCTCCTGTTCGGCGCCCAGTCCGACGAGAGCCCGGGCATGGATTCCAGCTGGGACGACGCCTGGACGAGCCTGGACGGCTGGAAGCGCCGGCTCACCATTGCCGGCGCCGAGCACGGCACGTTCAGCGACCTGCCGTTGCTCTCCCAGGCGGTGGGCCGGCCCAGCCCGCCCGGGGCGATCGCGCCGCTGCGCGGGCTGGCGATCACCCGGACGTACCTCGGGGACTTCTTCGATCTTCAACTGAAGGGCGAACCGGAGCCACTGCTGGACGGGCCGTCCCCGGACGAGCCGGAAGTCGCCGTCCAGCTCCCGTAGCGCCGCGCGCGGTGTCCCCGTTCACACAGGCTCAGCCGGACGGGGACACCAGGCCCGCATCGTAGGCGGCGATGACGAGTTGGACGCGGTCGCGGGCGTCGAGCTTGGTCAGCAGCCGTGCCACATGGGTCTTGGCGGTGGCGGGGCCGATGAAAAGCTCCTCGGCGATCTCGCTGTTGGACAGGCCGCGCCCGATCAGGGTCAGCACTTCGCGTTCCCTGCCGGTGATGCCGTCGAGCCGTCGATGTTGCCGGGCGGGCGCCGGGCGCCCGGCGAAGTCCTCGATGAGGCGGCGGGTGACGCTCGGCGCGATCAGGGCATCGCCGGCCGCGACCACGCGGATCGCCGCGATGATGTCCACCAACGCCATGTCCTTGACCAGGAACCCGCTGGCACCCGCGCGCAGCGAGGCGTAGACGTTCTCGTCGTCGTCGAAGGTGGTGAGGATGAGGACGCGTGGCGTCGGGGAATCCGCGGTGATGGCCCGGGTGGCTTCGATGCCGTCCGTACCGGGCATGCGGATGTCCATCACCACGACGTCGGGTCGGACCTCATCGGCCAGTCGGACGGCTTCGGCGCCCGTTCCGGCCTCACCCACGATCTCCAGGTCAGGGAGGCCCGTGATGACCATGCTCAGTCCGGCGCGCACCAGTTCCTGGTCGTCGGCCAGTACCACTCGGATCGTCATAGCGGCAGCTGCGCCGCCACTCGGAAGCCGCCCTCGGGCCTGGTGCCCGCGCTGAACAGGCCGTTCAGCAAGGCGACCCGTTCCCGCATCCCGGAGATCCCGTATCCTGACCCCGAAGCGGCACCGGCCCGCACATCTGCTCGCGCGCCGGCCCGGCCCGCCCCGCGTCCGTCGTCGACGATCTCGACGGCCAACTCCTCGTCCCCGTAGTCCACGGACACCTGGCAGTGCCGGGCGCCGGAATGGCGCACCGTGTTGGTGACCGACTCCTGGATGATCCTGAAGGCGGCCACGTCGACCTCGGGTGGCAGCGGCCGGCGCTCGCCCTGCCAGTGCACCTCGACCCGTACTCCGGCGTCCGTCGTCGTCTCGGCCAGCCGGTCGACGGCCTCCAGGCCCACTGCCGCAGGCGGCGTTGCCGTGTCGTCGTCGGCTCGGCGCAGCGAGACGAGCATGCGTCGCAGTCCGGCCAGCGTCTCGCGGCTGGTGGTCTCGATGGCGTCGAGCGCCTTGCGTGCGTCCTCCGGCCGGGTGTCCAGGACCAGGCCTGCCGCGCCGGCCTGGATCGCGATGACGCCCATGCTGTGCGCCACCATGTCGTGCACCTCCCGGGCGATCCGCAGCCGCTCGGCCGTCAACGCCTGTGTGCGCAGTGCCTGGCCGTAATCCCGTTGCCGGCGTACCGAGTTGCCGGTCAGCCAGGCGATGGCGACCACCGCGATGAGGGCGGCCATCATGCTGAGGAAGTCGCTGAGCGCCTCCTGCGCCTGGTCCATCGCCCACCACTGGCAGGGCCAGGCGGCCAGCTCGACGCAAGCGGCCGCGAGGGCGGTACGGCGCGGACGAGTGGCCGCGAGGTAGCCGACCAGGACGGCCATCACCAGGAAGAACGGCCAGGTCTTCGCGCCGACCGCGGCCGCCGCGCACGATTCGGCCAGCAGCACCCCGAACACCGGCAGTGGCCGACGGTGGGCCCATCCGAGGGCCAGCGCCGACGCGACGGCCATCGCCTCCCGGGGCAGGACGCCCACGGAGACGGACTCGTGGGACGGCAGCGGGAGCGGTCCCATCCGACTGGTCGTGGTGACGAACAGCAAGAGCGCGAACAGAGCGGCAGCGCACCAGGTCAGCGCCGACCACACCGGCGACGGCAGCCGTCTCGGCCACGGAGGACGCGGCATCGCTCGATCCACACCGGGATCGTAGCCGTCCCCCACCCGCCGGGAGTCCCCCTGCGGCCGTACGCCCGCAGGGGGAGCGGCTCACCCCGTCCGCCGACGGCCGGCCGCCACACCGGCCCGACCTGCGAAAACGTTGACGGCGACGGCGCTGGAGCCGAGCCGGTCGGCCGATGTAGCGGCCGGTCCCGACGCACCCGGAAGCGGCGAGACCCGGTGCACGGTCGGCTTTTCGGACCACCACTCAGGAGGACACAGCGTGACCGCCGTCTTGCGGGCCCAAGCGCGGGGCACGAGGTACAAGCAGCGCCGGGCCTTGTCGGACTGCACGCTGGACGTCCCGGCCGGTCGCGTCGTCGGGCTGGTCGGCCCCGACGGAGCCGGGAGGTCCACGCCACAGAACCTCGCCGCCGGCATGCTGACACCGACCTCGGGCGCCATCGAGGTGTGCGGCAGCCTCCCGGCCGACGGCGCGGCGCAGCTGGCGAAGGTGTGTTTCGTCGCCCAGGACACCCCCACCTACGCCGGCCTCAGCATCGAGGATCACCTTCGGCTCGCCGCCCATCTCAACCCGGGCCGGAACACGCCCAGTTGGCACGCGATCGGATTCGGCGACTCGGTCTGCAACCCGGTCAGCGGGCGGGGAGGCTCTCGGGCGGGCACCGGATCCGCGTCGATCTCCTTGGGCGCCGGCATGGCGCAGCCAGCGGGCCTCGGAGGTGAAGCCGAGCATCGCCTGCATCATCGCCAGTGTTACCAGCTCGGCGTCGCCGAGCCGCGGCACGATGCCCACGGCCGGGCGGTGCGGGGCGAATTGCGGCGAGGCCTTCAGCAGGCCCGTCGGTCTTCACATGGAGTGCGGTCGCGAGGGCGTCCAGGTCGTTCGTCACAGACTGACCGTGGGTGCCCTCGCATCGTCCGCGCAGTCACTACCAGAACTTCGCTCAGCTGGGAGCGACGGGCTGTTCGAGGAGCTCGGCCGGGCGGTCGAATCCGCAGCGCCGGTACAGCGGCGCGCTGCGCTCGGACGGCCACACGATCAACGTGTCCAGGCCGTGAGCGCGCGCATAGCCGGTGGCCTCTTCGAGCAGGGCCCTGCCCAGACCGCGATCGCGCTGTTCAGGGACAACGTAGAAGTTGGTCACGTAACCGAGCGCATCGGAAGCCGGATAGGGACTCGGGACCTTCTCCACGAGACACACGAACACGTGGCCACAGGGCCGACCGCCCACTTCCGCGATCCAGACGCGCCACGGCCCGGCCATCCGGGAACGCAGCCACTGCTCGCACTCAGCGGTGAACTCCTCCTCATCCTGCGGGACTTCGTCTCCGCCGTCCTCCACCTTGAACCGCCAGCGCATAGCTGCCAGCGCGGGCGCGTCATCGGATTCTGCTCGACGGATAACCACGTCACTCATAGCCACACTCTCCCAGGCTGATCCGCCGGAGGAAATGGCCCTTGGCTGTCCAGCGACCCCTTGAAAATGATCACCTGGTCAGAGCTGGTGCCCAGCCTGCTTGCTTGTCGGTCTTGAGAGGACGTTCTCAACCGCTTTACCCGGTTCGACCGCTGGCTTGGCCAGGTGGGCTGGATGGCGCGGAGTGACACGGTTGCCAGGCCGGCGCAGGGCGAACGAGGTGGACCCTATGCTGACGGTCATGCAGGTACTGGGCGTGAGCAGTGAGGACGAGATGGTCGCCTGCTTCTTGCGCGGCGAGCTGTCCAGCCAGAGGTTCGGCCAAAACCTCCGGTCCCAACTTGCGGTGGCCGGGCAGGCCGAGCAGTTGCTGACGCATCCAGACCTCGCCGACGCCGGAGCGAACTTCGCACGTCGCGCTCTGCTCGCTGCGACGCGCGGGTACGGCGAGAACCGCGATCTGTTCGAGAACTTCCCCACTCAGGTCACGTGGACCAGGGCACTCCTGTCCGCCGACGAGGCGGCCTGCGTGCGCTACCTCGACTATTCCTACTGGGTTGAACTGTCGGGTGGTAGCCGCCGGCCGACCGACGCTGCTGCACGCGTCAAGGCAGGGCTACGGACGTTCGACGTTTCCAACGAACCGTTTGTCGACGCGGCCCAGGCACTCCTCACGGGAGAGCAGTTTCCTCCGCTCATCCTCGTCGGTGAGAGGCAGGACGACCTGGTCTGCCTTGAGGGCCACCTGCGCCTGACCGCCTACGCCCTCATCGGCTTCCAGACCGAGATCGAGTGCCTGATCGGCATCGCGCCGAACATGGGACGCTGGGCGAAGTAGCCGCGCCGAACTCTCGGCGCCCCGAAGGTCAGGAGGACCGGTGAGCCGGGGAGTCCGGGTTGGGCCGCATCAGTAGCATGTCCTCGCCCCAGGCGTCCAGCACCGCCGCATGGCCGGCGGCCCGGGCAACCGCCTCGACCCGGGCGAAGAGCCGCTGCTGCAGCGGCTCTTCGCGGGTCGCGGTGATCCGGGCAACGGTGTCCACGGCGCTCTCCCAGCCGGGCAGCGGGAACCGGTCCAGCTCCCAGGCCAGGTACTTGTTATAGGGGCGCGGTCGGCGGTCCAGGGCGAAGAGCGGGTCGAGCAGGAACCCGTCACCGGCGCCGCGTCGACGTGGCAGGCGAGCGGGTTGCCGTCACGGTGGTTCTTGAACGCGCGGTAGAGCGAGTTGGCGTAGGCGTCCGGCAGGGCGTCGCCGCGCGCGCTCACCGCCTACGACCACTGAACCCCTTGGAATTGATCATCTAGCCGGCGCCGGCAGGCGGCGCACCGCCTTGAGTACCCGGCGCACGCCTTGCGCGGTCCCTGTCGACGGTCACGTCATTCCCCAGGTGCTGGCAGGCGGGCGGAGCATCCACGCCGCGGCCGCGGCAAATCTGTTCGACGGCGCTGGCCGCGGCGGGCATGATCCGCATTCGTGACAATGACGAAGCAGTCTCTGGTCCAGGCGGCCGCCCGCAACAACGCCGAGTGGTGCGCCGTGATGAGCCGATCGCACGGTTTGAGTAGCTCGTTCGGGCGGCAGGCATGGTCCGCTCCGGTCCGGACGCCGCTGTACTACCCCGACGCGGTGACGCTGGTGCCGGGCGCCGATAGAGCCGATCTGCTGGCACGGATCGATACTGGGGTGCCCGGCGCCAGTGTCAAGGACAGCTTCGCCGACCTCGACCTCACGCCGGCAGGCTTTCAGGTGCTGTTCGACGCGCAGTGGATCCACCGTCCGGCGAGCGCTCCAGCCGCCGCGCCGGACCTTGCCTGGGGCGTGGTCGACAGTCCGGAGATGCTGCGGGCCTGGGCACTCGCCTGGGACGACGGCGGGAGCAACGCGGACCTGTTCCGGCCCGAGTTGCTCGACGATGCGGCCACATTCGTGCTCGCCGGCCGGCGCGACGACGGTCGCGTGGTTTCCGGCGCTGTGGCGAGCCGCAGCGGCCACGTGGTCGGGATCTCCAACGTCTTCGCGTTGGAAGGCGGCAGCGACGCGGCCTGGCCGGCGGTGCTGGACGCGGTGTACTGGCTGTTCCCGGCCCTGCCCGTAGTCGGCTACGAGCACGGCGAGGATCTGAATACCGCCGTCCGCCACGGGTTCGAGGCGATCGGGCCACTGCGGATCTGGCAGCGGGGCTAGCATCCGGAAGGCGAACTTCACCGGCGGACAGTCGCCTCTGTCCGTGCGTTTGCCCTGGTCAAGGGCGACGTGAGTCTTGACCAGCTCGCTCTCGTGGAAGACCTGGACCATGGTCGCGGTGGAGCGGACGTCCACGCGCCGGCCGATCAGCTCCAGGGCACCGAGTAGAGGGTGCGGCCGGCTTTGACGTGGATGTCCGGGCCGACGGTGGCGGTGGCGGTGGCGGTCAGCGAAGCCAGCACGGCCACGATGCCTCGGCGCCACCGCCGACGGTAACGCGAGGCGCTGTCCGGGTCCTTCATCATGCGCGGTGCCCCTTCTCCTGGGAAGCGCCCGACGCCCGGCGCAGACAAGCGCGTGCCGCCGGGGACGGGCCGGAAAACAGAGTGGATGCGTGCGCCGCAGACGGACCGGCAGCGGATGCCGAGAACGACAAGGAGGCGGGCTCGGCTTTTCCGGGGCAGCCGCTGCGGCGTGGTCCTGTCGTACCGGCCGGAGCGCTCGTCCCTCTACGCCGGGGCGTTCACCGTGATGTTCACTGAACAACCCCCTGCGCGGTGAACAACGCTTTCCGCAAGTCAGGGAACGAGTCGTGCCCCTGGCGCCAAACGCTCCGGCACACCGACGCCGCGCTGACAGCCGGGCGGGGTTGCGGGCCGGAGCAGACGCCAGCGTCGCCGTTCACGGCGTCGTCGCCCACACCCGGCGCGCCAATCCGCTCCGCACGGAGGCACTCCCCCGCCTCCCGCCGCTCGGCCTGCCGGATGACCGCGGCGGCTGTCCCAGGGAAACGCGCACATCGATGACACTGGCCGCACCCGGCCGGGGTTCCGGGCCGTCGCCGGGCCACCCCTCAAGCTGTGCCCTGGGGCAGCACACCCGGTCGGCCCCGTTCGACTCCGCTGCTCGCCGAGGGCCGGGTCCTTGTGTGCCGGTCCTGCGACCAGGACCCTTCGCCGTTCTCATGGTGCGGATACGCCGAACATCTCCTGCCTCGCCGGGTGCGTGCCAGAATCGTGGCATGGTCCAGTCGTCGTCCGCCGCCGCGTTCCCGTCCGCCGCCGAGGTGCTGCGCGCCCGGTACACCGGTCGGCTGCCCGCCCGCCTGGAGGACCTGGCCGGTCCCCGGCATGGCCGGGTCGACCTGCCGCTGCACATCGCCTGGTCGGGTCTGCGCACTCTGGATCTGGACCGGCCCCGGCAGCGGATGAGCCTGTACCGCACCGTGCTCGCCGAGGGCCGGCACGACGACCGGACCGCGCTGCTCGACCGCGACCTGCTCCTCGACCAGTGGCCGGTGCTGCGCACCCTGGTCAGCCGGCACATCCGCACCGCCTGGGAGAACGCCTTCCCCCTCCTGGCCCACCGGGCGGCCACCGCCGCGTGAACCTCAGCGACCTGCACCGCCGGCTCCTCGCCGACGTCCTGGCCATCGGCACCCCCTAACCCCTGGTGATCACCGGCGGCTACGCCGTCCAGGCCCACGGCCTGGTCGACCGCCTCAGCCAGGACCTGGACGTCGCCACCGAGAACCCCGCCCCCATGCCGGAGATCACCCGCGACCTGGAACAGGGCCTGACCCAGCGCGGCTGGCACGTCACCGTCGTCGGCACCGACCCCCTGGCCGCCCGCGTGCTGGTAACGGAGAACCCGCGTCCTCCGCGTCGCGACGAGAGCAGCCCGCCATGACGACCCGCGCCCACCGTAAGGCTCACGCGGCCGATGAGGCGTGGAACACCCTCAACCCGGAGCAAGTCGCGCTCACGGGCACGGCGGACCCCGTGTGGCGCAACTGCAACCGCAACCGTGATCGATACATCACCGGTCGGGATGCCGTCGTGACGTTCCTGCGGGAGAAGTGGTCGCGTGAACTCGAGTACGCGTTGCGGAAGGAGTTGTGGGACTTCCACGGCGACCGCAGCGCGGTGCGGTTCCGGTACGCGTATCACGAGGCGAAGGGCCAGCGGTGGCGTGCCTAGGGCAACGCGTTGTGGGGCCATCAACGACGTGGCCATTGCCGAGGGTGAGCGACATGTCGCCGGTCCGCGCCGGGCGGAGGGACGGAGGGGCGAAGGGGGCGGGCCGCCGCGCTCTCCGTGTGGTGAGCGCGGCGGCCCGCCCCCGAGGTCAGCGCTTGACCTGGTACTGCCCGACCTCCAGGAAGTGCCGCAGTTCCTCGGGGGTGCCGTCGATGGCCTTGCCGGCCGCCGCGCGCAGGGCGTCGCTGCTCTTCGGGTCGGCGAGGATCCGGGCTATGGCCACGCGGTCGTCCTCGGCCCGGGCGAGCCGGAAGCCGCTCTCCAGGAAGGCGCGCAACGCCTCCGGAGTACCCGCGTCCAAAGCCTTGTTGGCCTCCCGCACCACCGCCTTGCCACTGCTCTTGTCCGCCAGGATACGAAGGATCGCCACCCGGTCGTCCTCCGCCCGCGCCAGCCGGTAACCGCTCTCCAGGAACGCGCGCAACGCCTCCGGAGTACCCGCGTCCAGAGCCGCGTTGGCCTCGCGCACCACCGCCTTGCCGCTGCTGTTGTCGGCCAGGATGCGAAGGACGGCCACGCGGAGGTCGTCCAGGGACATCTGGTCGACGGGGGTGGTGGCGGGGGCTGTGGCGGTGGTGGTGGGGGGCGGGGTGGTGGCGAGGGCGGGGGCGGCGGTGAGGAGGAGGGCGGGTGTCATGGCGGCGGCCACGACGAGGAGTGCGGCGCGGGTCGGCCTCATGGGTGGGTCCTTCCTGAAGACCGTTGATGGATGATCATCTTGATCTGTGCCCGCTGTGAGATCAATGTGAGCGCCGTGTGATGTGCGCGGCAGGCCGTCCTGGGCCGGCCAGGTCCGCCGCGATGTCCGCCGGGACGACGAGGTCGGCGCCGGCGCGGGCGCAGACGGCGGCGGCCGTGCGGGCGCCGAGGCGGAGGGCGTCGTCGAGTTGATGGTGTGTCAGGTCGGCGAGGGAGTCCGGGGCGAGGAGGCCGGATCCGGCCAGCCGGGCGAGGAGGCCGGCGGTGAAGGCGTCCCCGGCGCCGATGGTGTCGACGACCTGGACCGGGACCACGGGGACGTCGACGCGCAGGCCGCCCGGGGTGAACGCGGTGCTGCCGTCGGCGCCGCGGGTGAGCACCACCAGGCGTCCGTCCCCGGCCAGCCGGCGGCAGGTGTCCTCCACCGGTTCGTCCGGCCACAGCAGCCGTACGTCCTCGTCGCTCACCTTGACCAGGTGGGCCAGTTGGCACAGGCGCACCAGGCGGGCCCGGCCCTCGTCGTCGGTGCCGGACCGGGCGTTGGGGTCGACGACGAGGGTGGAGCGCGCCGCCGCGGCCTCGGCGGTGGCGGCCACCGCGTCGTGGGCCGGGGCGGTCACGGCGGCCAGGCCGCCCACGCAGACGGCGGCGTACCGTTCCAGTCCGTCGGTGAGGGCCGGGACGCGGAAGGTGGCGGTGCCGGTGATGTGGAAGTCGTAGGCGGTGCCGTCCGGTCCGGGGTCGGCGACCGCGAGGGCGGTGGGCAGGGCGGTACGGGCGCTGGGCGTGAGGTCGACGCCGGCGCCGGTCAGCCGGTCGGCGCCGAGGGCGGCGAAGGCGTCGCGTCCGATGCCGCCGGCGAAGGCGACCGGGAGTCCGAGCCGGGCGAGCCCGACCGCCAGGTTGGCCGGTGCCCCGCCGGGGTACGCCACGTAACGGCTGCCGTCGCCGTCGGCGGCGGGCACCAGGTCCACCAACGCCTCCCCGGTCACCAGCAGCGGGGCGCTCATGACCGCGCCTCCGCAGCCGTGGCGGGCCCGGCCGTCCGGCGCGCCGGGTCGATGTGTATCTTGCGGCCGGTGCCGGCCCGGAAGGCGGCCACCGCCTCGTCGAACTGGTCGAGTCCGAAGACGTCGCTGACCAGCGGGTCGAGGTCGAGTCCGGCGGCGAGCAGGTCGATGGCGGGCTGGAAGCCGTGGTGGACGGCCATCGAACCGATGATGTCGATCTCGGCGTTGTAGACCCGGAACGGGGAGAGCCGGGCGGCCTGCGCCGGGTCGGCGACGCCGAACTGGAGGAAGGTGCCGCCCTTGCGTACCCGGCCCAGTCCGTCCTCGATGGCGGCCACCACCCCGGTGGCGTCGATGACCACTTCGAACCCCTGGGGGCGGTCGAGCATCCCGGCACCGGTGGCGACGGCGTCGGCGCCGAACCCCTTGGCGAAGGCGAGCCGTTCCTCGTTGGGGTCGACCATGGAGACCGAGGCGGCGCCGGCGTGGCGCACCACCGCGGACATCATCAGCCCCATGGTGCCGGCGCCGTAGATCAGGTAGTGCTCGCCGGGGCGGCGGGGCAGCCGGCCGACGGCGTGCACGGCGCAGGCGAGCGGTTCGACCAGGCCGGCGGCGGCCGGGGAGAGCGCCTCGGGGAGCGGGTGGCAGCAGCGGGCGGGGACCGCGACCAGTTCGGCGAAGCCGCCGTCCCGGGTGACGCCGACGGCGGTGTAGTCGTCGCACAGGTTGCCGCGGCCGATGCGGCAGTAATGGCAGGCGCCGCACGGCATGTTGGGGTCGACGGCGACCCGGGTCCCCACCGCCACCCCGGTGGCCCCCGGACCGCACTCCACGACCTCACCGGCGAGTTCGTGTCCGGGTACCAACGGGTAGCGGGCGGAGGGGAGTTCGCCGTCCAGGATGTGCATGTCGGTGCCGCACAGGCCGCACGCGTCGACCCGCACCACCACCTCCCCCGGCCCGGGCCGCGGATCCGGCACCTCGGTCGGGACGGCTGCGCCGGGCTCGGTGACCATGACTGCGCGCATGCGTCGGATGCTCCTCACTTCGCTGTGCGGTACGGGTGGTTGGGTGTGCGGTAGGGGTACGTGATGTGCGGCGGCCGTGCCGGGCGTGCGGCGGCACCGCCGTGGACGGTACGAGCGCCGGGCGCGGCGTCAACCGGTGGCGGCGGGGGCGCCGGCCCGGATGACCTGGGGGCCCAGCATCGAGTAGCGGCGGGCCTCGGCGGCCGGCAGACCGGTGTCGGTGACGATCGCCTCCAGGTCGGCCACCTCGGCGAACCGGCAGAAGCTCACCGCGCCGAACTTGCCGCGCACGCCCGCGAAGACGACCCGCCGGGCCGACCGCACCGCCTGCGCCTTGACCTCGCCGACCGCCGGATCGGGGGTGGTGAGCCCGTAGCCTCGGGAGATGCCGTTGGCGCCGAGGTAGGCGAGGTCGATGACGAAGCCGGCGAGCATCCGCACCGCGGAGTGGTCGACGGTGGCCAGGGTGCCGCCGCGTACCCGGCCGCCGAGCAGCAGGACGGTGGCGTGTTCCCGGTCGGCGAGGGCGGCGGCCACGGTGAGCGAGGCGGTCACCACGGTCAGCGCCCGGTCGGCGGGGAGCGCTTCGGCGATGAGTTGCGGGGTGTACCCCTCGTCCACGAAGACGGTCTCGGCGTCCCCCAGCAGTCCGGCGGCGGCCGTGGCGATCCGGGACTTCTCCGGGACGTGCTGGGTGGTGCGGAAGGCCAGGGTGGTCTCGAACCCGGCGGACTCCACCGGATACGCGCCGCCGTGGGTGCGCCGCACCAGTCCGTGGCCGGCCAGCACGGCCAGGTCGCGGCGGACGGTCTCCTTGGAGACGGCGAACTCCGCCGCGAGCCGGACGACGTCCACCGAGCCCTCGGTGCGGGCCCGTTCCAGTGTCCGCCGGCGCCGCTCATCCCCGTCCACGGCGCGCCTCCTTCCGGCTCCCGGTTACCGAACGGTCGTGGTGTGATGCCCGTTCGGGCTCGACCAGGTCGATTCAAACAAGCAGGTGCCCGCGTTCGCCAGGGCGGACGTGGCATCGATCATGCCCGTTCGTGCCCGGTTCAGCGGGACGTCGGCGCAGGTGGGGGCGGGTTCCGGGGGAAACGGTCTTCCGTGGCGGCGATGCGGGCGCCCGAACGGTGCCCGGAACCGCCGTGCCCGGCACGGACTCCGGGGCCGGCCCTGTTCGGGGCGGCGGGGTGAACGGTGGCCCCGGAGTCCGGTGGCCGAAGGTAACAGCTCCGGCGCCCGCGGGTAAGTCCTTGCGCAAGTTCTTGCGGTGCCGGGGAAGCCGGTGTGCCGTCGCCGTACGGGAACGGCTGCCGTGCCCGTACGGTCACCGGCCGTACCTGACGTTGCGTCAGCAGGTGGCGCGCTCGTACCCGTGGTCGCCGGGGGTGGAGACGTCCCGGTCGCGGCGGACGATGCTGAGCCGGCCGCCGAAGCCGGAGCATGCCTTGGCCATGCCGGCCTTGGTGTATTCGACGACCAGGACGCGGTCGTGGAAGGCGGAGGCGTAGGTGGCGCACTCGTCGTTCTCGGCGCACTCCTCGGCGACCGCGAAGTCCAGGTGGGTCTCGTCGCTCCGGTCGGCCAGCTCGGCGGTGTTCTTCTGCCCGATGGCCAGGTGCTTGGCGTGGGCGTGGTCGGCGAGCATGGTGATGAAGGCGGTGGCGTCGTCGTCGGTGAGCCGGTCGCCGGAGCGGGTGTAGCTGTCGTAGTTGTCGGGTTCGACGGCGTCGAAACCCTTGGCGGCGCACTCGTCGATCCAACCGTCGACCTTGGCGGCGATCCGGCGGCGTTTGGCGGCGGTGGAGATGTCCAGCAACGCCTCGTTCCAGTCCTTGTCGATCACCACCTTGCCGTGGTCGTCGCGGAGCAGGAGGTCGGCGGGCCACTGGTGTTCGGCGTCGGGCTGGGCCTGGAAGGCGTTGACGTAGCAGACGTTGTACAGCCCGCGGGCCGGGGTGGCGGAGTGGTCGCGGCTGACGACGCGTACCCCGGCGGGGGGCTGGTAGGGGCCGCCGATCTGGTAGTCGAAGCCGGCGTGCACCGGGGGCAGCCGGACGGCCTGGTGGGTCGCGGTGCTGGGCCGCGGGGCGGGGCCGTCGTCGTCGTGCTGTGGTGCGGCGCACGAGGTGAGCGCCACGGCCAGGGCGACGGCCGGCGCCGACCGGGCGGCCTTGCGGAAGCAGGCGGCGGACGCGGCGTTCATGGTGTGCTCCAACCCCGGACGCCTGTCGTGCCTTTCGGCGGTCGGCCCGCGTCCTTGCCGACCACGGCGCCAGTCTACCGGCGGCCCGTCCGGCGCCATCGCCGGCCGTCGCGCGGCCCCGGAACGCGGGTGGCGTTCCGGGGCCGGCCGGTTCAGTGGGTGGCGATCGCCGGGTCGCTGGTGCTGGGGTGCCCGGTCTCCACGTGGCCGGCCAGGCGGCGGACGAAGCGGGCGTCGGTGTCGCAGGTGACCGTCAGGTCGTACCAGCCGTGGCCGTGCCGGGTGGGCGCGAGGTGCACCGTGCGGGCGCCGGGGCGCAGCCGGTGGACGGCCGGGCGGGCGGAGCCGTAGGCGTCGGTGATGGTGACCCGTACCGTGCCGGGGCCGCTGTTGGCGATCACCAGGCGCACCTCGCCGGTGCGGCCGTCGTGCCGGGCGGTCACCTCCAGCCCGGTGCCGCCCGGGCGTCCGGCGAACCGCCGCAGGAAGCCGCCGGGGCCGTGCACCGTGAGGTCGTAGTCGCCCGCGCCGCCGGCGGCCGGGTGCCACTGCCCGGTCAGCCGCCGGCCGGATTCTACGGTGTAGCTCCACGGGCCGCTGCCGTCGGCCGAGGTGACGTGGAACGAGGCGCCGGCCGGGCCGTGGCTGGCGAAGTCGACGGTCAGCTCACCGGCGGCGGACAGCCGGGCGTCGGCGGACAGGTCGTACGGGAGCGGCCGGGCCGGGCGCAACCCCGGTTCCTGCTTGGGCAGTTCGCCCTGGGCGGGCGGGGTGGGCACGTAGTCGGGGTGCCGGTTGCGGTCGGGCGGGAAGTAGCCGCTGGTGTCGGGGAGGCGCGGCACCTTGCGGTCGGTGCGGTCGAAGTCGAAGGCGGAGGTGAGGTCGCCGCAGACGGTGCGCCGCCAGGCGGAGATGTTGGGTTCGTGGACGCCGAACCGCCGCTCCATGAAGCGGATGATGGAGGTGTGGTCGAAGACCTCGGAGCAGACCCAGCCGCCCTTGCTCCACGGGGAGACCACGAACATCGGCACCCGCTGGCCCAGTCCGTAGGGGCCGGCCACGTTCTGGTCGGAGCCGGTCGGGTGGAACAGCTCACCGGTGGTGTCGACGGTCGAGGCGCCCTGCTGCTCGGACGGCGGGGCGTACGGCGGCACGACGTGGTCGAAGAAGCCGTCGTTCTCGTCGTAGGTGATGAACAGCGCGGTGCGCGCCCACACCTTGGGGTTGGCGGTGAGCGCGTCCAGCACCTGGGAGATGTACCAGGCACCGTAGTTCGCCGGCCAGTTGGGGTGTTCGGTGAACGCCTCGGGGGCGGCGATCCAGGAGACCTGGGGGAGCCTGCCGGCCATGACGTCGGCCTTGAGGATGTCGAAGAAGCCCTGGCCGGACTTGGCGTTGGTGCCGGTGCGGGCCTTCTCGTGGAGCGGGTCGCCAGGCTTGGCCTGGCGGTAGTTGTCGAAGTACAGCAGCGAGTTGTCGCCGTAGTTGCCGATGTAGGCGTCCTGGGTCCAGCCCCAGGAGCCGGCGGCGTCCAGCCCGTCGCCGACGTCCTGGTAGATCTTCCAGGAGACGCCGGCCCGGTCCAGCCGTTCGGGGTAGGTGGTCCAGGAGTAGCCGGCCTCGGCGTTGGTGATCACCGGGCCGCCGCCGGTGCCGTTGTTGCCGACGCACCCGGTCCACATGTAGTAGCGGTTGGGGTCGGTGGGGCCCAGCAGCGAGCAGTGGTAGGCGTCGCAGATGGTGAAGGTGTCGGCGAGGGCGTAGTGGAACGGGATGTCCTCGCGGGTCAGGTACGCCATGGTGGTGGCCGTCTTGGCGGGCACCCAGCGGTCGTACCGGCCCTGGTTCCAGGCCTCGTGACCGCCGTTCCAGTCGTGGTTGAGGTCCTGGATGAACTGCAGGCCCAGGTTGTCCGCCCGCGGGCGGAACGGCAGCACCTCCTTGGTGCCGTCCGACTGGTACCACACCGGCTTGCCGTTCGGCAGCGACACCGGCCTCGGGTCGCCGAAGCCGCGTACCCCGCGCAGGGTGCCGAGGTAGTGGTCGAAGGAACGGTTCTCCTGCATCAGGACGACGACGTGGTCCACGTCGCGCAGCGTTCCGGTGCGGCGGTCGGGGGCGATCTCCGCCGCTCGGGCGATGCTGGTCGACAGCGCGGACAGGGCGGCCGTACCACCCGCCAGTTGCATGAACCTGCGGCGATCGAGGGATGTCATCTGGTGCTGTCTCCTGACGTCCTGGGCGGAGTGGTGCGGGGGCAGTGTCCCCAGCCGGCCGGGAACATATCGGTACCCGCGGGCGAAGTCACGACGAACCTTCGGCCAACTCGGGCGACGGCGGGCGCCCACCATACTCACCGCCCTCCACCCCCGCACCACCCCTGGACCTGCCCAAACGCGGCCGGTAGCCTGATCACCGACCGTGCCGCACCGGCCGTTGCCGCGCCGCGCGGACGCCCGCCACCACACGCGCCGACGCGGAGGCCGAACAGATGACGGCAGAGCGGACCTGGGCCGGGGCCTTCCCCCTCACCGACGTCACCGGCGCGCTGCCGGGCTGGCCGGTTCAGGTCGCCGCGGTGCTGCTGGAGGGGATGGCACCCGCCGACACCGGACAGTGGGCGCGACAGGTACAGGACCAGCTCGCCCGGATGGCCGCACGCCATCGTCAGGTGCCCTTCACCGTGGTGCACCACTGGCACTCCGGCGACGTCGGCCCGCTGCTCGCCGAGGCCGCCGGCCACCACGGCGAGGACCCGGCGGCACAGCACGCGGTGACCGCCCTCCACGACCGCGCCCTGGCCGGCGAAGCCGTCCCCGAGGAGGTGTGGCGCGCCACGCTCGAACCCGCGCTGCGCCAGGTCTACCGCTGGGCCTACGCCTACCAGGACGCCTACACCACCGCCTCCGACGCGGCGCGTGCCTTCGCCCTCAGCCGCGGTTACGACGAGGCCGAGGCCACCGCGTACGGCGAGAGCTACGCCCAGCTGAACACCGAGGCCAACGCCCGGGTGCACGCGGAGGCCAACGCGTCGGCCAACGCCGCCGCCGCTGCCGCCGCGTTCGCCGGGGCGGACCCGGCCGGTTACGCCGCCTGCGTCCCGTACGCGCACGTCCGCGCGTGCCTGCGGGCCTACGCCGGTGGCGACGGGCGGCGTCACCGGGACGGCTGCGTGCGGCTGGCCGGTGGTCTGGTGCGGGGCCTGACCCGGGTGGCCTGACCCCGCACCGGTGGCTACCCCTGGAGCGGTCCGCCGTTGATGGCGACCCGCTGGCCGTAGCGGGCGAACGGGTAGTAGTCGTAGGTGGCGTGGTGCTGGACGCAGCGGTTGTCCCAGAACACCAGGGTGTTGGGACGCCACCGCACCCGGCAGTTGAGCACCGGGCGGCGGGCGATGAAGTCGAAGAGCATGTCGAGCACGGCCCGGCTCTCGTCGGCGGAGAGCTGCGGGATGCGGGCGGTGTACGCCTTGTTGACGTAGAGCAGCTTGCGGCCGGTCTCCGGGTGGCGCACCACCAGCGGGTGTTCGTTCTTGGGGACCACGTATCCGGCGGGGACCTCGTACCCCTGGAAGGCGACCATGCCGTCGTGGACGGCGGTCATGCCGTCGAGCATGGCGCGCATCGCCGGGGAGAGCATGGCGTAGGCGAGGTGCATGTTGGCGAAGAGGGTGTCGCCGCCGCTGCCGGGCTCGGGGGTCTTCGTGATGTAGAGCATGGAGCCGAGCGAGGGTTCGGCGTCGGCCGTGCCGTCGGCGTGCCAGCCGTTGCCGGCTACGTTGGCGGCCTCCGGTGAGGTGCTGATCTCCAGGATGTACGGGTCGCCCTCGGGCGGCGGCGGGTTGACCGGCCGCAGCTCGCCGAAGTGGCCGGCCAGCCGCTTGTGCTGCTCGGGGGTGATGACCTGGTCGCGGAAGACCAGCACGTGGTGGTCGAGGAAGGCGGCTCTCAGTTCACCGAGTTGCTCCTCGGTGAGTTCCTCGGCGAGGTCGATGCCGGTGACCTCGGCGCCGATGACCGGGGTGAGGGTCTCCACCTCGATGGTGCGGTACTTCCGGGCGGGCTGGGTGGTGATCTGCGCGATGGCGTCGAGTTCGTACTGTTCCACGACTTCCTCCGGTGGGGTGGGTGGGGTGTGCGGTCACAACCCGCGGGCCAGCAGTTCGGCGAGGATCAGCCGGCCGAAGGCGAGGTTTCCGTGGATCTCGTCGTCGGCCTCGCACAGTTCGGGGCGCTGGAGGCCGTCCGCGCCGGTGGTGGTGGCGCGCAGGTCGACCACCTCGGCGCCGGCCTCGGTGACGGCCCGGCGGACGGTTTCCTGGGCCGCCATGAAGACGGCCCGGTCGGCCTGGCCGGGGACACGTTGCGGTGGCATCAGGGCCAGCACCCGCAGGCCGAGCGCGTGGGCGTGCCGGTAGAAGGCGAGCGCGTCGCGGACGGCGGCGCGGACGATGGCGTCGAACAGGGCGCCGTCGAGGAAGGCGGGCGGCAGGGATCCGTCGCGGTCGCGGTAGATGTGCCAGTTCTGGGTGGTGGCGACGAAGTGCGCGGAGAAGCCGAAGGTGGCCACCAGCGGGACGGTCAGCTCGGCGAGCGCGGTGACCCCGAGTTCGCCGAGGAAGCCCCGGTAGTACCCCTCGGCCTCGGGACCGCGGAAGACCACGTCCCTCTCGCGCGGTTCGAAGAAGGCGTCGGTGAACTCCCGTCCGGCGCCGATCGGTCCGCCCTGGAACGGGATGCCGGCCGCCTTCGCCGCCCGGCCGACCGGTCCGGCGTGCGAGTCGCCCAGCAGCAGGAACCTAGCGGGGGCCGTAGTAGTCGAGGACGGCGTCGTCACAGATGTCCCCTCCCTTCAGCGGCCGGACGGGTGCGGTGGACCGGCGCGGTGCCGCGGCGCGGCCGGCCCCGGTGACCGCGGCGATGAAGTGGCGCATCACGAAGGCCACGCCGTCCTCGGTCACGGTGCGCAGGTTGGGCTCGTAGAAGGCGGCACGGAACGGGGCGCCGGTGACGAGTTCGTAGGACGGGAAGTAGTCGACGCCCTCGTCCTCGGCGGCCAACTGCCCGGCCGCCGCGCGCAGTACGGACTTGCTGTAGGTGTTGGCGGTCAGGGCGTGGCCGCCGGTGGCGGTGGCGGTCAGCGGTACCGGTGAGACGGTGAGCAGGAACCGCAGCGCGGGGTTGGCGGCGCGGGCGATGGCGACCGCCTCGGTCAGGTCGCGGTGGACCTCGGCGGTGGTGTGGTTGTGGAAGACGTGACGGGTCTCGTCGAAGGTGCCGCGCACCGTGCCGGGGCAGACGGGCAGCACGGTGCCGTGCCGCCGGTCGAGCCACGCCTCGGTGAGCCCCAGGGTGAACACCAGGCAGCTCGCGCCGGTGACGGCACGGCGGACGGCGTCCAGCGTGGTCCGCCGGGAACGCAGCATCTCCTCGGCGTCGGCGTGTCCTTCGGGTTCCACGCTCGGCCGGTACGGGTCGTGGGCGCGGCCCTGGTCGTACCACGCCTCGTCGGGCGGCGTGGTGTGGCCGAAGGCCCAGGAGAGCCACTGGCGCAGTACGGCGGCGGTGTAGATGTTGCCGGTGCGGAAGGAGAACTCGCCGTAGTGGCGGGCGGTGCGCTGCGCCGCGGTGAGCCCGGGCGGGGCGGGTTCGGCGTCGTACCAGTTGTATCCGGCGGCCAGCAGCGCCGGGCCGATGCGGGCGGCGAAGCAGGAGCCGGCGGTCAGCACCGGGTCGTCCTGGCCGATGGCGAACGCGGGTTCCCACAGGTCGCCGATGTCCTGTGGCTCCGGCTCGGCCACGGCCGGGCGCCAGAACGAGCGCGCCGGCAGCGCCTGGTAGGGGTTCACGGTGTCGCATCTCCGATCGTCGGACGTCGGCGGGTTGACGGGGCGCCCAGGGCCTGGGCGATGGTGTGCGCGTACGGGGGGCGGACGACGCCGTAGTGGTCGGTGCCGAGCCGCTGGTGGCGTGTTCCGGCCGGCAGGTACGGGAGCCAGCGGGCCTGTTGTTCGCCGGGAGTGCCCGGGGAGGGCAGGCCGGGCACCGGGTGTTCGGCGAGCCACAGGGTGCTGGGGGTGGTGGTCAGCGGGCGTATCCGGTGTTCGGCCAGGGCGCGCAGGTTGGCGCGGCAGCGGCGGGCGAGGCGTTCGGCGTACCCCTTGGCGGCGTCGCCGGCGGCGTCCGGGTGGAGGCCGAGTTCGTGCGCGAAGACGGCTTCGAGCTGGCTGTCGTCGTAGCCCTGGAAGAGCGGCCCGGAGCCGGGCGGTGGCGGGTCGACGAGGTGGAGCGCGGCCACCGGGGCGCCGGCCGCCTCCGCCTCGGCGGCCATCTCCAGGGCCACCCAGCCGCCGAACGACCAGCCGGCCAGCCGCAGTCGGCCGGGGTCGCCGGGGAAGCGGGCCAGCAGCGCGGCGTGGTAGCGGCGGGCCCGTTCGGTGAGCGTCCAGTCGGGCAGGGCGGGGTCGCGCAGCGCCGGGTCGGCGATCAGGCAGACGGTCAGCCGCGGGTCGAGCGCGGCCACCAGCGACCGGTACGCCTGGATGTCACCGCCGACCGGGTGCACCAGGCAGAGCACGTCGTCCCCGGTGCCCTCCTGCCACACCTCCGGTGTGACCTCGGAGGAGCCCGCCGCCCCGGTGGCGACCGGTCCGGCGAGCAGGGAGACGATCTCGCCGAGGCTGACCCGGTGGCTGAAGGAGGCGAGGTCGAGTTCGACGTCGAAGTGGCGTTTGACCTCGCTGATGAGGTCGAGCATGGTCAGCGAGTCGGCGCCGAGGTCGTACAGCGGTGCGTCGGGGTCGAGGTGGTCGACGTCGAGCCAGCGGCACAGCCAGTCGGTGAGCAGGCCGGCCGGTGTGGTGGCGGGGCGCGCCGGTGCGGTGGCGGGGGCGGGCTCGGTCGCGGGCGGGGTGTAGAAGACCCGGGACTCCTCCAACTCCGTGACGGAGACGAGCAGTTGGGGCAGGCCCGCGCCGAGGGCCCGGGCGAGGACCCGCTTGCCCTCGGCCACGGTGAGGCCGACGGCGAGGTGGGCCTGGTGGCGGGGGTCGGTGCGGGAGGTGCGCAGCGCCATGCCGGCCTCGCGCCACACGTCCCAGTCGACGGTGACCCGGGTGGTGGCCGTGGTGTCGTCGGGACGGTGGTGGGCGAAGGCGTCGAGGAGTCCGGCGGCGGCGGCGTAGTCGTACTGGCCGACGCCGCCGAGCAGGGCCGACATCGAGGAGCAGTAGACCGCCAGCCGCGGCCGGTGGCGGGCGATCACCTCTTCCATCAGCAGGGCGCCGTCCAGCTTGGCCGCGGTTCCGGCGCGCATCGCGGTGGCGTCGCGGGTGGCGATCAGGGCGCCGGAGGGGACGCCGGCGGCGTGGACGACGGTGTGCAGCCGGCTGGTGTGTCCGGCGATCAGGGCGGCGAGGTCCGGTGCCGGGGTGGTGGCCAGGTCGGCCTCGACGAGGGTGACGCGGTCGGCGTGGCCGGTGAGTTCGTCCGGCAGGCGGGGGGTTCTGGACAGCAGCAGCACGCGGCCGTCGGTGTGGTCCAGCAGCCAGGCGGCGACGGCGGTGCCGATGCCGCCGGTGCCGCCGAGCACCAGGTGGTCGCCGCCGTCGGCGGGCAGGTCGGGCGCGGGGACGGTGGCGGGCACCGGGAGGGTGACCTGGTGCCACCAGTAGCCCTGCCGCAACGCCAGTTCGCGTGCGGTGTCCTGGCCGGCCCCGGCGGTCAGCGCGGCGAGCGGGGCCGCCCAGTCGGCCGGGTCGGCGCCGGGCAGGTCGAGCCAGTGGCCGTCCAACGAGCTTTCCTGCGCGGTCACTTGGGCCGCTCCGGCCAGCAGTCCCAGTTCCGGCCGGCGTACCGGGCCGTCGGCGGGGCGGGCCCGGTACGACAGCCACCACGGGTGCACCGGTGGCGTTCCGGGGCGCGCGGCCACCGCCCGCACCAGGGCGGCGGGGGTGTCCAGGCACGCGTGGCGGGCGCGGTCCAGCGCCTTCGGGCCGACCGGGCCGGTGACCGCGAGCGGCAGCGCGTGCAGCCAGTCGATGCCGTCGGCCCCGGCGTCGGCGACCGCGTCGAGCAGCAGGCGCAGCGACTCGGGGTCGGCCGGGTCGGCCCGGTACTCGTCCTGCCCGTGCCGGGCGAAGGCGTCCGCGGCGACGACCCGTACCACCCGCGCGTACACCTCCTGGAAGGCGTGGACGGCCGGGGCCGGCAGCGGTTCGCCGGTGACGATGACGAGGAGCCGGGTGGTGCGCGGCGCGGTGGTGGCGGCGCGGTGCAGCCGGGCCCAGTGCGGCTGGTGGAGCCAGTCGGACTCGGGGAGGCGGCGGGGGGTGCCGGAGGTCTCGGGGGCGGCGCGCGGGAAGTCGTATGCGGCCAGGTCGAACGCGGGTGGCGGGAAGTCCCACGGGGCCGGCGCCGGGCCGGCGGGCCAGGTGAGGGCCGCCCCGGTCAGCCAGTCGGCGGCCAGTTGGGCGGGGGTGCGTCCGGCGGACGGCAGCGGCGGGCCGGCCGGCTCGACGGTGACCGGGGCGGCCTGGCGCAGCCAGGTCACCGCGGCGGCGGCGTCGGGGCAGACGGCGGCGGCGCGCACGGGGTGCTGCGGGCGGCCCGCCTGGAGGTGGCGCAGCACCCGGGGGTAGTGCTCGGGGTGGCGGGTCAGGTAGTCGGCGACGCGGGCGGCGTCGGCGCGCAGCGCGGCCTCGCTGCGGGCGGAGAGCACAAGGCAGGGCGGTGGTTCGGGGGCCGGTGCGGTGGGTTCGGCGGCTTCCAGGACGAGGTGGGCGTTGGTGCCGCCGATGCCGAAGCTGCTCACCGCGGCCACCCGGTGGCGGCCGGCCGGCCACGCCTGGGCCCGGACCGGGATGTGGAACGGGGTGGGGTCGGGGCCGATCTGGGGGTTGAGGGCGTGGAAGTCGACGTTGGGCGGGATGACCGCGTGGTGGACGGCGAGGGCGGCGCGGACCAGGCCGACCACCCCGGCCGCCGCGCCCAGGTGGCCGATCTGGCTCTTGACGGAGGCGAGGGCGCAGCGCCCGGACTCGGTGACGTCGAACGCCTGGCGCAGCGCGCCGACCTCCACCGGGTCGCCGAGGCGGGTGCCGGTGCCGTGCGCCTCGACGTAGCCGACGTCGGCGCCGGTGCGGCCGGCTCGGCGCAGCGCGGCGCGGATGACCTCGCGCTGTCCGGTGAGGGAGGGGGCGCTGTAGTTGAGTTTGGTGGCGCCGTCGTTGTTGACGGCGGAGCCGGTGATGACGGCGTAGACGGTGTCGCCGTCGCGCCGGGCGTGGCTGAGTGGTTTGAGCACCACGACGCCGGCGCCGCTGCCGCCGATGGTGCCGCTGGCGTCGTCGCTGAACGGGCGGCAGTGTCCGTCGGTGGAGAAGATGTGCTGCGGGCGGTAGTGGTATCCGGCGGACATGCCGGTGTCGATCAGTACGCCGCCGGCCAGCATCAGGTCGGCGTCGCCCTGGCGCAGCAGCCCGGCCGCGAGGTGGACGGCCACCAGTGAACTGGCGCAGGCGGCTTGGGTGGTGAAGGCGGGGCCGGTCAGTCCGAGGTGGTAGGCGGCCTTGGTGGCGAGGAAGTCCTTCTCGTGGTGGATGGCGAGTTGGAAGCGGTCCGGCAGGGCGTCCGGGTCGGCCTCGCGGAGCATGTCCTGGAAGTAGGTGTTCTCGCCGGCCCCGGCGACCAGTCCGACGCGCAGTGCGGCCGGGTCGCCGTAGCCGGCGTGGGCCAGCGCCTCGACGCAGCTCATCAGCAGGTGGCGGTGTTGCGGGTCCATCAGCCGGGCGTCGTGGCGGCTGATCCCGAAGTGGCCGGGGTCGAAGTCGAGCAGCCCGTCGGCCTGGCTGCGGGCGCCGACGACGCCGTCGGGCGCGTCGAAGTGCTCGATGCCGCGGCGGCCGGAGGTGACCAGGTCCCAGAAGGCGGCCAGGTCCCGGGCGCCGGGCAGGCGTACCGCCATGCCGATGACGGCGATCGGCTCGTCGGTGGCGGTGTGGTGGTCGCGGCTGTCTTCGTCCGGTGTGGTGGCGGGGCCGGACAGGAAGCGGGCGAGGGCGCGTACGGTGACGTGTTCGAAGAGGTCGGCGACGGTGAAGCGCAGCCCCAGTTCGGTGACGCAGTGCAGATGGAAGCGCATCAGGCCGAGGCTGGAGGCGCCGGCGTCGAAGAAGGTCTGGTCGGGGCCGATGGGAGAGCCGGTCACGGCCTCGAAGGCGGCGGCGAGTCGGGCCTCCGGCCCGGTGGCGCCGGTCGCGGTGGCCGGGCGGCGGGGCAGGTCGGTGCCGGTGGCGCGCAGCGCGGCGCGCCGGTCGAGCTTGCCGCTGGGGGTACGCGGCAGCGCGGTCAGCCGCCGGTAGCGGTGGACGCGTACGTAGCCGGGCAGCAGCGGTGCCAGGTGCGCGGAGAGGTCGTCGGCGGTGGGCAACGGCCCGTCGGCATCGCGGAGTTGGAGGCAGGCCACCAGCTTGCCGTCGTCGAGGACGACCACGGCGGCCACCACGGCGGGGTGGCGCAGCAGGGCGGCTTCCACGTGGCCGAGTTCGAGGCGGTGTCCGCTCAGCTTGATCTGCTGGTCGTCGCGGCCGAGGTAGTGCAGCAGCCCCTGGCGGTCGAAGCGGGCGCGGTCGCCGCTGCGGTAGTACAGGCCGTCGCCGGGGACCTCGGTGAAGCGCTCGTCGTTGAGGGCCGGGTCGCCGAGGTAGCAGCGGTGTGCCATGGTGCCGCCGAGCAGCAGTTCGCCGGGGCAGTCGGGCGGCACCGGCAGCCCGGCCTCGTCGACCACGCGCAGGACGGCGCCGGTGACGGGGTGGCCGATGGCCGGGCGTTCCGGCCAGCGCATCGGGTCGCCGTCCAGGCACAGCGCGCTGACCACGTGGGTCTCGGAGGGGCCGTACTGGTTGAACAGCTTCGCGCCGGGCAGTCCGGCGAACCAGCGGCGGACGGCGTCGGTGCACACCAACTGCTCGCCGGCGGTGACCACCTCGCGCAGCCGGGAGGGGTAGCGGCCCAGGTGGACGCCGTGTTCGGCGAGGAACTGCAACGCCACGTAGGGCATGAAGATCCGTTCCACGCCGGCCGATTCCAGCGCCTCCAGCAGCGCGGGCGGGTCCTGCCGCCACCCCGGGCGCACCAGGTGCAGCAGGCCGCCCTGGCACAGGGTGCCGAAGATCTCCTGGAAGGAGACGTCGAAGGAGAGCATGGAGAACTGCTGGGTCACCGCCGGGGTGCCGAGGCCGCCGGCGCCCTCCTGCCACTGGAAGAGGTTGCACAGCGTGCGGTCGTGGACCTGGACGCCCTTGGGGACGCCGGTGGAGCCGGAGGTGAACAGGGTGTACAGCGGCCGGGTTCCGTCGTGCGGGGGCACGGCGGGCGCGGGCTCCGTCGACAGGGTGACCGGGTGGCGTACCACGCCGCCCGGGTCCACCTGGGCGAACGCGGCCTCGGCGCCCGGCGGCAGCAGCACGCACACCGGGTCCACCTGGGCGAGGATCTGCCGCAGCAGCGCCGGCGGGTAGGAGGGGTCGAGCGGCACGATGGTCACGTTCAGCCGGGCCAGCGCCAGCAGGCAGACCACGTGTTCCACGGAGGGTTCGAAGTACAGGGCGATCCGGCAGGGTGTGTTGTCGGCGGGCAGCCGGTGGCGGGCGCGCAGTCGCGCGGCGAGCGCGGCGGCGTAGGCGTCCAACTCGGCGTAGTTGGCGGTTCGTTGGCCGTCGCGTACGGCGGGGGCGTCCGGGGTGCGGGCGGCCTGCCGGGCGAAGCCCTCGGCCACCGTGCGGTAGGTCAGCGGGGCGGTGGCGCCGCGGCCGGGCTGGGGCAGGGAACGGCGGTGGGGTGCGACGAGCGTGGCCGGGGTGGCCGGTTCGGGGGCGGCCAGCAGGTCGAGGGCGCGCCGCAGCAGGGCGGCCATCGCCTCGGCGTCGGTGGCGTCGAAGTGGCTGTCGGCGTACTCCCACAGCAGGTCGAGGCCGTCGGCGTGGTCGATCACCGACAAGGTCAGCGGGCACTTGGCCTCGGCGGGCGCCGTCCACAGCGGGCGGGCGGTGCAGCCGGGCAGGGTCAGGGCGCCGAAGTCGGTGTTCTCCAGCACGAAGAGGAAGTCGAAGGGCGTGCTGTCGGTGCCGGGGGCGCGGGCGGCGAGGACGTCGGCGAGGGCCACGTCCTGCCCGTCCAGCACCTCGCCGGCGGCCTGGCCCAGTCGGGTCAGCTGCTCGCGCAGTTCCTCGCCGGGGTCGACGGTCAGCGGCAGCAGCACGGTGTTGGCGAACATCCCGACGCCGGTCTCGAACTGGCGCAGCGGCCGGCCCGCCACGGGGGCGGCGATCCGGGGCCGGGTGCGTCCGGTCACCCCGTATAGGGTCCAGGCGAAGACGGCGAGGAGCAACTGGAAGCGGGTGAGGCCGAGTTGGGCGCAGAGCCGGTCGACGGCGGCGCGGCGGACCACGTCGAGGGTGGTGTGCAGCAGGTGTCCGGCCGGGTGGTCCTGGGGCCGGGCGGCGGGCAGCGGTTCGGCGCCGTCGTCGGAGGTGGTGTAGTGGGCGACGAGCCGGTCGCGTCGGTCCTGGTAGGCGGGGGTGGCGAACCAGTCGGCCTGCCACAGCGCGTGGTCGAGGGGGGTGGGCGCGTCGGCCTCGGTGTCGGGCTCCGCCCCGGTGAGGGCGGCGGCGTAGCCGGTGGACAGGTCCTGGAAGAGGAGCGTCATCGACCAGCCGTCGACCGCGATGTGGTGCAGGTGCAGCAGCAGGACGCCGCCGTCCCGCCCCGGCAGCCAGCAGGCGCGCAGCATGCGGGGCCGGGCGAGGTCGAAGGGGCGGGCGAAGAAGCGGTCGGTGAAGGCCCGTCCGGCGGCGGCGTCGCGCAGCGCCTCCGGGTCGGGCTCGGTCCACGGGTCGTAGGGGTCGCCGACGATCTGCCGCAGGCCCTCCTCGGTGGCCTCGAAGGCGGTGCGCAGCGCGGGGTGGCGGGCCACCAGCGCGCGCAGCGAGCGGCGCAGCGCGGCGGTGTCCACCGGTCCGTCCAGCCGGAACGCCTGGCCGACGTGGTAGGCGCGGGAGCCGGGGGAACGCTGCTGGTGGAGCCAGAGGCGTTGTTGTTCCGCGGTGGCCGGCGCGGTGCGCCGCCCGGTGGGGGCGGGGGGCGCCGGGTACGGGGAGCCGCCGGTGCCGCGGGCGGCTGCGACGGCGTCGGCGAGTTCGGCGAAGTCGGCGCGGAGCACCAGCGGTGCGGGGAGTTCGCATCCCCAGCGTTCGCGGATCCGGTAGCGCAGCCGCAGTGCCTTCAGCGAGTCGCCGCCCAGCGCGATCCACCGGTCGTCCAGGCGTGGCTCGGGGACGCCGAGCACGTCGGCGGCGAGGGCGAGCACCTCGCGCTGCCAGGCGGTGGCGGGCCGGTGTGCGCCGTCCGGGCGCCGCCAGGGCGGCAGTTCGCGGGCGAGCAGCGCGGCCTCGTCGACCTTTCCGTTGGCGTTGCGCGGCAGGGCGTCGAGGCGGTGGACGCGGTGCGGGCGCATGTAGGACGGGAGGCGGGCGGCGAGGTGGCGGTCGAAGTCGTCGAAGGAGAGGGTGTCGTCGGCGACGAGGTAGGCGAGGAGTTCGTTGGGTCCGCCGTCGCCGTCGCGGCGGGTGCACACGTGGGCCTGGCGCACCGCGGGGTGGGCGGTGATCTGCCGTTCCACCTCGCCGGGTTCGATGCGGAAGCCGCGTACCTTGACCTGGCGGTCGGCGCGGCCGACGTAGTCGACGCTGCCGTCGGCGCCGACCCGGACCAGGTCGCCGGTGCGGTAGTGGGGCCGGTGGCCGTCGTCGTACCAGGGCAGGGTGGTGAAGCGGCGGCCGGTCTCCTCGGGCAGGTTGCGGTAGCCGGCCGCGAGGGCGTCGCCGGAGACGAGGAGTTCGGCGACCTCGCCGGGGGCGGCGGTGCGTTCGGTGCCGGGGACGACGAGCACCGCCCCGGTGTCCGGCAGCGGCCGGCCGATCGGCACGGAGTCGCCGGTGAAGTCGCGGGGGATGGGGTGCCACAGCGCGAAGGTGGTGGTCTCGGTGGGGCCGTAGGCGTTGACCAGTCGGGTGGCGGCGGTCGCGTTGTGGTGGTACCAGCGGCGGATCACCCCGGCGTTGAGCCGTTCGCCGCCGATGAGCACCTGGCGGGTCCCGGCGAAGCAGTCGGGGACGGTGTCGGTGACCGCGTTGAACAGGGCGGTGGTGACGAACAGGGTGTGGACGCGTTCGCGCAGCAGGGCGGCGGCGAGCCGGTGCGGGGCCTGCACGTCCTCGTCGGCGAGGACGACGCAGCAGCCGCCGGTGAGCAGCGGCACCCACACCTCGAAACTGAGCGCGTCGAAGGCGGGGTTGGCCAGGCAGGCGTACCGGGCGCCCTCGGGCAGCTCGATCCAGCCGGGCCGGGCCAGCCGCAGGATCCCGGCGTCGCGCACCTCGACGCCCTTGGGGCGGCCGGTGGTGCCGGAGGTGTAGAAGAGGAACGAGACGGGGGCGCCGGTGTACGGCGGCCCGGGTTCGCCCGTCGCGCCGTCCTCGGGGTCGAGCAGGTCGCCGATGCGCAACGCGCGGGTGCCGCCAGGCAGTTCGGCGGGGGCGGTGCCGTCGTGGACGAGGGCGACGCTCGCCGAGTCGGTGAGGATGTGCCGACGGCGGTCGGGCGGGCTGAGGGTGTCGAGCGGGACGACCACGCCGCCCAGGCGCAGGATGCCGAGCATCGCGCAGACCAGCCGCCAGGAGCGCGGCAGGGCGACGGCGACCGCCTGCCCGGGGCGGACCCCGGCGCGGCGCAGCGCCTCGGCGACCGTCGCGCCGGCCGCGTCCAGGGCGGCGTAGTCGAGGCGTCGTTCGCCGTCGGCCACGGCGGGGGCGCCGGGGGTGCGCAGCGCCTGCTCGTGCACCCCCTGGGCCACCCCGGCGAGGTGGCCCGGGTTGTCGGTTCCGGGTCGCATCATGCCTCCAGCGCGGCGGACGGGCCGGTGGGTACGGAGGAGGGGGTGGCGGGCCCGCGGGCCAGTTCGGCCGCGATCAGCTGGGCGATCCTGGGCAGCGCGGCGCTTTCCAGCAGGTCCCAGTGGCCGCAGTCGACCGGCTCGACGGTGAAGCCGCCGTCGGCACGGCGCCGCCAGAAGTCCCGCACCGCGGCCCCTTCCGCCTCGTCGGTGACGTCGGCGGCGGCCTGCACGAACAGCAGCCGGGCGGCGGACGGCCGGGGTTCGAAGTCGCGGGCGGTCGTCCGGTTGTGGTTGTAGATGCGGTGGTAGCGGTCGATCTGGGCGTCGTCGATGCCGGGGTACATGCCGTTGAACCGGACGAGTTTGTCGCGGAACTCGGCGGCGTCGACCGGTTCGATGGCGGCCCGCGCGGCGGCGTCCTCGGTGCCGTGGGTGTCGAGCAGCACCACGGTGACGCTCGGGTGTCCGGAGGCGGCGAGGAGGCGTCCCATCTCGTGGGCGACCAGGCCGCCGTAGGACAGGCCGCACAGCACCAGGGTCTCGTCCGGGCGGGGGGCGACCAGTTCCAGGTAGGTCCGCGCCATCGCCTCGACGGTGGGCAGCGGTTCCTCGCCGGCCTCGATGCCGGGTGACTGGATGCCGCACACCCCGGTGTCCTCGGGGAGCGCGGCGGCCAGCGGCAGGTAGCAGAAGGCGGTGCCGCCGGCCGGGTGGACGCAGACCACGCGCCGCTTTCCGGCGCCGGGCCGGAACTCGATCAGGCTGCCGCCGGCCGGGCGGGATCCGGCGCCCTGCCGCACCCGTCCGGCCTGCGCCTCGATGGTCGGGTGCAGCATGATGTCGCGGATCGGCAGCGGGGTGCCGAACTCCGCCTCGACGGCGTGGGAGAGCTTGATGGCGGAGATGGAGGTGCCGCCGATGTCGAAGAAGTCGTCGCGGACGCCGATGGCGGGGTGGAGCAGCAGCCGGCGCCAGATGCGGTGCAGCGCCATCTCCACGTGGTCGCGCGGGGTGGTGGTGTTGACCTGGGCGGGGTGTGCGGTTCGGGCGAGTTCGCGCAGGGCGGCGCGGTCGACCTTGCCGCTGTGGTTGAGCGGCAGTCGCGGGAGTTCGACGAAGACGGCCGGGATCATGTAGTCGGGCAGCCGCCGGGAGAGTTCGGCGCGCCATTCGTGGGGCGGCCGGGGCTCCGCCGCGCCGCGTCCGACGCCGGCCACCAGGCGTGGCTGGCCGGCCGCGTCCTCGTCGGTGAGGACCACGGCCTCGGTGACCCCGGGCACCTCGCGCAGCGCCGCCTCGACCTCGCCGGGTTCGATCCGGAAGCCGCGCAGTTTGACCTGGTCGTCGCGGCGGCCGAGGTACATCGCGGTGCCGTCGGGCAGCCGGCGGGCGAGGTCACCGGTGCGGTAGAGGCGTTCGCCGGGGAGGAAGGGGTCGGGGAGAAACCTTTCCTCGGTGAGGTCGGGGCGGTGCAGATAGCCCCGGGCGAGGGCGGCGCCGCCGAGGAAGATCTCCCCCGGCACCCCGTCCGGCACCGGTTCCAGGCGCTCGTCGAGCAGGTACATCCGGGCGCCCGGCAGCGGGCGGCCGATCGGGCACTGCCGTTCCAGCGGCCGGAAGTCGTCGTGCACCGTGGCGTAGAGGGTGGCCTCGGTGGGCCCGTAGCCGTACAGCACGCGCAGCCCCGGCAGCAGCCGGCACATGCGGTGCAGGGCGGCCTCGGGGAGCGGTTCGACCCCGGTGAGCAGTTTGCGCAGCGGCAGTCCGGCGAGCCGGGTTTCGGGGTCCTCGTCGATCCACTTGACGTAGGCGGGCGGCAGGAACGCCTGGGTGACGTGGTGTTGGCGCATCCAGTCGAGCAACGCGCGGGGGTCGCCGCGCAGTTCGTCGGGGACGAGGTGGAGGGCGGCGCCGGTGGTGAGCGGCATCAGCAGTTCGTGCACCGAGGCGTCGAAGCCGATGCTCGACCAGGCGGAGGCGGCCTCGCCGGGGGCGGCGCCGATCCGGTGGAGCCAGTGGTCGAAGAGGTTACGGACGCTGCGGTGGGTGACCGCGACGCCCTTGGGCCGCCCGGTGGAGCCGGAGGTGTAGATGACGTAGGCCAGGTGGTCGTCGGTGACCGAGACCCCGGGTGCGTCGGTGCGGTCGCCCTCGGCCTCGACGGCGGTCAGCGGCAGCCAGCCGTCGGCCGGCGCGGCGGCGTCACTCAGGACGAGGACGGGGGCGGCGTCGGCCACCATGGCGGCCAGGCGTGCGGCGGGCTGGCCGGGGTCGAGCGGCAGCCAGGCGGCGCCGGCCTTGAGCACGCCGAGGACGCCGACCACCAGGTCCACGGTGCGTCCGGCGTGCACCCCGACGACCTGGTCGGGTCCGGCGCCGCGGGCGATCAGGGCGTGCGCCAGCCGGTTGGCGCGCCGGTCCAGCGCGGCGTAGTCGAGGCGTTCCCCGCCGGCCACCACGGCGTCCGCGCCGGGCCGGGTGCGTACCTGGGCCTCGAAGCGCTCGACGAGGCCGGGTCCGGCGGACGGGACGGCGGTGTCGCGCGCGGCGCCCGAACGGGCCAGCACCTCCTGGCGTTCCGCGGCGTCCAGCAGGGAGAGTTCGGTCACCGGGCGGTCGGGCTCGGCGGCGAGCTGGGTCAGTACCCGCAGCAGGTAGCGCGCGTACCGTTCGACGGTGGCGTGGTCGAACAGGGCGGTGGCGTAGTCGAGGCTGCCGACCACGCACCCGTTCTCCTCGGCGAGGGCGAGGGCGAGGTCGAACTTGGCGGGGGCGTGCTCGATGTCGAGCGGTTCCACCGTCACGTCCGGCAGCCGGAGTTGGCCGTCGAGCGCCGGGATCCAGGCGAACATCGTCTGTACCAGGGGCGTGTGGGCGGCGCTGCGGGGCGGGTTGACCAGTTCCACCACGCGCTCGAAGGGCAGGTCGACGTGGCGCAGTCCGTCGCGGAGCACCTGGCGTACCCGGGTGAGCAGTTGGCCGCCGGTGGGCGCGTCGGTGAGGTCGACGCGGAGCGCGAGGGTGTTGACGAAGAAGCCGATGATCCCCTTGACGTCGTCGCCGCCGCGGTTGGCGGTGGGGGCGCCGACAACGATGTCCGTCTGCCCCGACAGCCGGGAGAGCAGTATCGACCAGCCGGTGAGGATGGTGGAGTACAGGGTGACGCGGTGGCGGCGGGCGAGGGCGGTCAGGTCGGCGGTGAGCCGCTGGTCGAGGCGTACGGAGACCCGGCCGCCGCGGTAGTCCTGTTCGGCGGGGCGCGGCCGGTCGGTGGGGAGTTCCAGCAGCGGCGGGGCGCCGGCCAGGCTGCGCGTCCAGTGGTCGGCGTGTGCGGCGGGCTCCGGTGAGGCCATCCAGGCGTGCTGGCGGCGGGCGTAGTCGGCGTAGGTGAGGGGCAGCGGCGGCAGGCCGGGGTCCTCGCCGCGCAGTCCGGCGGCGTACAGCGCGCCGAGTTCACTCAGCATCAGCTGCTGCGACCAGCCGTCGAAGACGATGTGGTGGACGGTGACGAGCAGCACGTGGTCGTCGGCGCCCAGCACCACCAGCCGGCCCCGGGCCAGCGGGGCGCGGTCGAGGTCGAACGGGGTGACCGCCTCCTTCCGCACCAGCTCGGCGAGGCGCCGTTCGGCGTCCGGGTCGTCCGCCAACTCCTCGACGGGCAGGGGGAATCCGGTCCCGGGCGGTTCGATCCACTGGACCACCTCGCCGTCCTGGGCGACCAGGCGGGTGCGCAGCGCCGCGTGCCGGGCGGTCAGCGCGTCGAACGCCCGGGCCAGCACGGTGCCGTCCAGCGGGCCGCGCAGCCGGAACGCCATCGGCTCGTTGTACGCCTCGTTGGCGCCCTCCAACTGGGCGAGGACCCACAGGCGTTGCTGGGACATCGACAGCGGGGCGGTCGTGACGCCGTCGGTGCGGGGCGCCGCGTTGTCCGGTGTTCCGGCGTCCGCCGCCGCTGCCGGGCGGTGCCGGGCGGTGGACGTGGTCTGCTGGAAGGTGGGTATCGCCGACAAGACCAACCCTTTCCCCTGGGGAAGGTGATTGCTCGGTTGCGTCACGGTCCGGGGCCCGTGCGGGGACGGGCACGATGGGTGAGGGAGTGCGTCGGAACGGCCGTCGCCGCGGTCGTGCGGTGACGGGGAAATGGGGCAATGCCAATTGACGTCGGCCCGGCCGGTCGTACGGCGGAAGGAAAAATCGCGGTGCCCCCTCCGCGCTCTCCCCGCCGGATGACCAACTGACCGGAGTGGCAAGCGACTTGGGCCACTTGGATCACTTGCGTCACTCGTCCGACGATGATTGGGCAAGTTTTCGATCGTGTCAATGGGTGGCCGATGCACGAGGCGCGGTCCGCCGCAGGTCGGTGCCCGTCCGTACCCGGTCACCTGGTACGGCGGGGTGCCGGCCGGTCGTCCCGGTGGGGTGGTGGCTTTCCTCGTCGGCGGTCGGCGGAATGCCGGGGAGGGTCCGTGGGCGGCATTCGGCGGTGCCATTCGGTGATTCCCCGCGTGGTGCGCCGGAATTCGGCGCGGGATGCCGTTCCGTTGGTTACCGACGGGAACATCGCATCGTCGCCGTACCCCGTCCCGCCCCGGCGTGACAACGCCGGCCGCCCTCGCCGCGCACCCCGGCGGAATACCTCCCGCACCGCAAGAACCGGCGTTCCGGGAACGGCCCCCCGAATCCGGCGGCCACCCCGGGAATTCCGTCCGGGCGCCATTCCCGGCCGCCACGCCCGGTTTCCCGCACCCGGGACCGGCGCGCTGCCCGAACGGGCACCCCGCGCGCCGGGCGGAACCGGCCGCGTAGTACGCTTCCGCTAGTCAACTAGTGGAATGGCGGTAAGGTGATCGAGTACCGCATCGAGCGGCGCGGCGGGGTCCCCGCCTACCAGCAGATCGTGCAGCAGACCGAGCGGGCGCTGCGACTGGGCCTTCTCCAGCCGGGGGACAAACTGCCCACCGCGCGCGAGGTGGTCGAGGCGACGGCGATCAACCCCAACACGGTCTTCAAGGCCTACCGCGAGCTGGAACGCGCCGGCCTGGTCGAACCCCGCCCCGGACTGGGCACCTTCGTGCTGCGCGGGCTCGGCCGGGCCGGGGACCGCGCGCTCCGCGCGGAGCTGGAGGCATGGGTGGACCGGGCCCGCGCCGCGGGTCTGGCCCCGGAGGACGTCACCGCGCTGGTCGGCTCCGTGGTGGAGCAGCGCTACGCGGTCGGCGCCGCCGCCGGGAACGTGGAGCGCGCATGAGGGAGCCGACGGCCCGCCGCACCGCGGTGGAAGCGGTCGGGGTGGGATCGCGCCGACGCCGCAAGCGGGTGCTGGACGGCTGCTCGTTCCGCATACCCACCGGCCGGGTGTGCGGGGTGGTGGGCCCCAACGGTGCCGGAAAGTCCACCCTGTTGGCGCTCGCCGCCGGGCTGCTGCGGCCGGACGAGGGCACGCTGCGGGTGTTCGGCGCGGCCCCGCGGGACGCCGTGGCGCGCGCCGCGCTGGCCTTCGTCGGCCAGGACAAACCGCTCTACCACCGCTTCACGGTGGCCGCGCTGCTGCGCATGGGGCGCGATCTCAACCCCGGCTGGCGCGACGACCTCGCCGAGCGCATGCTCGACCTGCCCGCCTCGGCGCTGCGCACCCGGGTCGGCGCGCTCTCCGGCGGTGAACGCACCAGGGTGGCGCTGGCGCTGGCACTCGGCAAGGCACCCGCCCTGCTGCTGCTCGACGAACCCCTCGCCGACCTCGACCCACTCGCCCGCCGCCATGTGATGGGTGTCCTCCTGGCCGACGCGGTGGAACGCGGCACCACCGTCGTGATGTCCTCGCACGTGCTGGCCGAACTCGACGACGTCATCGACTACCTGCTGCTGGTCGACGGCGGCCGGATCCGGCTCGCCGGGGAGACCGACGAGATCCTGGCGGCCCACCGGCTGCTGGTGGGCCCCGCGGCGGACGGGCCGCCGACCGGCCGGGTGGTCGAGTCCCGCGTCAATGGACGCCAGCGGACCCTGCTGCTGCGCGCCCCGGCGGCCGACCCCGGCCCGGCCTGGCAGGTCGACGAGCCCGGGCTGGCCGAACTGCTCCTGTCCTACCTGCGGTCGCCGCAGGCCCCGCCGCTGCTGACGCCGACCGCGGACACCACGCTCGGCGCCGGACACCCGGGGGTGACGGCATGACACCGAAGATCGTTCCGCTGCGCGTCGTCCGCCTGGCACCGGCCCCCGTCCGTACCCCGCTGCGCGGGCTGTACCGGCTGGTGCTGCGGCAGAACCGGACGCTGGGCTGGGGGGCGGTGGTGTGTCTGGTGGCCGCCGCGGGGTGGGCCGCCCAGGCGCGGTCGGCGACGGCCGCGGCGGCCCGTGAGGTGGCCGCGTTGTGCCCGGTCAGCAGGGCGGCGTGCCCGGCCGCGATGGACCGGCTGATGTCCGCCGCCTCCTCCGCGCAGGGCCTCCAATTCGCCCTGCTGGCGCTGCCGTTGCTGATCGGCATGTTCGCCGGGGCGCCGTTGGTCGCCCAGGAGGTGGAGCACGGGACGCACCGGCTGGTGTGGACCCAGTCGGTCTCGCGGACGCAGTGGCTCACCGCGAAACTGCTGGTGCCGGCGGCCGGGCTGGTGGCACTCTCCACCGGCGCCTCGCTGATCGGGACGTGGCTGCGGGCCGGGGTGCGTCACCACACGCCGCTGAACTACTGGGGCCGGTACCAGGACGCGGTGTACAACACCTTCGGGGTGGTCCCGGTCGCCGCCGCGCTGCTGGCGTTCGCCCTCGGGGTGCTGACCGGCGTGGTGCTGCGGCGCACCATCGCGGCCATGGCCGGCGCCGCCGGGGCCTACGCCGTGATGGCTCTCGCCTTCAACTGGCTGCGCCGTTACCTCCAGCCGGTGCACACCTGGGTGGGCACCGGCGGGTACAACCTCGACGGCGACGTGTGGCTGATCAGCGACGGCGTGGTGATGGCGGACGGGACGCGGGTGCCCTATCCCGAGTGTCCGCCGAGCGGCGCGTGCGAGTCGGCGCCGCGGACCTTCGAGCTGTACCACACCCCGGGGCAGTTCTGGCCGATGCAGTGGACGCAGGCCGCCCTGATGCTGGCGGTCGCGGCGCTCGCCGTCGCCGTCACCTACCGGCTGCTGCACCGCCGGCCGTTCTGAGCGGACGGCGGTGATGTCCACTCCCCCGCCGCTGCCCCGGCGTGCCGCGGTGGCGGCGGCCCCGGCCGCCTTCATGCTCGTCTCCGGGCTGTGGGGCATCGGCCGCCACCACAGCCTGTGGCGGGACGAGGCCGCCACCTGGCAGGTGGCCCACCGCACGGTGGCGCAGATCTGGTACATGTCCGGCCAGGTCGACCTGGTGCACACCCTGTACTACGTGGTGATGCACCAGGTCTTCGCGGTGCTCGGCGACAGCCTGCTCGCGCTGCGGCTGCCGTCGGTGCTCGGCGCGACGGTGGCGGCGGCGCTGACCGCGCGGATCGGAGCGCGCACCGGCGGTCCGCTCACCGGGGTCGCGGCCGGTCTCTTCTTCGTGCTGCTGCCGTCCGCCCAGCACTACGCGCAGGAAGGGCGCTCCTACGCGCTGGTGCTGGCGGGCGCGGCGACGGCGACCTGGCTGCTGGTACGGGCGCTGGACCGGCCGCGCGGGCGGGCGCACTGGGTCTGCTACGGGGTGGCCGTGCTGGTCACCGCGTTGCTCAACTGGTTCTCGCTGCTGTTGCTGCTCGGGCACGCGCCGACGGTGTGGCGGGCGGCTGCGGGGCGGGGCGCGCGGACCGGCTGGGCGGTGTCGTCCGCGGCGGCGCTCGCCGGTGCGCTGCCGTTGGTCCTGGCCAGCCGGGGCCAGGCCGACCAGGTGTCGTGGATCCGTCCGCCGGGTTGGGGGACGCTGCTGACGGTGGGCGCGCCGCTGGTGTGCGGTGCGGTCTGCGCCCGTCTCGCCCGCCGGGGGCCGGGGCGGGTGGCGCTGCCGGTGGTGGCGCTGCCGCTGCTGGCCGCGCCGTCGCTGGCGTTGCTGGCGGCCTCGGCGGTGAAGCCGCTGTACGTGGACCGGTACGTGCTCTTCACCCGGGTCGGGCTGGCGCTGCTGCTGGGGGCGGCGGCTTCGGCCACCGTACGGGCGGCGGCGGCCCGGCGGTACGAGCGGCCGTGGCTGCTGGTCCCGATGACGGCGGCGGCCGTGGTGCTGGCGCTGCTGCCGGTGGCCCGGCGGGAACGGACGCCCGCCGCGCGGGTGGACGACGTGCTGGCCGCGGCGGCGACGGTGGCCCGGGTGTCCCGCCCCGGCGACGGCGTGGTCTTCGTCCCGGCCGCCCGGCGCGACACGAAGCTGGTCTCCCCGCGTGACTTCGCCGGCCTGGACGATCTCGCGCTGGAACGCGGCCCGGTGGCCTCCGGCACCCTCAAGGGCGAGGAGGCGCCGCCGGACCGCGTCCGCGCCGCGATGCTCGCCCGGCCCAGGATCGTCCTGGTCACCGACGCCCGCTCGGTCACCCGCCCGGCGCTCTCCCCGGTCGACCGGGTCAAACTCGCGGTGCTGCGGGGCGACTTCACGCGCGGCGCCGACACGGAGGTCAACGGCCGCCGCGTGACGCTGTACGTGCGCCGGGACGGGCTGAACGGCATACCTGACGCTACGTCAGTCGTCCGCCACCGGCTCGCTGTACCCCCGGTTGGCCCGGTCGACCTCGGCCATGTGCTCCTCGGCCCAGGCGCGGACGGCGGCCAGCGGGGCGTCGAGGGAGAGGCCGAGCGTGGTGAGCCGGTAGAAGACGGCGGGCGGGACGGTGGGCTCGACCCGGCGGTGGACCAGGCCGTCCCGGGCCAGGGCGCGCAGGGTCACCGAGAGCATCTTCTGCGACACCCCCGGCATCCGGCGCCGCAGCTCGGCGAAGCGCAGTTCGCCCGGGGACGCCTCGGCCAGCACCTTGACCGCCATCGACGTCCACTTGGTGCCGATCCGGTCCAGCAGCCGGCGGGTCGGGCAGTCCGGGTCGAAGAGGTCACCGCGCGCGCCGCCGGGGACACGTCCGTGCCGGGAGGTCACCTGGAGCTCACCACCTGTCGGGAAAGTGCCTTCTTGGCTCCCCGACCCTAGCCACCTACCGTCAGCTTGTCACCTTTGGTTACCGCCACAGAGCTGGAGATACCCATGACCGCCACCTCCACCCACCTCGTACCCGGGGTCGAACTGCGCCGCGTCCCGGTCGGCGACGTGACGCTCAACGTGGCGCTCGCCGGCAACGGCCCGGCCGTTCTGCTGCTCCACGGGTTCCCGCACACCTGGCGGCTGTGGAGCCGGGTCATCGGCCCGCTGGCGGCGCGGCACCGGGTCATCGCGCCCGATCTGCGGGGGTTCGGCGCCAGCGACCGGCCGACGGACGGCTACGACGCGGCGACCCTCGCCGGTGACGCCGAACAACTGCTGGCCGCGCTCGGCGAGACCTCGGCATCGGTGGTGGCCATCGACGCGGGGGTGCCCGGCGCCTTCCTGCTCGCGCTGGGCCGCCCCGCACTCGTCAGGCGGCTGGTGCTGATGGAGTCGCTGCTGGGCACCCTGCCCGGCGCCGAGGGCTTCCTCGCCCACGGCGCGCCCTGGTGGTTCGGGTTCCACGCGGTGCCCGGCCTCGCCGAGTCGGTGCTCACCGGCAACGAGGAGCGGTACATCGGCTGGTTCCTCGACGCCGGCACCCTCGGCGACGGCGTCCCCGACGACATCCGCGCCGACTTCGTCGCCGCCTGCACCGGCGGCGAGGCGCTGCGCTCCGCCTTCTCGTACTACCGCGCGCTGCCGGAGTCGGACCGGCAACTCCACCGCGCCACCGCGACCGGGCGGCTCACCATGCCCGTCATGGCGGTCGGCGCCCACCCGGTCGGCGACACGCTGTCCCGGCAACTGGCCCCGCTCACCGATGATCTGACGTCACATCAGCTGGAGGACTGCGGCCACATCGTCCCGCTCCACCGGCCGCGGGCCCTGCTCGACCTGGTCGTACCGTTCCTGGGCGCGGAGGCCGAGCCGGCGGCGGACCGATAGAGTCGATCTTGCTCAATGTTCCACACCCGAAGGGGGACCCCGATGCGCCGACGCTTCGCCGCGCTCGCCGTCAGCGCGCTGCTGGCCGGCGGCACCGTGGCCGTCACCGTGCCCGTCACCTCGGCCACCGCCGCCACCGTCACCTGCGACCCGGCCCACATGCGCCAGCAGATCGCCCAGCTCAAGGCGAAGGCCGCCCGGCTGAAGCACGAGGGCGAGTACGCCGCCGCCAAGCGCACCCTCGACCAGGCCAACTCCCTCCAGCGCAAGCTCGACGCCTGCCTGGCCGCCGAGGACAACGCCGCCAAGCCGTTCCCGCGCTAACCCCTCCACCGGCACCGACGGCCACCGTCCGCACCCACGCGGACGGTGGCCGTCGCCGTTCCCGCATCCGGCCGCGCGCCCTGCGGCACACCACCCCCCATCAACCGATCGGTTGATGCCCGCATCGGCCAGCACGCCGCGCGAACACACCTCGCCGGTCGATCCGCCACCCGGGCCCGGCACGGGACGCTGAGGGCGAACGAAGTCCCCGAGCGGCGAGGAATGCGGACAGTGGCGGTCATCGAGGTCGAGCACCTGCACAAGCGGTACGGCGACGACATCGCGGTGGACGACGTGTCGTTCACCGTCGAGGAGGGCGAGATCTTCGGCATCCTCGGCCCCAACGGCGCCGGCAAGACCACCACCGTCGAGTGCCTGTCCGGGCTGCGCACCGCCGACGCCGGCCGCGTCCGCGTCCTCGGCTTCGACCCGGTACGCGACCGGGACGCGCTGCGCCAGGTGCTCGGCGTCCAACTCCAGGGCGGCGGGCTCCCCGAGAAGCTCACGGTGCGCGAAGCGCTGGAGCTGTACGCCTCGTTCCACCGCGACCCGGCCGACATCACCTCGCTGATGAGCCGGCTCGGTCTGGCCTGGAAGGCCGACGCCCGCTACCGCAAGCTCTCCGGCGGGCAGCAGCAGCGGCTGGCGATCGCGCTGGCCATGGTGGGCAAGCCCAAGGCGGTCGTCCTCGACGAACTGACCACCGGACTCGACCCGCACGCCCGCCGGGCCACCTGGGACCTGGTGCGCCAGGTCCGCGACACCGGGGTCACCGTGGTGCTGGTGACCCACTTCATGGAGGAGGCGGAACGGCTCTGCGACCGGGTCGCCGTGATCGACTCGGGCCGGGTGGTCGCCGAGGACACCCCGGCCGGACTCGCCGCCCGGGCGGGCCGCCGGCAACGCCTGCGCTTCCGGCCGTCCGCCCCGCTGGACGAGGCGTCGCTGCTGGCGCTGCCGGAGGTCGCCGAGGTGCGCCGGGACGGGCCGCGGATCGAGATCGACGGCACCGGGAACCTGGTGCAGGCGGTGACCTCGCTGCTGGCCCGCCGCCAGATCATCGCCGCCGACCTGCGGGTCGAACAGGCCACCCTGGACGACGCGTTCATCGCGCTGACCGGCCGCCCCGCCACGCCCGGCGACTGACCCGCACCCCGCGCCGACGACCACCGCTCCACCCCACGACCACCGGGAACCGAGATGACCGCACCGCTGACCCTGCCCCCGCTGCGGATGACCCGCCGGGGCTTCCGTACCCTGACCGCCGTCCAGGCCAAACTGCTGCTGCGCGAACCCGCCGCGCTGATCTGGCTGTTGCTGCCGGTGGTACTGCTGGTGATCTTCGGCAACATCCCCGGCTTCCTCACCCCCCAGACGTCCCTGCACGGCAAGCGGGTGATCGACGCCTACGTGCCCACCCTCGCCGCGATGGTGCCGCTCTTCCTCGGCTGCACCGCGCTGCCGATGACGATGGCCGGCTACCGCGAGAAGGACGTGCTGCGCAGGCTGTCGGTGAGCCCGGTGCCGGCCCGCGGGCTGCTGGCCGCGCTGGTCACCGTGATCGCGGCGCTGGCGGTGGCCGACGTGGTGGTGATGGTCGCCATCGGGGTGCTCGCCTTCGACGTCACCGCGCCCGCCGACCCGGCCGCCGTACTCGCCTCCTTCCTGCTCGGCGGCGCCGCCGTGCTGGCGCTGGGGCTGATGGTGGCGGCGGTGGCCCGCAACAGCGGCATCGCCAGCGCCCTCGGGGTGCCGATGATGGTGGTCAACTTCTTCTTCAGCGGCCTGTACTTCCCGCTCGACGAGATGCCGCGACTGCTGCGCGCCGTCGGCGAGTTCGTCCCGTTCGGCGCTGTGATGGACGCCTGGGCCGGGTACGGGCCGCTGTGGCGGCACCTGCTGGTGCTGGCCGCCTGGACGGTCCTCGGCAGCGTGGTGGCCTCCCGTACGTTCCGCTGGGAGTGACCCGGGTGGCACCTGACGAGCGCGGGCGGGGACGATGGGTGGCGTGACACAGGACCTCCCGGACAGCCTGCTCGGCCGCGTCCAGCGCCATCTGCCCTACCTCGGCCTCGCCCTCTCCGCCCTGCTGGCCTGCGCGCTCGGCCCCAGGACCACCGTCCGGCTCACGGTGGTCCTGGGGCTGACGGTGGCGGCGGCGCTGTGGTACGGGCTGATGCGCGTGGCGTACCCGGAGTCGGTGCGGCGGCCGGTGAAGGCGATGGTCTTCTACACCGGACTGCTCCTGCTCATCACGGCGCTGGTGGTGCTCAGCCCGTTCTTCGGTTTCTTCGGCTTCACCGGCTACCTGCACGTCGGCGTGGTCCCCCAACGGCTGCGCCCGGCCGGGATCGTGGTGATCGCCGCGTTGATGGCCACCACCCAGATCGGCGGGGTGGGCAACCTGCACGGCCCCATGCTCGGGCTGTACGCCGCCATGGTCCTGGTCAACATCCTCATCGCCGGCGCCATCACCTACCAGAGCATCGAGGAGGACCGGCGCAGCCGCGCCCGCGCCGAGCACATCGGCGAACTCGCCGAGGCCAACCGCAGACTGCGCGAGATCATGGCGGAGAATGCCGGCCTCCACGCCCAACTGGTCGCCCAGGCCCGGGAAGCCGGCGTGCTCGACGAACGGCAGCGGATGGCCGGCGAGATCCACGACACCATCGCGCAGGGGCTCACCGGCATCGTCACCCAGCTGGAGGCCGCCGAGCGCTTCGACGACGACCCCGCGCGCCGGGCCCGCCACCGGGAACAGGCGCTGCGGCTGGCCCGGGAATCCCTCGCCGAGGCCCGCCGTTCGGTGCGCGCGCTGCGCCCCGGACCGCTCGCCGAGGCCCAACTGCCGGATGCCGTCGGCGACCTGGCCGACCGCTGGTCCCGGACGACCGGGACACCGGTGCGGTTCGAGGTCTGCGGCACCCCGGTGCCGCTGCCGACGGCGCTGGAGGTGGTGCTCTTCCGGGCGGCCCAGGAAGGGCTCGCCAACATCGCCAAGCACGCCGGTGCCTCCCGCGCCGGGCTCACCCTCTCCTACACCCACGAGGTGGTGATGCTCGACGTGCTCGACGACGGGGCCGGGTTCGCCGCCGGACCGGACGGCGCGGCCGGTCGCCCGGACAGCTACGGGCTCACCGCGATGCGCCAGCGGCTGCGGCAGGTCGGCGGCCGGCTGGAGATCGAGAGCGCCCCCGGCGAAGGCACCGCGATCAGCGCGTCCGTACCGGCCCTGCGGGTGCGGCCGGCCGCCGCGCCGGGGGACAATGCCGCGTGACCATACGCCTGCTGATCGTCGACGACCACCCCATCGTCCGGGACGGCCTGCGCGGTGTCTTCGACGGCGACCCGGACTTCGAGGTGGCCGGCGAGGCGGGCGACGGCGCCGAAGGCGTGCACCGCGCCCTCGCCCTCGGGGTGGACGTGGTGCTGATGGACCTGCGGATGCCCGGCACCGGCGGGGTCGAAGCCATCGGCCTGCTGCGGGAACGCGCCCCGGACATCCGCGTCCTGGTGCTCACCACCTACGACAGCGACGCCGACGTGCTCCCCGCCATCGAGGCCGGGGCCACCGGCTACCTGCTCAAGGACGCCCCGCGCGAGGAACTGGTGCGCGCGGTACGCGCCGCCCACCAGGGCCAGGCCGTCCTCGCCCCCACCGTCGCCCAGAAACTCCTCACCCACATGCGCCGCCCCACCACGGCCCCCGAACAGCCGCCCACCGACCGCGAGTTGGAAGTGCTGCGCCTGGTGGCCGCCGGCACCACCAACAAGGACGCCGCCCGACGCCTCTTCATCAGCGAGGCCACCGTCAAGACCCACCTGCTCCACCTCTACGCCAAACTGGGCGTCCGCGACCGCGCGGCGGCGGTCGCCGAGGGGTACCGCAAGGGGCTGCTGAGCTGACGGCAGGCGGGGTCCGCGTCGGCGCCGGTGCGGCCGGGCTGCGCCGCCGGATCGCGGCGGGTGCGAACCGGTAGTCGTCGGTCGTCGTTCCCGGTGCGGGCCGGTGCCGCCGGTCCGCACCGGGTGGATCCCTGGGAGTCACCCTCATGCGCTCTGTCTTCTCCCGGTCGGTGGCCGTGGTGTGTCTGGCCGCCGCCCTCGGGGCGGGTGCGGTCGGCTGCGGCTCGTCCACGCCCGTCGCGCGCCCCGCCGTCACCCCGGCGTCCGCCGCACCACCCGCCGCCGCCGCGAGCGCGACGCCCCTGCCCCGTTCCGAACCCGTCCGGGTCGCCATCCCGGCAGCGGGGGTGGACACCGGTCCGCTGCTGAAGCTGGGGCTCAACGCGGACGGCACCGTACAGGTCCCCCCGGTGCCGCAGGCCGACCGGATCGGCTGGTACACCAGGTCGGTCACCCCGGGCGAGACCGGGCCGTCCGTCCTCATCGGCCACTACGACACGGTCGACGGCCCGGCCGTGCTGCGGGACATCGCCAAGGTCAGGGTCGGCGACCGCATCACGGTGACGCGGGCGGACGGCACCAAGGCGGTCTTCGCCGTCCGCGCGATCCAGGAGGTCGCCAAGGACGACTTCCCCACCCGGCGGGTCTACGGCGACACCGCCCGCCCCGAGCTGCGGCTGATCACCTGCGGCGGTGACATCGTGGGCGGCCACCGCCCCGACAACGTCATCGTCTACGCGGACCTGGTGCGCTGACCGGCGGCCCGGGTCGTCGCCCGCGACCGCCCGGTGCACCCTGGAGGGGTGGACGGTGGACGTCTCGCCGCCGTGCGGCGCACCTGGCGTTCGGGGCCGCTGCTGCTGGCCGCGGTGCCGGTGCTCCTCATCGTGGTGATCGTGGTGGTGGACATCCTGGTGCCGCTCGACGTCCACCTCAGTTCGCTGCTGGTCATCGCCCCGGCGATCACCGCGTCGTTCGCCGGGCCACGGCTGACCGGGGCGGTGGGCGCGCTGTCGGTCGGCGCGGTGGCCTACATCGGATGGCACTTCGACGCGCTGCTCAGCCGCAACATCCTGGTGCAGATGGTGGCGCTGGCGGTGCTCTCCTGCCTCATCGTGTTCTTCTGCGTGGTGCGGGAACGCCACCGGCGCCAACTCGCCCAGGTGCGTTCGGTGGCCGAGGCGGCGCAGCACGTGCTGTTGTGGCCGCTGCCGGACCGGATCGGCCCGCTGGAGATCGCCTGCCTGTACCTGGCCGCCGAGGACGAGGCGCAGATCGGCGGCGACCTGTACGCGGCCACCCGTACCCACTGCGCGACCCGGGTGCTCATCGGGGACGTGCGGGGCAAGGGGCTGGCCGCGATCGGGGAGGCGGCGCTGCTGGTGAGCGCCTTCCGGGAGACGGCCCACCAGCACGACGAACTGCCCGCGCTCGCCGCCGCGCTGGAGTCGAGCATGGACCGCTACCTGACCGACTTCGAACCGCGGGAGGAGGCCGGGGAGCGCTTCGTGACCGCGCTGCTGCTGGAGATCCCGGACGCCGACCCGATCACCCGCATGACGGGCCTCGGGCATCCGCCGCCGCTGCTGCTCAGCCCCGGCCACAGCGTGACCACGCCCAGTCTGCACACCGCGCCACCGCTGGGGGTCGGCGCGGTCGACCCGGCCGCCCACCCGGTGGACGTCTTCTCGTTCCCGCCCGGTGACACCCTGCTGCTCTACACCGACGGCGCCATCGAGGCCCGGGACCACGCCGGTGCCTTCTACCCGCTGCCGGAGCGCGCGGCCCAGTGGACGGAGAGCGCTCCGGCGACGCTGCTGCACCGGCTCCGCCGCGACCTGCTCAACCACGTCGGCGGCCACCTCGACGACGACGCCGCGCTGGTGGCGATCCGCCGCGTCCCGGAGGACGGCGGGTGAGGGTCAGCCGTGCCGGGCGAAGGCGTCGGCGATCTCCTCGCGCCCGGCCCCGGCCGCCAGCAGGGTCCGCAGCAGCACCCGGGCCTTGTACGGGCCGAGGAGTCCGGCGTTGAGCAGGCCGCGCCGCTGGAGGTCGGTCTCGGAACCCACCGCGCCGTAGGTGTGGCGCAGCACCGGGCCGCCGCCGGTGCGGGACGCCAGCACCACCGGCATCCGGCCCGCGAGCGCGCCCAGCCGCGGGGCGAGCGCGGAGGGTACGTGGCCGACCCCGAACCCGGCCACCACGAGCCCCTGGTGGCCCTCGGCCACCACGTCCAGGAGCGCTCCGTCGTCGTCCAGCGTGGCGGTGTACAGCGCCACCCGGGTCGCGTCGAGGTGTTCGGCGATCCCGGCGCGGGTCAGCGGTGGCTGCCGGGGCGGCCGGGCCAGCACCCGCACCGTGTCCTCGACCACCTGGCCGATCGGTCCGAGGTCGGGGGAGGCGAAGGTGGCGGTGCTGGTGCTGTGCGTCTTGCGTACCCAACGGGCCGCGTGGAGCTGGTCGTTGAAGACCACCAGGGCGCCGAGTCCGCGGGCGGCGGGGTCGGCGGCGACGCGGACGGCGGCGAGCACGTTGGCGGGGCCGTCCGCCCCGGCGAGGGTGGGGTTGCGCATGGCGCCGGTGAGCACGAAGGGCTCCGGGCGCGGCCAGACCAGGTCGACGAGGTAGGCGGTCTCCTCCAGGGTGTCGGTGCCCTGGGTGACCACGACCCCGCGGGCGCCGTCGCGTACCGCCGCCTCGGCCGCGGCGACCACGTCGAGCATCGCCGCGAAGGTCAGGTCGGCGCTGGGCACCGCCTGGGCGTCGCGGACGTCGAGGGGGACGCCGAGTGCCGCCAGGCCCGGTACGGCGGCGGTGATCTGGGCGCCGGTCAGTCTCGGTACCGCTCCGACGCGCGGGGAGCCGGATCGCCCGGCCGCCGAGATCGTCCCGCCCAGCGCGAACAGTGCGACACTCACCTGTGGGTTCCTCCCCTTCGCCACGGCGCCCGCGGGGCGTTCCACGGGGCCGCCCCACCCTAGGCCCTGTCGTCAAAATCTCGCCTGCCCCGCGGCGCCCTCCGGGCGGTCGGCGATCTTTTGACGACAGGGCCTCGTCCCGCGGAACGGCGGCCGGGGTGCTCGGCGGCTCGCCCGGGCGGCCCTTGACGCTGTGCCAGGACAGTGATTCCGGCGCCGCGCCACGACCGGGCCCCCGAGGACGGGGCGGGGCGGACCGTAGTGTGATCACCCCATGAACCCGTGAACCCGTCACCGCCCGCTGCGGTGAACGACGATGCCGCAAGGGGTTGGCATGTCCAGATTCCGCAAAACCGTCGCGGTGTGCCTGCTCACCGGAAGCCTGGCAACGGCCGGAGCGCACGCCTTCGCCACCGGCAAACCACCGCGTTCCGCGAGACACCACAGCGACACCCGGCCGGTCTCCCGGCCCGTCGAGCAGTACCCCGACGACCCCGAGTCCGACACGCCCGGCCGCGATCCCGACCCGTGGCACCGGCCCGCCGTCAGCCCGAACGACGACCCGGGGGCCGGCCGGCAGAACCAGGGGCAGGGACAGGGGCAGACGGCCGCCCGGGAGCCGTCGCGCGATCCGGCCCGTTACCCGGACCCGTCCACGGCGTTCAACTACGTCTCCGACCTCCTCGGCGGCCTGTCCAAGGGCGTCGTCGGCCTGCTCGGCGGCGTCCAGAACAGCGCCGCCCCGGGCGGCGGCGGGCGCTGACCACGCCGCGCGACGGGGCCCGCCGGGCGCGCGCCGGCCCGGCGGGGCCCCGGCACTCAGCGTGCGGACGGGGTGGGGAACGGGGGCAGCGGCGCGTCCGAGCCGTCGTGGGTCCCGGCCGCGTCGACGCTCATGGTCAGCCGTCCCAGCACGCCGCGCCGGATGTGCCGCGGGTCGTAGGCGAGGTCGAGCAGGCCGCCCGCGGCCCCGGTGCCCGGGTAGATCAGGTCCTCCTCCAGCGTCGTGCGGCGGATGGTGCTGCCGGTGTAGGGGTCGGTGCGGGCGACGAGCCGGACCGCCTCCTCGGAGAAGTAGAACTGCCCGGTGTGGCACTGGTGGCCGCCGGTGTAACCGCCGGGCGTCCGCCGGCCGCCGGTGTGCACCTTGGTGTGGATGTGCACGGCCCGCCCCGCGTACCAGCCGGGGACGATGGTGCGGAACTCCACGGTGCCGAAGGCGTCGGTCATCTGGATGCCGCGCAGATAGGTGAGGTCGTCGGTGGGCGGCTGGTGTCCACCGCCGGGCGGCGGGCCGGGCGCCACCCCGGGCGTGCCCTGCCCGCCGCCGTTGCCGATGGAGCCGTAGCCGGAGTAGACGCCCAGCGCGTCGCACTGCCAGATCTCCACGGCGGAGTCGCGCAGCGGCCGGCAGGTGGCCGTGTCGACCACGGTGAGGCACAGGCGCAGCGGGACGCCGGTGCGGTCCTCGACGACGTCGCGCCGGAAGAGTTCGTAGTCCAGGTAGTAGGGGCCCTCGATCTGTTCCGCGGTCAGCCCGCACATCCCGGCGCGGTCGCCGGGGCCGGTGTGCCCGGTGGCGGACGCCGCGCCGGGATCGGCCGGCGGGGTCGTCGCGCCCGCGGCGGTGGCCGCCAGCGCGCCGGCGCCGACGGTCAGCATCCCCGCCCCGCCCAGCGCCAGCAGGGAGCGCCGGGAGAGCAACGCCCGCGAAACCGTGCCGTTGTCCGGCTCGTCGTGGTGGTGCTCGGAGAATGTCATGGGCAGAACATAGCAATGCGTAAGCAGGTGCCAACGGTACGCACACGCGATCCCGCCAGCCCCGCGCCGGTGCCCCGCGCCGTGCGTCCCGGCAGCTCACCGGGGACCCGGCGGACCGGCGCGGCCGGCCGCGGACCGGGCGCCCGCGACCGGCCTGCCCGGACGGCGGGTCCGCCGGGCCCCGACCCACGCATCCTGTCCGGAACTCGCCGTTCCGTGACGTGGGCCGACCGGGCCCTAACGACCCGGGCACGCCTCGTCGTTCTTGGCCACGGTGAGCGTGATCCGGTGGCCGGCGATCCGGGTGCCGGGGGCCGGCTCCTGGGCGCAGACCTTCCAGTGGGCCGGCCACAGCACATGGCGGTGGCCGAGGGCGTCGGCGGCGTGGACGGTGGCACCGTGGTGGTCGAGCATGCGGTAGGCGGCGACGAGGGGGTGCCCCTTGACGTCGGGCATGGTGTGCTCGTCGGCACCGGCCTGGACGGCGCAGCCGAGGGCGGCGGCGACGGACAGGGCTGCCGTGACGGCGGTTTTGACGGTCTTGTGTGTCATGCCCTGGCAACGACGACGGGCCTCCGGCGTCACCGGCGCTGCGCCGTACGGGTACCGGGGGCCGCGCCGGGTACCGGATACGGCATGAGCGACATACGTACCCGCCTCGCCGACTGGTGGTCCACCCTCGGCGACACGGCCAAGGAGCGGCTGCTCTCCCTCGGCGACGACGACCACCTGCCGGCCTCGTTCGCCAACGAGCTGAGGGAGGCCGGGGTCTTCCCGGTCAGCGACGGCTACTGGCCCGGCCAGGAGACCTCACCGGACGCCTTCCGCCAGCCCCACGAACTGCGTGCCTTCCTCAACGAGCAGCGCCTCCAGTGAACTGACGATACGTCAGAAAGGCAGCGAACGCAGCCGCACCGCACCGGCGGGCCACCGCGCCTCCTCGCGCAACGGTGTCCACATGGTGCGCAACGGCATCACCACGGACCCGTCGGGCTGCTCGACACGCACGTCACCGCCGACCGGGTGCCAGCCCAGCCTGCGGTAGAGCGCGGTCAGCGGCGGGCGGCAGAACAGCAGGCCGAAGCCGGGGCCGAGGGTGCGGGCGTGGTCCAGGGCGGCGCCGACGGCCAGCCGGGCGAGGCCGTGCCCCCGTACGTCGGCGGCGACGGCCACTCCCCCGACGCCGGCCACCTCGGTGTCGAGGCCGCCGACGGTGACCGGCGCCCGGCGCAGCCCCGCGTGGGCCACCAGCCGGTCGCCGAGCACCACGCCGAAGTGGATCTCCTTGGGCAGCCAGGTCAGTTGGGCGTCGGCGACCCCGAACGGATCCGGGTCGGCCCCGAGGAGGCGGTCCTGGTCGTCCCTGGTGTATCCGTCGAGGCGGACGACGGCGGGTGCGGCCGAGGGGAGTTGAGCGGTCATGGGCCCATGATCGGTGCGGGGGCGGCCGGTTGCCAACGTCCGTCAGCGGGCGGACGCGGCGGCGATGGCGGCCAGGTGGCGGTCGACCGGGCCCGCGGTGAGCAGACCGCTGCCGGCGCCGGCGAGCTGGCCCGCGGCCGGACGCAGCCGGGCGTGGACGCGGTCGAGCACCTCCCGGTCGCCGAGTTCCACGGCGACCGCGGCGCTCAGGGAGCACAACGCCTCGTACAGCAGGTCCGCGGGGGGCTCGGGCTGGGCGCGCAGCGCGGTACGGGCCTCGTCCGGGCGGCCCTGGCGCAGCAGGGTGAACGGCTCGGCCCACGGCCGGTAGGGGCCCCAGTCGGCGTCCGGGTCGGCGGACGCGACGGCGGTGGCGGGGTCACCGGCGAGCCGCAGGCAGAGCAGCGCGAGCGGGAGCAGCCCCGTCTCCAGCCCCGGCATCCCGGCGCCGTCGAGCCGGGCGGCGGCGGCCCGGTAGGCGGCCTCGGCCTCGCGGGGGCGTCCGGTGGCGGCCGTCCGCAGCGCGGCGTACCACTGGGTGAAGACGCCCACCAGCGGCAGTTCGTGCCGGTCGGCGAGGTGGTCCGCGGCGGCGGCGTGCCGGTCCGCCGCCGGGAAGTCGCCGAGGGCGCAGTGGGCCTGGAGGCGGATGAGGTGGCCGAGCACCTCGTAGGTCACCAGGCCGTGGCGGGCGGCGAGTTGGACCAGTTCGGCGCCGATCGCGTCACGCCGCGGGGCGAGCCCGGCCCGGTCGCAGGACTGCATGAAGACCCCGTTGAGCGCGAACGCCAGCAGCGCGGGGTCGTCGACGCGGCGGGCGAGTTCCTCGGCCTGCGCGGCGGCGCGGCGTGGTCCGGGGTCCCGGGTGCCGCGCGACTCGACGGCGATGGTGGCCAGCAGCCGGCAGCGGGCCGCGTCGTGCGCCGCGCCGGGCGGCAGGGCGGCCAGGGCGCGCCGGGCGGCGGCCACGACACGGGCGGCGAGGTCGGGGTCGTCGGAACGGGTCCAGATGGCGGGGACGTCGTAGGCGCCGATCACCCGGGCGGTCAGTTCGGGGTCGCCGAACTCCTCGGCGGAGGCGATGGCGGCCGGCCGGTGCTCGCGGGCGGCGGCCAGCCCCCCGCCGCCGGTCACCGCGAGGTTGCGCAGGAGTCCGACGGTGGCCTCGACGCGGGCGCGGGCTCCGGCGGCGACGGCGCGGTCGTAGGCGGCGGTGGCCCGGGTCCACAGCCGGTCGGCGGTGGCGGCGGGCGCGGTCGGCTGGTCGAGCGCCGGGTCCTGGGCGAGGACGGCGGCCTCCAGGCGGCGCAGGGCCGGGCCGGGGTCGAGGCCGAGCCGGTCGGCGAGGGTGGCGCGGGCGTGGCGCAGTACAGCGAGGGCGTCGGCCTGGCGGCCGGTGCGGTACAGGGCGAGGGCCAGCAGCCGCCAGGCGTCCTCGCGCCAGGGGTGGTCGGTCAGATGGGCGTCGAGGTCGGGCACCGCCTCGGCGGCGAGCCCGAGGGCGAGCCGGGCCGCGGCCCGGTCCTCCACCGCCCGCAGCCGCAGTTCGGCCAGGCGTGCCCGTTCGCCGCGGGCCCACTCCTCGGCCTCGAACCCGGCGTAGGCCGGCCCGCGCCACAGCCCCAGCGCCGCGTCGAGCGTCTCCAGCGCCGCCGCCGGGGGCGCCGTCCGGGCGGCGTCGAGGGCCGTCTCGAACCGCCAGGCGTCCACCTCCTCCGGCGCCGCCCGCAGCGCGTACCCGGGGCCCTCGGTGACCAGCAGCCGGGCCGGGGCGCGGGGCGGACGCTCCGGTTCCAGGACGCGGCGCAGCGCGGCGACGAAGGTCTGCACGGCGCCCACGGCTCCGGCCGGCGGCTCGGGCCACAGGTCGGTGACGAGACGGGAGACCGGGACGACCCGGCGGCGGGCGACGATCAGCCGGGCCAGCACCGCCCGGTGGCGTGGCCCCTTCAGCGCCAGCCCGGCGCCGCCGCGTTCGGCCGTCACCGGCCCGAGCACCCCGAACGTGACCCGTTCCATCCTCACCTTCCCGGCATCCCCGCTGCCCGCGCCACGGTACGCGCCCGGCCGGACGGCCCCGCCGCGCGGGCGCTGATCCGTTGCTGATCGGCGCGCGGCAGGCTCGGTCACGTACGTCACCGGCACGGGGCCGACCCGCCGGGCGGATCAGACAGAACGGAACACCATGGCAACACCCACCATCCCCGGCTTCGAGCAGCAGCGCATCCGGGTCGCCGACGGCGTCTCCCTCAACGTCGCCGTGGGCGGCTCGGGCACCCCGGTGGTGCTGCTGCACGGCTTCCCGCAGACCCATCTGATGTGGCGGCACGTGGCCCCGGAACTGGCCGCCGACCACACCGTGATCTGCCCCGACCTGCGTGGTTACGGGGCCAGCGACAAGCCGTCCGGCGACGATCCGGACGCCTACGCCAAGCGCACCATGGCCGCGGACGTGGTGGCCCTCGCCCGTGCGCTGGGCCACGAGCGCTTCGCGCTGGCCGGCCACGACCGGGGCGCCCTGGTCGCCTTCCGCGCCGGGCTCGACCACCCGGCGGCCGTGTCCCACCTGGCCTGCCTGGACGTGGTGCCGACGCTGGACATGTGGGAGGTGATGCACGGCGTCTCCGCCGCGGTCGGCTTCCACCTGTACCTGATGGCCCAGCCGCCCGGGCTGCCCGAGCAGCTGATCGGCGCCGCCCCGGACGCCTTCTTCGGCCACTTCCTGGACGCCTGGACGGTCGGCGCCCAGGTGCACCCGGCCGAGGTGCGCGCCGCCTACCTGGACGCCTGCCGGGCCGCCGTGCCGTCGATCGTGGCCGACTACCGCGCCTCGGCCGGCGTCGACGTCGAGCACGACGAGGCGGACCGGGCGGCGGGCAACCAGCTGCGGATGCCGGTCACCGTGCTCCAGCAGGACTGGGGTGCGGCCCTCGGTTACGACGCGGCGGCGGTGTGGCGGGCCTGGGCGCCGGATCTGCGCCACACGACCCTCACGGCCGGCCACTTCATGGCCGAGGAGGCGCCCGGCCAGGTCACCGAGGCGCTGCGCGAGCTGCTCACCCGCTGAGCACCACTCCGCCGAAGATCCGGTGCCCGGGGGTGTTGACGGTCACCCGTGTGGTGAGTCTACGTTTGCCGTGAAGACGCCATTTCCTTCCGTTTCGTACCGGATGCCGGTGCCGGACCGGAAGGCGGGACGCGGCGAGAGGAGGCTGCCATGTTCTTCGGCTGGTTCCACCGTGGCTTCGGCTTCGGGCGCGATCGCCGCCACGACTGCGGTCGCGGCGACGGCTACGGCTACGGGTGCGGCGACGGTTACGGATACGGTCACGGCCGTTGCTGGTGGTGACCCGGGCATTGAGTCAGGGGACCGGCGGTTCGGCGCCGGTTCCCGGCATGTGCGGTCTCAGACGGCGTCCTGGGGGTACCAGCGCAGCTCGACGGTGTTGCCGTCCGGGTCGAGCACGTAGAGCGACTCGGCGGTGCCGCGGGCGCCGAACCGGGGGCCGGGGCCGTCCACCACGGTGAACTCGCCGGAGTCGACGACCTCCTGCCAGTCCAGCGGTTCGACCACCAGGCAGATGTGGTCGACGTTGGACTCCCCGCGGGGCCGGGAGACCAGGTCGATGATGGTGGCGTCGTCCACCCGCACCGACGGGAACGGCACCTTCCCGGCCCGCCACTCCTCGACGCGCACCGGCGCCAGGCCGAGCCGGCCGCGGTAGAAGTCGAGGGAGCGTTCCACGTCCCCCACGTTGAGGACGAGGTGGTCGAAGGCGATGACGCGCATGGGTCTTCCTCGGTCGGGTCGGCCGACCGGCCGGTACGGGCCGGTGGTGCGGCCCCCGTCGGGTGGCCGCACCACGGAACCATAACCATCGGTGATCATGGGCGCGATCGGTCGTCGGTCCTGGGTCCCGGGCCGGGGGGCCTACGGCCGACGGCCCTCGGGCGCGGGACCGGCCGGTGCGTGCCGGTCCCGCGCCGTCAGCGCCTGCGTGCCACCCTCCGAGCACGCAGGCGGTCCGCGGTGATGGCCAGGCCCAGTACGCAACCGAGCACGATGTTGGTGTAGTTGGAGTTGATCTGAAGGGTCGTCAGACCGTTGTTGATCAGTTCGAGCAGCACGGTGCCGGCCACGATGCCCAGGATGCGTCCCTGGCCGCCGACGAGGCTCACCCCGCCGATCACCGCGGCGGCGATGGCGGACAGCTCCCAGCCCACCCCGACGCCGCTCGCCGAGCCCACGCCCATCCGGCCCAGCACCAGCACCGCGGCGCAGCCGGACAGCAGCGAGCTGGTGACGTACATCGCCACCACCCGGCGGTCGCCGCGGATCCCGGCCAGCCGCGCCGCCTCGGCATTGCCGCCCACCGCGTACACCTGCCGTCCGGCGAAGGTGCGTTCCAGGAAGAACCAGGCGGCGACGGCGACCACCGCGAAGATCACCAGCGGCACCGGCACCTGGGCCAGGTAGGTCTGCCCCAGGTCGCCGAAGAAGCCGGAGATGCCGGTGATCGAGGTGCCGGAGGTGACCGCCAGCGTGACGCCCTGGGCCACCGTGTAGGTGACCAGGGTGACCACGAAGGGCGGCATCCGCAGCCGGGTGACGGCGAGCCCGTGGACCAGGCCGACCAGCCCGGTCAGGGCGAGCACGATCACCACCGCGAGCGGCGCGGGCAGCCCGGCCCGGACGTTGAGCCACGACATCAGGATCACCCCGGTGCCCAGCAGCGCGCCCACCGACAGGTCGATCCCACCGGTGAGGATCACCAGCGACTCGCCGATCGCGATCAGCCCGTACTGGGCCAGGTCGAACCCCATGCCCTGGAGGTTGACCGGGCCGGCGAACGACGGCTTGGTGAGGGCCAGTGCCGCGAAGACCACGACGCAGGCGGCGACCACGCCGGCCTCGGGCGTCTCGGCCAGCCGTCGCAGCCGGGACGGCCCGGCGCCGGGCCGGGTGCCTTCCCCGGGGCGCGCCGGGGCGGTTTCGGTCGTCATGCGCTCGCTTCCTCCCGTGGCGCGGCGGGCCGGGTGCCGGCCGCCGCGGTCATGATGGCTTCCTTGCCGAACCGTTCGCGGGGGATGTCGGCCACCACCTCGCCGTGGGCCATCACCACGATCCGGTGGCAGATCCACAGCAGTTCCTCCAGTTCGGAGGAGGCGACCAGGACCGCCAGGCCCCGTTCGGCGGCCTCGTCGACCAGCCGGTAGATCTCCGCCTTGGCGCCGACGTCCACCCCGCGGGTGGGTTCGTCGAGCAGCAGCAGCCGGGGGTCGGCGGCCAGCCAGCGGCCGAAGACCGCCTTCTGCTGGTTGCCGCCGGACAGGTCGCCGATGGGCTGTTCCGCGCTGTGCAGCCGCACCCCGAGGTCGGCCACGATGCGCCGGGCGTGCTCCTTGTCGGCGCGCGGGGTGAGCACGCCGCCCCGGCTGATCCGGCGCAGCGTGCTGAGCGTGACGTTCCAGCGCACCGAGTGGGCCGGCAGCAGCGCCTGCTCCTTGCGGTCCTCGGGGACGAGGCCGACCCCGGCCGCCACCGCGTCGGCCGGGTGCCGGGGCCGGAACTCCCGGTCGCCGAGGAGCACCGAGCCGCCGGTACGCGGCTGGGCGCCCATGACGGTGTGCAGCAGCCGGCTGCGTCCGGAGCCCATCAGCCCGGCGACGCCGACGATCTCGCCGGCCCGTACGTCGAGGTCGACCGGGCCGAGGCCGTCGGCGGTAAGCCCGCGGACCCGCAGCACGGCGCGGCGGTCCACCGAGGGCGGCGGGGCGATGTCGGCGCGGGCCAGCTCGGCGCCGACCATCTCGCGGATGAGCCGTTCCTCGGTGGCCTCGGCCGGGGTGAGGTCGGCGACCAGCCGTCCGCCGCGGAGCACCACCACCCGGTCGGCCAGGGCGCGTACCTCGTCCAGCCGGTGGCCGATGAAGAGCACGGCGCCGCCGGCCCGGGCGTGCCGCCGGGCGAGGGAGAGCACCTGGCCGGCCTCGACGGGGCCGAGCGAGGAGGTGGGTTCGTCCAGGATGAGGACGACCGGCCGGTGCCCCCACGCCTTGGCGATCTCGATCATCTGGCGGACCGGCACCGGCAGCCGTTCCACCGGGCGGTCCACGTCGATGTGGTCCATGCCGACCTCGGCCAGCAGCGCGCGGGCCTCCTCGCGGGTACGGGAACGGTCGAACAGCCAGCGCCCCGGGGCGCGTTGCGGGGTGCCGGCCGGGTGGCGGCCCAGCAGCAGGTTCTCGGCCACGCTCAACCCGCCGACCAGGGGGAACTCCTGGGCGACCAGGCTGACGCCGAGCGCCCGGGCCTGGTCCGGACGGCCGGCCGGCAGCGGCCGTCCGGCGACGGTGACCTCGCCGGTGGTGGGGGTCACGGTGCCGGACAGCACCCCCATCAAGGTGGACTTGCCGGCCCCGTTCTCCCCGGCGACCGCGGTGATCTGGCCGCGTTTCAACTCCAGTTCGGGGATGTCGAGGACGGTCACCGGACCGTAGCGTTTGCTGACGCCGCGCAGTGCGGCGGCGGTGTCGGCGGCCATGGTCACCCCGCGATGCCGAGCTTGGCCAGCAGGGCGCGGTAGTCGGCGAGGTTGGCCTTGGTGACCAGTCCGACGCCGGAGCTGAGGGTGGTGCCGTCGTGCTCCAGGTAGGGGGCGACGATCTTCATGGTGGCGTCCCGGCCGAGCACCTTGAAGGCGGTGAGCAGGAAGGCGCCGGTGTACCCCTGCTGGTAGGGCTGTTGGAGCACGGTGGCCTGGATGACGCCGGAGTCGACGAACTTCAGCGTCTGGGCGTCGCTGTCGTCGGCCACGATCTTGATCCGGCCGGTCTTGCCTGCCGCCTGCACCGCCTGGGCGGCGGAGGGGCCGTCGTAGGAGTAGACCCCGTACAACCCGGCGACCTCGGGGTTGGTCTGGATGGCGGTCTGCGCGTTGGAGAGTGCCTTGGAGGCGTCCATGCCGTCGCTGAGCTTCTGCACCACCTTGACGCCGCTGCCCTTGACGGCGTCCTCGAAGCCGCGGATGCGTTCCACCGCGTTGGACGTGGTGAGCGAGCCGACCAGCACCACGACCTGGCCCTTGCCGCCCAGTGCCTGCTTCATCGCCTCGCCGGCCCGTTGTCCGGCCTGGTAGTTGGGGGTGCCGAGGTAGAGTTCGGCGCCGACGTCCTTGGGCAGCGGGGAGTCGATGGCGAGCACCGGGATGCCGGCCCGCTCGGCGGAGGCGATGGGTGCCTTGACCGCGGTCGGGTCGATGGCCGAGATGCTCAGCCCGGTGATGCCCTGGCCGCGCAGGGTCTGGACGATGGAGAGCTGCTGGTCCAGCCGGCCGTTGGCGGGGGCCTGGTAGGTGCCCTTGACGCCGAGGTCGGCGAGGCCCTTGGTGAAGCCGGCGCGGCCGGCGTTCCAGTAGTCGGTGGCCACGTTGACCACCATGGCCTGGTTGAGCCGGGAGAGGTCCTTGCCCTTCAGGGCCGCCTTCAACGCGCCGTCCAGTTTGGTGAGGTTGGCGTCGTTGAAGCCGATGTCGCCCTTGATGGCGGCGGCCGGGGTGGTGGTGCCGGACCCGGCCGGGGTGCCCCCGGCCCCCGTTCTGCTGCATCCGGCCGCCGTGAGGGCGACGGCGACCGCGGTCATGGCGACGGCGAGGCGCCCGGCCGTCCGGCGGACGCGCGGTGGGGTTGCGGCCATGGTGCTGGTCCTTTCGAGGAGGGTGGGGTGGTGCGGAGCGAACAGGGGGTGGGGCCGTGGTGGCTCACAGACCCTGGGCGAGCCGGTGGTACGCCTGGTTCCAGCGCACTTCCCTGGCGAACTCGCGCACCGTGGTGGTGGCGTCGATGGTGAGCAGTTCGGTGCCGAGGATGTCGGCGAGGTCGGTCAGCTCCTCGGTGCCCAGCGCGGCGGTGAGCACGGTGTGGTGCGGCGCGCCGGCGGTCAGCCACGACTCGGTGGAGGTCCGCAGGTCGGGCCGGGGCCGCCAGACCGCGCGGGCCACCGGGAGCCTGGGCAGCGGTTCGGGCGGGGCCACCACCTCGATCTCGTTGGCGACCAGGCGGAAGCGGTCGCCGAGGTCGGCCAGGCCCACCACCAGGCCCGGTCCGGGGTCGGCGTCGAAGACCAGTCGCACCGGGTCCTCCCGGCCGCCGATGGCCAGCGGATGGATCTCGCAGGACGGTGTGGTGCCGGTCAGCGACGGGCAGACCTCCAGCATGTGGGCGCCGAGGATCAACTCCTCGCCGGGGCGCAGGTGGTAGGTGTAGTCCTCCATGAACGAGGTGCCGCCCGGCAGTTGGGCGGCCATCGTCTTCAGGGCGCGCAGCAGCGTCGCGGTCTTCCAGTCCCCCTCGCCGCCGAAGCCGTACCCGTCCGCCATCAGCCGCTGCACCGCGAGCCCGGGCAACTGGCGCAACGCCCCGAGATCCTCGAAGTTGGTGGTGAACGCCCGGAAGCCGCCTTCGGCCAGGAAGATCCGCAGGCCCGCCTCCAGCCGTGCGGCGTACCGCAGCGAGGTGTGGCGTTCCCCGCCGGTACGCAGCTCGGGCGCGACGCGGTAGGTGTCCTGGTACTCCTCGACGAGGGCGGTCACCTCGGTGTCCGGCACCGCGTCCACCGCCGCCGCCAGGTCGGCCACACCGTAGGTGTTGACCGACACCCCGAAGCGCAGTTGTGCCTCGACCTTGTCGCCCTCGGTGACGGCGACGTCGCGCATGTTGTCACCGAACCGGGCGAGCCTGAGGGTACGCAGCTCGGCGGCGCCGATCGCGGCGCGGGTCCAGGCGGCGACCCGGGCGACGGTACGGGGGTCGCCGACGTGGCCGGCCACCGTCTTGCGGGCCACCCCGACCCGGGTCTGGACGTGGCCGAACTCCCGGTCGCCGTGGGCGGCCTGGTTGAGGTTCATGAAGTCCATGTCGATGGTGGACCACGGCAGGTCGACGTTGACCTGGGTGTGCAGGTGGAGCAGTGGCTTGCGCAGCGCGTCCAGCCCGGCGATCCACATCTTGGCCGGCGAGAAGGTGTGCATCCAGGCGACCACGCCCACGCAGGAGTCGTCGGCGTTGGCCGCCAGGCACAGCCGCCGGATCTCCGCCGCGTCGGTGAGCACCGGCTGCCACACCACGTCGGCCGGCAGCCGCGCGTCCCGCAGCGCGCCGGCGATCCGCCGGGACTGCTCGGCGACCTGGCTCAGTGTGTCGGCCCCGTACAGGTGTTGACTACCCGTCAGGAACCAGATGACCGGGCGCTGGTCCGGCGCTGTCATGTGTTCTCCGTTCACCGGGCGGCGCCCGGCTGGCCGTAGACGTTCTGGTAGCGGTCGTGGAGGCGGTCGACGTCGGCCTGGGCGAGCGGCCGGGGCTCGCCGAGCTGCCGCGCGATGTGCACGGTGCGGGCCACGTCCTCGCACATCACGGCTGCCTTCACGGCGGCCCTGGCGTCCTTGCCGATGGTGAAGACACCGTGGCTGCGCATGAGCACCGCGGGCGAACGGTGACCGGAGAGCGTCTCCACGATGCCGCGCCCTATGGAGTCGTCGCCGATCAGCGCGAACGGCCCCACCGGGATCTCCGCCCCGAACTCGTCGGCCATCGCGGTCAGCACGCACGGCACCGCCTCGCCCCGGGCCGCCCACGCGCTGGCGTACGTGGAGTGGGTGTGCACCACACCGCCGACGTGCGGCATGTGACGGTAGACGTAGGCGTGCGCGGCGGTGTCCGACGAGGGTGACAACTCGCCGTCGACGACCGTGCCGTCGAGGTCGCACACGATCATGTCGCGCGGGGACAGCTCCTCGTACGGCACCCCGCTGGGCTTGATCACCAGCAGGTCGTGTCCGGGGACGCGGGCCGAGACGTTGCCGGCCGTCCACACCACGAGGCGGTAGCGGACGAGTTCCTGGTGGATGTCGCCGACCTCGCGGCGCAGCCGGGCGACGGCCTCCTCGGCGGAGGCGGGAAGAGTGCCCATGGCGGGGACCTCTCGATACGGGTGGGAAGGGTGGGTCGGTATGCGTTGTGAGCGCTAACAAAGAAGGCGTGGGGCGAGGGGGACGTGAGGCGGGCGGCCGGGGCCCGGGGCGTCCGGGGCGGACTCCGGCGGCCCCTCAGCCGGCCGGTCTCCGGCGAACCCTCAGCCGGCCGTCGCGGCCCGGCGCAGCTCGCGCAGCCGGTGCATCACCGAGCTGCCGCCCCGGCCGAAGTGGTCGTGGAGCGCCTGGTACTCGCGGTACAGCTCCCGGTACGCGGCGGCGCGATCGGGGTCGGGCCGGTAGGCCGCGCGCCTGATGCGGCCCATGGCGGCGGAGGCGGCCCGGATGTCCGGGTGGGCCCCGGCGGCCACCGCGGCGTGGATCGCCGACCCCAGCGCGGGACCCTGCGCCGAGTCGATGACGTTGACCGGGCGCTCCAGCACGTCGCTGTAGAGCTGCATCAGGAAGGCATTGCGCAGCAGCCCGCCCGCCGCGGTGAACTCGGTGACCGCCACCCCGGCCCGCTCGAACGCCTCGACCACGGTACGGGTGCCGAACGCGGTGGCCTCCAGCAGCGCGCGGTAGACGTCCTCGGGGCGGGTGTCCAGGGTGAGGCCGACGATCAGCCCGGACAGGCTGTGGTCGACCAGCACCGAGCGGTTTCCGCTGTGCCAGTCGAGCGCCAACAGCCCGTGGGCGCCGACGGGTTGGGCGGCGGCCTTCTCGGTCAGCAGCTCGTGCACGCTCACATCCATGGCCCGCGCCTCGGCCGCGTACGACTCGGGGACGGCCGTGCGGGCGGCCCAGGCGAAGATGTCGCCCACCCCGCTCTGCCCGGCCTCGTACCCCCACAGCCCCGGCACCACTCCGTCGCGGACCACCCCGCACATGCCGGGAACGTCGGCGAGCACGTCGGAGTTGAGGATGTGGCAGGTCGAGGTGCCCATGATGGCCAGCAGGTGGCCGGGGTCGAGGGCGCGGGCGGCGGCACTGGTGACGTGGGCGTCCACGTTGCCCACCGCCACCGGGATCCCCGGCGGCAGCCCGGTGGCCGCGGCGGCGCGGGCGGTGAGCGCGCCGGCCGGTGCGCCGAGCGGGGAGAGGGGGTGGTCGAGCTTGGCGGTGAAGCCGGCGAAGCCCGGGTCGAGCCCGGCCAGGAAGTCCGCGTCCGGGCGGCGGCCGTCCTGGTGGATGCCCTTGTACCCGGCGGTGCACAGGTTGCGGCTCTCGGCGCCGGTCAGCTCCCACACGATCCAGTCGGCCGCCTCGATCCAGCGCTCGGTCAGCGCGTAGACCTCCGGGTCCTCCTCCAGCAGTTGGAGCGCCTTGGCGTACTCCCACTCGCTGGAGATCCTGCCGCCGTAGCGGGCGAGCCAGGGGCGGCCCTCGCGGGCGGCGTGCCGGTTGATCCGGTCGGCCTGCGGCTGGGCCGCGTGGTGGCGCCAGAGTTTGGGGTAGGCGTGCGGACGCCGCCGCAGCGCGGGCAGTTCGCACAGCGGGGTGCCGTCGGCGGTGACCGGCAGCACCGTGCAGGCCGTGAAGTCGGTGCCGACGCCGATCACCTGCTCGGGGCGGACCCCGGCCGCCGCCAGCGCCTCCGGCACCGCGTGCCGCAACACGTCCCGCCAGTCCTGCGGTACCTGCAACGCCCAGTCCGGCGGCAACTTCGGCCCGCCGTCCGGGAGTTCGGCGTCCACCACGCCGTGCCGGTACTCGTGCACCGCGCTGCCCAGCTCGGTGCCGTCCGCGACGGTGACGACGACGGCACGCCCGGAGAGCGTCCCGAAGTCGATGCCCACCGTCACGGCGGGAAGGTCAGTGATCACGTGCGCTCTCCCGTACTGCTGCGGACGATCCGGTGCGGAACGGCTGTCGGGCACGGCCGCCTGGTGCCGGGGGCCGGTTGGGCAGTCATTGTTAGCGCTCACACGGAGCGCGTCAAGGGATCGCGCACCGCCCGGCCGGGCGGGTCCGGCGGATCGCCGGAACGGGACCGGAAACGCGTCAGGGGGTAGCTCGGCGCAGGTGCAGGTGGCCGTCGAGGGGGTAGTCGGGGGGTGCGGCCGGGAGGGTGCGGGCGAAGGCGTAGCCGCTCTTGCGCGCGACGGCGCAGGACGCCTCGTTGTCCGACTGGTGGAGGAGTTCCAGGCGTTCGAGCCCGTCGGCGCGGAAGGTGTCGAAGGCCCAGGTGGTGAGGGCGCCGAGCGCTCGGGGGGCGACGCCGCGTCCGCGCGCCCGGGCCGCCGTCCAGTAGCCGACCTCGGCGGACGGCCTGCCCGCGGCGACGCCCTTGAGCACCACGTTGCCGACCAGCTCCGGTGCGTCCCGCCCCGGCGGCGTGCTGAGGACGGCGAAGCCGAAGCGCTCCCCCGCCGCCCAGCCGCGTTCCTGCTCCCGCACCCAACGCAGCGCGTCCGCCTCGTCCTCCAGGCGCGCGCTCGTCCACCGGCGCAGCGCCGGATCCCGGTACGCCTCGACCAGCGCGGCGGTGTCGTCGGCGCACCAGGGTCGCAGGAGGAGGCCGGGCGCGTGGAGGGTGACGGTGGTGTTCACCGCGCCGATGCTATCCGGCCGGCGGGCAGCGGTTCCCAAGTGGTCGTTGCGGCCAGGGTGTTGACCCGGGTCCGCGTCCGGTCCCGTCGGCGTCCGGTCCCGTCGGCATCCGGTGGCGCCGGGTCGGGCCGCTGAGTCGTGCGGCAACGCCGCGGGGCGCCGTGCCGGGCGTCGCGACGGGGCGGTCCCCGGCCGACCCGCGGCCGGGGACCGGACGGAGCACGCAACTCCCGTACCGGGCCGCGCTCACACCGGCGTGCTCGTACTCCCCCGCACGATCAGATGGGGGTCTATCACCACGCGCCGGGTCCCGGTGGCGCCGCCTTCGACCTGGTCGAGGAGGAGGCGGATGCTGGCCCGGCCGACCTCGGTGAAGTCCTGGCGGACGGTGGTCAGCGGCGGGGCGAAGAACTCCGACTCGGGGATGTCGTCGAAGCCGGCCACCGCGACGCGGCCGGGGACCGCGAGGCCGGCCTCGCGGAGGGCGCGCAGCACACCGAGGGCCATCTGGTCGTTGGCCACGAAGACCGCGGTGACCTCGGGGTCGCCGCCGTGACCGGGGCCGGCCAGGACGCGGCCGGCGAGCTCCTGCCCCGCGCGGTAGCCGGACAGCGGCGTCCAGTCGCCGACCAGCGGGGCCGGCACCGGGGCGCCGGCCTCCTCCAGCACCGCGCGCCACCCTGCCGTACGGGCGCCCGCCTCCAGCCAGTCGGGCGGGCCGGCCACGTGCCACACGGTGGTGTGGCCGGCCGCCAGCAGGTGGCCGGTGACCAGCCGGGCGCCGAGCGCCTGGTCGACCGAGACCCCGGAGATCTCCAGGTCGTGGCCGCCCTCCACGGTGACCACCGGGAACGGCGGCCTCAGTGCGGCGAGCGCGGACACCGCCTCGCGTTGCGGGACGATGACGACGACGCCCTCCACGCCCCACTCGCCGAGGTGCGCGAGCGCCTGGGCCAGCCCCTGGGGGCTGAGCCGCCGCAGCGAGACGGCGGAGACCAGGTAGCCCTCGGCGCGGGCCGCCTCCTCCAGGCCGGCCAGCGTGCTCGCCGGGCCGAACAACGTGGTGTTGCAGGCGACCACGCCCAGGGTACGGGTGCGCCGGGTCGCCAGCGCCCGCGCCGAGGAGTTGCGCCGGTAGCCCAACTCCTCGATGGCGCGCAGAACTTCGGCCCGGGTGCCCTCACGCACGTTGGGGTGACCGCTGAGCACCCGGGACACCGTCTGGTGCGAGACCCCGACCAGCCGCGCCACGTCGGCCATGGTCGGGGAACGGCGCCGCGCTGGGTCTTCCGCGGTCTGCGACACGACCTCTCCCGTCGTCGAGCTTGCCGGCGCCGTCCGAACGCGCCGCCGGGGACCGTTCCGGCGCCTCCGGCCGCCCGGCCTCATCCTACGGCGACCCCCCGGCCACGCAGAACGCCCTCGGGCCCACCCGCCGAAGGCTCGGCCGGTCACCCGGCGCCATTGTATTGTGAGCGCCAACATCACGATCGACGGCCACCCTTCGGGGCCGGACGGGAGCGCGGCGGATGGCTGGTCCGAGCACCAACAGGCAAGCGGCGGGCGCCAACCGGGCGGAGACGGGTCCGGAAGCCAACCGGGCGGGGACCGGGCCGGACAGCAACCCGGCGGGGGCCGGATCGGACAGCAACCGGACGGGGACCGCACCGAACACCATCCCGGCGGGGGCCGGACCGACCACCGACCCGACGGCGACCGGACCGGACATCACTCCGGCGAGGACCGCCGCACCGGACACCAACCAGACAGACCCCGGGCCGACAACCACCCGGACAGGGACCAGGCCGAACACCAACCCGACGGCAACCGCACCGGACACCACCCCGGCGCCGACCGCACCGGACACCAACCGGATAGACGCCGCACCGGACACCAACCGGACAGACGCCGCACCGACCACCACCCCACCCCCGACCGCGCCCGTCACCAACTGGGCCGGGAACATTCGGTTCCGGGCCAGTCGCCGCGCGGCCCCGGGCTGCGTGGACGATGTCCGCGAACTGGTGGCGGCCTCCCGGACGGTACGGGTGCTGGGCACGGGTCACTCGTTCAACGACCTCGCCGACACCACGGGTCTGCTGCTGGCCACCTCGGCGCTGCCGAAGTCGGTGGAGATCGACGCGAGGGCGGGGACGGTGACGGTGGGCGCCGGGGTGAGGTTCGGCGAGTTGACCGGGGTGCTCCACGCGTCCGGGCACGCGCTGCACAACCTCGGTTCGCTGCCGCACATCTCGGTGGCCGGCGCGTGCGCCACCGGCACCCACGGCGCGGGCGTCGGCAACCCCTCCCTCGCCGCGGCCGTCCGCGCGCTGGAACTGGTCACCGCCGACGGCGAGTTGCTCACCCTGGACCGTTCCGACGAGCGCTTCCCCGGCAGCGTCGTCGCCCTCGGCGCGCTGGGTGTGGTCACCCGGGTCACCCTCGGTCTCGTCCCCGCCTTCGACGTCCGGCAGTGGGTGTACGAGGGCCTGCCCACGGCGGCGTTGCGCGACGGGCTGGACGAGGTGCTGTCGGCCGCGTACAGCGTCAGCCTGTTCACCCGCTGGCGGGGTGAGCGCGTCGAGCAGGTGTGGCTCAAGCAACGGGTGGACGGCGCCGCGCCGGTGTGTCTGCCGGGTGCGCGGCTCGCCGACGGCCCGCGCCATCCGGTGCCGGGCATGGCACCCGAGGCGTGCACCCCGCAAGGTGGCGTCCCGGGCCCCTGGCACACCCGGCTGCCGCACTTCCGGCTGGAGCACATACCGAGCAGCGGTGCCGAGACGCAGTCGGAGTACTTCGTGGCCCGTTCCGACGCCTCGGCCGCCTTCGCCGCGCTGGACCGGGTGCGCGAGGAGTTCGCGCCGGTGCTGCGGATCGGCGAGGTCCGCGCGGTCGCCGCCGACGACCTGTGGCTGAGCCCGGCCCACCGGCGTGACTCGGTTGCCTTCCACTTCACCTGGCTGCCGGACGCCCCCGCGGTGGCCCAGGCACTGCACCACGTCGAGCGGGCGCTGGCCCCGTTCGCGCCCCGTCCGCACTGGGGCAAGGTGTTCGTCACCCCGCCGGAGACGCTGCGCGAACGCTACGAGCACCACGACCGCTTCCGCCGCCTGATGACCGCCCTCGACCCGGCGGGGAAGTTCCGCAACGACTTCCTGCGCCGGCACTTTCCGGAGGCGTGAGGTCGGCCCGAGCGCAGCACCCGGGAGCGGTCCCGCCGGGCCGGGTCGGCGGGACGGGGGCGCCGATCCGCGCCGGGGTGGTCGTGGCGGCCGTGCTCAGATCGCCTGCGGGAAGTCGAAGAGGCGCTGCGGGTCGTACTGGCGCTTGACCGCGGTGAGCCGGTCCAGGGCGGGGCCGTAGTAGGCGCGGCGCCAGTCGGTGAGCGTGGGGTCGATGTAGTTCTGGTAGGCGGCGCCGGAGGCGTAGGGGCGCATGGCGTGGTGGATGCCGGGCAGCCAGGCGGCGCTCTCCAGCGGGCCGGAGGCGAGGTACTGAGCGAGGAACCGGGAGCGGCGGTGGACGAACGCGGTCGCCGTGGGCGCGACGCGGTTGACGGCGCCGCCGAGCGCGGTGAGCGCGACGCTGCCGGCGCCGCCGCCGGTGGCCTTCCGCAGCCGTTCCACCTGTGCCACCAGCGTGTTGGCACCGGCCACGGACAGCGAGCGGTCGTAGAAGTCGGAGCGCGCGGTGTAGGTTTCGCGGTCCAGCCGGCCGGCGGGGTTGCGTCCGGGGGTGCGGCCGGGCAGGTGGCACTGGGCCGGGCTGCGGTCGGTGCAGCCGGCGTAGGCGTTCATCGCGTCGAGGTAGGTGTGGTGGCGCAGTGAGACGCTGCGGGCCGGGCTGCCGATGCGGGCGGCGAGCCGGTCGACGGCGTTCTGGAGTCCGGAGTAGGAGCCGAGCGAGAAGGCGGCGACCGACAGGGTGGACGATCCGCCGGTGGCGCACTCCAGATGGAGCGAGGACCAGATCTCGTCCGGCTGCTCCGGGCCCCACTCCTGCCAGGCGCGGACCGCCGCGACCGCCTTCGACCACGGCCAGGTGAGGTAGGCGGTGACGCACGCGGGCGCGGGGTGGGTGCGGTAGCGCAGTTCGGTGACGACGCCGAAGTTGCCGTTGCCGGCGCCGCGCAGCGCCCAGAACAGTTCGCTGTTGTGCCGGGCGTCGGCCTGGACGGTCCTGCCGTCGGCGGTGACCAGGGCGGCGCCGGTGAGGCTGTCGCAGGTGAGCCCGTACGCGCGGGCGGCCACCCCGTGTCCGCCGCCGAGGGTCAGCCCGGAGACGCCCACGGTCGGGCAGGAGCCGGCGGGTATGGTCCGGCCGCGCCGGCCGAGGGTGTTGTAGACGTCGATGAGCTTGGCGCCGGCGCCCACGGTGGCGTCCGTGCCGGACACCGAGATGGCGGCCAGGTTGGAGACGTCGATCACCAGCCGCCCGTTCCCGGAGGACCAACCGGCGTAGGAGTGGCCGCCGTTGCGGATGGAGACCGGCACCTTGGCCCGGCGGGCGAAGGCGAGGCACTCGGCGATGTCGCCGGCCCCGGAGACGTACGCGACGGCCGCGGGCCGCAACCCGTCGAACCGCGTGTTGTACAACCGGCGGGCGGTGTCGTAGTCGGCGTCGCCGGGGCGTATGAGCTTGCCGTGGAGGCCGTGTTGCAGTGCCGTCCAGTCGGCGCCGGCCCGGGGCCGCGGGACGGCGGTGGAACGGGGCCGGGCGGTGGCGCTGGGCTGCGCCGCGGCGGCGACCGCCCCTCCCCCGGCCGCCGCGACCGCCAGGCCGGCCCCGGTACGCAGCAGAGTTCGCCGGTTGGGCATGCGTGTTCATCCTTCGGGTGGGGGTGGACTGGTGTTCCCCGGCGAAGACGGCGGTGGCGCCGGTGTGGTTCCGTTGTGGTGTGCGGTGATGGTGTGACCGTTGTGGTGACGTCCGGGGGAGCCCCGGGCCGGGGGAAGTCATCGGTCGACCACGGGGTCACCGGTGGCCGGCGGCGAGCGCCCCGTACGGGGGCCGGCGTCCGGGCGGAACCGCGGGCCCCCAGGCCGTGTGCGCATCGTCCGAAGACCGCGCATCCTGGGGGTATGGCGCGAAAAGGGATGAAGACCGCGCAGGCCGCCGGGCACCCGGTCGAGATCGCACCGCTGGCGGAGAACCACCGCTACCGGCTGGTGAGCATCGACGGCGGCCCCGCGGAGCCGATGGAACGCGAGGAGTTCGAGGTACGCGCCAGGCGCGCGCACCCCACGATCGACCTGGGCGACCCCGGCCAGGTCCACTGGGCCGACCATCCCGGGGAGTGGCCGCCGTGGCACCCCGGCGAGGCGGGCTGACGCGGCGGTGACCCGCCCCCGTCGGGCCGTGGTGTGGCCGGGGTCTGCCGGGGCAGAGGGCGGTTATGGACGCGTGGTGGCGTGGGGTCCCGGGGCGGTACCGGAGACGTTCACTGCTCGCGCTGCCGCTGGTCTTCATCGCGGCGATCACGGTGGTGGACCTGCTCTCGCCGCCCGATGTGCACCTGGGCCCGCTGCTGGTGGTGGCGCCGGCGATCACCGCGTCGTTCGCCGGGGCCCGGCTGACCGGGGTGATCGGCGTGGTCGCGGTGGCCGCCCAGGTGGTCATCGGGGTCCTGCACGGCGGGCTGGGCACCGTCAACCACCAGTCGCAGATCGCCGCGTTGGTCGCGGTCTCCGCCATCATCGTGGTCTACCGGCGGGTGCAGGACCGGCGCACCGTCGAGTTCACCCGGGTGCGTTCGGTGTTCCAGACGGTGCAGCAGGTGCTGATGCGTCCGCTGCCGCGGCGGATCGGTCCGCTGCGGGTGGCCTGCCGTTACCTGCCGGCGGAGGACGAGGCGCACATGGGCGGCGATCTGTACGCCGTCGCCCGGACCAAGGACGCCACCCGGCTGCTCATCGGTGACGTGCGGGGCAGCGGGCTGCCGGCGATCGGGGACGCGGCGGTGATCCTCGGTGCCTTCCGGGAGGCGGCCCACCAGCACGCCGGGTTGCCGGAGGTGGCCGCCGCGCTGGAGGAGAGCTTCGAGCGCCATCTGGCCGAGGAGTCCGGGGCCGGCCCGGATCGCGACGAACGGTTCGTGACCGCCCTCCTGCTCGACGTGCCCGACCGTGAGCCGGTGGCCCGGCTGACCACGTGCGGCCATCCGCCGCCGGTGGTGCTGCGGGACGGCGCGGCGGGGACGCTGCCGTCGGCCGGGGCCGCGCCGCCGATCGGGATGGGCCGGCTGACCGGTGACGCCCCGCCGCAGTGTTCGTTCCCGCTGGGCGTCGGGGACGTGCTGCTGCTGTACACCGACGGCGTCACCGAGGCCCGGGACCGGGGCGGAGCGTTCTACCCGCTGGTGGAACGGCTCGACCACTGGCCGCACGGCGGGGCGGAGGCGCTGCTGACGCGCCTCTGCGACGACCTGCTCGGCTACGCGGGCGGACGGCTGCCGGACGACGCGGCGATGGTGGCCGTCGAACGAGCGCGCCCCGACGACCCGGCGCCGGACGCCCGTTGAACCGTCGCGTTCAGCGGCGCGGCCAGGCCAGCCCGTGGCGGCGGGCCACCATGCGCTCGACGGCGGTACGCGGCAGCAGCCGGCGCAGCGCGAAGACCACCGGTGCGTTGCTGCCCACCGCGTACAGCGGGCGGGGGCGCGCTGCCTCGACGGCGGTGAGCACGGTCGCCGCGACCTCGGCGGCGGCCACCCCGGCGGCCTCGTTGGCGTCGAGCGCGGTGAGCATGGTGTCGTACTCGGCGCGGTACGGGGAGTCGTCGGCCACGTAGTGGGTGCGCCGGTCGCTGATGCCGGTGTTGACGGAGCCGGGTTCCACGGTGGTGACGGCGATGCCGTAGGGCGCGAGTTCGCGTCGCGCGGCGGTGGCGAAGCCCTTCAGGGCGGCCTTGGAGGCGACGTAGGAGGAACGGTGGGCGAGCGGGAAGCTGGCCAGCATGGAGCCGATCATCACCACCCGCCCGTAGCCCCGGCTGCGCATGCCGGGCAGCAGCAGTTGGGTCAGGCGTACCGCGCCGAAGACGTTGAGCTGGAAGAGGCGGTGCAGGGCGGCCGGGGGCAGTTCCTCCAGCGGTCCGCTCTGGCTCTCCCCGGCGTTGTTGACCAGGATGTCGACGGCGCCCGCCGCCCGGGCGCACTCCTCGACGGAGGCGTCGTCGGCGAGGTCGAGCGGCAGGTAGGTCACGCCGGGCGGCGGGGCGGGGGCACGCCGTGGGTCGCGGCTGGTGCCGAGGACCCGGTGTCCGCGTGCGGCGAGCGCCGCGGCGACCGCGGCCCCGATCCCGGACGAGGCGCCGGTGACGAGCGCCGTGCGGTGGGTGGCGGGGTCGGTCACGGCTGCTCCTCGCTGTAGGCGTTCAGCACGCGCAGGAAGAGTTCCTCGCGGCGTTGCCGGGCGGTGGGGTCGCCGGGTTCGAGGAGGACCTGGACGGTGGTGCCGTCGTGCACGGCGACCAGGGCCTGGCCGAGCGCGGCCTCGTCGGTGACCCGGCGTCCGGCGCGGCGCAGCGCGGCCACCACGACGGGGAGCACGGTGTCCTGGATGGCCCGTTCCCGGGCGGCCATCACCCGGCGCAGCCCGGGGTTGCGCAGCGCGTGCGCGGTGAACTCGGCGGTCACCCGGTACCAGGCGTCGTCCACCGGCAGCGCGTCGAGCGCGGCCCGCAGCGCCGCCCTCGGGTCGGCGGCCTGCACCCCGGCGAGTGCGGCGCGGACGTCCTCCAGCATGCGCCGCGACCGTTCCTCCCACATGGCGAGGAAGAGTTCGTCGAGGGAGGAGAAGTTGGAGTAGAAGGCGCCGCGGGTGTAGCCGGCCCGGTCGCAGATCCGCTCCACGGTGGTGCGTCCGAACCCCTCCTCGGCGAAGGCCGCGAGGGCCGCGTCGAGCAGCCGCCGCCGGGTCCGCGCCCGCCGTGCCGTCACCCGCGGCGCGGTGTTGGAGGGGGTCGTCATGGGGTGGCCTTCCGTGGTGCCCGGCCCGGTGTTGGATACGTGAACGTATCGGATACGTCATCGTATCGACAAGTGGTCCGGCCGGGCCCGGCGGGCGGGGGATGATCGGTGGGCCCGGCGGCGGGCGGTGGACGGATTCGGCGGGACGGAAGGGTGCGGGGCCGGTGGCGGGACGGACGGAGATCACGACGGCGAAGCAGGCGGCCGACGACGAGCTGGTGGTCGCCTTCGGGCGGCTGCTGGGCGCCGCCGGGCGGCTGGAGTACATCCTGGGGCGGGCGATCGAGGAGGAGTGCGGGATCAGCCATCTGATGTTCGAGGTGCTGCTGATCCTGGGGCGGGCCGGGGAGCCGGGGCTGTCGATGACGGCGATCGCCCGCGAGCAGGTGCTGACCACCGGCGGGGCGACCCGGCTGGTGGACCGGATGGCGGCGGCGGGGCTGGTGGCGCGGAGCGCCGACCCGGACGACCGGCGGGGCCGGCTGGTGCGGCTGACCCCGCTCGGCGAGCGCACGGCGGTCCGGGCGGCCCGGGTGCACCGGGAGAACATCCGGCGCCACTTCCTGGAGCCGCTGCCCGCCGCCCACCGGGAACGCTTCATGGCGGACCTGCGCACGCTCTCGCACGCGGCGCGGGACGCGTTGCCCCGGCTGAGGTGAGCGGCGCCGTGTTGTGACGCGGACCTCGTTCGCGGGGGAAATACCTGACACGTCAGGTACCGTTGTCCCTGGCGAACCGCCCGGGCCGTTCGGGCGCCGTCGTGAGGTCCGTGATGAAACTCAGCTATGTCTTCGATGCCTACTGCGGCTGGTCCTACGGGTTCGCCGACACCATGCGGCGGATCGCCGCCGGCCACCCGGAGCTGCCCGTCGAGGTGGTCTCCGGCGGGCTGTTCACCGGTGACCGGCGCCGGCCGATCGGCGCGTTCGGCTACGTCCAGGGGTCCAACGCGAAGATCGCCGAGCTGACCGGGGCCGTCTTCGGGGACGCCTACGAACGGCTGGTGGCCGACGGTTCGTTCGTGATGGACTCCGAGGACGCCGCGCGCGGGATGGCGGCGCTCCGGCAGGCCGCCCCCGGCCGGGCGGTGGAGCTCGCCGCCGCGTTGCAGGGCGCCTTCTACCGGGACGGGCTGAGCCTGTCCGACCCCGCCACCTACCGCCGCCTCGCCGAGGCGCACGGCCTGGACGCCGACCGCGTCGTCGCCGCCTTCACCGCCCCCGCGTCCCGCGCCGCGGCCGGTGCCGACTTCGCCCGCGCCGCCGCGCTCCGCGTCGACGCCTACCCCACGCTGCTGGCGGTCGACGGCGACCACGTCCGCCTACTGGCCCGGGGCCACGCCACCGCCGAGGAGGTCGAGCGGCGGCTGGCCACGGTGTTGACCGGAAACTGACTTTACGTCAGATGCGGCGTTCGCTCCCACCTCGCCCACGCCGCTGACGTGACGTCAGGCGAGCGGCCAGGTCGGCAGCACCACCCGCCGCCACGTCGCGTTGGTGACCGCGGCGAACGACGCGTACCAGGCGATCAGCGCGGTCAGCAGACCGACCCAGCCGCCGGCCCGGGTCAACCCGGTCGCCTGGGCGAAGTCGCCGGCGCAGAGCAGGACGAAGGTGGCGGTCAGGGCGGCGAAGACACCGAGCACGGCGCCGCTGACCTTGATGGAGGCCACCGTCATGTAGGCGGTGAAGACCGCCCAGGCGAGCAGGAACAGCCCGGTCGCCTGGTGTGCCGAGGCGGCCGGCAGCCCCGGGGCGACGAACTTCGCGTATCCGGCGAACGCCAGCCAGAACGCCCCGTAGGAGCTGAACGCGGTGGCCCCGAAGGTGTTGGCCTTGCGGAACTCCCACATCCCGGCGAGGAGTTGGACCAGGCCGCCGTAGAACAGGGCGAGCGGCAGCACGGTGGCGGTGACGGCGGCGTCGGCCAGTCCGGCGTTGACGCAGCTGAGGACGAAGGTGGTGGTGGCGAAGGCGGCCAGCCCGAGCGGGCCGGGGTCGGCGGTGGCGGCCACCGCGGTGGCGGCGGAGGTGGCGGGGAGCTGCTCGACGTCGGCCATGACGGCTCCTTTGCTCAGGCCCGTTGCTCAGGCCGGAAGGCGTTTCCGCGAGCGGGGGTGGCGCGCAGTATGCCAAGGATCACGACGGCCGCAGAAGGGTCCGGTGTCACCCGCGGGGTGTCAGCGGTCGCACGTCGCCCGGCGCGCGCCCCCTTCACCGGTACGCGACGGGACGCCGTCAGCGGGCGTGGACGTCCACGCTGAGCGCGGCGGCGGGCGCGGTGGCGGACGGGGAGCCGGGGGTGCGCAGGGTGAAGTGGAGGGCGCCGGTGCCGTCGTCGACGGCGGCCGGCTGCCGCGCGGTGAAACGCAGCCGGTAGGAGATCACCTTGATCCCGCCCGGCGCCAGGGTGAAGCGCGGGATCTGGTCCGGCGTCGCGCCGGTGCCGTGGCCGGTTTCGGCGGCGTGGCGGACGGTGTGCCAGGCGGTCTCCCCGTCGGGCAGCGTCTGGAGTTCCCCGCGTGGGGCGCCGCCGCCCTTGACGCAGGGGCAGCCGGCGACGGAGAGGACGGCGGAGACGTCCCGCGCCTCGCCGCCGCCGTGGTTGGTGACGGTGACGTTCAGGTTCACCCAGGGCCACCCCGGTGCCATGACGAGGTGTTCGGGGACGAGGGAGAAGGTGGCGGTGAGGTTCTGGTCGGACGGGGCGCCCGGCGACCGATGGCCGGGGGCGGGTACCGGCCGCGCGTCGCCGGAGCACCCGGTGAGCGCCGCGGCGGCGAGGGCCAGCACGCCCAGGGCGGTGGTGGTGCGTCGGTGCACGGTCTGCATGGCGGTTCGGCCCTCGTCGCACTGAACGGCGGCCATGGACGGGCCAGGGCCGGTGGCGGATGGTGGCGGAGCGCAGCGACGGTACCCAACGGACCCTCCAGTGGTCCACACCAATTCCCTTCACTCGCACGGGGTTTGGCCGGTTCCGGGCGGCCCCGGCTCACCGGTCGTCCGGGTCCTCCGCGTCCGCCTCGGTGACCGGCCGCCGCTCCGCCCGGGGCAGACCGAGCCGGGCCCGTGCGGCGTGGACGGCGTCGAGCTGACCTGCCGTGACCGGGCCCGTTCCGAGGATCTCGGCGGCCTGCTCCGGCGTGGCCAGCAGCCGCACCGGACCGCCCGGCGCGGCCGGCTCGCGGTACGTGACGGCGGCGGCGAACCGTACGTCCACCCGGCCCCGGACGTCGTCCCGGAGATGACCGAGACACCACGGTTCACCGACGCGCACCCGGGCGTCCCGGGCCGCCGCGCGCGGACCGTCGGCGGGAGCGACGGCACCGCCCGGCAGCGTCACCGCCCCGGAGATCGGGTCGGCCAGCAGCAGCACCCGGCCGTCCCCGGCGAACAGCCAGCCCCGGCACTCCGTGACCGGCACGCCCGACGGCGCCGGCCCGGGATGCCACAGCGGCCGGCCGGGCTCGCGCGGGGCGCGCGGCAGCTCCAGCCGGTCGAGCGCGGTGGGGGACGACGGGCGGCCGTTCTCCAGCACGGCCGGGCCGCCGCCGTCGACCCGGGCGCGCAACGCGGTCAGCGCGCGGCGGGCGTCCGCCGGGTCCATGTGCCGGGCGAGCAGGGCGGGTTCGACGAAGTGGACGCCGGTGACCTCGTGCCCGGGAAGGGCGATCGAGCGGATCCGGGCGGGGGTCAGGGTGCCGCCGTCGAAGACGTACAGGATCTCGCCGGGGAAGTTCATCGCCGGGTCGTACCCGGGGGCGCCGGCCGGCACCCAGTCGACGGCCAGCACGCGCCGGACGTCGGCGTCCAGCCCCAGTTCCTCGCGGACCTCGCGGCGGGCGGCGGCCGACGGGGCCTCCCCGGGGTCCACCCCGCCGCCGGGCAGCAGCCGCACGTCGCGGTAGTCCACCGACTCCACCAGGACCCGCCCGTCCTCGTCGGTGAAGAGCACGCTCGCCCCGGTCCACAGCGTCGCCCGGGAGGCCCCGTACTCGGCGGGTGACATCAGCGGGCCGGCGGCGGCCGGGGGCGGCGGTACGGCGCGGTCGGTTCCGAGGGTCATGGCGGCTCCACTCCTGCTCGATCGTGCGGTGACCGAGGCCACTGTGTCCGCACCGGCCGGGCCCCGGCACCGGAACGCGCCGGAACCCACGCGAACGGGGCACCCCGGCCAGTCCCGCGCGCCGCCGGTAGCATCGCCCCCACCGCCACCTCCCGTGAGGACCGCCATGCCCGCCGAGCCGCGCGAACTCGCCGATCTGCCCTTCGCCGAGGCGCTGCGCCCGCTGGACGGCGCGCCGGAGGACGACGGCCACTACGACACGGTGCGCGTGGACGGCGGTGTCTTCGAGGACGTCGAGGCGGGCGGCGCGCGCTTCACCGAGTCGGCGTTCTCGTCGGTGACGTTCGCCGGCGGTGGTATGCGGCGCCTGCGCTTCAACGACGTGTGGCTGCACACCACACGCTGGCTCGGCACCGATCTGGCGGAGTGCGACTGGCTGGACACCGAGGTGGTCGGCGCCTCGTTCGCCGGTGTGGTGGCGTTCGGCGCCCGGTGGCGCCGGGTGACGTTCCACGACTGCAAGCTGGATTCGGTGAACCTGCGCTCGGCCGCCCTGCGTGACGTGCGGTTCGTCAACTGCCTGCTGCGCGACGTCGACCTGGGCGCGGCGACGCTGCGCGATGTGGCGTTCCCCGGCTCGACGCTGGAGGGGCTGCGGCTGGGCAAGGCCCGGCTGACCGACGTCGACCTGCGGGACGCGGCGGCACTGGAGATCGCCGAGGGCGCCGACGGACTGCGCGGCGCGGTGATCAGCACCTCTCAACTGCTCGATCTGGCCCCGCTGTTGGCCCGCACGGTCGGCGTGACCGTACGCGACCGGGATCGACGTCGGCAGGTGTGAGACGTCGCGGTGGCCTTGCGTCGATCGACGGAGCGTACTTAGCTTGACGTCAAGAGATCAAGGCCAACCGCTTCCCCTCCGAGTGGAGTTGTGATGTCCGCTGCGCGGAATTCCCCGGTGTCCGAAGGTTCCCGGCGCTACGACGTGGTGATCGCTGGCGGTGGCCCGGTCGGGCTGCTGCTGGCCTGTGAGTTAGGGCTGCGGGGGATACCCACCCTGGTGCTCGAACGGCTGCCGCCGGGCCGGGACGAGCCACGCGCGCTCGCCCTGCATCCGCGCACCCAGCAGATCCTGGACCGGCGCGGGCTGCTGGACGACTTCCGCGCCGCGCAGGAACGCGCGGGCGGCTGGGCCTTCTTCCGCCGCCACATCGACAACAGCGCGCCCCGCGGCCACTTCGCCGGCATCTGGCGGCTGGGCCGGGCCGAATCGGTCGAGGCGCTGCCGGCCGGACTCTTCGTCCAGCGCGAGGACATCAAGGCGATCCTCGCCGGACGCGCCGCCGGACTCGGGGTCACCATCCGGCACGGCGCCGAGGTCACCGGGGTGCGGCAGACCGCGGACGAGGTGGTCGCCGAGGTACGCGACGACTCCGGGGAATCCGTGGTGCGCGCCCGTTACCTGGTCGGGTGCGACGGCGGACGCAGCACGGTGCGCGGCGCCGTCGGCATCGCCTTCCCCGGCACCGAGCCGACCTCGGTCTCCCGGATGGCGCTGGCCACGGTGCCTCAGGACGCCGATCTGCCGACCGGCTGGGTACGCACCGCGACCGGGTGGTTCATGCGGATGCCGGACGGCCGGATCGCCGCCACCGAGTGGGACGTGCCGGAGGACCTGAGCACCCCGCCCACCCTGGAGGAGTTCAACGCCAGCGTCCAGCGGGTCACCGGCAGCCGGACCGCCCTCACCGACCCCAAGTTCGTCAGCCGCTTCACCGACGCCACCCGGCAGGCCGAACGCTACCGGGCGGGCCGGGTCTTCCTGGCCGGCGACGCCGCCCACATCCACTTCCCGGCCGGCGGCCAGGGCGTCAACCTCGGCCTCCAGGACGCGGTCAACCTGGGCTGGAAGCTCGCCGCGCGGTGCGCCGGCCACGCCCCCGACGCGCTGCTCGACACGTACTACACCGAACGCGCCCCGGTGGCCGCCCGGGTGCTGCACAACACCCGGGCCCAGTCCGCCCTGATGCGTCCGGGCCAGGACACCGACGCGCTGCGCGACCTGTTCAGCGACCTGATGGAGATACCGGAGGTCAACTCCCGGCTGAGCGCGCTGATCTACGGCAACGACATCCGCTGCCCGGTGCCCGGCGCCGCCCACCCCATGGCCGGTGCCTTCGTCCCCGACACCGCGCTGGCCACGGCGGACGGCCCGGTGCGGCTCGCCGAGCGGCTGCGGTCCGGACGGCCGCTGCTGCTCGACCTCGGCGACGGAGCGCAGGACGCCGCCCACCCGTGGCGGGACCGGGTCGACCTCGTCCCGGCCACCTCGCCCGACCTGGACGTCCGCGCGCTGCTGATCCGTCCGGACGGGTACGCGCTGTGGGCGAGCGACCGCCCGGACGCCCTGGCCGCCGGGCGGGACGACGAGGGGTTGCGCACCGTGCTCACCGAGTGGTTCGGCGCCCCGCTCGACGACTGACCCCGGCCCGCCGGGACCGGTCAGCCACCACCGGCGGCCGGCCCCGGCGGCACCGTCACCCGGCGGACGACCAGCGCCGCCGCGTCGTCGTCGAGTGTCCCGGCGGTGTGCGCGAGCAGATCGGTACGCAACTGGTCGATCAACTGCCGGGGCGAGGCACCCGTGGCGCACCGGGCGACCCGGGCGGCCAGCGGGTAGAAGACACCGCTCCGGTCGCGTCCCTCGCTGATCCCGTCGGTGTACAGCAACAGGCTCTCCCCCGGACGGAACGGCACGGTCTCCACCCAGTGGCGGTCGCCGGGACGGAAGAGGTTGAACGGCGGCGACGGCGCGGTGGCCGCCAGGGTACGCACGCCGCCAGCGCCGATGAGCAGCGGTGGCGGGTGCCCGCAACTGAGCAGGTGGACCACGGTGTCGTCCTCGGGGACCTCGACGAGCAGCGCGGTGGCGAAGCGTTCGTCCACATCGGCAACGCCCGGGCCGCAGGTCTGCCGCGAGTAGCGTTCCATGCTGGCCTCCATCCGGTCGGCCAGCGCCGGCAGGTCGGGGGCCTCGGGCGCGGCCTCCCGGAACGATCCCATCAGCACCGAGGCCACCTGGACCGCGGGCAGTCCCTTGCCGCGTACGTCGCCGACGAGCAGCCGCACGCCGAAGCGGGTGCGCTGGGCCTCGTAGCAGTCGCCGCCGATGTGCGCCTGGGCCGCCGCGGCCAGGTACATCGACTCCATGCGCAGCGGGCCGAGCCGGTCCGGCAGCGGGTGGAGCAGCGCCTGCTGGGCGGCCTCGGCGACGTCGCGTACGTCCCGCAGCGTGCGCTCCCGCTGCCGGCGCGCCCGGCTGGCGTACCCGGCGGCGGCCGTGACCACCATGATCACCGCGAAGGTCAGCCACGAGGCGGGCCGGTCCAGCAACTGGAAGTGGGCCACCAGCACCGCGTCCACCACGAGGGCGAGCACCCCGATCAGCACCGTGCCGGCCACGTCCCAGGTGGCCGCCGCCAGCGCCGGGGCGGCCACCAGCAACCGGTTGATCAACACGTCCACCGGGCTGAGCAGATCGAGCACCGTGATCGCCACGATCAGCGCCAACGGCAACAACCGGGCCCAGCGGCCTCCGCCGACCCCGTCCGGCCGGCGCCACCACCCGCTGACCACCCGCCGCGCCCACCGCACCGCCCTCGTCCGCACCATCCCTGGATCACCTGGCCACGGCCCCCGGATCGCCTCTCCCCCATCGTCCCTCATCCCCGGCATCCCGTCGCAGCGGAAGCGGCACGCACGACCGCCACGCGGCCCGCGCGGCCCCGGACGACGCGACGCGGGGTCACCGGTGCCGCCCCGCCCCCGGCCACACGTCGGCCCCGCGTCCCTCCAGCACGCGCCGCACAACAGCACATACGTCAGGCCAAGCCGCCGCCGCAGGTCAGCGCCACCGTCCCCGGCCCGCGCCCACGGGCCCATGCCGGGCCGGGCGACACAACACCGGGGCACCGGCCCCACCCCGCTCCGGGCCGACGGAGCGGCGGCGCGGCGGGATCAGTGGTGGTGGCCTCGGTCGCGGAGCCAGGCTCGGGCGTGCTCCAGCGGGGCGCGCCGCATCGTCCAGCGCATGCGGTCGGCGAAGGACATCTCGCCGAGCGTGCGGCCGGTGTCGGCCACCTCGAAGACGGGGGTCCAGCCGCCGAGTCCGCCGCGGGCGTCGATGAGGCGTCCTTCGGTGCGTCCGGTCCACACCTGGCGTTCGCCGCGCCAGGCGATGCCCACGGCGCTGACCGCGGTCGCACCGGCCGGGGCGCCGGGCGGCAGCGCGGCCTCCTTGAGGCGCTGGGCGCCCATGCCTTCCACGAACCACTTGACCAGCGCGCCCGGCAGGCCGTTCCAGGACTCCACGAAGAGGCCGGTGTCCTCGACGAGCACGGGTGCGGGGAGATCGAGTTGGGCGACCTGGTCGAGTTTGTGCTCGACGACCACCTGGACGTCGGTGGACTGGATCTCGGTCAGCTCGACGGCCGCCGGCTCGACGCCGGGGAAGACGGCGGCCACCTCTTCCAGCTTGATGGGGTTCTCACTGGCGAGCAGGATCCGGTTCGTGCCGGTCGCCGGCTGGCTCATCGTGGGGTGGGGCCTTTCCTTCGCCGAGGCCCCCGGCCGGGGGCTCACCCATTCGTACCATCAGGCGGTGAGGGCTGGCGCGTGCATTTACTGCCGGACGGCGGTGACGAAGGCGGTGGTGACCGGGGCGGGGAGCGGGCGGCCGTGGCGGGCGGCGACGGCGTCCAGCGGGTGGGTCTCGGGGGCCCAGCCGTGGGCGCGCAGCCAGTCGGCGGTGCCGGGGCCGAGGCCGCCCTTCCACAGCGTGGTGATGTGGCGCACGGAGGGGTCCGGCGGGACGGCGGCCAGGTCGCGTCCGCGTTCCAGGGCGAGGTGGCTGCCGGGCGCGGACAGCGCGGTGACCGTGGTCATCAGTCGCGCCGCCTGCTCGGCGGTGAGGTACACCAGCAGCCCCTCGACCAGCCAGGCGGTGGGCTCGGCCGGGTCGAAGCCGGCCGCGCGCAGCTGTTCGGGCCAGCCCGGGTCCACCAGGTCGGCGGGGACGGCGGTGCGGTCGCAGCGCGGTACGGCGCCCCGCTCGGCGAGGACGGCGTGCTTGAGGTCGAGGACGGCCGGCAGGTCGACCTCGTACAGCCGGGTGCGCGGCGGCCAGTCGAGGCGGTAGGCGCGGGTGTCCAGCCCGGCGGCGAGGAGGACGACCTGCCGGTGCCCGGAGGCGAGCAGCCGGTCGTCGTAGAACCGGGTGCGGTGGACGACGTGCAGCAGCAACGCCCTGGCGAGCGGCCCGGGGGTGCGGTCGTTCCGGCGCGGCTCGCCGTACGCGGCCACGAAGGCGGCGGCGTACGGGTCGTGGAAGAGCCGGTCGGGCCGGGCGCTCTCGTAGGCGCGCGCCCGGGCCACCGATATCGCCGTCGCGGAGACCGCGCCGAGGGGTCGGGGGGTCGTCATGGCGGCAGGTTACATCGGTGCAGATGTATCTGCCGCTATATATTCGCCGCCATGGACGGGGTACGGCTGCTCGGACTCGGCAAGCGCCTGACCGAGTTGGGGCGTGAGGTGATGGACGGGGCGGGGCCGGTCACGCTGACGCCCGGGGAGATCGCGGTGGTGGCCGACGTCCTCCGGCACCCGGGCAGTTCGGTGCGGGAGATCGGGGCGCGTACCGGCTTCGCGCAGAGCCATGTGTCCAACTCGGTGGCCCGGCTGCGGGAACGCGGGCTGCTGGAGACCGCCCGGGACTCCGCCGACGGCCGCCGCACCCTGGTCCGCCCCACCGCCCGGGCCCGCCGTGCCGTGCGCGCCCGCGCCGACCGCCCCGCCGACGAGGTGATCGCGGCGGCCGTCCCCGACGCCGCCACCGCCCGGCGGGTCACCGCGCTCCTCGACGAGCTCTCCGGGTTGCTGCTGCCGCCCCGGTGAGGCGGCCTCCGGTCAGCCGTCCACCGGGACGTGTTCGGCGGTGTAACCCACCTTCAGCCGGCCGCCCTTGACCTTCACCGAGCGGATGGCGACCCCGGTCAGCAGGGACAGGTCGGGGACGTGGGTGCCGGCGCAGAACTCGGTGGCGTACCCCTCGATGGTGATCGTGCGGCGTCCGTCGCGTTCCCCGGGGATCACCGGGAGCGCTTCGGCGAGCGGTTTGCCGAGGCGTTCGGTGAGCCCTTCGGCGAGGGCGTCCTTGTCGCAGTCGAGGCCGCCGAGGTCGTACTCGACGCGGGCCTGGCCGGGGAAGTGGTTGCTGCCGACGTGACGGTAGCCCCACTCGTCGATGAGGGCGTCCACCAGGTGCCCCGCGGTGTGCAGCGCGGCGTGGAGGCGGCGCAGCGCGGGGTCGATCCGGGAGGTCACCGTGGTGCCGACAGCCACCGCCTCCCGCGGCCACGCGGCATCCGCCGGGCAGGTCAGGTGGACCAGCCCGGGGCCGGTGTCGCGGACCGGGCGGACCTCGACCTGGTCGACCCAGCCCCGGTCGTCGGGCTGCCCCCCGCCCTGCGGGTGGAAGATGTTGTCGGCCAGCGCGATGCGTACCGTGTCCGGTCCGCGTTCGGCGCTCACCACCCGCGTCGACGCCTCGTAGGCGTAGGTGTCCGTCAGATAGATCTGCCGCTGCTGGGTCACAGAGTTCACCCCAAAAGTCGCGTCACGCGATGTCCGGCTCTTCGACAAGCGTGCGCATTATGGCAGTTGTTCCCCTGCGGCATGTCCACTCTTGGGCGGATTACGCCGGTACGACAGCGCCGCGCGGTGCGGTGCCGTCGTACCGGTGGTGCCGTGCCGGTGCGGCGGGCGTGCGGTCAGCGGGCCGCGGGCTCCCAGACCGGCAGCCAGACGTCGTTGGCCAGGCCGCCGTGCTGGCAGGTGTACTGGATCAGCGGGTTGCCGTGGCCGAGGCCGCCGCGTACGTTGAGGCACTTGCCGCTGGCGCGGGACACCACGTGGTAGCCGTTGCCGGCCGGGACCAGCCGCCACTGCTCGTTGGGTGCGGTGTCGCAGTGGTACTGGATGACCTCGGCGCCGTCCTCATGACCGCCGCCCCTGACGTTGAGGCACTTGCCGCTGTTGACGGAACGGAAGGCGAAGAAGCCGTTGTCGAACTCGTGGGGTTCCCACAGCTGGTTGGGGGCACCCGTCCAGGCCCACTGGATGACCCGGGCCATGTCGTCGTGGGAGGCGCCCGACACATCGGCGACCTGTCCCGGGGCGGCGGCCAGCCGCAGGCTGACCCGTTCGACATCTACGGCCCGGGGTGTCGCCGCTCCGCTCGCCGGGCGTACCGCAGCCGCCGGGGTGAGCGACCCCCACGCCAGGGCTCCCGCTGCCACTCCGGCGATCAGGCCCGCCCCCACGCTCCACCGCTTGCGCATCATCCTCGTCCTTCCTCCAGACGTGCGTCGGACGATCGGTCGCGCCCGCGCCGACGGATACGCCACGCGCATCACGACAACGCACAGATCGTGCGCCAACACGATTAGCGACTGATCCGCCACAGAAGGTATCGGTCACGAACCGCCCGTCACAGGGCGGAACGGAAGCGATCACCCGGCTCCGTACGCCCCCGCACGCCCGTCCGACCGGGTTTGGCTCCCCGAACGGGTGACGTCCGGGGGCGGCAGGGGTGACCGGCGGCGGAGGTGATCGTTTCTGCGGTGAGCAGGTCGACTCGTCGGACGGGAGTGGTGGTCGTGGTGCTTGGTCGAGGGACGTTGGCGGGGCTGGCGGTGGCCGGGGTGCTGGCGGGGCAGGTGGTGGGCGGGCCGGCCGTGTCGGCGGCCGAGCCCGGCGACGGGCCGGTGCCGGCCGCCTGCCGTGCGCTGGCCGACGCGTGGAGCAGGCTCCCGGTGCGCCACTACCGGCTCCCGGCCGGCCTGAAGGAGGAGGCCGTCGGCTATGTGACGGCCAACCTCGGCCGGTTCCTGCCGCTGCTGTCGGAGTCGCGCTGCCACAAGCTGGAACGGCACTACGCCGACGAGCACGCCCGCCGGGCCCTCGCCGCCGAACTGGACTCCTCCTGGGACGCCACCGCCGGCCCCGGGTGCGCCAAGGGCGCCGAGGCCACCTACCGCACCGTCCGCCGTGAACTCCCGCGGGCCCAGCGCATGTTGGGCCCCGACCGGCTGACCAGCGCCGAGACCGGGCTCCTCGACGAGGCGTGGGTGGCCGTCTGGCGCGACCTGGCCGCCTACGGACACCCCGCGCCGCGGTGCCGCACCGCCTACCTGAAGGTGGCCAGGAAGCTCTGACCGCCGCGCGTCCTCACCCGTGCGCCGTGGCCACCTTGACCCCGAAGCCGATCAGCACCACCCCGGTGATCCGGTCGAGCACCCGGCGCACCCGGGGCCGTTCGAAGAACGGACGCGCCTTGGCGAGGACGAGGACGTAACCGCCGAGCCACAGCAGCGTCAGCCCGGCATGGAGGGCGACGAGGAGTGCCATACCGGCCTGCGAGGGGAGCGCGCGGGGCGCGAGGGTCGGCAGCAGACCGGTGTAGAAGACCGCGATCTTCGGGTTGAGCATGTTGTTGACGAGGCCGGTGCGCCACGGGTCGCCGGTCGGGGCCGGCGTGACGGGCGCCTCACCCGCACCGTCGCCCCGGCCGGACCGGGTCCGCAGCAGCGTCTGCACCCCGAGGAAGAGCAGATAACCGGCGCCGAGGATCTTCACCACGGTGTACGCGGCGGCCGACGCCGCCAGCACCGCGGCGAGTCCGGCCACCGTGAGCACGCCCCATATCAGCAGCCCCGTCGTGATCCCGCCGACCGTCCGCAGCCCGTCGGCGCGCCCGGCCCCGACCGCCCGCCGGGTGACCACCGCCATGTCCGGCCCCGGCACCACCGTCAACAGGGCGAGCACCCCGACCGCCGCCATGATCTGCGCAAACATCCGTTCAGTCTCGCATCGGCCCCGACCGGCCGGTCACCCCGGTCCGGCCGGCCTCCGGGTGGCCGTTCAGCGGCGGGACCGGCCGGGAGAGGCCGTCGTCCGACGGACGTGATCAACGCCCTCGCCGCCTTCGTCATCGGCCACACCCTCGACCCGGCCCGACTCCCGCTGTCGGCCGAGGTGGTGGCGGCTCGCGCGGGGGTCGGCTCCGAGGCGGGTTCGAGCCGCACCGTCGACATCGTCCTCGACGGCTGCCGCACGGCGCCCTGACCGGGGCGGCCGGCTACTCCGCCGGGCCGATCGTCCGGGCGATCTCCAGCGCGCGTTCCGGGGCGACGCCCGCCGCGATCAGGTGGGTGACGGCCGCGCTGGTGCCGTCGTCCTCCCACGCCCCGAGGTTGACGCTCTCCAGCAGGGCGAAGGAGATCCCCTGGAGCGCCGCGGAGAGCACCGGCGCGGGCAGATGGCGGTGGAAGACGCCCTCGGCCTGGCCGCGTTCGAGCAGCGCGAGGCAGTGTTCGGTGGCCGGGGCGAGCAGTTCGCCGACCCGTTCCTCGCCGAGGTCGCGGCGGGCCAGGGAGAGCAGCATCCGGTAGCGGTCGCCGATCGGCCAGATCGCCAGCACGAAACGGGCCAGCGCCCACTCCGGCGGGTCCTCGGGGTCGTGGGCGCGGACCAGGGCCTGCCGCAGGGCCTCGGCGGCCTCCTCACCCAGCGCCTCCAACAGCGCCCCGCGTCCGGGGAAGTGCCCGTACAGGGTGCGCCGGACCACCCCGGCGGCCTGCGCGATCTCGTCCAGCGTGGCGTCCGGGCGGGCGCCGAGTTCGCGTCGCGCCACCTGGAGGATGCGGGCCCGATTGGACCGGGCGTGGCGGCGCTGGGGTTCGGCGGGAGAGGGCATCGCCATGGCTGGACTTCTTCCGTACGGGGTGACGTGGACCATATTTGCACACTCACGAGCAGTTATCTACCCTACGAAGGGACAGCTTCTGCACATCCATGAGCAAGTAACGCGGGTCCACGGCCGCTGGACACGGCCACGGACCCGCTTCCCACCTTTCGAAGGACCGGCCCATGCCTCTCCTCGCCACCACCCCCACCGATCGCATGCCGGGGCCCTACCCACGGCGCTGGTGGGCCCTGTTGGTGCTCTGCCTCAGCCTGCTGATCGTCGTGATGGCCAACACCGCGCTCATCGTCGCCGCCCCGGACATGACCCGGGACCTGGGGCTCGACAGCAGCCGGCTGCAATGGGTGATCGACGGATACACCGTCCCCTACGCCGCGTTGATGCTGGTCCTGGGCGCGGTGGGCGACAAGTACAGCCGGCGCGGCGGGCTCGTGGCCGGGCTGCTGGTCTTCGCCGCCGGTTCGGTGCTCGGCAGCCAGGTGCACAGCGCGAACGCGGTGATCGCGGCCCGCGCCGTGATGGGCGTGGGCGCGGCCGTCATCATGCCGGCCACCCTCTCGCTGCTGGTGGCGACGTTCCCGCGGAGCGAACGGGCCCGGGCCGTCACCGCCTGGACGGCCACCTCCGGACTGGCCATAGCCGTCGGCCCGTTGGTGGCCGGCTGGCTGCTGCGCGACCACGCCTGGGGCGCCACCTTCCTGATCAACGTGCCCGTCGCGCTGGCCGCCGTGGTCGCCGCGCTCTTCCTCGTACCGCCGTCCCGGGCGGCCGGGCGGGGCCGGCTCGACCTGGTCGGCGGTCTGCTGTCGATCGTCACCGTGGGCTGCCTGGTGTACGCGATCATCGAGAGCCCGCACTTCGGCTGGGGTACCGGGCCGGTCACCGCGGCCGTGGTCGCCGGGGCGGGGCTGGTGGCGTTCCTGCTGTGGGAGGTGCGCCACCCCAGGCCCATCGTGAACGTCCGCCTCTTCCGCGACCGCGCGTTCAGCGGCTCGATGCTCGCGGTGCTGCTGTTCTTCCTCGGCACCTTCGGCGCGATCTACTACGCCACCCAGCACCTCCAGTTCGTGCTGGGGTACGCGCCGTTGGCCACCGGGGTGCGGCTGCTGCCGCTGGCCGGCGCGGTCTTCGCCGGCGCCGCGCTGACCGGCGTGCTCACCCCGCGGCTGGGCACCAAGGTGACGGTGAGCGCCGGGATGGCCATCGGCACCGCGGGCGTGCTGCTGCTCACCCGGATCGGCGACGGCTCCACCTACACCGACTTCCTCGCCCCGTTCCTGCTGCTCGGCTTCGCCATCGGGCTGAGCGTATCGCCGTGCACCGACACCATCATGGGGCTCTTCCCGGAGAGCGAACTCGGCGTCGGCGGCGGCCTCAACGACACCGCGCTCGAACTCGGCGGTTCCCTCGGCATCGCCATCCTCGGCTCGCTGCTCGCCACCACCTACCGCGACAAGCTGACCTCCGCGGTCGGCCGCCAACTGCCGCCCGAGGCCCTGCACACCGCCCGTGACTCGGTCGGCGGCGCCCTCGCCGTCGCCGAGAAGGTGGCCGCCTCCCCGGCCGGCGGCCCGGCCCAGGCCCGTCAACTCGTCGCCGCCGCCCACCACTCCTTCGCCCAGGCCGTCGCCCACACCAGCCTGATCGGCGGCATCGTCATGGCCGTGGGCACCGTCGCCGTGGCGCTGATCCTCCCCCGCCGGCTGAAGGCATGAGGGGAAGCTCGCCGACGATGCCGACCGCGCGGTGGTCCGGTCCGGCCGCGCCGCGTCGGGCCGGCCGGCCCGCATAGGCCCCGCTGACCGGCCGTCCGCCCAGGGCGCCGACGGTTCGGCCGGGGACGAAGTGTCGCGCGGCCAGCGTGCCGGCATGGCGGACAGCGCGTTGATCCCAGCAGGTTCAGTTGTTGGTGCTTCCCAACGCCTGGGACGTCGCCTCGGCCGCGATGCCGGCGGACGCCGGATTCGCCGCGATCGGGACGACGAGCCTGGGGGTGGCCGCCACGGCCGGAATCCCGGACGCCGCCGGGCTCGCCCGCGCCGAGACGCCGGCCGTGGCCGCCCGGGTGGTGCGTCTCGGACCGCCGGTCACCGTGGACGTCGAGGGCGGTTTCAGCGAGGACCCGGGTGAGGTGGCCGACCTGGTGGTCCGGCTCGCCAAGCTGGGCGTCGCCGGGGTCGACGTGGAGGACGGGCGCCCCGGCGGCGTCCTCGCGTCCCGTTCGCACCAGTGCGCCGTGATCGCCGCGATCCGCTCCCGTGCCCCCGGCGTCTTCGTCAACGCCCGCACCGACGCGCACTGGCTGGGCGGGCGGCCCGACCCCGCCGCCGCGCTCGACCGGATCCGTGCCTACGCCGACGCCGGGGCCGACGGGGCCTTCGTACCGGGGCCGGCCGACGACGCCGGGATCGCCGAGGTGGCCGCGGCGACGCCGCTGCCGGTGAACGTCCTGTTCGACCCGGCCCGGCACACCGTCGACCGGCTGGCCGGATCCGCACCGGCTCCCCACTGTTGCGGCCGGCGCTGGGCGCGGCGGTCGGCGCGGCGTCGGCGATCCGGCGCGGGGAGCCGGTGCGGGGAGCCGGTGCGGGGAGCCGGTGCGGACGGCCGGTACGCCGGCGTACCCCGAGGTCCAGGCGATGCTCACCGCGTACCACCGCAACAAGATTTAGCGATCTCTTGTCAACTTTGCTGCCCGGAGTTATATAAGGAGGTGTCGCCATGCTCATCGACACCTTGGGCAGACAGCGCGGGAAAGGAGTGACCGATGATGCTCATGCGCACCGATCCGTTCCGTGAGCTGGACCGGCTCACCCAGCAGGTGCTGGGCACCGCGGCGCGTCCGGTGGCCATGCCGATGGACGCCTTCCGGGACGGCGACACCTTCGTCGTGGAGCTGGACCTGCCCGGCGTGGACCCGGAGACGATTGAGCTGGACGTCGAGCGCAACGTGCTCAACGTGAAGGCCGAACGCCGCTCCAACGCCGGCCGGGACAGCGAGGTCCTGATCGCCGAACGGCCCACCGGCACCTTCAGCCGTCAGCTCTTCCTCGGCGAGACGCTCGACACCGAGCGCATCGACGCCTCCTACGACGCCGGTGTGCTGCGGCTGCGCATCCCGGTGGCCGAGCACGCCAAGCCGCGCCGGATCGCCATCACCGGCGGTGGCTCGCCGAAGCAGATCAGCGGCTGACCACGCCGTGATGCCCCGCGTCCGACCGGGCGCGGGGCACCGTCACGTCGGACGCGCCCCGGAGCGACGCGGGTCAGCCGACCGGATCGAGGAAGTCGTCGAAGTCGTGCGGCAGCCGCAGCCAGGCGTCGCGTCCGGCGGCGTACTCGGCGTCGGTGAGCAGACACGGGTCGAGCAGCCGCACCAGTTCCTCGCGGTTCAGCCCCGGTGAGGTGAACGTCAGGTGCTGGCAGCGGTCGCCGTGGTCGGGGTGCCAGTCGAGGGCGGCGGCGATCCGACGCTCGGCCGGCACCATCTCCCAGGCGGCGGACGGCAGCGCCGCCAGCCACGGCCCGGCCGACTCCACCGACAGCGCGCCGCCCGCCGCGTCCCAGGCGAGCAGGGTGTCGGGGCGGTCGGCCAGCCAGAAGCGGCCACGGCTGCGGACGGCGGCGCAGGCCAGGTCCTCCAGGGCGGCGTGCAGCCGACCCGGATGGCACGGGCGGTCGCGTCTCCAGACGAGGGTGGCCACGCCGTCCTCGTCGGCCTCCTGCGGCAGCAGCGCGCAGGACGGGTGCTGCCGGGCCGCCGCCGCGTCGGGGTCGAACCCGGCCAGCAGGGCCGGGCCGACGGTGCCCTCGCCGACCCGCAACTTGCGTGCGGCGGGCGCGAGTTGGGCGAGCAGCGCGTGGTCGGCCGGGTCGGCGCGTTCGTCGCCCTCGGCCAGCGCGAGCACCGTGGGGTACTCGATCTGCCGGGCGAAGGTGTCGGCGACCGTGCGCTGGTCGGAGGGGGCGGCGGCGAGCCCCGCCTCGGCCAGGTCGTCGCCGTCGGCGAGGTAGGGCACGGTGAGGGCGGGGTCGAGCGCGGTGGCCACCCCGGTCAGCCGCAGCGCCTCCGGCTCGGCCGCGACGACCGCCGCCATGGCCTGCGGCTCCACCGAGTCCCACAGCTCGACGACGGCCAGCCGGTAGGCGCCCGTACCGGCCAGCCGCACCAGTTCGGGCACCAGGTCCTCGCGCAGCGCGCAGCACGCGCAGTCGTTGACCAGCGGGGCGTATCCGCCGCCGACCGGCCCGGAGGCGTCCCGCACGGTGCGGCGCACCGTACCGCGCGTCGCGGCCGACAGGTCGTGGTGGAGGACGACGGTGCCGGGCACCGAACGCAGCACGTCGCCGACGACGGCGCGGCGGGCGTCGGCGCACAGTCCGCCGACGATCGCCACCGGCAGCGGGCCCCGGTCCGCCCGCGCGGGATCGAGATCGGACCCCATGGTCAGCGCTCCTTCCCGGAGTCGACGTGGCCGCCGGCCACCGGGGCGTACGCGCGCGGCACGAGCCGGTCGGGTTCGTCGCGGCGGTTGTTCCGTGTGACGCGGGTGTGGTCGCCGGTTCCGGCAGTGGACCTGATGATCGGGCGCAGTTCGTCGCGAGCCATGCCCGCAGCCTACACGTAATTGGTTTTCATTTTCATCTCGCGGTAGCGTGCCGTTCCGTACGACTCCGCCAACGAAGGGAAGCCCCGTGTCGGCCCACTGCCAACTCACCGGCCGCCGGCCCGGTTTCGGCAACCGCGTGTCCCACTCCCACCAGCGTTCCAAGCGCCGCTTCGACCCCAACGTCCAGCGCCGGCGCTACTGGCTGCCGAGCGAGCGCCGCTACGTGCGGCTCACCTTGAGCACCAAGGGCGTGAAGACGGTCGACGCGATCGGCGTCGAGGCCGCGGTCGCCCGCGTCCGGGCCCGTGGGGAGCGGATCTGATGGCGAAGAAGAGCAAGATCGCCAAGAACGAGCGCCGCCGCGCGGTCGTCGCCCGGTACGCCGAACGCCGCGCCCGCCTCAAGGCGGTGATCGCCGATCCGCGCGCCTCGGCCGGGGAACGGGAGGCCGCCGCGCGGGAACTGCGCCGTCAGCCCCGGGACGCCGGCGCCATCCGGGTGCGCAACCGGGACGCCGTGGACGGCCGCCCGCGCGGTCATCTGCGTGCCTTCGGCATCTCGCGCGTCCGGCTGCGCGCCATGGCCCACGCGGGCGAACTCCCCGGGGTGCGCAAGGCCAGTTGGTGACGACCGCCGGGGCCGCCCCGGATCCGGTCAGCCGGAGCGGCCGTCCCGCGCGCCGACCGGGGCGGGCCGGGCGGCCGTCGCCGTGAGCACCTCGGCGGCGGCCCGCTCGCCCGCGGTGACGGCACCGTCCATGAAGCCGATCCACCGGGTGGCCGTCTCGCTGCCCGCCCAGTGCACCCGGCCGTGGGGTTCGCGCAGCAGATGCCCGTGGGCGGTCCAGGCGCCGGGGGTGAGGTAGCCGGCGTAGCAGCCCCGGGTCCACTCCTCCTCGCTCCACGATCCGACGATCACCTGGCGCGGGGTACGGGCGCGCTCGCCGAACCAGCGGGCGAACGAGGCCAGCACCCGCTCCTGGCGTACCGGCGGCGGCAACTCCAGCAGACGCCGGGCCGGGCCGCCGACCGCGAAGCCGAGCAGCACCCCGGGGCGGCCGGCCGGCGGGGTGTTGTCGAAGGCCGAGGCCACCGGGGCGCGATCGGAGGCGACCTGGCCGGAGAAGCCCGCGGCACGCCAGAACGGCTCGTCGTAGACGGCGAGATACTTCAGCGCGGTCCCCTGCGGGCTGCGGGCCAGCAACTGCTCGCGGCCGGGCGGCATCCGCGGCTCGAAGGCGATCCGGGCGGCGAGCTGCGGCGGCACCGCCACCACCACGCGGTCGGCGCGCAGCAGCGTGCCGGGACCGGTGTGCACGGTGACCCCGGTCCCGTCCTGGACGACGCGGCGCACCGGGTGGCGCAGCAGCGGCGGCTCCGGCAGCCCGTCGGCCAGCAGCTCGCTGATGCGTTGCGAGCCGCCGGTGAACCGGTCCTGCTGGGCGCCGTCCCGGGTGCGCATCAGCCGTTGCAGGCCGTCGCCGGCGTTGACGCAGGCGAGCACGTGCAGCAGGGAGACGTCCTCCGGCTCGAAGGCCCACACCGCGCGCACCGCCATGGCCAGCAGCACCCTGGCCCGGGGTACGGGGACGTGGCGGCGCATCCAGCCGCCGAGCGTCTCGGCGTCCCACTCCCGGGCCCGGGGCGCGCGCCACGGCTCGTGCGGCGGCACGGTGGCGGCCATCCGGTTCAGCCGGCGCTGCGCGGCCAGGAAGGAGAGCGAGGCGGCGGGGCCGATCCACGGTTCGGAGACGCTCCAGGGCCGGATCCGGCCACCGAGGTCGAGCAGATGGGTCCCGGTGTCGTGGGTGGCGTAGGTGGTGACCCCCAGCTCGGCGGCCACCCGCTGGATCGCGTCCTGGCCGGGGCCGGTGAACTGGCCGCCGACCTCGGCCACCTGGCCGTCGCCGAGGTCCGCGTTGAGGGTGCGTCCGCCCACCCGGTCGCGGGCCTCGACCACCCGTACCCGGTAACCCGCCTCGGCGATCCGCCGGGCGGCGACCAGCCCGGAGATCCCGGCCCCGACCACCACGACGTCGCTGTGCACCGGTGTCGTCACCGTTTCATGCAAACAGCGCGGGAAACCGGGTGCAAGACGCCGCGCTTACACTCCTGCAATGGCTACCACCCAGCGGGCCCGGATGGACCCGCGCAAGCGGCGCACCATGGACGCCCTGCTGCGCGCGGCCGAGGAGGTCTTCAGCGAGCGCCCCGTCGACGAGGTCACCGTGGAGGAGATCGCCGGGCGGGCGGGGGTCGCGGTCGGCTCGATCTACAACCACTTCGGGTCGAAGACCGGGCTGCACGCGGCCGTCGTGGCGCGCGCCCTCGCCGCCGACCAGGACTACATGGACGGCGCCTATCTGCCCGAGCGTTCCCCGGTGGCGCAGATCCGCGCCGCGGCCGACGCCTACCTGCGGTTCTACCTGGACCATCCGGACTTCTTCCGGCTGCTGGCCTTCCCGCAGTCGCCGGGGCGGTACCCGGCCGGACGGGAGCTGTCGTCGCGGCTGGTGCGTACCGTCACCGAGCAGAACGAACGGCTGGTGGCGGCGTTGCGGGCGGCCGTCGACCGGGGCGAGGTGCGTCCGGTGGACGCCGAGGAGGTGGCCACCGTGCTGTGGGCCACCTGGAACGGCATCATCAGCCTCGCCTGGCGCCCGGACCGGCTGCGGCACAGCGAGGACGACCTGCGCCGGCTGCTGGCCACCGCGACGGACGTGATCGCGCACGGGCTGCTCACCGAGGCCGCCGAGGGGTCCGACGCGCCAGGCGGGTGACGTCCGCCGCCCGGCCCGGAAGTGGCGTGAGTCGTATGTTGCCCCGGCCGTGGTTGGCGGCTACGTTCGCTTGCGTCCGCCTCTTGCAACGCTTGCACGATCGTGACGGAGGTGCCCGTGCGGCCGAAACCGGCGATGCCGACGGAAAGTGCCCCTCCCCGGGACCGGCAGCCCGGCAGCGGTGTCCGCGGCCGGCTGGTGCCCGGCGCCCCGGCCGCCCGCGAACCGGCCCGGCGTGATCCCCGGCTCGGCGAACCGCGTGAGGTGCGGCTGCCCTCCGGCACCCTGCGCTACCACGAGCGCGGCACCGGGCCGGTGCTGGTCTTCGTCCACGGCTACCTGGTCAACGCCGACATCTGGCGCAAGCTGGTGCCGCTGCTCGCCTCCGACTTCCGCTGTCTGACGCCGGACTGGCCGCTGGGTTCGCACGACGTCCCGATGGATCCCGGGGCCGATCTGTCGCCGCCGGGGATGGCCCGGCTCATCGCCGACTTCCTGGCCGCGCTCGACCTGCGGGACGCCACGCTGGTGGGCAACGACTCCGGCGGCGCCTACAGCCAGATCGCCGCCGCCGAACACCCCGGGCGCGTCGGCCGGCTGGTGCTCGCCTGCTGCGAGACGCCGCAGTGCACCTGGCCGCCGACGCCCGGCGGATTCCCGCTGCTCAAGGCCACCGCGGTGCACCCGCTGCCGTACTGGGCGCTCTACCAGGTGCTGCGGGTCCGGCGTACCTGGCGCTGGCGCAACACCTATGGCTGGCTCGCCAAGTATCCGATCGACGGCGTCACGATGCGCAGCTACCTGGACCCGGTGCTGACCCGGCCGGAGATCCGGTTCGACGGGCGCAAGGCGATCGGCAGCGTCTCGGCGCGTTACGTCCGGCAGGCCGCCGTCCGGCTCGCCCGTGACTTCGACAAGCCGGTGCTGCTGGCGTGGGCGGCGGAGGACCATGTCTTCCCGCTGTCCCACGCCCGCGGCTACGCCGAGACGCTCGGGGCCCCGCTGCACACCATCGAGGACAGCTACACCTATCTGTCCGAGGACCAGCCCGAGCGCCTCGCCCAGGTGCTGCGCGCCTGGCTCGACTCGCCCGACGCCAAGCCAAGTTGACGCATCGTCAGCGCACCGGGATGTCGACCGGCGCGCCGAGCAGCGGCAGCACCAGCTCGCAGTCGGGCCGGTGCGCGGTGGCCGGGTCCAGGGCGTTGAGGATGAGCTGGAAGGCGACCGGGTCGTAGGAGATGGCGCCGTGCTCGGCGAGGTCGGCGGGGCAGATGTCCTGGATGGTGAAGTTGTTCACCTTCGCGCCCGGTCCGGCCTTGAGGTACTGGTGGTCGTAGGGGGTGACCACCTCGTCGAGCCGGGTGACGATGTTGGTGTACTCCACGCCGGGCCGGGTGTCGCCGAGCCGGTCGAGTTCGTAGTTGAAGCGGTCGCCCTGGGTGACCTCCTCGATGGCCCGGCCGGTGATCGGGCGGGTGGCGCGCATGACGCCGAGTTCCTTCACCAGCAGCCCGGGGCCGAGGAACGTGGTGCCGTGGTTGCCGGGCGAGAGGGCGATGAGCCGGCGGACCTTGTTGCGGGCCGGGTTTCGGGGGTCGGCGCCGCCCTCCCAGTTGATGTACCAGCGCGGCAGCGCGCCGCCGCCCTGCGAGTGGCCGACCAGGTCGACCTGGCGGGCCCCGGTGGCGGCCCGGACCCGTTCGACGTACCGGGCCAACTGGCGTGCGGAGAACGGGATGTGGCGGGTGGCCTTGAAGATCTCTCCGGGCGGGGCGCCGAGGTTGGGGGTGAAGACGCAGTAGCCGTGCCGCTTGAGGACGGGCGAGAGGTAGTTCCAGTTGTCGAAGGCGTTCTCGTAGGTGCCGTGGATGAGGATCACCGGGCGCGGGTGGCGCGGGGTGGGGCGGCAGTGCCAGTCGTCGGCGCCGGGCGGCGGGGCGTCGGGGTGCGGGACGGAGGCGACAACGGCCAGCGGGAAGGTGGTGATCCCCGGGCCTGAGGTGACCGGGCCGGTGGGCGGCAACAGCGCGCGGCGCGCGTCCGGCGTGGCCCGGTGACCGGCCGACGGTTCCGGCGCGGCCGGCTGGGCGGCGGCGGACGGCACCGTGGCGCAGGTCAGCGCGGTCGCCGCGGCGACGCAGACCGCCGAGACGAGCGAACGCACCGAGCGCCGGCGGGGCGTACGTCCGGCGGTGGGGCGACGGTGGGATGTCAGGGCACGCTGCCTTTCCATGGGCACGCTGCCTTTCCGTGAGGTGGGCGACACAACGGCCTTGCGGCGACGGCCATTTGACCGCCTCGCCTTCCTCGATCTTCATAACATCGCCCGTTTTAACCTCATTTCACCTTCTTTATTGCACTCATTCGGAGTAGGCAGCCAGTTCCCGGATCGTCCCCCGTGCGCCTCCAATGGGTGAGCCGTCGGCTGATTCCACTATTGCGCTCCGATCCCGTCGCATAAGAGCATGATCGGGCCAATCCATGGATCAGCAGGGAGAAGTCCAGTCCTATGCGGGACACCATCAGACGCCGCAGGTGGGTACGGGCGGTACTGCCCGCCGCGGCGCTCAGCGCCGCGCTGCCGTTCGTCGTGTCGCCCACGGCGACGGCATCGGTTCCGGCCGCCTCACACGGGGCGGCCGACACCCGCTCCGCCGACGCCCGGCAGATACACGCGTTGCAGAACCAGGAAGTGCTCGACCGGATCGCCGGTCAGATCACCGAGGGCCTCCCGGAGGCCGAACGGGCCCGGATCCCCGGGTTCTCCGAACTCCAGGTGGACCCCGACGCCAACAAGCTGCGGCTGTACTGGAAGGGCGCCCTGCCTCAGCGGGTCCGCGCCCTCCTCGCCCACCTGCCGCACGGGGTCACCGTCGAGGTGCACCAGGCCCGTTACTCCAAGGCCGAACTCCACGCGGCCCGGCAGAAGTTGCTGCCGGACGGCAAGCCGCAGCCGCTGCGGCTCGCCGCGGTCTCCGCGCCACTGCGCATCACCAGCATCGGGCTCGCCCCCGACGGCAGCGGTCTGCAGATCGGCTACGACCATGCGCCCGGCTCGGGGATGCAGGACTTCGCGGCCCCGCTCACCGAGTCGGCCCGGCCGGACCGTCCGAACGCCGTCAAGGCGCTCACCGACGTGCTCACCGGGGTGCACACCATCCCGGTCCGCCAGCCGATCAGCATCGACCTGGCCGGCTCCCGGCCGCACGACAAGTCGCCGTGGACCGGCGGCGCCGCGCTCAACATCCCCGGTGGCGGCATTTGCTCGGCCGGGTTCAGCGTCAAGGACCGCAAGGGGTCCTACCTGCTCGCCGCCGCCTACCACTGCGGCAGCGGCAGCAAGTCGCAGTGGCGGACCTGGTGGGGCAACCAGCTCATCGGCACCACCGACCGGACGCAGATGAGCGCCACCGACGACGTGCTCGCCATCCGGCCGGCGTCCAAGCGCACCCGCGGCTACCTGTACGACGGCCCGGCCAGCCGCACCGACGGCTACGCCAAGCCGATCGTCGGCTACGGCCACAACAACGTCGGTGACTACGTGTGCACCGACGGCGCCAACGGCGGCGTCCACTGCGGCGTGCGGATCGCCCAGACCGACATCGGGGTCACCGGCCCCAACGGGGTCTACCGCCCCGACGTCGACCTGGCGTACGCCACCTCCTCGACCCCCGGCGGGGTGGCGGCGGTCAACGGCGACAGCGGCGGGCCGGTCTTCGCCAGCGTCCGCAACCACACCGCGGACGAGGCCCGCGGCATGATCACCGCGCTGGCCCGGACGGTCTCCTGCCCGGCCCAGTACAACAAGAAGACCGTCCTGGACGGCACCCGGCGCACCCCGTGGTGCCTGGCCGGGGTCTACTACGTGCCGATCTCCAAGACGCTCAACGACATGCACTGGACCCTGGTCACCAAGTGACCCCGGGCGAGCCGGGGTTCCGGTGAGCCGACGGCCCGGCGGGCCGACGTTCCTGACGGGGCGTCAGCTCGCCGGGCCGTCGTCCGAGACGGGCCCGGCGGCCTGGCGCAACGCGTCCAGCAGCGGCCGGATCAGCGGATGCTCCTCGGCACCGCGGCGTACCGCGGCGAAGACCCGGCGGGTGGCCACCACCCCGTCCACCGGACGCACCACCACCCCGTCCAGCAGCACCCCGCGCAGCGCGGAGCGGGGCACCAGCGCGACGCCGGCGCCGCTGCCGGCCAGCGCCGCCACGGCCCGGAAGTCGTCCGAGGAGTGCTCCAGACGCGGCTGGAACCCCGCGTACTCGCAGGCCAGCATCACCACGTCGTGGCAGGGGTTGCCCGGGTAGGGGCCGATCCACGACTCGTCGGCGAGGTCGGCGACGGCCACCCGTTCCGCGCCGGCCAGCCGGTGGCCGACCGGGAGGACCGCGTCGAACGGTTCGGCGTACAGCGGGATGCGGGTCAGCCGCTGGTCGTCCTCGCGGGGGCCGCCGCGGTATTCGACGGCCACCGCCAGATCGGCCTGGCCGTCGAGGACCATCGGCAGGCTCTCGTCGCCCTCCACGTCACGTACCCGCACGCTGATGCCGGGCGAGGTGCGGGCCAGCCGGGTCAGCGCGGGGGCGAGCACCAGCACGATGCCGGTGGCGAAGCAGGCCACGGTCAGCTCGCCGGCGTCCCCGAAGGCGTAGGCGGCCAGCTCGGCCTCGGCGCGTTCCAGCTGGGCGAGGACGGCGTTGGCGTGCTTGAGCAGTATCTCGCCGGCCTGGGTGAGCCGGATGCCCCGGCTGTGGCGTTCCAGCAGCCGGTGGCGGGTCTCCGCCTCCAGCGCGGCGAGCTGCTGGGAGACCGCGGAGGGGGTCAGGTAGAGCGCGGCGGCTGCGGCGGTCACCGTCCGGTGGTCCGCCACCGCCCGCAGTATTCGCAGCCGTCGCGCATCGATCACCCGGTCATCCTGCCAAAGCCTGCCGCGCGGCGACGAACGCGGCCACCGCCTTCTCCACGTCCTCGGTGGAGTGGGCGGCCGACAGCTGGACCCGGATCCGGGCCTGGCCGCGCGGCACCACGGGGTAGGAGAAGCCGATGACGTAGACGCCCTGCTCCAGCAGCAGCTCGGCCATCCGCCCGGCCGTCGCCGCGTCACCGATCATCACCGGGGCGATCGGGTGGTCGCCGGGGAGGATCTCGAAGCCCTCCTCGGTCATCCGGGAGCGGAACAGCGCGGTGTTCTCGGCCAGCCGCTCCCGCAGCCCGGCCGAGGTCTCCAGCAGGTCGAGCACCTTCAGCGAGGCGGCGGCGATCACCGGGGCGAGCGAGTTGGAGAACAGGTACGGCCGGGAACGCTGGCGCAGCAGCGCGACGATCTCGGCGCGGGCCGCCACGTAGCCGCCGGAGGCGCCGCCCAGCGCCTTGCCGAGGGTTCCGGTGACGATGTCGACGCGGTCGGTGACGCCGTGCAGTTCGGGGGTGCCGCGTCCGCCGGGGCCGACGAAGCCGACGGCGTGCGAGTCGTCGACCATCACCATGGCGTCGTACCGGTCGGCCAGGTCGCAGATCTCCCGCAGCGGTGCCACGTAGCCGTGCATGGAGAAGACACCGTCGGTGACGATCAGCCGGCGGCGGGCGTCGGACGCCTCCTTCAGCCGCTCCTCCAGCTCGGTCAGGTCGCAGTTGGCGTAGCGCAGCCGGCGGGCCTTGGACAGCCGGATGCCGTCGATGATGCTGGCGTGGTTGAGGGCGTCGGAGATGACCGCGTCGCGTTCGTCGAGGAGGGTCTCGAAGACACCGCCGTTGGCGTCGAAGCACGAGCTGTACAGGATGGTGTCCTCGGTGCCGAGGAACCGCGACAGCCGCGCCTCCAGCTCCTTGTGCACCTCCTGGGTGCCGCAGATGAAGCGCACCGAGGCCATGCCGTACCCCCACCGGTCCAGCGCCTCCTTGGCGGCGGCGGTCACCTCGGGGTGGTCGGCGAGGCCCAGGTAGTTGTTGGCGCAGAAGTTGAGCACCTCGCCGGGCCGGCCGCCCCCGGTGACCGTGACGGCGGCGCTCTGCGGGGTGCCGATGACCCGCTCGGGCTTGTGCAGTCCGGCGGTGCGGATCTCGTCGAGGGTGGCGCGCAGGTCCTGGCGCACGGAGTCGAACATCTGGGGGTTCTCCCGGGGTACGTGGGCGGTCGGGGCGGTGGTGCGCGGCGGGGTCAGGCGGTCCAGTCGAGGATGACCTTGCCGCAGCGTCCGCCGGCGGCGTCGTCGAAGGCGGCGTCGAAGTCGCGGTACGAGTAGCGGCCGGTGATCACCGGGCTGAGGTCGAGGCCCCCTTCGAGCAGCACGGACATCGCGTACCAGGTCTCGAACATCTCCCGGCCGTAGATGCCCTTGAGGGTGATCATGGAGGTGACGATCCGGGCCATGTCGACCGGGAACTCCTCGGAGGGCAGGCCCAGCATGGCGATCCGGCCGCCGTGCGTCATGTTGGCGATCATGTCGCGCAACGCCTCGGGGCGGCCGGACATCTCCAGGCCGATGTCGAACCCCTCGCGCAGTCCGAGGCGGCGCTTGCCGTCCTCGATGGATTCCCGGGCGACGTTGACGGCGAGGCTCACCCCGACCTTTTCGGCGAGTTCCAGCCGGTAGTCGCTGACGTCGGTGATGGCGACGTTGCGGGCGCCGGCGTGCCGGGCGACGGCGGCGGCCATGATGCCGATCGGGCCCGCCCCGGTGATCAGCACGTCCTCGCCGACCAGCGGGAAGGAGAGCGCGGTGTGCACCGCGTTGCCGAACGGGTCGAAGATGGCCGCGGTGTCCAGGTCGACCGGGCCCCGGTGCACCCACACGTTGGAGGCGGGCAGCACCACGTACTCGGCGAAGGCACCGTCGCGTCCCACGCCCAGCCCGATGGTGTTGCGGCACAGGTGGCGGCGGCCGGCCAGGCAGTTGCGGCACTTGCCGCACACCAGGTGGCCCTCGCCGCTGACCAGGTCGCCCACCGCGATGTCGGCCACGTCGGCGCCGGTCGCGGCGACCTCGCCGACGAACTCGTGGCCGACCACCAGCGGTGTGGTCACCGTCTGCCGGGCCCAGCCGTCGTAGGCGCGGATGTGCAGATCGGTGCCGCATATCCCCGTGCGCAGCACCTTGATCAGTACGTCGCCGGGGCCGGGGGACGGCTCGGGGACGTCCGTCAGCCACAGTCCCGGTTCTGCCTTCGCCTTGACGAGCGCCTTCACGGCTGCGCCTCCTGGGGTGCGGTGGGCGGGCCGTGCCGGGCCGCGTGGTCGACGCGACGCGGGCAGGCCGGGGAAGCCCCGCACGGCGCACCGGGCGGGCGCCTGGTGATCACCGCACCGGGACAACAGCAATGTGCCCACTGCCGGGCGCCACGTCCATCGAGGTTTTCTTAACCGCGGCCACAGACCGGCTTCACGCGGGTCACGTGCCTGGTCCGGGCCGGGCCGTCGGTCAACCGGCGACCAGCGGCCGGTAGCCGTGGTCCGGCGGCGCGGACCACCGGGTCCAGGAAGTGTTCCGGGCGCCGCCGGCAGGCGGTCCGGAGACCGTCGGTGAAGTCGTGCGGAACGGGGAACGGCAGCACGGTGTGGGCGCCCAGCGCCTCGACCAGCCACAGCCGGGGCAGGTGCTCCGGGTCCCAGGTGAAGACGCCCCGCCGACGGGCGACGCGGCGCGGTTCACGCGGGCCCCGCCGCGGGTCCGTCCGGTGGTGGACGGTGAGGACGGCCATCGCGGCGTCGAACGTGCCGTCCGCGAACGGCAGTTGCTCGGCGCGCGCCTCGACCTTGCGGTCCCCGGGGTGCTGCTGGAGCAGCACGGCGGACGGGTCGACGGCGGTGACCTCGGCGTCCGCCGGTTCGTACGAGCCCGCGCCGGCGCCGACGCTCACCACGGTGCCGCCCCGGCCGGCGCGCGGCCGATCAGCGCGGCCGACCAGGGGCCGGGACGGCGTACCCGGTGGTAGCCGATCCCGACGCGGTCGTGGACGGCGGGGGCTTCCCCGGCGGAGGCGGAGTTCATGGACCGCGTTCCGGCGGAGCCGGGCGGCGGGCCGGAAGGGCGGCGCCGGCTCAACCGGCCGGCGCCGAGCGGCAGTCGGGGGTGTGACCGGTGGGGCCGGTGGGGCCGCCGTGAGGCGGTGAACACCGGGCGGCCCGCTCGCGTACCGGGGTGCGTAGGATCGGAGAAGACTGTCCAGAACCGTCCAGACCGGACGTGCCGGTTCCCGGCGGTCGGTCGGCGCCGTTCGGGGAGGGCCGGTACGGGAAGTGAGGTCCCGATGCGCATCCTCACCGAGCGTCTACGCGCTTCCCCCGAGGCCCGCGCCGCCCCGTCCGGGCGGGGGCGGCCCACCGCGGCCGACTGCGGTCTGCTGCTGATCCGGCTCGTGTTCGGCCTGCTGATGGCGGGGCACGGCGCCCAGAAGCTCTTCGGCCTCTTCGGCGGCCAGGGGCTCTCCGCCGTCGCCAAGGGATTCGCCGCGCTGGGCTACCGCCCGGGCATGGTGTACGCGGTGCTCGGCGGCGCCTCGGAGTTCCTCGGCGGCCTCGGCCTGGCGCTGGGGCTGCTCACCCCGCTCGCGGCGGCGGCGCTGATCGGGGTGATGATCAACGCCATGGTCACCGTGACCGCGGCGCACGGGCTGTGGGATTTCCAGGGCGGCGTGGAGTACAACGTGTGCATCGCCGCGGTGGCGCTGGCGGTCGCCGCGATCGGGCCGGGCGGGCTCGCGGTGGACCGGTGGTTCCGCTGGGGGCGCGGCGGTTGGCCGCAGGCCGCGGTGGCGTTGCTGCTGGGCGGGGTGGGGGCGGCGGTGGTGCTGGCGCTGTAGGAGGGCGTCCGCCGCTGCACCGAACTCGTCGCCGGCTTGAACTCGCCGCCGAGGAGGGCCGTCCGGCGCCGGACGCGGCGACGGTGCGCGACGCGGTGGCCGAGGCGTTCGGGGCGGTCCCGGCCGGGTGAACGAAAAACGATTCGGCAGATGAAGAAAAACGGTTCGGCATCCCGGAATTCACCCGAACCAGTTTCCCTCGGCACGGTTGAGAACCGGATTTCCGGTAACGCGGCTCGTTCGTCCCGTGCCGTGCCGCACAATGTCCCTGCCGAGCCGGGCCCCGGCCCGGTCGGTGAAATCGGCGGCGGTCACCGGGGATTCGGTCACCGAAGGGGGACGGTCGGTCGCGGTGCATCCGAACGACGGCGTGCGCGTGTCCGCGGAACACCCCGGACGCGACGGGTTCGACGAGGTCTTCTGCGAACTGCTGCCCCGGCTCTACCGGCGGGCCGCGATGCTCGCCGGGGAGAGCGCGCAGGACGTGGTGCACGAGACCTACCTGCGGCTCGCCGCTCGCCCGGAACGCCTCACCGCCCACCCGGTGCCGTACGCGTACGCGTTCCGGGCGCTGGTGAGCACCATCCGCGACGACGCGCGCCGGCGCCGCCGGCAGGTGCTCACCGGGCAGCCGCCGGAGGTGCCGAGCGGCGGCGGGGTGCTGGAATTGCGCGAAGCGGAATGGCAGGTCCGCTGGCTGTTGCGGCAATTGACGCTGAAACAGGCCGCCGCGGTGGTGCTGGTCGATCTGGACGCGCATACGATCGACGAGGCCGCCGAAATTCTCGGCGTCCACCGCGGCACCATTTCCCGGGCCCGCGCCCGTGCGCTGGACGCCCTCCGTACCCTCACCAAGGACCCGACCGCATGAGGCAGGACGCTGCGCATCCGGACGGCGACCCCGCCGCGCCGTTGAGGTCGCTGCTGCGACGCGCCGAGGAGTCCATCGAGGTGCCGGACGGGCTGTGGGAGCGGATCGCCGCGCCCGCCGCCCGTCCGGCCCCGGCGCCCGGCGCGCGACGGACGGCCCGCCGGTGGCCGCGGCTGCCGGTCGTCGTGGCGGCCTGCGTCGCCGCGCTCGTCGTCACGGGTGCCGCGCTGCTGACCACGATCGTCCTGCGCCCCTCCGCCCGGCACGCGCTGCCCGCCGAGGGGCACCACGCGGTGGCGCTCACCGTGTACAACGCGGAGCCGGCGTGCCGCCCGCTGCGCACCCTGGAGTGCTCGCTGGCCGTGCTCCCCGATCCGTACGCCCCCTGGGGCGGCCGGCGTACGGTGGGCCGGGTGTGGCACGGGGACCGCGTCACCGCCGACTGCGTGGTGGCCGACGCCACCTTGGTCACCGACGAGGCGGGGGTCACCTCGCAGCGCTGGTACCACGTCACGCTCTCCGACGGCACCGTGGGCTGGCTGCCGGGAGTACGCACCCGCAACACCACCGAGGTGCCGCAGTGCCCGGCCGCCTCCGGTTCCCCCGGCTGAGGCGGCCGGGCGCCTCCGTGCTCAGGCGCAGCCGCGTTCGCCGGTGGTCTTCTTGAGCTGGTTGATCGCGGTCATGGCGTTGGGCCAGCCCGCGTAGAAGGCCAGGTGGGTGATGGCCTCGGACAGCTCCGCCACGCTCAGCCCGTTGTCCAGGGCGACGCCGAGGTGGTGGCCGAGCTGCTCGCCGCGGTAGAGCGCGGTCAGCGCGCTCACCGTGACCAGGCTCCGGTCACGCGGTGAAAGGCCGGGACGCTCCCAGACGTCGCCGAAGAGCACGTCGTCGGTGAGGTCGACGAGCTTGGGGGCGATCGTCCTCAGTTCCCCGGGGGCGGACTGCTTGGGCATGGGGTGACTCCTTCGCGGTGCGGGGGTGGTCGGTGCCGGGGTCAGGGCTTGAGCAGCGCCTTGACGGCACGGCGTTCGTCCATGGCCCGGTAGCCGTCGGCGACCTGGTCCAGGGGGAGGGTGAGGTCGAAGACCTTGCCCGGGTCGATCCGGCCGGCCAGCACGCGGTCGATGAGGCCGGGTCGAGCGCAGGGCCTGCCGCACGGCCTGGGCGGTGCCGACGCACTCCAGCACGCTGTCGGCGCCGATGCCGCCGGTCAGGTCCTTGATCCTGGCGACGCCCTCGTCGCCGCGCTCGGTGACGATGTCGGTGGCGCCGAACTCCCGGGCCAGTTCCTGGCGGGGTTCGTGGCGGCTCATGGCGATGATCCGCTCCGCGCCCATCTCCTTGGCGGCGATCACCGCGCACAGGCCGACCGCGCCGTCGCCGACCACCACGACGGTCGAGCCGGGCCGCACCTCGGCGGCGTCGGCGGCCCACCAGCCGGTGCCCATCACGTCGGAGACGGCCAGCAGGCCCGGCCAGAACCCCTCGTCCGGCACCTCGTCGGTGGCGACCAGGGTGCCCTGGGCGTTGGGGATGCGGACGTGGTCGGCCTGGCAGGTGCTCATGAAGTCGCGGTGCAGGCAGTTGGACGGGAAGCCGTTGCGGCAGTTGGCGCACGTGTTGTCGGAGGTGGCGAACGAGCCCACGACGAACTGCTCGGGCTTGACGGTGGTGACCTCCGAGCCGACCTCCTCGACGAAGCCGACGTACTCGTGCCCCATCGGATGCGGATCGCCGATCGGCTCCAGGCCGCGCCAGGGCCACAGGTCGGAGCCGCACACACAGGTGACGGCGGTGCGTATGACGGCGTCGGTGGGGTGGAGGATCTTCGGGTCGTCCAGCGTCTCGAAGCGGACATCGCCGGGGGCGTGGATGACTGCGCCGCGCATGAGAGGGGTTCCTTCGCGTGCCGAGGCGCCCGGCAAGAGGTGCCGTCGCCGAGTGCGGGGGGCGGACCGGTCGCGGAGGACCGGGGGCGGGCCGTCCGCCCGGTCCGCGTGCACGGTCGGGCGGGGAACGCCACGTCGTCCAGGCAACCCGCTCCCGGCGCGCGCAGCGAGTCACCGGCGAGAGGTGTACCGGCAGTACATCCCTCCGGGCGGGCACGGGACGTACCGTCGGAGGTGTGGACAACCGAGCCGAGGTCCGCGAGTTCCTCACCTCGCGGCGAGCCAAGATCACCCCGGAGCGGGCGGGCCTGCCCTCGGGCACCTGCCGCCGCGTGCCCGGCCTGCGCCGCAGCGAGGTCGCCGCCCTCGCCGACATGAGCGTGGAGTACTACGCCAAGCTGGAGCGCGGCAGCCTCGCGGGCGTCTCCCCGGCCGTCCTGGAAGCCCTCGCCCACGCCCTCCAGCTCGACGACGCCGAGCGCGCCCACCTGCTCAACCTGGCGCAGGCCGCCGACGGCTCCCAGGCCCTCACCCGTCCCCGCCGCCGCGCCACCCGGCAGTGGACGCCCCACCGCAGCCTGCAGTGGACCCTGGACGCCATCACCGCCGGGCCCGCCTTCGTCCGCGACGGCCACATGGACATCCTCGCCACCAACCAGCTCGCCCGTGCCTTCTTCGCCGACGTCTACGCCACCCGCGGCAACGAGGCCAACCTCGCCCGGTTCCAGTTCCCTCGACCCCGCCTCCCGCCGCTTCTACCCCGACTGGGACCAGGCCGCCGACGTCACCGTCGCCATCCTGCGCACCGAGGCCGGCCGCAACCCCCACGACAAGGACCTCCACGACCTCGTCGGCGAGTTGTCCACCCGCAGCGACGACTTCCGCACCCGCTGGGGCGCCCACAACGTCCGCCGTCACCGCACCGGCACCAAGCGCTTCCACCACCAGGCCGTCGGCGACCTCACCCTCGCCTACGAAGGGCTGGAGATGGCCGCCGAACCCGGGCTCACCCTCACCGTCTACACCGCCGAGCCCGGCTCCCCCTCCGAGGAGGGCCTGCGCCTGCTGGCCTCCTGTGCCGCGACGCGGGAAGCCGCCGCCTGCGTCCCCGGTACGTCCCCGGCCGGCTGACCGTTCCCGCGCGGACGCGGCCGGCGCCGTTCACCCCGGCGCCGGCCGCGTCCTCCCCCGTTCCCCCGTATCCCCCGTATCCCCCCGGTCAGTGGCTCATCGGTTGGTCCACAGCACCCAGAACACCCTGCCGTTGGCGCACTGGTACTGGTCCCACGCGCCGCGGCCGATGCCCTGCTGGCCGGCGCTGTTGCAGCCGTCGAACGTCCAGTACTTGTCGCGCAGCACCCAGCCGGCCGGCGGGTCCTGCGGTGCCGCGTGAGCGGGCGTGGCCAGGACGGCGAGCCCGGCGGTGAGCGCGCCCGCGGTCACCACGGCGACCCTGGAGACGAGTGCTCGTGTCATCGGTTTCCTCCCGTTGATGGCGGCACGGCCCCGATCCACGTCCCGCGGCGGCGCCCTGTGCCGTTGTCGCCCCCTACACGCACCGGACGGGGTCGCCGTATGACACGGGCGGCAAGATTTTTTCCCGACGCCGTGGTCAGTCCCGGCAGACCGTTCCGGCGGCCGGGGCGTCGGTGGTGACGAGGTAGTCGGCTTCGAGCTCGCGGGCGCAGGAGGAGTGGTAGAGGGCGGTGTGGCCGTCGCCGTCGTAGGTGAGGAGGCGGCTGCCGTCGATGTGGGCGGCGAGGGAGCGGGCCCAGGCGTAGGGGGTGGACGGGTCGTAGGTGTTGCCGACCACGAGGATGGTGGGGACGCCGCTGATGTGTTGCGGGCGTGGCGGGTTGGCCGCCTTGCCGGGCCAGCCGGCGCACCCGGTGGTCCAGCTCCAGAACTCCGAGTAGCGCCACATGTGCGGGGCCGCCCGCTCGACGGCCGCCATCCGGTCGCGCAGGTCGGCGTAGCCGCGCAGGGCGGGCGGGAAGTCCTGGCAGCCGATCGCCCGGTACGCGGTGTAGCCGGGGTCCGTGGCGGGGAGCGCCTGGTCGAGGAGGGCGGGGTCGGAGGGGGTGCGTTCGGCGGCGGCGAGGGCGGTGGCGAGGTGGGGCCACAGGAAGCGCAGCGCGAGGTGGTTGTAGGCGGCCGAGGTGACCTCGGCGGCGGAGACCCGGCGGCCGAGGGTGTGGTCGGTCACCTCGCCGCGGTCGGCCCGGGCGAGCAGGGCGTCGAAGTCACCGGCGATGTCGCGGTCGTGCAGCGGGCAGTCGGCGGTACCCCGGCACCAGGCGGCGAACCGGCCGAACTCCCGCTCGATCGCGGCCGATTCCTCCACCGCCTGCCGCGCCATCGAACGGCTGTGGTCGACGGCCCCGTCCAGCACCATCGCCCGCACCCGGCCCGGGAACAACTCCGCGTAGGCGGCGCCCAGTTCCGTTCCGTAGGAGACCCCGAGCCAGGAGATTTCAGGGGCGCCGAGGGCGGCGCGGACGGCGTCGATGTCGCGGGCGGCGCTGACGGTGTCCACGTGGCCGATGAGGGGGCCGGTGGCCTTGGCGCAGTCGAGGCCGTGGGCGCGGCTGTCGGCCACCATGCGCCGGTACTGCGCCGGGTCGGCCGGGAGGGTGGGCGTGGCGGGGTCGTAGACCGGGGTGGAGCAGCGGACCGGGGTGCTCTCCCCGACGCCGCGCGGGTCGAGTCCGATGATGTCGAAGTGCTCACGCAGTGGCTTCAGGTCCGGGATGCCGAGGAGCATCCCGCCCTGGGCGACGACCGCGGTGCCGGAGCCGCCCGGGCCGCCGGGGTTGACCAGCAGCGGACCGACCCGGTGCGCCGGATCGGTGGCCGGCAGCCGGTCGAGGGCGAGCTTGATCTTCGGCCCGTCCGGACGCGACCGGTCCAGCGGCACGTCGAGCGTGGCGCACTCCAGGGACGCCGGGGTCTGCGCGGTGTGGCAGTCGTGCCAGGCGAGTGCGGGCGGGGTGCCGGCGGCGGCAGCGGGCGCGACGGCTACGGCGGCCCCCGTCGCGGCGGCGGAGAGCACGGCGTTCGCGGCCAGGGCCAGGGAGATCGACGGTCGGCGTTTCAAAGGGCCTCCAGGGCACGGCACTTCGCGGAGGTGTCCGCGTGGCCACCATCGTGCCGGTCGGCCGGTGGCGACACGTCGTCCCGCGGAGGGAGCCGTCCCGGAGATCACCCTGTGGTCTCCCGTAGGGGACGCGCCGGTCAGAGGATGGGGCGCCCCCCGGTGACGGCGACGCGCGCCCCGGAGACGTAACTCGCCTCCGACGAGGCGAGTTACGTCTCCGGGGCGCGCGTCGGCGGGCTGGCCGGGGCGGCCCAGCGGGACGCCCTTGCCGAACTCGGCCACCTGTTCCGGCGGCATGGTGGCCGGGATCAGCGGGGTCCAGATGGGGCCGGGTGCGACGCTGTTGGCCTGGATGCCGCGGTCGGCGAGGAGCTGGGCGAGGGCGGCGGTCGTGTTGGCGACGCCGGCCTTGGTCACGTCGTAGGGCAGCAGCGTCGGCACCGGGCGGAAACGGATCACCGCGCCCGGCGCGGCCGGGTCAGCCGGAGGCCGCCAGGGCGAGGGCCGTCCGGATCGCGGCCTCCACCGGGGAGAGCGGGCCGTCGGTGCGGTACGGGTCGCAGGGGACGGCCGGGTGCAGCGGCGGCTGGGCCATGAAACGGGGGCGGGTGCCGTGGTGCGGCTGCGCGGCGTGGACGAGGAAGGGGTGGCACAGGTAGACGTCCCCGGGGCGGCCGGTGGCCCGGACCACCGGGCGGTGCGCGCTGACGCGTTCGACCTCCGCGGCGATCTCGAAGATCGACACCCCGGCCTCGCCGTACCGGTTCAGCACCGGCGGCACGTCGAGGTGGGAGCCGACCCGGATTCGGGTGGGCGCGTCCGCCTCGCCGGTCTCGGTGAACAGCAGGAGCATCAGCAGCGCCCGGTCGCGCGAGCGGACGTTGGCGTGGAACCCCCGGGCGCCGTCCGGCAGGTAGCTCCCCTCGATGTGCCACCCCGCGTCGTCCGGTTCCTCGGGGTGCGGGAACCGCAACGGGAACGTGCCGAGCGAGCCGCGCGCCACCCAGCGTCCCGGGCCCACCAGCCGGTCGAACGCGGCGTGCAGCACCGGGGTGTTGGCGGCCCGGACGAAGGGTTCCTGGGCCATGTCGTGCACCCGGACCACCGGCCGCGTCCAGGTGGCCGGGTCGTCCGGGTCGTACCCGGTCTCGGCCCACAGCAGGGCGGCGCATTCGCGCGCGGTGGCCTCGTCGAAGGCACCGGTCAGCTTCACGAAGCCGTCCCGCAGGAACCGTTCGGTCGTCTCGTCGTCCACCCCGGCATTGTCTCCGGGGCGCGCGCGGGGCGCCGGTGGTTTTCCGTGTCACACCCCGTCAGCGGGCCTTCGTGCAACCTGTTCCGATGTGGCGTCCCGCACCGCGGAACCGGACGGTGGCCGGTGTCCGGGACCCGTAGACTCGGCCACCGACCCGAGCCCCGGCGCCGCGCGGGGGCAGCCGTCTGGAAGGACAGCGTTCACCGTGAGTGGTACAGAACGATCCGACGCGCCGATCTACGCCCGGCTGGTGCAGGAGCGCGGCGACGTCCCCGCCGAGGTACGTCGGACCGCCGAGCAGACCCTGCGGGAGCTGGGGCGGGCGATGGACTTCCGCACCGGGCGCGGCCCGCTCGGTTACCGGTAGCCGCGCCGCCGTCGGGCCCCGAGGGGTTCCGGCGGCCCGGGCGGGCGGTGGCCGGTGGTGCCCGGGGGCCCCTTGTCGCGTCGGGGACGCCCACGGGATATCTTGATGTCAAGCAAAGTGCAGACGTGGAGCGGAGCACCCGGTGACTGACTCGACCATCATCTATACGCACACCGACGAGGCCCCGGCCCTGGCGACCTATTCGTTCCTGCCGGTGGTCGAGGCGTACGCCTCGAAGGCCGGGGTCACCGTGGAGACCCGTGACATCTCCCTAGCCGGGCGGATCCTCGCCGTCTTCCCCGAGTACCTGGAAGAGGGCCAGCGTATCGATGACGCGCTCGCCGAGCTCGGCGAGCTGGCCAAGACGCCCGGCGCCAACATCATCAAGCTGCCGAACATCTCGGCGTCGATCCCACAGCTGAAGGCGGCCGTCGCCGAGCTGCGGGAGCAGGGCTACGCGCTGCCGGAGTACCCGGACGACCCGAAGACCGACGAGGAGCGGGAGATCCGCGCCCGTTACGACAAGGTCAAGGGCAGCGCCGTCAACCCCGTGCTGCGGGAAGGTAATTCGGACCGCCGGGCGCCCGCCTCGGTGAAGAACTACGCCAAGACCCACCCGCACCGCATGGGCGCCTGGACGGCCGACTCCAAGACCAACGTCGCCCACATGACCGGTGACGACTTCCGCTCCACCGAGAAGTCCGCGGTCGTGGCCGAGGCCGGTTCGCTGCGGATCGAGCTGGCCGGGGACGACGGCACCACCACCGTGCTGCGCGAGTCGGTGCCGGTGCTGGCCGGCGAGGTGGTGGACGCCTCGGTGATGCGGGTGGCGGCGCTGCGGGAGTTCCTGGCCGCGCAGGTGGCCCGGGCCAAGGCCGAGGGCGTGCTGTTCTCGGTGCACCTGAAGGCCACCATGATGAAGGTCTCCGACCCGATCGTCTTCGGCCACGTGGTGCGTGCCTTCTTCCCGAAGACCTTCGCCAAGTACGGCGAGGTGCTGGCGTCGGCCGGGCTCACCCCCAACGACGGCCTGGGCGGCATCTTCAAGGGCCTGGAAGGGCTGCCGGAGGGTGCCGAGATCAAGGCGTCCTTCGACGCGGAGCTGGGCGAGGGCCCGGCGCTGGCCATGGTCGACTCCGACCGCGGCATCACCAACCTGCACGTACCCAGCGATGTCATCGTGGACGCCTCGATGCCGGCCATGATCCGTACCTCCGGCCACATGTGGGGGCCGGACGGCAAGGAGGCCGACACCCTCGCGGTGCTCCCGGACAGCAGCTACGCCGGTGTCTACCAGGCCGTGATCGACGACTGCCGGGCCAACGGCGCCTTCGACCCGGCCACCATGGGCTCGGTGCCCAACGTCGGCCTGATGGCGCAGAAGGCCGAGGAGTACGGCAGCCACGACAAGACCTTCGAGATCCCCACCACCGGTACGGTACGGGTGGTCGACGAGGCGGGCGAGGTGGTGCTCCAGCAGACCGTGAGCGCCGGTGACATCTTCCGCATGTGCCAGACCAAGGACCTGCCGGTCCGCGACTGGGTCAAGCTCGCCGTCACCCGCGCCCGGGCCACCGGCGACCCGGCGGTCTTCTGGCTGGACGAGACCCGCGCGCACGACGCCCAGCTGATCACCAAGGTCGAGGCGTACCTGGCGGAGCACGACACCGAGGGCCTGGACATCCGCGTCATGTCCCCGGTGGAGGCCACCAAGTTCTCCCTGGAGCGCATCCGCCGCGGTGAGAACACCATCTCGGTCACCGGCAACGTGCTGCGTGACTACCTCACCGACCTCTTCCCCATCCTGGAGCTGGGCACCAGCGCCAAGATGCTGTCGATCGTGCCGCTGATGGCGGGCGGCGGCCTGTTCGAGACCGGGGCCGGCGGCTCCGCGCCCAAGCACGTCCAGCAGCTGGTCAAGGAGAACTACCTGCGCTGGGACTCGCTCGGTGAGTTCTTCGCGCTGGTGCCGTCGCTGGAGCAGTACGCCAAGACCACCGGCAACACCCGCGCCCAGGTGCTGGCCGACACCCTCGATCGCGCCACCGCGACCTTCCTCGACGAGGACAAGTCGCCGACCCGCCGCATCGGCGGCATCGACAACCGCGGCAGCCACTTCTACCTGGCCATGTACTGGGCGCAGGAGCTGGCCCGGCAGACCGAGGACGCGCAGCTCGCCGAGGCCTTCGCCGACCTGGCGCGGACCCTCACCGAGCAGGAGTCCACCATCGTCGACGAGCTCAACGCCGTCCAGGGCGAGCCGGCCGACATCGGCGGCTACTACAAGCCCGACCCGGCCAAGGCCGCCGCGGTGATGCGTCCCTCGGAGACCTTCAACCGCGCGATCGCGTCGCTCTCCTGACGCATCGCCACCTTTTCCAGCACGCCGCCCCGGCCGGACCCCCGGCCGGGGCGGCGCCGTTCGCCCGGCCCGACGGCCCGAGTTAAGGAGCATCGCCTTGGCGGAGGAGACGGCCTACGGGCCGATGACGGTACCGGTCACCACCGAACGGCTCGTGCTGCGGCCGTTCACCCGTGACGACGTGGACGACATGTACGCCTACCAGGGGCTGCCGGGCGTGGCCAAGTACCTCTACCGGCCGCCGCGCACCCGGGAGCGGTGCGCCGAGGTCGTCGCCGAGCTGGCGGACGGCCCGGTGCGCTGGCAGGAGGTGGACGACTCCGTGGTGCTCGCGGTCTGCCGGCGCGGCGAGCCCGGGGTCGTCGGCGAGGTGATGGTCAAGCTGGCCAACGTACGCGCCGGGCAGACCGAGATCGGCTGGGTCTTCAACCCGGCCCACGGCGGCCGGGGTTACGCCACCGAAGCGGCCCGCGCGCTCGCCGCGCTCGCCTTCGACCGGCTCGGCACCCACCGCCTCTTCGCCCGCCTCGACGCGGAGAACACCGCGTCGGCCCGGGTGTGCGAACGGCTGGGGATGCGCAAGGAGGCCCATCTGGTCGAGAGCGACCTGCGTGGCGACGAGTGGGGCAGCGAGCTGGTGTACGCGGCGCTCGCGCACGAGCTGATCCGCTGACCCTCCCCGGTCCGGCACCGCGTTTCGGCACGCGTGCGCCGGGTACCCGGGGCCGGTGCTGCTGCGACTGCCCGGGGTCTACCCCCCGCAACGCGATACCTGGCTGCTGGTCAGGGCGCTGCGCGCCGCCGCGCCGCCGCCCGGGGCCCGGGTGCTGGACGTGTGTTCCGGCACCGGAGCGCTGGCGCTGGCCGCCGCCGCGGCCGGGGCGGGCCCGGTCACCGCGGTGGACGTCTCGCGGCGGGCGGTGTGGGCCGCCCGGGCCAACGCGGCGCTGCGGGGCAGACGGGTACGGGTGCTCCGGGGCGATCTGCTCACCCCGGTCGGCGGTGAGCTGTTCGACGTGATCGTGGCCAACCCGCCGTACGTGGCGGCGGGCGCCCCCTTTCCGGCCCGGGGCGCCGCCCGTGGCTGGGACGCGGGCGCCGACGGCCGCGCCGTGCTCGACCGCATCTGCCGCCGCGCCCCGGCCCTGCTCGCCCCGGACGGCACCCTGCTGCTGGTGCACTCGGCGCTTAGCGGCACCGGACGCACCCTGGCGATGCTGCGGTGCCGTGGGCTGAAGGCGGCGGTGGTGGACCGGGCGACGGTGCCGTTCGGCCCGGTGATGCGTTCCCGGGCGCCCTGGCTGCGGGAACGCGGCCTGATCGACGCCGGGACGCGGACGGAGGAACTGGTGGTGATCCGTGCCGACCGGCCCGCACGACGCTGACGACCACACCGGCGAGGAGCGCCCGGACGGCCGGGAACCGCGCCGGATCACCGTGGTCCGCGACGGCCCCCTCCTGGTGGAAGGCCCGGTCGAGGTCGTCCTGCCGGACGGCACCACGGCGTCCTCCGACCGCTTCCTCGTCGCCATCTGCACCTGCCGCCGCAGCCGCGCCTACCCCTGGTGCGACACCAGCCACCGCCGCCGCGCCCGCTGAGCCCGCCGGGGTTACGCGGGCGGCCCGGCCGCACCCCTCAACTCGCCCCCGGCAAGGGCTCCCGCAGCGACGTCACCCCTCGGCGCCAGTGGTCCAACAGGTGCCCGCCCAGCCGTTCCTCCAGCACGTTGGTGGCCTGGATGCCGAAGACGACGTCGGCGGCGAGGTCGGGCTCGTCGGTGAGGAGGCCGCCGATGACTTCGTGGCGCATGACCTGTTCGTGGACGGCGTCCGCCTCGATGTGTTCGCGGTAGAAGCGGCGGCACGGTTCGGGCGCGGCGAGCCGGTCGAGGGCGCGGACGAGTCGCCGGGCGCTGGGGGCCGTGGTGATCTCGGCGGCCGTGAAGTGGCCGACGAGGGCGCCGCGGAGCGCGCGGTGCAGTCCGAGGCAGGACATCAGGTTGACCGGGGCCAGCGCGACCGCCGGGGCCACGGGGACGTACCCGCCGTAGCCGGGGTCGAGGCCGGCGGCGGCCAGCAGGTCGGCGAAGAGCGTGGCGTGCACCCGTTCCGCGCGTCCGCCGCCGTACTCGTCGAACTCCACGGCCACCAGCGCCGCCTTGGCCCGGCCGCGCAGCCGCGGGATGACCCAGGCGTGCGGGTCGGCCTCCTTGAGGTGGTAGACGGAGCGGTGCGCGAAGAACTCCCGCAGGTGTTCCCAGGTCCCCTCGCCGACGAGGTGGTGGCTGACGCCGGTGCCCTCCACGGGTTCGGTCAGCAGCGCGGACAGCTCGCCGTCCAGGTCGGTGCCGCCCGCCACCTCGTCGCGCAGCGCGCGCAGGAAGACGTCCTCCAACGCGCCGCGCAGGCGCAGCAGTTCGGGGTCCCACTCCCAGGCCGGGTCGGTGCCGGCGAACCCCCGGTAGTGGAGTTCGTAGCACAGGTGCAGGGCAAGCTGGAGGTCGTCGCCGTACGGGTCGGCGCGGGCGGCCTCGTCGCAGGGGAGCGGGCCGGCCGGGGGCGGCCGGCGCAGCGCCGCGGTGATCGCCGCCGACACCGGTCCGCGCGGGGCCGGCGGTGCCGGGACGGCGCGCGGGGTGGCGGGGGCGGCGGTGGTGGTCATGGTCCCTCCCGGGTCCGTCGGGTGCGGTGCCGGTACGGGTGCGTTCCGGCGGCCCGTCCGGCACGTCCTCCGTTGCGGGTACCCGGTTCCGCGCGGTTCTCCCGTCCGCCCGCACCATGGGCTTACCGTGGGTAACATCCATCACCGCGAGCCCGGGAGGAACGTCCGATGCCCGAACCGTCCGCCGCACCGCCGAGGATTGCGCCGCTGCTGCCCGACCTGTGGGAGCCGGGGTTGCGCGACCGGTTCACCGAGGGCGTCGGCGAACCGCCCGTACCGGTCACCGCTCGACCGCTGGGCGACCGCGCATCCGCTGCCCGGCGACCCGGGCTGAACCGTCACGCCGGACGCGCCGCGCGAAGGCCGGCCGCCGGGACCGCCGGCCCGTGCCGGTCGGGCGCGGCGGGGGCCGGCAGACGGTGGCGCAGGAAGGACGCCAGGCCGCCGGAGGCCGAGCGGGCGTACCGCGTGGCGGTCCAGCGCAGCAGCACCGACCCGGCCGGCCCGCCGCCCCCGAGGCCGCACAGCAGCACCAGGTCGTCCTCGGACAGCAGCCCCTCGCGGTGGACCTTGTCCAGGGTGAGCGGGATGGACGCCGAACCGGTGTTGCCGTGCCGGCTCAGGGCGAGGTGCAGATAACCGGCGTCCAGGCCCAGCCGCGGCCACACCGCGTCCAGCAGCGCGCCGTCGCACTGCTGCGGGACGAAGTGGCGCACCTCGTGGGGGCGGCGCCCGGACGTGCGCAGCGCCCGCTCCACCGCCTGCCGCAGCCGCCGGACGGCCACCGCGCGTCCGCCCGGCCCGGCCGTGGTCAGGTAACCGGCGTTCTCGTGCGGCGCGCGGTCCTCCGGCGCCGGCTCGGCCACCGCGCCGGATCCGTCCGCGCACCCCGACAGCACGGTGGCGAGGGTGCCCTGGCCCGCGGGGACCCGGCCGAGCACCACCGCTCCGGCGCCGTCGCCGAGGAGCGCCGCGCCGCGCGGATCGGCCGGGCCGGCCAGGCGGGAGCAGACGTCGGCGCCGACCACGAGCGCGTAGGACCCGGCCGGTTCGCCGCGCAGCATCCGTTCGGCGGCGGCGTAACCGCACAGGAATCCGCCGCCGGTGGCGTTGACGTCGAAGGCGACGGCCCGCCGGGCGCCGATCAGCCGGCCCACCACGGCGGCGGTGGCCGGCTGCGGGTGGTCGGAGGTGCAGGTCGCCACCACCAGGCAGGACAGCTGGCCGGCGGCGAGTCCGGCCTGCTCGATCGCGCGCTCGGCGGCGACCGCGGCCAGGTCCGACGTCGCTTCGTAGGGCGCCGCCCGGCGCCGTTCGCGGACGCCGGTCGTCCGCTCGATCCACTCGGCCGTCACCCCGGTGCGGGCGGCGATCTCGTCGTTGCCCACGACGGCGTCGGGCAGATGGGAACCGGTGCTGACGATGCCGATGGGGAGCCGGGTGTCCATGGTGTTACCTCCAGGCTGCGGGACGGCTCGGACGACGGGGAACCTCCCTCGTGCCGGACTGGCGCTTCCAGACCTCCACCCTGGCGCACCGACGCTGAGGCCCCGCTGAACGTCCCTGAAGGCGGCTTCAGAAAACCTGTGCCAGGCTGTTGTCCATGCGGCTGCTGATCGTCGAGGACGAGCGGCGCCTGGCCGTGACGCTGGCCAGGGGCCTGGTGGCGGACGGTTTCGCGGTGGACGTCGCGCACGACGGGGTGCAGGGGCTGCACATGGCGGCGACCGGCACGTACGACCTGGTGGTCCTGGACCTGATGCTGCCCGGCATGAGCGGCTACCGGGTCTGCGCCCGGCTGCGGGTCGACGGCGACACCACGCCGATCCTGATGCTCACCGCCAAGGACGGCGAGTACGACGAGGCGGAGGGGCTGGACACCGGCGCCGACGACTACCTGACGAAGCCGTTCTCCTACGTGGTGCTGCTGGCCAGGATCCGGGCGCTGCTGCGGCGCCGTACCCGGGGCGGCACCCCGGTGCTGCGGCTGGGCACGCTGACCGTGGACCCGGCGGCCCGGCGCTGCTTCCGGGAGGACCGCGAGGTGCCGCTGACCGCCAAGGAGTTCGCGGTGCTGGAGCATCTGGCGGTCCACGCCGGCCAGGTGGTCTCCAAGGCCGAGATCCTCGACCACGTGTGGGACTTCGCCTACGACGGCGACCCCAACATCGTCGAGGTGTACATCAGCGCGCTGCGCCGGAAGATCGACGCGCCGTTCGGCCGCCGGTCGATCACCACGGCGCGCGGCGCCGGGTACCGGCTGGCGGCCGACGGTGGCTGACCGCCGCGCCGGGCGGGAGCGGCGGCGCGCGCCGCGCTGGCGGGGCTCGGTACGGGCCCGTACCACCGCGGCTTCCACGCTGGTGGTGGCGGTGGCGCTGGTGGGCGCCGGCGGCGCGGTGCTGGCGGTGCTCCACCGCAACCTGGTGGACGCCACCAGCCTCCAGGCGGAGGTGACCGCCCGCGAGGTGGCCACCCAGATCACCAACGGCGCGGAGTTCTCCTCGCTCGCGCTGCCCAACGCCGAGAACCAGCCGGTGCAGGTGGTCAAGTCGGACGGCACGGTGCTGGCGGCCGGGCCCCGGCTGCGCGGGGCGCCGCCGTTCGCCGGCTTCGCGCCCGCGCCGCGCCAGCCGCGCCGCCCCGCCGACCCGGACGACCGGGTGTACGTGCCCGGTTCGGCCGCCACCACGGTGCGCTTCGACACGGTGCGGTTCCGGTTGCCGGGGGTCGCCGACGCCCGCCCGTACCGGGTGGCGGCGGTGTACGCGGCCACCGCGCGCGACCACATCGTCACCGTGTACGCCGGTGCCTCGCTCAACACCGAGCGGCAGGCGATCACCAGTGCGCGCAACGTGATGATGCTGGGGCTGCTGCCGCTGATCGCGGTGATCGCGCTGGCGAGCTGGCTGGTGACGCGGCGCGCGCTGCGTCCGGTGGAGGCGATCCGGGCGGAGCTGGCGGAGATCATGAAGGGTGACCTGTCGCGCCGGGTGCCGCAGCCGGACGCCCGGGACGAGGTGGCCCGGCTGGCGGCCACCACCAACGCCACGCTGGCCGCGCTGGAGGAGTCCGCCGGGCGGCAGCGGCGCTTCATCGCCGACGCCTCGCACGAACTGCGCAGCCCCATCACCAGCCTGCGCACCCAGCTGGAGGTGGCCCGCGCCCATCCGGAACTGCTGGAGATCGGCGGTCTGATCGACGACACGCTGCGGCTCGAACGCCTCGCCTCCGACCTGCTGTTGCTGGCCCGGCTCGACGCCGGTGAGCCGCCCCGGACGGAACGGGTGGACCTGGCCGCGCTCGTCCGCGAGGAGCTGGCGCACCGGGCCGCCGACCGCGTCCCGGTGACCGCCGCGCTGCCCGGCCGGCCCACCGCGGTCACCGGCAACCGGGCCCAACTCGCCCACGTTCTCGGCAACTTGGTCGACAACGCCCAGCGCCACGCCGTCTCCGCGGTCACCGTCACCGTGCGCCGCGCCGACGACCGGGTGACCCTGGAGGTCGCCGACGACGGTCCCGGCGTGCCCGCCGCCGACCGGGAACGCATCTTCGAGCGCTTCGTCCGCCTCGACGACGCCCGCAGCCGCGACGACGGCGGCTCCGGACTGGGCCTGGCCATCGTCCGCAACCTGACACACCGTCACCTCGGCACCATCGAGGTGACCGAAGCCCCCGGCGGCGGCGCCCGCTTCGTGACGACGCTCCCGGCGGCCCCCGGCTGACGGCGCCGCGACGCGGGGCGGCCCCGGCCCAGCGCACCGGGGCGCTCCCGCCCGCCCAGGCCACGGTGCGGGCGATCAGCGCTCGCCCGGGAAGACCAGCCGGGCGAGGCCGCGGCGGCGGGGCACCGAAGTCGATCAGCGCGGCGGTGAACCGGTTCCAGGCGAGTACATCGGTGTCGCGCATGGACGGCAGCGCCGCCCGCCACCTGTGACGCATCCGTCGCCGCCGTTCCCTGGGCAGGTTGTGCAACTCGTTGCATAATCGCTGCGACGACACACGGAGGTCACGCCGCGATGAGCGCCTACCCGCATCTGTTCACCCCGCTCGACCTGGGGTTCACCACCTTGCCCAACCGCGTGCTGATGGGGTCCATGCACGTCGGCCTGGAGGAGGCCGAGGGCGGCTTCGAGCGGATGGCGGCGTTCTACGCGGCCCGGGCCAGGGGCGGAGCCGGCCTCATCGTCACCGGCGGCATCGCCCCCAACGACCGGGGCCGCCCCTACCCCGGCGGTGCCAAGCTCACCACCGGGGCGGAGGCCGAGGAGCACACCCGGGTCACCGCCGCCGTACACCGCGAGGGCGGCCGGATCGCCCTGCAGATCCTGCACTTCGGCCGCTACGCCTACCACCCGGATCTGGTCGCCCCCAGCGCCCTCCAGGCCCCGATCAGCCCGCACGTCCCGCACGCCCTCACCGACGACGAGGTCGAGGAGACCATCGAGGACTTCGTGCGCACCGCGGAACTCGCCCGCCTCGCCGGTTACGACGGCGTGGAGATCATGGGCTCCGAGGGCTACCTGATCAACGAGTTCATCGCCGCCGCCACCAACCACCGCACCGACCGCTGGGGCGGTTGCTACGAAAACCGCGTCCGCTTCCCGGTCGAGATCGTCCGCCGGGTACGCGAGCGGGTCGGCCCCGACTTCATCGTCATCTACCGGCTCTCCATGCTCGACCTGGTGCCCGGCGGCTCGACGCTGGAGGAGGTGGTCGCCCTCGCCAAGGAGATCGAGGCGGCCGGGGCCACCATCATCAACACCGGCATCGGCTGGCACGAGGCCCGTATCCCCACCATCGCCACCTCGGTGCCGCGCGGTGCCTTCGCCTGGGTGACCCGCGAACTCATGGGCGCCGTCTCCGTACCGCTGGTCGCCACCAACCGCATCAACACCCCCGAGAAGGCCGAGGAGTTGCTGGCCTCCGGCCACGCCGACCTGATCTCCATGGCCCGCCCGATGCTGGCCGACCCCGACTTCGTGGCCAAGGCGCGGGCCGGCCGCGCCGGGACCATCAACACCTGCATCGGCTGCAACCAGGCGTGCCTGGACCACACCTTCAGCGGGCGGATCACCTCCTGCCTGGTCAACCCGCGGGCCTGCCACGAGACCGAGCTGGTGCTCTCCCCCACCCGGCACGCCCGCCGCGTCGCCGTCGTCGGCGCCGGACCCGCCGGGCTGGCCTGCGCGGTCTCCGCCGCCGAACGCGGTCACCACGTCACCCTCTACGACGCCGCCGACGCCATCGGCGGACAACTGCGGGTGGCCGCCCGGATCCCCGGCAAGGGCGAGTTCCACGAGACGCTGCGCTACTTCCGCGTCCAGCTGGAGGAGCACGGCGTCGAGGTACGCCTCGGCCACCGGGTGACGCCGGAGGCCTTCGCCCCCGGTGAGTACGACGACATCGTGGTCGCCACCGGGGTCACCCCGCGCGTCCCGGAGATCGACGGCATCGGCCACCCCAGCGTCACCGGCTACCTCGACGTGCTGGGCGGACGGGTGCGGGCCGGCCGGCGGGTGGCGGTCATCGGCGCCGGCGGCATCGGCTTCGACGTCGCCGAATACCTCACCGACCCCGGTGACGCGGCGAGCGAGGACCCGGCGGCGTACTTCCGGCGGTGGGGCGTGGACCCGCGGTACCGCGCCCCGGGCGGCCTGGGCCGCCCCGACCACCCCGCCGTCCCGCGCGCCGTCCACCTGCTCCAGCGCAAGCCCGGCAAGGTCGGCGCGGGCCTGGGCAAGACCACCGGCTGGATCCACCGCACCGAACTGCGCCACCGCGGCGTCACCACCCTCGCCGGGGTCACCTACCGCCGCATCGACGACGAGGGGCTGCACATCACCGTCGACGGCGAGGACCACACCCTCGCGGTCGACACCGTCGTGGTCTGCGCCGGCCAGGAACCCGACCGCGCCCTCTTCGACGCGCTACGGACCGCCGGCCACCGCGTCCACCTCATCGGCGGCGCCGACATCGCCGCCGAACTCGACGCCAAGCGCGCCATCGACCAGGGCACCCGGCTGGCCGCCACCCTCTGACCCGGCCGTCACGCGGCGGCCCGGTGCCGCCGCGTGATCCAGCACGCACCATGTCGTCCTGGACACACCGTCATCGCCACGCGGGACCGGGCGGTCCAGGGCTCGGCAGTCCTCACCGTCGCCGGCCACCCGCCACACCGACGTGGGCAAGCCCGACAAGAAGGAACTGCGCCGTCGCGCCATGGCCGAGGTCTGAGTAGCGCTCCTCGTTGAGGAACGCGTACGCGACGCGTCCGGGACGCGGCCCGGTCCGGCGTTCATGCCGTCACGGTGACGGGGTGCGGCGGGCGGCGAGGACTCCTGCGTACCGTTCGGCCGTACGGTGCGAAGGCCGCCGCGTCGGAGCAGTTCGAGCAGCGTGTCGGTGAACTGCGCGGTGGTGGCGGTGCCGCCAAGGGCCACGGCCGGGCGAGGGCCTGTCCCGGCACCCCGCTGCCAAGGCGCAGCGCCCCCGCGCCCTCCAAGCCCATCGCCATGATCCACACCGGGCGTTGCCGTCGAGTCGTCCGACCGCCCTGGCACGCGACGGGGGCGCCGCCTCCGGGCGGGCGGCGGCCGTCCGGCGGCACGACCTAGGATGCGCACCATGTCACTCCCGCACGCGATCCTCACCGCCCTGCTGGAAAAGCCGTCGTCGGGGCTGGAGCTGACGCGCAGGTTCGACAAGTCGATCGGCTACTTCTGGTCGGCCACGCACCAGCAGATCTACCGGGAGCTGGGACGCCTGGAGCAGGCGGGGCTCATCCGGGCCCTGCCCACCGCGCAGCCGGCCCGCGGGCAGAAGAAGGAGTACGAGGTCCTGCCCGCGGGCCGCGCCGAACTCACCGCCTGGGCCACCGCCGGCCAGGACCCCAAACCCATGCGCGACGCCCTGCTGCTGCGCATCCGCGCCGCCGCCGTCGTCGGCACCGAGGGCCTCGACGCCGAACTCCACCGCCACCTCGACCTCCACCGCCGCCAGCTGGGCCACTACCGCGAGATCGAGCAACGCGACTTCCCGCCGGAACGCCAGGCACCCGAGGACCGCCTGCGCCACCTCGTCCTGCGCGGCGGCATCGAACTCGAACGCTTCTGGATCGGCTGGCTGCAAGAGGCGATCAGCACCCTGCGGGAGAACTGACCGACCGGGGAAATCCGCGTTTTCTGTTATCCGCACCGGTCCCGCGGGGTCTCCCTGAACGACGAACGTACGCACCGCACCCACGGGTTGCGACCGGGAGCGAGGAGACCCCATGACGCCGGAACACGAAGCCACGGTCATCGCGACCGCGCGGGCGGGGGACGAGCGGGCGCGCGACGAACTGGTCGCCGCCTACCTGCCGCTCGTCTACAACATCGTCGGACGCGCGCTGCACGGCCACGCCGACGTCGACGACGTGGTCCAGGAGACCATGCTCCGCGCCCTGGACGGGCTGGCCGGACTGCGCGACCCGCGGCGCTTCCGGGCCTGGCTGGTGGCGGTGACCATGAACCAGATACGCCGGCACCATCGCGGCAAACAGGCCGCCGCCGCCCGCACCGGGATCGAGGAACTGGCCGAACTGCCCGATCCCGGCGCCGACTTCGCCGACCTCACCATCATGCGGCTGGGGCTGGCCGGACAGCGCCGGGAGGTCGCCGAGGCGACCCGGTGGCTGGACGACGACGACCGGGCGCTGCTGTCGCTGTGGTGGCTGGAGGCGGCCGGGGAGCTGACCCGCGCGGAGGTGGCCGCCGCGCTGAAGCTGCCCGCGCCGTGCGTCGCGGTACGGGTGCAGCGGATGAAGGCGCAACTGGAGACCGCCCGGCTGGTGGTGCGCGCGCTCTCCGCCTCCGCCCGCTGCCGGCGGCTGGAGCCGGTGGTGGCCCGGTGGGACGGTGTGCCCTCCGCCCTGTGGCGCAAGCGCATAGCCCGGCACGTACGGGACTGCCGCACCTGCTCGGGCCGGCGCCGCGGCCTGATACCCGCGCAGAGTCTGCTCGCCGGCCTCGCCCTGGTGCCGCCGCTGCTCGCCGCCGCGGGCCGGCCGGACCCGGACGCGGCGACGGTGGCGGCGTCGTTCCGGACGGACGGGGCCGGCGCCCCGGCGGGGTCCCGGCACGCGGCGCGCGGACCCCGGACGGGCGGCAGGCGGCCCGGTGGCCACCGCCGTCCCGCCGTCCGGCCGCGCGCCGCCCAACTGCTGGCCGGCGGCGCCGCGGTGACGGCCGCGGCCACCGTGATGTCCGTGGCCATCAGCTCCTCCGACGCCGCCCGGCCCACCACCACCGCCGCCCCGGCCGCCGCCCAGCCGCTCCAGGCCAGGTCGGCGCCGCTGCCGGTGCCGGCCACCGCCACGCCGTCCCACCCGGCCGCCCACCGTTCCGTACCCGCGCCCGCGACGCACCGGCCGGCCCCGTCCCGTACCGTCGTACGCCCCGTGCCCCGGCCCGCCGCCACCGCGTCGGCGGCACCGGTGCCCACCGCGTCGCCGACGCAGGGCTCCGGCCCGGTCGAGCAGGTGCTCGCGCTGATGAACCGGGCCCGCGCCGAGCAGGGGCTGCCGCCCTACACCCTCTCCCCCGGCCTCAACCGCAGCGCGGCGGCGCACAACACCGTGATGGGAAGCGGCTGCGGGCTGTCCCACCAGTGCCCCGGCGAACCGCCGCTGGGCGACCGGGAGACGGCCCAGGGCGTCCACTGGGGCGCCGCGGGCGAGAACATCGGACGGGCCACGGCCGGCCCGGACGACCAGCAGATCGCCACCGCCGCCGTCGGCCTCACCCAGGACATGCTCGACGAGCGCCCGCCGGACGACGGCCACCGCCGCAACATCCTGAGCGCCACCTTCACCCACGTCGGCATCGCCGTGCACCGCGACCCCGACGGCACCGTGTGGCTCACCCAGGACTTCTCGGACTGAACCGGACCGGTCACCGGCCGGACGGCAGCACCCGTTCCAGCGCCTGCCAGCCGCTGTCGCGGTCGCGTTCGGCCTGCTCGGCCCGGCCGCCGCCGCGCAGCCCGAACAGGCGCTTGGCGATCAGCAGATAGACCACCACGGCGATGTTGATCACCAGGGTGAGGATCTTGGTGGCGCTGACCCGTCCGGTCAGCTCGTAGACCTCCGGGACCAGCAGGATCACGGTGGCCACGAACGTCAGGTACTCCGCCCAGCGCTGGGCGAACCACAGCCCGACGGCCTCCACGCCCTCCAGCACGGCGTACCCGGCGAAGACCGCGCCGATCACCCACAGCGTCGAGGCGTGCGCGGCGAACGCCTTGTCCAGGTCGCCCAGGAAGCCGTGCCCGGAGGTGCCGCCGGTGCCGCCGACGCCGTGCTGGACGGCGTCCAGGATCCGGTAGTAGGGCCCCCGCAACCGGGCCCGGTCGTCGACGAAGAGCAGCACGGAGCCGGCGAGCACGCCCAGCACGAGGAAGTGCACCAGCCGGTCGAGGGCGATGAGCCGCAGCACGTACCGGTCGCGCAGCGGTTTGCCGCGCAGGGGCACGGTGACCTCGTCCCGGCCGGGCGGGAATTCCCGCTCCGGGTGCTCCGGCGGGCGCAGCGGCAGCCAGGCGTCGCAACGCAGACAGCGGTGCCAGCGCAGCCCGTCGCCCTCGCGGACCAGCGGCGCGTCCTCGGGGCGCACCCGGGCCGCGCCGGTGCCCGCCAGGTGGTGGCCGTGCAGGCCGCAACCGATCAGTTCGTAAGCGATCCGGCGATGGCGCGGCGGGGCGCCGGGCGGGTTGCGCGGTTCGCTGTCGGACGCCATTGCTGCCTCCGGTGAGGGTGGGTGTACGGTCCCGCGTCCTTGCGTGTGCCCAGTGTGCGCCGAAGCGTGCGTCCTCGGAGGACGAGTCGGGGGTGAGCTGGGGGTGAGCCGGGGGGGGTGAGCTGGGGTGTGAGCGCTCACAACGTTGTGGCGCGTGCCCGGCGTGCCCGACGAAGCGGGCGTTCGGGGGTGCGAGGCGCGATGTGAGCGCTCACAAGGTTCGTTTGCGTGCCCGGTGCACTGTGCAGCGCGCTCCCGACTGTGAGCGCTCACAACCGGACCGCTTTTGAACGGAGCGCTCCGCTCCGATAAGCTCCGGCCACCACGAACTCCGGAGGGGACATGACCGACACTCCCACCGCCCTGGTCACCGGCGGCAGCCGCGGCATCGGTGCCGCCACCGCCCGTCACCTCGCCGCCCGCGGCTACCGGGTGGCCGTCAACTACTTCAGCAACCGCGCCGCCGCCGACCAGGTGGTCAAGGAGATAACGGCCGACGGCGGCAGCGCCTTCGCCGTCCGCGGTGACGTACGAGACGACGACGAGGCCGCCGAACTCGTCCGCCGGGCCGCCGAGGGCGGACGGCTGGACGTGCTGGTGTGCAACGCCGCCGCCGCGCACTTCACCCCGACCCCGCTGCGCGACCTGCCGTGGGAGGACTTCCGCGGCAAGGTCACCGACGAACTGGCCGCCGTCTACCCGCTCACCCAGCACGCCCTCGCCGTCATGTCCGGACAGGGGTACGGGCAGATCGTCTACGTCTCCAGCCTGCTCGCCGAGGGGCCGTCCGCGCCCGGGATGATCGCGCACGGCACCGCCAAGGCGGCCCTGAACACCTTCGCCCAGTTCGTCGCCTGCGAGGCCGGCCCGCTGGGCGTCAACGTCAACGTGGTCTCCCCCGGCTACGTCCGCACCGAGGCCAGCGCCGGCATCCCGGCCGAGGTCCAGCGGCGGATCGCGGAACGCACCCCCTTGGGCCGGGTCGCCGAACCGGACGACGTGGCCCGGGCCATCGGGCTGCTCGTCGGCTCCGACGCCGGCTTCGTCACCGGCACCGTGCTCCGGGTCGACGGCGGCGCCGGCGCCTCCCGGATGTGAGCGCTCCCATGGACGACGGCGCGCGCGGCGGCGCCCCCCGGGGACGACGCCGGGAGGCGGACCGCAACGACGTACGGCTGATGCGGGCGGCCCGCGCCGCCTTCGCCGAACTCGGCTGGGACGCACCGGTGTCGGAGATCGCCCGGCGGGCCGGCATCGGCATGGGCAGCCTCTACCGCCGCTACCCCAGCAAGGAGGCGCTCGCGCAACGCATGCGCGTCCTGGCCATGGACCGCCTCACCGAGCAGGCCACCGCCGCGAGCGCCCGCCATCCGGACCCGTGGACGGCGTTCACCGCGTTCCTGCGGGACGCGGTGTCGGACCAGGAGCCCGGCGGTCCGCTGTTGCGGCTGCTCGGCGGCCGGCTGCCGTCCACCGGTGAAGTGGCCGCCGCCGCGGCCCGGTTGCGGTCGGCGCTGGACGCGCTGGTGGCCGCGGCGCACGAGGCGGACGCGCTCCGCCGCGACGTTGGCCCGGCCGACGTCCCGCTGCTGCTGGAACTGCTCTCGCTGCGGATCCCGGCCGGTGCGGAACGTTCGGCGGAGCTGCGCTCCCGTTACCTGGAACTCGTCCTCGACGGCCTGCGCGCCCCCGCCTCCGGCGACCCGCTGACCGGGCCGGCCCCCGAGTGGCGTGAACTCCACGCGATGTGGAACGCGTTGTGAGCCAACTCAGGCTCCGCGGCGCCGAGTTGGGGCCGTCAGCACCAACAGGGCGTCATGCCACTGAATCGTTTCCGCTCGTTGCCTTCCCATGACGGAATCACAACATTCGGCGTGCAGTGTGGTCGTCGACCGGATGTCGTCGCGTGCCCCGGAACGTTGCGTACGACCGGGGCGCGAACGAAAGGACTTGATCACATGCGTCGTCTGCTGACTGCCGCCGCCGTCGCCAGTGCCGTCGCCGCCACCGGCCTCCTCGGCGCGGGAGCAGCCACCGCGGCCGTTACCGCACCGCACACCGGTGCCGCCGCGTGCCAGCCCGGGACGCTCAAGGCCGCCGTGGACCCGAGCGGCCCCGAGCAGGCGGGCATGAACCACCAGGGCACGCTGCTGCGCCTGACCAACACCGGCACGACCACCTGTGCCTTCAGCGGTTACGCCGGCCTGGCGCTGGAGGGCGCCGGACACTCCGCGATACCGACCACCGTCCGGCACGGCAGCACCTACTTCGCCCAGGACCCGGGCGTGCGCCAGGTCACCTTGCGGCCCGGCGCCTCGGCCTGGGCCGACCTGGTGTGGACCCACGTCGGCCAGGACACCGTCCACGCCAAGTACCTGCAGATCTCCCCGACCGGCAGCAACGCGCACAGCACCGTCGCCTTCGCCCAGGACCTCGACGGCGGCCGGCTGTCCGTGACCGCCTGGTCGGCCAGTAAGCCCGCCATCGGCTGACCCGCGACTCGCCTGGTCCGTCCCGGCGGCCCGGGGCGGATCAGGCCAGCGTCTCTCCGCCGTCCACGGTGATCACCTGGCCGGTGACGTAGTTGTTGGCCATGAGGAACAGGGCCGCTGCGGCGGCTTCCTCGGCGGTGCCGAACCGGCCGAGGGGGGCGCCGGATCCGGCGGCGGCGACCGCCTCGTCCGAGTCCAGCCCCGGCAGCGACCGCAGCAGCGGGGTGTCGATCCGCCCGAAGCGGACAGCGTTCACCCGCAGCCGCGACGGGGCCAGTTCCACCGCGAGCGCCTTTGTGAGCGTTTCCACGGCGCCGACGACCGACAGCGGGACGGCCATCCCGGGTATCGGACGGACCACGAGGATCCCCGAGCTGAACGTGAGCGAGCCGCCCGCGGGGAGCCGCTTCGCCGCCGCGCGGGCGACGGCGAAGGCCGCCCACAGTCGGGAGTCCACGTTCGTGCGGACGTCCTCGGCGGTCAGCTCGGTCAGCGCGCCGGCACCGCTGATGCCGCCCGCGGTGACGAACACATGGTCGACCTCGCCGACCCGCTCGAAGACCTCGGCGAGCACCCGCTCGTCTCCCCCGTCGCCGCGGACGCCCACCACGGCGTCCTCGCCGCCCTCGGATCCCGCGCCGCGCACCCGCGAGACGGCGGCCTCCAGCCGGTCGGCGTCCCGCCCGACCAGTACGACCCGGGCGCCCACCGACCGCAGCAGGACACCGGCGGCCAGCCCGATGCCCGAGCTGCCGCCGATGAGTACGGCGGTCCTGCCGGACAGCCCGCTCGGCAGCGGCGAACGAACGGGGACGGGGACGGGGGCAGGGACGGGTACGGGGGCAGGGGTCGCGGCGCTCATGGGCGGGCCTTTCGACAAGGTGAGCCGGACGACGGCATGGAGCGGCCCGTCGGCTCAAATAAACCAGATGGTTGATTTATTGCTCCCTCGATACTGCCCCTCGCCCGGCAGCGTGTCAACCGGGTGGTTTAATTCATGCCATGGCCTACGACGCGGAAGACACCAGGCGGCGGATCTTCGAGGCCGCCGCCGCCGAGTTCGCCGAGCACGGCCTCGCCGGGGCCAGGGTCGACCGGATCGCCACCGCCGCCGACGCCAACAAGCAGGCGATCTACCTGTACTACGGCAACAAGGAGAAGCTGTTCGCCGCCGTCCTGCGGGCCAAGCTGGAGGAGATCCGCGTCTCCGTCCGCCTCGACCCCGACGCCGTGGCCGAGTCCGCCGGGCAGATCTTCGACTGGTACCAGCAACACCCCGAGTTGATCCGGCTGTTGCTGTGGGAGTCGCTGGAGGGGGGCGGCGGACTCGACGAGATCGAACGGGAACGCCGCGTGGGCTTCCGCGAGAAGGTGGACCACCTCCTCGACGGCGGCGTGGCCCGCCACCTCCCCGCCGACGCGCGCGTCCACGCCACCCAGGACCTGCTCTTCACCATCATGGGGCTGATCGCCTGGAACTTCGCCGTCCCCAGGATGTGCCGCGTCGTCCTGGACGAGGAGTCCGACCACGCCGCCCTGGCCCGCCGCCGCCGCACGGTGGTCGAAGCCGTCCGCACCCTCGCCGCCGCCCCGCCCCCGTAGCCTTGCCGACGCGTCCACGCACCACATACAACTGGCCGCATGCCACTGCACTGGAAGCTCGTCGTCGACAGCGCCGACGCCCCCTCCCTCGCCGACTTCTGGGCCGCCGCCCTCGGTTACGAGGTCGAGGACCCGAGCCCCCTCATCGAGCGCCTGCTCGCCGCCGGCCACCTCGCACCGGACGTGGTCGCCGAACACCACGGCCGCAGGATCTTCCGCGGCTACGCCGCCGTCCGCCACCCCGACGACCCCTACGACGAGATCAGCGGCACCGGCCACGGCCGACGCCTGCTCTTCCAGAACGTGCCCGAGGGCAAATCCGGCAAGAACCGCCTCCACCTCGACATCCACAGCGAACCCGGCACCCGCGACGCACTCGTGGCCCGGCTGGAGACCCTCGGCGCCACCCGCGACCGCGAGGTCGACCAGGGCCCCGCCGGCCACTGGTGGATCATGCGGGACCCGGAGGGCAACGAATTCTGCGTGGCGTAACGGTCCGGCTCCACGCCGTCCGCGTGGAGCCGGTCGAGGATGCGTTCCAGCGCGTCCCCGACCGTCGCGTCCCGGCGCGGGGATCGCGCGCCACCGGCGCGGGGTCGCCTCGCGGGGTCAGGCGAGGGCGGCGACCAGCAGGGCGAAGGCGGCGATGATGACGGCGACGCGGACGTAGTGGAAGCGGTCCCAGCGGTTCATCTGCTCCTTCCAGTCGGCGGGCCGGTTCTCGGGGGTCCACGTCTTGCCGCGGTTGTTGATCGGGACGAGCAGCAGGACCGACATGATCACGCTGAGGAGCAGCAGCGCGCCGGCGGTGACGATGAGGCCGGTGCCGTGGTGGGTACGTCCGGCGATGGCCCAGACCGCGACGAGGACGAGCGAGGTGATGTACCAGACCGGCATCACGGCTCCGAGCATCCGGCCCCCGTGGGCGCGGCCGAGTTGGCCGCTGTCACCGGGGAGTGCGTCGAGGATCCGGTTGATGACGAAGGCGACGGAGAACTCCACCCCCACCATCACGCCGACGACCACGGTGGTGAACACCTCAAGTGCGCTGAGCATGATGACCCCTCCTGGGACCTAGCATCGCTAGATGATGAGGCAAAGCTAGCCTGCCGCTGCTTGATTGTCTAGCGGTGCTAGGATCAAGCCATGTCGGTACAGGAACGCAAGCGACGCGAACGGGCGGAGCGCGAACGCCTCATCGTGGCGACAGCCCGCGAACTCGCCGAGCAGCAGGGCTGGGACGCGGTCACCACCCGCCGGCTCGCCGAGCGCATCGAATACAGCCAGCCCGTCCTCTACAGCCACTTCCGCGGCAAACGCGAGATCATCGGCGCCGTCGCCCTCGAAGGCGCCACCGAGATGGCCGTGGCGCTCCGGGTCGCCACCTCCGCCGCGGACGGCCCCCGCGCCCGGGTCACCGCCCTCGCCCGCACCTACCTCGACTTCGCCACTCGCAACCCGGCGGTCTACGACGCCCTGTTCCAACTCGACGGCGGCCTGCCCTTCGCGAACGAGGACACCCCCGAACCCCTGAAGGACGCCTTCGCCGCCCTGCTGGAAAGCCTCTCCGAGGTCGCCGGCGACGGCGTCCACCCCGGACTCTTCACCGAGGTGTTCTGGGCGGCCCTCCACGGCCTGGCCACCCTGACCCGAGCAGGACGGCTCCCCCCGGAGGACGCCGAGCGCCGACTGGAACTACTGGTGGACCGGCTCGCCATCGTCTGACACACCACCCCACCGCCGGGCACGCGGCCGGGGCCCCGGACCCCGGTCTACCGCGCCCCCATGGACGCCCGCCGCTTTCCGCGGGAGAGGCGGACACCCCGTCGGACATGACTCGTTGAGCGCGCACACGAGCGGAGTCGGCACCGGGGCTCAGCCGGCCTTCCGGTACTCCGCCCAGCGCCGGGACGCGTCGAAGACCGTGGCCGTCCATGGGTCCGGGTCCACCCCGGCGATTTCCTCCCACAGATTCGCGGTCGCCAGCGCGAAGGCCGTGACGGCTTCCGGCGCTGCTGTCCTCCATGCCGGAACACGTGCCGCCCACTCCTCCGCCGACCGGGGCTCTTGCTTGCCCGCCGCCATGAGCCACACGACCCAATGGGCGGCGTCCAGCCATGCCGCGCCCTTGGATGCCCACGCCCAGTCAACGAGATAGGCGGGACCGTTCACGAGGACGTTCTCGTTGTTGAGGTCCGTGTGAAGCAGGGAGTCACCCGCGAAGTGCGCAACGTCCGTGGGCTTGGCCGCGTACGCCGCGAGGCGCTGTTCCGCGTGCCGCAACTCGATGGGCGGGCAAGGGACTTCCCCCAGTCGGCAGAGCAGATCAGCCACCTTCGGCAGATCCGGTGAACCTGCCGAGTAGTCGGCGTGATGGCCGTCCAGGGCTTCGAAGCCCAGGAGGACCCATCCGGCGTCTTCCACCTGCCACAAAAGCGCGGGCGCGATACCGCGAAGGTACGGGTTGACTTCGGCTTCCCGGTGCTGGGTCCACACCCGCCCGTGGTCGGCTCTCAGACCTTTGATGAAGAAGGACCCGTCAGCGGTCGAGATCCGCGCCGCGATCTGACTGTTGTAGCCCTGGATTACCATCTCGGTCCTGAGAATCTCCCCGGCGTGAGATTGGACGCCGACGAGCACGGCGGGCGGTAGATCATCGAACGACATTCGCTCAGTTGCCACGGCGCCCAGACTCTCATACAGCGGCCCGTGCGGGTCCCGCGGCGCAATCGCGCCACGGAGCCCGCACGGAGCCCCACAGGTGTACCGACGCGGTTACCGGTACGGGTTGTCGTCGTTGCACCCCGGCGTGGTGCCCTCGGTCAGCGACTCGACGTCGTCCACGATGACCAGTCCGGCGGGCTCCGCGAGCTTCGGCCGTTCGGCCGGGGCCGGAACCAGACTCAGCGCGGGACGGGAGTGGGTGATCACCACTGCTGCAGCGCTCATGTGATGTGGTCTCCGTTTCCGTGTTGGCAGTAAGTGTTCAATGGTGCCTTCGCTTCCTGGTACGCCTTGGCGAGTGGACGGCATACCCGGCACGTTGCCGAGAGCCGACAGCCGCTACAGCCACCGGAGCGAAGCATTTCGGCATCTGCGATCGCGGGCAGACGCAGGAGGCCGTCAAGTCCCTCAGCCATGAGGTTGACGGGGTTCTCTCGACCTACCTTGCACATGGTGGCGAACCCGTGGGGGTCCACGTGAAAGAAGGCATGACCCGCCGGACAGCCTTTGAAGACTGTGGACTTGTCCAGGAATCCCGGAGCCTGGGCAGCCAGTGGTTCAGGTTTACCGTCGTATGTCGGGGAAATGTTCGCGTACTCGGTGTACGTGTACGCGTACTCCTCGGCAAGGTCCCGCATGGCTTCCACTTCGTGCGCGTTGTGCTTGGTGACGATCAACGCCAGTTCGAGCGGCACTCCGGCCTCTTTGGCGGCCTTGATGAGCATTCCCAGCCCGTAGGCCGTCCGATAAGAATGTGCGAAGTCCCGGTCGATGGTGGGCTCACCCCCCGTGAACTGGAGCCACAGGACTCCGGCGTCACGAAGCATGAAGAGCAGCCGATCCTTTTCTTCCCGCGACAGGCCTTCAAACTTCCGTTCGGCAAGGTAGCGGTGCTCACAGTTGAAGTTGCAGCCCTTGTTGATCTCCCACGTCGCCCGACTGTAATTCAATGAGGTGAGCGGACGAACCAGAACGGTCCTCTCTGTCGGGCACCCGGCGAGGTCGATCCCCCATGCCTGCCGTGCCGCGTCGACCAGCCACCCCGGCACCGTCTGCCTGTCGGCCACGGCATCGGAGAGTTCTTTGTACATGATGTGCGGAATGTGCATCCCTTTACGTGCACCGGGACGCGCGACGATGAACTTGTCACCCTGCGGGCTGGCGATTGCCTGGTACACAAGGCGGCCTCCGACGCGTGTGGCTCCTGGCCCTGCAACAGCGGCGGGACTTGCGAGCTTTAAGCAGCTTCAGAATGCGGGAAGTTGATGTCCAGTGGCCTGTCCGGAACCGAACGCAGGGCTTGCGCGGTTGCACCGGGAGACCGGGTGGCCATATCTCAAGAACAGTGCGGCCCGAGACCTCTTCGAGCGATGGAGTCTGGTAACCCCGGCCAGGCTGATTCCCCGTTGAACACGCGGATGTCCGTACCAGGATCTACCGCGCCCCCATGGACGCCCGCCACCTCCCTCGGGAGAGGTGGACAACCCCGTCGGGCGTCAACCGGACCCGCGCGCCGAGCAACGGCAGCGCGCCTTCCGCGTTGAGTCGGTTGCGGATGCGTTCCAGGGCGTCCCAGAGTCGTTGCGGGCCGCTTTGGTGCACTTCGGGCGGGTCGGTGCGCTCGGCGGAGGCGCGTGCCCATGAGCCGTCGGGGTGGGCCAGGTAGGCGGTGCGTTGGTGTCCGTTGGTCTCGTAGTCCAACTCGACGCCGGGGAGGGTGACTTCAAGCATGGAGCGGAGTTCCCACGCGTTGCCCACGTCCACCACGGGGTAGCGGCCGGTGCTGGTGTGTTCTCCGTGGGCTTGGCGGGCGAGGGTGAGCAGGTCGGTGAGGGCGGGCGGGTGGTCGGCGCCGGACCGGGTGGGCATGAAGCCGGCCATGTCCCGTTCCACCTGGCCGATCACGTCCCCGTGGCGGTCCTTCCAACCGGTGATGATCAGGGACGTGCGCGCGAGGGTCGTCGCGATCCGGCCTCCGTAGGCCAGCGCGCCGACCACTGGCCGGAGCCCCGGGCCGGGGGTGAGCGCGACCGTGGACACGATGCGGTCGTACGTTCCGGGGACCTCCCTGGTGGCGTCCGCGGTGATCAGTGTCGGGTAGCAGTGCATGTCGGCGAGGCGTTCCCCGGCCGCGCGGACGAGGTACGGGTCCACGTCCAGGCTGGTCACGCACGCGTCGCCGAGCCGGTAACAGGCGTACGCGGCGAGCCCGCCGGCCCCCGTGCCCAGGTCGAGGAGGGAGAGTCCGTCGCCGAGTCGGCCGTGCCGCAGCATGCGCACGACCAGGCTCGGCAGCGTGGCGGACGACGTGGGCCGTCCCTCGGGACGGTCGTCGGGTTCGGCCTGGTCGGCGTGGAGCGGGCCCACCCTGGTGACCAACGAGCGGTCCGCGTAGGCCGCTTCCGCCCACGCCTCCGGGTCGCTCGGCCCGTCACGGAGTTCCCACGCCCCGGAGCCGTCCCGTTCCCACCAGCGCGGGACCAGCTCGTGACGGGGAACGTCGGCGACGGGGACGAGCCACCGGGAATCGGGGTCGGTCACCTGGTCCGCGAGCGCGTTCGCTCGGCTGTGCCAATCCATGATGCCTTGCTTTCTTCGTAAGTCTTCGTAAGTGGGGTCACACGCTTCGGTGTTGGCGGGAGCGCACGTTGCGCCGACGCCGCGAAAGGCACAACCGTGCGCGGCTCACAGGCACTCGCCCCGGCTGCGGGCGTTGGCGCGTCGGGTCTCGGCGCGCATCCGTTGTTCGGGGCTGGCCGGGCGCACGTCCTCGGGGGCGACGGTCCACTCGATCCCGCCCGTGACGGGGCGCAGGGACCACAGCCCGCACCACTCGCCACGGAACTCGCCGACACGGTTGTGAGCGTCCACCAGGAGTATGCCGACGGGCGGCAGGCTCCGGGGTTCCTGGCGCTCCACGGGGTCGTTCTCACCGGACACGGCCACTCCTCTCCGTAGCGGTTCGACTACCGGGGTGGTTCAGCGTGACCGATACGTGGGCATCCTTCAAATTGTCAGGGGAGAACGAAAGAACGGGGGGAACGCCCTGTGAACCGCAAGGAGTTGAACCCGGAGGCTTCGCCACAGGCGGCCTACGGCGCGCGTCTGCGCAGCTTGCGCGAGGCGCGCGGCTGGACCCAGGAAGAGCTGGCCTCCCGGTTGGAATATTCCAGCGTGCATATTTCGGCGGTGGAAACTGGTCGGAAGCCTCCGACTCTCCGATTCTCGCGTAGTGCGGACCAGGCCTTCGGCCTGACGGGTTCAGCAGACGCGTTCGAACGCTACTACCGCGAGCTCAAGCACGGTGCGTTGCTGGAGGGGTTCCCGGAGTACGTCAAGTGCGAGGGCCGGGCGGTGGAGATCCGGGTCTTCGAGATCGGGATCATCCCGGGACTGTTGCAAACCCCGGAGTACGCACGGGTGCTGGCCGACAGTGCCATGCGCCGGGGAGCCATCACCCCCGAACAGGCGGAGGAACGGGTCTCGCTCCTGACCGAGCGGCAGGCAGCACTGGTACGGGACCGGCCGCCGATGGTCTTCGTGACCATGGACGAAAGCTGCATCCGCCGCCCCGTCGGCGGACCCGCTGTCATGGACGCCCAACTCGCTCGCCTGGTGGAGTTCGCTCAACTGCCCAACACACTGCTCCAGGTGGCACCGTACGAGATGGGCGAGCGCCGCACGTTCAACCTGCCCGTCTACCTGCTGACGCTGCCGGACCGATCGGTGATCTGCTACGCCGAATCGCAGGCACAGGGAAACCTGGACCGAGAAACTACATCCGTGGTGCCCATGTTGACGGCCTATCATCAACTACAGGCCGAAGCGCTGTCGCAGGCGGCGTCCGTGGCGATGATCGAGCAGGTACGAAAGGGCATCTCGTGACGACCGAATCCCCCCGCTGGTTCAAGTCCTCCCACAGCGACAACGGCGGCGACTGCGTCGAGGTCGCCACCAACCTCGTCGCCTCGCGCGGCGTGGTCCCCGTCCGTGACTCCAAGGACCCGAGCGGAGCGGTGCTGCGCTTCCCGGCCGACGCGTTCGCCTCCTTCGTGGCGGGCGTGAAGGACGGCGAGTTCGGCACCATCTGACCCGTCCGGTACCTCGTCGGCGGCGAAGGCCCCGCCACGTTCCCGTACCCGGGAAGCACGGCGGGGCCTTGGGCCGCCTCGCGGGCCGTAGGCGAACGCGTTCAGTGCACGCAGAACTCGTTGCCCTCGGGGTCCCGCATCAGGACGGAGAAGGAACCGGAGTCCTCCGCGTCCGCCAGGCAGGAGCGGGTGGCGCCCGCGGACTCCAGGCGGGCCACCTCGGCGAGCACGCGCTCCTTGCGGGTGGCGAACGGGACGCCGCGTCCTCCGCTCACGCCGAGGTCGAGGTGGAGCCGGTTCTTGACGGCCTTCGCCTCGGGCGCCTGCTGGAACCAGATGCGCGGGCCGGCGCCGTCCGGATCGACGACGGAGTCGCTGCAGTCGCCGACGCCCAGTTCCTCCTCCGGGGCGCCCTGGTCGAGCCAGTACGCGCGCCAGGTGGCGAACGGGGCGGGCGGTGGCTCGACGTGGTATCCCAGCGCGGTGGCCCAGAACGCCGCGAGCCGTTCGGGCTCGGCGCAGTCAACGGTCAGTTGGAGCGTGGGACGGGTGGTCACCGGCCAACCGTACTGTCCGTGTGGGCGCCGGGCCGGGGCGTCAGACGGCCACCTCGCCACGGAGCGTCCGCAGGGCCGCGCCGCCTCCGTCCAGTACCGGGTCGCCATGCCCGAAGCACAGGACGTCGGCGCCGAGGTCGGCGAGGGAACGGACCGAGTCGACCAGGCGGTCGCGGTCGGTGTTGAAGACCCCGAGCATCGGACGTCCCTCGGCGCCGGCCAGGGTGTCGCCGGTGAACAGCACGTCGGCGCGCGGTAGATGGAGAGCGATGCTGCCGTCGGTGTGACCGGGGACGGGCACCACGCGGGCGCCGCCGCCGAAGTCGAGTACGTCGCCCGCGTCCACCTCCTCGTCCACCGGAACGGGGTATTTCAGGCGCTGCGGCGGCACGTCCGGCATGCCCCGGGTGACCTGGTCGAACAACGGCCGTTCCCAGTCAGTGAGTACGGGACGCTGCTGGGGTGACGCGCCGCGCAGCACGGGTGCCTCCAGCCGGTGGGCGATCACGGTGGCGCCCCACGCGCGGATCTCGGCCGCCGAGCCGCTGTGGTCGGCGTGGCAGTGGGTCAGGACGAGACTGCGGACGGCCTCGGGCTCGTGGCCCCGTTCCCGCAGGGCCGCCGCGATGGCCGGGGCGGAACCGGGCGGTCCGCAGTCGACGAGGGTGAGGGAGCCGGCGTCGTCCCACAGATACGCCTGACCCACCGTGAAACGGAACATGTGCAGACATGGCAGCAACTCAACGGTTTCCACCGGAAAACCGTAGGTAGGCGCACGGATGCGAAACGCCCGGAACGCCCCGGGTGTCACGCGGGCGGCGAACGGATCACCCGTGGGCGTCAGCCACCCGTTCGACGCGGGAACAGGGGTGCCCGGCCGCCGCACACCGGCCATGGACTCTCACCGCTTGGTCGCCACGTAGATGTGGTAGCGCCAGGTCTCCTGGTGGCGGTACATCTCGACCCCGCTCATCGCGTTGACCAGCGCGTCGCCGTGGCCGACCGCGCGGGCCAGCCCGTAGGGGACGCTGCCGAGCACGCTGAAGGCACGCAGCATCGGCAGGACGTTGGGGGTGGCGTCCTGCACCGACTCCACGGCGAAGCCGGCGTCGTCCAGCAGTTGTTCCAGCCGGCCATGGGTGAGCATGAGCATGGCCGGCATGGCGGAGAGTTCGCAGACCCGGCGCAGCACCGTGTAGGCGGCGGGCGTCAACCGCCCTTCCGGCGTGCTCGAATACTCCAGCATGCCGAGCCTGCCGCGCGGTCGCAGCACCCGGTGGAACTCCGCCAGCGCCCGCTTGGGGTCGGCGGAGTGGACGAAGGACTCCATGGTGTAGAGGCCGTCGAAGGAGGCGTCCGGGAAGGGCAGCTCGTGGTAGTCGGCGGAGAGGAACCGGGTGCGTCCGCCCCCGCCGGGCGCGTCGGCCGAACGGCGCCGGGCGATGGCGATGTCGGAGGCGATGCCGTCGACCCCGGTGACCTCGGCGCCGGTGACCCGCGCCACGGTACGTGCCACGTCGCCCACGCCGCACCCCGCGTCCAGCACCCGGGACCCCGGCGGCAGCGCCAGCTTCCGCGCCGCGATCACCTCCATCCGCCGCATGGCCAGGGTGAACCGCCACGGCGACTCGCCCGGTTCGTACCAGCCGAAGTGGCGCGTCCGGCTCAGCAGCATCGCGTACCCCAGCCGCGAGCCGAGCCTCGCGTAGTAGGGCGCGACGCATCGCCGGTAGTGCCCGTCGCTCGACTCGCTCATGGCCGCCGCCTCACTCATCGTTGGGCCGGGGGTTCTTACGACGGGAACGAACGAACCTTCGTCCGCGTAACGCCCGGCGCGCGGCGGCGTCGGGCGGGGCCGGGGTGCCGAGTGGTACGGGGCCGTGGCGTGCCCCGTACGGGACCGCCGGTGATCCCCGCCGGGACCAGCGGCTTATGACATCTGTCAACTCCTGGGGTGCCAGCGGCTCCACCGCGTGGTGTGACATCTGTCCCGGGAAATCGATGACGGACGGCTCTGCCACCCCGGGGGTCGGGTGCGGCAGGCTGATCACATCGGCGGAGGACGGGCACGGCGGGGCCGGGCCGTGATCGTCGTCTCGCCGAGCCGGCGAGGCGGCCCCTCTCCGGACCGGTCGGGGGACGGTCCGGAGAGGGGGCGCCGCCGGGGCGGGCCGTGGTGTGGGGGCCCTGGGGCGTGCGGGGTCCCGGGCGGCGGCCCGTGATGTGGACGGACCTGAAAACGGACCTGGAATCAGTGAAGGGTGGTGAACGCCTGTGTGTCGAAGGGCCGCAGTTCGTCGATGCGGCCGGTGAGGACCTTCGCGGCCCACTCCGGGTCGGCGAGCAGGGCGCGTCCGATGGCGATCACGTCGAACTCGTCCCGCTCCATGCGGTCCAGGAGTTCGTCGATCCCGGCGACCCCGGCCCGCTCGCCCTGGAACGCCTTGATGAACTCGTTGTCCAGGCCGACGGAGCCGACGCTGATCGTCGCCTTGCCGGTGAGCTTCCTGGCCCAGCCGGCGAGGTTGAGGTCGGAGCCGTCGAACTCGGGCAGCCAGTAGCGCCGGGTGGAGCAGTGGAAGGCGTCGACGCCCGCCTCGGCGAGCGGGGTGAGAACGGCTTCCAGCTCCTGCGGCGTCGTGGCGAGCCGGGCCTGGTAGTCACCGCTCTTCCACTGGGACATGCGGAAGACGATCGGGAACTCCGGCGAGACGGCCCGGCGGCACGCGGCCACGATCTCGGCGGCGAAGCGGGTACGGGAGAGGAGGTCGCCACCGTAGGCGTCGTCACGGCGGTTGGTGTGGGCCCAGAGGAACTGGTCGATGAGGTAACCGTGGGCACCGTGCAGTTCGATGCCGTCGAAGCCCCGTTCCTCGGCCGCCGCGGCGGCGGAGGCGAAGGCCGCGATGACGTCGTCCACGTCCTCCAGGGTCATCGCGTGGCCGGGCTCGGAGTCGTCCAGCGGTATCCCGGAGGGGCCGACGCGCGGGGCCTCCGGCACCGGCGGGGCACCGGCGGTGCGGGCCATGCCGACGTGCCACAGCTGCGGGAAGATCCGTCCGCCGGCGCGATGGACGGCCTCGGCCACCGCGGCCCAGCCGGCCAGGGCGTCGTCACCGTGGAACCGCGGCACCCGGTCGCTGGTTCCGGCCGACGCGTGGTCGACGTAGGTGCCCTCGGTGATGATCAGCCCGACGTCGCCCGCGGCCCGTCGCGCGTAGTACTCGGCCACGTCGGCGCCCGGTACGCCGCCGGGTGAGAACTGGCGGGTCATCGGGGCCATCGCCAACCGGTTGGGGAGTGTGAGCTTCCCCACGGCGACCGGACGGCTCAGCACGTCGTGGGCACGCGTCGCCGCACTGCTGGAATTCACCATGTTCACCTTCTCTTGACAACGGCCGCACCGTCGGATGCGGCTGTCGCGTGCCAACCACCGGGCACCGTGTGCGATTCCCGGTGCGCGCGGAGACAAGGGTCACCCCGCCGGGTCCGGCCCGGCCCGGCGCTCACCGGTCGCCGAGTGACATCCACTGTTCGGGCCGGGGCAGCGGTACGAAGCCCGCCTTGGCGTAGACACCGTGCGCGTCCTGGGTGGCCAGCAGGAGGCGGCGGATGCCGTGGGGCGCGAGGTGGTCGCGGACGGCGGTGGCGAGGGCGGTGCCCAGTCCCTTGCCGCGGGCGTCGGGCGCGATGTAGACGTCGCACAGCCAGCCGAAGGTGGCCTCGTCGGTGATCACCCGGGCGTAGCCGACCTGGGCGCCCGAAACGCTGTCGTAGACGCCGAAGTTGAGCGAGCCGGCGATGGCCCGGTCCTGCTTCTCGCGGCTGCGTCCGCGGGCCCAGTAGGCGTCCTCGGAGAGCCAGCGGTGGACCAGGGCGACGTCGAGGCGGGCGGGGTCGGTGGATATCTCGTAGCCGTCAGGCAGTTGTCCGTCCATGGCGACATCCAAGCAGAGGCGGACGGCGGCCCACCGGCCGTGGGACTCCGGGGGGGCGCCGGGGGGAATCCGTGGGAAAGGCAACGGGCCGGAGGCGGCAGCCCCCGGCCCGTTCCCTCCCGCCCGGGCGTCCCGGCCCGGCGGGTTTCAGCGGCTCGACGCGGCGCGCGGCGAGACCGCCGGGACCGTCTGGACGTCGGCCGCCTTCACGTAGGCGATGCGGTGGTCGTAGCGGATCGAGTAGTAGGTGGTGGTCCCGGTGACCAGGGTGCGGTCGCCGGGCGCGCTGCCGTCGATGTTGATCGCGTTGTAGAAGTCACCGGTCACCGGGGTGGCGTCGGCGACATACACCTGGCCGGCCGGGATGGAGTACTTCGTCAGCGCGGTGACCGGCTGCGGCTGGATGGTGCTCGGGTAGGCGGAGGCGTCGGGGTACGCCCGTCCGTACACCGGGATCGAGGTCGCCCCGGCGCGGGGGGTGATCAGTTGTTGGCCGCCGCCGCTCACCGGCACGGTGTACGCGCCGCCCGGGTTGGCGAACCACGCCTTCCGGCCGCCGTACCAGATGGCCGTCCAGTCGCCCTGCTGGTCGGCGACGACGAAGGAGGTGCCGGTGACGGCCTTGTCGGACCAGTCGGCGGCGTCCGTGGTGCCGGCCGAGCCGTCGGGGTGCAGGTACGCGTCGGTGAGCAGCGGGGCGGTGTCCGACGGGGCGGTGCGCAGGTAGACGAAGTTCGCGGGCTGCGCGGGCACCTGGGTGCAGGACTTGGTGCAGTCGGTGACCACCGGCTCGTTGGCCGTGGTGAACGGCACGTCGAGCCGGACGCGTTCGCCCGCGGTGAGCGGGGCGCCGGCCGGGTCGTCCGCCCCCGGTGCGCCGAGCAGCGCCATGTAGTGGTTCCAGTCCCAGAACGGACCGGGGTCCCAGTGCATGCCGGCCACGTAGGCGTCGAGCGGGCCGGGGACGTCGTCGTGGCCGATGACGTGCTCGCGGTCGAGCGGGACGCCGAAGCGGGCGGCGAGGTACTTCACCAGCGCCGCGGAGGACTGGTACTCGGACTCGGTGTACCAGCTCGCGCCGGAGATGGCGTACCCCTCGTGCTCGACGCCGATCGAGTGCATGTTGAGGTACTTGTTGCCGGCGTGCCACGGCATGTCGGCGGTGGGCACCATCTGGGTGACCAGGCCGTCGTTGGACCGGATCAGGTAGTGCGTGCTGGACGCGGCCGTCGGGTCCTGGAACTGCTGGACCGACCCGTCGTAGCCGCCCTCGGTGTCGTGGATGACGATGTAGCGGATGGCGTCGCCGTCGGCGGGGCGGTTGGCGATGTCGTAGTCGCCGTACTTCGACTTGTCGTTGGGGTCGGTCTGCGCGTACGCGGCGGGCACGAAGTCGCAGGCCAGGCCGGACGGGCATTCGGGGGTCGGGGTGGGGTCGGCGGGGGCCTTCGCCGCCATGGCGCGCTTGGCCGTGTGGCCGGAGCCGGCCGCCGGGGGCGTGGTGCGTTCGACGGTGAGGTGCGGCCGGGCGGGCAGGGTCAGGGTCTGGCCGTCGTCGGTGGTGCGGGCACGGCCCTGGCGTATGGAGTCGTAGACGCGGTCGGCGAACTGCCGGGCGCCGGCGGTGTCGGGCGACTGGCTGTAGCGGGCGATCGCGGCGTACCAGCGGCCGGGGTCGGCGGGCAGCGCGCCGGCCGCCTGCCGTTCGTACCGCGCGAGCAGGGCGGCGCCGCCCCGGACGGACTGCCGTGTGTCGGTGCGCAGTTCGGCGGCGGGCCGGCCGATGAGCCGGGCGGCCTCGTCGAGGGTGTGCAGCGCCGGGTCGGTGGTGCGTACCGCGTCCACCGCCGCCAGCGCCGCCTTGGACGGGTGCGCCGGGCGCTGTCCGCCGTCGCCGCGTCCGTCGAGGTCACGCGTCTTCTCGGCGGCCGACGGCCGGGCGAGGTCGCCGGGGTCGACGTGGGTCAGCCCCATCACGTTGTAGTTTCCGGTGGTCGACGGCCGCCCCTGGTGCGCGTCCCAGCGGCTCTCCTGGTAGGAGACCGCCAGCAGGACGTCGAGCGGTACGTGGAACTCCTCGGCCGCGGCGGCGAATTGGTCGCGCAACGCCGTCGGCACCGCCCCGGGACGTCCCTGGGACGCGGTGCCCGACGCGACACCGACCGACCCCGCCACCGCCGCCACCACCAGCGCCGCCACCGCACTCCACGTGACCGGCGGCCTCCGCCGTGCTTTTCGTGTCAATGCCTTGCCTCAGCCCTTCCCGGCGCGCCGCGCCCGCTGGGCGCGGAGTCCGACGGATGCGAAGCGGCCCGGCGGTAGCCCGGCACCGCGTGGAATCCACCGACCCTAGCAGCACCCCGGCCGCCGGAACGGGGCCGGTGACCACGGGGGTCCGGCGGAACGCCACGGGAACGCACCACGCGGAGGCCGGCATCACCGCGGGCATCGGCGGCGCATTCCAGAGGTTGCTGACGCAACGTCAGTTAGCTGGACTCCTCGTACCGCAGCCGGCGCACCCTCGACGGGGCCGGGCCGACCGATTCGCGGGCGACGAAGGTGGTGCGCAGGGTGTGGCGGCGTGGTGGGGTGTCGGCGCCCTCGATGCGGCGCAGCAGGGTGCGGGCGGCGAGTCCGCCGAGTTCCTGCGCGGGCTGGCTGACCACGCTGAGCCGGGGGCGGATCAGCGTGGTCCACTCGGCGTCGTCGAACCCGATGACCGAGACGTCGCCGGGGATCCGCGCGGCGAGGTCGCGCAGCGCGTCCAGGGCGCCCAGGGTGGCGACGTTGTCGGTGGTGAACAGGGCGGTCGGCCGGGCGGGTCCGGTCATCAGGTCGAGCACCGCGGCGCGGGCGCCGCAGCGGCGGTAGCCGGCGTGCCGGATGAGTTCGCCGGAGCGCGGGACGCCCGCGGCGCGCAGCGCCTGCTGGTAGCCGGTGACGCGTTCGGTGGTGGTCCACACGTCGCCGCCGGTGGCGGGCTGGTCGGGGTCGCCGGTGTCGGGCGCGGAGGTGATGGTGGCGATGCGGGTGTGTCCGTGGCCGGTGAGGCGGGTGACGGCGGCGCGGGCGGCGCCGCGGTTGTCGGCCACCACGCTGTCCAGGGCGGCCCCGCGGAGCGCGCGGTCGAGCAGCACCACGGGGACCCCGGTGGCGACGGCCCGGTCGAGGTGGTCGTGGCGGGCGGTGGAGGGGGTGACGACCAGCCCGTCCACCCGCCGTTCGATGAAGAGCTGGACGGCCGCCCGCTCCTTCTCACCGTCCTCGTCGCTGTTGGCGAGGATCACCTGGAGGCCGGCTTCCACGGCCACGTCGGTGATGCCGCGTACGGCGCGGGCGAAGTAGGCGTTCTCCACGTCGGCGACGACCACGCCGAGGGTGTTGGTGCGTCCGCTGATCATGCTGCGGGCCACCGCGTTGGTGCTGTACCCCAGTTCGGCGGCGGCGGCCAGCACGCGCTCCCGGGTGGCCGGGCTCGCCGAGCCGTAACCGCCCAGCACCCGGGCGGCGGTGGCCTGGCCGACCCCGGCGTGACGTGCGACGTCGGGGATGGTGACGCGGCGCGGCGACCGTGCGGAGGGGGGCATGACGGCCATTGAACCACCCTGCGGCCCGGCTCGTCGTCTCCGGACCATTGACGTACGCCACGGGGGCGGGGGTAGGGTGCGGCGCGATTGGTAACGTTACCAATCTCCGCCGCCCGAACCCTCGGAGGTAGCACGGATGGCAGAGAGCAGACCGCCGTCGGGGCCGGAGCCGGTCCCGGCCATCGCGCTCGTCGACGTCGTCAAGGAGTACGCCACCGGGCGTGCCGCGCCGGCCGTGCGCGGGGTGAACCTGTCGATCGGCGAGGGGGAGTTCTTCTCGCTGCTGGGCCCCTCCGGCTGCGGCAAGACCACCACGCTGCGCATGATCGCCGGGTTCGAGGAACCCACCGGCGGACGCATCGAGCTGTACGGCGAGAACATGGTCGGCGTCCCCGCCAACAAGCGGGACGTGAACATGGTCTTCCAGTCCTACGCCCTCTTCCCGCACCTGTCGGTCGCCGACAACGTCGCCTTCGGGCTGCGCAGGCGGCGCGTGCCCAAGGAGGAGATCCGGCAGCGCGTCGGACGGATGCTGGAGACCGTCGAACTCGCCGACAAGGCCGACCGCCGGCCCCGGCAGCTCTCCGGCGGCCAGCAGCAGCGGGTGGCGCTCGCCCGGGCACTGGTCAACCGTCCGCGCGCCCTGCTCCTCGACGAACCGCTCGGCGCCCTCGACCTCAAACTGCGCCAGTCCATGCAGCTCGAACTCAAGCGCATCCAGCGCGAGGTCGGCATCACCTTCATCTACGTCACCCACGACCAGGCCGAGGCGCTGACCATGTCGGACCGCATCGCGGTGATGAACGACGGACGGGTGGAGCAGGTCGGCCCGCCCCGCGAGGTCTACGAGCGTCCCGCCAGCGCCTTCGTGGCCGGCTTCATCGGCACCTCCAACGTGCTGCGCGGACGCCTCACCGCCGTCGAGGCCGGCACCGGGGTCCTCGACCTCGGCGGCGGCGAGGTGGTCACCGTCGCGGTCCCCGGCGGTCTGCGACCGGGCGGCGAGGCGGAGGTCACGGTACGCCCGGAGAAGATCACGCTGACCACCGCACCGCAGGGGTCCGGCAGCCGGCTGCGCGGCACCGTGACGGAGGTCGTCTACCTCGGCACCTCCACCAGCTACACGGTACGCACCGGATCCGGCGCCGAGCTGACCGTCTTCCGCCCCAACGACGACCGGTCCGCGCTCGCCCCGGACCGCGGCGACGAGGTCTGGCTCGGCTGGCCCACCGCCCACTCCTACCTGCTCACCGGGGCCGCACACCCCGCCACCGACCCCCTCACCCCGCTGACGTGAGGTCGCAGACCATGGCCGACCCCTCCGCCGTCCCGCGTCCCGCCCGGCGTGCCCTGCTGCGTACCGCGTTCGGCGGTGCCTCGGCGCTCGCCCTGGCCGCCTGCGGGGTGCCCGGCGCCCGCAAGCCCGTGCCCTCCACCCCGGCGCAGATCGCCTCGGCGGTCCGCTCCTACTGGTCGGGCAGGCGTAGGGCCGGGCTGCTGGACATCGCCAACTACACCCAGTACATCGACGTCTCCCCCACCAACCAGGACGACCACCCGACGCTCGACGCCTTCACCCGGGAGACCGGCATCAAGGTCGTCTACAACGAACTGATCGACGACGACGCCTCCTGGTTCGGCAAGGTGGTGCCGGAACTCGCCTCCGGGCAGGGCATCGGCCACGACCTGATGGTGGTCGGCGGCGACACCTACCTCACCAAGTACATCGAGCTGGGCTACCTGGTGCCGCTGGACCACCGCAGGCTGCCCAACTTCGCCGCGCACGGCGGCGCCGTCTTCAAGAACTCGCCGTTCGACCCCGGCAACGTCTACACCGTGCCGTGGCAGTCCGGGATGACCGGCATCGGGTACGACCCGGCCAAGGTCGGCCGGCGGATCACCAGTTGGCAGGACCTGCTCGACCCCAGGCTGCACGGCAAGGTCGGGATGTGGAACGACGCGGTGCAGCTCGGCAACGTCGCCCTGCTCGCGGTGGGCGTCGACCCGGAGACCTCCACCCCGGCCGACTGGCGCAAGGCGGCCGGCTGGCTGCGCGGGCAGCGCGAGTCCGGTGTGGTGCGCTCCTACAGCACCGCCACCTACCAGTCCTCGCTGCAACGCGGCGACCTGTGGGCGTCGCTGGTGTATTCCGGCGATGTCTTCCAGGCCAACCGCGGCGGCTCCCACCTGGAGTTCGTCATCCCCGAGGAGGGCGGCCTGATCTGGACGGACAACCTGTGCATCCCGTCCTCGGCGGCACACCCGGTGGACGCCCTCACGTACATGGACTACGTCTACCGGCCCGAGGTCGCCGCCCGCATCACCGAGACCGTGCAGTTCGTCTGCCCGGTACCGGCCGCGCAGCGGGTCATCGCCGACCGGGCGGCGGCGGCCACCGGCACCGAACGCACGCTGCTGACCGCGCTGAGCACCAGTGCGCTGGTCTTCCCCACCCAGGCCGACAAGGCGAAACTGCGCCGCCTGCGGGTGCTCGACGAATCGGAGGAGAAGCGGTGGAACGCCCTGTTCGAACCGATCTACCAGGCGTGAGACGCCGCCGGTGGCCCGGGGCCGCGCTCGCCCCCTATCTGCTGGTGCTCCCCGGCTGGCTGTGGCTGGCCGCCTTCTTCGTCGCGCCGGTGCTGGTGATGGTCTCGCTGTCGTTGCAGACCGGTGACTTCATCGAGGGCTTCCGGCAGACGTTCCACTTCGGCACCTACGCCGACGTGGTCCGCGCCTACCACGTCCAGTTGCTGCGTTCGCTGCTGTACGGGGCGGTGGCCACGGTGTGCTGTGCGGTGATCGCCTATCCGGTGGCGTACTGGATCGCGTTCCGGGGCGGCCGGCACAAGTCGGCGTACCTGTTCGCGGTGTTGCTGCCGTTCTTCGTGTCGTTCGTGATCCGCACCCAGTCGTGGAACGTGGTGCTGGCCGACAACGGGGTGCTGCTCGGGCCGCTGAAGCGCCTCGGGGTGCTGCCGGGCGACTTCCACGTCCTCGCCACGCCGTACGCGGTGATCGGCGGGCTGGCCTACAACTTCCTGCCGTTCATGGTGCTGCCGGTGTACGTGGCGCTGGAGCGGCTCGATCCCCGGCTGACCGAGGCGGCGGCCGATCTGTACGCCGGGCGGGTGCAGGGTTTCCTGCGGGTGGTGCTGCCGTTGTCGCTGCCGGGGGTCTTCGCCGGGGTGCTGCTCACCTTCGTGCCGGCCTCCGCCGACTACGTCAACGCCAGCATCCTGGGCGGCCCGTCGGCCACGATGGTCGGCAACGTCATCCAGACCGAGTACTTCACCAACCTCGACTACCCGGGCGCCGCGGCGCTGTCGTTCGTGCTGATGGCGGCGTTGCTGCTGGCGGTGTTCGGGTACGCCCGGGCGCTGGGCACCCGGGACGTGCTGGAGGCGGCGGCGCGATGACCACGTACCCCGTACGACGGCGGCGGGCACCGGGCTTGCGGGTCTACACCTGGCTGGTGCTGGCCTGGCTGCTGCTGCCGATCGCCGTGATGATCCTGTTCGGCTTCAACCACACCCGCGGCAAGGTGAACTTCACCTGGCAGGGGTTCACCCTCACCTGGTACCGGCATCTGTTCGCCATCCCGGATCTGACCGGGGCCCTGGTCAACAGCGTGACCATCGCGCTGATCACCGCGGTGGTCGCCACCGCGCTGGGCACCCCGCTCGGTTACGCGCTGGGCCGCCACCGGTTCCGCGGCCGGGGCTCGGTGGACTTCCTGCTGTTCGCCGCGATCGCGGCGCCGGAGATCGCGCTGGGCGCGGCGCTGCTGTCGTTGTTCATCACGCTGGGCGTGCCGCGCGGCTACTGGACGGTGGTCGTCGCCCACGTGGCGTTCTGCGTGCCGTACGTGAGCATCACGGTGCGGGCGCGGATGGCGGGGCACGATCCGTCGCTGGAGGAGGCCGCGCGTGACCTGGGGGCGGGTCCGTGGACGGCGTTCCGGCTGGTGACGCTGCCGGCGCTGCTGCCGGGGGTGGTCTCCGGGGCGCTGTTGTGTTTCGCGCTGTCCATCGACGACTACGTGGTCACCAGCTTCAACGCCGGCCGCACGGTGACGTTCCCGCTGTGGGTGTACAGCGCCGGGCGCACCGGGGTGCCGCCGCAGGTGAACGTCATGGGCACGCTGATCTTCCTCGGCGGGCTGCTGGTCGCCGGGGTCAACGTGCTGCTCTCCCGGCGCCGTCCGGTCTGACTTCTCCCGTTCCAACCACCCATACCTGTAAGGGAATTCGATGCTGAAGTTCGACGAGTCCGAGTTCGTCCGCCAGATCGCGAGCGCGGTGGCGCTGCGTCCGCGGATCGAGGAGCTGGTCGACCGCCTGGTGGACCAGGGGTTCGACAACCTCTTCCTGGTCGGCGCGGGCGGCACCTACGCCCAGATGTGGCCGTACGAGCACCTGGCCCGGCGCACCTCGACGCTGCCGGTGCGCTCCGCGATCGCGGCGGAGCTGGTGGCCGCGGGTGACGCGGGGCTCGGCGAGCGTTCGGTCGCCGTCTTCACCTCGGTGTCGGGCACCACCGAGGACAGCGTGCGGGCGATCGAGTTCTGCCGGGCCAAGGGCGCGTACACCGTCGGCTTCACCGGCGTGGCCGACTCGCCGGTGGCCCGGGGGGTCGACACCGTGCTGCTCACCGAGCCGAAGACGTGGCCGTTCGACATGCAGTTGCTGCTGTTCATGGGCCGGCTGCTGGCGCGGCGCGGGGAGTTCGAGGGGTACGAGGAGTTCGCCGACGAGTTCGCCGCGATCCCGCGGATCCTGGTGCGGGTGGCGGAGCGGGCGGAGCCGGTGGCGTCCGCGTTCGCCGAGGCCCACAAGGACACCGACTACCACTTCCTGATCGGCGCCGGGAACCTGTGGGGTCTCACCTACCTGTACTCGATGTGCATCCTGGAGGAGATGCAGTGGCTGCGCACCACCCGGGTGCACAGCGCCGAGTTCTTCCACGGCTCGCTGGAGCTGCTGGAGCGTGACACCAGCGTGCTGGTCCTCCAGGGGGAGGACGAGAGCCGTCCGCTCACCGACCGGGCGATCGCCTTCGCCCGCCGGGTCAGCGACGACGTCACCGTCTTCGACACCCGCGACTACCCGCTGGAGGGCATCAGCGAGCGGTTCCGCCCGCTGCTGGCGCCGCTGGTGCTCGACACCGTGCTCGACCGGGTCAGCAAGCACCTCGAACGCGTCCGCGACCACTCGCTCGACCTGCGCCGCTACTACCGGGTCATGGACTACTGAGCGCGTCCGCCGGTGCGCCGGGTCAGCCACAGGAGCAGCCAATGAGAGTCCTCGGCTTCGGTGACAACACCGTCGACCGGTTCGTCGACCGCGGTATCGACTACCCCGGCGGCAACAGCGTCAACGTGGCGGTGTACGCGCGCCGGCTCGGGGCGGACGCGGCCTACCTCGGGGTCTTCGGTGACGACGCCCTCGGCGGCTTCCTGCGCACCGCGATCGCCGCCCAGGGGGTCGCCCTCGACCACTGTGTGGTCCGGCCCGGCGAGACGGGGGTGTCGACGCTGCACGTCCGCGACGGCGACCGGGTCTTCCTCGGCTGGAACGGCGGCGGGGTGACCGTGCGCGAACCGTTCGTGCTGGACGGGGCGGCGCTGTCGTACGCGGCCTCCTTCGACCTGGTGCACTGCGGGGTGTACGCGGGCACCGAGGACGAGTTGCCCAAGCTGGCCGGGGCCGGTCCGCTGGTCACCTTGGACCTGTCCAGCGAGGAGGAGTTCCGTACCCCGGGATACCTCGACCGCGTCTGCCCGTACGCGGATCTGGTGCTGCTGTCGTGTTCGCATCTGGACGAGGCGGCGACCCGGGTGGTGCTGGCCGACGCGGTGGGCCGGGGGGCCGGGCTGGCGCTGGCGACCCGGGGGGTGGAGGGCGCGGTGGTGTACGACGGCCGGGTCACGGTGTCGATGCCCGCCCGCCGGGTGGCCGCGCCGGAACGCGTGGTGGACACCATGGGGTGCGGTGACGCCTTCCTCGCCGGGTTCGCGGTGTCGTTGCTGCGGCGCGGCTGGTCGGCCGGGGGGCGGCCGGATCCGGGCGCGCTCCAGGACGCGTTGCGGGCCGGGACGCGGGAGGCGTACCGGCAGTGTTTCGTGGCGGGTGCGTTCGGGTGCGGCCGGCCGGCCGGGGAGCCGGTGGTGGACGGCGGTTGAGCGGCCGGCACCGTGCCGGGGGCGAGCCGGCCCCGGCACGGTGTCCGCCGTCGTTCCCGGCCGGTTCAGATCTCCAGTTCCTTCTCGATCCTGCGGAGTTGGAGCCGGGCCATCGCCAGGTTGGCGCGGACCTTGTCCAGCGCCAGGTAGAGGAAGAGGCCGGCGCCGGAGCGGTTCCGCAGCAGTCGTATGAGGTGGTACTGGCTGCCGAGGGTGATCAGGATGTCCTCGATCTCGTCCTGGAGACCCAGCATCTCCATGGTGCGCATCTTGGCGCGTACCACGTCGGTGTTGCCCGCGGCGGCCACGGTGAGGTCGAACTGCTTGTCGCCGCCGATCGTGCCGAGCGCCATGCCGCTGGTGTAGTCGACGAGGGCGGCGCCGACGGCCCCCTCGATGGCGGTGACGGCTTCCTTCAGCGCGGCTTCGGTGTTCATGGTGGTGCGCGTCCTTCCGGTCGGTCGGTGGTGCGGTCGGGTACGGATGCGTCAGGCGCCGGTGGGCGGGGGCGGGGTGCGCGGGCCGTCCACCAGCTCGCCGATCCGGGTGCCGGCGCGGCGTCCTTCCAGGTGCATGCGGGCGACGTTGGCACGTGGCCCGGCCAGCACGGTGAGTACGGCGGTGGTGCCCGCGGCGTAGGTGGCGGCGTAGCCCTCCGTGCCGTGGACGAGCAGTTCGCGGAAGGCGCCCGCCCCGGTGGTGCCGGTGAGCCTGCGCCCCACTTCCAGGGCGACCGCGGTGAGCGCGGCCAGGCTCTCCGCCTCGGCGGGGGCGGTGGTGTCGTGGGCGATGAGGAGCCCGTCGGAGCTGGCCGCCAGCGATCCGGTCAGGCCCGGCAGTCGGGCGCGCAGCCGGCGCAGTTCGTCGTGCACGTCGGGTCGGGCGGCCATGAGCTGTCTCCTTCCGGCACGCTGTCTCAGGGCACGCCTCATGACGGCGCGGGGGGCGTGGGGTGGGCGGTCCGGGACGTCACAGTCTCGTCTCCAAAGCGTCACGTAGCCTGCGCAGCAGCGCGGTGTCCGGGTCGCCGGCAACCGCACCGGCCCAGGCGGGGAACGGCGGTGGGGCGGTCGGGTACGGACCGCGGGGGGTGTCGAGGTGTCCCGCGGCGGTGAGCCGGCGCACGTCCACCAGGGTGTGGAACGCCGGGCGGCCCAGCAGCCGGGCGATGGCGGCGGGGGTGCGTACGCCGTCGGCGAGGTCGAGCACCGCGCGCTGGCGTCGGGTGACCGGTGGTGCCTGCGGCAGGGTGCGGCGTACCACGGGCGCGGTGTCGGTCTGCGGCACCGGCCACAGCGCGTCCAGCAGATCACGGCGGCGGCGGGTCTCGCGTTCCAGCGATCCGGCGTCCACCGGGCGTACGGTGCCGAACCAGTGGGCCGCGCCCCGCCGGAAACGGGTGGGCCCGTCCGCCGGGTCGAGCACGAAGTAGGCCGCGTCGTAGATCGCCGCCAGGTGGATCAACTCGGCCTCGCCCAGGGTGAGTTGGCCGGTTTCCACCAGGAAGGGCCCGACCCGGCGGGCGGCGCCGGCCCGGTCGACGGCCCGCCGCCAGTCGTCGGGGGTGAGGCGTCCGCACGCGGTGAGCAGGACGTCCACGCCGGGGGCGGCCGGGCTCTCGGCGTGCACCACGCGACCGCCGTGGAGGTAGAGGGTGCCGGTGTCGCACAGCAGCGCGCCGGTCGCCTCCTCGGCGGCCAGCCGGCGGAGCATCGGGGTGGTGGTGGCGCTCATGCCAGGACCAGGCGTCCGGCGAGTTCCCGCAGCCGGATGCGGGCGAGGGCCAGGTTGCCGGCGCCCCGGTCGAGCCACAGGTAGAGGAAGACACTGCTGTCGAAGCCGGTGTCGACGAAGCGCACCAGGTGGTAGCCGTCGCCGGTGGTCACCACGAGGTCCTCGACGGGCACCTGGTGGGGTGGCGTGGTGGTGGCGGGGGGCGGCGCGAAGACGGTGTTCTCGGCGGCCAGCCGCGCCAGTTCGGCGATCTCGGCGCACCCGGTCTCGTGGTCGGCGCCGGGCGGGTCGCCGTCGGCGCCGAGCGCGAGGCCGCTGGTCCAGTCGATCACCGCGGCACTGCGCGCCCCGGGCACACCCATAGCTTCCCTGACGCACTCGTCGATTCCGGGCACGCGCGAACCCCTCTTCCCTGAAGGCCCGGCAGGGCCGCCGGTCATCCGGAGGTGACAGCGAGACTACGCAACGTCCCCGGCGCGGGGGATGTTTTCGGGCAGGTTCCGCGGGAATATGCGCGCTTCTCCCAAGGGCGTTGATCAGCACGGCAGTTGTGCCGAACGGGCCGATCGTGGGTAACACACCGGTGGAGCCGGTGCGCGGCGTGGCCCGGCTCGGCGAGGGAGGCCGATGATGGGTATCTACGGGCAGGACTGGGCTTCGTACCAGTCGTCGGCGCCGGACACCTCCGGTCTGGGTTTCGTCTTCGTGAAGGTCACCGAGGGGCTGTCCTACGTCAACCCGGAATGGGTGGCGCAGCGGGACCACGCCAAGGCCGCCGGGCTGGTGTGGGGCGCGTACCACTACCCGCACATGGACAACGCGGTGGAGGCCGAGGCCGACTACTTCCTGGCTCAAGTGGCCTGGAAACCGGGGGACATGGCGTGCCTGGACTGGGAGGGGTACGACTCCGCCAACCAGGGCGTCCCGGCGTCCCGGCAACTGGCGTACAAGGAGGCGTGGCTGCGCTACGTGAAGTCGAAGCTGCCGCGGAACCCGGTCGGCATGTACTGCAACACCGACTACTGGCGGACCATCGACACCACCGGTTACTACGGCGACTTCCTGTGGATCGCCACCGCCGGCCGGGGCGCGGGCGACCCCGGGATCCAGGCGTCGTGGCTCTTCCACCAGTACAGCGAGGAGGGCGGCCTCGACCGCGACTACTGCCGCCTCGACAGCACCCAGGCCCTGCGGGACTGGACGCTCTCCTTCCAGCCCGGTCCCACCCCACCCCCCACGGAGGACGACATGCCCCAGTGGCACTCCGGCACCGTCACCCCCGGTGCGCAGCCCACCGTCGCGCTCGTGCCGCACGGCACCGCCTGGTCCGCCGCCGGAAACCGCCGGCTGCACCTGGGGATGGACCGGATCGGCGACCCCGGGGCCCGCGCGACCGTCCGCGTCGCCATCCACGACGGCCGTACCTGGAGCAGCGAGCGCACCGTCGAGGTGTCCGCCGCGGGCGGCACCGTCGACGTCGACCTGTCGCCGGACGTCGTCAAGGTGAGCCTCCAGACGACGGCCGAGGGGGTGGCGTACGCCATCGAGAGCTGGTGACCGTCGGCGTCCCGGTGATCATCGCTCGTTCGGGTGAACTCGGGCGGTGGCTCGGTAGAACGTACCGTGGGGCGAGCACAAACCCGGTATAAGCGGCCCGGTTGGAGCGGCCCCCGTCCCAGGACGGCCGCTCCACCGCATGATCCGCCGCTCCTGCACCACCGAAGGAGCGCCCGTGACCCGACACACCACCAAGCACCGGCAGGTCCCTCCGAGCCGCGACCCGCGATCGCCCGTCGCCGCCCACGACCACGCCATCACCCACCGGTACACCGTCCACTACCCCGAACACGCCCCGCGTGAGAGCGACCCCCACTTCAAGGACTTCGAGGCGTTCCGCCGTCGCACCGAGGCCACCGCGCAGTGCGCGATCGGCGTCCACCGCGGCGACATGAGCGAGTGCGACCTCACCCACCCGCTCGAACTCCACCACAGCCACGTGGAGTTCAGCCTCCAGAACGGCGTCGACCTCGCCTGGCTGGAGCACGACTACCCCGGCATCTCCGACCCCGAACAGATCGGCGCCTGGATCGAATCCGCCGACAACCTCCAGTGGCTCTGCCGCGCCCACCACCGCGGCCCCGGCGGGGTCCACACCGCGACCGCGTCCGACTACGAGGCGCAGAAGTACGTCCGCGGCCTCATCGGTCCCCCGCCCCGGAAGTAGCCCGGGCCGGGCCTGCCTCCGGCGGCGGTGGCGCGGCCGTCACCGGGTCGGCCCGTCCCCGGCGAACTCGGCGATCAAGGCGTGCACCGAGTTGTCGGCGGAGCCGGTCCCCCGGTCCTCGTCGCCGTGCAGGGCGGCGGCCTCGGCGCCGCGGGGGAACATGGCCTGCTCGTACGCGGCGAGCGCGGCCTCGACCTCGCCGGGGTGCGCGGCGAGGGCCGTGGCGAGTTCGGCCGCGTCGAGCATGGCGAGGTTGGCGCCCTCGCCGTTGGGGGCCGCGAGGTGGGCGGCGTCGCCGAGCAGGGTGACGCCCGGCACGCGGTCCCAGCGGTGCCCGGTCGGCAGGGCGTACAGCGGGCGCAGGATCGGCGCGGTGTCGCCGTCGGTGATCAGCGCGGTCAACTCCGGCGCCCAGCCGTCGAATTCCCGCGCGATCCGTGCGGCGGCCGTGGCGCCATCGGTGAAGTCGATGGCGTCGAACCACTCCCGCGGCTCGGTCAGCCCCAGGTACGCGTGGAGCGTGTCGTCCCGCTCCCGGTGGGCGAAGATCTCCCGGCCCTCGGCGGGCACGACCATCGCCCCGCTGCCGACCGTCTTGGAGGCGACCGGGTGCCGGGCGTCGGCGTCGAACAGGTAGGTCTCGACGACCGACTTTCCGGTGTACTCGGGCGTGGCGTCCGACAGCAGCGGGCGTACCCGTGACCAGGCGCCGTCCGCGCCGATCAGCAGGGCCGTGGCGATGGTGCTGCCGTCGGCGAACGTCACCTCGTGGCGGCCCCCGCCGAGCGGGCGGACGCCGGTGACCTTGTGCCCCCACCGGACGGTGCCGGCCGGCAACGAGTCGAGCAGGATCTCCCGCAGCTCGCCGCGCTGCACCTCGGGGCGTCCCCCCGTGCCGTCGTCGGCCTTGTCGAACAGGACGTTCCCGGCCGGGTCGAGGATGCGCATCGCCTGGCGGCCTTCGAGGACGATGCCGCGGAACTCGTCCATCAGATCGGCCGCTTCGAGGGCGATCTGCCCGTTGTAGTCGTGGATGTCGAGCAGTCCGCCCTGCGAACGCGCCGTCGGCGAGGGCTCGGCCTCGTAGACGGTGGCCGCCATTCCGTTGACGTGCAGGACGCGGGCGAGCGTGAGGCCGCCGAGTCCGGCGCCGATGATCGTGATGTCGGTGGTCATGGGGGCTTCCCATCTGATCGCGGACCGCTGGGCGGACGCCCCCGCCGGTCACTTCGCGGTGCCGGTGGCCCGCCGTGGCCGGCCGCCGACGAGATCCACCGTCCCGGCCGCCACCGACAGACCACCGACAGACCGCCGACGGCGCCGACAACCGGCCGACACCGGCCCCTCTCGGCGCGGTCAGGACACCGGCGCGGCCAGGTGACCGCCGTACCCCAGGGGGTGTCCCGCCGACCCGCAACCGTGTGCCCCCGGGCGTTGCACACCGTTCCGCCACCCGACCGTGACGCATAGTGGCCGAAAACGCCCAGCTCGAACAGACCGGAGCGATGCCATGGCCAACATCCCGGACCGGACACTGCGCGGCAAGGCCGCCTTCGTGGGCGGTGCCTCACGCAACCTCGGCGCGCTGATCAGCCGTACGCTCGCCGCCGAGGGCGTCCGGGTCGCCGTGCACTACAACAGCGACTCCTCGGCGGCCCAGGCCCAGCAGGTGGTGGACGACATCACGGCGTCCGGCGGTGATGCCTTCGCGCTCCAGGCCGACCTGACCCGGGTCGATCAGGTGGAGCGCGCCTTCGACCAGGTGGTGGAGCGCTTCGGGCGGCTCGACCACAGCGTCAACACGGCCGGGATGGTGCTGAAGAAGCCGCTGGCCGAGGTGGACGAGGCGGAGTACGACCGGATGTTCGCGGTCAACGCCAAGGCCGCGTTCTTCACCATGCGGGCGGCGGCCCGGCGTATCGAGGACGGCGGGAAGATCGTCACCGTGGTCACCTCGCTGCTGGCCGCCTTCACCGGGCTGTACTCGGTCTACGCGGGCAGCAAGGCACCCGTCGAGCACTTCACCCGGGCGCTGGCCAAGGAGATGTACGGCCGCAACGTCTCGGTGGTCAACATCGCCCCGGGCCCGATGGACACCTCGTTCTTCTACCCCGTGGAGTCGCCGGAGGCGATCGCCTTCCACAAGTCCTCGGCGCTCAACGGGGAGTTGACCCGGATCGAGGACATCGTGCCCTGGGTCGTCTTCCTCCTCACCGACGGCTGGTGGGCCACCGGGCAGACGTTCTTCGTCAACGGCGGTTACACCACGCGCTGACCGGCCGCACCGCCCGCGGGCCCGCCGCCGGGGACGGACCCTTCAGGACCAGACGACCAGTTCGCCGCCGGCCGTGACGCCGAGGAAGCAGGCGAGGGCGATCCGCCGCTGGCCCGGGGCGCCGGGATGGACGACGTGGTAGTTGTTCGCGTTGAACAGCAGGGCGTCGCCGGCGGCCGGGGCCACGGTGACGTACGGGTCGTCGGCGACCGCGGTGGGCTGGAAGCCGTATCCGTGCCGGCGGTTCTCGTCGGCGGGTTCCCAGCGGTGGCGCCACACGGTGGTGGTGCCGCCTTCGCGGGGAGCGGCGAGCCACGCGTTGAAGGCGAGTTGGGCCACGATCTTCTGGTCGAAGAGCCCGCCGCGGTATTCCCGGTTGATGTCGTCGTAGTGGATGAAGGTGCCGTCGTTGACCTCGCGGAGCATGCCGACGAAGGCGGGCCGGCCGCCGATGGTGGCGGGTGCGGGGCGTACGCCCCAGGCCCGGCCGAGGGCGTCCAGCGCCAGTTCCAGCGGGTCGGGTGTCATACCGATCCCAGCCCACTGCCGTCGGGCGGTGTCCGCGTCGTGCCAGTAGCGGTCGGCGTCCAGGGCGAGTTCGGGGGTGCGGTAGTCGTTGAGGGCGGTGCCGAACCGGGCCATCGGGTGGTGCATGCGGTCGAGGTCGAAGCTGACCACGGGCACCCGGTGCAGCGAGGTCAGCATGGTGTCGAGCGCCGGCCGGCCGAAGAACCCCGGCACCCGGACGGTGCCGAGCAGGCCGGCCGCCAGGTCGTCGAGGTGGCGTCGGGTGAAGGCCGCCGCCTCCACCGCCGGAAACGTCGCGTGGTGGTGTGTCGTGCCGGACATCTCGCCTCCGATACCTGAAGTCGAAGTCTCAGCAAGAGGGAACAGAGTACAGCGGCATATTCCGTCGAAGTAAGGACCGGACAGGGCGGTCCGCGCCGCCCGCCGGCGCACCCGCGGGCCCGGGCCCAGCTCGGCCGCCGTGCGGCACCGGAAATCCGGCACGGCTGGGACGCGGGTGACCCGCGGAGTCGGCCGGAAACGATCGGTTTTCCGCCCGGACAGGATGGCCGGAACTTATCTCCGGCAACGCTGGACGTCTCCTGCTGACAGAATTAACACCTGACTCACCGGGGAACCCTGGAGCGGGGGTTGTAGGCGGACCGGAATGTGCCTAGTGTGGTCGCGCACCCCTCGCCAGGCCCCCCTATGATCATTTCAGCCGACCGCATACGCGAGCATCGGAGATTCATCGTGGGCAGTAACCGGCAGGAACTCAAAGACGTGTGCGCACCCCTCGAAAAGGACGACATCCGGCGGTTGTCGCAAGCCTTCCACCGGTTCGGCATCGTCACGGTGACGGAACTGATCGAACCCCATACCCGCAAACTCGTCCGGGCCGAGGCCGACCGCCTCCTCGACCAGTACGCGGAGCGCCGGGATCTGCGGCTGGCGACCACCGACTACACCCGCCGCTCGATGTCGGTGGTGCCCAGCGAGACCATCGCGGCCAACAGCGAGTTGGTGACCGGGCTCTACGCGCACCGGGAACTCCTCGCGCCGCTGGAGGCCATCGCGGGCGAACGTCTGCACCCGTGCCCCAAGGCCGACGAAGAGTTTCTGATAACCCGCCAGGAACAGCGCGGGGACACCCACGGCTGGCACTGGGGCGACTTCAGCTTCGCGCTGATCTGGGTGCTCCAGGCCCCGCCGATCGACGTCGGCGGCCTGCTCCAGTGCGTCCCGCACACCACCTGGGACAAGGCGTCCCCGCAGATCAACCGGTATCTGGTGGAGAACCCCATCGACACCTACCACTTCGAATCGGGTGACGTGTACTTTCTGCGCACCGACACCACCTTGCACCGCACGATTCCGCTGCGCGAGGACACCACCCGCATCATCCTGAACATGACGTGGGCCGGCGAACGCGATCTCAGCAGGAAACTCGCGGCCGACGACCGCTGGTGGGACAACGCCGAAGTGTCGGCGGCACGGGCCATCAAGGACTGACGGCACGAGGGAACGGCGCCAATTCACCGCACAACGTCAGGCGAGCGCGACAGGTGAGGGAAACCAGAATGACCGACCTGAACACCCCGGAATCCACCTCGAAGCCGGTGTGGGAGCACTTCGACCACGTAGAGCCGGGAATTCGGCGGCGCATCGCCGTGGCCGACCCGGAAATCAAGGAATACCTGGACGGAATGCTGGCCCGGATCGCGTCCCACCGCGGCGTCGAGCACCCGTTCCTCAACGCCTACCGCACCACGGCACTCGACCCGGAGCAGGAACGCCACCTGTTCAGCGAGTGCTACTACTTCTTCCGGTACCTCCCCTTCTACATCACGGGGATGGCCGTCAAGACGCGGGACGAGATGATCCTGCGGGAGATCATCCTCAACGTGGCGGACGAGGTCGGCAGCGACCCGACGCACTCCACGCTCTTCGCCGACTTCCTCGCCCGGATCGGCATCGACAAGGAACACCTCGACGGCTACCAGCCGCTGGAGGTCACCCGGCAGCTCAACGACGGCATCCGGCACCTGTACACCGAGACGTCGATCAACAAGGCGCTCGGCGCGCTCTACGCCGACGAGACCATGTCCTCCATCATGGTCTCGAAGATCAACGACGGCCTGCGCAACCAGGGGTACGACGACGACCTGCGCCACTTCTGGCAGCTCCACATCGACGTCGAGGTCGGCCACAGCAACTCCGTCTTCAACGCGATCGCACCGTACGTCGGATCGAAGGCGGCCCGGGCCGAGTTCGAGGAGGGCGTCTTCGAATTCCTCGGACTGGTCGAACGCTACTGGGACGGCGTGCGGGAACTCGTGGGCATCGGCAAGTGAGCGCCGGCTCCCCGGCGGAACCCCGGCCGGTCCCCGGCTCGGTGCATTCGGTCTCCGTGTCCATCCCGGACGTGCGGTCGGTCATCGGCTTCGAATCCGGCGACCCGGCGACGCTGCGCCGCATCGCCTGGGGGTATCCGCGGTTCCGTACCCATCCGTACGTGGCCCGGGTGGCCGCCCTGGTGGCCGGGGCGGTCGGCGGGCGGGCGCAGGACCTGGTGCTCACCCGTTCCGTCCGCGCGGCCGAGGCGGCGGCGGCCTACGCCGGGCTCGCCCCGGGCGCGGTCTTCGAGGCGTCCGGGGTGCGCGGGGTGCGCGTCGCCGAGGACGATCCGGCCCTCGCCGCGGTGCGCGGCCACGTCCAGCACACCGGCGCCCACCTGACCTCCCGCGAGGCCGAGGACGTCCTGCTGGAGGCCGGGCTGATCGAGGCCCGGCAGGCCGAGGAGGCGGTCTCCGAGGAGCCCGCGGAGGCCGTCCGGTCGGCGCTCGCCACCGCGTACGGCGCCGGTGACCCGGCGGACGTGTCGCTCCACAACAGCGGCATGAACGCGGTCGCCGCGGCGGTCGCGGCGGTGACCGACCTCCAGCGCCCGGCCGGCCGCCGCCGGTGGATCCAGCTCGGCTGGATCTTCTTCGACACCATGAGCCTGCTGGACAAGCGGCTCTTCGGCACCGACCACGTCACCGTCCCCGACCCCTTCGACCTCGCGGCGCTGTCCCGGGTCGTCGCCGCGCACCCCGGTCAACTCGCCGGGATCATCGCGGAGTTGCCCAGCAACCCGAGTCTGCGCTGCCCGGACGTCCCGGCGTTGCGTGAGATCGCCGACCGGGCCGGCTGCGCGCTGGTGCTCGACGCCACCATCGCCACCCCACACAACGTCGACGTGCTCGGGTACGCCGACGTGGTCTGCGAGAGCCTGACGAAGTACGCCACCGGCTCGGCCGACGTGCTGATGGGTGCCGCTGTGGTGGGCTCCGCGTCACCGTGGGCGGCCCAGTTGCGGGAGGGGCTGCGGCGCTTCGGCGACGTGCCGTACCACCGGGACGCCGCGCGGGTGGCCGCCCGGATCCGTGACTACGGCGACCGGATGAAGCGGGTGAACGCGGGCGCCGTGGCGCTGGCCGGCTTCCTGGAGCGGCAGTCCGCGGTGCGCGCGGTGAGCTGGCCGTACGATGCCGCGTCGCAGGCCAACTACCGCAAGGTGGAACGCCTTTCGGACGCGCCGGGCGGGCTGCTCATGGTGGATCTGCGGGTGCCCCTGGAGCGGGTCTACGACCGGCTCGCGGTGGCCAAGGGGCCCAGTTTCGGCGCGGAGTTCACCATGGCGTCGCCGCAGATCTTCATCGCCCACTTCGATCTGCTCTCCACCCCCGAGGGGCGGGCCGAGCTGCGGTCGCGCGGGCTCCACCGGGACATGCTGCGGATCTCGGTGGGCGTGGAGGACCCGGAGCTGATCGCCGAGGTCTTCCGGGACGCCTTCGACGGCGCCGGCTGACCGGCGGCCTGAACGTCTGCGCGGGCCGGGCGCACCAGCGCCCGGCCCGCGCAGACGTGCGTTCCCCGGCCCGCCGCGGTCAGGCGCTGGGGTACGGCCCGGTCAGCAACGCCTGCGCCGCCCGCGAGTAGCCGTCCGCGGCCTCGGGGGAACGGGCGAGCGCGGTCAGCTCGACGAAGCCGCAGGCGTTGAGGGCACCGAGGACGTGCAGGGCGACGCCCTCGCCGGTGTCGTGGCGGTACAACAGCCCCTCCGCGCGCAGCCGTTCGACCGCGGTACGCGGGTTGAGCTTGCCGAGGGTCTCCGGTTCCAGCAGCCGTCCGTGGGTGTAGTACACCGGGCGGCCGTCGGCGCCGCGCAGCATGCCGTCCGCCCCGACCCGCGCGCCCACCAGTGCCTCGGCGTAGCGGACGACGTGGCTGGGGCCGACCTTGCGGAGGTTGATCTCGACGGCGAGCAGCCCGCGTTCCCCGGCGACCACGAAGTCGACGCCGAAGGCGCCGCGGTGGCCGAGTCCGGAGAGCACCTCGCCGGTCCGGCGCACCGCGTCGGTGATCTCCGGCCGCCACCGCTCGTCGGCGGGGAAGCGGCAGCCCCAGTACTGGCCGCCGCTGAGCACCTGGTCGTGGCAGGCGACCACGCGTACGGTGCCGTCCCGTTCGATGTGGCCGAGGCCGCTCGGGGAGTCGGTGATCTCCTCCAGGAACTCCTCGACGATGGCACCCTGTTCGGCCAGTTCGCGGCGGAACTCCTCGGCGGGGAGCCGGATCACCTCGGCCGATCCGACCAGGTCGCCGGTGTGCCGGAGTTTGTCGCGGTCGATCAGGACGTTGCCGATGGAGGCGGCCCAGGTGATGGCGTCGAGCTTGACCATGGCGCGCCGCGCGGCGGCCGTGCCGCAGGAGAGCCGGTGGATCGCCTCGACCACCTCCGCCTCGCTGCGCAGCACCTCGGAGGTGCCGCCGGGGACCGCGACCCCGGCGCGTAGGCAGATCTCCTTGCCGCCGCTCTTGCTCCCCCACCGGGCCACGAAGGCATGGTCGCCCTCCTCGGGGGTCGCGCCGGTCCGGCGGCCCAGTTCGTCCGTCGCGGGCGAGGCGGAGAAGTCCACGATGGTCCCCGCGGGCCGCTCGGCGACCGCCCGGCGCAACGTCTCGACCAGTGCCTCGTCCTCCAGGACCAGCGAGTCCAGCGGGCGGGCGGCGCGGGAGGCCGGGGTGAGCAGGGTGAGCCGCCGCCGTACGTCCGCCAGGGCCGGCTCGTCGAACCGGAAGACGTCCCGCAGATGGTAGTCGAGGGTGGCGGGGTCGACGGCCTCCGAGGTGATCACCACCAACCGGGTTCCCGGGTCACGCAGATCTCCGAGGAAACACAGACTGCGTTCGGCCGAGTACCGTAGGTAGGGAACCTCCTCCAGCATGCGGTCCGCGTAGTTGAACGCGTAGATCAGGATCTTCGTCGAACCGGGATCAGTCATATGGAAGCGCTCTGCCTCGTTCATCCGGGTGACAACGCCGGCACCGTACACATCGGATGCCGGACTCAAGGTTATGGGACCCGGTTTGCGAAGAACACCAGTGAACGTCGCCCGTTCGACTGGTTTTGGCCACCGCTTGCCGACCCGTTGTCCGGGGTCGTCGTACGGGGCGGCCGGTGAGGGGCGGCCTGCGGCCGAGCGGCCGTTCACCGCTCGATCCGGGCGCCGCGGATGCCGATGTCCGCCGTGTGAAGCTCTCCAAAGCCGTCTGGGCGCTGGTCCTCACCGTTGTCACCTGGGCTTCGGCCTTCCCCGCGATCCGGGTCGGGCTGGACGGCTACGGGGTCGCCGGGCTCTCGCTGAGCCGGCTCACCGTGGCCTCGGTGGCGTTGGCGATCGCGGCGGGGCCGTTGGGCGTCCGCCGGCCCCGGGCCCGTGACCTGCCGATGATCGCGCTGTGCGGGGCCACCGGCATGTCCGCGTACCAGGTGCTGCTCAACTGGGGCGAGGTGCACGTCCCGGCGGGGACGGCGAGCCTGCTGATCGCCATCGCGCCGGTGTTCAGCGTGCTGTTGGCGGCGGTCTTCCTCGGCGAGCGGATGACGTGGGCGCAGATCGCCGGGAGCGCGGTGGCGATCAGCGGCGCGGCGGTGATCGCGGTGGCCGGCGGGCACGCCCGCTACACCACGTCGGCGTGGGTGGTGCTGGCCGCCGCCGTGGTGCAGGGGGTGTACCACTTCGCCACCAAGCCGCTGCTCGCCCGCTACACCGGGCTGGAGGTCGCCTGCTACGCGATGTGGGCCGGGACGGTCTTCCTGCTGCCGCTCCTCCCCGCGATGGTGCACGGCTTCGCCACGGCGCCGGTGGCGGCCACGGCGTCCACGGTGTACCTGGGGCTGCTGCCGTCGGCGATCGGCTTCGTGTCGTGGGGGTACGCGGTGGCCCGGCTGTCGGTGGCCTCCTCCACCGCCTCGTTGTACCTGGTGCCGCCGGTGGCGCTGGTGGTGGCCTTCGTGTGGCTCGGTGAGGTGCCGCCGCCGCTGGCGCTGGTCGGCGGCGCGCTGGGGATCGCGGGGGTGATGCTCATCAACCGCCGTACGCTCGGCCGCCGTCGGGAGGCGTCAACTCCGGGACGTCGGTAGGACGTCGCACCGTCAGCCGCCACAACGAGGTGACCTCCGCGGCCCGCGCGGCGTGCAGCGGGTCGTCCGGGTCGGCGGCGCGCGGATGGCGTGGCCGGGTGTCGGTCCGGCCGGCCACACGCAACCCGGCCGACGCGATGGCGTCCGTCAGTTCCTGACGGGCCCTCAGCCCGAGGCGTTCGGCCAGGTCGGACAGGACGAGCCAGCCTTCTCCGCCGGGGAGCAGACGCGAGGCGAGGCCGTCGAGGAAGGCGTGGAGCATCGCGCCGCCGGGGTCGTAGACGCCCTGTTCGACGGTGGAGACCGGACGTCCGGGCAGCCAGGGCGGGTTGCACACCACGAGTGCGGCGCGGCCCGGCGGGTAGAGCGCCGGTCCGTGCACCTCGACGCGTCCGGCGAGGCCGAGGCGGGCGACGTTCTCCCGTGCGCAGGCCAGGGCGCGCGGCGCGGCGTCGGTGGCCACCACCCGTTCGACGCCCCGGCGGGCCAGCACGGCGGCGAGCACCCCGGTGCCGGTGCCCAGGTCGAAGGCGGTGCGCGGGCCCGGGCCGCCGGGGGACGGCAGCGGTGCGCGGGCGACCAGGTCGACGTACTCGCCCCGGACGGGTGCGAAGACACCGTAGTGGGGGTGGAGGCGGGCGCCGAGCGCGGGCACCTTCACACCCTTCTCGCGCCACCCCAACGCGCCGAGCACGCCCAGCAGTTCGGTGAGCGACACCACGTACGGTCCCCGGGCCGGGCCGTACGCCTGCGCGCAGGCCCGGCGGACGTCGGGGGCCCGGCGCAGCGCCAGGGTGTGGTCGCCGGCGAGGCGGACCAACAGCATGCCCAGGACGCGGGCGCGGTGGCGGCGGGCCTGGCGGTGCCGGTGGAACGCCCGCGCCGGGTCCGCATCCGGTTCCGGCGTGGGCGCGGCGCGGTCGATCCGCCGGGCCAGGGCGTGCAGCAGTTGACGGGCGTTGTGGTAGTCGCCGCGCCACAACAGCGCGGTGCCGTGGCGGGCGAGCCGGTGGGCGGTCGCCGCCTTCATGCGGTCGTCGGCGAGGACGACGCGTCGCGGTGCCGGGGTGCCGTTCTCCGAGTGCCAGGGCGCGTGGTGCGCGACGCCTTCCTCGGTCCAGGTGATGTGTTCGTTCCGGCGGTCGGTGGACACCGGGTACTCCTCGGGTGCGTGACGTGCGGGGGCACGGAACGCGCTGCGACGAGGAGTGCGTGGGCGGCCCGGGTGGTTCGGCGGATGCGGCTACCGCTCCCGCGTCGCAGCGCGGGAGGAGGCGTCGCCGAGAACCATGCCGAGCGTCACGAGGAACCCTTTCCACGACGATTTTCACTGCGAGCGGTACGTCGTGCGCCAGGCTCGCACGGCGCGTACCCCGGGGGCAAACCACGCCGGGCGCGTCAGCGCGCGACGGCCAGGGCGAGGGAGGCGCAGGCCAGCGCGAGGTAGGCGCCGGGGAAGGCGATGTTGTACAGGACGCGGGCGCGCAGGTGGGCGACGACGGCGCCGGTGAAGAACAGGACGAGTCCGGTGGCGGCGGCGACGCCGAGCGGACGGAGGCCGAGGAGTCCGAGGACGAGCCCCGCGGCGCCGGCCGCCTTGAGCACGGCGAGCCGGGACAGCCAGGAGCGCGGGACGCCGACTTCGGCCGAGTTGGCGAGGACGAACCCGGCCTTGAGGAAACTCGCCACGGCGTCGGTCAGGTTGACGGCGGCGGTGACGAGCGTGACGACCAGGTAGGCGATGGGCATGACGGATCTTCCCCCTTCGGGCCGGACGCACCGGATGCGTCGGCGGGCGGTGCCGTGGTGCACGGCAAGCCTCGTCAGGGGGGCGGGTCGGCGTCCAATACCGTCCTCCATAACCTGATCGCATGGATGTCGACACCGGGTTGCTGCGCTGCTTCGTCGCCGTGGCGCGGGAGGGGAGCCTGACCGGCGCGGCGGAGCGGCTGTACGTCTCGCAGCCGGCGCTGACGAAGCGGATCAGGCAGTTGGAGGCGGGGCTGGGGACGCCGTTGTTCATCCGGTCCCGGGCCGGGATGGCGCTGACCGAGGCGGGGCGGGCGCTGGCGGAGCGCGCGCCGGGGCTGCTGGACGAGTGGGAGCGGACGCTGCGGGAGACCCGGCAGGTGGCGGCGCGTTCGGCGCGGGTGCTGCGGGTGGGTTTCCTGGCCAGCGCGGCCAACGAGGCCACGTCTCGGATCGTGGCGGCGTTCGCCCGCCGCAGACCGGGGTGGCGGGCCGAGATGCGGCAGGCGGCCTGGTCGGACCCGTCCGCCGGGCTCGCCGCCGGTGACGTCGATGTCGCCCTGCTGCGGCTGCCGTTCCCCGGCGAGGACGCGCTGCGGGTGGAGACGCTCTTCACCGAGGCCCGGTGCGTCGCGCTGCCCGCGTCGCACCGCCTGGCCGGCCGTGCGGTGATCCCCTTCCGTGAGCTGTGGGACGAGCCGTTCGTGGCCGCCCCGGAGGAGACCGGCCGCTGGCGCGGCTACTGGCTGGCCGCCGACGAACGCGACGGCCGCCCCGTCACCGTCGGCGCCGTCACCGACCAGCCCGACGAATGGCTCAGCGCCATCGCCAACGGATACGGCATCGCCCTCGCCCCCGAGTCCGCCGCCCGCTTCTACGCCCGCCCCGGCATCGTCTACCGCCCGGTCACCGGCGTCACCCCCAGCCGGGTCGGCGTGGCCTGGTCCCCGGCGGACGACACCAACCCGGTGGTGCGCGATTTCGTCGGCTGCTGCCGCCGGTACGGGGGCGGTGGCGTAGCTTAGGCCGGGCGGGGACCGGCGAACGGCTGCCGCGTTACCACGGACGGGTGGGGCTGCCGCGTCCGGAACGCGGTGCCAACGGATACCGTCGGTACGCGGCGGGCGCGGAGGACGACGTACGACGCATCCGCGCGCTGCCGGCGGCCGGGCTCCCGACCCGGGTGATCCGCCAGGTGCTGCCGTGCACCACGGCCACCAGCGTGCTGCCCTGCCCCGGCGTGCTCGACGCGCTCCATGGTCAACTGCGGGCCCTGGACGAGCGTTCCGCGCGGATCGCGGAGGCCCGGGAGATCCTGCGCCGCACGATCAGAGCGGCGGAGTCCGGGGTGTGACCGGGGGCCGGGCCGTGGGTGGCCGGTTCTCCGCGTGGGCGGGCGGAGCGGGGTGCGGGTCGGTCGAACGGCCTCCCAACTTCTGCTTATGATCCGGGAATGCTGGACTCACGGCACCTTGCGACCTTCCACGAAGTGGTCCGCGTCGGTTCGTACTCGGCGGCGGCGCGGTCCCTCGGGTACACCCAGCCGGCGATCACCCAGCAGATGAAGGCGCTCGAACGGGCCGTCGGCGTACCGCTGTTCACCCGGGTCGGCCGGGGGCTGCGGCTGACCGAGGCGGGGGAGGCGCTCTCCCGGCACGCGGAGGTGATCCTGGGCGATCTGGCGGCGGCGCAGAAGCAGCTCGGCGCGCTGGCGGGCCTGCGTTCCGGACGGGTCCGGGTGTGCGCGTTCCCCAGCGCCAACGCCACCTTGGTGCCGGAGGCGATCGCCCGGCTGCTGGTGGACCATCCGGGGATCCGGGTGGAGCTGCTGGAGGACGAGCCGCCGGAGTCGGTGCACCGGCTGCTGCGCGGCGACTGCGACATCGCCCTGGGGTTCGGCTACCCGGGGCTGCGCACCGAGGTGCCCGACGAGGTGGTCGAGGTGCCGTTGATGGAGGATCTGCTCACCGTGCTGCTGCCGGTGGGCCATCCGCTGGCCCGGCGCCACGCGGTGCCGTTGCGCGAACTGGCCGGTGAGCGCTGGATCGCCGGGTGCCCGCGCTGCCGGGCCAACTTCCTGCACGTGTGCGCCGAGGAGAACTTCACCCCCGACATCGTCTTCACCACCGACGACAACCTCGCGGTACAGTCCCTGGTGACCGTCGGCGCGGGTATTGCGCTGATGCCCGCGCTCGTGCTCTCCTTCCTCTCCCACGCCAAGGTCACCGGGCGCGCGGTGGAGCCGCACGTCCGGCGCCGGGTCTGCGCCCAGGTGCTCCGCGAGCACCTGCGGATCCCGGCGACCGCGCTGGTGCTCGACGCCCTCAAGGAGGTCGCGGCGGCCCGGGACGGCTGCTGACGGCGTGTCGCGCGACCCATAACGGGCGGTTGGCGGGGGCCCAAGAATCCGTCGTTGGACGTGGCGGGCGGGGCGGGCCGACGGTGGCGTCATGACTACCTCCACCGCGTCCGGCGCGGTCGCCGCGAGGACCACCGAACGGATCGAGGCGCTGGTCGCCGGGGTCCGCGAGGTCGTCCGGCGCGGTCTGCCGCCGGAGTCCACCGCCCACCTGGTCGCGGAACTGCTCGCTCCGCTGCTCGGCCGGGCCGGGCTGCTCACCGCCGAACAGTGCGAGGGCGACCCGGAACGCTACCGGCAGCACGTGCTGCACAGCGAACCCGACGGCAGCTTCTCGCTGGTCGCGCTGGTGTGGCTGCCGGGGCAGAGCACCTCGGTGCACGACCACGTCTCGTGGTGCGTCACCGGGGTCCACGAGGGCCAGGAGCACGAGCGGCGCTACCGGCTGCTGACCGACGGGCGCACCTCGTGGCTGGCCCGGGCCGGTGACGTGGTCAACGGGGTCGGCGAGGTGGCCGCGTTCGCCCCGCCCGGCGACATCCACCGGGTACGCAACGGCGGCCCCGGCAAGGCGATCTCGCTGCACGTCTACGGCGCCGACGTGGCCCGGCTGGGCAGCAGCATCCGCCGGGTCTACCAGGTGCCGGAGGGTGAACGGTGACGCGGCCGCGGGAGATCGCCGTGGTGGGCGCGGGGGCGGCCGGGACGCTGACCGCGACCCGGTTGCTGCACCACGCGGCGCTGGAGGGGCACGACGACATCCGCGTCACCCTGATCGGCCCCGGCGCCGAGGGCCGCGGGCTGGCCTTCGGCACCCCGGCCGAGCACCATCTGCTCAACGTCCCGGCGCAGGGCATGAGCGCGCACCGGGACGACCCCGGCCACTTCGTGCGCTGGCTCGACGGCCGGGCCGGCCCGACCGACTTCGTACCGCGCGGGCTGTACGGGCGGTATCTCGGCGAGACGCTGGAGGCGGCGCGCGGCCTGCCCGGCGCGCCCGGCCTGCTGCGGGTTCCCGACCGGGTGACCGGCCTGGCGTACCGGCCGGGCGGCGCGGGGGCCCCGGTGACGCTGCGGCTGGACTCGGGGCGACGGATCGGCGCGGACGCCGTGGTGCTCGCGCTCGGGAACTTCGCGCCGGACCGCTCGTGGGCGCCGCCGCGGCTGCGGGACTGGCCCGGGTTCGTGGCCGACCCGTGGGCGCCGGGCGCGCTGGGCCGGGTGCCGGACGACGGTGACGTGCTGCTGGTCGGCACCGGACTGACCATGGTGGACGTGGCGTTGACGGTGCGCGGGCCCGGGCGGGTGGTGCACGCCGTCTCCCGCCACGGACTCGTTCCGCAGCCGCACGCCGACCACCCGGTGGCGCCGCACGCGGCACCGAGGCTGGACGCCGGGGCGGGGCTGACCGGGCTGCGCCGGGCGGTGCTGCGGCACGTGGCCGGGTGCCGTCGGGCGCACGGCGACTGGCGGTGCGGGGTGGACAGCCTGCGGCCGGTCACCTCGGCGTTGTGGCAGCAGTTGTCCGAGGCCGACCGGGCCCGGTTCCTCCGGGAGGACCTGCGGTTGTGGGAGACCCACCGGCACCGTGTGCCGCCGGTGAGCGCCCGGGCGCTGGCCGCCGCGGTGGACGCCGGGCTGGTCTCGGTGGGCGAGGGCACGATCACCGGGGCCGAGGTCGCCGGTGACGCGATCGAGGTGGCGCTGGCGGACGGCCGGCGGCTGCGGGTGCGTTCGGTGGTCAACTGCACCGGTGCGCAGGGCGACTTGACCCGGGTCGACGATCCGCTGGTGGTCGATCTGCTCGCCTCCGGGCTGGCCACCCCGGCGCCGCTCGGCGGCCTGGTGACCTCTCCCGGCGGCCGGGTGCACCCGGTGGCCCCGTTGTGGACCCTGGGCTCGCTGCGCCGTGGCGCCCTGCTGGAGACCACGGCGATCCCGGAGATCCGGTGCCAGGCCGACGACCTGGCGGGGTCGCTGCTGCGGGAGCGGGCGGCGGTGCCGGTGGCGTGAGGCGGGTACGGGTGGTGTTCCGGGGAGGTCCGGAACACCACCCGACCTGATGTTGTGTCAGTTCTGGTGGGCGCGCTTACGGCGGGTCAGGTAGACCGCACCGCCGCCGAGGACCACCAGGGCAGCGCCCGCCGAGGCGAGCACGGTGGTCTGCGTGGAGTCGCCACCGGTCTCGGCGAGGCTGCCCTTGGGGGTGGTGGAGACCGGGGAGACCACGGGCTTGCCCACCGGGGCGGCGGTGGAGCCGGTCACCGGGCTCACCGAGGGCGCCGGGACGCCGCCGGCCGGGACGGAGGCGCTCGGCTTGGCCGAGGGCGTGGTGGCCGGAGTCGACGGCTTGGCGCTCGGCGACGGCGAGGTGGAGGCGCTCGCCGAGGCGCTGGGCTTGCCGGACGGGGTGCCGGAGGGCGTCGGCGAGGCGCACGGGGCCGCGCCGTTCCAGGCGGTGATCAGGTCGTGCGGGAAGACACCGTCGGGGTAGTGCGGCAGCGGGTTCTGCACGCCGTCGAACTTCTTGCCGTTGTTGTACAGGTCGATCTGGCCGAAGCAGGAGACCGGGTAGGCGCTGACGTCCAGCGTCGCTTGCGTCTTCGCGCTGCTGAGGACGGTGGTGTCCCAGCCGAGGAACTTCTGCTCGCCGGAGGACTCCCAGGTGGCCCCCTGGGTGTTGTAGGCGGCCAGCGACACCGGGTACTGGCAGCCCTCGGTGACCTGGCCGGAAAGGCGTACCTGGAACGTCTTGGGGGCGGTGTCGCCGCCGACCCGGCCCTGGGTCGTCCAGGTCGCGCCGCCGTCGACCGAGTACTCGACGCCGACCTGACCGCACTCGCCGCCCGCGACCCGCTGCGCGGCCTGGGCCCCGGTCGTTCCCGCCACGGATATCGCGACCGCCAGGGCGCTCGCGCCGACGAGGCCGGACAGCTGTCTGCCGAAGGACAGTTGCACTGGGTTGTGCTCCCTGTTGCCTGGACGGCGAAGTGCGCGCGCGGGTACGGCGGGTGAGGGGATCCGTGTGGACGACGGCTCGACCCGCCCCGGCCGGCCTGCGAAGACTTCGCCGCCGAAACGTGATCCACGGCCCGTTGGCCGGGAAGGCGAGTATGAACCCGCCGGTCCGCATGTGTACAGGGCGAACGGTGCCGGGTTGGTGACGTGCGTTCACCTATGAGGTGAACTGTTCCGGAGAATTTGTGTCAGCGGTGTGGGGATGTGCCGGGGACTCGGCGAAGGCACCGGCGGCTGCCGCGCTTCTGGCCGCGCGGCCGGGCAGTCGCGGGTCGGGTGCCGTGCGGAGGAGCACCAGTTGGTGGCAGAGCGGTGCGGTGGCCGCGACGAGCAGGTGCCGGGCGTCGGTGCGCGGGGGCGGTTCGCCACGGTGGACGGCCCGGCCGACGATGACTTCGCAGCAGGCGTACCGGTCCTCCCAGAGCCGTTGTTGGGCCTGGGCGGCCTTCTCGGAGCGGAACGAGGCGGCGATCAGGGCTGCCATGACCGGTGGTTGCGCGGTCAGGGCCGCGAGGATCTCCTCGTTCGGGGCGGCCAGGTCGCCTTCGAGCGAGCCGGTGTCCGGTGACTGCCAGCCGTCGTCGGACGCCGCGTCGAGAACGTCGGCGAGCAAGGCCGCCGACGTCCCCCCAGCGCCGGTGCACCGTGGCGCGGGCGGCGACGGCGTCGGTGGTGAGCCCGTCGTAGCCGTGTTCGCCGAGTTCGGCGACGACTACTTCGCCCTCGGCCTGGTGAGCACCGCCATCGACGCCACCGAGCTGGGGCCCGCCGAACCGGGAAGCGCGAAGCCGCCTTCGCCGACGCCGGACCCGGGCTCGGCGTCGCCCACTTCACCCCGGCCCGCCCGGAGGCGCCGGGAGACACCGCCGCCGTCCCGGGCCCCGACCGCATCCGGATCCGGAGCGCCTACCTCCACACCCCCGTCCTCGATGCGTTCGACGCCATCCTGCACACCCCGACCTCCACCGTCGCCGACGACCTCATGTGAGACGGCCCGACGCCCCTCCCCCACCGCGTCCGGGGCGGGAGATCGGCGGGTGGGGCCAACCGGAACGGGCCGGGTTCCGTCTTCCGGGGCGGAACGCGGTCGTCGCGCCGCCGAGTTGGAGGAGGGCCGCATGACGCGGGGGTACACGGAGCAGGGCGGGCCGGGGCGGCGGAGCGTGCTGGCCGGGCTGGCAGCGGCGTCGTTGGCGCTCACCGGCTGCGGTGAGGTGCGGGCGGCCTCCGCGCGGACCGCGCCACGGCCGTCGCGTCCGGTGGCCGACGGCACCGTGATCATGATCATCCGGCACGGGGAGAAGCCCGACAAGCACCACCCCGGCATCGGCGACGACGGCCGGCCCGACCCCAAGTCGCTCACCGCGCGCGGCTGGCAGCGCGCCCGCGCGCTGCCGTCGCTCTTCGACCCGCCGGCCGGCCACACCCCGCCGCCCGGCATCCACCGCCCCCGTACCGTCTACGCCGCCGCCGACACCGGACCGCACGCGGGTGCGCACCGGATGCGGCAGACCGTGACCCCGCTCGCCCGCCACCTCGGGCTGCCGGTACTCACCACGTACGCCGAGACGCGGGAACGCGCCCTCGCGGCGGCGGCGTCGACGGCCGCCGCTCCGGTGCTGATCTGCTGGGAGCACTCGCGGATCCCGGACATCGTGGCCGCGCTCGGCGCCTCGGACAGCGGCGCGCCGAAGACCTGGCCCGACCGGTTCGACCTGGTGTGGGTCCTCACCCGCCGGTCCGGGGCGTGGTCGTTCCGCGAGGTGGACCAGCATCTGCTGCCGGGTGACCGCTGACCGTCAGGCCGGGCGCGGCGCCGTCCGGGGCCGCCGCACCGGGCGCCAGGTGGCCACCAGGGCGGCGGCGAGCAGCAGTTCGGCGATGTCACCGCCGTAGTACATGACCTCCGCCGCCCCGCGCAGCTGTGCCGCCGGGACGTGGACGCCGGTCCCGTAACCGCCGTACATCAGCTGGGAGATCGTGGCGTGCGCGGCGACCGCCACCCCCAGCACCCCCAGCCGCGCGGGCACCGGCGGGCGTGCCGGAGCCGGGTCGGGACCGGCGATCGCCCAGGCGAACAGGGAGCCGGCGGCCACGAAGTGGGCGTGGAGCAGCGGATGGGCCCACGGCCGCCGCGCGACGGCGTCGTACAGCGGCGTGAAGTACAGCGCGGCCAGCGGGCCGACGGTGAGCAGCAGCGCGGTGACCGGGGCGGCGAGCAGCCGCACCGGACGGCGGTGCAGCAGCCGGGTGAGCCGCCGGGCGTACCGCACCGGCAGCGTCCGCAGCCCCAGGGTGACGGGGGCGCCGAGCACCAGGGCGAGCGGGGCGTACATGCCGAGCAGCATGTGCTGGAGCATGTGGCCGCGGAAGTCGCCGTGGGCGAGCGGGGCGAGGGGCGGGCCGAGGGCGGCGGCGAGCAGCGCGCACCCGGTGAGGAAGGCGCCGGTGCGCCAGGGCGACCAGCCGAGCGCGGGGTTGCGCCGCCGGGCGCGACGCACGGCAAGCAGGTAGCCGGCGGCGGCCGTGAGCGGCACCAGCAGGGCGGGCAGCGAGGCCCAGAGCGCCTCGGGCTGCGGGTGGTGGTGGATCACGCGGCCGGCCTGCCGCCGCGCCGGAGCAGGTCGCCGACGGCCACCAGCACGGCGCCGGCGACCAGGAACGCGATGTCCCACCACAGCTGGTACGGGCCGCCGTGCACATGGTGGATGCCGAGGATCTGATGGTCGAGCAGCCCCTCGACGAGGTTGAACAGCCCCCAGCCGACGAGCACCCAGCCCCACAGCACCCGGGAGGTCCACACCCGCCGCCGGCCGTGGGTGACCCTGGAGTGGAGCACGGCGAGTCCGACGAGCACCGAGAGCCAGCACACGGCGTGGAAGACGCCGTCCCACACGGTGTTCATCCGCAGTCCGGAGACGGTGCGCGGGTCGTAGTAGCGCACGCCGATGTTGTCGGTGTCGGTGCTGCTGAGCATGTGGTGCCACTGGAGCACCTGGTGCAGCAGGATGCCGTCCACGAAGCCGCCGAGGCCCACCCCGAGGAGGATGCCCGGCAGTCGGATCGCGGTGGGTGGGGCGTCGGTCTCCGTCCAGGGGCCGGTGCGGCCCGTGGTGGTGGTCATCGCCTGTCTCTCCGTCCGGTCGGCCGAACCTCCGTCGGAACGGGGTTCCCGCCGACGGCGGTACCCTCACCCGCGCGCCGTGGTTTTCCGCCGATCGGCCGGACCGCGCGGTCAGCGGACCAGCGCGCTCACGCCGAGCCCGACGAGCGCGGCCACCTTGAGGCTCTCGCAGGCCACGTAGTACAGGTGCCCGCTGGACCGGGGCAGTTCCTCGCCGGCGAGCACGCGGTCCGAACGCCGGTTGAGCGGCGGGCGGATCACCGCGAGCTGGACGGCGAGGAGCACGGCCGCCGCCACCGCGCAGGCCACCACCGGCACCCCCGCCGAGCCGGCCACGACCGCCACCACCACGGCCACCGCCAGCACCGCCTCCACCGCGTTGAGCGCGCGGAACACCAGCCTGCCGATGCCCAGTCCGATCGGCACCGTCACCCCGGGGGCGCGGAACTTCAGCGGTGCTTCGAGGAAGGAGATGCCCAGGACCATCCCGAGCCAGACGAAGGCCACCGCGCCGGTGACGGCTGCCGCGGTCGTGTTCATGATGGTGCGTCGCCTTTCGGTGATTATGGGGGACCGCGTTACGCGGCTGCCGCCGGCTCCAGCCGGGCCAGGCAGGTGTCGGGGGTGGCGAACGGTTCCAGCCGGGCCACCCGCACGGGGGCGTCCAGTTCCGCCAACGCGCCGCGCATCAGGCCGAGATGGACCGAGCAGACCAGGGTGGCGCTCTCCTCGGCGAGTTCGAGGAACGGGCAGTGCCGCAGCCGGATCGCCTCCGGGGCCGGGGTGGCGTCGGACGGCTCGGGCTGGAAGCCGAGGCCGGCGAGGAGGGTGGAGAGGCGCGCGGTGGCCTCGGCGGCGGTGGGCCGGTGGTGGGGCGCGGTCCGGTCGACCAGGAAGCGGCCCCAGGTGTGGCCGGCCCGGCGGGCGTCGTCGTGGGCCTCGGGGCCGGCCGCGGCGAGGTGGCCGAGCAGGATGCGGGCGAGCAGTTGGTAGCCGCGCTCGCCGCCGCGGTCCATCCCCGGGCGCGGGGCGTAGACGGTACGCGGACGTCCCCGGCCGGCCGGCGGCTCCACCGTGCTCTCGACGGCGCCGTCGGCCACGAGCGCGTCCAGGTGGAAGCGGACGGTGTTGGCGTGGACGCCGAGCCGGTCGGAGAGTTCGGCGACGCCCAGCGGACCGGGGGCGGCGCGCAGCGCGTCCAGCACCGCGTGGCGGCGCGAGCGGTCCGGTGTGCGGCCCATGGCGATCACTCTCCCGGCGTGCGACGGCCCCGTGCGGGCCGGGTCCGGTGCGTCCGGCCTCGTCACGACCTTTTTCACGAATATTACATGTAATAATTGGGTGAATCCGCGAGGGGCGCGGGAAGAGGGAGAACGCCGTGACGTCGTCCGCCGAGGGCCGGGAGCCGGCCGGATCCGCCGCACCCGTGCCGCCGGTGCCGCCGGTGCCCCGTGTGCTGTGCGACACCCGGGCGCTGACCTCACCCGCCCCCGAGGCCGCCGGCGCGGTGTGGAAACTCGCCGAGTCCGGCCGCCAGCTCGACGCCAACGTCGTCCATCTGCCGGCCGGGCAGCGCGTCGCCCCGCACACCGAGCCCGACCTGGACGTCCTCCTCCACGTGCTGGCCGGCGGCGGCGCCGTGGAGACCGCCGAGGGGCGACTCCCGCTCGCCCCGGGCACGTTGTTGTGGCTGCCGCACGGCGCCGCCCGCGGACTCGTGGCCGGCGAGGCGGGGTTGTCCTACCTGACGGTGCACCGGCGCCGGCCGGGGATGGTCATCGGCCGTCGGCCGTAAGTCCCGCGCGGTCACCGTTGCGTGCGGGCGGCCCGGCGGCGGCGGTAGGCCGCGGCGCGGTCCCGGCCGCCGCAGGCGTCGCTGGAGCACCAGCGGCGCCGGCCGGGGCGGCTGGTGTCCACGAAGAGCAGGGCGCATTCGGGGCTCGCGCACGCCCGGATGCGCCCCGCCTCGGCACCGGCGAAGAGTTCTATCGCGTCCCGGGCGACCGTGCTGAGCGCGGCCCGCTGACCGCCCCGGGCGGGGGGCCGCAACGTGCGGGCGCCGGAACGCAGTACGGGGACGAGCGGCGGGGCCTCGGCGGCGGCGTTGAGCACGGCCTCGTCCGATGGCGCCGCCCGCCGTCCGTCGATCACGCTCCACGCGATGCGGTGGACGGCCTCGCGCACCGTTCGCGCCTCGGCGAGCCCGGCCGGGGTGACCGCGACCGGCTCGTCGAGCAGTCCGGCCTCGCGGTACCAGCGGGCCAGGTCGGCCGGGGTCCGCAGCCGTTCGTGGTTGCCGCGCCAGCGCTCCCCCACCGTGGCGACGAAGGCCAGACTCAGCCGCCCGGAACGGAAGTTGAACCGCGCTTCCTCGGGCGACACGGCGCCCGGCGGTGTTGCCTCGGTGTTCACATCACGAATATAAGTCGTGACGACATCACGGGTATGGGTCGTGACGCGAGGAGGCAGCACGTGACGGACGAACAGACGGCGGAGGGCGACGGCCGCCCGCCCGGCATCCGGATCACCGGGGTGGACCACCTGGTGCTCACCGTGGCCGACGTGGAGCGCACCGTGGACTTCTACCGGCGCGCCCTGGGGATGCGCCCGGTGACCTTCGGCGACGGCCGGCGCGCGCTCGCCTTCGGCCCCAGCAAGATCAACCTCCATCGGGCCGGCCGTGAGATCCGGCCGCACGCCGCCCGCCCCGTCCCCGGCAGCGCCGACCTGTGCCTGGTCACCGACGTCTCCCAGGACCGGGTCCGGGCCCATCTGGACGCCTGCGGGGTGCCGGTGGAGCAGGGCCCGGTGCCGCGTACCGGCGCGCTCGCCCCGGTCACCAGCACGTATCTGCGCGATCCGGACGGCAACCTGATCGAGGTCAGCACCTACGACCAGGCGCGGTGAACCGGCCCGGCGGCACGACTCACGGCGCGCGGTCGGCACCTCGGTCGGCGTCGCGGTCGGCGCGGGCGGCCAGCCAGCGGTCGAGCGTGGCCCGCAGGAACGGCGGCATCGGGTGGTCGTCCAGGCAGGCAGGGTCGACCAGGCGCAGCCGGCGCCCCTCGCCGAGCACCAGGTCCTCGGCGGCGCCCCGGTGGGCGAGCGCGTAGACGGTGACCAGTTGGGGCGGCGGGCCCTCGCGGTCCCAGACCCGTTCCACCAGGGACGGGTCGTCGTCCACGGTGAGCCCGGCGGCGACGAAGAGTTCGCGGCGCAGCGCCTCCGGCGGGCTCTCGCCGGGTTCAACCGGGCCGCCCAGCAGCGACCAGCCGTCCGGCCAGAGCCGGGCGTGCTCGTCGCGTTCGTACAGCAGCAGTTCGCCGGTGTCCGGGTGGTGGACCACGGCCACCACGCTCTCGGTCACCGGGCGCCCGTTGACCAGTTCGACCGCGCCGGCTCCGGCCGCCCGGGCGGCGAGGCAGGTGCGGACCCGGGGGACGAGCCGTTCCGGGAGCACCACGGGGAGTTCGGCCGGGGTGATCAGGCGCAGCGCGGGCGGTGTCCCGTCCGGCCCGGTCAGTCCGGCGAACTCGTCCTCGGTCAGCACGCCGCCGTCGTAGACGTGGATGGACTTGGCGGGCTGCGGTGGCCGGGGGATCCAGTCGGTGGCGAGGAGCCGGCCGCAGGGCTTGCGGATGCCCAGTTCGCGAAGTGCGCGTTCGGCGGCCTGCCGTGGGGTCTCGCCGGTGTCGCGCAGCGCGCCGCCGGGCAGCAGCCAGCGCTGTTCGTCGTGGCTGGGGCGTTTGACGGTGAGCACCCGCCCGGTCTCGTCGGTGACCAGCAGGCTCATCCCGGCCAGCGCCGCCGCCACCCGCACCGGTGGGGAGGCGGACGCCGCCCGGTCGTCGGCCTCCGCGGCGCCGGAGCGGCGGGCGGGCGAGGCGGGGCGCGGGACGAGCGCGGGGCCCGGCGGATCCTGCCGTGAGCGCTCGGCGGCCAGGACCCGCAGCGCGGTCGCGGCGTACGGGGCCAGCCCGTCGGGCAGCGCGTCCCCGGGCCACCACCGCCAGCCGTCGTCCTCGTGCGGGCCGGCCATCGGCGGGGTGCCGGACCAGCGGCGGGCGCGGAAGAACAGGTGGAGCCCGGGCGGACCGTCGGCGTCGGCCGGCAGGTGGAGCACGTGCGCCAGCTCCAGGTCCTCCTCGCCCAGCGCGATGCCGAGCGCCGCGCCGCACTCCCGGGCGGCGCACGCGCGGGCGCGTCCGTCCAGCACGCGCCCGGCCGGCAACCGCCACCGCCCGGCGCCGAACTCCGCGTCCGGCGTCCCACGGCCCAGCAGCACCTCCCCGTCCCGCTCCAGCACCAGGTGGGCGCCGACGACGATCGCATCAGTGGCCAACGCAGCTCCTCGGGACGGCGGTTCCGGCGACGGTCGACCGGACATGCGCCCGGAGAACGTCCGCACCCCCCGCTTCGTCACGGCGCCCCGGTCGGTCCGGCGTTCGAGCCGGCCGAAGAACCGCAGCCAGATGGGCCGTACCGGCCAGCCCGCGCCGCCCGAATCCCCCGTACGGGTGCGCTCAGGGGCGGCCGGGCGGCGCGGTGCTCTCCCGTACCACCAGCTCCGGCAGCGGCAGCCGGACGGTGCGCGGCGGGCCGCCGTCGAGCAGCGCGGTCAGCTCCCGCGCCGCCGTCCGCCCGAACGCGATGGTGTCCCGGGCGAGCGCGGTCAGCCACGGGTGGACCACGCGGCAGAGCACCGAGTCCTCCCAGGCGACGACGGACAGATCGGCGGGGACGCCGACGCCACGGGCCGCGGCGACGGCGACACCGGCGGCGGCCATCACGTCGTTGTCGTAGACGATGGCGGTCGGCGGGTCCGGTTCGTCGAGGACGCGGCGGGTGGCGGCGGCGCCCTGGGCGTCGGAGTAGTCGGTGGTCACCGAGCGGACCCCGGTGAGCCCGAGGCGTTCGGCCTGGGCGCGCAGCGAGGCGACCCGGCGGGCGGTGTGCGCCAGGTCGGGCAGCCCGGCGATGTGGGTGATCCGGCGATGGCCGAGGCCGTGCAGATGGTCCACCACGCGGGCCATCGCCCCGGCGTCGTCGGCGGACACCACGGAGAGCGCGGCGTCGTCGGGGCGTTCCGGCGCCCCGCCGACGAACACGGTGGGCAGCGCCAGGGAGTCCAGCAGTCCGGGCCGGGGGTCGGCGGAACGCGGGTCCACCACCAGGACGCCGTCCACCCGGCGCTCCGCCCACCAGCGGCGGTAGGTGGCGCATTCGGCGTCGAGGTCCTCCACCACCTGGAAGAGCAGGCCGAGTTGGCGTTCGGCGAGAACCTGCTGGATGCCGGAGATCAGCTGGAGGAAGAAGGACTCCACGCCGAGCGTCCCGGCGGGCCGGGCGAGCACCAGGCCGACGGTGCCGGAGCCGACCCCGCTGAGCGCCTTCGCCGCCGAACTCGCCCGCCAGCCGAGCTGTTCGGCCACCCGCCGCACCCGTTCCCGGGTCGCCTCGGAGACCCCCGGCCGGTCGTTGAGGGCGAACGACACGGCGCTCTCGGAGACCCCGGCGCGGCGCGCGATGTCCTTCATGGTCGCCCGCCGGGCCCGTGCGCGCCGTCCGCCCGGCCCCGGGCCGGCGTTGGCGTTCTCCTCGGGTGAAGGGGTGGCCGGCATCGTCGCGCTACTCCGTTCTTCCTTCGGCGACCGATTCGTCCACGGCCGGACTAATGCGCTTGAGCGGAAGCACTGTAAAGCGCTTTAGTCGCCTTCCGCAAGCGTTCGCTCACCCCGCCCCGCCTGCGAACTCGCGCCATCCCACGGGTAATCCGAACGGAATGTGTTGACAAGCCACACACCGTACTGGAGATTGTCCAGCGCACCGCAGCGCCTGACGTCGTCCGCCTCCCCCATCGAAGGACTGAAGCCGAGTATGGCCGCTCAGCACGGCGCGCCGCCCAGCGCGCGTTCACCCCGTTTCGGCGTCAACTACACCCCGTCGAACGGCTGGTTCCACCACTGGCTGGATTTCGATCTGGACGCGGTACGGGCGGATCTGGATTCCGTCGCCGCGCTCGGTTTCGACCATGTGCGGGTGTTCCCGTTGTGGCCGGTGTTCCAGCCGAACCGGACGCTGATCCGGCCGCGCGCGGTCGAGCAGTTGGCGGCGCTGACCGACGCGGCGGGCGAGCGCGGGCTCGACGTCAACGTGGACGGTCTCCAAGGCCACCTGTCCAGCTTCGACTTCCTGCCCGCGTGGACGACGACCTGGCACCGGCGCAACCTGTTCACCGACCCCGACGTCGTCTCCGGGCAGGCGGAATACCTGCGGACGCTGGCCGCCGCCCTCGCGGACCGCCCCAACTTCCTCGGGATGACGGTCGGCAACGAGATCAACCAGTTCTCCGGCCATCCGCACCCCGACCCCGACCGCGTCACCCCCGAGCAGGCCGGCGACTGGCTGCGCCGGATGCTGGACGCCTGCGAGCGCGGCGCCCCCGGGCGGCTCCATCTGCACGCCGAGTACGACGCCGCCTGGTACCTCGACGACCACCCCTTCACCCCGGCGCACAGCGCCCGGATCGGCGCGGTCACCGCCGTCCACTCCTGGGTGTTCAACGGCACCGCGCAGCGCTACGGCACCCGGTCCACCGCCACCGCCCAGCACGCCGCCTACCTGGTGGAGCTGGCCAAGGCGTGGGCCCGCGAGCCACGGCGCCCGGTGTGGCTCCAGGAGGTGGGCGCCCCGGCACCGCACGTCCCGGCCGAGTACGCGGCCGAGTTCGCCACCGCCACCATCGACGCCGTCCTGGACTGCCCCGAGGTGTGGGGGGTCACCTGGTGGTGCTCGCACGACGTGGACCGCCGGCTCGCCGACTTCCCGGAGCTGGAGTACAGCCTCGGGCTGCTCACCCAGGACCGCCGGGTCAAGCCGGCCGGGCGGGCGGTGGCCGAGGCGGTCCGCCGGTGGCGTACCGAAACACCGGCGCCGCGCCCGCGCACCACGGCGCTCGTGGTGGACGTCGGACCCGGCGACCAGGCGCCCGCGCGCTCCGTGTGCGCCCCCGGCGGCGCGGTCTTCGAGGCGTTCATGCGGCTGACCGCGCAGGGCGCGCGCCCCACCACGGTGCTGGCCGAACACGCCACCGATGCCGATCACCTCGCCGCACGCGGCATCACCGAGGTGGTCACACCGCACGACGTCCACTGAGAGTCCACCGTCACCCTCCTCCCCACCAGCGAGCCATCGGAGCACTGTCATGCATGACGACCGCACCCTGGTCGAAGCCCGCCTCAAGCGGGTGCTCGAGGAACGGATCCGCCCCGCCGTGTACCCGGAGTCGGTGCCGTTGGAGGTCGGGATCTGGACCGCGCCCGGCGAGCCGGTGCCGGTGGCCGAAGGGCTCGCCGCGCCGCGCACCCCGATCGCGGTCGGCGCCGCGTGGGGGGCGCCGTGGAGCACGAGTTGGCTCACGGTCTCCGGCACGGTGCCGCAGCGGTGGGCGGGGCGCACCGTGGAGGCCCTGATCGACCTGGGCTTCGACGCCAACATGCCGGGGTTCCAGTGCGAGGGGCTCGTCTACCGGCCGGACGGCACCCCGGTCAAGGGGATCAACCCGCGCAACCAGTGGGTGCCGGTCGGCTCCCCGGCCTTGGGCGGCGAGGAGGTGCTGCTCCACGTCGAGGCCGCCGCCAACCCGGTGATCCTCGACTACCACCCCTTCCTCCCCACCGATCTGGGCGACAAGGAGACCGCGGGCGACGAGCCGCAGTACAAGCTCGCGCGGATGGACCTGGCCGTCCTCGACACCACGGTGTGGGAGCTGGTGCAGGACCTGGAGGTGCTCGGTGAGCTGATGGCCGAGCTGCCGGTGGAGGGCGCCCGGCGCTGGGAGATCCTGCGCGCGGTCGACCGGGCGCTGGACGCGCTCGACCTCCAGGACGTGGGCGCCACCGCCCCGGCCGCCCGGGAGCTGCTGGCCCGGGTCCTCGCCTCCCCCGCGGAGCCGTCGGCGCACCGCGTCACCGCGGTGGGCCACGCGCACATCGACTCGGCGTGGCTGTGGCCGCTGCGCGAGACCGTCCGCAAGGTGGCCCGGACCACCGCCAACATGACCGCGCTCCTGGCCGACCACCCCGAGTTCGTCTACACCATGTCGCAGGCGCAGCAGTACGCCTGGATCAAGGAGCACCGGCCGGAGGTGTACGCCAAGGTCAAGGCGGCGGTGGCCGAGGGGCGCTTCGTACCGGCCGGCGGGATGTGGGTGGAGTCCGACACCAACATGCCCGGCTCGGAGGCGATGGCCCGGCAGTTCGTGCACGGCAAGCGGTTCTTCCTGGAGGAGTTCGGCGTCGAGTGCGAGGAGGCGTGGCTGCCGGACACGTTCGGCTTCGCCGCCGGGCTGCCGCAGATCATCAAGGCGGCCGGGGCCAAGTGGCTGCTGACGCAGAAGATCTCCTGGAGCCAGGTGAACCGGTTCCCGCACCACACGTTCTGGTGGGAGGGGATCGACGGCACCCGGATCTTCACCCACTTCCCGCCGGTGGACACCTACAACTGCTCGGTGTCCGGCAAGGAGATCGCGCACGCCGCGCGGAACTTCAAGGACAAGGGGGTGGCCCGCAACTCGCTGGCGCCGACCGGCTGGGGCGACGGCGGCGGGGGCACCACCCGGGAGATGGTGGCCAAGGCGGCCCGGCTGCGGAACCTGGAGGGCTCGGCGACCGTCGAGTGGGGCCGGCCCGCGGAGTTCTTCGCCGCCGCGCAGGCCGAGTACCCGCAGCCGCCGGTGTGGGTCGGCGAGCTCTACCTGGAGTTGCACCGCGCCACGCTGACCAGCCAGGCCGGCACCAAGCAGGGCAACCGGCGCAGCGAGAACCTGCTGCGCGAGGCCGAGCTGTGGGCCGCCACGGCCGCGGTACGCACCGGCTTCCCGTACCCGTACGAGGAGTTGGACCGGATCTGGAAGACGGTGCTGCTCCACCAGTTCCACGACATCCTGCCGGGCTCGTCGATCGCGTGGGTGCACCGGGAGGCGGAGAAGACGTACGCGGCGGTCGCCGCCGAGCTGGAGTCGGTGATCGGCGCGGCGCAGCGGGCGCTGGCCGGGGCGGCCGACGGCGGCGGTGAGGTGGTCTTCAACGCCGCGCCGCACGAGCGGGGCGGCATCCCGGCCGGCGGCGCCCGCCCGGCCGCGCCGGCGCCCGGCGGCTGCGCCGCGACGGCCCGTGCCGAGGGCGGTTTCCTGCTCGACAACGGCGTGCTGCGGGTCGTGGTGGACGGCCGCGGGCTGGTGGTCTCGGCGTACGACGTCGCGGCCGGTCGGGAGACGCTCGCCCCGGGGACCGCGGCCAACCTGCTCCAGATCCACCCCGACTTCCCCAACATGTGGGACGCGTGGGACGTCGACCAGTTCTACCGCAACAGCGTCACCGACCTGGTGGACGCCGACGAGGTGGCGCTCACCGCCGACGGCCCGGACGCGGTGGCGGTGCGGGTGGTGCGGTCCTTCGGTTCCTCGCGGGCGGTCCAGACGCTGACGCTCCAACCGGGCGCCGCGCGGCTGGAGTTCGACACCGAGGTGGACTGGCACGAGACCGAGAAGTTCCTCAAGGTCGCCTTCCCGCTCGACGTGCACGCCGACCGCTACGCCGCGGAGACCCAGTTCGGCCATCTGTACCGGCCGACCCACACCAACACCAGCTGGGAGGCCGCCAAGTTCGAGGCGTGCAACCACCGCTTCGTCCACGTCGAGGAGCCCGGCTGGGGGGTCGCCGTGGTCACCGCGTCCACCTACGGTCACGACGTGACCCGTACCGTACGCGCCGCGGAGCCGGGCACCACCACCACGGTACGGCTCTCCCTGCTGCGCGCGCCCCGGTTCCCCGACCCCCACACCGACCAGGGCGTCCACCGCTTCCGGTACGCGCTGGTGCCGGGGGCCTCGGTGGGCGACGCGGTGCGCGAGGGGTACCGCGTCGGGCTGCCGGAGCGCCGGGTGCCCGGGGACGCGGTGGTGGCGCCGCTGGTCTCGGTGGACCGGGACGCGGTGGTGCTCAGCGCCGTGAAGCTGGCCGACGACGGGAGCGGGGACGTGGTGGTGCGGGCGTACGAGGCCCATGGCGGCCGGGCCCGGGCCCGGCTCACCGCCGGGTTCACGCTGGCCGGCGCCGTCGAGTGCGACCTGCTGGAACGTCCGCTCGCCCAGGCGGCGGCGCCGGTGGTGGACGGGGACACCGTGGAGCTGACGCTGCGTCCGTTCCAGATCGTCACGTTGCGGCTGTCCCGGCGCGCGGCGTGACCACCGCTCCGCCCGGCCCTTCACGGTGCCGGGCGGAGCCACACCGTGGTGTCCGGGGGCAGCCGGTCACCGTCCAACTCGCCGCTGGCCAGCAGCACTTGGTGACCGGCGGGCAGCCGGTGGCGGCCGGCGGAGAGGTTGACCACGCACCGGGTGGTCCCGCCGCGGGTGAGATCGAGGACGTCGGCGGGGGCGTCGAGCCAGCGCAGCGGGCCGTGGTGCGCGGGGCGCAGGCGCAGGGCGGCGCGGTACAGCTCCAGGGTGGAGCCGGGGTCGCCGTCCTGGACGGAGGCGGCGAGGCGGCGCCAGGCGGGCGGCTGCGGCAGCCAGGGCGGGCCGCCGAAGCCGAGCCAGGGGCCGTCCGGGGTCCACGGCAGGGGGACGCGGCAGCCGTCCCGGCCCCGGTCGGTGCGGCCGGACAGCTCCCAGTTGGGGTCCTCCAGCAGCGCCTCGGGGAGGTCCTCCACCTCCTCCAGGCCCAGTTCCTCGCCCTGGTAGAGGCAGGCACCGCCGGGCAGCGCCAGCATCAGCAAGGCGGCGGCCCGGGCCCGGCGGCGGCCCAGCGCCAGGTCCTCCCAGGCGTCGTCCAGCTCCCCCGACTCCCGTACCGGATGCCACGGCTGGGGGCGGCCGTACCGGGAGACCTGGCGCACCGCGTCGTGGTTGCCGAGCACCCAGGTGGGCGCGGCGCCGACCCGGCCCAACGCCTCCAGCGTGCCGTCGACGGCACGCCGCAGGTGTCCGGCCCGCCACGGCGCGGTGAGGAGGTCGAAGGCGAACACCGAGTGCAGTTCGCCGGGGCGCACGTAGCGGGCGAGGCGTTCGGGGCCGTCCACCCACACCTCGCCGATCAGGAAGCGCGGCGGGGTACGGGTGTCGGCGGCGGCCCGCCAGCGCCGGTGGACGTCGTGCACCTCGTCGCGGTCCCAGTACGGGTGGCGGCCGTCGTCACGCAGTCCGGGGGCCTTGGCGATGGCGTGGGCGACGTCGACGCGCAGACCGTCCACGCCGCGGTCGAACCAGAAGCGCAGCACCTCGTCGAAGGCGGCGGACACGTCGGGGTGGGACCAGTCGAGGTCGGGCTGCTGGGGTCCGAACAGGTGGAGGTACCACTGGCCCGGGGTGCCGTCGGGTTCGGTGACGCGGCTCCACACCGGACGGCCGTAGGCGCCGCGCCAGTCGGTGGGGGGCGCGTCGCCGTGTCCGTCGTGGAAGTGGTAGCGCCGCCGTTCCGGAGAGCCGGGTCCGGCGGCGAGGGCCGCGCGGAACCACGGGTGGTCGGTGGCGGTGTGGTTGGGCACCAGGTCGAGCAGGACGCGCAGGTCCTGCGCGTGGGCCGCCGCCACCAGTTCCTCGGCGTCGGCGAGGGTGCCCAGGAGCGGGTGGACCCCGCGGTGGTCGGTGACGTCGTATCCGCCGTCGGCCCACGGTGAGGGGTACCACGGGCAGATCCACAGCGCGTCCACGCCGAGCGCGGCGAGGTACGGCAGCCGGTCCCGCAGCCCCTTGAGGTCACCGGTGCCGTCACCGTCCCCGTCGGCGAAGCTGCGGGGGTAGACCTGGTAGAGCACGGCCTGGTGCCACCACGGTGCGGACACGTGAACTCCCCTAATGCCGATGGGTGTTGTCGGGCTGGGCCGGGTCGCCGGGGTGCTCGAAGCCGGGGGCCGGGCGGACGGAGCGGGCGCGTTCCAGATCGAGCCGGCGGGCGAAGGCGACCAGGACGGTGGGGTCGGGGCGGTCCGGGCCGGGGGCGGTGAGCGGGGCGTCGGCCACCTCGACGGCGTGCACCACGTGCCAGGTCCCGGCGGCGTACACCGGCGCGCTGTGTTCTCCGGGGGCGAGCGGGCGGGCGGCGTCGGCGAGGGCGAGCGGCAGATCGGCCAGCGTGGTCCAGCCGATCGACGCCGGGCGGGCACCGGCGGCGGCCTGCGGGGTGGCCCCCTCGGCGACCGCCAGCCGCCACCGCCGTACCGCCGGCGCCACCGGGGCCGGCCGCCGCGCCACCGCACCGGCGAACGCGGTGAACAGGGCGCCCACCGCCGGATGCGAGCGCCACGCCGCGGCGTTGACGGAGCCGAGCTGCACCGCGCCGAGCGCGTCGAGCGGCGGCGGCGCGGCCCCGGTGTCCACCCCGGCGCGGCGGGCCAGCCCGGCGCACAACTCCTCGGTGAAGAGCACGTGAGCCGTCCACCGCACGAGCTGGCGGCCCTCCCCGCTGCCCGCCACCGGCAGCGCGGCGGCGCCCGGCCCGTTCCGCAGCGCGGCCAGCCGCCGGTCGAGCCGGTCCCGCCGTACCGGCCTGCCGTGCACCGTGCCGATCACCTCGGCGGTGCGCTGTGCCTGGGCGGCGGCGTGCCCGGCGCTCACCGGTGGCCGACCCGGACCGGCACGGCGGCGCTGTAGTGCACCCGGCCGAACCACATCAGCTTCACCATGGCCCACCAGTGGCCCGGTTCGGCGTCCACCGGCGGCGCGACCTCGAAGGTGATGTCGGTGGCGGCGCCGGGCGCCAGGTGGAACCCGGTGGTGTACGGCCGGATCGCCTCCCAGGTGCCCCAGGGGCTGACCACCATCGCCTCGCCGTCGACGGCGTCCGCGGCGTGGCTGGTGGCGCGGACGGTGAGCCGGGCACGTCCGCCGGGGGCCACGGTGACCTCCTCGGTGACCACGGCGAGGTCGAGGCCGAGGGGGCGGGCGGTGGCCGCGCGGGTGCCCTGGGTCTGCTCGCCGTGGTCGCGTTCGGGGCCGGGCGGCGGCGGGACCACCTCGTCGGCGGGTCCGCCGGGCACCAGCAGGGTGAGGACGTCCTCCACGGTGTCCTCGCCCACGGCCACCGAGACGCGGCCGAAGTGGAGTCCGGGGGCGGCGTCCGGCGGCGCGGTGACGGTCAGCGGGAACCGGGTGTGGCCGCCGGGCGCGAGGCGCAGCGGCCGGGCCCCGGGGTCGGCGCTCCAGCCCGCCGGTACGGTGACGCGGACCGTGGACTCCACGGCGGCGTCGGTGTGGTGGGAGGCGACGGTGACCGAGGCGGTGAGCGCGGTGCCCGCCCCGACGTGGTGCACGACGGGGTCGGCGGTGATGCTGACCGGGAGGAATCCGGCGGGGGCCGGGCCGCGGTTGTGCAGCCAGTAGCGCGCGTAGACCGGCTGGGCGGTCTCGTGTTCGCGGCCGAGCGGCCGGTCGGCCCCGGTTCCGGCCTCGGTTCCGGACCCGGTTCCGGCCTGGGCCGCACCGGCCGGGACGGCGACCACGGTGGCGATCTCGGCGCCGTCGAGCGGCAGCGTGATGTCGCGGCCGTCGAGCACGGACCCGGTGCGCCGCTGTTCCAGCAGGTCGGTGCGGTGGGCGTCGCGCCAGCCGAACGGGGTGGAGACGGTGGCCCGTACCGGGCGGCCGGTGGTCTCCACCAGGCGTACGGTGACCCCGTCGGCGGCGCGGCCGACCGTGGACGCCCCGGTGGCGTACGGGTTTCCGGCCGCCTTGACCGCCTGGACGTGCACCTGGCGTTCCGGGGTGACCCGCAGCAGCGAGTGGGTGGCGGGCAGCGGACCGGGGTGCGCGGCGACCGTCCGGGCGAGCAGCGGCGTGGTGAACTCGGCGCCGCGCGCCACCAGTTGGGCCGCCCGCCAGTCTCCGGCGCCGGAGACCAGCGCGTAGTCGAAGTCGTGCGTCCAGTGCTGGAGTTGGAAGGAGGAGCCGTCCGGGGCGCGGCGCAGCGGCGGGTCGAGCCAGACGCCGGAGGGCCAGCCGGTGCACGACCGCAGCAGGGAGAGCTGGAGGTCCCCGGCGGGGCCGACGGCGAAGCCGGGCAGGCCGCGGCTGAGCAGGCCCACGGTGTGGCCGTCCCACCGGGTCAGCGGCCCGGGGTCGGCGGTGACCGCGTCGGCGGCGCTGCCGGAGGTGAACTCGGCGGCGAGCGCGGCGATCTCGGCGGCCAGCCGTTCCGGGTCGCGGCCGGCGACCAGCAGCGTGGGCAGCGCGGTGACGTCCCGCAGGTCGGCGCCGGCCACCCAGGCGTCCTCCACCGAGGTGCGGCCGGGTACCAGCAGCCGTACCGAGCCGTGCGCGGCGAGCGCGCGGTCGAACTCCTCGGTGTGGCGGGCGCCGGCCGCGGCCAGCACCTCGCGGGCGAGCGGGTTGGTGTCGGGGCCGCCGAGCACGACGCGGATGTCGGGGAGGTTGGAGTCGGTGCGCAGGTGGCCATAGCGGGCGCCGCGGGCGGTGGAGGTGGTGGCGGTGACCCCGGCGCGGGCGAGGGCCACCACGAGGTCGCGGGCGTCGCGGGCGGCGTGTTCCGGCTCGGCGACCACGATCTCGGCGACGGCGAGGGCGGCGTCGCCGAGCGGGGCGCCCTGCGGTGAGCGCAGTCGCAGGTGGGCGGTGCTGCCGAGGGCGAAGAACGTGTTGGCGGGGTTGTCCAGGGTCCACGGTGCCTCGGCGGTGTCCTCCTCGGTGAGCGCGAAGCCGCGGGCCACCACGGCGCCGGCCACCTCGCTGACCGGCCGGGCGCCGGGTACGTCGCAGCCGAAGCGGACCCGCAGCAGCCGGTCGGCGCCGGTGAAGTCCAGTACCCGGGTGCGGAATTCGGCCCGGTCCAGGCCGTGCCACAAGGTGACGCGCTGCTCGTAGCGGACCTCGCCGACGGTGCCGGTGACCACCAGGCGCCGGCCGGCCGGGCTGTGCTCGACGTGGACCGACTCGGCGGCGGTCGCGCCGGAGGTGACCACCCGGCCGGTGGGCAGCAGGTGCCAGGGGCCCTCGCCGAACTGCGGGTGGGCCGGGTACTCGTCGTAGACCCACAGTTCGTTGCCGAGGGCTCCGGGGCGCAGCAGGTCACGGCCGGTCACCAGGTCGCGGACGGCGCTCAGCGCACCGCCACGCGCGGGGTCGGCGGTGATCTCGAAGTGGTCGCCGGCGATCCGCGCCGCGCCGTCCGACTGCCGTTCCCAGTGCGCCGGGGCAGCGTCGTCCTCCCAGGTCAGCCGCCAGGTACGCCAGCCGGTGGGGGGTACGTCGCGGGCCACGAACGCCAGCGTCAGGCAGGTGTCGTCGCCGGCCTCCACGACGCAGGGCACCTCGGCGCCGGTGTCGTCGCACAGGCGGACGCCGCCGGTGGCGGCCCGCCGGGGGACGGTGACGCGCACCAGGTCGGTGCGGTGGAAGGCGAGGGTGTTGGTGACCACGAGGGCGTGGCCGTCGCCGGTGGTGTCCACCCGGTCGAGGAGGGCGGTCAGCGCGGTGTCGCGGACCTCGGCGGCCAGGTCGTGGGCCTCCCGCCAGCCGGTCACCAGGTCGATGTAGACCTGGTCGGACTCCGAGCCGGTGATGGCGTCGTGGTGGGCGCCGTAGGCGAGTTGGCGCCACACCTTGTCCATGGTGGCGTGCGGGTAGCGGCCGGCGCCGAGCAGGTCGGCGAAGGCGGCGAGCTTCTCGGCGTCGGTGGCGGCGGTCTCGGCGGCGCGCTGGGCCTGCTTGGTGTCGATGTACGACACGTCCTTGCCGGTGTAGACGGGGTTCATGTCCCGGCTGATCGGGGTCGGCGCGACGCCCCGGGCGTCCAGCTCGGCGCGGACCGCGGCGAAGAAGTCACGCGGCAGGCCGCACACGAACCGCGGCCACAGGTAGCGGCTGTTCCAGTCGCGGTGGATCTCGGTGACCCACTTGTTGGGCGGGGTGTAGTCGGTGCCCACCGGCAGCAGCGTGTTGCGGGTGGCGGCGGCCGGTTTGACGGCGAGGAAGAGGTCGTACACCTTCTCCTCGGCCTCCGCCAGGGTGGCCGAGGAGTCCATCCACCAGCCGGCCGAGTAGTGGTTGGGCATGTAGTGGGTGAGCACCCCGCGGCCGGACGGCGAGAGCCATTCGAACTCGGCGGGGAACTGCATCACCCCGGCGTCGCCGCCGACCCCGTTCCAGGTGGTGAGGATGGGTCCCCACTGGTGGAACGGCCCGCGGGCCCAGGAACTGCTGGTCAGTCCGGCCTCGGCGACCAGTCCGGGGAACTGCGGGTCGTGGCCGAAGACGTCGAGCTGCCAGGCGGTGCGCGGGTCGGCGCCCATGATGTCGCGCTGGTAGCCGACGCCGTGGACCAGGTTGCGGATGGTGGTCTCGGAGCCGGTGAGGTTGGTGTTGGGCTCGTTGTAGGTGCCGCCCACGATCTCCACCCGGCCGGCCGCGATCAACTGCCGCAGGGTGGCCCGGTGTTCGGGGTGGACGTCCCAGAACGGCTTGAGGTAGTCGACCTCGGCGAGCACGAAGGTGTAGTCGGGGTCGGCGGCGGCCATCTCCAGGTGGGCGCGGACCAGGTTGAACCCGTTGCGTTCCCACACCGGCCGGGTGGTGCCGTCGTTGCCCTGGAGTTCCCAGGTGACGGTGTAGGCGGCCTGGGTGTTCCACCACACCGGGTCGTAGTGGAAGTGCGGGATCATGTACATGGTCCAGCCGGGTTCGGCGACCACGAGTTCGCCGGTGGCCCGTTCTCCGCCGGGCCGGACGCAGACCTCGACCGGGATCCGGGTGCCGACCGGGTGGTCCCCGGTGCCGACGGCGGCTTCGACGGTCACCTCGCCCTCGCCGGCGGGCAGCCGGGCCTCGCCGGTGACGCCGCGCCCGGTGACGGTGACCGTCCCGGGTTCGGCGAGCCGGCGGTCCACGGTGACCCGGACCACCTGGCGGGGGCGGTCCGCGGGGCCGGTGAAGCACTCGGTGGACGTCACGGAGCGGATGGCCGTCTCGGGCATGGTCAACCTTTCACGGCGCCCTCACCGACGCCCTTGAAGAAGTAACGCTGGACGGCGACGAAGAGCACCAGGATCGGCAGCAGGGCGATCATGGCGCCCGCCGCGATGGTGCGCGGATCGACCGAGAAGGTGCTCTGCAGATAGGCCAGGCCCACGGTGAGCGTGAGCTTGTCGGGGCTGTTGAGGACGAGCAGCGGCCACAGGAAGTCGTCCCAGGCGCCGATGAACGACAGGATGGCGATGACGCTGAGGGTGCCGCGGACCGCGGGCAGCCCGATGTGCCACAGCCGCTGCCAGGCGTTGGCGCCGTCGATGGCCGCCGCCGCGTCGAGTTCGGCGGGGATGGCCAGGAACGCGTTGCGCATCAGCAGGACGTTGAGGGCGCCGATCATGCCGGGCAGCGCCACCCCGAGCAGGCTGTCGGCGAGCCCGAGCCGGGTCACCGTCTGGTACTGCGAGATGATGGTGACCTCACCGGGCAGCACCAGGGTGGACAGGAAGAGCCCGTACACCAGCCGGCGCCCGCGGAACTCCAGCCGGGCCAGGGCGAACCCGGCGACCGAGGCGCCCACCACGTTGCCGCCCACCCCGAGCACGGCGACGACCAGCGAGTTGGCGGCGAAGTGCCACACCGGGATGGTGTGCGCCACCTTCTGGTAGTTGTGGAAGGTGGGGTGGGCGGGCAGGAAGCTCGGGTTGGTGGTGAAGACGTCCTCGGCCACGCTCTTCAGCGAGGTCGACAGCTCCCACAGCAGCGGTCCCACGGTGATGGCGAGCACCACCAGCAGCCCGGCGTAACGCGCGGTGATCCCGGCCGGGCCGAGCCGTCCGAAGGTACGCGAACGGCGCCGGGTGACGGGACGGGTGGCCGGCGCGGCCGGCGGGACGGCCTGGTCGCGGGTGATGGTCATGCGTCCGCCTTACGGTTGAGCCGGGCCAGCAGCAGCATCGGGGCGAGGGTGATGAGGAACAGGAGCACGCTGAGCGCGGAGGCGTGGCCGAGGCGGCCGTCGGCGCCGGCCGCGGAGTTCTGGATGAGCATCACCAAGGAGACGTCCTGTCCGCCGACCCCGCCGGTGCTGCCGCCGAGGATGTACAGCTCGGTGAAGACCCGCATCGCGGAGACCGCGACCAGCACCGAGACCAGCACCATGGTGCGGCGTACCCCGGGGACGGTCACCGACACCAGGCGGCGCAGCGGCCCGGCGCCGTCCACCGCCGCGGCCTCGTACAGGTCGCGGCTGACGTTGCCGAGCGCCGACAGGTAGACGATCATGTAGTAGCCGAGCCCCTTCCACACCGTGAGCGCGATGGCGCTGCCCAGCAGCAGCCACCGTCCGGTCAGGAACGGGATGGCGTGGTGCACCAGTCCGGCCTGCTGCGCCAGCCCGTTGACCAGCCCCCGGTCGTCCAGCAGCCACTGCCAGATCACCGCCACCACCACGGCGGAGGCGACCACCGGGAAGTAGAAGACGGTGCGGAAGAAGCCGATGAACGGCAGGTTGCGTTCGACCAGCAGGGCCAGCAGGAGCGGTACCACGGTCAGCAGCGGCACGCACACCACCATGTACAGCACGGTGTTGAGCACCGCGTCGTAGACCTGCGGGTCGTGCCAGATGGCGAGGTAGTTGGCGAGGCCGGTGAAGCGGCCACCGGTGAGGGTCCGTACGTTGGTGAACGACAGCACCCCGGTGTTGAGGGCCGGCCACAGGCCGAAGACCGCCAGCCAGACGAGCGCGGGCACGACCAGCAGCCAGGGGGTGTACCACCGGTGGTATCGCATCGTGGTTTCTCCTTGTCGCGGGGCCGGGTCCGGTACGGGGAAGGGCGCCGGACCCGGCCCGGGTCCGTCAGTCGGCGAGCAGCTGGTTGGCCCGGGCGACGGCGTTGTCCAGCGCCTGGCGTGAGGTCTCCTTGCCGGTAACCGCCTGCGCGATCTGCTGGGCGAGGTAGGTGTCCATGGCCGTGGACCACACCGGCGGGGTGAAGTCCACCGCCTTGCGCATGTCCTGGTAGTCGATGGCCGCCGCCTTCGCCTCCGGACCGCCGTTCCCGCCGGAGTACTTGGGGTCCTTGGCCGCCTCGGCGGTGCCCGGCACGAAGCCCGGGGCGTACGTGATGAAGGCGGCCTGGTTGGCGTTGTCGGTGACGTACCTGGCGAAGGCCAGCGCCAGCGGGAGGTTCTTGCTCTTCGCCGACACCGACACGCCCTGCACGTTGAGCTTGGGGGTGCCGATCGACGGCGACGGGATCATCTGCTTGGCCAGTGAGGGGTTGGTCTGCGCCACCGTCTGGATGCCGTTGCCCTGCCCGGTGGTCCAGGCGACGACCTGCTTGAGGAAGAGCGCGTTGTTGCCCTCGTAGTTCTTGTTGAGCACGTCGGCGGGGAGGTATCCGGCCTGGTACGCCGCGCGGTACTTGTCGAGCATGGCGGCGGCGGCCGGGGTGTTGAAGACGAACTTGGTGCCGTCGGCGTTCATCAGCGCGGTGCCGGTGTTGACGATGTCGCCGAGCCCGGGCGCGCTGCTCATCAGGTAGTCCTTGCCGCCGGAGCGGTCGTGCATCGTCTTCGCCTGGGCGATCAGCTCGTCCAGGGTGGTCGGCGGGTGCTCCGGGTCGAGGCCGTCCTTGAGGAACATCGCCTTGTTCCAGTAGTTCATGTCGGCCCCCAGGTACCAGGGGAAGCCGTAGGTGCCCTTCAACCTCGGGTAGGTGTACGCCTTCAGCGCGCTGGCCACGTACTCCGAGGTGATCCGCGGGTCGTTGCGGCCCAGGTCGAGCAGGCCGCCGGTCTTCGCCACCGAATACGCGATGTCGGGCGGCAGGTTGACCACGTCGGGCAGGCTGTGGCCGACGACCTGGCTGACCACCTTGTCGGCGTAGCCGTCGCCGGGCTGGTCGACCCAGTTGACGTGGGTGCCCGGGTGTTCCCGCTCGAACGACGAGATCAGCGAGGTGAAGTACGGGGTGAACGTGGGGTTCTTGAGCGACCAGGTCTGGAACGTGATGGCCCCCTTGAGCGGGGCGTCGGAGGCCACCACGGGGCCGGAGCCGTCCTTGCCCGCGGTGCCGTCGCCGACCCCGCACCCGGTCGCGGTGACGCCGAGGGCGACGACGGTCGCAGCCGCCGCGAGCGCCCTGTGCCTGCCGATAGGTCTGCCGAACATGGGGCACCCCTCCTGTCGGAGCCGGAAGGCTCACCGTAGCGCCGCGTCTTTTTTCGAAACCGTATGACTAAAGCGGTTTAGTCGCCGGGAACTATGCCCTTACCATGTGCGGGTGTCAAGAGGTCCAACGAGGCACTCTCCACGCTCGATTACTGGGTGGAAGGTTGATGCGATGAGCAGGCCCACGATCGGTGACATCGCCGCCCGGTCCGGCGTCTCCAAGGGCGCGGTGTCGTTCGCCCTCAACGGCCGGCCCGGGGTGAGCGACTCGACCCGGGCCCGGATTCTGCGGGTGGCCGAGCAGATGGGCTGGCGCCCGCACAGCGCGGCCCGGGCGCTCGGTGGCGCCAAGGCCGGCATGGTGGGCCTGGTCTCCGCCCGCCCGGCCCGCACGCTGGGCGTCGAGCCCTTCTACGCCCAGCTCATCTCCGGCCTCCAGGCGGGGCTCTCCGGCCACGGCGTGGGGCTGCAACTGCTGATCGTGGAGTCCATCGAGGCGGAGATCGAGACCTACCGCAGATGGCACTCGGAGCACCACGTGGACGGGGTGGTCCTGTTCGACCTGCGCGCCCGCGACCCCCGGGTGGCCGAACTGGAGCGCTCCGGACTGCCGTGCATCGTGCTGGGCGGGCCGGGCAAGCACGGCTCGCTGCCCAACGTGTGGGCCGACGACCGGGCCGCGATGCTGCGGATCGTGGAATACCTGGCCGCGCTGGGCCACCGCCGCATCGCGCACGTGGCCGGGCTCCCCGACTTCTGGCACACCCAGCGGCGCACCAGGGCGCTGCGGGACGCGGCGCGGCGGCTCGGCCTGACCGACGCCACCTCCTCCCCCACCGACTTCAGCGACGCGGAGGGGGCCACCGTCACCCGTACCCTGCTCTCCCGCCGACCCCGGCCGACCGCGATCGTCTACGACAGCGACATCATGGCGGTGGCCGGGCTCGGGGTGGCGATCGAGATGGGGCTCTCGGTCCCCGGCGACCTGTCGATCGTGGCCTTCGACGACTCGGTGCTCGCCCGGCTGATGCACCCCTCGCTGACCGCGCTGACCAGGGACACCTTCGCGCTGGGCGAGCTGCTGGCGGCGGCCGTGCTGGAGGCGGTGGCCGGCGGTCCGGCGCAACGCAGCGTGCAGGCGCCCACCCCGGAACTGGTGGCCCGGGAGAGCACGGCGCCACCGCGTGAGGTGGCGAGCTAAATCGGTCAAGTAGCCGCCCGCGCCGCCGAGTCGTGTCGCGACGCCTTGACAGCGCCGGGCGGGCGGAGCATAGTCCGGCGATCAGAGCGCCGCGCGGTACGGGTGTTGTCGCGTCAGGGCGCCGCTCGCCGAACGAAGACACCGGGCGGGCGGCGGCCCGTTCCGTACCGCGGACCACATCGCACCGACCGCACCACGCGACCGGTGCCGCCCCGTCGGCGCCCGGGTATCCGTCATCGGCACCGGCTCCGCAACCGCTCCGTCCGTCCCGCCCGGCCGCGGCACGTCCCGTCCCGGCCGGCTTCCGATCCCCGGAGGCATCCCATGCCGATCGCTCCAGGCCGACCGCGGGCGCTGCTGCCCGCCGTGCTGGCCGCCGTGCTGGCGTGCGTCTTCGCCGTCACCGGCACCGCCCGCGCGTCCGCGGCCACCGCCCGCCACGTCGTCGCCTACTACCAGACCCAGTACGTCACCAACGCCGACGGCAGCCAGACCTACGTCTCCCCACGCCCGCTCGGCGGCACCGCCACCGACATCGAGCTGGCCGCCTTCCACCTCAACGGCGACGGCACCATCCACCTCAACGACGACCCGCCGTCCGCCGCCAAGTTCACCACCATGTGGTCCGACCTGGCCGCCCTGCAACGCTCCGGCACCCGGGTGGAGGCCATGCTGGGCGGCGCCGCCCAGGGTTCCTACGCCAACCTGCACGCCAACTTCGGCAAGTACTACGGCCTGCTCCGCACCACCCTGCGCACCTACCACCTGAACGGCATCGACCTCGACATCGAGGAGTCGTTCTCCCTCGCCGACACCAAGCACCTGATCTCGCAACTGCGCGCCGACTTCGGCAGCGGCTTCGTCATCACCCTGGCCCCGGTCGCCACCGACCTGGCCGGCTCCTCCGCCTTCTCCGGCGGCTTCAGCTACGCCTCCCTCGAACAGCAGGCGGGCTCCCAGATCAACTGGTACAATGCCCAGTTCTACTGCGGCTGGGGCGACCTGAGCGATACCTCCTCCTACGACGACGTCGTCGCGGCCGGCTTCTCCGCCAGCCGCGTCGTCGCCGGCACCGTCACCAACCCCGACAACTGCTCCGGCTACGTCTCCCCCGACCAACTCACCTCCACCATCACCTCCCTCGTCTCCTCCTACCCCGACTTCGCCGGCGTCGCCGGCTGGGAATACTTCAACTCCCTCGGCCCCTCCGGCCCGGCGAGCTGGTTCCAGTCGGTGAAGAACGCCATGTCGTAACGCCCGATCCCTGCCGCCCCGACGCCCCGGGACCGGCCGGTGAGGTCCGGTTCCCGGGGGGTCGGGGCGGTCGGCGCGCCCGGTCTACGCACGTTCCCGTCGCGCGGCGATCCCGGGAATCCGGTTCCGGGTACGTCGTCCGTAGACTCCAGGGACTACGCGCCGACCTCGGCCCCACCAGCGGTGACGAACGGGTCGCCGAACTGACCGCCGGGATCGGGTCGTTGACCACCACGGCGTGATGAGAGGTGCACGCATGTCGCAGACCACCGGTGCGCGGTTGTTCCGGGAGGCGTGGATCGCGGGTGTCCGGGCGCATTTTCCGGGTGAGCCGAAACCCGGTTACGTCACGCCGTGGGAGGAGACGCCGGAGTGGGAACGTGAGGCCGCCGGGGCGGTGTACGAACAGGTCCGGCAGTTCCTCGACCTCAGTGGCGGGCACGCCGCGCGGCTCAGCCGTGAGCAGAAGGGCCGGTTCGTGGCGGTCTGCTGGACGGCCCAGATGTACAAGCACTTCGAGGACCCCAAGCCCGCGTACGTGGCCGACTGGCCCGACCTGCCGGGGTGGCAGCGGGAGACCGACACCGACATCTTCGAGGCGATCGAGAAGCACCACGTGTAGGACCGGGCATTCCGGCCCCCCGGTAGGGTGACCGCCATGGCAGCGGGGTGGCGGTACGTCGTCGTGCCGGTGGTGTTGCTGGTCGCGGGGGTGGGGCTGGAGTTCGCGGCGGGGCCGGGGAGCGGGGGCCGGGTCTTCACGTACGAGAGGAAGATCGACGGCAGGCTGTACGTGCGGGCGGGTGGGTGGGTCGGACGGCGGGACGCGGGTGGTGTACGACCCGGCCGGTCCGGACGACGCGGCGGGACTGTGGCATCTGCTGGCGCTGCGGTGGCTCGGGCTCACGATTGCGCTCGGGCTGCTGGGCGTCGGTGCGGCGGGGCTGGTGGCGCGGCTGCCGTTCCGCGCGGCGTCCCGGGCGTGAGGGGCGGACGGAACCCGGCCGGGTTCCGTCCGCGGGGGCGGTCAGGCCCAGCGGTGGGAACGGATCTTGTAGCTGCCGGTCAGGTTGCCCCGGCCGTTGGGCCCGGTGCTGCCGACGCGGTCGCGGAAGTTGGTGGACAGGAAGTATTCCCGCTTCCGCGGACCGTTGTTGAAGACGGAGCGCACGTTGGCGCTGGGCGCCCACGGGCACTTGACGTAGGTGTCGTAGGTCCGCGCCTCCTTCCACTTGCAGATGGAGCCCTCGCCGTTGACCCAGGAGAACTCGCAGAAGTAGCCCTCCGGGCAGCGGTCGTAGCCGCTGGTCGCGGGGGTCGCCGAAGCGGCCGGCGCCACCCCGGTGGCCAGCAGCGCGGTGGCGCCGAACGCCACCATGGCCGCACGCAGGATACGCATGGTCGTCCCTCCTCACATGTCCTGCTTGTCTGACTACTGTGAGTGATGCGGCGAGGAGAGAGGGGCGAAACATCCCGATACGTCGGCACCGTCGATCCGGCCTCGCCGCCAACAGGGCATATGCCAGTGAAATGGGCGTACGTCGCCGCCGAGTTGGCCGGATGGTCGTCCTTCGTGTGGGTGAGCTGGGGGTTCGGGCGTACGGAGGGCGCGTCGTGCGGCGGACGGGGCAGGATGGTGCGATGACCGACCTCTCCCGCGCCCGTTCGTTCGACCGGGCCGCCGCGCGGTACGCGGCGAGCCGCCCCTCGTACCCCTCCGCCGTGTTGGACGCCGTCGAGGCGGACGCCGGGCGTCCGCTCGCGGGGGCCAGGGTCGCCGACGTGGGGGCCGGGACCGGGATCGCCACCGCCCTGTTGCGCGAGCGCGGCGCCGACGTGGTGGCCGTGGAGCCCGGCGCCGGGATGGCGACGCAGTTCCGGGCGGCCCTCCCCGGGCTGCCGGTGGTACGCGGCGACGGCAACGCGCTGCCCATGACCGGCGGTTCGCTCGACCTGATCACCTACGCGCAGTCGTGGCAGTGGACCGACACCACGCGTTCCGTACCGGAGGCGCTGCGCGTCCTGCGTCCGGACGGCGCCCTCGCGGTGTGGTGGAACACGCAGGCGTCCGACGCCCCGTGGATCGCCGAGCAGCACCGGCGCGTCGCGGAGCACTGCGGGGTGGAACCGCCGGCCCGGGAACGCCCCGACGACGCCGAGGCCGTCCGGCTGGCCGGCCTCGACGGGCTGCGCGTGGTCCGCCACCGCATCCCCTGGAGCCGTACCGTCCCCCTCGACACCCACCTGGCCAACCTCGGCAGCCGCTCGGCGTTCCTGGTGCTGGACGAGGGACGCAACCGTGCCTTCTTCGCCGCCGAACGGGAGCGGCTGCGGGCGGTGTTCCCGGACGGGAGGGTGGAGGAGCGGTACGTGGTCGATCTGCTGGTGGCCCGCGGGGCGTGACGTTTCACCGCCGCTCGCCGGCAGGTCCGTCATCGGCGATCCCCGCGTCGTGGGCGAGCAGCCCGGCCTGGGTGCGGTTGACGCACCCCAGCTTGTCGAGCGTGCGGGAGACGTAGCCCTTGACCGTGGCCTCGGAGAGGAACAGCCGGGCGGCGATCTGCGCGTTGGACAGCCCCGCCCCGAGTCCGGCCAGCACCTGGACCTCCCGTTCGGTCAGCGTGCCGACCAGTTCGCGGGCCCGGTCGCGGGCGGTGAGGCCGTCCGTCGACGCCGCGACGAGCCGACGGGCGGCCGACGGCGACAGGACGGTGTGGCCCTGGGCCGCCGTCCGCACCAGCCCGATCAGCTCTTCCGGCGGGGTGGACTTGACCAGGAACCCGGTGGCGCCTGCCCGCAGCGCGCGCAGCACGTACTGGTCGGCGTCGAACGTCGTCAGCACCACGATGCGCGGCGGGTCCGCGAGCGCCGTGATGCGTTCGATGGCGGCGAGCCCGTCCATGCCCGGCATCCGCAGGTCCATCAGGACGACGTCCGGGCGGCTGCGCAGGACCGCCTCGACGCCGGCCGCCCCGTCGTGCGCCTCGCCGACCACCTCGATGTCCTCGGCCGAACCGAGAATGGTCCGCAGGAACACGCAGACCATGGGCTCGTCGTCCACCACCACGACCCGTGCCATGCTCACCCCACCGGTTCCACGGTCGGTACGTACGCGGGCAGCGTCGCCTCGACGCGGAACCCGCCGTCCGGGCCGGGTCCGGCGCGCAGCGTGCCGTGCAACAGCTCGATGCGGTGGCGCAGATGGGCCAGGCCGAGGCCGGATCCGGTGCCGGCGAGGGCGCCGGGTCCGCCGGTCGGCGCGGTGTTGCGCACCGTGAGCCGTATCCGCGCCGGGTCGTACTCGACCCGTACGGTGACCCGCGCGCCGGGCGCGTGCTTGCGCACGTTGGTCAGCGCCTCGCGCAGCACGCGGTAGGCGGTGCGGCCGACCACCGGTGAGGCGAGCGCCGGGTCGCCCACCTCGGTCAGTTCGGTCGGGACGCCTACGGCGGCGGACTCGGCGACGAGGTCCGCGAAGCCCGCGACCGAGGGCGTGCGGTCGCCGTCCGGGGCGGCGCGCAGGATGCCGACGAGGTCCCGGAGTTCGTCGAGGGCCTGGCAGCCGGCGGCGCGCAGTTCCTCCGCGGCCTGCCGGGTCGCCTCGTCCCCGGCCGTCACCCGCAGGGCTCCGGCCTGGAGCACCATCAGGCTCACCCGGTGGGTGACCACGTCGTGCATCTCGCCGGCCAGCCGGGCGCGTTCCTCGGCGCGGGCCTGTTCGGCGAGGAGATGGCGTTCGCGTTCGGCCCGTTCGGCCCGTTCGACCAGCGCCTGGACGAGTCGGCGGCGGGCGTCGAAGTAGAGCGCCAGCAGCGGGCCGAGGGCGGTGCGCAGCAGCCCGACCGTCATGACGCTGACCGACGGGTCCCACGGCCGCATGACGACCAGGGTGCACACGGCCAGGGTGGCGAAGGCGGCCGCGCGGTGGCGCCGGTGGTACAGCGGGGCGTAGGCCGCAGGCACGGTCGAGGCGGGCGCCCACATGGTCCCCGGGTGCGCCGGGGTCAGCGCGCCCCCCGGTGTGATCAGCAGCGTCAGCACGAGGGTGAACGCGCCGAGCACGCCGACCACGGTGATCGGCACGACACGGCGCAGCGCCAGCGAGGCGCAGGCCACCGCCTGTCCGCCCAGCAGGGCCCAGGCGAGCGGGCCCGGGTGCCGCGGCCACCAGCTGCCGCCGACCAGCGTGACACCGGTGTCGAGCAGCACGAAGGTGACCGCGAACGCCACGTCCACCGCGATCGGGTGCCGGCGGTGCCACGGTCCATCGGTCATGCGGCATACCGTAGGCCACCCGCGTCGCCGCTCCGCCCGCCCGGCCGGGATCGCCGACCTCCGTTCCGGGCGGACCCTACGAAAGTCGTATGCCGCCGGGGCGTCACCGGCCTTTCGTCGTCCCCGGAGCCGACCGCCCGCTCTGCCGCACGCCGGACCGGCTGCCGTGGAATGCGGGCATGGAACCCATGAGGAGACGTGACGACGGCCCGCACGGGCGCCCCCACGGGACGCCGGCGGTCGTGGTGGAGGCGCTGCGCAAGAGCTACGGCCCCGTACGGGCGGTGGACGGGGTGGACTTCACCGTGGGGCGCGGGGAGGTCTTCGCACTGCTCGGCCGCAACGGCGCCGGCAAGACCACCACCCTGGAGATCCTGGAGGGGTTCCGCGCCCGGGACGCCGGGCGGGTCGAGGTGCTCGGCCTCGACCCGGGCGACCGGGCCACCGCGCGCGTCCTGCGGGAGCGGACCGGGCTGGTGCTCCAGGATCTCGCGGTGGAGCCGTATCTGACCGTCCGCGAGACGGTCGCCCGCGACGCGGGGTACTACCCGGCGCCGCGCGACGTGGACGAGGTGATCGGCGCGGTCGGCCTCGCCGGGCTGGAGCGCCGGAGGGTCCGCGCGCTCTCCGGCGGGCAGAAGCGGCGCCTGGACCTGGCGCTGGGGCTGGTCGGCGACCCGGACCTGCTCTTCCTGGACGAGCCGACCACCGGGTTCGACCCCAACGCGCGCCGGTCCGCCTGGCGGCTCGTCCGGCGACTGCGCGACGCGGGGACGACGATCCTGCTCACCACGCATTCCATGGCCGAGGCGCAGGCGCTGGCCGACCGGGTCGCGGTGGTCTCCGGCGGACGGATCGTGGCCGAGGGCACCCCGGCGACGCTGGGCGGACGCGACACCGCGCGGGCCCGGATCCGTTTCGAGCCGCCGCCGGGGTGCCCGCCGGCCGAACTGCCGGTGGCCGCCGTGCCGGACGCGGACGGCCTGGTGGCGGTGGACTGCGCGGAGCCGACCGAATCGCTGCACCTGCTGACCGGCTGGGCGCTGCGCCGTGGCACCGTACTGGCCCGGCTGACGGTCGACCGGCCCAGCCTGGAGGACGTCTATCTGCGCCTGACCGGCCCGGACCGCGGCGTTCCGGAACCCGCCCCGGAAGGGGGCGTGCGATGAGCGCCGCACCGCGCCGGGGCGCCGCCCTGCTGTGGCACCAGATCCGCTACGAGCAGCTGACGTTCTGGCGCAACCCGCAGAGCGCGTTCTTCACCTTCGTCTTCCCGGTCGTGGTGATGGCGGTCTTCGGCGCGCTGTTCGGCGGCGTCGGGGCGACGGGGTTCTACTACGGGCGGTCCGCGCTCCAGTACTACACGGCGACCATCGCCGCGGTCTCCGTACTGGGCTCCTGCTACAGCCAGTTGGCGATCGTGCTGTCGGCGCGGCGGCAGCACGGCGTCCTCAAGCGCGTCCGGGCGACTCCGCTGCCGGCCGCGGTGTACGTCGCGGGTCTGCTGGCGCACTGCGTGCTGGTGAGCGTGGTGGACGTGCTGCTGATCGCCGGGGTGGGCCGGCTGTACGGGGTGCCGCTGCCCGCCATTTCGCGGTGGCCGGCGCTCGTCGTGGTGCTGGTGCTCGGCGCGGGCGCCTTCTGCGCGCTGGGGGTGGCGGTGGCCTCGCTGATCCGCGACGCGGAAGCCGCGCCGCCGGTCGTGCAGTTGGTGAGCTTCCCGCTCACCTTCGTCTCCGGGACGTACCTGCCGATCCACTCCGCCGCGCTGAACGCCGTCGCGGGCGCGCTGCCGGTGAAGCCCTTCAACGACGCGCTGCTGACCGCCCTGGCCTCCGGTGGCTCCGGGGTGCCGTGGCGGAGCTGCGGCGTCCTGCTGCTGTGGGCGACGGCCGCCTCGGCGGTGGCGGTCCGCCGCTTCCGCTGGGATCCCCGGCCGGAGTGACCGCGCTCAGGCCAGCTCCTCGATCACCGGTACCAGCCACCGTTCGTACGCCGCCGCGTCGTCCCGCAGGGCGTGGCTGACCAGGACGCGGGCGGCGGCGTACCGCAGGGCGAAGGCGCCGGCCAGCGGCAGCAGGATGACGTGGAGGTCGAACGGCCGCATGGCGCGGCCGAGTTGGACCGCGACCCCGCGGGCGAACCGTCCTTCGGCGCCGCGCCGTTCGCCGTGGGTCACCGCGTGGGCGTGCTCGCGTCCGCGGGCGGTGGTCCACTCCGTGGCGGCGGGGCCGCACTCGCTCAGCAGGGCGCCGAGTTCGGGCGCGTCGAAGCCGGGGTGGGCGCCGTCCGGGGCGTGCAGGGCGGCGTGCCACCAGCGGGCCCACAGCTCGGCCGTGCGGGGCGTCGCCAGGGCGGCGGGGCCGGGGAGCACGGGGACCTCGGGGGCGAGCGCGGGCACGTCGACCCCGGTGCGGGGCGGGCGCAGCCCCGCCGCGTCGCGCACGTACAACCCGGTCACCAGGGTGGTCGGGCTCGCGATCCGTATCTGCCAGCTCGGTGCTCGGGCCCTTCGCACACCTCCATCATCGTCCCGTACGGGCCGCGGGGCCACCGGTTTCCGGGCACCGGGGCGCCTGGCGCGGTACGCCCGGACCGCGCGCCCGGGGAAGGCCGGCGCGGCGTGCTTCGCCTGTCGGATCGCGGGCAGAAGAGAGCCACGCTGCCCGAGGGCCACGCCGCGGCGCCCGCGGTGCGTCCGGTGGAGGGCGGCGGTGGGGGTCCGATCCGCCGGCTACGGGGGACGGCATCGACCGACGGAGGCGATGTGCGGGTGATGGTGAACGATGACGAGGAGTTGACGCGGCGATGGTGCCGGCGCCGGTGGCCGGTGGAGCCGGACGTCCCGGCCGGGGAACATGACCAGGCGGAACGGGACCCCGTCCGGGTGCCGGGCGGACCGGCCGCCGTCGCCGGCCACGACGTGTGGAGCGCCGAGGTCGCGGTGGCCCGGATCTTCCGGATCGCGGCCGAACGGGTGCCCGGGGTACGGACCCGTGGCTGCCGGCTGTACGCGCTCGGCCCGCAGGGCCCGGACGACCACACGCATCCGTGGGACCGGCTGCCCCGCGGATCGCTGCGCGTGGTGCTGGAGTTGGACCTCGCGGCGAGACTGACCGCGAGAGAGGTGGTACCCGCCGTCCGGGAACAGGTGGCGCGCCTGTCCGGACGGCTGCTGCGCGGCATCGACCTGGCCGCCGTCGACCTGCTCGTCGTCGAGCGGACGGACGAGGGGAGCGGGCCGGTCCAGCCGGGCTGAGGTCCCGGCGCCCTCACCGGCGGCGCGCCCGGGGCTCCGGGCCCCGGGCGCGCGTCCGGTGCGGGAAGGCCGGGCGGCAGGCGCCGCGGCGGACGTACTCGGTGACCACCAGGCCGGGCACGCGGGAACGGTCGCAGGGCTCGAAGTCATGCCGCAGGGCACGCCACTTGGCGGCGTCCTGCGGGGTGTCGCCGGGGCCGGGACGGGCGGCGGGGTCGGTGACGGTGATGACCCGGGAGGTGGCGCGCATCCGTTCGCCGATGGCCCCGGCCGGCACCTCGGTGCCCACCAGCGTGCCGGAGGTCACCGCGTCACGGTCGAGCGCGAGGTCGGCCACGCCCCGGTAGTCGCGGGGGAAGGCGACCGCGGACTCCCGGCGTTCGGCGGGGATGAAGAGCACCCCCGCGCCGGGAGCGGCGTACTGGCGCACCACCCGGGCCGCCGCCGCGACGTCGTCGGTCCGGCTCTGCGCGGTACGCAACCGCACCGAGTACGGCAGCAGCGCCAGCGCCGTCGCCGCCACCACCGCCACCGGCCAGCCCCGGGGCACCCCGCGCCGTACCGCGATCCGCCGGACCGCCTCCACCGCGGCGCCCAGCAGCAACGCCAGCCCCACCTCGGCGTAGAACACGTACCGGCCCACGTACACCCGGTCCAGCAGCGACACCAGCAGCAGCGCGGCGGGCGGCACCAGCAGCAGCGGCAGCGCCACCGCGCACAGCCGGCCGATCCCCTTGACGCCCCGGGCCACCAGGGCGCACCCGAGCCCGGTCAGCGCCAGCGTGGCGAACCCCAGCAGGCCGCGCGGGCCCACCGGCGGTATCCACGCCACCTGCGCCGACTGCCGGCAGCTGACGGCGGCCAGCGGGGCCAGCCCGGCCGCGGCCACCGCCACCGCCACCCCCCACGCCCGCAGCGCCCGGAAGGGGGTACGGGTCACCGCCAACGTCACCCCGTGCGCCAGCAGCGCCAGCACCGCGAACTCGTGCAGCAGGCAGGCGACGAGCACGGTGACCGAGTAACCCGCCCAGCGCAGCGGCGAGTTGGCGGCCACCGCCCGCAGCAGCAGATGGGTGGCCGCCACCACGACCGCGCAGACCAGCGCGTAGGAGCGCCCCTCCTGCGCGTACCGCTGCACCTCGGGGATGACCGGGAAGACCAGTCCGGCGGCGAGCCCCACCCGGGGCCCGGCCAGCCGGCGGCCCAGCGCGGCGGTGCCGGTGGCGGCTGCCGCGATCGCCAGCACCGACGGCAGCCGCAGCGCCACCAGTCCGCCCGGGAACACGGTGAACAGGCAGTGCAGCAGCAGGTAGTACAGCCCGTGCACGGCGTCCACCGAGCCGAGCATGTGCCATATCTCGGCGAGGCTGCGCCGCGCGACCTCGTAGGAGGCGGCCTCGTCGCGCCACACGCTGCCGTGCCGGTCGATGCCCCACAGCCCGATCGCCAGCGCCAGCACGGCCGGCGCCGCCCGCGGCCACCACGCCGCGCGCCCCGCACGGCGCGGCGCCGTCCACCGGGTGCCCGGCCCCGCCGTGACCGGCGCCCCCGTCTCCGCCCGCAGCGTCACCATCGGGCACCGTGCGCCTTCTGCGGTCCTGCGTCGGCACGTGGCGGCGGGGGTATGACGGGGCAGGGCATGCGGCTCCGGCTTTCGGTGCGACGGGACGGGCGGGACGCGGGCGACGTGCGGAACGTTTCAGCGGCGCGGGACGGCCCGGCCGGGGCCGGCCGCCGGGGCCGTCAGCCGTTGGCCCCGCGGGCCGCCACCGGCCAGCGGTCCACGACCCCGGTGCCGTCGACGACCACCAGTTCGTCGACGAGGTTGACCGCGGCGCACACGTGGTTGGGCACCACGGCGACCAGCGAGCCGAGCCCTGGTGCCGCCGTCCCCGCCGGGAGGGTGACCGTGGCGTGGTGTTCCGACAGCGCCGTCACCGCGGCGCCGGGGAAGTCCGGGAGGTGGCCGTGGCCGGAGACCCACGGTGTGGTGTCGGCGCCGATGACCTTGCTCCCGGCGTCGAGCACGAAGCGGTCCGGGGCGGGCACGCTGACCACCGTGGCGAGGGCGTACAGCGCGATGTCGGCGGCGGCGCAGGAGCCCATGGCCAGTTGTGCCGCGTCGTTGAACACGTAGACGCCGGGCCGCAGTTCGTCCACCGGGCCGTCCGGCCGCCACCGTCCCGCGGTCGGGGTCGAGCCGCCGCTGACCACCCGGACGTCGAGGCCGGCGGAGCGCAGCGCCTCGGCGGCCTCGCCCAGCGCCCGTTCCTCGTCGCGCGCGGCCCGTTCCCTGGCCTGCGCGTCGTGTCCGTAGCCGTGTCCGGGGAAGGTGAAGACACCGGCGACGTCCAGCCCGGCGTCGGCCGCCGCGCGGGCCACCTCGACCGCGTCGGCGGGGCGCACCCCGGTACGGTGGTGGCCGCTGTCGATCTCCACCAGCAGTTGCACCGGCCGGTCGGCGCCGCGGACCGCCTCGCCCAGGCGTCGCGCGCCGGCCGCGGAGTCGGCGGCCAGCCGCAGCGCGGTGCGGTCCGCCAGCGCGCGCAGCCGGCGTGCCTTGCCCTCGTCGGCCCACAGCGGGTACCCGATGAACAGGTCGTCGGCCCCGGCCGCGGCGAAGACCTCGGCCTCCCCGATCGTGGCCACCGTCAGCCCGGTCGCGCCGGCCGCGAGCTGCCGCCGGGCGATCTGCGGGCATTTGTGGGTCTTGGCGTGCGGGCGCAGCGCGAAACCGGCGGTGCGGCCGGTCTCCGCCATCCGCGCGATGTTGCGTTCCAGCACCTCGACGTCGACCACCAGCGCGGGTGTGGTCACCGTGCCGACCAGCTCGTTCCTCATCCGTGTACCTCCAGCCGCCGAACACGCCCGGCACCCGCGGCGTGGTTCCCGGCGGCCCGGGCCGGCCCGCCACTGTCGTCGTCCATGGGCAGACAGTCTGGCAGCAGGCAGCCGGTACCGCAGCGGCAATACCGCACGGACCGGGGCGGATCACACCCGGCGGCCCGGCGGGGGAAGGCACTCGACGTCCGGGCGGGCGGTGGTTAGCATCACGATCACGGCATCGCGTGTCGGTCACCGACCGGGTGAGGCATGGAGGTGCCCGTGAGTTTGCCTTACGGAGGCATTCCACAGTGTCGGTACAGTTCAACCACACCATCGTTCACGCCAAGGACAACCGTGAGTCCGCCCGGTTCCTGGCGCACATCCTCGGACTCGAGGTCGGGCCGGAATGGGGCCCGTTCGTCCCGGTGGCCACCGCCAACGGCGTCACCCTCGACTTCGCCACCGCCCCGGCCGAGTCGATCGTCCTCCAGCACTACGCGTTCCTCGTCTCGGAGGAGGAGTTCGACGCGGCCTACGACCGCATCCGGGCGGCCGGGATCGACCACTACGCCGATCCGCACCTGAAGCAACCCGGCGAGATCAACCACAACCACGGCGGGCGCGGGGTCTACTTCATGGACCCGGCCGGGCACGGCATGGAGATCATCACCCGTGCCTACGGCAGCCACGAGCGGCCGGAGGCCGGATCTTAACCGGGTGACGGGGACGGGGTCTTCTGTTAGCGTCGCCGGTATGAAGCGCGCTGCCAACGTCACGACGACGCCGAGGAGAGTCCCGGCGCGCTGACCGTTGTCTTGAGTCGAAGCCCCGGGGCGGGTGCCCCGGGGCTTCGCCGTGTGGTCATCCGCCCTCCGTCCGTGAGGAGACCACCGTGTACGACCACCGCAAGCTCGGCCGCGAACTCGGCCTGTTCGACACCGACCCGCTGATCGGCGCGGGCCTGCCCTACTGGCTGCCGGACGGCGCGGTGATCCGCCACACCCTGGAGGAGTACATCCGCGACGTCGAGCGCCGGGCCGGCTACCGCCACGTGTACTCACCGGTGCTGGGCAAACGCGAGCTGTACGAGATCTCCGGGCACTGGTCGCACTACGCCGACGACATGTATCCGCCGATGGACCTCGGCGGCGAGCAGATGGTGCTGCGGCCCAGCCTGTGCCCGCACCACGCGTTGATCTACCGTTCCCGGGCCCGCAGCTACCGTGAACTGCCGTTGCGCGTCGCCGAGTTGGGCGGCATGTTCCGTTCCGAGCTGTCGGGCGTGCTGGGCGGGCTCACCCGGGTGCGGGCGATCCAGCTCAACGACGCGCATATCTTCTGCTCGCTGGAGCAGGTGGCCGACGAGGCCCGTTCGGCGCTGGAACTGATCGCCCGGGCCTACCGCGACCTGGGCATCCACGCCGCCCGCTACCGCCTGTCGCTGCCGGACGAGGGCGGGAAGTACGTCGCCGACCCCGCGATGTGGCGGCGTGCCTCCGCCCTGCTCACCGAGGTGCTCGACGCCTCCGGCGTGCGGTACGAGGCGGTGCGGGGCGAAGCGGCGTTCTACGGCCCGAAGATCGACGTCCAGATCGCCGACGGGGCCGGGCGGGAGGCCACCTTGTCCACCGTCCAGGTCGATCTGCACCAGCCGGCCCGCTTCGACCTGCGCTACGTGGGCGCGGACGGCGGCAGGCACCGGCCGGTCATGGTGCACCGCAGTGTCATCGGCAGCGTGGAGCGGGCCGTGGCCCACCTGGTGGAGGTGTACGGCGGCGCCTTCCCCGGCTGGCTGGCCCCGGTCCAGCTGGTGGCGCTGCCGGTCTCCGAGGCGGAGGTGCCGCGGGCCAGGGCGCTGGTGGAACGCTGCGTCCAACGGGGGCTGCGGGCGGAACTCGTCGGCCCCGAGGACGGCAGCCTGGGCGCCCGGGTGCGTGCCGCCCGGCTCGTTCCGTACCAGGCGGTGATCGGCGCGCGGGAGGCCGCCGGTGACGAGGTGGCGCTGCGGTTGCGGGACGGCCGCCGGCTGCCCGCGCTGCCGGCCGGGCGGGCGGTGGACCGGATCGCCGAGCTGGTGGCGGCGCGCGGCACCGAACTGTGGCCGGACTGACGGCGTTTCGGCCGCGTGTCTTCGCCGCGTGTCTCAACCGCCGGAAGGCAGCGGTTCGCCGCACCGGGGGCAAACGGTGGCCCCCGGCGCGTCGGGGATCCCGCCGCACTCGGGACACACCAGGTGCAGCAGGCAGGCCGGGTCGCCGCCTTCCGGCTCGGGTACGGGACCGGGCGGGCCGGCCGCCGGGCGCCGCGGGGTGAGGGAGGCGAACGCCCGGGTGCGTTCGGTGACGGCCAGCTCGGTCGGCAGGCGCTCGATGGAGGAGGCGCCGAAGAAGCCGACGACGCCCTCGGTGTGCTCCAGCACGTACCGGACGTCCTCCGGCTCGGCGATCGGGCCGCCGTGGCAGAGCACCAGGATCGCCGGGTCGACCCGTTTCGCGGCGTCGTGCATGCGCTGGACGGCCTCGGCGGCCTGGTCGAGGGTGAGGGCGGTGGCGGCGCCGACGGTGCCCTTGGTGGTCAGGCCGACGTGCGGTACGAGGACGTCGGCCCCGGCCCGGGCCATGTCGGCGGCCTGGTCGGGGTCGAAGACGTAGGGCGCGGTGAGCAGGTCACGCTCCCGGGCCAGCCGGATCATGTCGACCTCCAGCCCGTAACCCATGCCGGTCTCCTCCAGGTTGACCCGGAAGGTGCCGTCGTACAGGCCGACCGTCGGGAAGTTCTGCACCCCCGCGAAGCCCATGGCCCGCAACTCGTCCAGGAAACGCCCCATGTCGCGGAAGGGATCGGTCCCGCACACCCCGGCGAGCACCGGCACGTCGCCGATGAGCGGCAGCACCTCCCGCGCCATCTCCACCACGATCGCGTTGGCGTCCCCGTACGGCAGCAACCCCGCCAGCGACCCGCGCCCCGCCATCCGGAACCGCCCCGAGTTGTACACGATCAGCAGATCGGCCCCGCCGGCCACGGCGCACCTGGCGGTCAGCCCGGTGCCCGCCCCGGCGCCGATCACCGGGCGTCCGGCCTCGGCCTTCGCGTGGAGGCGGCGCAGGACGTCGGAACGTTTCATGGGATCTCCTCCGGCCTCGGGGAAACGTGGGTGCGGCGGTTGTCGGTGAGAACGATCACGGTCCGGCACGAGTGCCCGGAGCCGGTTCTCGTACACGCGGCGGGCCCGGCCGATGGTAGTGGTGCGCACGTCCTCGGTCCTGCCGGCCGCCACGGCGGGGCGGCGTCCGCCCTCGGCCCCGCAGATGCGCGCGGTGTCCCCGGGCCGCGCGTTGTCGAGGAGCGCGCGGAACTTCGGACGCGTCGCCTGCCTGTCGTCGAACGATCGTTGCCGACAGGCGAGACGCACGAGGCGTGGTCGCGTGCGGGGCGGGGTGGTTGACTGAACGCCTGATGCCGGAAGACCGCCAGCCCTCGTCGACGCACCCCCGTCCGCACGCGAAGCCGCTGCAAGGTGGCGCGTGGCTGCCCCACGGCTACCGACTCGCCCCCCCCCACTCGCACGCGGTGGGGCAACTCGTCTATGCCGCCGCCGGCACGCTGGCCACCGCCACCGACCGCGGAACCTGGGTCGCCCCGGCCAACCGCGTCACCTGGACGCCCCCGCGCTTCGCGCACTCCCACCGCTTCTACGGCCGGACCGACGTACGCCTCCTCCAGGTCCCGCTCGACCTGTGCGCACAACTCGTGGACCACCCCAGTGTCTTCGCCGTCAGCCCGCTGCTGCGCGAAGCGCTCCTCGCGCTCACCGACAGCCCGGAGCGGCGCCCCGGCGCCCACCGGCGACTGCTCACCGTCGTCGTGGACGAGCTGGTGGACGCCGCCGAGCACTCCCTCCACCTGCCGGAAGGCGACGACGACCGGCTCCGCGCCGCCACTGGCGGAGGTCTTGGCGGGCGACCCGGTCCCGCACAGCGCAGGCGCCTTCTACATCGACGGCCACCCGGTGCCGGTCGATGTGGACGAGGACGACAACGAGAGCCTGTTCTGCCCGCAGCAGGTCCTCGTGCACAACCTCACCGAGGTCTTCCTGCGCGAAGGCGGCGACCTGCGCTACGAAGCCGCCGACGTCACCCTGGCGAACCTCACCGAGGATCACCCCGTCGTGCGCTACCAGGACGCCGACGGAACGGCCCGGGCCGTCGACTGCGACCTCATCGCCGGCTGCGACGGCTTCCACGGCATCTCCCGCCGCAGCATCCCCACCACGGCCCTGACCGAGTACTCCCACGCGTACGGCTACTCCTGGCTCAGCGTCCTGGCCGCCACCCCGACCAGCCCGTCCGGCATGGCGATCCACGAACTGGGCCTGGCCGGCATGATCCCCCGCGGCCCCGGGGCCAGCCGCGTCTACCTCCAGTGCGCGGTCGACGACACCCCCCGAACAGTGGCCCGACGAGCGCGTCTGGAGCGAGCTGGAAGCCCGCTTCGGCACCCCGCCCTCACGCGGCGAGATCCTGTCCAAGCAGATCGTTCCGCTGCGCAGCGTGGTCTTCGACCCGATGAGCCACGGCAAGCTGTACCTCCTCGGCGACGCCGCCCACATCGTCCCGCCGATGAGCGCCAAGGGCATCCACCTCGCCCTGCACGACGCCGAGGTCTTCGCCCGCGCCGTGATCCGCCACGCGACGGAAGGCGACTCCCGTCTCCTCGACACCTACTCGGAGACCTGCCTGCCGCACATCTGGAACTACCAGGCGTTCGCCACATGGATCACCGACACCATGCACAACGCCGGATCCGCCCTTCCCGAGGGCGATTTCAAGAAGCGGATCGCCCGTGCCGAACTCCAGCGCCAGTTCGCCTCGGAGTCGGCGAACAAGCTGTTCAGCGAGCTCACCGCGGGAACCAACTAGTGCCCACCCGCGTTGGGGGTGCTTCCGCGGCGCGATCGGATCGTGGTCCACGTCGGCCGGGGAACGGAACCCCAGCGGCGATGTGGAGCGCTGTGCCAGCCGACCGCGATCCGTCTTCACCGACAACCGCTGTGGCGACGTTCCCCTGGGCCGTCCTCGGACGGGACGGGGGCCGCCGTGATCAGCTCGTGCAACCGGTCGGCGGCGGCCAGGGCGAACTCCGGGGCGTTGAGGTGGGCGTCGATCTCACGCAGCACGACGTGGCTGCCTCGGAGTACGGTACGCAGCGCCGCCAGGCCCGCCGCGTCCGCCTCCGGGTCGTGGAACGGCGCCCCCTCGGCGTCCACGGCCGACACCCCGCGCAACGGCCACCACACCTCCGCCGCCCCCCGCGCACCGGCCAGCCGCCGCCCGATCTCCGCGCCGACGCGGGCCATCTCCTCGGCGGTGGTACGCATCAGGGTCACGGTCGGATTGTGCGCGAGCAACCGCCGTCCGGCGAAGCGTTCCGGTACCGTCCCCGGCGGCCCGAAGTTGACCATGTCGAGCGCTCCCGGCGCGACCACCTGCGGGATCCCGGCCGCCCCGGCCGCGGTGAGCCGCCCCGGCCCGGCGCTCAACACCCCGCCCACCGCCTCGTCGGCCAACTCCGTCGTGGTCAGATCCAGCACCCCCGCGAAGACCCCCTCCCCCACCAGCCTCTCCAACGCCCTCCCCCCGGCCCCCGTCGCATGGAACACCACCACCTCGTACCCCAACCCCTCCAACCGCCCCCGAGCCGCCTCCACCGCCGACGTCGTCACGCCGAACATGGACGCGGCGACAACGCGGCTGCCGCCGGGGGCGGATGGCGCGCCGGACGCGAGCGGGACGGGCGCGGCGGAGTCGCCAGTTACCGGCGGGGCGCCGGAGGCAGGGGGCGCGCCCGGCACAGGCGTCGCGGCGGGCGCAGGAGAGGCAAGCGGACCACCAGAGGTGGAGTCGGGCCCGTCACCGGAAACGGACGCCGCGGCCAGAGCGCCGGAGGCAGGACTCAGCGGGACGGACCCGGCGGAGCCGCCAGTTACCGGCGGGACGCCGGAGGCAGGGGGCAGCGGGGCGCTGGGAGGGCCAACTGGGCCGGCGCCAACGGGGGACGTGGCATCCGGGGCGTCAGAAGCAGAGCGCGACGTGGCGTCGGGCGAGCCGACGCCGTCGGTGGCGGCAGGGGGCGAGGCAGGCGCGGCCGGGGTGGGGTGGGCCATGGCGGCGGTGGCGGATACGGCGTTGGCGAGGATGCGGCGGGAGATGGGGTCGAGGCCGGCGATGTCGGTCACGCTGTAGGTGAGGGTGAGGTCGCAGTCGCCCACGTAGGGGCTGACGTCGCCGGAGGCCATCGTGCTGACGAGGAGTTTGGGGACGCCGATCGGCAGGGCGCGCATGGCGTGGGCGGCGATGGCGGAGCCGCAGCTGCCGCCGGCCGCGAGGATCGCGTCGAGGCGGCCGGCGCGGTACAGGCCGAGGACGACGGAGGCGGCGCCGCGGGCCATGGCGGCGATGGCGGCGCCTCGGTCGCCGGCCGCGCGCAACGCGCGCAGTTCGCAGCCGGCGGCCCGCGCGACCTCCTCCGCGCCGACGTCCGGGACGGGAACGTCCCTGCCGGAAGCGAGGATTCCGGTGTCGACGAGGACGACGTCGCAGCCGTGGGCGCGCAACCGGTCCCGCATCCAGGCGTACACGGCGCCCTTGGTGTCCAACGTTCCGACCAGCACGACGGTCGCCATGCCCTCACGCCCCTTCAGGCACTCCGGTCCCCCGATCGTCCCGCAGGCCGCAGGCGTGGGCAACGTGCCGTCCGCGTGTCCGGAGGGCGCCGGTCAGGCGGGAGGGGACTCGCGCACGAGCCCGGTCAACGGGGCGTCGGTGTGCCAGCCGAGCGTTTCGTAGAGGGCGCGGCCGGCCCGCGTCGCGCCGAGCACACCGGTGGTGGCCCCGGTCTCGGCGGCGGCGTTGGCCAAGGTGCGCATGACGACACCGCCCAGGCCCTTGCGGCGGTGCGCGGGGGCGGTCTCCACCTGGTCGACGACGGCCGCCGTGGCGCCCGGTGGCCGGGCGATCCGGCCGCGCGCCGCGAACGCCCCGTCTGCGGCGAAGACACAGGCCTGGACGACGCCACCCCGGGCCCAGGTGCGCAACCGGTAACCGTCGGGCACGGTCACCGGCGCGGGGCTCAGCGCGGTCGACATCAGGAAGCACGGATCGTCGAAGCGCCACCCGGGGCCGACGGCGGGGGCCACCTCCTCGGCGGGGAGGAAGACCTTGAGCCAGGTGCCGGGGGCGGTGACGTTCTCGGTGAGCTTGCGTATCAGCGGCCGGTCGGTCTCGGTGAGCACATGGCGGGTCACCTGGTCGGGAAGTCCGACGTCGACCGTGTACCCCCACGGTTCCGGCCGAGGGGGCGCCGCGCCCCGCGAGACGACCCAGTCCTCGATCCAGTCCCGCACGATCCCGGCGTCCACGACACCCTCCGTTGGTAATAGGTTATTATGGACTTCGATCATTACGTACCTCGTTCCGCGCGGACATCCGGGGTGCCGTCGACAACACCGTCAGCCGAGGGTCCTCCGGTGCGGCACGGTAGGGTCGGGACCATGGCGGGCACGGGAGAGGACCCCGGGACGGGCACGGACGCGGCGTCCGGCGCGACCCGCGGCCCGGCCGGCGGCGCCGGGTCCGCGACCCCCTCGGCCCCCCGATCCGCCGCACCCTCCGGTGCCACCTCCCCCGCCTGGCGCGCGATCGGCCTGATCTGGCGCCAGGAGACGCCACTCCTGGAATGGGCCGCGCCCGCCGCACCGGCCGCATCCCCTACGCCGGCGGCACCCACCTCCCCTACCCTCGCGCACGCCACCGTACGGACGAGCCCGCTACCCCTCGGTGCCGAACCCGCCTTCACCGTCGGCGCCGACCGCCGGTGCGTCGGGGTGTGGCGGGCCGGACGCCGGGTGCCCTGTCCGGCCGGCGCTCCCGTCCCGGCGCGGACCCGGGGCGCCCAGTGCGCGACGTGCACCGCGCTCGACCGTTCGTCGTCCATCGCCGCCGACACCCGGCCCGACGATCCGCGGGCCTTCGCCGTCTACCTCGCCCATCACGGCAGCGTGGTCAAGGTGGGCATCACGGCCGAAGAACGCGGCAGCACACGGCTGTTGGAGCAGGGCGCGCTCTCCTCCACCGTCGTCTCGACCGGGACCCTGATGGCCGCGCGCCGCAGCGAACACCTGCTGACCACCGCGCTCGGCCTCCCCGACCGGGTCGCCGCGCAACGCAAACGCACCGCCCGCGCGCGACCCGGCACCCCCGGCGAACGCGCCGCCGAACTGCTCGCCACCGCCGAACGCGTCCACGCCCTCCCCGCTTGGCCGCCCATCGGCCAGACGCCCCGCGAACCGCACGTCACCGACCACACCACCGCCTACGGGCTCCCTCCCTCCGGACTCGTTCCCACCGCCGCCGTCCAACCTCTGGAACCGGGGCAGACCGTCACCGGGCGCCTCGCCTGCCGCATCGGCTCGGACCTCTATCTGGACACCGCCGCAGGGCTGGTGCTGCTGGACACCCGGCTGCTGGCCGGCTGGGCGCTGCACCCCGCGCCGGGCGACGCCGCTTTCACCGCCGGGCTGGAACCGCTCGACGACCCCCGCGAACCGCAGGCGCTCTTCTGAACCCGGCGCCTCGCGGCCCACCGGACGGCCGGGCCGCGACGGCACAGGGGTCGGTCCCCAACCGTGCGCTACGGGATCAGCGCGCCGTGAGGCGGGCGACCGCGTCCGCCCGGTCCGGTCCGGAGGTGACCAGCCACTGCGGCAGGTTGACGACGGTCGGCGCGACGAGCGACGGCTTGTTCGCCTGCTGCTTGCCCGTCTTCGCGGGGCCGCACAGTGCGCGTACCGCGAAGTCAACGAGGGCCTGGTCGATCGGGCTGGGCAGGACGTGACCGCTGGCGTCGAGCTTCTCGTACTTCATCAGGTTGTAGCCGACCGCCACCTGGCGGCTGCCGTCACCGCTGGACAGTGCGAGCGTCCCAGCACCGAAGACCGCGCCGTCGTGTCCCCAGAAGGTGCCGCACGGCAGCTCCCTGCTGTAGAGGCCCAGGCCGTACCGCATCAACTCGTTGCCCTCGGCGGCCACCGGCGTCATCATCTGCGTGAGCTGGGCGCGCGGTATCAGGCGTCCTTGGAGCAGGGCGCGGTAGAAGGTGTCCAGGTCCGAGGTGGTGGATATCACCGCGCCGGCCGTCCACCCCCAGGACATGTCGTAGGTGCTGTAGTCGCGCGGCGGGTCGATCAGCCCGTACAGCGACTCGTACATCTTGGGGTGCGGGCCGCTGATGTAGGGGGTGCGGGGGAAGTAGGTGTGGTGGAGGCCGGCCCGCTCGATGACGTTGTGGGTGATGTAGCGCACCGGGTCCTGTCCGGTGAGCCGGCCCAGGAGCAGGCCCGCGATGATGTAGTCGGTGTTGGAGTACACGAAGCGCTGGCCGGGGGCACCGGTGGCAGGCGCGTCGAGTCCGTAACGCACCAGCTGCGCCGGGGAGATGTGGCGGAAGCGGTCCTCGTCGATGCTGGCCGGGGAGAGCTTGGTCAGCGAGGGGAAGGCGCCGGCCACGTAGTCGCCGATGCCGCCGGTGTGGCTGAGGATCATGCGTACGGTGACCTGGTCGCCGCGCTTGCCGGGTATCAGCCCGGGCAGGTAGCGGGAGATCGGCGCGTCGAGGGTGAGCCGGCCCGCGGCCACCTGCTGGAGCAGCGCCACGGAGGTCATGGACTTGGTGATGCTGCCGATCCGTTGCCGCATGTCGGGGGTAACCGGCCGGCCCGTGTCGCGGTCGGCGACCCCGGCGGCCCCGCGCCAGGTGGTCTTGCCGTCGCGCACGGTGGCGTAGATGCCGTACATCCCGGCGTCGTGCACGGCCTCCAGGGACTTGGCGAGCCCCGCCGCGTCGATCCCCGGGTGCTGTGCGGCGGTGATGGCCGTGTCGGGGCGGGGTGCCGCCTGGGCCGTCTGCGGGGTGACGCCCGCCGCCGTGACCGCGGCCAGGCAGGCGACGGCCGCCGCCCACCTTCGCCCGCGTGCGGCGGACGTTCCCTTTTGCCGAAGACGCGTTGAACGCATGGTGTGGTGACCTGCTTCCGATCGATGAACGGTGGAACGATCAATGCCGCGATTCTTCTCGGCGCCGTGCTCCGCCGAATCGTGCGCGAGGACGAGCCGTACTCCCTCACCCGGCGGATCGCCTACGGCATCCGGTCAGGTGGCCGGAGCCGCCCCTCGCGGCCGGGACGGGTGCGCCGGGTGGCACGGAAGTCTCAGAGGGTCCTGAGAAGTTGCCCTGTCAGGCTGTGCTCCCCGCGCCGGGAGGCGGGCGGTGTCCGCCGTGGTGGATCTCCCTTCCGCGCGGGGTCCGCCGTCCCAGGACGGACGGGCCAGTGTCGGCCGACCTCCGTGGAGAGGACTTTCATGAGCCCCACCGTCGTGGGCGGGCTTCCCGCGCATGTGCTCTTCGTGCATCTCGTCGTCGTCCTGGTGCCGTTGACCGCGCTGGCGTTGGTGGTCTGCGCGGCGTAGCCGGTCTGGGGGCGGCGGCTCGGGGTGGTGCTGCCGTTGTTCGCCCTGGTGACGTTGGTCTCGGTGCCGCTGACCACGCACGCGGGTGAGTGGCTGGAGCGTCACGTGGGCCGGGATCCCCTGGTGCGGCGTCACGCCGAACTCGGGGACGGTCTGCTGCCGTGGGCGCTGGGCCTGTTCGTGCTCGCCGTGGTCGTGTGGTGGGCGGGCCGGCGGCATACGCCGGACGGTGCCGGGGCGTCGGGGCCGGCCTGGATCTCCTCGTGGCCTGCCCGGGCGCTGGCGGTCGTCCTCTGCCTTCTGGTCGCCGCCGGATCCGTGGTGGACGTGTACCGCATCGGCGACTCCGGAGCCCGCGCCGCGTGGCACGACAGTTTCTCCAACTCCCCCTCGGGCAGCGGCGACTGAGCGGCGTCCGCCAGGCGTCACCGTGCCGTGGCGTCGATCCCCAGGGCGCGGAAGGCTATGCGCTGGTCGAACCAGAGCAGCGCGACGGTGACCACGGCCATCGAGGCGGCCATCACCAGGTGTCCGGCGGACGAGGTGATCTGGAGACCTATCGCGCCGAGCAGCAGGTGGACCCCGACCCGCAGGGCGATCAGGCCGATGGCGATCTTGCGGGTACGGGAGTTCTTCAGCATGGCGCGGACGAGCTTGGCGCGGCGGCCCAGGACCGTGAAGCCCACCGCGATGTTGAGCGCGACCAGCGCCAGCACCACCGTCCAGGCGCCGTGCCAGGCGTGCCACAGGTCGTAGACCGCGCCCATCGTCCCCTCGAAGGCGAAGAACCACACCGGCAGCGGCCTGATGCCGTCCGTCCCCGGGGGCCGGCGCGGGTGCCGGCTGCTCCGGAGCGGCGTCCACCGCTTCGGCCGCCGGTACCGAAACCCGCTGCGCCACCGTGCCGTTCATCTCCGTACGCCCCCTGAAATCCGGATGCCGTGGTCACCGCTGCGGTGACGTTCTTCATCCTTCCGCGGCTCGCGGATCCCCGGCAGAGCCTGCCGTCATCAACCTCGCAGGACAAATGTCATACCCGGCCCTGACAAAAATCACCGTGCCGTGGTGACACCAGTTCCACCCCAGCACACCGGACCATGGCGAGCGACCACACCGCACCCCAGGGCGGAGACCCCATCATGGGGGCATGACAAGTCCCAGCAGAAGAGCAGAGTTCTTCATCGGACCCGAGGGGGACCCCCGGGTGACGACGCGGACCGTCGGTGACGAGCGGAGCATGCTCGTCGATTTCCTCGCGGCTCAGCGGGGGACACTGGAGATGAAGTGCGCGGGGCTGGGCGCCGAGTTGTCGCGGCGTTCGGTGGCGCCGTCGACGTTGTCGCTGCTGGGGCTGGTCCGTCACCTCGCCGATGTGGAACGCCGGTGGTTCCGGCAGGTCATGGCCGGTGAGCAGGCGCCGCCACGGTTCGCCTCGGCGTCCGACGCCGACCACGACTTCCACGGTGCGGTGGCCGATCCGGCGGTGGTCGCCGCGGCGTGGGAGGCGTGGCGCGAGGAGGTGGCGTTCGCCGAACGGTTCGTCGCCGACGCGCCCGACCTGGAGGTCACGGGGGACGACTCGTGGCGCGGAACGGTGTCGTTGCGCTGGGTGGTGCTCCACATGATCGAGGAGTACGCGCGCCACAACGGCCACGCGGATCTGCTGCGGGAACGGATCGACGGCGCGGTGGGGTTGTAGGCGCCGACGGCGCGATCCCGCCTGCCCGGGGCGGACCCCGGCGCCGTCCGGCGTCCGCCCCGCCACCCCGCCCCAACCCCACCCCCACCCTGCCCGGCCAACGCCCCGGCCCAGCCCGGACGCCCCCACGACAACCCCGCACCCAACCCCCCACTCCGCCAACCCCGTTCCTTCTGTACCTACTAGTATGTACACTACTTCGCCATGACAACCCTTCCGGACACCGGACACCGTCCGCACGCCCCAACCACCCCGCCCACCAGGGCCTCCGCCGCTCCCCCGGCGCGTACCCGGCCGGCGCTGGCCGCGGTCTGCCTGGGCCTGTTCATGATCCTGCTGGACGGCAGCGCGCTGAACGTGGCGTTGCCCGCGGTCGAGCGGGACGTGCACGGTTCGATCGCGGTGTTGCAATGGGTGGTGAACAGCTACACCATCCCGTTGGCGAGTGTGCTGCTCACCGCGGGCTCCATCGCGGACCGTTGGGGGGCGCGGCGGTTGTTCGCCGCGTCGCTCGCCGCGTTCACGGCGGCCTCGGTGGTGTGCGGGCTCAGCCCCGACCTGACCGTCCTGGTCGTCGCGCGGGCGGCGCAGGGTGTCGCGGCGGGCGGGTTGCTGCCCACCACGCTGACGATCATCGCCCGCACCTTCCCCGACCCGGTGGAACGCGCCAGGGCGATCACGGCGTGGGGCGCCACCGGTGGACTCGCCCTGGTGGCCGGGCCGATCGGCGGCGGGGTGCTCACCGACGTGTGGGGCTGGCGGGCCATCTTCCTGCTGAACGTGCCCGTCGGCCTGGTCACGCTGTATCTGGCGCTGCGCTACACCGCGGAGACCGCGCGCCGGGCCGCCAGGGCCGATCTGCCCGGCCAGGTGACCGCGGTCGTGGCGCTGGCCGCCCTGGTGGCCTGGCTCATCGAGGGCGGTCCGCTCGGCTGGACGGCGCCGGTGCCGCTGGCACTGCTGGCCGTCGCCGTGGCGGCGGCGGTCGGGTTCGTCGTCGTCGAGCTGCGGTCGGCCCATCCGATGCTGCCGCCGGCCATCTTCCGCCGGGCCGCGTTCACCGCGTCGGTCGCGGCCGGTTTCGCGCTCCAATTCGGCGGCTACGGGCTCCAGTTCATGCTGGCGCTCCACCTCCAGCGGAGCTGGGGGCTGGGGGCGTCGGCGACGGGGGTGTACCTGCTGCCGTTCTCGGCCGCCTGGGTATTCGGGACGATCGTGGTCAACCGCCGTCTGGTGGGCCGTGGTCCGCGGTTCCTGCTGTGGACGGGGGCGGCGGTGTCGTTCGCGGGGGCGTTGCTGTTGCTCGCCATGACGGGGCCGGGCGCCTGGCCGTGGGAGGTGGTGGGCACCGCGCTCGCCGGGCTGGGCTGCGGTGTCTTCTCCCCCAGCCTCAACGCCTCGGCGTTGCAGGCCGTGGACCCGGCGTACGCCGGTCTGGGGTCGGCGGTGCTCAACACCGCGCGGCAGGTGGGCATGGCGCTGGGGGTCGCGCTGCTCGGTACGTTCGTGGCGCTGCCGGACGCGCTGCTCGGGCTGCGGATCGACGTGGCGCTGGTGGCGTCGTGCTTCCTCGCCGTCGTCGTGCTGAGCCTGCGCTACCTCCCGCGGGGGATCGCGGCACGCCGCTGACCGGGGCCGGATCGCGTACGGAATACGACGCCGGGCGGCGGGTACCCGAGGCTCACGTGGGCGTTCAGGGGTCCGTACGCCACCGGCCGCGCGGCGCGTACGTGGCCGGGGCGGGCGGCCGGCCGTGCTGGGAGGTGGGCGGTGTCCGTGGCCAAGTGGCTGGGCGCGTTGGGGCTGGCCGCGGCCGGCGTGGGCGGGGTGTGGGCGGCGCGGCGGCTGCCGGTCGCGGCGGAGGTGTCGCGTACCGCGAGGGCCGTGGCGGCGGACGGGCTGCGGCGGATGCGTCTCCCGCGCGGTGCCGTCGGCCCCCACGCCTCGGGCCCCCGGGTCAGCCGTCCCCGTGGCCTGCCACGCCGTGCGCCCGCCGCCGTACCGCGCCCCGCTTCCGTGGCCGGGGTCTGCCTGGGCGCGCTGGCCCGCTGGGACGGGCACGCCGTACCGTCGTGCCACGGTACGGATCCGCGACGGGCGGCCCGGCTCGCCAAGGCGGCGCTGACCGCAGCGCTCGGCGGGTACGCGGCGCTGACGGCGTTCGGCAACGTCACCGATCCGGCGCCCAACCGGGAGTTCGTGCGCCACGTGCTCACCATGGACGACCGCGCGCCGGAACTGGCGGAACTGAGCCGGAACGGCTCCCGGGCGATCCACCGGCCGTGGGTGTGGCGGGCGGCCTACGGATGCGTCATCGGCGGTGAGGCGCTGGTCGGCGGGTTGTGCCTGGTGTCGTCGTGGCGGCAGGTCCGGGCGGCGGGCGCGGCGCACGACCACTTCGCACGGGCCGCCTCGACCGGGATCGCCGGGGCGGCGGGCGCCTTGCTGCTGTGGTTCCTCGGCTTCCAGACGGTGGGCGGCGAGTGGTTCGGCATGTGGATGAACCAGCACTGGAACGGCCTGGACAGCGCGGCCCGGGTGTGTGGTTACGCCGGTGTGGTGCTGCTGTTGTTGTGTCTGCCGGAGGAGGCGGACGTGCCGGGTCGTGCGGTACGGGAGGTCCGCCGGCCGTCCAGGTGAGGTCACGCGGTGCGCGTGGTCCCACCGGCTGTGAACGCCGCGCTCCCGGGCGCCGGTCGTCCCACCCGGTCAGGGGCGCAGCACGATCCGGCCGCGTACGGAGGCGTCGGCGAGCAGGCGGTGGGCGTGGGCCGCTTCGGAGAGCGGGAGGCGGTCGGTGACGCGGGGGCGCCAGGTGGTGGTGCGCAGCAGGTGGGGGACGGCGGTCGCGGCGGTGGCGAGGTCGGCGGTGGTGGCGTTGCTGATGGCGAAGCCGACGATGCGGGCGTCGCGGGTGTAGAGGGCGCCGACCGGCAGGCCCACGATGTCGTGCAGCCCGGCCATCAGCACCATGCGTCCGCCGTGCGCCAACAGCGGTACGGCGACGGCTGGTTGGCCGTGGCCGGAGGTGTCGAGGTGGACGTGGTAGCCGTCGGGCGCGGCGGTACGGAGGCGTTCGGGGAGGTCGGTGCCGTGGTAGTCGTAGACGTCGGCGGCGCCCCACGCGCGGACCCGGTCGAAGTCGTCCGGGCGTGCGGTGGCCACCACGCGTGCCCCGGCCGCGTTCGCCAGCGCGACGGCGGCCGAGCCGACGTTTCCGGCGGCGCCGCCGACGTACACCGTCTGCCCGGCGCGCAGCCTGCCGTGCCGGAAGAGCGCGAGCCAGGCGGTGGCGGCGGGGTGCGCGGCGGCGACCAGTTCCTCCGGGTCGACGTCCGGGGGCGCGGGGTAGAGGCGGTCGGCGGCCACGGTCGCGTACTCGGCGAAGGAGCCCTGGCGTCCGCCGTGTCCGAGGCTGTTGCACCACACCGCCTGGCCCGGGGTGAAGCCCACGGCGCCGGGGCCGGTGGCGGCCACCTCGCCGACCAGGTCGCGCCCGATGACGAACGGCGCGGGTATCGGCGTGCGATAGGCGCCGGAACGCACCAGGGCGTCCACCGGGTCGACGGCCACCGCGCGCACCCGGACCAGGACGTCGGTGGGGCCGGTGGCGGGCAGTGGCAACTCGCCGTAGCGGATGGCGTCCGGCGGTCCGGGCTCGGTGACGTAGGCCGCGCGCATCGTGGCGGGGAGGGAAATCCGCGCTCCCGTGGGTGGCTGGGGGACGGGGTGGTCGGCCACGATAGTGCGCGGACCGGCGGGTGGCGGGCAGCGCGGCGCCATGGGCATGTCGGATCGGCCCCGGCGGTGCGGTGCTTCAGCGGTACTTCAACGGTGCTTCAGCTGACGGGGCGTCGCCCGCGTGGTGCACCATGGTCGGGTGCCGATCATCCGACGAACGCCACTGTCGCCCGTGGACACCGACGACCCGCTGCTCGCTCTGGCCCTGGAGGACCTGGCCTGGTACGAGCGACAACGCGACCGGGCCCGCCGGTGGCACTGGGCCACCGAGTTGAGCGCCCTGGTCACCGGGGGCACCACGGTGGTGGCCGCCGGCATCCAGGCACCGGCGGCGGTCACCGCCACCATCGCCGGGGCCACCGTCTTCATCGGCGGCTTCCGCCAGGTCTTCAACCACGCGGAGCGCCACGTCGTGGCGGCCGAGGCGTGGTCCCGGCTGCGCCAGGCGGTCCGCCGCTACCAGTTGGTGCCCGAACCCCGGCGCGGCGCCGAGGTACGCCAGCGCCTGCTGGACGAGGTGGAGGCGGTGGGGTCGGCGGAGTTGGAGAACTGGGCCGCCGGCCGCCGGAGCAGGCAGTCCGCCACGCCGTCCGGCCCGCCCTCGGTGCTGGACGCGCGGTGAACGCCCTTACGGCATAGGCGAATCGGCCCCGTCGGCACCTCAGCGTGGCGGTGACCAGATGTACGGCGTCGTGGTGGTCACCGCCGTGAACCCCAGGCGGCGCAGGATGGGCGCGCTGTCGTCGGAGGCGTCCACCTGGAGGTAGCGGACGCCGCGCTCCACGGCGAGCCGGGCCCGGGCGGCGACGAGCGCGCGGTAGACGCCCCGGCCGCGCCACTCGGGGAGCGTCGATCCGCCCCACAGCGAGGCGAACGGGGTGCCCGCCCGGTGGACCAGCCAGGCGGCGCAGACCGGGTGCCCGCCGGCCTCCGCGACCAGGACGGCGATCTCCTCCGGGGCGACCGCCACCCGGCCGATCAGATCCTCCGCGAGCCAGCCGAGGTCGAGGCCCCACACGGCGGACTCCAGGGCGGCGACGCGGCGCATGTCGGCGTCGGCGGTCACGCGGCGCAGTACGACACCGGGCGGCGGCACCGGTTCCGTGGCCATCCGCTCGGCGCGGCCGATCAGCACGGTTTCCTCGTCCTCGGGCTCGAAGCCCGCGGCACGCAGCCGGTCCGGCAGGTCGGCCGGCAGGTCGTGGCCGCGGGTCTTCCACTCCACCGCCTCCCCACGGGCGGCGAAGTAGTCGCGCTGCCGTGCGATCAGCCGGTCCAGCTCGGCACCGCGCAACCCGGTGTCGCGCGGCGCGGTGACCAGGCCGCGCGGCCGGCCGACGATCCGCAGCACCGGCCCGTCCCACTCGTGGCGCACGTCCGCGGGCGGGGTGGGCGGGGCTCCACGCATGTGCTCGTCGTAGGCCGCGAGCAGGGTTTCGGCTTCGTTCACAGTTCCGCAGCCTACGACCGGGGCGCAACCGGTTTTCTCCCGTGCCCGGGTCCGTGCCTCCCGGCGTACGGCTCAGACAGCGTTGGGTAAGTGATCAACTCCGGGGTGTGCTGCCCTCGCGGTGATCTTCGCGGTCGGGGTCGGCGGAGATCACCGCCATGTGTGTCTGTTCGTGCAAGCCTTCCAGCGACTCGTCGTTGACGGACGCTCAGTGGGCGGTGATCGGGCCGCTGCTGGCGGAGCGGGATCCGTGCCGGGGCGGCCGTCCGCTGGAGTTCCCTCGCCGGCTGGTCGTGGACACCGTGCTGTACGCGCTGGTCAGCGGGTGTGCGTGGCGACTGGTTCGGCATGATCTGGTGCCGTGGGACGCGGCCTGCCGGTGGTTTCTTGCCTGGACTGTGGACGGGACCTGGGGCCGGGTCCACGACGCGTTGCGCGAGCGGGTCCGGGCGGCGGACGACCGGGACCCGCAGCCTTCGGCGGCGGTGTCGCACTCGCCGTCGGCCCGCAGCCACCAGGGCGGGCAGGCGATCGGCCACGACGCGGGCAAGCGTGTCCGGGGCCGCAAGCGGCACCTGCTCGTGGATACCTGCGGACGTGTGCTGCGTACGGTCGTGCACCCGGCCTCGATGCGCCATGGGTGGAGTCTGCTGCGCCTGCGGCCGGGCGGTCCCCTGGCTGACGGGGGCCGGCAAGCGGCTGACCGGCCCAGTCTCAACCGCGGTTTCGGGACAGCCCTTTGTTCCAGCCGCGCTGGGTGGCCTTCAGCCGGGCTCGCAGCGGCTGTCGCCGGGCCGGCACTCGTCAAACCGGTGACGGGATCAGCGCGCCGCTCGCGCGGGTGCTCGCCGCCCTGCCCGGCTGGTCCCCGGTGCCACCGCCCGGCAGCCGGTAGGCTGCGGAAGGCAGCGCGGGGGCGTCCAGAGTGGGGGAGTTGAGCCGCATGTCCCAGGAGGCGCGGGAGCGGATGGGCCTCACCGAGCCCTCCGCCGGGGAGCGGGAGCTGCGCACGCGGATGCTGGACCAGCAGCGGGCCCTGAACCGAGCCCTCGCCGAGGCCGCCCGACGCCACCGCCGCGGCCATCCCTTACCGGTGGCCGTCGACCCGGCGCGGCTGTACCCGGTGCTGCTGCCCGCCGGCGAGGAGGCGAGGGCGATCGACCCGGATGCCCCTTCGCCCACCCCGGCCCTGCGGGAGGTGCTCTGCCTGCGCTGCGAGTACGGGTTCCAGGTGCTCAACCGGGCGGACCTCACCCGTCACGGGCACGAGCCCATGCTGCGCGGCCGGGCCCTGGACAACCTCGCCGCGCTGCCCGCCGAAGGGCAGCTGATCCTCAAGGTCCGCGACGGGTACTGGCACCACGTCAGCGCAGTGAGCCCGCTGACGAGCAGTCACCTGCTCGAACTGCCCCACTACTACGAGCGGTTCAGCGGCGGCAAGAAGCTCCCGCCGGAGGGCGCCCTGGTCGTCGTCCCCGCGCCCCAGCAGATCCTCCTCTCCAGCCTCGAGCGGCCGTTCAGCTACCACATCCTCCCCGACCTGGCGGAGTACGAGCCCAGCCAGTGGGGCCAGCCGCTCGACCCGCTCTCGCCGCACGTCTACTGGTGGCTCGACGGGCGGCTCATCGAGGTCACCAAGCGGCGCGAGAACGGCGAGCTGCGCGTCGACCTCCCGGACGACCTTCGTTACCTGATCGACCGGCTGGTCGCCCCGCCCGACGTGCGGCTGATGCACTACCAGTTCGGGCACCGCACGATTCCCGATCTGGCCGTGGAGGCGGAGGGGAAGCGTGAAGAGGTCTTCAGCAAGGAGTTCGGGCTCGGCCTCCTCGGGCTCTGGCGCAGCGAGCACGGGCGGCCGCAGTACGCACCGAACCCCCTCCCCGTCGACGGACTACGGGCGGAGCTGGCCTGGCTCGACAACCGCCACCGACTGCTGCTCTTCGCCTTTCCCAAGCCGCTCCACGACAAGGAGGTCTTCTTCACCGCGCTCGCCCGCCGGGACGGAGTGGGTGAGCTGCGCTACTTCCTCCTCGAGCACAACGTGGTGGACGGCGAACAGAAGCCCCGGCTGACCGAGCGGCGGCTGGGGAGTTGGGAGGAGGTCGAGCTCCGGGTCGGAGTCAAGGCCACCAAGCGGGCTTTCTTCAACGCGATCGCCCTCCAGTTCCTCACCGAGCGCGGCCCCGGCCGGCTCCTCCGCCGATTCTTCCGCTGACCCGGGGGTACGAGCCCGTGCCGGACCGCGTCCTACTGATCGGCCTCGACGACACCCTGATCCCCGACGGCGCGGTGGACACGGTGATCGGCGCCGTCCGGGCAGTCCGGCGGGCCGGCCCGTGGCGGGCGGACCCGGAGCTCCTGCCGCTCAGTTCCTGGGAGGCGCTCAGGCCGGCCTTCGAGGTGATCCCGCTGCCGGCGGAGGCCCGGCCGGCGCCGGCCGGGCACGATCGCCGGGCCTGGCGGGCGGTCCTCGCCGCGATCGATCCTGACGCTTCCTCAGGCGCCCACCGTGCCGTCGATGCCTTCGCGCAGGAAGTCGGCGTGGCCGTTGTGGCGGGCGTATTCGAGCAGGACGTGGAGCATGACCATGCGCAAGGAGACCTCGGCGTCGTCCCAGCGGGGCTGGCGGCCGGTGATGTCGAGGGAGGCGGCGGCGCGTTCGATGCGGCGGGAGTGCTCGACCTCGGCCCGCCAGGCGGCGAAGGCTTCGGAGCGGGTGGAGTCCGCGCTGTCGTAGGCGGCTTGGAAGTCGCCCTCGTCGGACCAGACCAGCGGGACGTCCTCACCGTTGATCGCGCGGCGGAACCAGGCGCGTTCCACCTCGGCCATGTGGCGCACCAGGCCGAGCAGGGAGAGCGTGGAGGGCGGCATCGACCGGGTGCGCAGTTCCTCGTCGGTGAGGCCTTCGCACTTCATGGCGAGGGTGGCCCGGTGGAAGTCGAGGAAGGCGCGCAGCATCTCGCGTTCGTCCGCGATGACGGGCGGGCCGATACGTTCGACACCGGCGCTTTCGTCGTCGGTGCGTTCTTCGGTGGTGCGTTCTTCGGTGGTGCGTTCTTCGGTGGTGCGTTGGGTGGTCACTGTGGTGTCGTTCCTTCCCCGTTCCGGCCGCCGGGGTGTCCGGGCGGCGGGGCATCACCCTACGGCGTGGGTCGCGGCCGTGTCGTGAGGTGTGCCTGGGCCGCCTTGCGGAAGGCGGAGACCAGCGGCCTGCGGTCGCCGGCCCGGGTGACCAGGACGACGTGGGCCGGGTCGACACCGCGCAGGGGGACCGTGGTGAGGTCGGGGCGCAGGCCGTGTTCGGCGAGGCCGGCCGGGACGATGGCCACCGCCTGCCCGGCGGCGACGACTTCGAGCTTGTCCTCGACGACCTGGACCAACGGGCCGTCGGGGGCCGGGCTTCCGTCGGGCCGGGGATCGATGCGCCAGTAGGCGTTCCAGGCGGGGTCGGGCGACCGGGGCATCGGCTCGTCGGCGATGTCGTCGAGGGTGACGGACTCCCGGCCGGCCAGCCGGTGGCCGACCGGGAGCAGCAGCACCCGGGGCTCGGAGTGGAGGACGGTCACCTGGAACTGGTCGGTGGGGAACGGCAGTCGGGTCACCACGGCGTCCACCCGGTGCCCGAGCAGGGCCGCGCGGGCCTCGTTCCAGCGCAGGTGGAGGGTGTGCACCTCGGCCTCCGGGTGGCGGTCCCGCAGTTCGCGCACGGCCGGGGTGACGATGAGGTCGGTGACGTGGCCGATGGTGATGCGTCCGGAGCGGACGGCGGCCCGGGCCTCGGCCGCCGCCTCGGTGGCCGAGCGCAGCAGTGCCTTCGCGCGCGGCAGGAACGCCGCCCCGGCCTCGGTGAGCCGGGTGCCCTGCGGGGTGCGGTCCAACAGGCGCACCCGCATCTGTTCTTCGAGCCGCTGGATCTGCCGGCTCAGCGACGGCTGCGCGAGATGGAGGGCGGCGGCGGCACGGCCGAAGTGCAGGTGTTCGGCGACCACGGTGAAGTACCGCACCACACGCAGATCCAGGTCCGCCGGCGGGAGGGACGATTCGGGCACCTCTCGACTGTAGCCGCTGAAACCGCACCGACGACACCCCCTCGTACCATCGCCACCTGTGGTCATGTCTGATCGGTATCGCCCGTTGCGGAACAGGCCTTGGACGTCACGCGTCCGTTGCCCGCACTGTGGAGACACCCCGCTCGGCGGCGCTCGTCCGTACCTGGCGAGGCACCCGTGACCTGCGGCGTTATGCCACTCCGCCGCCGCGTCGGGCCACCCGGCGGAACGGCGGGGTACGCGGTGCCTTCGTCCGGCGCCGTGCCGGGTTCCGGACGGACCGGTATCCCATCGGTCCGCCACATTTACCGAGGTGATTGACTCATGCGCGTATTCGTCACCGGTGCGACCGGATTTGTCGGGAGTGCGGTCGTCCGCGAACTGCTCGACGCGGGGCACGAGGTCGTCGGCCTGGCGCGTTCCGCAGCCGCCGAGGCGTCGCTGGCGGCGGCCGGGGCGCGGGCACACCCGGGCGCGCTCGACGACCCGGTGAGTCTGCGCGACGGCGCGAAGGCGGCTGACGGGGTGATCCACACGGCGTTCGTCCACGACTTCTCGGACTACTCCGGTGCCGCCCACACCGATCTGCGCGCCGTCGAGACGCTCGGCGCCGCGCTCGCCGGATCCGGCCGGCCCCTCGTCGTCACCTCCGCGATCGCCGTGCTCACGGCGGGCCGGATCGGCACGGAGGACGACGCCCCCGACCCCACCGCGCTCTCCGCGCCCCGCATCCCCTCGGAACGGGCGGCGCTCGCGGCGGCCGAGAACGGGGTACGCGCCTCGGTGGTACGGCTGCCGCCGTCGGTGCACGGCGCCGGCGACCGCGCCTTCGTACCGACGCTCATCGGCATCGCCCGCGCCACGGGCGTTTCCGGGTACCCGGGCGACGGGTCCAACCGCTGGGCAGCCGTGCACCGTTGGGACGCCGCGCGTCTGTACCGGCTGGCCCTGGAGTCGGCCCCGGCCGGTTCCCGGCTGCACGCGGTCGCCGAGGAGGGCGTTCCGCTGCGGGAGATCGCCGAGGCCGTCGGTGGTCGTCTCGGGCTGCCCGCGCTCCCCGTGGCGGCCGAGGAGGCGGAGGGCCACTTCGGCTGGCTGACCCCGTTCGTCTCGGCCGATACCGCGGCCTCGGCGGCGCTGACCGCGCGGCGGCTGGGGTGGCGCCCGGAGGGGCCGGGGCTGGTCGCGGACCTGGCGGTGGGTGGGTACGTCAACGGATAGACAGGGGCGGGCGGCCGGACGGGGACGGCCCGCAGGGCTCAGTTGTGTCACATCGTGGGCAACCGGCGGCGAAAAGCGGGCTCGGCCCCCTGGTCGTCCGCTTACCGTGGGGCCATGATCCAGACCAACGTGCTGGGCGAGTATCTGCGCGCCCGGCGTGATCTGTTACGTCCGGAGGACGTCGGACTGCCTTCGGGCGGCCGACGCCGCGTGCCCGGACTGCGCAGGGAGGAAGTGGCGTTGCTGGCCGGGATTTCCTCCGAGTACTACCTGCGCCTGGAACAGGGGCGCGACCAGCACCCCTCCGCCCAGGTGCTCCAGGCGCTGGCCCGGGTACTGATGCTCGACGCGGACGCCACCGCACAGCTGACCCGCCTCGCCCGCCCCCGGCCGCGCCGCCCGCACCGGCGCTCCCCGGAACGCGTCGGCGACGGCCTGCGACGCCTGGTGATGGGCCACACCACGATGCCCGCCTTCGTCCACGGCCGCTACCTCGACGTCCTCGCCGCCAACCCGATGGCCACCGCGCTCTCCCCCAGTCTGCGGCCCGGTGCCAACCTGCTGCGGGCGGTCTTCCTCGACGCCGGGTTCCGCGCCCTGCACGACGACTGGCGGCGCGCGGCGGGCGACGCGGTGGCCGCGGTACGCCGGCTGGCCGGGCCGGAGACGCTGGACGCCCGACTGACCGAGCTGGTCGGCGAGTTGGCGGTGCGCAGCGAGGAGTTCCGCCGGTGGTGGGCGCGTCCGGAGGTACGGATGCGCAACGGCGGCGTGGTACGGATGCGGCACCCGCAGGTCGGTCCGCTGGAGCTGGACTGCCAGCGGCTGGCGGCCATGGGCGCCGAGGGACAGGTGCTCGTGGTGTATCACGCCGCGCCCGGCGGTGACTCGGCCCAGCGGTTGAGCCTGTTGGCCCATCTGGCGGCGGGGGACGCGCCCGTGGCGGCGGCGAGCGCGGGCCCCGCCGGCCCGTCCGCGCCGCACGTCTGACCACGTCATCCGGTGCCTGCCGGGTGACCGGCGGCCCGGCCGCTCGTCTACCATGAGCCCTTCGTCCCGCGGTACGGCCTGGTCCCGTACCCGCCAGGGGTGGGGCGGACAGCGCGGCGTGGTAAGGAGTCACCGGTGGCGGGCGGATCCCCCGACAGCTCGGAACGGAACGTTTCTGCGGAAACGGCCCCGGAACCCAACGCGCCGACCGCGCCCGACACCGGTGCCGACACCGGCGCCGCGAGCCGGCCCACCGACGCCTCCGCCGACGAGCCGCCCTCCGAGGAGAACGCCGAGCCCGCCCCCGACCCCATGCCGGAACCGGACTCCGGCACCGGCACGCCCTCGGAACCGGAGCCCGAGGCCGAGGCCGAGCCGGAACCCGAGGCCGGGACCGACGACGCCCCGGAACCGGACGTCGAAGCCGACGCCGACGCCGACGCCGAAGACACCTCGGCCCCGGACGCCGACACCGAAGACACCCCCGACCCGGACACCGACACCAACACCGAGGACGCCTCGACGCCCGAACCCACACCCGCAGCCGACCCCGAACCCGAACCCAATTCCACCCCCGAACCCGAACCCACCAGCCACTTCGTCCCCCTCAAACCGCTCGACGAGCCCCGCGGGGAGCGGGTGGCCGAGCCGGTCGGGGCGGAGGACGAGGGGCGGCCGGCGCCCGAGCCGCTGGGATTGTTCGCCGATGTCACGGTGGTGTCGGCGGCGGCGCGGTGGCGGGCGGCGGCGCGGCGGCCGTTGGTCTGGGCGCCGTTGGTCGTGGTGCTGGTGGTGATGGTGGCGTTCGTGGTGGCGCGGGTGACGCGTCCGCTGCCGGCGCCGGTGCTGTCGCAGGAGGTGGCGAAGGGGTACACCTTCCCGGGGTCGTACCGGGTGCCGTGGCCGGCCGGGGGCCAGGGGGCGGCCGAGGTCGTCGGGGTGGGCTCGCTGGGCGGTACGGGCGCGGGGACGCCGGTGCCCACCGCGAGCACCGCCAAGGTGATGACGGCCTACGTCGTCCTCAAGGACCACCCGTTGCGCGGTGGCGACCAGGGACCGCGGATCACGGTGGACGAACTCGCGGAGAAGCAGGCGACCGCCCCCGGCGAGTCCACGGTGTATCTGACGAAGGGTCAGGTCTTCACCGAGTACCAGATGCTCCAGATGCTGATGCTCAACTCCGGCAACAACGTCGCCCGGTTGCTGGCCCGTTGGGACGGCGGCGGTGACCAGCGCGCGTTCGTCGCGAAGATGAACGCCGAGGCGAAGGCGTTGGGCATGGCCGACACGGTCTACACCGACCCCAGCGGTCTGGACGCCACCACCAGGAGCACCCCCGCCGACCAGGTGAGGCTGGCCGGAGAAGTCATGCGCGACGACGTCTTCCGGCGGATCGTCGCCACCACGGACGCCACGGTCGACGGGTTGGCCCAGCCGTTGTCCAACACCAACACGCTGTTGCGGCAGGACCCCGGCGTGAAGGGCATCAAGACCGGCAACAGCAGCGCGGCGCACGGTGCGTTCGTGTGGGCCGCCTACCGGACGGTCGCGGGCCGGCCCTGGCTCGTCCTGGGCGCGCTGATGGAACAGCGCTCACCGTTGAAGGGCGTCGACTCCACCGAGGACCTGCGGACCGCGCTGGCCAACAGCAAGGCGGTCATCGACAGCATCGGCGACCACCTCACCGCCGCGACCGTGGTCAAGAAGGGCCAGGTCGTCGGAGACCTCGACGACGGGATGGGCGGCCGGGTCGCCGTGGTGGCCGCGTCGGACCTCACCGTGGCGGGCTGGCCCGGCCTGGAGCTGCGGGTCTCGGTGGACGCCGGCCGCGTCCCGCTGCCGCACTCCGCCAAGGCCGGCACCCGCGTCGGCACCATCACCGTGGGCACCGGATCCGCCGCCCACCGGGTACCCGCCCAACTCGCCGCCGACCTGCACGCCCCGTCCTTCGGCACCCGGCTCTTCGGGACCGGCTGACCCCCAGGCCCTGTCGTCAAATCCCGCCTGCCCCGCGGCGCGCGGCGCGGGAACACCTGTGGCCGGCCGGGGCGTCCCAACCGGCCACGGGTGCGGGGTGACTACTTGAGGGCGGCGACGGCCGCGTCGTAGTCGGGCTCCTCGGTGATCTCGCCGACCAGGCCGGCGTGGAGCACCGTGTCGTTCTCGTCGAGCACGACGACGGCACGGGCGGCGAGGCCGGCCAGCGGGCCGGTCTCCATGGCCACGCCGTAGTCGGTGAGGAAGTCACGGCCGCGCATGGTGGAGAGGGTGACCACGTTCTCCAGGCCCTCGGCGCCGCAGAAGCGGGCCTGCGCGAACGGCAGGTCGGCGGAGACGCAGAGCACCACGGTGTTCTCCAGGGCCGCCGCCAGCTCGTTGAACTTGCGGACCGAGGCGGCGCAGACCCCGGTGTCCACGCTCGGGAAGATGTTGACCACCTTGCGCTTGCCGGCGAAGTCGGCGAGCGAGACGTCCGCGAGGTCCTTGCCGACCAGACGGAACCCGGGGGCGGTCCGGCCGGGCTCGGGGAAGGTGCCGCCGACGGTGACCGGGTTGCCCTTGAAGCTGACGTCGGACATGGGGTAATCGCCTCCTGACGAGTGCGCTGGACCAGGACACCGGCCGTCCGCAGCGCTCGGACGGCTGTCGTGATCCTATCCGCGCGGGGCCCGCCGTCACCGTTCCGCCCGGACCGGGCGGCCGGAAGCCTGCCTGACGGGTCGTCAGGTCGCCGGAGTCCCGAACCAGCGGGAGAGCGCCTCCGGCAACTGGTGCACCGGCCTTTCCGTGGCGTCGGTGGCGGCGGCCCAGGCGACGAAGCCGTCGGGGCGTATCAGCAGCGCCGCGAGGTCCGGCCGGGCGGGGCAACTGGCGGTGACGGCGTCCACCCGGTCACCGTAGCCGTCGGCGAGGGCCTTGACGGCGGGGTCGCCGGTGAGGTCGAGCAGCAGGCCCCGGCCGCCGTGCAGCAGGTCGGCGAGGCGGCGGCCGTCGGCCAGTTCGAGGTCGGGGGCGCTCGCGCCGGTCAGCGGGTGGTCGCCGGGCAGGTCGTAGCGCTGCCAGACGCCGGAGATCCTGCGGGTGAAGTAGGAGGCGCCGGTGGTCGTCGCCACCAGGTCGCCGACGACCCGGCGCAGCGCGTCGGCACGCGGCTCGGGACGCATCAGCAGGATCTGCGCCCGCGTCCACTCCAGCACCCAGGCGCCGATGGGGTGGCGTTCTGCGGTGTAGGTGTCGAGGAGGGACGGCTCGGCCCGGCCGCGTACCACGGCGGCGAGCTTCCAGCCGAGGTTCAGCGCGTCGCCGATGCCGAGGTTGAGCCCCTGGCCGCCGAAGGGCGAGTGGACGTGGGCGGCGTCCCCGGCGAGCAGCACTCGGCCCCGGCGGTAGGAGGTGACCTGGCGGGCGTTGTCGGTGAAGCGGGTGGCGGTGTGCACCGCGGTGACGGTGACGTCCGCCCCGGAGACCCGGCGCAGGCTGGTCTCCAGTTCCGCGGCGGTGACGGGGGTGTTGCGGTCGGCCGGCGGGCCGTCGAACTCGACGGTGAGGATGCGGCCGGGCAGCGGCCCGTACGCGTAGACGCCGGTGTCGGTGCGGTTCCAGCCGGTGTTGAGCGCCTCGGCGCCGGTGAGGTCGACGAGCGCCTGGTGGCCGGTGATCAGCGGGTCGGTGCCGGGGAAGTCGAACCCGGCGAGCTTGCGGACGAGGCTGCGTCCGCCGTCGCAGCCGACGAGCCAGCCGGACCGGATCGCGCCGGCCGGACCGCCGTCGGAGGCGGCCAGGTGGACGGTGACCCCGTCGGCGTCCTCGTCGAACCCGGTGAGTTCGACGCCGCGGCGCACGGTGACCCCGAGTCCGGCGGCGCGGGCGGCGAGTATGCGCTCGATCTCCTGCTGGGGTACGAGGCCGACCTCGCCGGCCGGGCCGACGTCGGCGAAGGCCGGGTCGTCGGGGTCGACCAGGTCGGCGCGGAGCATCAGGCCGGCGAAGTGGCCGGCGAACCGCGGTGCCATCCGCACCGGTTCGCCCTTGTCGGGGGCGGCTTCCCGGCGGTCGCGGACGAAGGCGTCGAACCCTTCGAACGTGCGCCGCTGCGCCTCGGCGAGTCGGGGCAGCAGGCCGCGCCGGTCCAGGGCCTGCGCGGTCGGGATGTTGATCGACCCCGCCTTGATCGTGGGGTCCGGTTCGGTCAGCCGCTCCACCACGACCACCCGGGCGCCCCCGAGGGCGAGTTCGCAGGCGGTCATCAGTCCGGCCGGGCCGGCGCCGGCCACCGTCACGTCGTAGTCCATGCGACTCACTATAGTCACTAAAACTATGTGGTCGATATAATTTCCTCATGAGTGAGGGACGACACGACCCCGGGCGCCCCGCGGAGCGGACACCGGGCGGGAAGAAGCCGACGCTGCGCGAACGCAAGAAGCGCGAGACCCGGCAGCGGATCTCCGACGTGGCCACCGAGCTGATCGTCGAGCGCGGCTTCGACAACGTCACCGTGGCCCAGATCGCCGAGGCCGCCGACGTCTCGGCGATGACCGTCTTCAACCACTTCCCGCGCAAGGAGGACCTGTTCATCGACCGGATCCCGGAGGCGATCGAGCTGTTCACCGGCGCGGTACGCGACCGCGCGCCGGACGAGGGTCCGCTGGCCGCGCTGCGCCGCCTGGCGTGCGACCTGGCCGAGCGGCACCACCCGCTCGGCGCGGTCGACGACGACTTCCCCGACTTCTGGCGGATCGTCCTCGCCTCCCCCGCGCTGCGCGCCCGGGCCCGGGAGGCCGTCGAGGAGCTGGAGACCGCGCTGGCCACCGCGATCGCGGAGACCACCGGCCAGGCCCCCGGCTCGCCCGCCCCCGGCCTCGTCGCGGCCCTCGTCGTCGCCGCCTACCGCACGGTCTACCTGGCCACCGCCGGCCGGCTGCTCGCCGGTGAGCGCGCCGCCGACCTCGCCGACGACCACCGCGCCCGGATGCACGCCGCGTTCGACGCCCTGGAGCACGGCCTGCCCGCGCTGTAGCCGCCCGGCGCACCGCCTCATCCGTTCGGCCCAGCCCCGTTGCGCGTCCCCGGACCCCGCCGCGACCTGCCGGTTCGCCCGTCCCCGCGGCGTTCCGGCGGCCCGGACCCGGGTGCCGGGCGGCGGGCGGGACGGCAGGGTGGGCGCGGGGTTGCCGCCGGGGCGTCCGGGCGGTGTGCCCGCGGACGGCGGAGGAAGGCAGGGCCGGCATGAGGCTTGTCGTCGATCTCAACCGCTGCCAGGCGTACGCCCAGTGCGTCTTCCTGGCGCCGGAGGTCTTCTCGCTCCACGGCGAGGAGGCGCTGCTGTACGAGCCGCGGGTGGCCGAGTCCCGCCGGGAGGACGTACTGCGGGCCGCCGCGGCCTGTCCGGTGCAGGCGATCCTCGTCGACCCCGCGCGGCGGCCGGAGGAGGCGGGCTCCGATGGCCGGTGACGACGCCGTACGGGCGCTCCGCCGCGACGGCCGCATCGTGATCGTCGGCGCCTCGCTGGCCGGGCTGCGCGCCGCCGAGCAGTTGCGCGACGAGGGGTTCACCGGCTCGCTGACCGTGATCGGCGACGAGCCGTACGAGCCGTACGACCGGCCGCCGCTCTCCAAGCAGGTGCTGCTCGGCCGGGTGCGCCCGGAGGACACCGGGCTGCCCCGGCGGCGTCCGGTGGACGCCCACTGGCGGCTCGGGGTGGCCGCCACCGGCCTGGACCTGGACGGCAAGCGGGTGCTGCTCGCCGACGGTGACGCGGTGGAGTTCGACCGGCTGCTGATCGCCACCGGGGTCCGCTCCCGCCCCTGGCCGCACGAGACCGAGGCCGCGCTCGACGGGGTGCACGTGCTGCGTACCCGGGACGACGCGGCGCGGCTGACCCGGCGGCTGGCCGGACGGCCGCGCCGGGTGCTGGTCATCGGGGCCGGTTTCACCGGTTCGGAGATCGCCTCGGCGTGCCGGGAACGCGGGGTGGCGGTCACCGTGGCGGAGCGCGGCGCGGCCCCGCTGGTGGGGGCGCTCGGCGGGGTGGTCGGCGCGGTCGCCGCGGACCTCCAGCGCGACCACGGGGTCGACCTGCGCTGCGGGATCATGGTGACCGCGCTGGAGGGCGACCCGGCCGGGCGGCTGCGCCGGGCCCATCTGTCGGACGGCACGGTGCTCGACGTGGACGTGGCCGTGGTGGCCCTCGGCGCAGTGCGCAACACCGCGTGGCTGGCCGGGTCGGGGCTGGCGGCGGGTCCGCGCGGCATCGCCTGCGACGCCGGCTGCCGCGCCTTCGACGTGCACGGCATCGTCACCGACGACGTCTTCGCCGCCGGTGACGTGGCCCGCACCCCGCATCCGCTCTTCGGCTACCAGTTCATCTCGCTGGAGCACTGGGGCAACGCGGTGGAGCAGGCCGCGATCGCGGCGCACAACATGGTGAGCCCGGGCCCGGAGCGCCGGCCGCACCTGTGGATGCCGGCGTTCTGGTCCTCGCAGTTCGGGGTGAACATCAAGTCGGTCGGGGTGCCCTCGATGGCCGACGAACTCCTCGTCACCCAGGGCTCGTTGGCCGAGCGCCGGTTCGTCGCCGCGTACGGGTACCGGGGGCGGGTGATCGCGGCGGTCGGCTTCGACCACGCCAAGTGGATGGGGTTCTACGCCAAGCTCATCGAGGAGGCGGCGCCGTTCCCGCCGGAGTTCCCCGCCGTGGACCGGCGGCCGGAGGGGCTGCGGCCGGTGCCGGCCGGCTTCCCCGACCCGGCGCTGCCCACGCACGGCGCCAGCGTCACCCTGACCGGTCACTCGCCCAGCGAGCGGCGGGTCGTCTTCACCCCGTCCCGGGCCTGACCGACCATCCGAGGAGTCCGTCCCCATGCCGTCCTCCAGCCCGGTGCAGCGGATCACCGACTACGCCAACCGCGCCGACCCGTACCCGGTGTACGCCGGGCTGCGCCACACCCCGGTGGTGCGCGACGAGGAGACCGGGATCTTCCTGGTGACCACCTACTGGGCGGTGCGCGAGCTGCTGCACGACCCGAGGATCAGCTCCGACGCCCGCAATCTGGCGCCCGGCGCCAACCCGTTGCTCGCCTCGGACACCGAGGAGTCCACCCTGCCGCCCAGCTTCATCCGGCTCGATCCGCCCGACCACGACCGGCTGCGGCGGCTGGCGATGCGTCCGTTCGGCCCGCCGCACAGCCCCCGGCGGATCCACGACATGCGGGGCGAGCTCTCCCGGATCGTCACCGGACTGGTCGACGGCCTGGCCGGGCGGGGCGAGTTCGACGTGGTGGACGACTTCGCCTACCCGTTCCCGGTGACGGTGATCTGCCGGCTGCTGGGGGTGCCCAAGGAGGACGAGCCGCGTTTCCGCGGGCTGGTGGACGCCGTGGTGGCCGGGCTGTCACCGGCCGAGGACGCGGCCGAGCAGCGGCGTTCGGTGCGACGCAGCCGCCTGGAGCTGGGCCAGTACCTGGCCGGGCTGATCGAGGAGCACCAGCGCCACCCCGGCGACGACATGCTCTCCCAACTCGCCACCGACGAGGGGCCGGAGGGACGGCTGTCGCTGGTCGAGCTGATCAGCACCGCGGTGCTGCTGCTGATCGCCGGCCACGAGACCACCGTCAACCTGATCACCAACGGCATGCTCACCCTGCTGCGCCACCCCGAGGAACTGCGACGGTTGCGCGAGGACCCGGGGACGGCCCCGGGGCTGGTGGAGGAGTTGCTGCGGTACGAACCCCCGGTGCACGTGCTGCCGCAGCGCACCACGCTGGCCGAGATCGAGCTGGCCGGCACGGTGATCCCCAAGGGGGCCGCGGTGTGGCTGCTGCTCGCCTCGGCCAACCGGGACGCGGAACGCTTCGCCGACCCCGACCGCTTCGACCCGGCGCGCCCCGACAACCAGCACCTGGGGTTCGGCTTCGGGGTGCACGCCTGCTTCGGCGCGCCGCTGGCCCGGCTGGAGGCGCAGACCGCGCTCAGCGAGCTGGTCCGGCGGCTGGAGAACCCGCGGTTGGCGGAGGACCCGCCGCCGTACCGGCCGAGTCCGGTGCTGCGGGGGCCGCGCCATCTGCGGGTGGCTTTCGACGGGTTGGCGGGGTAGCGGGGCCCCGTTCGCGGGGTAGCGGGGCCCCGTTCGCGGGGTAGCGGGGCCCCGTTCGCGGGGTGGCCGGGCGCCCCGCGCGGCCATGACGGGGTCATGTCGCATGACGGTGGCCTTGACAACCGGATGATGACGGGGACACGACAAAGAATCTCCGGGGCGGCCCTTGTCCTCTCACGGTGGCCGTGCATCAATGACAGGGCCCCGGTTGGCTGACTGCCCGTCAGCGAAGGGCCCCGACCACGCGTTCCCGCCGAGCCGTTCGTCCGGCGGGAGGAGCGGCCCCCTCGCGGTACCACGGCTCGTGACGCATCCGCACGGCAGTCGGCGTCGCCGGTCCCTGCACCCCCGTGAACCGGAAGGGATCCCGTCATGCGATCAGGCACCTTAGGCATCGGCGCGGCGCTCGGCGTCGGCGCCATCGCGTTGGCCATGGCACCGCTCGCCGCCGCGGCGGCGCCCGCGGTGACACCGACCACGGCCACCATCTCCTTCGACTGCGGCGCGTACGGCTCCGGTTCGGCGACGCTGACCGCCACCCAGGACGGCACCTCGGCCACCATCTCCCTGTCCACCTCGGCGATCACCGCGCCCATCCCCATCTCGGCGGGCTCGGTCAGCTCGGTGCTGACGATGACCAACGCCGACTCGAGCACGGTGACCTTCAGCGGCGACTCCAACCCCGACATCCCGGCCGGCTCCGCGGTCTCCACCGGCCCGCTGGCCGGCACCGTGCAGTCCGGGGACAGCCTCCAGGCCAGCTCGCTCCAGGTCACCGTCTTCGGCGTGACGGCCACCTGTACGGCCACCTCGGCGCAGTCCCCCGGCCCGTTCGTGTTCTGACGGGCGCCTTCCCGGGCCCTGACGCCCGAGGTCACCGGCCGCCCGGACCGTCGCGCGCGACGCGCCCGGTCCGGGTGGCCGCCGCCTCGTCCTGGGACGTACCGACCGATCGCCCGCCCCTGTCGCCGGGGCCGGGCTCACAGGGTGGGGTAGTCGGTGTACCCCTTGTCGTCGCCGCCGTAGTAGGTCGCCCGGTCCGGTGTGTTGTAGGGTCCGCCGGCGCGCAGGCGGGCGGGGAGGTCGGGGTTGGCGAGGAAGAGCGCGCCGAACGACAGCATGTCGGCGGTGCCGTCCTCGACGAGTGACAGGGTGTCTTCGCCGGTGAAGCCCGGGGTGGCGGGGGCGGCGGGGTTGAGGATGAAGGTGCCGTGGAACTCCTTGCGCAGGACGTCGGTCAGGTCGCGGGAGCCTTCGACGAGGTGCAGATAGGCCAGGCCGAGGTCGTCGAGCCGGCGGACCAGGTGGGTGGAGACGGGCTCGGCGTCGGGCTCGTGGGTTCCGTTGTACGGGGTCCCGGGCGAGAGGCGCATCCCCGTCCGCCGCGCGCCGATGGCGGCGGAGACGGCCGCGGCCACCTCCACGGCGAACCGGGCGCGGCCCTCCACCGAGCCGCCCCACTCGTCGGTGCGCAGGTTGGTGTTGGGGGCGAGGAACTGGTGGATCAAGTAGCCGTAGGCGCCGTGCAGTCGACGCCGTCGAACCCCGCGTCGACGGCGTTGCGCGCGGCGGTGACGAAATCCGCGATCGTCTCACGCACTTCCCGCGAGGTCAGTTCACGCGGGGTGCGGAAGTCCCGCATCCCGTCCTTGGTGAACACCTGGCCGGGCGCGGCGACGGCCGACGGCGCGACGTGCGCCAGGCCGTCGGGCAGGAGGGCGGGGTCGCCGACCCTGCCGACGTGGGAGAGCTGGGCGAAGATCGTCCCGCCCTCGGCGTGCACGGCCTCGGTGACCCGGCGCCAGGCGGCGACCTGCCGCGCGGTGTGCAGCCCCGGGGTGTCCGGGAACCCCTGACCGACCACGGAGACCTGTGAGGACTCGGTGATGATCAAGCCCGCCGTGGCGCGTTGCGCGTAGTACTCGGCCATGGAGTCGGTGGCCGTGTTACCCGGTCCGTACGCCCGGGCACGTCCCATCGCGGGCATGACGATGCGGTTGCGCAGGCGGGTCCCCGCGAGGTCGATCGGGTCGAAAGCACTGGTCACAGCGGCTCCTCTCGGCTGCGGCGGGCACGGGTGCGGCACACCGCCAGCAATCATTGGTCGGCCAACGGGTCTCCCGCCTGCACCGGCTGTCCGGCAGCCGGCTGCTGCGCCCCACCAGCCTCTGCTCCGGCCAGGAGTTCATGATGATGGCCCTGTGGGACGCGGGCCCGGTGCGCCAGTCCGAGCTGACGAAGATGCTCGACCTCGACCCGTCCACCGTGGCCCTGATGCTGCGGCGACTGGAGCAGAGCGGGCACGTCACACGCGAACGCGACCCGCACGACCGGCGGGTCCTGCTGGTCGAGGCATCGGCGGAGAGCTACGCCCTGCGCCCCCACGTCGCCAAGGCGTGGGGGCAGTTGAAGGAGCAGACGCTGAAGGGTCTGGACGAGGCCGAACGCGAGGAGTTCGCGCGGATCCTGTCGAAGGTGGAGAGGAACCTGGCGCAGCGGCCCGACACCCGGTGAGCGCCCAGGAGTTGGCACCGGCCGCAGCCGCCGTCACGTCACGGCGTCGGCGACCATCGAGGCGGCCACGGCCAGCAGGACCACCGCGAAGACGCGCTGCAACCGGGGCCCGGCGACCTTCGCGGCCACGCGCTTGCCGTCCCAGGCGCCCAGGATCGCGGCGGCGATGAACGGGCCGATCACCGCCCAGTCGAGCGAGGCGGCGGCGCCGCGGCGAGTGGCCAGCGAAGCCAGGGAGTTGGCGGTGATGACCAGCAGGCTGGTACCGACCGCCGCCTCCATCTCGAAGGCCAGGACGGTGACCAGGGCGGGGACGGCGAGGAAGCCGCCGCCCACACCGAGCAGCCCGGTCAGCGTGCCCAGTCCGGCACCGACCCCGGCCGCCCTGCCCGGCCGCACCTCACCGCTTCCACGGCGGGCGGTGCCGGCGGGCCGCAGCATGGTGACGGCGCACAGCACGGCTGTCATGGCGAAGGCGATGGTGAGGACGGCTTGGGGCACGTGGGCGGTGAGGGCTCCGGCGGCAGCCGCCGGGAGGATCCCGGCGGCTGCGAACGCCGCTCCGGCCTTCCACCGCACCGTCCCGGCCCGGGCGTGCGCGTACAGCGCGGTCACGGAGGTGACGGTGACGATGATCAGGCTGGCGGTGGTCGCCGCGGCGGGGGTGAAGCCGAGCAGGTAGATCAGCGCGGGCACCGCCAGCACACTTCCGCCGCCGCCGAGCGCGCCGAGCGCCAGGCCCACGACGGCCCCCGCGATCAGGGCCAGGATCAGCGCGGTCACGACATCCGCCCACGGTGCCGACCGCCGCCGGCCGCGTGGAGCCGGACGGCACGCCGCACGCCGTGCCGACGCCGCTCGCCCGGTATCGCGCCGGGGCCTATCGGCGCGAGGGCGAAGCGCTGCGCGCCGTGGAGCGTGCGGCCCGCCACTCGGGGGTCGTCCGGACGTCCGGCGGCAACGGTGGGGCCGTCGACGACTCGGGAGGGATGGGCCTGTTCGAGGGCCGGGCGGCCGGAACCGTGGCGGGAGGACAGGGGGAACATCGCGTGCCTTCTGTGCGGGTGGGGCGGGGGTTCACGGCCGGGTGACGCGCAGGCCCGCGTCGGCGGCGGCCTCGAAGGCGTCGTCGACGGCGACGACCTTCCGTCCGGCCGCGTCCAGCAGGGAGGCGGCGATCGCCGCGCGCATACCACCGGCGCAGTGCACCCACACCGTGCCGTCCGGCACCTCGCCGGAGCGGCCGTGCAGTTCGTGGAGCGGGATGTGCGCCGAGCCCTCGACGAAGCCGCCCGCGCGCTCGGAATCCCGGCGCACGTCGAGCACCACCACGTCCTCGCCGCGTTCGTACGCGTCGGCGAGGTCGGCGAAGCGGGCCCGGGGGAACGAGGCGAGGTGTTCGCCCTCGCGGACCCAGGTGACGGGATCCCCGGTGGCGGCGGCGGTCGGGCGGTCGATGCCGACCCGGGCCAACTCCCGCTGCGCGGCGGCGATCCGCTCGGGGGTCTCGGCGAGCAGGGTGACCGGCTTGCCCCACGGGATCAACCAGGCCAGATAGGTGGCCAGTTTGCCGGTGCCCTCGAAGTTGAACGACCCGGCGACATGGCCGGCCGCGAAGGCGACCCGGCTGCGCAGGTCCACCACCCACTCGCCCGCCGCCAGCCGTTCGGCGATCCGCGCGGCGTCGGCGGGTTCGGGCGGGGTCAGGTCGACCGGCACGGGGCCGGCGGCGTTGGCCGGGCCCATGTGCGTGTAGTAGGCGGGGACGTCCTCCAGTCCGGCCAGGATCCGTTCGACGAAGGTGTCCACGTCCAGGGTGAGGGCGTCGTTGCCGGCGCGTTCCCTGCCGATCGTGGTCGCGTCGCCCTCGGCCTGCGAGGAGGAGCAGAAGCTGCCGAAGCCGTGCGTGGGCAGCACGGGCACCTCGTCGTCGAGGGTTGCCGCCAGCCGGTGGGCGGAGGCGTGCTGCGCGCGGGCCAGGTGCTCGGTCAGCCGCGGGTCCACCAGGTCCGGACGTCCCACGGTGCCGATCAGCAGCGAGCCGCCGGTGAAGGCCGCCACCGCGCGGCCGCCCTCCTCCAGCGCGTACGAGGTGTGGTGCGGGGTGTGGCCGGGGGTGGCGATCGCCCGCAGCACCAGGTCCTCGTCCACCTCGCGGATGTCGCCGTCGGTGACGGGGGTGCGGGCGAAGGAGACGTGGGCGTCGGCGGGGACCAGGTAGCGGGCGCCGGTCAGGCGGGCCAGTTCCAGCCCGCCGGTGACGTAGTCGTTGTGCAGGTGCGTCTCGGCCACGTAGGCGATGCGCACCCCTCGCCGGGCGGCGAGGGCGATCACCTGGTCGACGTCGCGCGGCGGATCGATGGCGACCGCCGCCTTTCGGCCGCCGGCCAGGTAACTGCGGTTGCCCAGGCCCTCGAACTCCAGGGTGTCGATGAAGAACACGGGGTGGCTCCTTACGTTGTAGGTGGGTTGGTTTCCTTTCCGGGAAGGTCCGGCTCAGCGGGCGGCGGTTCCGGCGCCGTCGCCGTCGTCCACCGCGTCCTGGCGGCCGGGGCGGGTGACCGGCAGCCCTGCCGCCTCCCATGCCGCGAGGCCGCCCGCCACGTTGTGGACAAAGGACCGGCCCGCGCGGATCGCCTGCTCGCCGGCCCGCACACTGCGCGCGCCCGTGCGGCAGATGAAGGCCAGCGGGCCGCCGGGCAGTTCGGACAGCGAGGCCGGCAACGTGCCGAGCGCGGTGTGGACGGCGCCGGCCGGGTGACGCGCTGCCCATTCGTCGTCCTCGCGGACATCGACCAGCGTGAGTTCCCCGGCCACGACGCGGCGGTGCGCCTCGGCCGGGGACAGGTCGGCGGGCGTGCGGGCGTCGTGCCGTGTGGCGGGCAGCACCGTCCGGATCGCCTCGTAGTTCGAGGCGTGGGCGACGGCTATCGTCTGCCCCATCATCGGGCAGACGTCCATCGCCTCCTCCCAGTGCGCGGTGGACTCCCATTCCGCCACGTTGACCAGGGCGAACCTGCTGCCCGGGACGATCGTGCGGAACATGTACGTGCGGATGAAACCGGGTTGGGCCGCCATCACCTCGGCGGCGGCCTGCCAGGCGTCGAGATACGCCTCTTCCCTCTCCTCGTCGATCTCGATCGGAATGATCACGACGTGCCGGTTGTCCATCTGCCGCCCCTTCTGCCAGGTAACGCGCTTGCGAACCGCAGGTACCAACTCCTCGCCAGGAGTCGGTACTTGCTGAGACGCAGCCTGCGCGCACGCGCTCAGGAGCGGCAATCAACCTTGCTGAAACAGCAAATCAGACCGCGGCCGACAGCTCCCCGGCCCCGGTGCCGTCACGCCGTAATTCGGCTGCGCCCGCCCGACGGCGCCGTTACCCTGGCCGCATGTCTACACCCCGGATTTCCTAGCTGAGGACCCGCTTCCACGCCACCCGTGTGTCCTTGAGCTGTTCCGGAGTGTCATCACATGATCACCGTTCGCGGTGTCGACGTGCGTGTCGGCGCGCGTCTGTTGTTGTCCGATCTGTCGTTCCATGTCGCCCCGGGTGACCGTGTCGGTCTGGTGGGCCGTAACGGTGCCGGGAAGACGACGTTGCTCGACGTGCTGGCGGGCCGGTCGCGTCCGGCGGCGGGCGAGGTGCGGGCCACCGGGTCCGTGGGTCATCTGCCGCAGGATTCCCGGGCGGCCGATCCCGCGGTGACGGTCACCGACCGCGTCCTGTCGGCCCGGGGACTCGACCGGGCTGTCAAGGAGTTGCGCGCGGCCGAGGAGCGGATGGCCGCCGCTCCGGCCGGTGCGGCGCAGCGCCGGGCCATGGCGGCGTACGTGCGCGCGGAGGCCGCGTTCCAGGCCGCCGGGGGCTATCCGGCCGAGGCGGAGGCGGCCCGGGTCGCGGCCGGGCTCGGGCTGCCGCAGCGGGTGCTGGACCAGCCGCTCGGCACCCTCTCCGGCGGTCAGCGCCGCCGGGTGGAGCTGGCCCGCATCCTCTTCGCCGACCACGGCACGCTGCTGCTGGACGAGCCCACCAACCACCTGGACGCCGACTCCGTCGCCTGGCTGCACACCTTCCTGGCCAGCCGTTCCGGCGGCCTGGTGATCGTCAGCCACGACACCGGGCTGCTGGCGCGGACCGTCAACCGGGTCTTCCACCTCGACCCGCGGCGCGCCGTGATCGACGTCCACAACACCGGCTGGGACGCCTACCTCGCCCAGCGCGCCGCCGACGACCGGCGCCGCGCCCGGATGCGGGCCAACGCCGAACGCAAGGCCGCCGCGCTCCACGCCCAGGCCGACCGGGCACGGGCCAACGTGGCCACCGCGGTGGCCGCCAGGAACATGGCCCGCCGCGCCGACCGCATGCTGGCCGAGACCGAACCGGTGCGCCGCGCCGAGCGGACCGCCCGGATCCGGCTGCCCGAACCCGTACCGTGCGGCCGGATCCCGCTGGGCGCGGTCGCCCTCACCAAGTCCTACGGCGACCACCGGGTGCTCGACGGCGTCGACCTCGCCGTGGACCGCGGCAGCCGGCTGGTCGTCCTGGGCCACAACGGCGCCGGCAAGACGACCCTGCTGCGTCTGCTGGCCGGCCACGAGACCCCCGACTCCGGCCGGGTGGTCGCCGGTCCGGGGCTGCGCCTGGGCTACTTCGCGCAGGAGCACGAGACGCTGCGGGCGGACCGTACGGTGCGGGAGAACCTGGCGGTGGCCGCGCCGCGCCTGAGCGACCACGAGGTGCGGCAGGTGCTCGGCGCGTTCCTGTTCTCCGGGGACGACGCGGGGAAGCCTGCCGGGGTGCTCTCCGGCGGCGAGAAGACCCGGCTGGTGCTGGCCGGGCTGGTGCACTCCGGGGCCAACGTGCTGCTGCTGGACGAGCCGACCAACAACCTCGACCCGGCCTCCCGGGACGAGGTGCTGGCGGCGATGGCCGGCTATCCGGGGGCGATCGTGCTGGTCAGCCACGACCCGGGGGCGATCGGGGCGCTGCGCCCGGACCGGGTGCTGCTGCTGCCGGGCGCCGACGAGGACGTGTGGAGCGAGGACTACCTGGAGCTGGTGCGGCCGGCCTGACCGGTCGGTGCGGGCGGCCGTCCCCGGTGGACGGCCGCCCGTCAGGCCGGTTTGCGGGCCTCGATCAGGAACCGGGTCGAGTGGGCCACGAAGGGTCCGTCGCGCTCGATGCGTTCGTGCAGCTCGCGCAGCCGGTCGCGGTGGCGCTCCACGGTGAACCCGGGGACCATCCAGATCACCTTGCGCAGGAAGTAGACGACGGCGCCGACGTCGAAGAACTCGGTACGCAGCCGTTCGAAGCGCAGATCGACGACGCGCAGCCCGGCCGCCTCGGCCGCGGCGCGTTCGTCGTCGGGGTGGCGGGCGCGGCGGACCTCCTCCGGCTGCGGTCCGAGGAAGAACTCGACCAGCTCGAACACGCTGGAATGGCCGACGTGTTGGGCGAGGTAGGTGCCGCCGGGACGCAGCACGCGGGCGATCTCGGACCACCACGCGGTGACCGGGTGCCTGCTGGTGACCAGGTCGAACGCCTCGTCCGCGAAGGGCAGCGGGGGTTCGTCGGGGTCGGCGACGACGATCGCGCCGCGCGGGTGGAGCAGCTCGGTGGCCTTGGCGACGTTGGGCGGCCAGGACTCGGTGGCGACCATGGCCGGCGGCAGCCGGGCGGCGCCGGCCAGCACCTCCCCGCCTCCGGTCTGGACGTCCAGCGCCGCCGACACGGTCGCCAGCCGGTCGCTCATCAGCTGCTGGTACCCCCACGACGGCCGTTCCTCGGTGGCCCGCCCGTCCAGCCAGGAGAAGTCCCACCCGGCGACGGAGACCTCCTCGGCCTCCGCCAGCAGCTCCTCGAAGGTTCGTGACATAACGGCATCATCGCCGCGAATCGCCGGAACCGGCAACCGAATACCGGCCGGGCCCGCCCGCCGCCGTACTCACGGCGCGTCCGCCGCGTCGTACCCGTACCGCACCGGTCCGGTGTCCGCCCCCGGGGCGCGGCGGTAGAGATACGTCGTCCTCCCGGCCGTCCCGGCCGCCTCGACGGGGCGGGGCTGCGTCACCTCGATGACCGGTGGCCGGCCCACCACCTTGACCCGCAGCCCGTCGGCGGGGCCTCCGTGCAGGACCGCCGTCTCCCACCCCGTGCCGTCTTCTCCCGCCATAGGCAGCACTCTAGGCAGGGCGCCGGCCCTGGCAGGGGTGGGAAACCGGCCAACGGGCCGACGGCGGCGTGCGGGTCAGGCCAGGGCGCGCGGCACCACCGCGGTCATCTCCTCCGAAGTGGCCGGTGCGCGGCGGGGGTTGCGTTCCTCGTGGGTGATGCGGCCGGCCGCGTCGCTCAGTTTGACCAGGACGGCGACGAGCAGCCAGTTGGCGAGGGTGGAGGAGCCGCCCTTGGCGAGGAACGGCAGCGCCTTGCCGGTGAGCGGCAGCAGCCCGGTCACGCCGCCGGTGACCACGAAGACCTGGAGGGCGATGGTGGCGGAGAGCCCGACCGCCAGCAGCTTGCCGAACGGGTCGGTGAGCACCAGGGCGGTGCGCAGGCCGCGTTCGACCAGCAGCAGGTAGAGCAGCAGCACGGCGAAGACCCCGGCGAGCCCGAGTTCCTCGCCGACCGTGGTGAGGATGAAGTCGGTCCGCCCCGCGAAGCCGATCAGGTAGGGGTGGCCCTGGCCGAGGCCGGTGCCGGTCACGCCGCCGCTGCCGAAGCTGAAGAGCGCCTGCGCGGCCTGGTCGGAGATGAGCCCCGGCGGGCGGCGGTCCGGCGGCAGGAAGATGTCCATCGGGTGCAGCCAGGCGACCACGCGTCCGCGCACGTGCGGCGCGAGCGAGCCGACCACCCCGGCGCCGACGGTCGCCATCACCAGGCCGAGCACCACCCAGCTGGTGCGTTCGGTGGCCACGTACAGCATCACGATGAACACCCCGAAGAAGATCAGCGAGGTGCCCAGGTCGTTCTCGAAGATCAGCACCATCAGGCTGATCGCCCAGACCACCAGGATCGGGCCGACGTTGCGTCCGCGCGGCAGGTTCATCCCCCACACCCGGCGGCCGGCCAGCGCCAGCGCGTCGCGGTTGGCCATCAGGTAGCCGGCGAAGAAGATGGCGATGGCGATCTTCACGAACTCGTCCGGCTCCAGGGAGAGCGGCCCGAGGAAGATCCACCGCTTGGCGCCGAAGGTGTCGCCGGGGAAGAACGCCGGGGCCAGCAGCAGCACCAGCGCGCCGGACATGGTCACGTACGAGTAGCGCTGGAGCACCCGGTGGTGTTTGAGCGCCACGGTGACCACGATGAAGGCGACACCGGCGATGGCGAACCACATCGTCTGCCCGGGGGCGTCCGGCCGGCCCGGCGAGGAGTGCGGGTACTCGGCCTTGTACGAGATGTCGAGCCGGGCGATGAGCATCAGGCCGAGCGCGGAGAGCAGCACCGCCAGCGGGAGGATCAGCGGGTCGGCGTAGGGGGCGAAGCGGCGCACGGCCAGGTGGGCCAGGAGCGCCAGGGCGCCGAGTCCGCCGCCGGTGGCGAACAGCGAGCCGGGCACCGTGCCGTTCAGCGCCAGCGTCGCCCCGGCATAGCCGAACATGCCCAGCGCCAGGGCCCCGACTATGAGCACCAGCTCGGTGTTCCTGCGACGTGTCACGGTGGACACCTCAAAGCACCATCCTCACTGCGCGGTGGCCGCGCGTCGTCCGGCAGGGGCGTTCGCCGCGGTCACGTACGTTTCCCCCGTGGTCGCCGCATTGTTGCATGATTGCGCAATCTTCCGGGGCGACGGGTGACCGTTACGGCACGCGGTCGCGGGGCCGCGCCGCGCATTGCATCGGTGAGTTATATAATTAAGAAATGTATTCTTCGTCGACGCCCGACGAGCAGCGGATCGAGCGCGCCGCCAGAGGCCTGCTCAGCGGCATCAACCGGCTCTCCCGCACCCTGTTCCAGACCGGCGACTTCGGCCTGCCACGCAGCGCCGCGACGGCGCTCGACGCGCTGGAGGACCACCCGCGCCGGGTCACCGAGCTGACCTCGTACACCGGGCTGACCCAGCCCCGGGTCACCGTGGTCCTCCAGGAACTGGAGGAGCGCGGGCTGGTGGAACGCCGGCGGTGCGCCGAGGACCGGCGGGCGATCATGGCCCACATCACCCCGCGCGGCCGGGAACTGCTGGAGCAGGCCCGGCAGCGGATGGCCGCGGCGCTGCTCGACGCGCTGCGGGCAGGCGTCGACGATCCCGAGCACACCGTGGCAGTCGCCCGTGAAGCCGTCTGCACCCTGCTGAACGCGTTGGAACCGGAGGCCAGTTGACCACGCCCGCGACCCGAACCGCCGCGACGACCGCCGCCCCCGGGCGGCCCGGCCCGTCCGCCCGCCCGCTCACCCCCCGCCGCGTCGGCGGGCCGAGACGCTGGTGGGACTGGGTGCTCGCGGCCGACCCGGGTCTCGGCCACCTCCAGGCCGGGTGGCGCGCGCTGGTCTCGATGTCGGTGTCGCTGGCCGTCGGGTACGCGATGTCCCACGTGGTGCAGGTACCCGCCATGCTCGCCATGATGGTCGGCGGCATGATGGGCATGATGAGCTCCTTCGCGGTGGCCGAGAACACCGCGCCGCGACTGGCCAAGGCCATCTTGTGGATGCCGGTGCCCTACTCCGCCGCGCTCCCCGTCGCCGCCTGGCTCCACCCGGACCGCACGCTCGAACTGAGCCTGATGGTGGTGGCACTCGCGGTCGCGTTCTTCCTCGTCCGGTTCGGCACGCTGGGGCTGCTGGCCGGGATGATGATGTTCAACGCCTTCATGGTCGGGGTCATGGCGAACGTGCCGCTGGCGTTGTGCGGGTGGCTCTTCGTGGTCGCCGTGGTGACCTCGGCGGCCGTGCTCGCCGCGCGGCTGCTGCTGTGCTACCCCCGGCCGCGGGCCGATCTGCTGCGCACCCAGCGGGCGTTCGTGGTCGAGGCGCGCCGGGTCGCCGACGCCGCCGCCACCGCCCTCGACCCGGACGCCGACCAGCAGGTGGCGGTGGCCCGGATGCGGCGCGCGCTGCGCCGGCTCAACGTCACCACGGTCACCATCGACGGCTGCCTCGCCCAGCCCGAGGTGGCCGCCGACCCCGAGGTCGCCGAGCTGCTGCACCAGTACCTCTTCGACGCCGAACTCGCCCTCCAGGGCATCGGCCAGGCGGTCCGCCGGATGACCACCCGGCACGTGCCGACGAGCCTGCGGGAGGCCATGGTGGTCGGCCTGGTCGTCGCCCGCGACACGCATCTGGGCGAGGCCGACGCGCTGCGCCCGGCCGCCGAGCTGATCCGCCGCCAGGCCGCGCAGGCCCCCGCCGCCGTCAGCGCCGACGAGGCCGAGGTACGCGCCCTGGCCCGCCGGGTCGGCGACCTCCTCGACTCCCTCGCGGACGCCCTCGCCCACTGGCTGGGCCTGGGCTGGAACTCCTCCACCGCCCGCGCCAAGGTGCCCTTCCAGCCCACCGTCGCGCTGGAACGCAACCGTCCGGCCGGCACCGGACCGGCCGCGCGGCGCCTGGCCGACCAGGGCGGCAGCGGCTGGCGGCGCGCGGTGCCGTACCTGCGCGCCCCGCTGCACGCCGGGATCGCCGCCGCGATCGTCTGCCCGATCGCCGACGCCCTCAACGCCCAGCGCTTCTACTGGGGCCTGATCGGCGTCATGATCACCCTGTTCGGCACCAACACCACCCACGAACGACTGCGCAAGCTGGGCCACCGCGTCGTCGGCACCGTCGTCGGCGCGGTGATCGGCATCACGCTGCTGCGGCTGATCGGCCCCGGACACGTCTACTGGACGCTGCTGGTCATCGTGGCCGGGCTGACCTTCGGCTCCTGGGGCATCCAACGCCAGTACGCGTACTGGGTGGTGGGCCTGGTCACCGCGCTGGTGCAGCTGTACGGGCTCACCACGCCGTACCCGAAGATGGACTGGCTGCTCACCGAGCGCCTGATGGACAACGCGCTGGGCATCGTGGTGGCCACGGCCTGCGCCGCCGTCGTCTTCCCGGTGTCCACCCGGAAGGTCGCGCGGGAGGCGGAACGCGGCTACCTGGCCGCCCTGGAGCAGTTGGTCACCCAGGTCGCCGAGCGCTGGCGGGACCCGGAGGCCCCGGTCCGGCTGCGCGGCGCCGCCCGCGCGGTCGACGCGGCGCTGCTCCAGGTGCGGAGCGTGGTCCGGCCGCTGGTGCGGATGCCCGGGGTCCGCGGACGTGCCGGGGACAACCTGCTGGCGCTGCTGGGTACCGCCACCCGGCACGCCCACGAGCTGGCCGTGGCGGCCGACGTCGACATCGACCTCGCACCGCCGCTGCGCGCCCGGATGGAACGCGTCACCGAGGTCCTCACCGAGTCGCTGCGCGCCCTGGACCGCCAGGTGGCCTGCGGGGAACGCGGCGGCACCTGGGTGCGGGTGAGCCCGGCCGTCCACGAACTGGAGTCGGCGCTGCACGGCCCGGCCGGCCCCCGGGCGGACCGGCTGCGCACCGCGCTACGTGAACTGGCCGCGCTGGACGAGGTGTTGGCCGGACTCGCCGACACCCGGGGGGATGACGACCACCACCGTGCCGGTCACCCCGGCGACCCCGGCCCCCGCGTCCGCCCCGGCCGCCGGCGCCCCGAGCAGCCCGGCGGCCCGCCGGACGCACGCCGCGCTCGCCGCCTGGGCCGCCCACACCCGGGGCGGCGCCCGGCCCGCGCCCCGTACCACCGGCTCCCCCGCCACGGCCGGCCAGGCGTCCGGCGCCCGCGCGACGTCCACCGTCGGCGGCACCCTGAGCTGCCCGCGCCACCCGGACGGCTGCGAGGCGTGGATCACCGTGGTCACCGACCGCGGCAACCGCCGGCCCCCGGTGCGGGCGGTCGGCGGCCGTTACCGTATCCCCGGGCTGGCACCGGGCGGCTACACCCTGATCGCCTCCAGCGCGGCGCACGCGCCGCGCGCCGAGTTCCTGCTGGTGGACCGGGCCGGGGACGACGTACGGCACGACATCACGCTGGACCCGGTCGGCTGACGGGTCACGACGCCGACGCCCCGCCGTCGGCCGCGCGGAGCCGGGCGACCACCAACTCGGCGTCCGCCCGGCCGAGTTCGACGCCGAAGACGTCCCGGCACACCTCGGGGACCTCGTGCGGGGCCAGTTCCCGTACGGTCGCGGGGTGCGGGGAGTGCGGGCGCGTGGTGGTCAGCGTGCGGCCGTCGAGCTGTTCGAGGCGGTCCGGGAAGAGGCGCTGGAGGAACGGACGGCGGTTGAACGGCGAGTGGTCGCCGGTGGCGACGAAGTGGTTGCCCATGGCGTAGTCGGCCGGGTACTGCGGGTCCAGGGTGAAGGTGTGGCGGACCATCCAGCCGCCGTCGGGGCCGGGCTGGTGGAGCGCCCAGCCACGGGCACCCGGGGTGACCTCCTGCTCGCGCAGCAGCAGCCGCCAGCCGTCGGCCTCGCTGCCGGCGCCGTCCACCAGCTCCAGCGGCTCCAGCGGACTGGCGCCGAAGCCCACGTCGCTCAGCCAGCGGCCCCCGTCGGCCTCCACCACCAGCATCGCGTGGGTGGCCGGACGGATCTTGTCCGAACCCATCAGGACCCGCCCCTGCACCCCGGTGAAGCGGAAGCCGAGGCGTTCCAGGGCGGCGGCGTGGAGCAGCACGTGCTCGAAGCAGTAGCCGCCCCGGCCCCGGCGCACCAGCTTGTCCTGGATGTCACCGAGGTCCAGGGAGACCCGGCCGCGCAGGATCACGTCCAGGTTGTCCCAGCGCAGGGTGAGCACGTGGGCCCGGTGCAGCGCCCGCAACGTCGCCAGGCCCGGGGTGCGGTCGCCGTCGTACCCCAGGCGGTCCAGGTAGGCGTCCAGGTCGAGTCGCTCGCCGTTCCACATGGGGTTTCCGTACCGCCTCGTCACTGTCCGGGTGTCGCTGTCCGGAGGGTGGACAACAGGGGCCCCGGGTCCGTTATTCCCCCGTCCTCACCACACACCGGGCACCAGCCGCCGGGTCCGGGCGGCGTACGAGCGGTACTCCTCGCCCAGCGCGTCGAGCAGCATCCGCTCCTCCACGCGGATCCGGTACCCCACCGCGACCAACGCGCACACCGCGAACAGCAGCCAGGAAGCGCCGTTGCCCAGCAGCACGGCGAAGGCCGACCCGGCCAGCAGCAGACCGCTGTACGCCGGGTGCCGCACCCACCGGTAAGGGCCCGAGGTGACCACCCGGTGGCCCTGCTGGATGTGCACCGTGCCCCGGAAGAACCGGCCCAGCGCCACGATCGCCCACAGCCGCAACGCGATCCCGGCCCACGCCACCACCAGCACCGTCACCCGCAGCACCGGTCCGTGCGCCGGATACGACACCGCGGGCACCGCGTCCCCGACCGGCCCGGCGAGGGCGACCCCGCCGCCGATGAGCACGGCGAACAGCGCGAAACTGAGCCACTCGGTGCGCTCGGTACGCGCGCTGTGCCGCCACTGGCGGGCCTGGAGCAGGAACTCCGCGGCCACCCAGACCCACAACGTCCAGGTGAGGGCGGTGTCCACGACATGACGCATGGGACGGACCTCCACGGCTGCGCTGCGCGCCCCGCGCACCTCGTCGCGGGGCGTCCTCGCCCCCCACGATGGCACCGCCGCCGGGTGGAGCGGCTCCACCCGTGGCTGGAGGCCCGGGTGGAGACTTCGGCCGGGCCCGTCACTTGCGGTCGATGCGCCCCAGCGGTTCACCGGCCGCGGTCAGGGTGCGACGGACGGCGGGCCACGCGTCGTCGAGGCCCACCGCGGTCCGCAGATACGCCAAGGTGGCGCGCTGGACGAGGGCGACGCGCTCGGGGCTTTCGTCGGTGGTCCGCGTGTCGTGGGCGCCCTGGATGCCGCCGAGTCCGTGTTCCGCGCCGAACAGGGTCAGCAGGTCGGTGGCGCCCGGACTCAGGTGGTAGCCGTCGGTGAACCAGTCGGGGCCCCGCACCGTCAGCGGGGACTGGTCCCGGTCACCGGCGACCACCAGGCTCGGTGCCTTCAGTTCGGCGAAGTCCGGGTTCATGAACGGGAAGTGCTCGGCCGCGAGCGGGCTCAGGTCGGCGCCGCCGGTTCCGGGCAGACAGAGCAGCACGGCCGCCCTGACGCGAGGGTCGGCCATGCTCGCACCGGGGGTGCCGTCGGCGTCGAGGACCCGTGCGCCCACGAGTGTGCTGGCGGTCTGCGCACCCCACGAGTGCCCGGCGACCGCGACGCGGTCGTGGTCGACGCGTCCGGCCAGCCCCGGCACCTCGGCTTCGACGGTGCCGAGCTGGTCCAGGACGCCGGTCAGATCGTCGGCCCTGATCCGCCATGTGCGCGGCGCGCGCGGGTCGTCGGGCGGCAGGCCCAGCGAGTCGAGGTGGGTCGGCTGCACGACGACGAACCCGTGCGAGGCCCAGAAGCCGGCCAGGGGCGCGTAGTCGTCCATGGTCAGCGTCGCGCCGTGCGAGAAGAGGACGACGGGCAGGTCACGTCCGGTCGTCGGCGCCGTGACCCGTACCTGCAGGTCGTGGCCGCGGCCGGGGGCGGGGAGGGTGACCGGCCGGACGGCGACGGTCGGGGAGGCGGGGGCGTCCGTGGTGGTGTCGTACATGAGGTGACGACCTTTCTGGACGGGCGTCGGGGCCCGTGCGGCGCGGTGAGCTGCCATACTGGAAATACGGAGCATCGCTCCGCATCACGAGACCACGATACGGAGCGACGTTCCGTTTCACAAGCAGGGGGTGTCCTCGATGTCCATGGACGAAACGCCGCCGCCCTCCACCGGCCGACGCAAGCGGTCCGACGTCCGCCGGAACGAGCAGATGCTCCTGGACGCCGCCGCGGCCGTGTTCGTCCGTGCGGGGGTGGACGCCCCCGTACGGGAGATCGCCGCCGAGGCCGGGCTCGGCATGGGCACCATCTACCGTCACTTCCCCACCCGGGCGGACCTGGTGGTCGCGGTCTTCCGGCACCAACTCGGCGCGCTCGCCGCCGCCGCGGACACTCCCCCCGCCGCCGACACCCCGTACGAGGCCCTGCGGCTGTGGGTCCACCAGTTCGCCGACTTCCTGGTGACCAAGCACGGCCTGGCCGAGGCGATGCGTTCGGACCAGGCCGGGTTCGAGAGCCTGCACGCCGAGTTCGTCGAGCGCCTGCTGCCCGTACTGGAGCAGTTGCTGACGGCGTCCGCCGCCGCCGGCCACACCCGCGCGGACGTACGCGCCTACGACCTCATGCTCGCCATCGGCAACCTGTGCATCGGGGTCGGCACCTTCCCCGACTACCAGGCCCGTCACATGATCGACCTGCTGCTCGCCGGCCTCGCGCGGCGTTAGCGCACCTTCGCCACGTCCGCCACGATCCGGTCGACCACCTGCCACGTGTCGTGCCGGAAGTAGAAGTGGTCGCCGGGGCTGAGCCGCAACCCCAGGTAGCGCTCGGTGTGGCCGGCCCATTCGGCGAGCCGCTCGGGCCGTACGACGATGTCCTGTTCGCCGCCGAAGACGGTGACCGGCACCGGGAGCTTCGGGGTGCCGGGGGCCGGCCGCCAGGTCTCGGCGAGCCGGAAGTCGTTGCGCAGCAGCGGTTCGAGCATGGCCCACCAGCCCGGGTCGGCGAGCACCTCCGGCGGGGTGCCGCCCATCGCGCCGACCACGCGGCGCAGTTCGTCGTCGGACAGCAGATGGCGCTGGACGACGTCCTGGTGCCCGTCGGCACGGGGCGCCCCGCGCGCCGAGAGCCCCAGCCACACCGGGAGCGGCAGCCCCTCGGCCATCAGCCGCAATGTCAGCTCGTAACCGAGCAGGGCGCCCATGCTGTGCCCGAACACCGCGAACGGCCGGTCGAGCCAGGGCCGCAGATCCTCCAGGAAGAACGTGACGACCTGCTCCGCGGTGGGCAGCACCGGCAGGTCGGCCAGCCTCCCCCGCCCCGGCGCCTCCAGCAGGCACACCTCCCAGTCGGCCGGGAACAGCGCCGGCCAGTCGCGGTACGCCAGATGCGATCCCCCCGCGTGGTGCAACAGGAAGATCCGCAACGCCGCATCCGGCACCGGCCGCGGACACACCACGGAACGCCTCTGGACCACTTGAGTCTTCACGCCGCCCATCCAACACACCCCCGCCGCCGCTGATCAACCGCCTTCCGCCGGCGGACCGTCGGGTGTGGGCAAGGCAACATGGGTCCGCCGTGGCGCGCTGTCCACGCCGATGCCGCGGATTGGCCCCCGTCCCGCCGGGGCAGGACGATGGGCGCGGGGCGGCGAGGGCGACGGAGGGCGATTTGTGCAGGCGTGGGGCATGGCAGCCGTCGGTGTCGCCGGTGTGGCGGCGGGCGGGATCAACGCGGTGGTCGGGTCGGGGACGCTGATCACGTTTCCCACGCTGCTGGCGCTGGGGTGTCCGCCGGTGGCGGCCAATGTGGCCAACAACATCGGGTTGGTGCCGGGGGTGATCGGCGCGGTCCACGGGTACCGGCGGGAGTTGGCCGGGCAGCGGCGCAGGGCGGTGCGGTTCGGTGTGGCGTCGCTGGTGGGCGGGGTGGCCGGGGCGCTGCTGTTGCTCCGGTTGCCCGCCGGGACGTTCAAGGCCGTGGTGCCGGTGCTGATCGTCATCGCCTGCGTGCTCGTCCTCCTCCAGCCCCGGCTCAACCGCTGGACGGCCCGCCGCCAGGGCGAGGGCGGGGCCGACGGCGGCGTACCGCTGTGGCTCGGCGTGCTGTGCACCGGGGTGTACGGCGGCTACTTCGGGGCCGCGCAAGGCGTCCTGCTGATGGGGTTGCTGGGCAGCTTCCTGCGGGACCACGTGCAGCGGCTGAACGCGGTGAAGAACGTCCTGACGGCGACCGTCAACGGCGTGGCGGCCGTGGTCTTCGTCCTGACCACCCGGGTGGACTGGCCGGTGGCCGGGGTGATCGCGGCCGGGTCGACGGTCGGCGGGGTGGTGGGCGCCCGGATCGGCCGCAGGCTCCCGCCGAACGTGCTGCGCGGCGTGATCTTCGTGGTCGGCGTGACCGCGGCCGTGGTGACGATCGTCCGCTGACCCACGGGCGCGGGCCGTGCCGTCGTGCTCTTTCCCACGGCCCGCCCGGACCATAAGGTCCGGCACATGCTGAGGCATATCGAATTCGAGCGGCTGCACAACTTCCGCGACATGGGCGGCTACCGCACCTCGGACGGCCGCCGGGTGCGCCGGCAACGGCTGTACCGGTCGGACTCGCTGGGCAAGCTCCAGGGCGAGGACTGGCAGCGCTACCTGGCGCTCGGCGTGCGTACGGTGATCGACCTGCGGTATCCGTGGGAGATAGCGGCCCGTGGCCGGGTCCCCGACTACCAGGGGCTCGAGTACCACAACCTGAGCATCGAGCACCGCCCCTACGACCAGGCGGAGATCGACCCCGGGGTCGATCCGTGGCGGTATCTGGCCGACCGCTTCGCCGAGGTGGCCGCGGACGGCACCGCCGAGATCCGGCAGGCGCTGGAGACGGTCGCCGCCGCCCCGCCGGCCCCGGTGGTGATCCACTGCGCCTCCGGCAAGGACCGCACCGGGCTGCTCGCCGCACTGCTGCTCGCCCTGCTCGGGGTCGGTGAGGACGACATCCTGGCGGACTTCGCCCTCACCGAACTGGCCAGTGAGCGCCTGGTCGCCGACTGGCGCACCGCCAACCCCGAACGCACCCTGAAATGGCCCGCGTTCGGCCGCGCCCCGGCCAAGGTGATGCGGCTCGTCCTGGACGACCTGGCCGCCGTCTACGGCTCCGTCCACGACTACGCCGTCAAGGAGGCCGGGGTCCGCGAGGAGGTGATCGAGACGTTGCGCGCCCGCTACCTGGTCCGCGAGTGAGCGCCACCGGGCCGGCGGGGACGGACCCCGCCGGCGTACCGGGCGGTCACCCGGCGACGAGCGCCAACGCCTCGGCCTCCAGCAGCAGTCCGGGCCGGAAGAGCGCCGCCACCTGCACGGCGCTGCTGGCGGGCGGACGCGTGGTGTCCACGAACTCGTCCCGCGCCGCGCGGATCGCGGGCAGGTGGGCCACGTCGGTGACGAAGTAGGTGAGCTTGACGACGTCGTCGAAGGTGGCACCGGCGGCGGCCAGAGCGCGGCGCAGGTTCTCGAAGACCTGACGGGCCTGGGCGGCGGGGTCGTCCGCGCCGACGATCTCGCCGTGCGCGTCGAGCGCCACCTGCCCGGAGACCACGACCAGCCGCCCGGTGCCGGTGACCACGTGCGCGTACCCGTTGCCCGGGGCGATGCCCTCCGGTGCCGTGATGTGGGTGATGCGTTGCTCGTTCATGACGGGCATCCTCGTGCATGGCCGACGACCGCCGCGGCCGGGGGCCTCGTTCACCCGAACGGAGTAGCCGACGTACGGTGACGCGCGCCGCGTTGGTGCCGCCGTGTCAAAGGTGGAGCATCGGCGAGGCCGCCGCCGGGCATGGTTCTCCTGCGGCGCCGTCCTCCTCGCCGCAGCCGCGGTCGCCGCCGCCCGGGCCGGAGCGCGCCCGGGCGAGCAGCGCCTCGGTCTCCGGCCGGGCCTGGAGCGACGGCAGCAGCAGCCGCCACAGATCGGCGAGGCGGTCCTCGATCGCGTCCCGGCCGTCGAGCGCGTCGGAGACGGTGTGCAGTCCGAAGAAGGCGCACACGATGCCGTGCGCGGCGCTCGCCGGCTCGATGTGCGCCGCCAGTTCCCCCTGCTCCCGCGCCCGGCGCAACGCGCGCCGCACCACGTCCACCCAGCCGACGAACGGCACCGGCAGCGGGGCGTCGATGGCCTTGCGCTCGGCCCACAGCCGGGATCCGGCGCTGACCACGATGTCGTCCCGGAACGCCCGGGCCACCTCGAAGCTCAGCCCGACCAGCCGGTCCAGGGCGGGCCGGCCGGTGGTGGCCGCGTACCGCTCCACCAGCGCGGGCCAGGTGGCGAAGTGCGCCTCGACGATGGCCAGGGCGAGGTTCTCCTTGTTGCCGTAGTGGAAGTAGATGGCGCCGCTGGTGCGTCCGCTACGCTCGCTGATGTCACTGATGCTGGTGCCCGCGTACCCTCGTTCGTTGAACAGTTCCGCCGCCGCCAGCAGTACGGCCCTGCGTGTGGTCTCCGCCCGCTCCTGCACCTGTCTCCCCGCTTGCTCGGTGTTCCGCCTGAATGGGGGAATCTAGCGGTTCGGCACGCCTTCGCCGGGTGTGCGCATGCATGTCGGACCAAGTTGATATCTCCTGTTCGTATGGATGGCCGCAACGGCATCGCGCAGGCGCCGCTGAGCTGGTCCCGGACGGTCGCGCGGGAACTGGTGCACCGGGTCTCGGTGGCGGAGGTGCTCCTGACCGACGTACGGGCGCTGGGCGGGGACCGGTTCGTCGCGGCGGCGCAGTGGCCGCGTTCCCATCCGACGTTCACCCGCGGCGCGGACGACCTGCACAGCCCGTTGCTGCTGGTGGAAACGGTGCGGCAGCTCGGCATCTACATCCCGCTGCTGCACTACTCCGTGCCGTCCGACGCCCACTTCGTCATCCGGGACGTCGCCTTCGAACTCGACCCGGAGGCGGAGCCGCGGGCCGGTTACGGCGCCACCGAGATCACCTGTGCCGTGACGGTCCGCGCGCTGCGCCCGATGGCGCCCGCGACGGCGCCCGGCGCATCCGCCGGAGCGCGTACGACGGCGAACACACCGACGGAGGCACGCGGACACACCATGGCGCGCGGAACACTCCGCGCTCCGGAGCGCACCCCCTCACCCGGGCGCGCACACCCCGTCCCGGGCAACGGCGCACACCCCGCCACCCCGCCCCTGGCCGCGCTCCGGATGCAGGTACGGTTCCAGGCCGGGAACCGTACCTTCGCCCGCGCGGACGGCGGCGCCCGATTCATCGACCCCGAGCGTTACCGCGAGATGCGCCGCTTCTCCGCCCCCGCACACCAAGTGGACCCAGCCTCCCGGCGGCTGGCCTCCGCGCACCGGCTCTCCCCCGCCCCCGACCGCCACCACGGCCCCGGCCACCCCGCCTCCCCGGCCGCCCACACCACGCACCGGGTACGCCGTGCCGTGCTGCGCGAGAGCGTGCTGCAGAACCACGCCCGCCCCTCCCCCGACCTGGTCGGCGTGGCCACCCCGCACGACGTGATGCTGGCGTTCACCGGCGCCGACGGCGGGCTGCGGGTGGATCCGGCGGACGCCCGGCACCCGTTCTTCTTCGACCACGGCAGCGACCACGTGCCCGGGATGGCGCTGCTGGAGGCGGGGCGCCAGGCGGTCGCGGTACGCAGCAACGGGCTGCTGCGGCGGCCGGTGGCGGGGCGGATGCGGGCGCTGCGGTTCACCGAGTCCGACCCGGCCGCGCTGGTGGAGACCGGGTTGCGCGGCCCCCGTTCCCTGTTCCGGATCCGGCAGGGTGGCGTGGTCACGGTGATCGGCACCCTGCGGTACGCGTCGCGCTGACGGCCGGTCCGTTCCGTTCCGTGCCGACACCGCTCCGTTGCCGCCCGGTGGCCGTTTCCGCACCCGCTGACGGACCGCCAGGCCACCTTGTGTCACCCAAAGGGCGGTATTGACTACCCTCTGTGCCGGACGTAACGTATCGATCGTTATGTTCCGGGCGAAGGCGACTGTGCCCACCGGAGTTTGCTGTGCCTGCCGGAGTCGGCATCCGGAAAGGCGCGAACCCCCGCCTCGTGGCATCCCCTGCTGACCGCACTTGCGTGCCACCCGGCACCGACGCCGAGCCGGACACTCCTACCAGAGGAACGGCAGACGCATGACAGCAGAACGCATCCTCGAATCCACCCCCGCCGCCGTCGTCTTCGACTGCGACGGCACCCTGATGGACACCGAACGGCACTGGGAGGACGCCCGCGAACTGGTGCTCCGCAGCTACGGCTTCGAGGCCGACGCGGAGTTCGCCGAGCGCAGCAGAGGCCTGCACTACGCCGACTGCGGCCGGCTGATGGCCGAAGCGTCGGGCCACCCCGAACTCGCCGCCGAGATGACCGGCCGGCTGCTGGAGATGTTCCGCAAGCTGGTCGCCGACGACCCGGTCACCATGCCGGGCGCGGTGGAGTTCGTCCACCGCACCGCCGAGTTCGCGCCGCTCGCCGTGGCCAGCAACTGCCCGCGTGACGTGGTGGACTCCTCACTCGCCCACGCCGGGCTGCGCCAGCTCTTCCGCCACATCGTCGTCCCCGAGGGCGACATGGCGCCCAAGCCGCGCCCCGACGTCTACCTCACCGCCGCCCGCCTGCTGGGCGCCGAACCGGCCGAGTGCCTGGCCGTGGAGGACTCCGACTGCGGTGTGCGCGCCGCCGTCGCCGCCGGACTGCGGGTACTGCGGGTCGGCCCCCGCCCGCCCACGGAAGACAGCGGCGACGCCGACCTGTGGGTCCCCAGCCTCGACCACAGCAAGCTGCTGGCCTGGGCGGACAGCCGCCCCTCCCGGCGCACCCTGCGGCACCCCGCCCCCACCCCCGGCCCCGCGACCTACCGGGCCACCGGATGACCCGGACCCCGGGGCCGCGTCCCGTGAAGAAACGGTACGGCCCGCGAACCGTCCAACACACCCAAGAACTGATGTTGTGTCAGTTCTGAACGGCGGGCTGCGCACCCCGCGGCACGAACGGGGCCAGCGACGCCACCGGCCGCCCGGCCGAGGCGAACAGCAGCCCCACACCGACCGCACCCGGATCGGGCACCCCCACCGCACGGTCGCCGAGGTAACTCGCCCGGCCCCGGCGCGCCCGCAACCGGGCGGTACGCAGCACCCCCTCCCACGCCCCGTCGGCCGCGGCCCGCAACGCGCACCCCGGCGGTGCCTGCGCCCCGCTGCGCTGAAGGCGTTCGACGGCCGGGGTGAGCGCGTCCACCAGCGTCTTGTCGCCGGGCACCGCCTCGCCGACCCGCTGCACGGCCGCCAGCCCGGCCGCCGTACCCGCCGTCAGCGCGGCGGTGGTCAGCCGCGGACCCACGTCCGCGGCGGCCACCGCCAACTCCTGGAGCACCAGCCCGAACAGCGGCCCGCTCGTGCCGCCCACGTCGTCCAGGAAGACCCCGGCCGCCGCCTCCAGCGGCGCCGCCGCGGGCCACTGCCCCGACGGCACCGGCAGCGCGTCGAGCGCGGCCACCACCGAGGAGAGCCCCGTCGTCAGATTGATGCCGAAGTCACCGTCGCCCACCTGCTGGTCCAGCGCGGTCAGTTCGGCCCGCGTCGCCTCCGCCGAGGCCGCGAACCGCCGCATCCACCCCGCCGTGAAACCACCGTCGAACTCCATGCGACCACCACCTCATCCCGTCGGCGCCGGGCCCACCGGTCCGGGGCACGGTCACAACTCGGAGCCCGCTCGGCCCCGCCCCTCACGGCTCCAGCCCCGAATACCAGGCCGCGGTACGGGCCGGGGCGTCGAACAACTCGATCGTCCGGTCGTCCCCGGCCAGCAACGACAGCGAGAAACCCCGCATGTCCAGCGCGGTGGTGAAGTCACCCACCTTGCTGCGCGCAACCGTCACCCCGCGCTCCGACAGCACCCGCGCCACCTCGTGGAAGACCGCGTACAACTCCAGCCGGGTCACCGCCCCCAGACTGTTGACCAGCACCACCAACGGGGTGTCCGGCGTCGGCGCCAACGCGTCCAGCAGCGCCCCCGCCATCCGCTCCAGCAGCTCGCGCAGGGGCTCCTGGCCGATCGAACGGTCCGCCCGCTCACCGTGGATGCCCACCCCGTACTCCAGCACCCCGGGCGGCAGGGTGAACGCCGGCTCGCCCGTGGTCGGCGAGGTGTGTGCCCGGGAGGCCACCGCGATCGTCCGGCACCGTGAGGTCAGCGAGGCGCCCAGCGCCGCCAGGTCCTCCAGACCGCCGCCCTTGTCGGCAGCCGCCCCGAGGACCTTCTCGATCAGCACGGTCGCCGCCGTCCCCCGCCGTCCCACCGCGATGTCCTCCGACTGTGAGGCCAGGTCGTCGTCGACGAGCACCCGGGCGCACGGTATGCCGCGGTGCGCGAGGCGTTCCGCCGCGATACCGAAGTTGATGCGGTCACCGGTGTAGTTCTTGACGATGTGCAACACACCGTCGGGCCCGGCCACCTCGCAGGACGCCTCGAAGATCTGCCTGTTGTGCGGCGAGGCGAAGATCCTGCCCGGACACGCCGCGTCCAGCATCCCCTCACCGACGAACCCCAGGTGCATCGGCTCGTGCCCCGAACCGCCCCCGGACACCAGCCCCACCCGCCGCGACGCCGATCGTCGCCGCGCGTACACATACCCCTGCCGGGCATCGTGCACCACAAGTTCGTGATGGGCCTCGGCGAACCCCGCCAAGGCATCGTCCACCAGGGGATCTGTGGCATTCGCGAAGTACGGGCCCATGGCGGCTCCTGAAGGTACGTGGCGTCCGGACAGCGGAAGCCATACCTCTCTCCCGCAACACATCCTCCGGCCGTCCCGGCCCACCGGCAACTCGCTCACCCCCCGCCCCACCGGAGCCCGGCCCCGTCCATAACACATCCCTCCGCCCCACGCACCCGGCCGGACCCCCGGTGACCCCGGATCACCGCGCCGAGGCGGCCGGACGCCCGGCACGCAGCGCCGCCCGGACCCGGTCCGCCTGGCGGGCGTAACGGTCGGGCTCGGACGCGTCCGTGGCCGTGGCGGCGCGCTGTGCGGTGATCCGCGCCTCCAGCAGGTGGCGGGCGGTACGGGACCGGGCGGCGTCGGCCTGCCGCTGGGCTTCGGCGAGCGCCTGCGCCCGGCGTACCCCGGGGGCGCGCAGGGCGGTCTCGTACGCCCGGCGGGCCTCCGCTTCCGCCTCCGGCGCGCGGGCCAGCAGCGCCAGCGCCGTCCGGCGGTACTCCGCCGCGGCCAGCTCCGCGGTGAGCCGCGCCTGGACGGCGAGCCCTTCCGGGGTGCCGCCGGCCGCGGCCATCGCGGCGCATTCGCGCTCGATGCGGGCGCGCAGGTTGGCCTCGGTCAACTCGGCGGTACGCCGCCCGGCCGCGCTGTCGCCCGGCTCGGTGGAGGCCGCCACGACCAGGGCGACGGCCCGTTCCACCACCGCGTGCACCGCGCGGCGCCCGGTGCACGCCGCACACCGGCCCGCCGACCGTTCGGCGCCGCAGTCCGCGCAGGCGAGCGCCTGCCGGGCCCGTTCGGCGGCCTCGGCCTCCGCCCTGCGCCGCGCCGCCTCCGCCTCACGCGCCGCCCGCCGCCGAAGGTCCTGCTCCCGGCGTACGGCGGCCTGCCGCGCGTCCTGCCGGGTACGGGCGGCCAGGCGGCGTTCGGTCTCGGCGCGGCGCTCCGGCTCGGGGGCGTGCGCCATGCCCGCGGTGACCTCCTCGGCGACCACGCGCCGTAGCGTGCGCCGGTCGGCGACCCGCAGCGCGCAAGCCGGGCACGTCGCGCCGGTGTCCATGCGCACCCCGTCGTCGCACCGGACGTCCCCGCATGCGCCCCGACGCGGCAGCCCGCGCCCCAGCAGCCACCCCACCGGGTCCGCCACCGCCTGGGGCCCGCCCTGCTCGCACAGCCGCCGGGTCAGCCGCTCGGCCAGCATCCGCGCGGCCGGATCCACCCCGGTCACCCCCGCGATCCGGGCCAGCTCGTCCCGCGCCGCCCGGGCCACCCGGATCCGGGCCCCCGCCCGGTCCAGCCGCGCCCACACCGCCGCCACCGGCGCCAGCGCCTCCCGCAGATCCCTCGGCGGCGCCGACACCGCGAAAGCGGCCAGCGGATCGGCGCCACGCGAGCGTTCGGCACGGGCGGCGGGGATCTGTGGCCGTTCCCCGCGCAGCGGGCGTCCGGCACCACGCCGGACGGAACGCTTCCCGACGGGCTTGACCCCGGCGGCACGGGCCCCCTCGCGCGCATCCGCGCGCTCCGGCCGACCACCGGACCCCCGACCGGCTACGCCGGAAAAGCGGGAACGAACGGTGACATGTGGCGAAACCTGGGTTGGTGAAGGGTGGTTGGGGTGAAGTGGGACAGCAGCGGGGTGCTCTGGAACCTCGCTGTCCGAATGCTGTGAGACCACCCCGATCCCATGGGCGGTACGGGTTCCGTCGGCCCCCTCCGCACCGGGTCCCCCGGGTGCAGCAGCGGGGCTGCGGAGTTCGGCACGGTCGGCGAGGTCGTCGAAGGACGCCTGCGCCCAGCCGTCGCCCGCCAACTCCCCGTTCTCCTCGGCCTGATGAGCTTCCTGAGCGCCATCGGGACCACCGTCGTGACCGTGACGGCAGCAGTCGCAGAGGATCACCCGATCGGGGGAGGGCTGCGTTTCCTCCTCGTTGACGGAGGAGACCTCGGAGGCCGGGAACATCTCGTCGAACTCGTCGTCGTCCTCGAACGGTTCGTCCCACGAGGACTCGTCCGCCGAACCGTCGCCGCTCCGCCCGTTGGCCGCCGCGACCGCGGGGACCACCAGCCGGGTCTTGCCGAAGAGCCCGGAACTGGTCTTCACCGGCACGGTGACGACGGCCTCCAGCCGCTTGAGCCGGGCCAGCACCTTGCTGCCGCCGGAGATCGAACACCCCAGGGCCCGGGCCACCGTCGCCGCCGCGCGCCCCCGTCCGTCCGGCAGCGAGCCGCCCACCAGCCGCACCCGCCCGTCCGAGCCGGCCTGGAGCACCAGCAGCAGCAGCGCGAGCCGGTCCGTGGCCGCCCCCCTCCCCCGCTGCCCCGCCAGCAGCCCGGCGGGCGTCGCGCCCTTGCCCCACCCCGGTGCGAACAGCGCCTCCAACAGGCGCAGCAACGTGACCAGTTCCTTCTTGGACAGCGCCAGCGGATGGCCGACGTCACCACGGCGCCGGGCCTGCCACAACGGCATGACCACGCACTCCAGCCCGGTGGTACGCCCGGAATCCGTCCTGGTGGTACGCCGGGTCACCGCCCGGGACTCCTTGAGGGAGGGCAGCACGGTGTGGTCGACCATCGACTCCGACATCCCGATCCAGCGCCCGAGTTCACCGGCGCGGATACGGGTGCGGCAGGTCCGGTGATCGGCCTTGGCCATCAGCACCACGGCACTGAGCCGGGCCGCATCCGTCAACCCGACGAGCGGCTGTTCATCCAGCAGGGTCCGTACGGCGGTGTAGAGGCGCCGACGCATCCCGGGCCCGAGGTGCAACGGATCCCCAGGACCCCGCATCGGAGCGGGTCCGGCCTGGTCAGCGGCGGTACGAGCACGCTGCCGGGGAGCACGGGAACGGGGTGGACGGACGGTCGCAGGCGCGTCGTCTGCGGTGGGTGGGGTCGACTCCGGTGGCGCGCCATCACCTGTTTGAGGCAAGAGTGAGCCGACCCTTGTGCGGGTAGCTATGATTTACTCCGGTAAGTGAGACAGAGGGGGAGGCCCCTCCACCTAGCTCGGAACTCTGAATGGCATGGGAACCAGATGAAGGCCGCGTAGGGTGGAAACGACCTTCAGTCAGAGCTGGACGACGAGTTCAGTAGAGGCTGGATGTCACCTCCTTCTCGACAACGCGAGTGGCCCGGGAGTGCAGATCCCGGGCCACTCCGCGTTTCGCGGCTGTGTCTGTGGCCCCGCTGCACCGACTGGGGCTGAGCCCAGGGGAAGGCCGCGGGTAAGACATCGCTGAGTCGGTCGCTGGACCAGCCGCCCCGCGGGCGTGACCCGTCCGATCGGTGAGCACCTGCCCGGTCAGGCCGCAGACTTGGGGTTCTGCGGACGACGGCGGCGGTGCTTGAGATTCGCTATGGCGTCCGGAAGCTCGGAGACCCACAACCCGACCGGGATCCTGAAGGCCACCCGTCCACCGAGGTGCTCCAGATCGAAGGCGGCCCGCTTCGCCGGGGTGGTGACCAGGTGGACGGAGTCCTCCAGCACCCACAGCGCCGTGTCCGGCGTGGTGTTGGGGTCCGAGGCCGCCTCCCGGGCGGCCTCCACCGCGCTGGACTGCCACAGCTCCAGCTCCTGGCGTGCGCTGCGCGGCCGGCGTACCCCGGGCCAGACGATCTGGGACACGAACGCATAGACGCGCAGCGCCACCACGGAGTCCTCGAAATGCGGCTCGTAGAGGACGCCCTGGTCGCGCGCCTTCCAAGCCCACGACTCGCTCAGACCGGCCGCGATGGCGACGGCGCTGGTGCTGAGTTGATTGCTGGTCAGCGACATGGTTTCGCATCTCCGATGAGCAAGGTGTCGATCGTGATGCACACCATAGCGCAAATTGGCCGAGCGTTTCTTGGGTCACTAGACGTTCGGCGTGTCATTTCCGCCGCAACGTTTCTGCGAACGCCCGATTTCTAGGGGTTGTTGACGCGAAGTTCGTGCCTTCGTTAGGTCGCACGCTCTAGTGTCGCAGAGATCGTGAGATCGCTCGAATGCTCGTCAGTTTGTGTGCGTGTTCGTGCTGGTGTTGGTTCTAGCGTTGCAACAACCGTTGTAGTTGGTGTTGTAGTAAGCGTTGCAGATGGCGTTGTATGGAACGTTGTAGAGGGCGTTGCAGCCGTTCTGTCATAGAGGGGTCATGAAAAACGGGTGGGGCGGGTGGTTCCGGCGTCGATGTGCCGGAACCACCCGCCCCACCCGTGGAAGGACGACAACTCCCCCGGTGATCGAGGGGAGGGATCCCCCGGTGGCTTCAGGGGAGGAGGACGGGGGTCAGGTGCCCGTACCGGGCCCCGCCTTGCGGACGCGTTGCGGTCGCTGGAGCGGACCCTCCTCGTCCATCGCCTGGAGGAAGCGTTCGATGACGGCCGAGACCACAGAGGTGCCCCGCCGCCCGAACCCGGCTTCCTGCAAAGCCAGGTTGAGACTGGAGATGAAGGCGAGCACCTGCTCCCCCACCCGGTACGTCGACGGCTGGGTCCGTTCCAGGTCCCACATCCGGTCGTCCTCGAAGGCCCGCGCCATGGCGATCTGCTCTTCGATGTCCTCCGGCACGTGACGCAGCGCGGCATCCACGTAATGCCCCAGCGCCAGCCCGGAGTTGCCGGTGGTACGGCGATCCGCGTTCACCCGGTTCTTCAGCGCGGCCAGGACGTCCGGCGCGATCCGGAAGCCGTACCCCTGCCAACGCGTCGGATGCATCTTGGCGTCCGCGTAACTGGCGAACACCGCGGCATGGGCCCAGGACTGCCCCGGCCCACCACGGCCGGCGCCGCCGGAACCACTCCTGGCGGACGGACTCGGCGCGACGGAGTGGGAGGGCGCGGATGCCGAAGCCGTCGGCGCGGCCGTGCCGGGGACGGAATCGTCCCGGCGGGGTGCCGGTGCCGAGGCACCGTTGCGCTTGGCGGACTCCTTCGGACCGGTGTCCTTGCTCAGGTGCTTCGCGTTGGTGGACGTGTCGGTGTCGGTGTCGGTGTCGGTGTCCGCGTGGTCCGCGGTGTCGGCCGTGACGTTGTTCCGCTGAGCCGGTTCCGCGGTATCGGTCCGGGGCCTGCGCGGACGCGGCGCCGTCGTGGCACCGGGTGCGGGTACGCCGAGGCGGGCCGCCGGGTTCGGTGCTGCGGAGGCGGGCGCGGCCTGCGACAAGGGCGCGTCGTCGTACGTCGGCGGAGGCTGCGACGCGGGTACCGGTCTCGCCGCGGTGGCGGGGGGCGGCACAGGGGCGTCGTGCTCGTCGGCGGGGACGACGGTGTCGGACACGGGGTTCGGCCTGGGCGTGACCGGCGCGGGTGACTCGGGCGCCGGGACCTGGCTTTCGTCACCCGGGATCGTCGTGGCATCGGTCGTCGGCCCGGTGGGGACCGGCGCTGACGGCGGCGGCCCCGCGGGGTCGTCGGCGACCGGCCGCGGAGCGGTGGGTACGGTGCCACCGCCGCCGAGGAACGAACGGCTGGCCACGTCATCGGCACCGGCGATGAGACCCTGTACGAGAGCGGAGCCGGTGGGTTTGAAGTGGTTGGGGGCTCGCTTCTTCGCCTTGCCGGTCGCCTTGCCGCCCTGCCGTGAGCTGGACGGAGAGGACTTGTCGGTCACCGGAGGCCCTCACCGTCGATACGGTCCGGCGTCTCCCACTTCTGCGGAGGCTGCTCCATACGCCCGAGGATCTGCCACATCAGCTCGCCGTACATCTTGCCCGGAGGGTGGCTGGCGAAGCGGAGCACCGAGGGAACCCCGTGCGCGAACGAGTCGCTGATGCGCTCGTCACGGCGGATGTCGGTGAGGAAGGGCGCCAGCTTGGCGTCGAGCATGCCGTTGCGGATGTTGACCTCTTGGGCCTTCCACTTCGACGGCGGGTTGGAACGGTTGAGCACGGCCCCCAGGTACTGCGGGTCGCACTCGCCCCCCGTACGGTCCTTCACATAGCTGACCGTGCCTCGGGTGGCCACGGCGCCCTTGAGCGCGGGGTATTCGGGCACACAGACGGTGATCACATAGTCGCCGGCGGCGAGGGCGGTGGCGGAGAGGGAGGAGACCGCGGGCGGAGTGTCGATGAGGACGTAGTCGAAGTGGTCCTGGAGTTCAAGGAGCATGCGCCGCAGGACCGGGGTCGACTGATACCCCTTCTTATGGATGAGGTCCTGCGCGGCCGTCATCGTCGATTCCTCGGAAGCCAGCAGGTGGAGGGTGCCCGCGTCCTCCCAATCGGCGAGGAGATCGCTGCGGTCGTACCAGATGCTCTCCAGCGGCATCCGCATCCCCTGGAGACGAGCCTGGAGAACCCAGCCCAAAGAGCGGGCGAGCTGGTCCTCTCCTGCTAGGTTGACCCCGAGCGCCGTGCCCGCTTGTGCCTGGGGATCCAGGTCGACAACGAGGACGCGCGCTCCCCCGAGGGTCAGCGCGGCAGCTAGGTTGACCGTGGTGCTGGTCTTGCCGACCCCTCCCTTCTGCGTTGCGACCGCGATGACTCTCATCGCCTGTTCGCCCCTCTCCACTCAAGTCAGTTGCCAGCGCGAAGCGCGTGTCACCAGGGCATGAACCAGGGCAATTCCCCGAGCCAAGCCGGAGGAAACGGGCCGTTTGGCCGCTTCGTCCTCTCTCGGCGCCGCGGAACCTTCCCCTCCACACTCTAGTGACACGGGATCTTCGCGCATGACCATAACAGGGTTGACGCCGGCGGGAGGCAAGACGCGCGGCATTGCGACACGCGAACCGAGCTGACTCTCCCCCAGCCCGCCCCCGGGTCTTTGTCAGGAGGGGGTGCGCGCGGGCGTGGCTTGGTTGCTTGGGAGGAGGGTTGGCGGGGCGGGCTGGTGGGTGGGGTCGTGGGTTCGTGGGTCGTGGGTTAGTGGGGTCATGGGTTGGGTTCGGTTGGTTTGGGCGGGTGTGAGGGGTGGATGCGTGGGTGGGTGTGCTGAGTGGGGGTGCGCGTCCGGCGCCTTTGGTGAGGCCAATGTCGTTGTGGGTGCGGCTGGGGTGAGTGCTGGCGGGGCGGAGTGGTCGGAGGGGCCGGCTTCGATCCGGGTTGCGGTCGGGCGGATGGGGTGGGTGGTTCGAAGTGAGGTCTGGCTGAGGCGCGGGGGCGACGGTGAGCGCGGGGTGGGTTCGCTGATGGCGTGATCGAGGGTTGGGTGGTCCGATCGTGTGCGCGGTGGTGCGGTGGTGCGGTGGTGCGGTGGTGCGGTGGTCCGTGGGTGGGTTCGGCGGTTGGACCGGGGGTGGGTTCGGACGTGGGTGGGTGCGTTGGATCGGTGGGTGGAGTGTGGGTGGGTGCGTGAGCGCGTGGGTGTGTTGGACCGGTGGTTCGGCGGTTCGGCGGTTCGATCGTGGGTTGGTGAGTTGGGGTGTGAGTTTGCGGGTTGGTGGGTGTGCGGGGTTGTTCGTTCGGTGGTTTGGGCGTTCGCGGGTGGGATGGTGTGTGGGTGCGTTGGACGGATCGTTCGTGTGGTGGGTAGTGCGTTGGTTCGGTGGTGCGTGTGTTGGCTGGAGTGTGGGTTAGCGCGAGCGATCGTTAGTTGGTTCGTTTGTTTGCGGGAGCGTAAGTGAGAGTGTTGGTTTTGTTGTTTGGTGTGGCGTAAGTTTCGTCGTTCGTTGCAGCGTTGCAGGTTACGTAGTTGTAGTCGTAGCTCATTGCGTTGTATTGGTCGTTGTGCTTTCCGTTGCTATTTACGTTGCAGCCATCGTTGTGTCTCTCGTTGCAGGCGCGGAGGCTCGGCGGCCGTCCTGTTGTTGTAGCTTTCGTTGCATCCATCGTTGCAGCGATTAATGCTGGGCTGTCGGCGCGGAGCGTGCGGTGCTGTGTTGGGCGGTCGGGCCGCTCCAGGTTTGTAGCTGGCAGAGGCTCATCGTTGTACCCTTCGTTGCAGCGAGTGTTGTATGCCCAGGTCAACACGGTTTCGCCGTTCAGGTCGGCTCTTGAGATTGACGTGAAGGGGTTGTCGGCCGTCGGAGGGCGCTCAGGACGGGCGCGTTCCACGGCTTGCCTCAGTGCGGATGTCCTGACGCCCGTCGCATGCCGTCGTTGCCGGCTGGTGGTTGAGCGGGGGTAGGGACGTTGCCCGAAGAGGCTCGCCGCGGTGCACCCTGAGTTCTGAGCTGCACTGATCTTCGTGGAGTCCTTGAAGCCTGGGTTACGATCCAGGCGTAAGGAGAACCACCTGCAGTGCCAGCACCACGTAAGTACCCCGATGAACTCCGCGAGCGCGCCGTCCGCGAGGTCCGCTCGACCGGCCGCCCAGTGACGCATGTCGCCCGCGACCTCGGCATCCACAAGGAGGCCCTGCGGTCATGGGTTCGCCAGGCCGAGGCCGACGCCGGCGAGCGCGACGACCGCCTGACCAGCTCCGAGCTGGAGGAGCTGAAGCAACTCCGGAAAGAGAATGCCGAGTTGAGGCGGGCCAACGAGATTCTCAAGGCCGCCAGCGTGTTTTTTGCCCAGGAGATCGACCGTCCCCGGACGAGGCCGAGCAGGTGATCGACCACCTGCGAGACAAGGGCCTCGGGGTCGATCCCGTCTGCCGGGTGCTGGGCTTGTCTCCCTCGACGTACTTCGCGCGCAAGACGCGACCGAAGTCCGCCCGCCGGTTGCGTGATGAAGAGCTGATTCCGCTGGTCACAGCCGCGTGGGAGGACTCCGGCCGCACCTACGGCGCCCGCCGGGTCACCCGCGCGCTGGTCCGCGCCGGCCACGCGGTGGCCCGCTGCACGGTCGAGCGGCTGATGCGGGAGCTCGGGATCGAGGGCGTCATCCGCGGGCAACGTCGTCGCACCACGGTCCCCGAGCCGACCGCGCCGCGTCCGCCGGATCTGGTCAACCGGCGGTTCACCGCCGAGCGGCCGAACCAGCTGTGGTTGGCGGACCTGACCTACATCCGCACGTGGTCGGGCTGGGTCTACGTGGCGTTCGTCCTGGACGCGTACTCCCGCCGGATCGTGGGCTGGCAGGCCGCCACCCACATGCGCACGGACCTGCCGCTGGACGCACTGGAGATGGCGCTGTGGCGGCAGCAGATCAAGAAGGACGCCGGCCTCATTCATCACAGCGACCGCGGGTCGCAATACGTGTCCATTCGCTATACGGAGCGATTGGCCGAGGCCGGCGCCTCCGCGTCCGTGGGCTCCGTCGCCGATTCGTACGACAACGCGATGGCCGAGGCCTTGAATGGCACATTCAAGGCCGAACTGATCGAGCATCAGGGCCCGTGGCGGGACTTCGACGAAGTCGAGCGGGCCGTCTTCCAGTGGGTCGCGTGGTACAACGGTGAACGACTCCACTCCGCCCTCGGCTACCTGCCACCCGACGAGTACGAACAGGCGTACTGGGCGAGACCGGAGCAAGTCCCACAGACCGCTTGATCACACGATCGCGGACTCTACGAAAGTCGGGGCAGCTCATTCTGGCCAGGAAGACAGTGGCGGCCAGGGCGAGGACGCCGGCCACGCAGAGCTGTACTCGGTAGTCGAGGAGCGCGACCATGCCTGTCCCCAACAGCAGGGCGAGGCCGGTCGGGGCGAACATGAGGGTGTTGGCAGTGGCCGTGACCCGGCCCAGGAGTTCGTTGGGCGTTTGCCGTTGCAGCGCGGTCACCGATGCGACGAGGGGGCAGGGAAGTCCCAGCCCTATGGCTACGTGTCCGATGAGGACCACTGGCAGCCACGGTGTCGTGCGGGCCAGGATGCCGATGGCGAAGACGGACAGGCCCGCTGCGGCGAAGACCCGCTCGGGTATGCGCCGGAGGAACGCTCCTGCGGCGATCCCGATGAGAACGGAACCGAGCCCTTGCGCCCACAACAGCGCTCCGGCAAACGTTGGCGGGCGGTGCAACCCGGTGTCCAGGAGCGCGAACGTCGCCGTGCTGCTGAGGCTGGAGGCCGCCATCGCCGTTCCGCCCGCGACCACCAGCTTCCGTAGGAGGCGTTGACGCCACAGAAAGCGACCTCCCGCGACGGCGTCCTTTCGCCACGATCCGTTCTGGCGAAGCTTCGGGGCCGGCTCCCGCCTTCGTACCCGGACGCATACGAACGCCGCCGCGGCGAAGAGGAAGGTGATGGAGTCCAGCAGCGCGACGGCGGAGCCGCCCAGCGCGCTGAAGAGTCCGGCCCCGGCCAGCGGGGCCAGGAGCTTCATGCTCTCCACTGCGGTACGCACCAAGCCGTTGAGGTCACCTCGCAGCTCGTCGGGGACAGCGGAGGTCATAAGTGCCGTCTCGGCCGACTCGGTAAGTACGGCACCTGTACCCACCAAGATCAGTACGGCGAAGAGCAACCAGATCTGCCGGCTCGAGTGAAGCACCAACGGTGTGGTCAGCGCGGCGGCCAGGGCCAGATTGGTGCCGACGAGCAATCGCCGTCGTGGAAACCGGTCCGCCACCGCACCGATCAACGGCCCGGTCAGCGTGGGAAACCAGACGCAGAAGCCGGTGAAGGCGGCCAGACTGTCGGAGCCGCTGAGCGCCTTCACCCAGATTCCGGCGGCCAACGACATCGCCGAGTCGCCGAATCCGGAGACCACCACCCCGCCCAAGTAGAACGCCGCATCGCGGTTTCGCAAGACCCGCACCACGCCCCAGGCCATCCCCTCACCACCCCCTTCGCGGTGGCGTCACACTACCTCCAACGATTTGCTTGGAGGTAGCCCTCCCGCTCGACCACGTCATGCGCTTAACTGACGCCGTGAGCGACACCGACCCCGTACTCCGAGCCCTCGCCCACCCTCTGCGGCTGCGCATGCTGACCCTCCTGTGGCCAGGGCCGATGTCCGCCGCCGAACTCGCACGCGAACTCGACATCTCCCACGCGCTGGCCAGCCAGCATCTACGGCGACTCGACGCGGTCGGCCTGGTCGAACTCGTCGAGGAACGGATGCGGCGGGGCGGACGGGAGCGCCGCTACCGAACCGTTCACGGCTCGCCACTCTCCGACCAGACCGAGGGCGCGCCGCTACTGGCCGAGACCCTCGCCCACACCCTGCGCCAACGTGCCGCCCGCCGCGCCCCGCACAGCGCCGGCGTCACCGTCGACGCCGAACTCTGGCTCGACCCCGAGACCTGGGACGCCGCACGGCAACGCCTCGCCGACCTCGCCGCCGACCTCCACGAAGCCGCGCGCCCGCCTCGTACACCGGGGACGGTACCGATCGGCCTGAGCATGATGGCGTTCCGGATGCGGGACGAACCGTCCGAGACGCGGAGCGAAGCAGAGCTGACATGACGGAAGGCGGGATCCGGCATGGCGGAGAGCTGGTCCCGGTACGACGGAATGTCGGTCCCGACGTGACGGAGGTCCGTTCCGGCACGACGAGGGATGGGCCCCGGCATGACGGAGGGTCGCTTCCGGCACCCGACGAAAGCCGGGCCTCAGCATGACGAAACGTCCCGGCATGACGAGGGATCCCCGGCATGACAAGGGTCCCGGCACGACGAAGGGCGGGACGCCAACCCACTGGCATCCCGCCCCACCACTCACGGCCAACCCATAACCCGGTTATGGCCCGACCGCCTGCACCCCTATTCGTCCAACGCGTCGATCAGCGCCTCTGCCAACGCCTGCGACTCCTCACGATCCAGCACCTCCAGGATCGCCTTGGCGAACGCCGGGATGTCATGCCAATCGGCCATGGTCAGCGCCGCCCCCCGCCGCTCGCGCTGCGCCGGCACCTCTGCCGCCACGTCGTCGTACGGCTCACCTTGCTCGTCCTCGCCGCACTGCTCGAACTCCTCGGCCCTTGGCGACTGCGCCGCCGTCCCCGTGGCCGCGCCGGAATCCGCCCACTCCCCGACACTCGCCGACGACCTCATGACGCCCTCACTCATAACCGGGTTATAGGTCGCCGAGTCGTCCTGCCCCATAACCGGGTTATAAATCGGGGCTTCTCCGTGGGTCCCCTGCGTTCCCGGTCGCTGCTGAACGGAACGGTAAGCGGCCAGCGTCGCCATGGCCATGTCGCTGCTATGCGCATGCTCGTCCTCGGGAACCGAGGGGGCAACAGCCAGCGCGGGCGTCACGGGCTCCGGGGGCGTCGGCGGTTCCAGGCTGCGCTGGTACGCGTCGACCTGGTCCTCGGTCGGCATGCGGGCGAAGGCGCGAGCGTCCTTCACCCCGAGTACGCCGGTGACGACGAGTTCCTGAAGCTCCGGTACGAGCTTGCGCAGCAGGAGCATCTGGGAGATGTACGGCTGCGTGCGGCCGATCGCCTTGGCGACCTTCGCCTGCGACAGGCCCTTGCCGATCGGCGGCTTCTCCGTCAGCCGGTACAGCGCTTCGGCCTGCTGGATGGGGTTGAGATTCTGCCGCAGCCCGTTCTCGGCGAGAGCCCAGAGCAGCGGATCACGTGCGCCGGCGTCATCGATGAACCCCGGCACGTCCGTCCGCTTGGCGATCCTCGCCGCGTGGACCCGGCGGTGGCCGGCGAGCAGAACGTACTTGGCGTCGGCGATGACGGCCCGGTGCTCGGGGTGGTGCCTCAGAAACGCTTCCGCGTTGCATACGGAGATCGGGCTCGTCACGCCGATCTCCGAAATGCTCTCGACGAGGCTGCGGAACTCATCGTCGCTCTCGTCGATCTCGCCGCGCGGGTTCTCCGGATTGTCGGTGATCTCGGCGAGGGGAAGGTGGACGTCGGACTTGGGCGGCGCTTCGGTCGCCTCCTCCAGCGGCTCGCCGTCGAGCATGTCGGCGAGATTGACGCGGCGGCTCACTGCGAAGCTCCGTTCAGCGCGATCTCCAGCGCCAGCTTGTCGAAGTCCTGGCGTCCCTGCAGCGCGACCCGGTTGGCCGGGTACTGGGTGACGACGACACCCTCGGCGGACGCCCGGGCATGCAGCTTGTAGTGGCGGATCACCGTACGGGCCAGGTGACCGCAGCTCTTCTCCACGAACTCCTGCGTCTGCTTCAGGTCCACGTCCCCGTCGCGCGGATCCCAGTTGTTGATGACCACGGTGTACGGCAACTTCCGCGGTTCGACCACCCGCTTGATGGTCCGCAGGGTCGGCTTGAAGCCGAGAGGCTCGGGCTCGATCGGCAGGATCACGGAGTCCGCGTTGTCGAGCACGGCCCGCAGGATCTCCGCGGCCCTGCCGTCCCCGAGCGGATCCGCTGACGAGTCGTCCTCTGACAGGTCCAGCCAACCCGGGGTGTCCACGAAGATGTGACGCACCCCCTTGACCTTGCTCAGCCGATTCAGACCGTCGAGGTCCTTGTGGGCCTGAGTGAAGAGGAACGGGAGTTCATCGCCCACGCGATCGGCCCACCAGGAGGTGGAGCCCTGCGGGTCGACCGAGACGGCGAGGACCGACGGGGTGCCGTCCGGCTGGGTGCCGATTGCTTCGGCGGTCACGGCGGCGAGATTCACGGTCAGCGTGGACTTGCCCACGCCGCCCTTCTGGTTCAGGACAACATGCACGTGTGCCATGGGTTCCGTCTACTTCCCAATGGTGCTGGTACTTCGGACGCACACAGCATTCCAGATGATCGCTTCTGACCTGGAATCGCCTCGCTGTCATATGCCGTGACCCATAACCCGGTTATGGGTGGGAGGTGCGTCGCGTACCTGGCGGTTGCCTTCGGGGGTCGGGTTGTGGCCGGTGGCTCCGTGCGTGTCTGGCGGCGTGTTCGCGTTGGCTGCCGCGGTGTTCGGGGGCGCCTCGTGGGGGAGGGGGCGGGGTGCGCCCATGCAGGTCTTGAGGCGAAGTTACCTGCTGCGGCGTCGTCGCGTCCGATCGCGGACGTCTGTCGATGTGCTTGCGGCTGTCTGCTCCGCCGCTCCGCTTGCGGTGGGTGGTGACCGTCGCGGTGGTTGAGGAACATAGACGGGGCGTGCTGGCAACGTGGTGTGGTGGTGTGCGGTGTGGGTGGTCGGCGAGAGCTGGGCAGTGGGTGCCGTGTGTGCTGCCGCTGCTGCGTGGTGCGTGCCGCAGGTACACGCTTCGTACAGCGGACCGCGTACCGGGTGCTGTCCTCCGCATTTCCGCCGCTTTCCTGGCAACCAAGCTGCTGACGTTTCAGGCTGAGTCGGGCGGGGCCCGTTGAGGAGGGGCGGGCCGGGTAACCAGCCCGGGCCGTGGACACCTGACGCCCGTGCCGCCGGTCGACGAGTCGGCCGACGGCCGAGGTGGCGGCGGCTCCGGTGGCTCAGTGGCTGACTTGGTACGACCGGCGCGTCGAGTACGGCTTCCTGATCACTGTGCTCACGATGCCTCCGCATCGGTGTCGGTAGGGTCGTTGCTCGTGGCGGGTGAGGCCTTCGGCGAGTGATGCTGAGGGGAGGCGGGAGCTAGTGAACTGGTCAGTGGACCCTGGGAGGAACTGTCGAGGGCGGAGGGATGGAACTGGGGGAGGACACGGGGGCGATGGGGACAATGAGTGAGGGTAGGGTCGGCCGGGGGTCGGCCATAACCCGGTTATAGGTAGCCGGGGAACAGGTTGGCCGCCGAGGTGGCGCCGGAGGTCGCCTGGCCGACCAGTGCGGTCAGCGGTGGTGGGTACGAGAGTTCGGATGGTTCCGGGGGCTGAGGGCGGGGCGGTGGATATAACCGGGTTATGGCTCGGTGAGCGCGTTGTGGTTGGGAGATCGCGTTCTTGCGTGGCGACTCGTTGCGGAGGACAGGCCATGCCGGGTGAAGGGGCTGTCCACTCGTGTGCGATGACCTTGCCTCAGTCCGGCGTGATGCGGCTGGCGTCACTACGCACGGCTCAGGGAGTTGAGGCGATCAGGATGCTCTGCGAGCGATCTGTAGGAGCGCGTCGAAGCGGAGGCCACCGAGGCTGTCGGCGCCGTCCCGGGTGAATGCTGTCAACAGCACACGGCGTGGCGCAACGGCCACGGCGAGCGCCTGTCGACCACCAAGGCCGACGACCTGGACCTGGAGATGTTCCACGCCGTGATCACGACGCGCTACTTCGGTGCTCACGGGCACGTTCCGCTGTGCGTGGCCCTGCGTCGGCCGCAGTGGCGGGCATCCTGCTCACCGCGCTGGCGGGCAGCGCGCGGATCACGCAGTTGCACGCGACCGCCCGCAAGCACCGCCGGGCCGACCCCAGGGCTGTGAACGCCGAAGCCAAGGACTCGTCGAAGGCCCGGCGGTAGCCCGGACTACCGGGAGCTCGCCACAGGGTGCGACTTGTAGAAGGACTCCTCCAGGTAGGCGGCCTCGTGCGGCTGGTAGGGCTCCTCCAGGTAGGCGGCCTCGTCCTCGTCGAGTTCGACATCTACCGCGGCGACCGCGTCGGCCAGCTGGGCCGGCTTGGTGACCCCGACGATGGGCGAAGTCACCACCGGGTTGCGCATGACCCAGGCGAGGGCGACCTGGGCCGGGGACAGACCCCGCTTGCCCGCGATCTCGTGGACGCGCTCGGCCACTGCCTGGTCCCCGTCGCGGTAGAGGATTTCGCTGCCCTTGTCGGTCTCGGCACGCGCCGTGGCGGTGTCCCGGGCCCGCGTCAGCCTGCCCCGCGCCAGCGGGCTCCACGGGATCACGCCGATGCCCTGGTCGACGCAGAGCGGGAGCATCTCCCGCTCTGCTTCTCGGTGGATGAGGTTGTAGTGGTCCTGCATCGACACGAACCGGGTCCAGCCGTTCAGGTCAGCCAGGTACAGGGCCTTGGCGAACTGCCAGGCGTACATGGAAGAGGCTCCGATGTAGCGGACCTTGCCGGATTTGACCGCGTCGTGCAGTGCCTCGAGGGTTTCCTCGATCGGGGTGTCGTAGTCCCAGCGGTGGATCTGGTACAGGTCGATGTAGTCGGTCCCCAGTCGCTTCAGGGAGGCGTCGAGCTCGGCGAAGATCGCCTTGCGGGACAGCCCGGCGCCGTTCGGGCCGGGGCGCATCCGCATCCAGACCTTGGTGGAGAGAACGACCTCCTCGCGCCGGGTGAAGTCCTTGACCGCCTGGCCGACGATCTCCTCGCTGCTTCCGGCGCTGTACCCATTGGCCGTGTCGAGGAAGTTGATGCCGCTCTCGAGGGCCTGCTTGATGATGACCCGGCTGGCGTCCGCGCCCAGCGACCAGGGCTCGCCGCCCCGGCCCGGCTCGCCGAAGCTCATGCAGCCGAGGGCGATGGCGGAGACTTCCAGCCCGGTCGTGCCGAGTTTGATGTATCGCATGCGTCCGAACCTAGGAGTTGACGTGCGCTCTAACGCAATACGTCTCACTCCGGGATTCGGAGGCGTGGGGCATGTGTGCCTTGTCAGGTTTCGATCGTTTCGGCCAGACGTACCGGAGAACCCAGTGGTAGCGAGTAACAAACTGTCCACTCTCGGCCGAGCGCGTGGGGGACTACTCAGCTTGACTCTGTCGGGGATCTTGGTTGCCGTCCTCTCAGCTGACGGCTCGCCAGGAACGTAGGCGCGGGATGCCTTGCTGGTCGAGGTGGTCCTGGAAGGCTGTCGGCGGTCGTGGGGGCGCGCTTTCGCCGGGGGCCTGCTTGCTGAGGCGTTCGACGTTGACGGCGATGGCGGTGAGTACGTGCTGTAGGTGTGCCTTGGCCTGCCCGCGGTAGCGGCAGTGGCGCATGCCATGGCCGTGGGCGAACTCGCAGATGGTGCCCTCGATTCCGGAGCGGACCGCATATCGCTTGTGCCAGGCCGGATCCTGCTGGTCGGCGCGGTTGCGCAACTGCAGTTCGAGCAGCTCGTGCGGAGGGAAGCCCACGGAGCGGTGGGCGTCGCGGGAACTGGTGCACTTGGCCCGGACCGGGCAGGGCTGGCACTGGCTCTTGGTGAAGCGGGCGATGATCAGTGGAGCGGCGGTCGGTGAGGAGGTCGGGTAGGGGCCGTGCCAGCCGGCGCTGACCTGGCCCTGCGGGCAGGTGACCTCCTTGCGGTCGAAGTCGATCCGGAAGTCGTCGCGGGCGAAGCCCTCGCCGCGGCGGTGCTGGCGGGTGGGGTTGCCCGGCAGTGGCCCGACGACGGTGACACGGTGTCCACGCTGGGCCTGTTCCAGGTGGGGCAGGGAGGTGTAGCCGCCGTCGACCAGATGCTCGTCGGGCAGCAGGCTCCGCCGCTCCAGCCGGCTGTGGATGCCGGGCAGGACCTCGGTGTCGGCGCTGGTCGCCGGCATAGTGGCCACGTCAGTGATCACATTGGGTCCGTCGTCGGAGCAGGTCTCGGTCACATGGGCGAGGAACCCCGTCCAGCGGGTGACCTGCCCGCGGCGTGCGTAGCGGGCCGTCGGGTCGTAGGGCGAGACGATCCGCTGGGCCGAGGGCGGCAGGCCGCTGGCGTCGTCATCGTCGCGCCAGCGCAGGCGCCCGACGGGGTCCCAGTAGTAGTTCTGCACCAGGATCTGCCGCAGGACCTGGACTTGGGGCCTGCCGAGCAGGGAGGGGTGGTTGCGGCCGAGGTGTTCGAGCAGGCGGCGGGCGTCGTCGCCGGTGGTGTTGATCCGGGTCTTGGGCCGGGTGGGGTTCTTGCCCAGGCGCACCGGTCGGCCGTAGCGGCGGCCCCAGTCCTCGCCGACCAGGCCGTCCAGCGCGTGGTCGGCGGTGCGGGCGAGTTCTTCCAGGGCCGCGCGCACGGCCTCGGTGACCAGTTCGAGGCGGGTCAGGTCGCGGACGGTGGCCAGGACGTGGGTGGAGTCCGTGCGCTGGGTGGTGCGCTCTCGGACCAGGCCAGCCCCTTTCAGTCGTGCCAGGGCGAGGTCGAGGAGGCGGTCCGCCCGGCCGTCCTGGAGCAGGCGGTCGCGGAAGTCGGTCAGCACGCTGTGGTGGAAGCCGGGGTCGTCCAGTTCGAGGCCAAGGGCGTATTTGAAGTCGATGCGGCAGCGCACGGCCTCGGCGGCATCGCGGTCGGACAGGCCCAGCACGAACTGCAGCACGCTCACCGTGGCCAACTGGGCCGGCGACAGCCCGGGCCTGCCGTCGCGCGGGTACCAGTCGGCGAAGTCCTCGTCCCGCCACAGGCCGTCGAGACGGTCACGCACCCACATCGCCGTCGTACCAACGGGGTTGCTGGCCCGCGCCATCCTCGCTGTCAAATCCGGGACCTCGGCACCCGGACGGGGACGGACCGACATCTCGCACTCCTCGGACATCTCGCGATCATCATGCACCCGCGAGACTGGCGCACCACCATGATCACCCGCAGCCGAACACCAAGATCCCCGACAGAGTCAAGCTCAGCCCCTGACGGCAAACCTCCTCGCGGGCCCGTCGCCACGACCGATCGTCGCTCGATCACTAAGAGGTTCCGCTGGTCCGGGCGGCGGTATCGCGGCGCTCGTGACGGCGCCCCTACCTGCGGGATCTCTACGTTACCGGCGTCAGCGACGACGCTTTCCGGGCCGGTCGTGCGGACGTGTGTGGGTAAGCGCGTCTGCCCGTTGCATGAAGACGCCGATGGCCCCGCGCCGGTGAGTACGCCGGAGCCGGAAGCGGACGAAGCAGCCGCGGACGAGGCTGCCCTTGCCCGATTCCAGCACGTTACGCATAGCCGGTGGGAGGCTGCGAGACTTCCGAAACCATGTCGCCGGCGTGCCGTGATGTTGGCAGGAAGCACACCGACCTGCCCACGATGAAACCCTTCCGCCTGACCGGGCCCCTGGGGCTTCTCCCTCCCGGGCGAATCACCGAGCCATCCCAGGGCGCGGGCGAAGTCCTCGCATGATCCGAATGCTCCGCCCGGTGCCTGACATCGCTTGCCGACGCCGACGAGTCCGCTTCAGTGGTGGTGGCCGTGTCGCCCGAGGGCCTGCACGGGCGTCGCGCCGGGGCGGGTCCACTGCGGCACGGGGCGGCTGGTCGGGCCCCAGGTGGCATTCCCGTCCGCGTCTGTTCGCCAGTACCAACAGGCTTGGCGGCCTTGGGACGGATACCCCTCGCGGCCATCGCCGATCACCGGTCGGCCCTCGGGGTGGTCCTCCCAATCCTCGCCGCGGCCGTTGGGCGTCATGTCGAGCAGGCCCATGGACCCGTTGACCGGCTCGTTGCCACGGCCCGTCGTCGAGTAAGTGAGGAATACGCGGGCGCCGGCGCGCAGGAAACAGACGATGTGCCCCATGTTGCGGCCGACCGGCGCCTCCACGCCCCGTACCGAGTACCAGGGCTGGGCATATCCCATGAACTCGACGTAGGGAGCCACCTCGTCCCACGGACCCGAGGTCAGGACGGCGAACGAGACGCCCCGCGCGTTGAGGTAGGCCGCGTCCTTCATGTGCCAGACCGTGGTGGTGCAACCTTCGCACTGCCCCTGATGGGGCGTGCCGTCGTACCACATGTGTTTGTAGGCCACGAGCTCGTCGCGACCCTCGAACAGGTCCAGGAACGGTACCGGGCCGTCGGCTCCGACGACCTCGACCGTTCCGTCCAGCTCCACCATCGGGAGTCGGCGGCGGGCGGCGGCGATGGCGTCGCCCTCACGGGTGTGGGCCTTCTCGCGGACCAGGAGCTCGTCTCGGGCGGCCTGCCAGGTGGCCAGGTCAACGATGGGCGGATGGCCGGGCAGGGCCGCGGTCGGGTCGTCCGGTGCAGCTGTCATGCTGTCCTCCGTGGTGTCTCGTGCTGGCAGCGTCGTATGACGCCGTACGACGGTCACTACTACAGACTCCCGACATGCCAGAAACTCATCGCGGCAGGAGTTTTGGGTTCCGTCCGCCGAGTCCGCACGGGCCAGGTTCCGCTGACGAGTGCACGCCCCAGGCCGCCCAACGTGCCAGGTGCCCTGACGAAGCCGACGGCATCCCACGCCATCGAGGTCCGCTTGGGCGCCTCGCCCACGACCCCGAGCCGACACAGGCCAAGCCAAGGGCCAGGCGGCGCAACCCCGTCGCAGCAGCAACGCGCTGCCCTAGCGAACGCACCGGACAAGGCCAGACACCCGGCACCGCTGCTGAGGGCAAGCACCGCACAGCCGAAGGGCAGAGGCGACGCTCGGCGTGTGAGCCGACGACGAGGCGGAACAACGGAGCGCCGAGCCTCGGCTTGATGGGATCCCCAGGCGGCGCTTGGTGTACGGCACGGCAGACAAGCGGTTGTCGCCGTAGGCCATAACCCGGTTATAGGTCGAGCGGGGGCAAGCCCGGGCACCGTGTCGCTGCGGCTACCCATAACCCGGTTATAACTGAGCCGTTCGCCATCGTTGATGACGGGGTAGGTCGGCGTGCGTGGGCCGGGGAGGAGGCGTCGTCGCGCCTAGGCATCGGTTGCTATGGCTTTGCCGGTGAGCGGTTGCTGCTCTGCGATAGGGGAGGCACTCCGCGGGGATGTCGGCGGGCGGTCTTGAGGCATCGAGACGGGTTGGTGGCCGAGCACAACGAACGCGATCGTCTTCGTGGCCGAGCCGCAGTTGGGTACGCGCCGAAACTGGTTGGCGGTGGTCGTTCCGGACGGTGCGTTTGACCAACGACCCATGCCCAAAGGGCCGGCTCGTCTGACGGGGTGGTCGCAAGTGGCGGAACTGCGATTCACGGATTCGTGGGTCGCCCGAACCGGTGACAGGATGTCGCGCGAACGTCGCCGAGCCCCTACCGTACTTTCCCGGAAGGGCGTTCACGTCGGAAGTCATACTCAGGCCACCGGGCGCCCTTCCGCCATGCCCGCTGGCAGCGGCCAAGAGCGCTCCCTCACGCGTGGACCTCCAACTTTCCAGGAGCAGCACGCGTCGCCGGTCGGTTCAACTCCCCACGTCCCGAACGTTGGACGCGGTGCGCAGCTTCCACCGAGCGCCCACGCCCCAGGCGGCAGCGAGTAAGCCGTTTGGTATCCCCGCGCGGAAGTCCTACGGTCGTGGCGTGGCGGGACATCCGAAGTGAGGTGGCTGGCAGAGCGCTCGGTCGAGGCACTGAGCGAGGCGTTGCGGGGCGCGGCTCCGCAGCTCAGCGGATATCCGGTGACGGTCCCCGCGCCGACGGGAGGGGTGACCCGCTGTGGCGCAAGACCAGTACGGTCGCCCGTGGCCAGTTTGTGGTGAAGTTCGCATGGTCGCGTCCTGCCGTGCTTCGCTTGGCGCGGGAGAGCGGGGTTCTGGCCGCGCTGTCGTGCGCACCGGCGGTTCCGATCCTGCCCGAGGTCGTCGTCGGCAGTACCGATCCTTTGTTCCTGGTCACCAGGCTCGTGCCCGGAACGTCCTTGTTCCAGGTCGTCGATCCGATGGACTCGGACCAGGTTGGCAGGCAACTGGCGCAGTTCTTGGCGGCCCTGCACGCTCCGTCGGCCTTGGCGCGCGCCCGAGCCGCTTTCGGATCGCTACCCGACGCCCAACTCCCACCCGGACCGCCGCAGTCCTGCACGAGCGGCTGGCGCGACGGATCCGGCCGACGCAGCGCCGTACCGTTACTCGCTGGTGCGACTGGGCCGATGCTGCGCTGGCGTCCTCCGGTCCGATCGTGCTGGCGCACGGTGACCTGCATGGCGACGACCAGGTGTGGCACCGCCACGAACTCCGGCTGGCGGTGGACTTCGAGGCCGTCGGGGTCGCCGAGCCCGAGTATGACTTGCGGGGCTTTTCCGACCCCTGGATGGGACCGGGCGTGGCGCTGCTGACCGCTGTCATGCCTCACTACCAGCAGATCACCGGACAGCAGCTCTCCATGGAACGGGCGATGGCCTGGCATCCGCGGAACACCCTCAACGACGTGCTGTGGCGCAGCGAAGTCGGCATTCCCCTGCCGGATCAGCGGACACCATCGGAGTGGGCGGACGACCCGCTTCACCGCGCTCGGCCTCGATCCTGAGGCGCCACCGTAACCACTCACACAGCCGCCGACTTGCGCCGAAGACAGGAGATCCTGAACGAGCCCTGCTCAACGTACGCGCATCACGAGCGGCACGAACGTCCGCTCCAACTAAAGAAATTGGCGAGCGACCACAACCAGATCACACCCAGAAGCTAGAAGCGCCCCACCCCCTCCGAAAGTCAGTCGGACGTCCGACGCAGCACGAGACAGACGAAGCCGAAACTGTCCCGGTAGCCGTGCAGCCACTCGGACCGACGCGTGGTGGCCGTCTCAAGCACCTGCGGGCTGTCCGGATCGGTCGGGTTGTCCAGAGCCCAGGCTGCCAGCGACCCCCAGCAGGCCCACTCGTAATCGTCCAGTTCGCTCCGCGTGCTGACATGTCCCTGAACCGGAGTCCATCCGTCGGCCACGACCCGGTCCACGGTGGTCGCCAGGTCGGCGAAGTCACCCAGGATCTCGATGGTCTCCGGGGTCGGCTCACGTTCCCAGAATCCGTCACCGATGAGCACCCGCCCGCCCGGAGCCAGATGCCGGCGCGCCGCCGCGAGCGTGGGGAGCAGGCCACCGAAGGCATGTGTGGCTCCGACACTGAGCACCAGATCGAACGGTTGTGGTGAGGAGAAGTCCGCCGCTTCCCGGTGGTGGAGCACGAGGCGCTCCTGGACGCCGAGGCTGGTTGCGGCCTGGCGAGCCTGAGTCAGGGAACCCTCGGAGATGTCGACGCCTTCGGCCCGGAGCCGGGGGTACGTGGCCAGTGCGCGCAACAGCCATTCAGCGCTGCCGCAGCCGAGGTCGAGTACGCGTTCGTCACCCCGAGGGAGGCCGTGCTCCAGCAGGCGGCGTACCGAATCATCGCCGAGCGGGGCCTTGATCGGATGGTCGGCATGGGAGAGCGCGGAGATCTGTTCTCGATTCACCCGCGCAGCGTGACAGCGCGGGAGTCCGGGTGCATCTCGTTTTCTACGTCAGGCTCTCAACTCACCCTAAGGGCTGTCCCGTAACTGCTGGTCACGGGTGAGATGATCTTGCTGTGTCTGGTGTGATCACGGCGTCTGAGCCCTCCTGGATAGCCCCGTTCACTGGGCTGAGCCCGCGCCAGTTCGGCAAGCTGATCACCGCGCTCCGGCGTGAGGGTGTGGACCCGGTGCGCAAGGGTCGGCCATGGAGCCTGCCGCTGGAGGACCGCGTGCTCCTGATCGCCGCGTACTGGCGGACGAACCTGACCCTGCGTCAACTGGCCCCGCTGTTCGGGGTGTCCAAGTCGGCGGCCGACCGCATCATCGACCACCTCGGGCCCGCGCTCGCGCTCCAGCAGCGCAAGCGGTTCCGCAAGGACACCGTGCTCCTCATGGACGGCACCCTCGTTCCCACCCGTGACCACACCATCGCCGAGCAGTCCAAGAACTACCGGTACTCCACCAACCACCAGGTCGTCATCGACGCCGACACCCGGCTCGTCGTCGCGGTCGGCCGACCAGTCGCAGGCAACCGCAACGACTGCAAGGCGTGGGAGCTGTCCGGCGCGAAAGACGCCGTCGGCAAGACCACGGTCATCGCAGATGGCGGCTACCGGGGCACCGGCCTGGTCATCCCGCACCGCCGCGAGAAGGGCCAGACCGAACTCCCGGAATGGAAGGAGGAGCACAACGCCTCCCACCGCAAAGTCCGCGCCCGTGTAGAGCACGTCTTCGCCCGGATGAAGGGCTGGAAGATCCTTCGCGACTGCCGGCTGAAGGGCGACGGCGTCCAGCACGCCATGCTCGGCATCGCCCGCCTGCACAACCTCGTCCTTGCCGGGTGACGCAGAAACCAGCAGGCCACCAGACCCGTCAGAGATCATTTACGGGACAGCCCTTAGGAAAGCACCACTTGATCAGCAACACAGCCGAGCGCGAGCGGAAGCGAAATCGAGAGGGACGCCAAGATTCATGGCGGCACGAGGCGGATGCCGTCGACCGACGAGCCTCCCAACGGTACCCCGGCGGCGTGATGATGAAGCTGCCGGCGACCGAGCAAGCGGACAGGACTCGAGCCACCGGCTCCATGGCGGAGCGACACAACCAGGAGCCGGCGAACACCGTGCCGAAGCCCCCCACGGGCGCCAGCCCCCGCCCGACCGCCATGACCAGCCGACAGCAGCTGCCCCGACTCCGCTTCGCGCAACTGCTCTGGCGCGCCGCCAGGTCAGCTCGGCAGGGGCATAACCGGGTTATGGGTAGCCGGGGTATAACCCGGTAATGGATGGGGGAGGTTTGTAGGCCTCTCAGCGACGAGCGGGACACCGCTCGCGATTGGCGGTCCGATAGCGTCCTGGAGCGGACACAACTCCCTGGAGGCTGACAGGCCTTGGCCACTCGGCGTGGCATGGTGAGGAAGGTGCCGACCGAGGCAACTCTCGGCCCCCCTCGAACGTCCCGGATCAGCGGAGCCGCCGGAACGTCCAGCCAGTGAGTTGCCACCAACTTGAAGTACCAGTCGACCGGGTGAGGAAGGCGTGACGTGGCTCGTCGGTCGCCGTGTCGTCTTCCCGCCACTTCAGCATGAGACGAGTACGACTCGGTGGCGGGGCCTGGAGCGTGCGGGTACGGACACGCCCGGGGCCCCGGTGCCGCCGGGTGTGTGCTACTGCTTGCTGACTCGGTCCTGGAGCACCTCGCCGAGGATGAAGAAGGCGTTGAGCGCGGCGGGGAATCCGGCGAAGACGGCCATCTGCGTGATCGTTTCGGTGATCTCTTCCTTGGTGTTTCCCGTGTTGAGGGCGCTGTCGATATGTGTCTTCAGCTGAAGGGGGGCGGTGCCCATCGCGGTCAGACCGGCCACGGTCAGCAGTTCACGGGTCTTGACGCTCAGACCGGGCCGGGTGAACACGTCACCGAGGGTGAACTCGATGAGCAGGTCGGCGAAGCTCGGGGCGATGACTTCGAGAGCGTCGAACGACGCCTCGCCGGCAGAGTCCTGGTGCAGGTTGTTGTAGTAGGCGATGCCCCGCTGGTAGCGCTCGCTCTTGTCCTGGATCTGATCCGTCATGTCGATTCCTTCGCTCTTGCCTGGCCGCGCCACGGGGAGGGCACGGCTGTTGTACGGGGGGCACGCCTTCGCTTTGCGCCCGCACGCCACTACGCTAAAACCTGACGTTGACGTGAGATGCAAGTCGAAGAGGGAGAGGGGTGGAGTCGCCATGCGTATTGGAGAGCTGGCCAGGCGCTCGGGAGTGAGCGTCCGCGCCCTGCGCTACTACGAGGAGCAGAAGCTTCTGGAGTCGGCCAGGACATCCGGAAACCAGCGGGACTATGCCGAAGGCGCAGTGAGCCGCGTGCAGCTCATCCAGCAGCTCTACGCCGCCGGCCTGTCGAGCGGAACGATCGTCGATCTCCTGCCCTGCGTGACCACCGGTCTGGCAACCCAGGAGATGCTCGACCAACTCATCACCGAACGTGATCACATCGTTACGCGTATCGACGAATTGGGGCAGGCCAAGGAGAAGCTCGACCGAGTGATCGAACAGGTCATCGCGGCTGGCGTCGTCACCGGAGACGCTTCTACGACGGTGGCCGGCGAATGACGCCGCGCCTAAAGTCCTGCCGCCAACAGAAAAGACAGCGACCTGTCTGCCTGGCCCGCCTTCTTCCCACAACTGCGAGCTGGACTCATAGGCGATGTCCGCCCGGCGGGGGCGAGCGCCAGTGGCGCGGAACCAAGGAATCCGCCAGCAATCTGAACAGCGATCCAGTAGGCCCGGCGCCTACCACGCGGCCACCGGTCACCTGATGAGTGGAAGAGCTGCCACCTCACGCGCGATGGTTGAGCGCATCCACCGACAACGTTGCATTCGGCACGAGCACAGTCCAGCCCGCACTCCACCTCGTTCCCGAGCAGCGTGCCCACACCAGGCGAACTCGCCGCCCGCACCCGCCCGATCGAGCGGAACGAAGTAAACGCGACCGAGGAGCGGCGATCCCCGCAGCGCCCGCTCCGGCGTCACACCACATCACGCAGATCAGCACCCGCGACCCAGCACCCGCAACCCCGCACCCGTGGACGCCCATGCGAGGATGACGCCATGCTGTCTCGATTACCGTTCGGGGAGACGCTGCGCGCCGAGCTGGGTACGCCGGGCCGCGTCCGCAGGCTGGCCAGCAGTCCGAGATCACGGGTGTGGCAGGCCGAGCTGTCGGGCACCCGGGTCGTGGTCAAGCAACTCATCGAGGGCCCGGAGGCAGCCGACAGGTATGCCCGGGAGGTGACGGCGTTGCGCCTCGCATCCCGGGTGGAGCCGCCCGTGGTGCCCGCGCTGCTCGGTACGGATCCGCACGAACGCGTCATCGTGCTCGAGCACTTGGAGCAGAGGAAGCCGCCCGACGACTGGGTGATCGGCTACGCCTCGTCACTGGCCCGGCTCCACGCCGCCACCGGGGCGGACGCCAAGGGCACGCTCCCTGACTGGACCGGCCCGACCCAGGCCGACGCCAAATCCTTCCTCTCGCTCGCTCATGCGCTCGGCGTGGCGGTGCCGGCAGGCGTACGAACCGAACTCGACGGCCTCCTCGCGCGCCTGGCGCACGCCCCCGGTCACTCTCTGCTACATGGCGACCCTTGCCCGGGCAACGACATGCACACCACCGACGGCGTCCGGTTCATCGACTTCGAACAGGCAACGCTGGGCAACGGACTGGTGGAACTCGCCTACCTACGCATCGGCTTCCCGACCTGCTGGTGCGCCACATCACCCGACCCGGCCCTACTCAACGCCGCCGAATCCACCTACCGAACGGCTTGGCGCGACGCGACAGGCACCGACGTCCAGGGCGATCTGACCGACGCCTGCGCGGGCTGGCTGCTCCAAGGCGACGCACTGGTCGAGCGGGCCCACCGGAGGACGACCGACCACTTGGCCCGCCTCCCTGACCGGGATTGGCGATGGGGTACGGCCACCGCCCGGCAGCGGCTCGTCCACCGTCTCGGCGTCGTCGGCGTGATGGCCTCCTCCGGCAGCGGAGAGCTGAAGGGGCTGGCGCGACTCGCCACATCGATGCGCGACACCATGCTCACCCGCTGGCCGGCACTCAAACCGCTCCCGCGACGCAGACCCTAGCGGAACGCAGAACGCAGAACGCAGAACGCGCAATGCGGGACGCGGAACCCGGACCACGCAACAGGCACCCCGCAACAGGCACCCCGCAACCCAACCACCGTGACCTGGGACCATCAGTGGATGGCGGACAACCATCCGAAGATCAAGGACATCACCATCGACTGTGCCGACCCCGAACGGCTGGCCTCGTTCTGGTCACAGCTCCTGGGCCGACCCGTCGCGGCGAGAATCGGGCCGTACGTATGGCTCGCCCGGGGCGACGGACCGGGGGTGGGCTTCCAGAGGGTCACCGAGGCCAAGACCGGCAAGAACCGCGTCCACCTCGACCTCGCCTCACCGGATCCCGCAGCTGAACAGCACCGGATCGAAAGGCTCGGCGGACACCTGCTCCAGCAGTACGCGGCAGGAGGCTTCCTCGTCATGGCCGATCCGGAGGGCAACGAGTTCTGCGTCATCCCCGAGGATCCGTTCGACGTGGACGACGAGGGGCACGCGAGCTACTTGACCGGGCCCGGCACGACCGCACAGAGGGTGATCACGCCACCGCGCGGTTGAGCCGGAACGGGCGCCCGGGCAGCGAGGCGACGAATCCGACGCGAACCCGTCGACCACACCACCGTATCGGCGGCATATCACGTCACCGGGACGAAGTCCGGCATCGTCGGCACACTAGGATCGCCCCTCATGGACATAGCCGTATACCTCCTCATCGCCCTGACCTTGACGCTGGCCGCGACCGTCGAGCGCAAGGTCGGCCGGGTGGAACGGAAGGTCGCTCAGGTGGAGCGCAAACTCGACCTGATCATGGCGCACTTGGGCGTCGAGGCGCCGGAGCCCGAACTGAGCCGGGTACGGGCGTTGCTCGCCGAGGGCAAGAAGATCGAGGCGATCAAGGCGTACCGGGAGATCACGGACGCGGACCTGAAGGAAGCCAAGGACGCCGTGGACCGGATGGCCGAATCGCCGAGCTGAGCGTCCCTGACCCCGGGGAAATCAGTGCAGTGGTCGACGCCGAGCCGGCTGAGGCCGATCGGGAAACCCGTCCAGCCGCTCGCCCTCGGCCACGGAGTGACCGTACGGCGTGACGACCGGGACTACGTCGTGCGCGTCAGCACCGTCCCCCGGCCCATCGCACCGCCAACTCCCCCTCCACCGCCAGCCGTTCAACCGCGGCCAAGCCGTTCCAGCCCCGCCACCGGCCCCGCCGCGAGCACGAAACCCGGTCCAGCCTGCTCGCGCCAGTCGGACCAAAACCTCGCCCAGCGCCAACCGCCGCACCGGCGATTCCCGAGACCGGTCAGCAGCCGCTCGTCAGCGGAGCCCACGCACGGCCCACCACGGGATCAAACGGTGAGCACGACCTTGCCCTGGAGGTGACCGCTGTCGAGCAGGCGGTGCGCGTCGGCGACGCGCTCGAACGGGAACGTCTCCTGCACGTGGACCCGGAGCCTGCCCTGTTCGACGAGTTGGACGAGGCCGCGCAGGGCGACCGGGTCGGGGTCGACCCCGATGCCGCTGAAGCGCATGCCGGCCGCCTCGTACCTGGCGGCGAGGTCCGCGTCCTCGTCGGCGACCGCCGTCACCAGGTGACCGCCTGGGCGGAGCACCTTCAGCGAGCGCTCGACGGTGTCGCCGCCGATCGTGTCGAGCACGACGTCGACGTCCCGGACCGCCTCGGCGAAGTCGACCGCCGTGTAGTCGATCACCTCGTCGGCGCCCAACCCCTCGACGAACGTCCGCTTGCTCCCACCGGCTGTCGCGATCACGTACGCGCCGAGCGCCTTCGCGATCTGGATCGCCACGTGGCCGACCCCGCCACCACCGCCGTGGATCAGGACGCGGTCGCCCTCGGCCACGCCGCCGAGATCGACGAGGCCCTGCCACGCCGTCAGCCCCACGATCGGCAGCGCCGACGCCTCGACGTGCGACAGTGACGCCGGCTTGCGTGCCAGGTGCAACGCCGGTGCCGACACGACCTCGGCGTACGCGCTCGCCGCCCGCGGGAACAGCGGCATGCCGAACACCTCGTCGCCGGGCCTGAACCGCCAGGTCCCCGATGCGTCCTCGACCACGCCGCTGATGTCCCAGCCGAGGACGAACGGCGGCCGTCCGAGCAGCGGGAACTCGCCGGCGCGCAGGCGTGCCTCCAGCGGGTTGAGCCCGATCGCCTTGACGCGGACGAGGACCTCGGTCGGGAGGGGCCGGGGCTGCGGCGCGTCCACGATGGTGAGTACCTCGGGGCCGCCGAGCGTGTGCTGGGTGATGACTCGCATGACTCTCCTGACGTGGGAGTGGGGAGAGCACCCAGGCTAGGTTTCCGACAGGAACCGGCAGGTACCTTTGGCGCCATGAGTGGTTTCGGGCCCGGCGACCCCTTTCTCGCCGACTGTCCGGCGCGTCTGGCGGTCGAGCTGATCGCCGACAAGTGGACGGTGGTCGTGCTCTACGGCCTCAGCAAGGGCCCGGTGCGCCATGGCGAGTTGATCGAGCTGATCGGTGGCATCTCCCGCAAGGTGCTCACCCAGACGCTCCGACGGCTCCAGGCGCACGGACTCGTCCGCCGCCACGCCTACGCCGAGGTGCCACCTCGTGTCGAGTACGAGCTGACCCCGCTCGGGGCGACGCTGATCGAGCCGATCCATATGCTGACCGAGTGGGCGAGGGAGCACGGCGACGCGGTGCTCGACGCGTTGGACGCCGATCCCGAGCCGGTCGCCCGTGGCAACTGACGCCCCCGCCGAGGCACCCCGGCGATCCCGGCGCGGCGCAAGGTCCCGGACATGACCGAAGCCCCTACCGCTGCCACTGGTACAGCCCGTCCCGTTCGAGGATGCGCACCGCCTGGACGTCCCGTTCGATCTCGGTCTGGTCGTCCGCGACGAGGATGAGCGCGCCGGGGGAGGTGAGGAGTCCGGGGGTCCGGTGGAGGCGGGAGCCGGGGACGAGGTGGCCGACGGTGCCGGTGATGGTGGGCAGGGAGAGGATCTGCTGGAGGACGGCGGTGTTGAGGAAGCCGCCGCGGTCGGTGGCGAGGACGATACGGCAGGTGTATTTGGGGGCGCGGGTCGGCCGGTCCATGAGGGAGAGGGGATCGAGGAGGGCGGCGACGGCGTCGCGGGCGTGGTAGCTGCCGGTGGCCCAGAGCAGGGCGACGGGGTCGATGCCGCTGTCGGGACGGGGCTCGGTGGTGAGCAGCAGGGGGCCGTCGTCGGTGAGGACGATCTCGGAGTGGGCGGCTCCGTAGGCGATGCCGAGCGCGGTGAGGGCACGTGACACGTGGTCGGTGAGGACGCCGGCGACGGCGGAGCCGGGCGGCAGCAGATCGGCCCGGCCGCAGAGCATCACCCCGGCGCGCCCCATCCGGTGCTCCGCCCAGATCTCGGTCACCCGGTGATGACCGGCGTAGCTGACGGTGTTGACCAGGTAACGCGCCCCGGTGACCTCCGCGCGCAGCAGGAGGGGTGTGCCGGCGAGGGCGGGGTGGCCGGGGGCCTCCGGGGTGTCCTCGGGCGGGGCGAAGGGGGAGCCGCGCATCGCCTGCCAGGCGCGGACGAGGTCGTCGTGGTCGGTGCAGACGCGTTCGCCGGAGTCCCGGGCCGCGCTGTGCGAGGCGGATCCGAGTGTGTAGGGGCGGCGGCCGTTGCGGGCGGCCCACGCGACGGCTTCCTCCAGGTCGTCGGTGCAGAGTGTGGGGACGACGGGGACGCCGGCGTCGGCCAGGGTGTCGCGGGCGGCGGCGCGGTCGCGGCGGGCGTCGCCGGTGGGTACGGGGTTGCCGGGCAGGCCGAGGTGATGGGCGAGGGCGGCGGCGAGGGGGACGCCGAGTTCGCTGCCGGCGACCACGGCCTGGACGTCGCGTTGGCGTAATGCCTCGGCCGTGCGGGCCACGTCACCGTGGTCCTCGACGACGTGCAGGAAGTCGTCGTGGTGCACCCGGTGCTTGGGCGGGAGGGTGGTGTACGGCGGGGTGACGGCGATGCTCGACCAGCCGCGGCGGCGGAACTCGGTGGCGTAGAACCGTCCGGTGCCGAACGGGGCGACGATGGCGGCCACGCCACGACGCGCCCTCAACTCGGGGGGTATGGCGTCGGGTTGGCGTGGATCGGGGTGCGACACGGACGGTCTCCTCGAAGCGGTCGGCGCGGCGGCGAGCGGTCGGCGGTACGGGGCGGTGACGGGTGGCGTGGTCACCGGTCCGAGCGGGGCCCGCACGTCGGCGTACGGGCACCGGGCATGGCGCGCTCCCCCTGAACACCGGCCCCCCGGACACCAGCACCCCCCGAACACCAGCCCCCGAGCCCCGTCCCCACCGCCTCGGCCGGTACCCGGATCTCTATCGGGTCCGGGCGCGCGGGCGCCACGAAGCGGGGACCGGCGGGTTCATGCAAGGAGGTTTCATGAAGAACGATTCCACGCCGTCACCATATTGGCGTGTCTGTTCGCGTGGTGCGTCGGAATGGCGAATGACAGCGGTGTGGAACGTGGACGAGTGGTCACTACATGGGGTGTGTGTGGTGGCGCTGTGCGGGGCGTGGAGATCAGATATGGGTCGGCGGGAACGACGGTGGGAAGGGATGGTGATCAACCCCTCGCCCGGCGGCGGTGGTTGGCCGTCCGATCGACGTAAGCAGAGTGCTCCGGAACCTCGGGGCCGTAATCCTCCCGGGAGGACGTGTGGACCTTCGTATGGCGGGTCGGACCGCGGTGGTCACCGGTGCCAGCCGAGGGATCGGGCTGGCCGTGGTGCGTACCCTGATCCGCGAGGGCCTTCGGGTGGTGGGCGCCGCGCGGACGATTTCCCCGGAACTCGGCGAGACCGGTGCCATTCCGGTCGCGGTCGATCTGACCGTGGCCGAGAACTGTACGTATCTCATTGAGCGGGCGGTGGCGGAACTCGGTGGGATCGATCTGCTGGTGAACAACGCGGGCGTCGGAGAAGTATTCGCCCGGGCCGGTTTTCTCTCGGCGGACGACGAAACGTGGCAGCGTTCGTGGGCGCTCAATTTCTTCGCGCCGGTGCGGCTGATCCGGGCGGCGCTGCCGACGTTGCTGGAGCGCCGGGGACGGGTGGTGAACGTGTCCTCCATCGGCGCCCGGTTGGCCACCGGCCCGGTGGACTACGCCGCGGCGAAGGCGGCGCTCAACACCCTGGGCAAGGCGCTGGCGGAGGAGTTCGGCCCGCGGGGCGTCCGGATCAACACCGTCTCGCCCGGGCCCACCCGTACCACCGCCTGGGACGGGCCGTGCAGTTACGGAGCCCAGCAGGCGAAGCTGCACGGCGCGGACGTGCGGGAGTACATCGCCACGGTGCCGGACGAGAGCGGCATGATCACCGGGCGGCTGATCGAGCCGGAAGAGGTCGCCGCGCTGATCGCGTTCGTCGCCTCCGACGTGGCGAGCAGCATGCAGGGCACCGACTACGTCATCGACGGCGGGGCCGTCAAGACGGTGTGACACGCGGGGCGGGCCCGGGGGAGGCCGGACGCTTCCCCGGGCCGGCCGGACACCCGTCTCACCGGGCCGGCTTCCAGTTGAGTAACAGCAGCGTGGCACCGCTGCCGTGGGGGTTGAGGACGTTGATGCGGACCCAGCCGACCTCGCCGGTGGTGCCGTGGGCGAAGGGGCGCAGGTCGCCGTCGGTGTGGGCGTACAGGGGGAGTTTGCCGCGGTAGAGGGGGCCGATGTCGGGGTCGGCGGCGAGTTCCTCGTCGAGCTGGGCGAGGGTGGGGTCGTCGGGGTGGCGGACGAACGTGGCACGGGCCACCGACAGGGCGCGGGGTGCCCAGACCTCCCAGAACTGGGGGAGCCAGGCGTGCACGGCGCCGTTCTCCGGGGCCTTGCGGACCTTCTCGTTCAGCAGCATCCAGCGCAGGAAGTTGAAGTCGTCGGGGATGCCGGCCAGGAGCGCTTCGGCGTGCGCGTTGTACATCCGGGGCGGCATCAGGTTCCAGCAGTGGTCCTGGATGTAGGCCGGGCCCTGGTAGAGGTCGAGCACGTCGCGGTAGCCGTCCGGCACGGTGACCGGCTGGTACTGCGGGCGGGGGCGGCAGGCGTAGACGCGCAGGAATTCGTACTGGCGGGCCGTGAGGCCGAGGAGTTCGGCGATCTGGAGGAGGCGTTCCTCGGGGGCGTTGGAGATCAGGCCGCGTTCGAGTTCGGCGTACCAGGTGCCGTCCCGGAGGCCGAGGAGGCGGCCGACCTCCAGTTGGGTCAGCCCCTTGGCGCGGCGGCCCCGGCCCGGCAGGTGGCGCGGGACCTCGCTGGGGTACTTGGCCTCGAAGACCGACCGGTCCACGCGTTCGCGGGCCTGGCCGAGGAAGGCCAGCTTCTCGCGCCGCTCCTCCTGCGTCGGTGTCAGCCTCCGGAGCGCCACCGCGCCCACGGGTCTGCCGCGTCGACCGTTTCCCATGCGCCCACCCCTCCAGCGAGAATCCACGACGTGTGATCGCGTGTTGTGTCAAAAAGTGAACGATGCCTGTTGAATCATGAATAATAGGGAACGAAAGTCCCCGGAAAAGCGCCCTCTGTCCCAACTCCCGGGCCCCGGGGCACAATCGGAGCTTCGACCAGCCGACCAGGGTCCGGCGTGCGGCTGGGAAGGGGGGACGAGCCGTGCGGGTCCGCTGCCGTGAGCAGAGGCGGGCGGCCGACCACACGGTGCCGCGGTCACCGCGTACCGTCCCGCCCATGTCGTGTGGCCGGCCCCCGAGAAGGCGTACTCGTACATGACCTCCCGCACCCCGGTCACCCCCGACGACTGTGCCGACGGGCCGCGGCGTCGCGCCGCCGCCCACCCTCAACCCGTCGGCGCCGGGCCCCTGTTGCCCCTAACGATCCGGATCAGGTATCCGACTCCCGGAACCGCGAAGACGGTTCCCGCGCACAACACCGCCCCGGACAAAACCGCCGCAACCGGGACGACCCCGACACCTCCGGTGTGCGTCGGCCCCACCCCCCTCTCCCGCTTCCTGCGCACCCACCGCCGACGCGCCGGGCTCACCCAGGAGACCCTCGCCCGCCGGCTCGACGTCAGCACCCGCACCGTCAGCAACTGGGAACGCGGCCGGCACGGCGTGGACCCGGACCGCGTGGCGGACCTCGGCCACGCGCTCGGTCTCACGCCGGACGAACACGACCGATTACGCCTGCTCGTCCCCGCCGCCCCGGACCGCGCCGCCGACCCCGGCCCCGGCCCCGTACGGCCGGTGCCCCCACCCCACCTCGTCGCCCGCTTCACCGACGAATGGCGCCGCGGCTTCCACGATGTCGCCATGCCCGCCTACCTGCGCGACCCGGCCTGGCACATCCTCGCCTGCAACCCGGCGTTCACCAGCGCCTTCGCCACCGCCGCCGCCATGCCGCACGCCATGCCCTGGGAGAACTTCGCCCGCTTCGTGTGCCTCCACCCCGACGCCCCCCGGGTGCTCCACGACTGGTACGACGGGTGGCTCGTGCCCGTCCTCGGCGAGATCGCCGACGGGCTGCGGACCGGAACGGACCAGGCGGCGCCGCGCCGGCTGCTGGCGGAGCTGACGGGCCGGCCCGCGGTGGCCCGTGCCTGGACACGGGTCGCGGCGGCGGCGCGGCGGGCGGCGCCACCGCCGCGCAGACCGCTGAGCCACCCCGATCCGCGCGTCGGCAACGTCCTGGTGCACGTCAGCTCCATGGAACCGGAGGGCCTGCACGGCTACCGCAGCGTGTTCTGGCGGCTGGAGCCCAGGGAGCCGGCGCCGACGCGGCCGGGGTCGCGCGGCTGATCCGGTCACGCACCCGGCAGCAGCAACGTGACCGAACGCAGACCCCGCGCCAGCCCCGGCACCGGGACGGACTCGATGACATGGACACCGACGACGCCGAGGTCGGGGTGGCGGATCCGGCGGGGCCGGCCGTCACCGTGCAGCAGGTTCTCCGGACGGCCGGGCCAGATGGGCAGGTCGTCGACGAAGGCCCGCTTGGTGATCTCGTCGGCCTCCAGATCGACGGCGATGCGCCGCAGTTCGGCCGCGTCGGGGTAGCGCAGCAACGCCACCGACAACTGCGCCAGCGCCGGCAGCAGCCAGCGGTCGTACCAGTCCACCAGCATCTCGCGGGCGCCGGGGTGGAAGGCGACGAACCGCAGCGGGTTGTGCAGCGGGCTGCAACTGGGCTTCGGCGCCGAGGCGATCATGTCGGCCATGAGCAGTTCGTACGCCTCGTTGTAGAGGACGACGTTCCGCTCGACGTCGGTCAGGCAGGTGGGGTCGCTCTGCCGGTCGATCCAGAGCTTGCAGCCCGCCAGGTGCGGGGCGAGGTCGTGGAGGGAGGACGAGGCGGGCACCGGCGGGCCGGAGTGGTCGGCGAGCCAGTAGAGCAACGCCTCCTCCTGCGGCCCGAGGTCGAGGCGGCGACGCAGTTCGTCGATGCGCTTGCGGTTGGGGACGGTGCTGCCGCGTTCCCAGTTGATGACGGTGTGCTCACTGGCCCGTACCAACGCGGCGAACCGGCGCTGCGGAAGCTTCATCCGGTGCCGGACGGCGGTGATGAAGGCGCCCCAGCCCTGCGGAGGGCGCCCTTCCACGTCGTCGTCCACGCCGTCTCCTTCGCGGTTGCCCGGTATTGACGTCGTCACTGCGCGATCCTGACCTCGGGGGCGGTGTTGAGACGCGGGAGCAGGGCCGGCACCGCGAGACCGGGGAGCAGGTACCGCCACAGGACGGTGACGCGTCCCAGCAGATCGGCGCGGTTGTTGATGGCCTGCGAGAGCACCTGGATGCCGGTGAAGGCGCCGACGATCAGCGCGGTGACCTCCTCCGGGTCGACGCCCGGCAGCAGTTCGCCGTGATGCTCCGCCTCCCGCAGCAGCCGCAGCACCACGGCGTGCGAGCTGACGTAGGGGGAGGCGTCCGGCTTGCGGTACGACGCCTGCTCCACGGCGAGCCGTACCGCGCCGCGCAGCACCGGATCGTGGCGCAGCCGGTCGCCGAAGGACATGGTGAGGTCGATCGCGGCCTGGAGCCGCAGTTCCCGCTCGGGCGGGACGAGCGCCTCGTCCTGGGCGGCGACGACGGCGTCCGCGATCGCCTCCTTGGAGGGGAAGTGGAAGTACAGGGCGCCCCTGGTCACCCCGCTGCGGTCGATGATCTCGTTGGTGGTGGCCGCGGCGAACCCCATCTCGTCGAAGACCGCCCCGGCCGCCTCGACGATCAGGCGGCGGGTCCTGAGCGCCCGCTCCTGCTGTGCCATCTCGTTACCACCCGCAGTTGACACCGACTCGGTCCAGGTCACGGCTGGCCCGGCGGGCTGGGCGCCACTTCGGTGCCAGTTTCACCGCACCGCCGGGGCGCCTGGTCCGGGGCAGGCAGGTCGCCGCAGGTGACGCAATGAGAATCAGCAAATAGTACAGCCAACGTCACCGTTGGGCGCCAGGCTCCGGGACCGCCGGAATACCACCGGGCCGCCGAACACGGGGCGTTCACGCCACCGGCCACCACCCCCCGCCCCCGGCCCGTCGGACGACGGGAGCCCGGGGGTGGTGTCCGGTGGCGTGAACGCCCGTACCGGAAGGACCCCGCGCCCTGCGTGGTACCGGCGACGCCGTGCCACGCCACCGCCCGCGAGCTGGTCGCCGACGGCCTCGGCGCCGCCGCGGGGTGGGGCGTTCAGCCGTGTCGGCGAGGGGCGTTCAGCCGTGTCGGCGCACCACCTGGCCGGCCAGCGACCAGTACCCGCGCAGGCGGTCCAGGTACGACTGCGCCGCCGGGCCGAGGTGCGCGCCGCGCGCGAACGCCGCCATGTTCCCGGGGCCGGCGTTGTACCCCAGGGCCAGCAGCTCGTCCCGGGTGTAGGTACCCGACCGCGCGTCCGGCAGATCGCGGGCGAGATCGTGCAGGTACCAGGCCGCGGCCTCGATCGCCAGCGACGGGTCGTCCGGCAGTTCCTGCCAGCCGCGACCGGCGAAGTCGCGTCCGCGCTTGGTCTCGTCGAACGCCGCCTTGTGCATGTTGGCGATGCCGAACGCCGCGTCGGGCTTCATCCGCTGCCACGCCCGCTCCCACGCCGGATCGTGCGGCTTGTACGACTCGTTGTACAGGATCGCCATCAGCAGCTGCGGATGGATCCCGGCCTGGTCGGCGTACTTGACCACCTGCTTGGCGAAGCGCGACGGATCCTGGTTGCCGGCCGCCATGCCGCTGGGCGTGGGGGCCGGGGTGCCCGGGGCCGACGCCGACGGGGACGCCGACGCGCCCGTCCGGTCCGCACCCGGCCCGCTTCCGTGGCCGTTCCCGTGGCCGCCCTGCGTCACCGCGCATCCGGCCACGATCGCCACGCCCGCCACGGCAAGCCACCACCGGGACTTCCGCGTCTGTGCCACCACGTTCCTCCGCCCGCCTGCCGCCGGCCACGACTCCTTGAAAGATACGGCGGGGGGCGGGCCGGGGGTGCGGGGCGGTGGTGGATTGTGGCAGAGCCGTCATGGTGCGGGGGCCGACGAGGGGCGGGGGGCCGAGGAGGGGTCGGGGCGGTCGTGGGGCGGCGGGGGTTCGTGTGCGGCGGCGGGGGGACGTCGGCGGTGGCAGGGGGACGTCGGCGGTGGCGGCAGGCGGGCTCCGCCTGGGGGCGCGATTCACCCGTACGTGCGATGCAGAGAAAATCGAACAAGTGATTCAATCTGGATGTGAGCACATACGCCTTCCCCGACGACCTGCTGCAAGCCCAGCGTGACTGGTACGCCACGTACCGTGCGCTCGCGGCCACCGAACGTCCAGCCGAGACCACCGTCCTGCGCCGTCGGCTCCAACGGCTCTCCGTCCGCATCAGCACCCATCCCTACTGGGCCGACCTCGGCGGCAGCGCCCCCGCCGCCCGGGTCGCGCTGAAGCAGGCGACATGGGAATGACCACCGCCCCCGTCGGCCTCCCGCCGCCTCGCCGTCCTCCGTTACGAAATGCCGTACCGGGTCGAGCCGGTCCCGCCCGTGACGAGGTGGGTGGCCGCGTCCGCAGGCGTGATCCGCTGCGGGGGTCCGCTCCGCCGGGAGTCGTGGCGGGGGCACCTCCGGCATCGGTTGCTCCGCGCCACGTTGGCGGCACCGCAGTTGATGGCGGTCAGCACGGTGGTGCGCCGCGGCAGCACGCGGGTCAGGAGCAGCTTCCCCGCCGCGCCGGTCGGCGTGGGGCCGACGTTGGCGAGCCGGGGGTTCTCCATCGCCCACAGCAGGTTGTTGTCGGGGAGGTGATAGGTGTCGTCCCTCACGGCCTGGTCGGCGGGGGAGGGCGTTCCGATGCGGGAGCCCACCACGCCTGGCAGCGTCCCTAGACGGCGACCTGGGGCTGTGCGGGGGCGAGGTACTGGACGGTGGTCGCTTCGGCGTGCGGGGCGAGCAGGGCGCGTAGTTCCTCCGCGGTGGCCTTGACCAGGTGGCCGTCGCGGGTGGCGTGGAGGGTTTCGAGGATGAAGGCGACGCGGACGGAGTCCTCGGTGACGCGGGTGCGGTGGGCGTCGCGGTGGTTCCAGTGGCGGGTCAGGACGCCGGTGGCGTCGGCGTAGACGATCTCGCCGGGCTTGGGGTGCTCGACGGTGCCCGGTTCGCCGAGCGGGGTGAAGGACTCGGTGCCGTCCGCGTGACGGATGTGGACGTCGCCGGTGACCTGGTCCAGGTCGAAGGCGCCGGCGGGCAGGGCGTGGCGGACGGAGACGGCGTTGTAGGAGTCGACGGCCGGGTTGATACGTGGCAGGGCGCCCTTCTTGGCCAGGCGGCGGCCGAGGGCGTCGACGCTGGGGCGAACGCGGCGCGGGTTGGTGCCGAAGGAACGGTAGGCGGTGTGCCACGCCGCGATACGGGGGTCACTCTCGTCGGCGGGCTGCCAGGCGCCGTCGGCGAGTTGCCGCTCCAACTCCGCCACGGCGGTGTCGGTCTCCGGCCAGGGCTGGTGGCCGCGCAGGCCGGTCGCGGTGACCAGGGCGATGAGGGTGCCTGGGAAGGCGTCGGCGACGGCGGGGGAGAGGTGGAAGGAGGCCATGGGGAGGGAGCCCTTCGTGGTGCGGGTGGGTCGAGGGGGGCCGGTCGGGGGCGCGCTGCCCTGGTGAGGCTGCCGGAGACGGCGGTGCGAGAGCTATGGGCTCGCGGTCGCCTGGGACCAGCGGTTCAGGTAAGGGCGAGGAGGCTGACGGCGACGGCGGCGGTGCCGAGTCCGACGAGTTGGCCGCGGTGGATGCGCTCGGCGAGCACGCCGCGGGCGAGCAGGACGGTGCCGGCCGGGTAGAGGGCGGTGATCAGGGCGACCACGGTGAGGTCTCCGCTGCGGGCGGCGAGCAGGAAGAGCAGGTTCGCCAGCGAGTCCAGCACACCCGCGGTCGCCGAGATCGCATACGCGGGTTTCTCGGAGCCGAGCCTGCGACGCATGATCCCGGCTGCCGTCAAGGTCACGGCCGAGGAGACCGCCCGGCCGATGATGAGAGGGGCCACGCCGCTGTCGGTGGGCGCCTGGTGCAGGAAGATCAGTTGAAGGGCGATGGCGGCGCCCGCCCCGAAGGCCAGCAGCAGCGCGGTCCGCGAGGGACGCGCCGACCCCGCCCCGTGCCCGGCGCTGACCAGTACCACCGCCGCCAGCGCCAACGGCAGACCCACCAGCCCGGCCGCCGTCAGCCGCTCGCCCTGGAGCAGCCCCACGCCCACGGGAAGCGCGGCGGACACCAGCGCGGTCACCGGCGACAGCACGTTCATCGGGCCGATCGCCAGCGTCCTGTACAGCAACGCGAACGCGGCGGCCGACGCGACCCCCGACGCGGCACCCCAGCCGAGAGCCGCCGGGCCGAACGAGGCGCCGAGCACGGGCCACAGCACCAGTTCGACCCCGAGAGAGGCCGGGGCGGCGACCATCACGGTCCGCAGCACGTGAGCCTTACGGGCACCGAGGCCCCCCAGGAAGTCGGCGCATCCGTAGGCGAGTGAGCTGCCCAGGGCCAGGAGCAGAGCGAGCACGGCACATCCCTTACCATTCAGTGGAACGACTGAACCGTACAACGGATCGACCGGAAGTTGTCAATCGAACGACCGGGCGGTGCAATGAAGTGGTCCACTGGTGAGGATGGTGATCGGATGGCCGAGACAGAGGCGGCCCTACGGACGCTCGCGCACAACGTCCGGGCGGCCCGTACCCGGGCGGGCCTGTCCCTGGACGAACTCGGCCGCCGCGCCAAGGTCAGCAAGGGCGCCCTGGTCGCACTGGAGAAAGCGCAGGGCAACCCCAACTTCGCCACGCTCGTCCGGCTGGCCGACACCCTCGGCATCTCGGTCTCCGCCCTGCTCGAAGGGGCGCCCGAGGGCCGGGTCCGCGTCGTGAGCGCCGACACGGTCGCTCCGCTGTGGGCCGGGGAACAGGGCGGTGAGGCCCGTCTCATGCTGACCACCTCGGGCCCGGCCCCCGTCGAGGTCTGGCGCTGGCGCCTGGAGCCCGGCGAGGAATACCCCAGCCACCCCCACCAGGCCGGAGTCGTGGAAACCGTCAGCGTCACCGCCGGCCGCATGACCCTCGTCGTGGACGGCACCGAGTACCCCCTCGACGCCGGACAGACCGCCACGTTCGACGCCGACGCCCCGCACACCTACCGCGGCGCCGGCACCGCCACCTGCCACCTGATCATGACCGTCCACCTGCCGCCCGGCCCCGCCCCCGCCTCCTGACCGCCGCCGAGCCCGTGTCGTGCCCGGTGTCCGGGGACGCGGCCCGGGCCCGTTCGGTCAGCACGCTCGTCGGCCCTGGGTCCGGTCCTCCTCGGTGCCCATGCCGGGGGGCTCGGGCGGTCTTGGCGGCGGGCCGCCCGTCTGCTGTTGGGCGTGAACGTCCGGTACCTTCGCCCTCCATCGGGCTCGACCCTCCCCGACCCTGACGCGGAACCCGTCCTCCGCACGCCCCTCGCCCCCGCCATGCCCCGCACCGGCTCCGTTCCTCACGACGCCGGGGCCACCTCCGCACGGCACACCGGGCACCGTTCCCTGCCGTCCCACTGATCCCAGCCGAAATCCCCCGGCGACAACGGCTGTCCCTCCAACTCCGTACGCACCGCCGCGCGATACGCCCACACCGCGCGCAAATAGGGGTGGTACACCTCGTGAAAGGCGGCCGAATCCTTCCCGGCCCCCGCCGCGACCACGCTGCGCAGCGCCCGCAACCCCTCGTACATGGCCTGCCCCGCACCGGCGACACTCGTCGACGCGTCGATGAACAACCTCTCGCGCACCTCGTAGATCGCCGCGTCGGACAAGGCCGCGCGCGTCGCCGCCTCCAAGTCCGCCTCGGCCTCCGGCGCTTGGGCTATCTCCCGCAACCTGGTGTGGCACAACCCCGCGGCCGTGATGAACTCGATGTACACCGCCCGCCGCCGTGTCTCCAGCCCGCGTTCGTCGTCATGACGATTGCGCAACCGGTCCGCCAACACCGTGCCGGACATCGCGACGACGCCGCCACTCACCGTCGCCACGAGGGTCCCCCAGTCCACGCCCGCCTCCCGTCACGCTCACCACGCAGCCGTGGCCGAGCCTACTGGCCGTGCCCGACGACCCGTTCCGTTCCGCCCACCCATAACCCGGTTATGGGCCACCCGGCCGGTTTTCCGGCGGGGCGACTCCCGCGAGACGCCGCCGAAGCCCATGCGCCGTACCGGCCCACACTCACAGCAGCACCACGCACCCCCGTTGCCGCAACGCCTGGATCCAGGGCGGCAGTTGGTCGAGCTTCGTCCACCGGAGGTCGAGTTTCTCCAGGGAGGGGAGCGTGGCGAGGGTGTCCGGGAGGTGGCGGAGGTGGGTGGCGCGGAGGTCGAGGTGGCGGAGGCGGTGGAGGGTGCCGAGGGTGTCGGGGAGGTGGCGGAGGGGGTTGTTGCGGAGGTCGAGGTGGCGGAGGTCGTGCAGGTCGCCGAGGGTGTGAGGGAGGACGGTGAGGTGGTTGTCGGCGAGGTGGAGTTCGCGGAGGCGGGTGAGGCGGCCGAGGGTGGAGGGGAGGGTGGCGAGGTGGTTGTCGTAGAGCCGGAGTTCGCGGAGGGCGGCCATGTCGCCGAGGGTGTCGGGAAGGGTGGTGAGGTGGTTGTGGGTGAGGTTGAGGTAGTCGAGCCCGGTGAGGCGGCCCAGGGAGGCGGGGACGGAGGTGAAGCCGTTGTCGCTGAGGTAGAGGTAGTCGGTGAGGTTGGGTAGGTCGCCGAGGGCGTCGGGGATGTGGTGCAGCCGGTTGTGGCCGAGGTCGAGCATCCGTAGGTCGGTGAGGTCGCCGAGGCGTGGGGGGAGGGCGGTGAGGAGGTTTTCGGCGAGGTTGAGCGAGCGGAGGGTGGTCAGGCGGCAGAGGGAGTCGGGAACGCGGGTGAGGCGGTTGCCGCCGAGGCTGAGGTGACGGAGGGCGGGGGCGTCGCCCAAGGCGTCGGGTACGTGGGTGAGTTGGTTGGCGTAGAGCGAGAGGGTTGCCAGCGCGGGGAGGGCGGCGACCTCGGCGGGGAGATGGGGGAGCGCGTTGCCGTCGAGGTCGATGCGGCGCAGTGCGGTCATCCGGGCGAGGCCGGTGGGCCAACGGGTGAGTCCGGCCCGGGGGCGGACGAGGTCCCGGGTCTCGGTGGCGTTCGGGGCGGCCCGGGGGACATCGCTCATGCGCCGGACCTTACCGGCCGGGCCGGTTCGTAGGGTGAGGTGTGGGCAGCAGGGCCGGGCGTGTGACGTGCTCGTGGTGGTGTCGGGGACGAAGGGCCCCGAGGCGTATTCCTCGGGGCCGGGAGCGGGGCCGTTACGTGGGCAGGTCAGGTCACCCGTGCAGGTACACGATGCCCAGCTTCGTCAGTTGCCACAGTTGTCCGGCCGCGCCGGTGTCGGGCTGGAGGACGGTGACGGGGTTGCCGGAGGGGTCGGTGGTGGAGCCGGTGCCGAGGGTGGCGACCATGGCGGGGTCCTGGGAGTCGGCGAGTTTGTAGTGGCCGTCTCCGGCGGGTTGGAGGAGCCAGTGTTGGTTGGCGCCGCCGTCGCAGGACCATTGTTCGAGGGGGGTGTCGGCGGTGGTGGCGCCGCCCTTGGCGTCCAGGCACATGGCGCGGTTGCCGCTGACGTCGAGTTCGTAGGTGCCGCCGGGTTTGGCCTCCAGGACGAAGGACTGGTTGAGGCCGCCGTCGGCGGGATAGGTGATGGCGGGGCGGCCGTTGGTGCTGTCGCCGTAGGAGCCGCCGCCGGAGAGGTCGAGCACCTGGCCGGTGGCCTGGTTGGTCAGTTGGTACCAGGCGCCGTCCTCGGGGACGTCCTGGAACGGCTGGCCGGGGGTGAGGGGTTCGATGGTGGTGCCGTCGGCCTGGTCGAGGGTGCAGTAGGCCTCGCGTTGGTCGGGACGGGCGTAGAACTGGCCGAGGCAGGCGCCTTCGCCCTGGTAGCCGGCGACCCGTAGGTGGAAGGACTGCCGGATCTCGTTCTCGCACAGGTCGAGGATGCCGATGGAGTAGTCGCAGCCGTTGCGGGTCTTCTCGCCCAGGTCGATGACGTCGCCGTTGGTGTATTCGTACGGCGAGGTGGTCATCTCGGCGCAGACCTCGTGGCCGTAGGAGACCCGGCGCTGGTCGAGGAAGCGGACGCCGGGGATCGCCTCGGCCGCCGTGCGCAGGGTGTCGTCGAGCTGTCCGACCACCCAGTTGTGGCCCCAGGCAAGGTCTTCGGGGAACGCGGGACAGCCGTTCGCCACCTTGCCGGCGTAGGTGTTGGTGCGGATGTCCGGGGTGATGGGGGTGAAGTAGGACTGGAGCACGAGTTGGTAGTCGCCGTCGGCGTAACCGGCGGTGCGCATGGTCTGCCGTACGTCGGTGAGCGCCGCCTCGACCTTGGGCAGGACGGCCTTGGCGCGGGCGGTGATGGCGGCGCTGCCGATGGTGTCGCGGCACCCTTGGGACTTGGGCACCGGGAAGTACTGGCCCAGGCAGGTCTCCATGATGCCGCTGAAGTCGAAGTCGTCGTTGGCGCCGATGGTGACGACGACCATCTTGACCTGGTACTGGGCCGCGGTGGCGGCGAGTTGGGCGTCCTGCTTGGGCTCGCCGAAGTCGCCGCTGCCGGTGCCGGTGGTACGGGCGAGCGCCGGATCGCTGACCAGGTCGCCGGTCTGGGCGCCGGAGCAGGCCAGGTCGACGCCGGTGACGCCGGGGAGTCCGGTGTCGAAGATCTCGGACCGGGGGTGGCGGTGGCAGTAGTCGGCCGGACCGTCGGTGCCGGCCACGTAGCCGTCGTTGGTGTCGGTGCCGGCGCCTTCGCCGGATATCGCGCTGTCGCCGAGGGCCACGATGGCCGGGGTCCGGGCGGCGGCGGAGGTGGCGGCGGTCGCCGGTGAGGCGGTGAGGGCGAATGCCGCGGTGAGGCACGCCGCGCCGAGCGCGACGGCGGTCGACAATGCTGATCTGGGCACGCGTTGCTCCTGTGAACGCAGGGACCCGCCGCGGGTGGGGGAGCGGCGGTACGGCGGAACGGCGTGGATCGGTCCAGAGGCTAGATACCGTCAGGTAACAAAACAAGAGCAAGGCTCATGTTTTCTGCGGACGGGGAACGGCGCCGGGGCTCCGACGCGGGCCGGCCCCGTAAGCCGGCCGAGGCGAGGGCCGGAACGGGCCAGGGCCGAGCCCCCGAACCGACGCCCGCTCGGCCGCGCCCCGGCTCGGGGCCACACCACACTCGGGACCGCCGCCGGAGCGGGCCGAGCGCGGGAGCCGCAAGCCGGGCGCGCCCCCATGCCACGGGCCCGCGCACGGGACACGGAACGGGACCGGGGTCGGGGGTTCCGGATCCGGCCACCGAGCCGCACGGCCGCCGTCCGGGCCGCCGACCAGCCCCCACACCAAAGGGACCCGAGCGCAAGCCCCCGACCGACGCCCGCGCGCACGGCGGGTCCCCCCTCCGCCGCCGCCCCCTCGCCCTGACGTCCACGTCAACCCCTACCGTGATCCCACGACGCACGCGAGCGGCACGGCGGACGGACGGGAACGGACGGGAAACGGATCGGGAAGGGGTCTGCATCCATGCGCATCGGTGAGCTGGCCGAACGGGCGGGGACGACGACGCGGGCCCTGCGTTACTACGAGTCGCGCGGGTTGTTGACGGCCCGCCGCGACGGCAGTGGGTACCGCAGGTACGACGAGGCCGACCTGCGGGTGTTGCGGCAGATCAGGCTGCTCCAGGACTTCGGTTTCGAGCTGGAGGAGACGCGGCCGTTCGTGGAGTGCCTGCGGGCCGGCAATCCGGCCGGTGACACCTGCCCGACCTCGATCGAGGTGTACCGCCGCAAGCTCGCCGAACTCGACGCCTGCATCACGGAGTTGACCGGCGTCCGGGACACCATCAGGGAACGCCTGGCCCGGGCCGAGGGCACCCCGGCCGCCCCGGAGGACGACGCGGGACGACCGGCGCCGCGCTGCGAGCTGTTCCCGCACGGCAGCTGACGCGACCGCATCAGCAAAGACAACGCAGACAGGAGAGCCACGATGACACGCACCCACGCGGTACCGGAGGTCACCGACGCCGACTTCGCCGAGGAGGTGCTGGCGGCGGAGGGGCCGGTGCTGGTGAAGTTCACGGCGGACTGGTGCGCCCCGTGCCGGCAGCTCGCACCGGTGCTGAGCGAGATCGCGGCGGAGGAGAGCGGACGCCTCAAGGTCGTCCAGGTGAACGTCGACAGCAGCCCCGGCACACCGGCCGCGTACGGCGTGCTGGCGACGCCGACCCTGATGGTCTTCCGGGCGGGGGAGCCGGTGCGGCAGCTGGTCGGCGCCCGGGCGAAGCGGCGGTTGCTGGCGGAGATCGCGGACGTGCTCCCCGCGCGTCCCTGACCGCGCGGCCGGTACGGGCCCGTACGTCCCGGCGACGGCCGCGCGCCCGGACACGTTGCCGACCCGCCACTCCGCCAGGTGAACGCGGCCACCCCTGGGTGTGATCGGCGGGTTCGGGCGGCAGCGGCACGGGCAGGGCTGCCGCGACGCACCGCACGAGGCAGGGGAGACCGCTCGGTGAGCACACGCGATCTGGACGCCGCCGGCCTGACCGAGCCGCATCTGCGCGCCGCGTACGCCGGCGCGGCCCGGTACCTGAGCCGGCGCAACTCGGCCGCGTACCCCGTGACGCGCTGCCTGCTCCCGCCCGGCAAACGCCCGTACTGGGACGCCATCCTGGCGTTCTCCACCTACGTCGACGACCTGGTCGACGACCCCGGGGCCGCGCCCGAGTGCCGGGTCGCCCGCTACGAGGGGTACGAGCGCGCGTTCTTCCGGCTGCTGGACGGGGACGACCCGTGGGACGGCGACGGTGACGGGGTGCCCCGGCAGCGTGACGGTTCCGGGGTTGCGGCGGCCGAGGACGGGCGGCACTTCGCCCGCGCCTTCGCCCATTTCGTGCGGACCTGGGACATCCCGGCCGACTCCGTACGGCAGTTCATGGCCACCATCCGCACCGATCTGTGGGTCACCGAGTACCCGACCTTCCGGGACCTGGAGCGCTACATCCACGGGGTGTGCGCGCAGGGGTCGCTGTGGGGGAACGCGTTGCTGGAGCCGCGCGGGGAGGAGGCGGCGGGGAAGTCGGCGGCCGTGAGCTTCGGGTTGCAGCTCACCGACTACCTGCGTGACCTGCACGAAGACCTGACGGTGGGCCGGTTGTACGTGCCGTTGGAGGACCTGGAGCGGTTCGGGCTGGAACGCGGGGAGCTCCAGGCGGCGGCGGAGGAACGGCGGATGACGGAGCCGTTGCGGGACCTCGTACGGTTCCAGGTGGAGCGGGCCCGGGCGTTCTTCGACGACGCGGCCGACTGGTGGCGGCTGGTGGACCCGGCGTCGTGCGAACTGCCGCGGCAGTACGTGCGGTTGGGCCGCAACTCGCTGGAGCAGATCGCCCGCGCCGACCACGACATCTTCCGGGGCCGCCCGCCGCACCACCTGGCCAACACGGTGTGGGCGGCGGGCGGGCTGTACTGGGGGTATCTGCGCACCACCGGGCGGCGGTGCGCGCGCCGGGTCACCGGGTGTAGCTCGGGCGGTTGTTGAGCCGTTCGACATCGCTGCCGGTGGCGCTCCGGTAGGCGTCGGTGATGCGGGCCAGTTCCCTCGGGCCCCAGCCGTGCGAACGCTGCATGGTGCGGTTGGCGTGCACCACGTCGGCGGTGGCGGCGCGACGGGCCTCCTCGTAGCGGGCGAGGCCGGCCGGTATGTCGTCGGCGGCGGCCAGTTCGAAGGCGAGGACGCGGGCGTCGACGATCGCCTGGGAGCCGCCGTTGGCGCCCACCGGGTACATGGGGTGGGCGGCGTCGCCGAGCAGTGTCACCCGGCCCTCGCCCCAGGAGGGCAGTGGGTCGCGGTCGACCATGGGGTATTCCAGGATCTCGGTGGCGCCGGCGAGCATGGTGGGCACGTCGAGCCAGTCGAGCGACCAGTGGGCGTAGTACGGCAGGACGTCCGCCAGGTCTCCGGCGCGGTTCCAGGCGGCGGCTCCGTCCACCGGTCCGGGGTCGGCGACCCGTACCTGGCAGACCCAGTTGATGCGGTCGCGGCCGATGGGGTAGGCGACGAGTTCGGCGGTGCCGTCGCGCACGATGGCCATCGAGCGGCCGGTGAGGAAGGGGGCGGCCCGGGTGGTGCCGCGCCACATCCGCACCCCCGACCACAGTAGCGGGCCGTCGTCGGGGTGGAGCCGGGCGCGTACCGCCGAGTGGATGCCGTCGGCGCCGATCAGGGCGGTGGCGTCGGTGGGTGTGACGGTGCCGGTGGCCCGGTCCTGGAGCTGGACGCGGACGGTGTCGCCGGCCGGGGTGAAGCCGGTCAGGCGGGTGCCGGTGCGGACGGCGTGCGGGCCGAGCCGGTCGCGGACGGCGGCGAGGAGGAGCAGTTGCAACTCGCCGCGGTGGATGGAGTATTGCGGCCAGCGGTAGCCGCGGGCGACGCCGCGGGGTTCGCGGAAGGCGACGGTGCCGTGGTGGTCGGCGTAGACGATCTCGGTGGTGGCCACGCCGGTCGTGGCGAGGGCGGGGCCGAGGCCGAGTTCGGTCAGTTCGCGTACCGCGTGCGGCAGGAGGTTGATGCCGACCCCGAGCGGGCGGATCTCCCGGGCGCTCTCCACCACGGTGGCGTCGACGCCCGCGGCGTGCAGGCTCAGGGCGGCGGTGAGGCCGCCGATCCCGGCTCCGGCGATGAGGACCGTCATGGTCAGCCCCGCACTTCGGGACGGTCCATGATCCGCAGCCAGGTGCCGTCCGGCTGGCGGCGGGCGACCTGGACCCGGCCGCCGGTGCCGTCGGCGGGACGGGTGGAGGTCAGCGCCAGGTCGCCGTAGCACACGGTGGGCAGCGGCTCCTCGATCTGGAAGGGGAGCGTGGTGTGCTCCAGCATCCGTTCGCACACGGCGCGGATCGCCTCGCGGCCGACGGTGGCCGAACCCGGCGGGTAGGCGAGCACGGCGTCGGGAGCGTACAGCTCGGCCAGCCCCTCGGCGTCCCGGGCGTTGGCCCGCTCGACGAAGAGCCGGGCCAGGTCTTCGGGGGTGCGGGCGGGTTCACGGTGCGTGGTCGTCTGCGTGGACGTCTGCGTGGTCATCTCGGCTCCTCGGATCGGTGGGTGGTGGCGGGGCGTTTCCCTCGTCCCCGCGGCACTTCCAACTCTCGGCCGATTCCGGTCAGAAGTCCAAGAGATGGTTTGTCTAGGTACTAGAATCATTGGTTATGGAACTGCGCCAGCTCGAATACTTCGTGACGGTCGCCGAGGAGCGGAACTTCACCCGGGCCGCGGAGAAGCTGCACGTCGCCCAGCCCGGGGTGAGCGCGCAGATCCGCAGGCTGGAACGGGAGTTGGGGCAGGAGTTGCTGGACCGCTCGGGGCGTGCGGTGCGGCTCACCGAGGTCGGGGCGGCCGTCCTGCCGTACGCGCGGGCGGCGCTGGCCGCGGTGGACGGCGCCCGGCTCGCCGTGGACGAGCTGACCGGCCTGCTGCGCGGCCACGTCGCCGTGGGCACCGTCACCTCGCACAGCGTCGATCTGCCGGGGTTGCTCGCCGACTTCCACGACGACCACCCCGGGGTGGAGATCACCTTGGGGGAGGGGGCCAGCGACGACCTCCTGGAGGGGGTGCGTTCCGGACGGCTGGACGCGGCCGTGGTCAGCGTCGGCCGCACCACCCCGCCCGGCGTCGAGCTGCTCGTCCTCACCGACCAGCCGATCGTCGCCGCCGTCAGCCACGACCACGAGCTGGCGGTGCACCGGTCCATCTCGCTGGACACGCTGCGCGGCCGTCCGCTGATCAGCCTGCCGCGCGGCACCGGGCTGCGCTCGCGGCTGGACGAGGCGTGCGCCGCCGCCGGGTTCACCCCGCGCATCGCGTTCGAGGCCGGGGTGCCGGAGGTGCTCGCCCAGCTCGCCGCGCGCGGCCTGGGCGCCGCCATCCTGCCCGGCGCGTTCGCCGAGGCCCGGTCGGACGTGCTGCGCGTGCTGCCGATCACCCGCCCGTCGCTGCGCGGCCGGCTCGCCTTCGCGTGGCGAGCGGAGGGCCCGGTCAGCCCGGCGGCCCGTGTGCTGGTGGCCCGGGCGCGGAAGATGCTCGGCGGAGCGTGAGCCGGGGGGCTGCGCCGGGCGTGGCTGCCCCCGGCCGGGCCGACCGGACGTGCCGCGCCGGGGCCAACCCCCGCGGGTTACAGCGGCTTGGCGAGGATCAGCTCGCGGCGGCCGTCGGGGAGGAGGTCGCCGGGCTCGGCGGTGGGGGTGAAGGCGTGCCGGGCGTAGAGGGCGAGGGCCGCGGTGTTGTCCGGGGCGACCGCGAGGCGCAGCGTGGGGGCGCCGTTGTCGGCCGCCCAGCGCTCCACCGCACGTATCAGCGCGTCGCCGACACCGAGGCCGCGGGCGGCCGGGGCCACCCAGAGCGAGATCAGCTCGGCGTGGCCGTGCGGCGCGGGGATGCCGCCGGCCATGCCGACGTGGTCGCCGTCGGCCAGGGCGAGGAGGTTGTACGAGCCGGGGACGGACAGCCGGCCGCGCCAGCGTTCCTCGCGGTCGCCGTCACCCTGCCAGTCGGCGAGCCGGGAGCCGAACGCGTACGGGGCCTCGGTGAGCGCGTCGAGCCGCAGGCGGCGCCACAGCCGCCAGTCGTCGGGGGTGAGGGCAAGGATTTCGATCATCTGAATGATGGTTTCGTCCGAAGGGGCCGTTCCGCAAGCGAATTTCGAACGGCGTGCGCCCGTAGCGCGCCGGGCGTGCGGACCGGACGGCCTGAAAAGGATGTTTGGCGCGAAAAAAGCGCGAAGTGCCGTGTACGGCAAGGGCGTTGACCTGGGGCGGCGGAGGTGAGTGGAAACGTTTCTGCGCAGCTGCCATGAATCCGTACACATCAATTCGCATGATGATAATAAAAGTTGTTCGAGGGGTCTCCTGACGCCTTTTCGTCGTTCCCGTCAGCGCCGCTGACACGGCAATGACCCGCCCCTACCTTCGTCCGCGTGAACGCTCATTCTCCACGCCCTCTCGGGCGCCGCGGATTCATAGGCGCCACCGCCGCCCTGGCCGCCGGAGCCGCCACCGGCACCGGCCTCGCCACCGGTCCCGACCTGGCCTGGGCCGCCCGTACCGCCGAGCGCGCCGGGGACCTCGGCGTCGACCTCGCCCGCAAACTCCTGCTGGTCGGCGCCGGCGGGGAGGACCTCAAACTCCGCTACCTCGACACCCTCATCGACCACGGCCTGCCGAAAACCACCAAGCCCAAGAAGGTGCTCGTGGTCGGCGCCGGAATCGCCGGGCTCACCGCGGCCATGCTGCTGCGCGACGCCGGACACCACGTCGTCGTCCTGGAGGCCAACGCCAACCGCACCGGGGGACGCATCAAGACCTTCCGGGGCGTCTTCTCCGACCGGGCGCTGCACGCCGAGGCCGGCGCCATGCGACTGCCCGACTTCCACCCGCTGGTATTGGCGCTCGCCGACAAACTCGGCATCCGCCGACGGCTGTTCTACAACGCGGACGTGGCACCCGGTGCCCTGGGCACCGGCCGGACGCCGCCGGTCGTCTACCACTCGTTCACCGGCCGCACCTGGACCAACGGCGCACCCACCGACTTCCAGGCGCCCACGGCCACCGGGCGCACCCTCATCCAGGTCAACGGGGTACGGGTGACCCGGGGCGGGTACGCCGCGGCGCCCGGCGCCGTCAACCGTTCCTTCGGCGCCGCCGTGGACACCACCATGTCGGCGGCGGTGGACCAGGCCCTGGCCCCGGTGACCGTCCCGTCGACCTGGCCGATCGAGAAGCAGATCGCCGCCTGGGCCAAGGTGATCCACGACTTCGACGACTACTCCACGCACCGCTACCTCGTCGAGCACGCCGGCTGGGACCTGGCCCGGGTGCAGGCGGCCGGCACCCTGGAGAACCTCACCTCCCGGCTGCACTACTCCCTCATCCCCGCCCTGATGGACCGAGCCATCATCAACCCCGGCTCCCGCTACTGGGAACTGGCCGACGGCACGGCCGCCCTCACCGACGCCCTGACCGCCCGGCTGCGCGGCGCCATCCGCTACGACCGCCGGATGACCAGGCTGGTGCAGACGGCCGGCGGGGTACGGATCGAGACCACCGCGGAGTCCGGCGGCGAGGAATCCTGCGACGGCGCGCCCATCCCGCCCACCGAGACCTTCGAGGCCGACTACGCCATCGTCACGGCGCCCTTCTCGGCCGTCCGCTTCTGCCAGTTCGAGCCGGCGCTCTCCTACCCGAAGCGGCGCGCCGTCACCGAACTGCACTACGACAGCGCGACCAAGGTGCTGCTGGAGTTCAAGCGCCGCTTCTGGGAGCGCGGGGCGGGCGGTTTCACCGGGGGCGGCTGCGTCTCCGACAGCCCCAACCGCTTCACGTACTTCCCCTCCGCCGTGGAGGGTTCCCCGGGCGGTGTCGTCTTGGCCTCCTACACCTGGTCGGACGACGCGATGCGCTGGGACTCCCTCACCCCGGGGGAACGGTACGCGTTCGCGCTCGACAACCTCGAGCGGATGTTCGGCCGCGTGGTGCGGGACGAGTTCACCGGTCACGGCGCCACCCAGTCGTGGACCAGGGCCCGTTACGCGCTCGGCGAGGCGGTGATCTTCACCCCGGGACAGCTCCACGAACACCACCCGGCCACCCGGACCGTGGAGGGCCGGGTGCACTTCGCCGGCGAACACACCAGCCTCAAACCCGCCTGGATCGAGGGCGCGTTGGAGAGCGCGGTCCGCGTCGGCCTCGAAGTGCACGGGCGCTGAGGGGCGCGATGGCCGCCACACCGGCACGTGTCCCCAGGGTGTGGCGGACCGTGGCGGCGGTGGCGGCGGGTGTCGTCCTCGCGCTCGCCACGCCGCCGTCCGTCGCGGCGCACCCCCGGCCGGACCCGGGCGGCCGGGTCGCCGTGGGGTGCCACGACGACGGCTGCGGGGTGTCGGTGGTGGCGTGCGGCCCCGGCGGCGCGGTGGTGGTGTCGGTGACCGAGGACGGGGTGCGGGTGGCCGCGACGGCACGCCGGTGCGGCCACCGGCCGCCGCCTCCGGACGAGCCGTGTCCGTCGCGGCCCACCCCGCCGCCGTCCCCGAGCCCGCCGGAGAAGCCCCCGCCGCACCCGCCGCCCGCCAGGCCCCGTCCGCCGCACCGTCCGCCCGCGCCGCCGTCGCACGTCCCGCGCCGCCCGGCCCGTCCCGTCCATTCGGTCATCCCCGTTCCCGCGCCCGCCGCGGCGCCGCCCGTCCGCGTACCGGCCCGCCCGTCCGCGCCGCCGTCCGTCCAGGCCCTGCCCTCGCCGCTGCCCGGCACGCCCTACCAGCGGGACGACGATCCGGCCCGTTGGTGGCTGCTGACGATCGCGGTGGTGCTGGTGCCGGCGATCCTCGCGGCGGCGTACCCCTGGCACGGCGGACGCCGCAGGTGAGCACGGCCCCGGCGGGCGTGGCCACCGCGTCCCGTACCGCCTGACCCACCCAGCACTTGGAGCGCCATGTACCTGGTCAGTTTCGCCGCCACGCTCGGCGGTGTGGTCTTCGCCGCCGTACTGGGCCGGCTGCTCGGCCGCGGGCAGCGGGCCACGGCGGGCGAGTACAACGGGCAGGCGCTCTCGCTCATCGGCGGGGTGCTGCTCAGCTCGTTCATTTTGCTGACGGGTTTTCAGGTGGCGGGCAGCTGGTCGGCGTTGAGCACCGCGCGGGCGCGTACCTACGACGAGGCCCGCGCGCTGACCGACGTCTACTGGGCGGCCGGGGGACTGGCCGCGCCCGACCGGGACCGGCTGCGCGGACTGCTGAAGAACTACACCCGGCAGGTGGAGCGGCGGGAGTTCCCGGCCCTGGCCGCCGGTCACACCAGCCCGCAGGCGTGGCAGGCGCTGGACGCGGTGCGCGGGGCGCTCGACACCGCGCCGGCGACGACCCCGGCCCGCCAGTCGGCCAAGTCGGCGGCCCAGTCCAACCTGGCCACCGTCTACCAGACCCGTACCGACCGGGCGGCGCAGGTCAAGGCAGGGATGCCGTTGATCACCTGGATCGCGCTGCTGGTGGCGGGGGCCTTCCTGATCGCCTTCCCGGCTGTCCTCGGGCTCACCGCCTCCGTGCGCAACCTGGTCGCGCTGTGCTTCGTCGGCGCCGCGGTGGCCTTCGCCGTCTGCCTCACCGCGCAGCTCAACCACGCCTTCCAGCCGCCGTACGCGGTGCGGCCGACCGCCTATCTCTTCGCCGAGGCCCGGTTCCGGCAGATCGACGGCTGAGCCCCCCCCGGTTGTCGGTGGGGCGTACTACGGTGGACCGCGAACGACCCGGCACGCAGCCGAAGGACGCCCGGTTCCCCGCCGCCTGGAACGAGGACCATCCCCATGAAGATCCTGATCAGCCACGACCGCTGCCAGGGCGCCGGTCAGTGCGCCCTCAACGCCCCCGCGCTCTTCGACCAGTCCGAGGACGACGGCACCGTCATCCTCCGCACCGAGCAGCCCCCGCCCGAGCAGCACGACGCCGCCCGCCTGGCCGCCGGCCTCTGCCCGAACGCGGTGATCGGCATAGCCGAGGACGACTGACCCGGCAGGCGTGGAGAACCCCGCCTGTCCGCGCGGCCTTTACCGGCTTCAGCTTCCGATTTCCACTACCGATTTCCCCTGCCCGATACCGGTTTCCCCTGCCGACTTCGACCCGGCGGATCGGAAGACATCAGCCGGGGGACGCTGTCGAGCGCGAACCGTACAGGTCCGGAAGGCCCGGCGCCGAGCCGTCCGCCGTGTCCGCCAGGAAGTCCCGGTTGACGTCGATCAGGCGATCAAGCGCTTCTCTGGCGGCGGTCAGGCTGTCGATCGTGGCGGAAAGACGGGTGCGCTCCTGATTCATCGCGGTCAAGGCTTGCTCAGCTCTTTCCGCATTGGGCTCCGTCATGCAGGGAACCAGCTGGGCGATGGTTCTGCTGGACATTCCGGCGGCCAGGAACGTCTGAATCAGCGCGACCCGCTCGACGTGGGCGTCGCCGTAGCACCGCTGGCCGCCGGCGGACCTCGTGCTGACCAGCAGGCCCTGCTGCTCGTAGTAGCGCAGTGACCGACGGCTCGCTCCTGTCCGGACGGACAGTTCACGGATCCGCATCTCGACTCCCCGTGTGCGCTGGGTCACGGCGACTTGCCCCTGACATCGATGTGAGCGTTTAGGTTGACGCCATGGCTCACGACCCGCTGTCGGAGGGATCCGGGCACCGACCTCGGACGCCCGCCGGCGCGGAAGGAGAAACATCATGCTCAAGTTCGCTTTCCTGATCAACCGTATCGACGGAATGACCTTCGAGGAATTCGTCGGGTATCACCGGGACCGTCACGCACCGTTGTTCACGTCGATTCCGGAAGCACGGCAGTACGTGAAGAAGTACACCGTCTCGCACCCGGTACCCGCTGAAGGCTACCCGAGCCCCGCCTACGACGGCCTCACCGAGATCTGGTTCGAGAGCTGGGCGGATCACGACGCCTTCTTCACGTCCGGCAATTACCGGGAGTTGGTGCACCCGGACGAGAGCGAGTTCATCGACATGGATTCGGTGGCGGTGATGGTCACCGAAGAAACGGTTGTGGTCTAGCCGGCCGGACCGCGCGCGTCGGGCCGTGACTGTGCCCGCTCCGCGCACCTCGACGGCCTGGCGCGCGGCCCGTCGTCGAGCGGGCCGGCCAGGGCGGCTGACCGCGGCTCTTCGAGCTCAATCGTGCTCAGGGGCCTGATTGTCGTGGTTGGGCGTGGGGGCTGCTGGTCCGGGGTGCGAGGTGGCCGCGCGCGGCGGGTGGTGGCAGCGCGGGTGCGTAGGCGCTGGTTGACGGGGTTGCGGTGGCCGTAGGCGCAGCGTGTGTCGGTCTTGATGACGCGGTTCACGCCTTCGGAGCCGGGGTTCGTGACGCCGGTGGTGATTCCGGCGAGGTTCTGCGGCCACCAGGTCGAGATGGTCTGGGCCAGGCGTTCGCACTCGGGCAGTTCGCTGGCGGTGGCGTTCTCGTAGAACGTGGTGAGCAGGGAGCTGATCTGGGGTCGGGTCGGGTGGGTGCTGTGCAGGGCGAGCAGGTCCATCAGGTCTTCCTTGACGTTCCAGGCCGTGAGGATCGGCTGCCCGGTCCTCTTCGGCACCGCCCGCAGGCCGTCGATCATCGCGTCCAGGTGCGTCGCGTGCATTCGCGCGCCCGAGCGGGTGAGCCTGTTGCGTAGTTCCCATTCCCGGTCGCCTTTGCGTCCGCGCCGCCCGGCTGTTGAAGGGTGACCCGGCGGCGCACCTCGGTGACGGCGGCGTTGGCCAGTTGAGCCAGGTGGAAGCGGTCGACCACGATCGTCGCGTGCGCCAGGCTGCGGCGGATGGCGGCCTTGCATACGGTGCACTGTCAATCGCCACGACCTTCACTCCCGCCCGCCACTCGGCGCTTTGCGCCTCGAGCCAGGTTGAAACGGCCTGCGCGGTGCGTCCTTCGACCTGCCCGAGCAGTCCGGCTCCGCCGGACAGGTCGGCGAAGCCGATGTGCCAACGGTCCGCGGTGACCTCCCAGGTGTCGGCGCCGTCTGCCTCGACGCGGCGGAAGCGCGTTTGCCGCGCCGGATCTCGTCGATCCCCAGATGCTCGACGGGCGGAGTGCCGGTGGGCAGAACCGCTGCCGCCCGTGTTGCGAACGCGGCCTGGGCCACCGGCCATGAGACTTCGAAGTCGCGTGCTGCCTGGATCACCGTGCGCGCGCCGTCCGCCACCGCGGCCCCGATCGCGGCCCTGGCCCGCGCGGTGATCCGGTGCCGGGGCGGGATCTGCGGGACGGACTCGGTGAACGTGCGGCGTGCACTTCCCGGGTTGCGGCAGCGCCAGCGGCGTTTCGTCCATTCCAGCGCGGTGTGCCGCCCGGCCGGCGGCACATCCCGCAGCCGGGTGCGCACCTACGCGTGCGGATGGTGCGATGTGACGCCGCGGTTCGGGCAGCGCCTGGCCTGCTCGGCGGCCGTCACCAGGGCCAGGATCGGATTCGCCTCGCGATCGAGGGCGATTGAGGCCACCTCGACCCCTTCGAGGCCGAACAGCAGCGTCACATCGTCGGGCAAGCTCACGGCCTCCCGGGTGCACCGACCGCTGTCGGGTCGGGGTGGAGGATCGACGGATTCGGGCACGGCGGCCAGGGCCGCCGGCCGGGCCTTGGCCGATCGGCGCGGGCTTCGTCAGGAATGCGATGTCGGTGGAGCGACCTGCGCGGTGCGGCGCGGGATGTCGGTGGCGTCGTAGTAGACGGGCAGGCCCAATCCGGTCGCGATCTGCACATCCTGGTCGGCGCCTGCGGACCTGCCCGGCAGCCGCAGCACCGCGTCGCAGTGCTGCAGCAGGCGCTGGGCGGTGGGGTAGAGCACCTGCTCGGCCAGCGGGTCCTCGATGGTGGCACCCGCCGAGCGCAGCACGGGCAGTGCCACCCATTCTCCGATCATCGGGATGTGGCCGGCCTCGAACACCGGCCACGCCGCTTGTTCGAGCCGGGTGAGGTTCGCGGCCATCGCCTCGGGATCTCCGTCGGTGCCGGAGCGGTACGGCCCGGCGATCAGTATCAGCATCGGGGTGTCGGTCATGGCGCTACGCTACACACATGCACGCAGAAACATGCAAGACCAGGAAGGAATAGGAATGCTGGCTGCGGAACGACGTGACTACCTGCTGGGCGTGCTCACCGAAGAGGGCAAGATCGTCGCCAAGGACATCGCCGAACGGCTCGGCCTGTCCGACGACAGCGTCCGACGCGACCTGCGGGAACTTGCGGCCGAAGGACTCTGCCAACGGGTGTACGGCGGAGCGCTGCCCGCCTCCCCGGCCATCGCCGACTACGCCACACGGCGGCAGGTGGCGCCGGCGAGCAAGCAGAAAGTCGCCACCGCTGCCGCCGGACTCATCCGACCCGGATCCACCGTCATCCTCGACGGCGGCACCACCACCCTGGCCCTCGCCCAGGCCCTGCCCGCCAACCTGGACTGCACCGTGATCACGCACAGTCCCACCATCGCGACGGCCCTGGTCGAACACCCCACGGCCGAGGTGTTCCTACTCGGCGGAAAGATCTTCAAGCACTCGGCCGTCGCCTGCGGATCAGCCGCCGTCGAAGCCGCCCAACAGATCTCCGCCGACCTGTGCCTGCTGGGAGTGACCGGTGTGCACCCCGAGGCGGGACTGACCACCGGCGACCCCGACGAAGCCGCGATGAAACGCGCACTGGCAGCCAGGTCCGCAGACACCTACATCCTCGCCTCGACCGAGAAGATCGGCGCAGCATCCCGCTACCGCGTCCTGCCTTGGGAAGAGATCAGCGGCCTGATCACCGACGCGCCTCCGGCGAACCCCGTAATCACCCAACTCGCGCAACACGGCACCAACATCGTCGCCGCTTGACGTATACCGAAGAGCCTTGACCGCTCCCGGCTGACCGTCCCCGGAAAAAATCAGCGGCGCCGGCCCCTACGTCCCTGCAACAATGCCCCGACCCGGCCGGACGTGACCGCGTGACCGCACGTCCGGCGACCACCGGCGGAAGGGCAGACACGATGCGCCGACTCCTCGAATTCACCCAGCTCCCTGTTCTGGCGTACGAATCCGAGGATCCCCGCACGTATGACCCCCGCACCGGCAACCCTGAACATCGGCATCCTGGCGCACATCGACGCCGGTAAGACCAGCCTGACCGAGCGTCTGCTCTTCGACACCGGGGCCATCGACCGCCTCGGCAGCGTGGACGCCGGGGACACCCGCACCGACAGCGGCGAGATCGAGCGCGAACGCGGCATCACCGTGCGCTCCGCCGTGACCGCGTTCCGCGTCGGGGAACGGCAGATCAACCTGATCGACACCCCCGGCCACAGCGACTTCATCGCCGAGGTGGAACGCGTGCTCGGCGTGCTCGACGCGGCCGTGCTGATGATCTCCGCCGTCGAGGGCGTCCAGGCGCAGACCCGCGTCCTGATGCGCACCCTGACCCGGCTGCGCCTGCCCACCGTGCTCTTCGCCAACAAGACCGACCGCACCGGCGCCCGCGACACCGCGCTGCTGGCCGAGATCCGCCGCAAGCTCACCCCGCACGTCCTCGCGGTCAACGAGGTGCGCGCGACCGGCACGCGCGGCGCCCACTGCCTGCCGCGCCCGCCCGCCTCGCCGGAACACCTCGCCGAGACCGCGGAGGTCCTCGCCGACCACGACGACGGGCTGCTGGCCGACCTCGTGGACGGACGGGTGCCGCCGCCCGCCGTCGTACGCGCCGCGCTCGCCGCGCAGACCGCGCGGGGGCTGACGCACCCGCTGGTCTTCGGCTCGGCGCTGACCGGACAGGGCGTCGACACCTTGATCGACACCCTCGCCGGGCTGCTCCCGGTGCCCGAGGCGCCCCGGGACGAGGTGGTGCGCGGCCGGGTCTTCGCGGTGGAACGCGGTCCGGCCGGGGAACGGATCGCCCTGCTGCGGCTGCGGTCCGGGAGCCTGCGCCGGGGGCAGCGGCTCACCTTCCACCGGCTGTCACCGCTGGGCGCCACCACCCGCTCCGCCCGGGTCGGCGCGCTGGAGGTGGTCGCGCCGGAACCCGGCACCCTCCGCGCGCCGGCCGCCGGGGACATCGTGCGGCTGTGGGGGCTCACCGGTGTCCGGGTCGGCGACCACACCGGACCGGTCGGACCGGGGGACGCCGACGCCCACTTCCCGCCGCCCAGCCTGGAATCGGTGGCCGTGCCCAGGCGCCCGGAGCAGGCCCCGCGACTGCACGCCGCGCTGACCGTCCTCGCCGACCGCGACCCGCTGATCGGCGCCCGTACCGTGCCCGGACGCGGCACCGCGGTGCTGCTCTACGGGGAGGTGCAGAAGGAGGTCATCGCCGAGACGCTGCGCCGCGAGTTCGGGGTGGAGGCCGACTTCGAGCCGACCCGGGTGCGGTACCTGGAGCGTCCGGTGGGCCGTGGCGAGGCCGCCGAGGTGCTCGACCGGCACCGCCGGCCCGACTTCTGGGCCACCGTGGGCCTGCGGGTGGAACCCGGCGGCTCCGGCACCGGGGTCGTCTTCCGCCGCGAGACCGAACTCGGCGCGCTGCCCGCCGCGTTCGACCGGGCGGTGGTGGACTCCGTGCACGGCACGCTCCGGCAGGGGCTGCACGGCTGGCCGGTGACGGACGTCGTGGTGACGCTGACGCACAGCGGGTTCGTCGGCCCGATCAGCACCGCCGCCGACTTCCGCGGGCTCACCCCGCTGGTGCTGATGCGCGCGCTCGCCGAGGCGGGCACCCGCGGGTACGAACCGTGCCACGCGTTCGAGGCGGAGGTGCCGCACGACTGCCTCGGCCCGGCGCTCACCCGGCTCGCCGCGCTCGGCGCCGACGTCACGGCGGCCACCCCGCTGTCCGGCCGGTGGCAGGTCACCGGGACCCTGCCCGCCCGCCAAGTGCACGTCTTCCAGGGCGAGTTGCCCACCCTCACCGGCGGCGAGGGGCTGTGGTGGTCGCGTCCCTCCGGCGACCGCCCGGTCACCGGGGCGTACCCGTACGCCGAACGCACCGACGGCAACCCGCTGGACCGCAAGGAATACCTGGGCCACCTGGCCCGTACCGGCGGCGCCCGGGTCTGAGACCGCCGCGCGCCCGCCCCCGTACCGTTTCCGGGGGCGGGGCGCGGGTCAGGAGGCGGAGGTGGTCTGCTCCCCGGTGGCGCTGCCGGTCAGCCACTGCGACCAGTCGACGTTGAAGTCGGCGTAGCCGTTGTCACCCTCGGCCTTGCCGCGCGGCGAGCCGGTGATGGTGATCGGGTCGCCCACGTGGACGTAGTCGTAGAACCACTCGGCGTCCGAGTAGGACAGGTGGACGCAGCCGTGCGAGCCGTAGCTGTGGCCGGGCTGGGGGTCGCCGGTGGAGTAGTGGACGTAGGTGCCCGAGGTGGTCAGCTGGACGTCCCACGGCAGCGTCAGGTCGTAGTAGTTGGCGCTGCCCTTGGTGCACGAGATGCCGACGCTGCACGAGGTCATCCGCACCTCGCGTTCCTTGTCCATGACGGCCATCGTGCCGTCCCAGGACGGGAAGTCGGGGCTGCCGGCGTCGATCGGCATGGTGCGCACCACCGAGTGGTCCCGGGTGACCTTCATGGTGTGGTCGGGGACGGAGACCGAGACCTCGGTGTCCGGGCCGACGGTGAAGGTGTGCTTGTAGTCGTGGGTGCCGTAACGGCCGTTGCCGTTGCCCACCCCGGTCAGGCGCGCGTCCAGGGTGACCTTGGTGCCGGAGGGCCAGTAGGACTTGGGGCGCCAGTCGACACGGGTGCTGCCGAACCAGTGCCACGCGCCGGTGACCGGGGCCGAGGCGGTCACCTTCATGTGCTTCTCGATCTGGGCCCGGGCGGAGGCGGCCACCGGGTTGCTGAACTCCACGGATATCGGCATGGCCACGCCGACCGTGGCGCCGTCCTGCGGGGCGATCGTGTCCAGCAGCATCGGCGGCCCGGCGGGCTGGGTGTGCGTGGGGTGGGGCTTGACCGGGTGGGCCGTCGTGGCCGCCTTGGCCTTCGCGTCCGAGGCCGTCGCGGCGCCGCCGCACGCGCTGGTGGTCGCCAGCACCACCCCGGCCAGCAATGCGATCCCCACGCCGCTCTTGATCCGCCCCACGCCCTGCTCCCGCTCGCGTTCACTTCACCGGATGGACATCACCCGTTCACCGGGTGTCCGGCGCCATCGAAGACGTTCAACTCTACGCAAGCGGTTGCGGCGACCACGTAAAGCGATGGCCAAGCTTTGCCCTGGTGACCGGGGGTGAGCGGCGGGGGAGGTCAGGCCCCCTGGCGCAGCAGCTCCCGCACGGCCGGCCACTCCGGGGTGGTCGCCGGGTACGTCCCGGTGCCGGTGGCCAGGTCCTTGAAGCCGCTGGAGGTGGCCACGCAGACCACCGGGCCGTCCCCGTCCTCCGCCGCCGCGCCCGACGCCCGCCGGGCGCGCAGTCCGGCCAGGCCCGCGGCCGAGGAGAGCTCCACCCACATCCCCTGCGCCGCCAACTCGGCGCGCGCGGCGGTCAGTTGGGCGTCGGTGACGGCCAGCGCCGCGCCGTCGCTGCGGCGTACCGCGACCACCCCCCGGTAGCCGCCGACCGGGCAGGCGATGCCGTACGCCCCGGTGGGGCCCACCGGCACCTGGGCGGCGGGCCGTCCGGCGCGCAGCGCGGCGCCCAGCGGACCGCCCGCGGCCGGCTCGCACGCGTACAACCGCGGCACGCGGTCGGCCCGCCCCAGCAGCGTCAGCTCGTGGAACCCCTTCCAGACGCCGAAGAGCAGCTCCCCGTACCCGGTCGGCACGTAGACCGCCGCCGGGACCCGGCCGAGGTCGCGGAAGATCTCGTACGCGATGGTCTTGTACCCCTCCGGGCCGAAGGGGTGGCCGGTGTGCGCGGTGTCGGTGACGCTGCTCACCGGGTGGTAGCCGAACTCCTCGACGACCCGGCGCACCAGGGGCCGCAGCCACTCGCGCTCCACGGTGACCACGGTGGCGCCGTAGGCCCGGACGAACGAGGCGACCGCGGGCGGGGTGTGCGGGGAGGTGAAGACCGCGCAGCGCAGCCCGGCGCGCGCCGCGTAGGCCGCCGCCGCGGCGCCGTGGTTGCCGGAGGAGGCCACCACCACCCCCGGCGCCCCGGACTCCTTGGCGGCGCTCACCGCGACCCGGTTCAGCCGGTCCTTGTGGCTCCACGTCGGGTTGCGCGACTCGTCCTTGACGTGGACGCCGCCGCCGATCGGCACCAGCGGGGTGTTGCCCTCGCCGAGCCCCGGCGCGGCCAGCGGTGGCAGCAGCGGCGCCCACCGTTCCAGCCCGGGCCCGGCCGGCCGCCGGAACAGGTCCTCCGGCACCGCCGCGTAGTCGTACTCGACCTCCAGCGGATACACCGTGTCCCCGTCGGCCGTGCGCGGGCACCCCGCGGTCAGCGGCGGCCACAGCGGATAGCGCACCGATGGGTCCCCCAGCGAACGCTGCCCGGTCGCCAGCGAACGCGCGGGGTGGTACGGGACGGCTTCGGGTTCCCTGGGCGACGACTCCATGGAGTGGATCATGCCAGGCGGCGGCCGGGGACGGCCACGGGTGCGAACGCGGACGGCGCGGCCGATGATGGTGTCCGTGGACGGTTCCCGCGGCCCCGGCCGTGGTGCGGACCCGGCGGATTGCGCGCGCGAGGCGGACGGCGATCCGCTGTGGCGGGGGCTGGCCGGTTTCGCGGCGGTGCCGGTGCGGGAGACGCGGGTCAGGCGGGAGCTGGCAGCCCGGCTGCTGGCGTCGCCGGGGGCCCGCGAGCGGCTCGCCGGGGGCGCGCGGGGGGCGGACCGGCGGGCGGCCGTGCTGGACGTGGCCCGCCTCGACGTGGCGGAGGCGGGCGAACGGGACTGGACGCGGCGGGCCGAGTCGTGGCTGACCGCGGTGCGGGCGACGTGGTGGGAGTCGGCGGCGTTCTGCGCGGACGTGGCGTGGACGGCCCGGCGGGAGGGGTACGGCCCGGCGTGGCGGCTCACCGTGGCCGACGTGCTCGCCCCCCGGCTGCCGCCGCCCGCCGCCCGCGCCCGGCTCCATCTGTACGCCCTCGGGCTGCGGTACGACTTCCGGTGCGACGCCCTGCGGTCGCTCTTCGCCGCCCACCCCGTGCCGGTGGCGGCGCTGGACCCGTACAGCCGGGCGCTGCACGCCTTCGCCGTGCTCGGGGAGTCCGATCCGGCGGGCCTGGGGGCGCTGGAGGCGGTGCCGGCCGCGGCGGGGGACGACGTCAAGACGCTCCACGCGCTGCTGCACGGACTGTGGCTCGGCGTCGACCTGCCGGACGGCCCGCTGCGCACCCTGGCGCTGGTCGGCCATCCGGCGTTCGCCGTCCGCGAGGACCCGATCGCCGGGTACCGGGAGGCGTGCGCGCTGCGCCGGCTGCGCCGCTACCGGGCGGCCACCGCCGCCATCGAGCGGGCCCTGGACGGTCTGCCGCCCGGCACGGAGGAGTCGGTCCGCCGCGACCTGCTGCGTGAGCGCCTGGTGATCACGGCGATGGCGGGCGCCGGGCGAGATCGTTCCGGGGGACGGTGACAGGGCGCCATCCGGGGGGTACCGGATGAGCGGTCAGGGCATGAGCCATGGCTCGGTGGGCAGCGGTTCCCCGGTCTCGACCAGCGTCTTGAGGTTGGCGAGCACCGCCGTCCAGCCCGCCGCGGCGGCGGCGCGTTCGTCCTCGTCGGCGAGGTCCTCGTGGGTCACGGTGAGCCGGACGATGCCGTCGTGCCCCTGGATGCCGAAGGTGACCCGGGAGGGGACGCCGGCCGCCTCGCCGTCCGGCGACGCCCAAGTGGTGACGAGACGGTGCGGCGGGGCGCTCTCGACCACCGTGCCCACCACGTCCGCGACCCCGCTGCCGTCGGTACGCCGGTGCTCCCACCGCGACCCCGGCCGCCAGTCCGAGACGTTGGCGTGCCCCCAGTACCGCGCGGTCAGCTCCGGATCGGTCAGCGCCCGCCACACCTGCTCCGGCGTGCCCGCCACGTACGTGGCGTTGGCATACGCCGCCCGGACGTCCGGCACCTCGGCATCGCTCATGGCGTCATCCGCCCGTCGTCACGGAAACCGGGCCCGCGTCCTCGGCGAGCCCCGGACGCGGCCAGCCTACGAGGGGGCGGTGGCCGCCGCGACCCGGGCGGGGTGGGGGGCGCGGCGGTGCGCGGGACGGATCACTTCCGGCCGGGGTGCTCTATGATGTGCGCGCTCGACCGTGTGCGCACGTCATCCGCAAGTTCGTTGGCCGTCGGTAAGTGATCCGTCCGCTGTTGTGAACTCCAGGAAGGCCGAAGCCCGTGCCCCGGACCGCACCTGTACGTCGTCGCATGTCCACCCTCGCGTTCGCCGTGGCCGGGCTGGTGCTCGCCGCGGGGTGCTCGTCGACCGGAGGGGCGAAGGGGGCGACGGCCGACGGGGTGCCGTTGGTGGCCGCCGGGCGGCTGAAAACCTGCACCCATCTGCCGTACCCGCCCTTCCAGTTCGAGCGTGGCGGCAAGGTGGTCGGCTTCGACGTGGACCTGCTCGACCTGGTGGCCAAGCGCCTCGGGGTGCGCCAGGAGATCGTGGACACCCCGTTCGAGAACATCAAGACCGGGGCGTTCCTCAACTCCGGCCAGTGCGACGTGGCGGCGGCCGGGATGACGATCACCGCGGAGCGCCGCAAGAACATCGACTTCTCGGTGCCGTACTTCGACGCCACCCAGGCGGTGGTCACCCGCAAGGACAGCGGCATCACCTCGCTCGCCGACGTCAAGGCGAAGAAGCGCAAGCTGGGGGCGCAGGCGCAGACCACCGGCGAGGACTACGCCGACCGGGGCGGCTTCGACCCGGTCTCCTTCGACACCTCCGACGCGCTCCTCAACGGCCTGCGCACCGGCCAGGTGGCCGCCGTCATCGTCGACTACCCGGTGGCCCGCGGCTGGCTGAAGGACCCCGCCAACTCCGGCCCGTTCCACCAGGTCGACAACCTCCACACCGGTGAGCAGTACGGCATCGGCGTCAAGAAGGGCAACAACAAACTGCTCGCGGCGATCGACAAGGCGATCACCGACGCCAGGGCGGACGGCACCTACCGGAGTCTGTACGAGAAGTGGATCGGCCCGCTGCCGTCGTCCGGCTCGCCGGGGCGGTCCATCGCCTCGGGTGAGCCCGCCCCGGCCGGCTCGGCCTCGGAGCGTTCATGACCTCGGCCACCGGCCGTACCACCAGCGGCGGCCCGCGCCCGGACACCGGGAGGGCCGGCGACGGCCGCCGTCTGACGAGGCGTCAGAGAAGGCGGCTGGTACGCGGCGCGCAGTACGCGGTCTTCGTCGCGGCGGTCGCGGCCGTGGCGGCGGGCGCCGACTGGGGGCGGCTGGCGAACCAGTTCGCCCAGCCGGCGCTCTTCCGGCAGCTCTTCCCGGAGATCATCACGGTGGCGCTGCGCAACACCGTGCTCTACACGGTCGCCGGCTTCGTCTCCGGACTGGTGCTGGCGGTGCCGCTGGCGTTGATGCGGCTGTCGTCGGTGGCGCCGTACCGCTGGGCGGCGGGGGTGTACATCGAGTTCTTCCGCGGACTGCCCGCCCTGCTGATCTTCATCTTCGTCGGGGTCGCGGTGCCGTTGGCGTTCCCCGGCACGCAGATCGCCGGGGGCACGTACGGCAAGGTGGCGGTGGCGCTGGGGCTGGTCTCCGCCGCGTACATGGCGGAGACGATCCGGGCCGGCATCCAGGCGGTGCCCAAGGGGCAGGTGGAGGCGGCCCGTTCGCTGGGCTTCTCGGCGCGCCGGGCGATGGTCTCGGTGGTGATGCCGCAGGCGCTGCGCATCGTCATCCCGCCGCTCACCAACGAACTGGTGCTGCTCTTCAAGGACTCCTCGCTGGTGCTCTTCCTCGGCGTCACCCTCCAGGAACGCGAACTGGCCAAGTACGGCCGCGACCTGGCCAGCGAGAGCGCCAACTCCACCCCCATCCTGGTCGCCGGCGTCTGCTACCTGCTGGTCACCGTGCCCCTGGGCTACCTGGTACGACGCCTGGAGAACCGCACCGGAAGGGGACGCTGACCATGGCCGGGACGACCGACGCGGCGACCGAGGTCGACGTCCGCGCGCTGCGCAAGACGTTCGGCACCGGAGCCGACGCCAACGAGGTGCTGCGCGGCATCGACCTGAGCGTCGCGGCCGGCCAGGTCGTCTGCGTGATCGGCCCCTCCGGCTCGGGCAAGTCGACCCTGCTGCGCTGCGTCAACCTGCTGGAGGAGCCGACCTCGGGGCAGGTCTTCGTGGGCGGCACCGAGGTCACCGATCCGGACGTGGACATCGACGCGGTACGCCGCCGGATCGGCATGGTCTTCCAGCACTTCAACCTCTTCCCGCACCTGACCGTCACCGGCAACCTGACGCTGCCGCAGCGCCGGGTGCTCGGCCGGGGCCGGGCCCGTGCCGCGGCCGTCGCGGCGGAGAACCTGGCCCGGGTGGGGCTCGCCGACAAGGCCGACGCCTACCCCGCGCAGCTCTCCGGCGGCCAGCAGCAACGGGTCGCCATCGCCCGGGCGCTGGCGATGGGGCCGGAGGTGATGCTCTTCGACGAGCCCACCTCGGCGCTCGACCCCGAACTCGTCGGAGACGTGCTCGCCGTGATGCGCTCCCTCGCCGACGACGGCATGACCATGATCGTGGTCACCCATGAGATGGGGTTCGCCCGCGAGGTGGCCGACCGGGTGGTCTTCATGGACGGCGGTCGCATCGTGGAGGAGGGCACACCGCACGACGTCCTCACCACACCACGCGAGGAACGCACCCGCGCCTTCCTGGCCCGGGTCGCCGCCCCGGTGCCGGCCCCTCCGGTCCCGGACGGCGACGGCCGCTAGCCGGTCTCACCCCAGCGCCCGGTCGAGGTTGAACGCCGCGCTGATCAGCGACAGATGGGTGAACGCCTGGGGGAAGTTGCCGAGTTGTTCGCCGGTGGGGCCGATCTCCTCGGCGTACAGGCCGAGGTGGTTGGCGTAGGTGAGCATCTTTTCGAAGGCCAGTCGCGCGTCCTCCAGGCGTCCGGCCCGGGTGAGCGCCTCGACGTACCAGAACGAGCAGATGGAGAAGGTGCCCTCGGTGCCGCGCAGCCCGTCGGGGCTGGCGGACATGTCGTAGCGGTAGACCAGGGAGTCCGAGACCAGGTCGGTGCCGAGGACGTCCAGGGTGGCGAGCCACTTGGGGTCGGTGGGGGAGACGAACTTGGCCATCGGCATCATCAGCAAGGAGGCGTCCAGGATGTCGTGGTCGAGGTCCTGCACGAAGGTGCCGCGGGTGTCGGACCAGCCGCGGGCCATGATCTGCCGGTAGATCGCGTCACGGCTGACCCGCCAGCGGGTCAGGTCGGCTGGCAGGCCGCGCCGGTTGGCCATCCGGATGGCGCGTTCGATCGCCACCCAGCACATCAGCCGCGAGTAGACGAAGTTCTTGCGCCCGCCCCGGGTCTCCCACACCCCTTCGTCGGGCTGGTCCCAGTGCGCGCAGACCCAGTCCACCAGGGCGCCGATCTCGTCCCACCGCTCGCTGCCGATCGGCCCGCCCCACTTGTCGTAGAGGTAGACCGAGTCGATCAGGGCGCCGTAGATGTCGAGCTGGAGTTGGTGGGTGGCGGCGTTGCCGATCCGCACCGGGGCCGAGCCGAGGTGGCCGGACAGATGCGGCAGGGTGCGTTCGGGCAGCTCGGTGCGGCCGTCGATGCCGTACATGATCTGTAACGGGCCGGTGGGCCCCGGGTCGTCGCCGCGCAGGATGCCGTGGTCGGACAGGAAGCCGATGAACGCCTCCGCCTCGCCGGTGAAGCCCAGCCGCAGCATGGCGTAGACGCAGAAGGCGGCGTCCCGGATCCACACGTACCGGTAGTCCCAGTTGCGTTCGCCGCCGAGCTGTTCCGGCAGGCTGGTGGTGGGGGCGGCCACGATGGCGCCGGTGGGGACGTAGGTGAGCAGCTTGAGCACCAGCGCCGAGCGGTGCACCATCTCCCGCCAGCGCCCGTGGTAGCGGGACCGGGACAGCCAGCGCCGCCAGAACCGTACGGTCGCCTCGAACTGCTCCTCCGCCTCGGCCCGCGGGCACGAGCGCGCCGGGACGTTGTCGCCGATCCGGTCCAGCGCGAAGACCACCGACTCGCCCTCGGACAGCTTGAACCGGCACCGCACGTCGCGCCCGTCGCACTCGACCGGAACGGTGGAGGTGAGCGCCAGCGTCAGATCCGGGGAGCGGAAGACCGTGGCGCCGTCGCACGCCTCCGCGGTGTGTGGCTCGGCGCCGTACCCGAACCGGGGCGCGACCAGCGCGCGGAACGGGAGCGTGCCGCGGGCGCAGACCACCCGCCGGATCAGCCGGTGCCGTCCGGCCTCCCGGGACTCGTCGGTCACCGGCATGAAGTCCTGGATCTCGGCCACCCCGTCGGCCGAGAAGAACCGGGTGATCAGGACGTTGGTGTCGGGGAAGTAGAACTGCCGGGTGCGGGTCGGCACGTCCGCGGTCAGCTCGAAGGAGCCGCCCTTCTCCGGATCGAGGACGGCGCCGAAGACACTGGGCGCGTCGAAGCGCGGGCAGCAGTACCAGTCGATGGTGCCTTCGGTGTCCACCAGCGCGGCGGTGCGCAGATCGCCGATGAGGCCGTGCTCGGCGATCGGCGGACGACGGGGTTCGTCGGCCGTCCCGGGCCCGGCGGTGTCGAACGCCATGCCGGACGCCTCCCACCCGGTCGCAGCGGTACGGGCGTACTTCCATGGTAAAGCGTGAGGTCACCGGGTGCGTGGTGGAGGCGGCCCCGGCGGTGGGTCCGCGGGGCGCGTGAGCCCGGCCGCCACCCGGCGCGCGGTGCGGGCGATCTCCGGATCCGGGTCGTGCTCGGCCAGCTCCAGCAGGGTCCGGCGGTACTCGGACCAGCCGGCGTAGGCCATCGCCCGCACCGCGGCCTCGCGCACCCGGGGGTCGTCGTCCCTGGCGGCCCACTCCACCACGGCGATCACCGCCCCGTCGGGGTCCGGCGGGGAGGCGACGCCGAGGCGGCGCACCGCCCTGGCCCGGCCCGCCGGGTACACCCGCACCGTGGCCTCCAGGACCAGGTCCTCCAGCGGCCAGACGGCCACCCCCGCGCCGATCGCGGCCACCAGACGGGCCCGTGCCCCGGCGTCCTCGCCGGCCACGACGACGTACCGTTCGGCCATCAGCTCGTCCTCGACGTAGTGCACCGAGGTGTCGCCGCCGGCGTCCCACCTGATCTCGAAGTGGACGCCGTTCGCCGGGTCCCGGGGGACGTGGCCGGCCAGCCGCCAGCCCCGGGCGTCCGCGAGGTTCCGCAGATCCCGCACGGTCACCGAATCCCTCACCACGATCCGGTGACTCATGGGTCGATCGCCAGACATCGTGCCTTCCTCGCCGGTCGGGGACAGTCGCCTCGTGCAGTGTCGCACCGGAGACTGACGCTCCATCAGTAAACGTGCCAAACCGGGTAGTCGGCCGCCGAGAGCTTCGTGCCCGGACCGGGTGACCCCTAGGGGGCCGGGTCATCCCGGGTGGGGAGGAAGGGATGGTTCCGGGGGTGAGATGCCTTCCCCCTCCAGGGTGACGCCGTTACGTGTGGTGCGTTCTAGCGTCCTCGGCATGACACGAATACGTCGCACGGCCGCAGCCGCCGTGCTCGCGCTCGTCCTGCCGCTACCGGTGCTCGCCGCGGTCCCGGCCTCGGCAGCCGCCCCCGTCGCGGCGTCCGAGACCCGGGAGAGACCCGCGCAACTGCCCCGCCCCACCGGTCCGTACGCGGTCGGCCGGGAGATCCTGCACCTCGTCGACGAGCACCGGCAGGACCCGTGGGTGCCGTCGGCGGGACCGCGGCAGCTCATGGTGTCGATGTACTACCCCGCCCGGCCCGGCACCGGCGGACCGGCCCCGTACATGACCATCGACGCGGCCCGGATGATGCTCCAGATGAAGCTGCCGGGCACCACGGTCCCGCCGGAGCTGGTCAGCGGGACCCGCACCTGGTCGCGCACCGGCGCGCGTCCGGAGCACGGCAGGTTCCCGCTGGTCGTCCTCTCGCCCGGCTTCACCATGCCGCGCACCGAACTCACCTCGCTGGCCGAGGAGTTGACCAGTCGCGGTTACGTCGTCGCCCTGGTCGACCACACCTACGAGAACTCCGGCACCACCTTCCCCGACGGGCGGACGCTCCCCTGTGCCATCTGCGACAAGCCGCCGGCGGGCGGACCCGGGGTGGTGGCGGAGAGCCGGGCGAAGGACATCTCGTTCGTCATCGATCAGCTGACGAGCCGTCACCCGGCCTGGCGCTACGCCCACCTGATCGACGCCAGGCGGATCGGGGTGGCCGGCCACTCCCTCGGCGGCGACGCCGCGGTGACCACGATGGCCGCCGACAAGCGGGTACGGGCCGGGGTCAACCTCGACGGCACCATGTTCGCGCCGGTCCCCGGGAACGGGCTGGGCGGCCGGCCCTTCATGCTCATGGGCCACGCCCTGCCGGCCGGCCAGGAGGACGAGACCTGGACGAGCGGCTGGGCCCACCTCGACGGCTGGAAACGCTGGCTGACCGTCAACGGCGCCAACCACAGCAGCTTCACCGACCTCCAGATCCTCGCCGACCGGATCGGCGTCCCCGAACCACCCGGCACCACGATCTCCGCTCCGCGGTCGGTCCAGCTCACCCGCACCTACGTCGGTGCCTTCTTCGACCTGCACCTGAAGGGCATCGCGCAGCCGGTCCTGGACGGCCCCACCGCGGCCGACCCGGAGGTCACCTTCCACCCGTGACACCTCGGTGCCGAGCGCCACGCGGGCGGGGCGCGTGGCGGGGGCAAGGTGGGCGCGGGCGCTCCGGTGTGCGTCCGCGCGCCGATCACGGCGCCCGACCGGGGCATTGCCGCCGGCGGGCGCCCGAGGTGACCATTTTGGAGGAAAGAGGACCAATTCATTTACTTTTCGTATGGTGACGGCGTCCTTGGCGGGGGCCGTCCGAGGGGGGAACGCCATGCTGGTGGACACGACCCCGGCGCACGCCCGGCTCGTCTCGGTCGCCGGATACCGGCCCCGGGCCCGGGTCGGCAACGCCGAGCTGGTGCGGGCGGGCGCGCTGGACACCTCGGACGAGTGGATCAGGCAGCGCACCGGGATCACCGCCCGCCACCTCGCCGACGACACCGAACCCATCGAATACCTCGGCGCCCGCGCCGCTCGCACCGCGGTGCGCCGGGCCGGTCTCGCCATGGCCGACATCGACTGCGTGATCGCGGCGACCATGAGCCACGCCCGCCACGGCCGCTCCCTCGCCCGGGGCATCGCCGACCGGCTGACCCCGGCGCCCCGTGCCGCGCTCGACGTCAACGCGGCCTGCGCGGGCTTCTGTTACGCCCTGGAGATGGCCCGCACCCTGATCGGCGGACGTACCTTCGAGCGGATCGTGGTGGTCGGCGCCGAGCGGATGAGCGACATCGTCGACCACGGCGACCGCACCACCCGGGTGATCTTCGCCGACGGGGCCGGCGCCGCGGTGGTGTGCCGGTCCGGCGAGCCGGGCATCGCCGCCCCGGTGTGGGGGAGCGACACCGCCTGCCGTGACTTCCTCACCCGCCCCGCCGGGGCCGGGCCGGACGGGGCGCGCGCCCCGTGGACCCCGGGCCACCTGAAGATGCAGGGCCCCGCGCTCTACCGCTGGGTGCACGCCCATGTGCCCGAGGCGGCCCGGGCCGCGGTGCGCCGGGCCGGCGTGCGCCTGGAGGACCTGCGCGTCTTCGTCCCCCACCAGGCCAACGACCGCATGATCAGCGGGATCGTGGCCGCCCTCGACCTGCCGCCGACGGTGACCGTGGCCCGCGACATCACCCGTACCGGCAACACCTCCGCGGCCTCCATCCCGCTGGCCCTGGACGCCCTGCTCCACCGCGACCCGACGCTCTCCGGCGAACTCGCCCTGCTCATCGGATTCGGCGCCGGGCTGAGCTACGCGGCCCAGGTCGTCGTGGTGCCCTGAACGCCCCCGCACCCTGAACGCCCGCGCACCCGGTGCCGTCAGCCCCGGCGGCCCGCCCGGCCGCCCGGCGCGGCGAGCAGATGCGGGGCGTAGGTGCGTACCGCGCCCAGCAGCCGGCGGCGCGACGGGTTCACCATCGCCTTGCCCGCCACCGTGACCGTCGGCACCGTCTCGTTGCCGCCGGCCACCGAGCGGACGAAGGCGGCGGCCTCGTGGTCGCGCCAGATGTCGACCTCGGTGAAGGGCAGCCGGGACAGCCGCAGCAGCAGCCGCAGCTTCATGCAGTACGGGCACCCCGGCCGCCAGTAGACGACCACGCCGTCGTGATCCGCGGACATGCCACCCCCTGCCGCCCGTTCCCGTGTGGCCACAGCGTAGTGCAGCATGTGCCGGTGGCGGGTGCGTTCGGTCGGGCGCGGCCGGTATGTGACGGTGCGTCAGTCGGCGTCCACGGTGTGCGGGCGGGTGCCGGTCAGCCCACCGCGAGCCGGTAGCCGCGCTTGGGCACCGTGCGGACCAGCCCGGCGTGGGCGCCCAGCGCGCCGCGCAGCCGGGCCACCGCGGCCTCCACGGCGTGTTCGTCGGCCTGGCCGGAACCCCAGACGCGGCGCAGGAGTTCGGCCCGGCTGAGCACCCGGCCGGGTTGCTCGGCCAGCGCCCGCAGCAGCGCGGCCAGCATCGGCGGCAGTGTCACCGCCCCGTCGTCCACCACCACCGCGTCGCCCTGGAGGACGACGCGCAGCGCCCCGCTGACCAGTTCGACCCGGCCACGCGCCGGGAGGCGTTCGGCGAGGGTGCGGACGAGCGCGCCGAGCCGGCCGCGTTCCGGCACCACCGCGTGGATACCCAGGTCGAGCAGGGGCCGGGCGCACAGCGGGCCCACGCACGCGGCGAGCACGTCACCGCCGAGCGCGGCGAGCACCTGCGCCCGCCGTCCGGCGGAGTCGGCGCACCGCAGCAGCGCGTCGATCGCCGGGGCGCTGGTGAACGTCAGCGCGTGCACCTCCCGCCGCACCGTCAGCTCCACCAGGCGGCGCACCGCCTCCGGGTCCTCCGGCGGGCCCCAGCGGTAGACCGGCACCTCGATCACCTCGGCGCCACGGTCCCGCAGCGCCGCGGCGAAGCCGTCGAGCGGGGCGCCGTGCTCCTGCACCGCGACCCGGCGGCCGGCCAGCTCCCTCGCCAGCAGCCAGCGCAGCAGCTCACCGGTGGCCTCCGAGCCCGGCGAATACGTCTCGGCCAGCCCCGAGGCGCGTACCGCCCCGGTCGCCTTGGGGCCACGGGTGAGCACGGCGGCCCCCCGGCAGGCCGCGGCGAGCCCGGCGGCCAGCCCCCACCCGTCGGCGGCGCTCATCCAGCCGCGCCAGCCGAGCCCGGTGGTGGCCACCACGTAGTCCAGCGGCGCGGCCAGGCAGCGCTCGGTGGCCCGGCGAAGCGCGGCGTCGTCGTCCAGCGGGACGATCCGCAAGGTGGGCGCCTCGACCACCCGGGCGCCACGGCGGCGCAGCAGGGCCACCAGCTCCTCGCGGCGGCGCGTCGCGGTCACGCCGATGGTGAAACCGGTCAGCGGTCCCGGCGGCGGCGCGGCGGTCGTGGCAGTACCCATGGGGTGCAGGGTCGGTCCCGGATGTTACCGGCCGGTTCCCGGCAGGTCACGAGGCAGTAAGCGAACGCGTCGCCCGTGTTACGGAAGATGTCGTCCGCCTCACCCGCCACCGGCGACGACGTGAGCCGGCCGTGCCGTCACCGCAACACGGCGGACCTCGCGGTGTAACGGCCACGGGCGAGTCTCGTTGCCATGACGACGACCGACACCCACTGTCCGTACTGCGCGCTCCAGTGCGGCATGCGCCTCGCGGCGCGGGACGGCGCCGGCGTGGAGGTGCGGGAGCGGCCGGAGTTCCCGGTGAACCGGGGCGCCCTGTGCGGCAAGGGCCGCACCGCCCCCGCCCTGCTGGACCGGGCCGCCCGGCTCACCTCGCCGCTGGTCCGCGACGGCCGCGGCGCGCCGCTGCGCGAGGCGACGTGGGAGGAGGCGCTGGACCGGATCGCGGCGGGGCTGACCACGGTGCGGCGACGGTACGGCGCCGACGCGGTCGGTGTCCTCGGCGGCGGCGGGCTGACCAACGAGAAGGCGTACGCGCTCGGCAAGTTCGCCCGCGTGGTGCTGCGCACCGCGTCCATCGACTACAACGGCCGGTTCTGCATGTCGTCGGCGGCGGCGGCGCACAAGGCCGCCTTCGGGCTCGACCGCGGACTGCCGTTCCCGCTGGCCGACATCGCCCGCGCCGGGTGCGTCGTGCTGGTCGGCGCCAACCCGGCCGAGACGATGCCGCCCGCGCTGCGTTACTTCCGCGAACTGCGGGAGAACGGCGGCCGGCTCGTCGTCGTCGACCCGCGCCGCACCCGCACCGCCGAACAGGCCGACCTCCATCTGCGCCCGGTCCCCGGCACCGACCTCGCGCTCGCCCTCGGCATGCTGCACCTGCTGATCGCCGACGGCCGGGTGGACGAGGACTTCGTCGCCGCCCGCACCACCGGCTTCGAGCAGGCCCGCGCGGCGGCGATGGCTCACTGGCCGGAACGGGTCGAGGCGATCACCGGCGTCCCGGTGCCGGCGATGCGGCAGGCCGTCACCGCGTTCGCCGACGCCGCCACCGCCATGGTGCTCACCGCCCGCGGCTCCGAACAGCACAGCAAGGGCACCGACACGGTGGGCGCCTGGATCAACCTGTGCCTGGCGGCCGGCAAGGCGGGGCGCCCCGGCTCCGGTTACGGCTGCCTCACCGGCCAGGGCAACGGCCAGGGCGGCCGGGAACACGGCCAGAAGGCCGACCAGTTGCCCGGCTACCGGTCCATCACCGACCCCGCCGCCCGCGCCCACGTCGCCCGCGTCTGGGGCGTCGACCCCGACGACCTGCCGGGCCCGGGACGCTCCGCGTACGAACTCCTCGACACCCTCGGCCGGGACGGCGGGGCCCGGGCGCTGCTGCTGATGGGGTCCAACCCGGTGGTCTCCGCCCCGCACGCCGCCCATGTCACCGAACGCCTGCGGGCGCTGGACTTCCTCGCGGTGGGCGACGTGGTGCTGTCGGAGACCGCGTGCCTGGCCGACGTCGTCCTGCCGGTCGCCCAGTGGGCCGAGGAGACCGGCACCATGACCAACCTGGAGGGCAGGGTCGTCCTGCGGCAGGCCGCGCTCACCCCGCCCGAGGGGGTCCGCACCGACCTGCGGGTGCTGCGCGACCTGGCCGCGCGGTTCGGGGTGCGCGACGGGTTCTCCGACGACCCCGAGGAGGTCTTCGACGAACTGCGCCGCGCCTCCGCGGGCGGCCCGGCCGACTACGCGGGCATCAGCTACCGGCGGATCCGCGCCGGTGAGGGGCTGCACTGGCCCTGCCGCGACCAGTCCGACCCCGGCACCCCGCGGCTCTTCCTCGACCGCTTCGCCACGCCGGACGGACGGGCCCGGTTCGCCGCCGTCTCGCACCGCCCGGCCGCCGAGGTGCCCGACGCGGACTTCCCGCTCCATCTGACCACCGGCCGGGTGGTCGCCCAGTACCAGAGCGGTGCCCAGACCCGGCGCGTCGCCGAACTGGCCGCCGCCGCCCCCGGGCCCTTCGTGGAGCTCCACCCCCACCTCGCCGCGCGGCTCGGCGTGGCCGAGGGCGACCTGCTCACGGTCACCAGCCGGCGCGGCCACGCCCTCGCCCCGGCCCGGGTCACCGACGCCATCCGTCCCGACACCGTCTTCATGCCCTTCCACTGGGACGGCCCCGGCCGCGCCAACACCCTGACCAACCCGGCGCTCGACCCGGTGTCCCGGATGCCGGAGTTCAAGGTGTGCGCGGTCCGCGTGGAGAAGTCCCCGGCGGCGCGACCGACCCCGGTGCGGGAGGGAGCCGCGGCGGGTGCCGCGCTCGCGCGGGTGCCGGACGTTTCCGGCGCGGCCGGGGGCGAGTTCGTGCCGGGTTCCGGTGCGGGTGCGCCGGTGCAGCCGGCCGCGGTGCCGGAGGGAGCCGCGGCGGGTGCCGCGCCCGTGGCGGGGGTGGGTGCCGTGCTCGCGGGGGCGCCGGAGGTTTCCGGCGCAGCGGGGGGCGAGTTCGTGCCGGGTTCCGGTGCGGGTGCGTCGTCGGGGTCGGCAGGGGTGCCGGACGTCGGCCTGGCCGGGGGTGCGTTCGTGCCGGGGGCCGGCGCTCGGGGCGCTTTCGTGGCGGGGACGGGTGGGGAGGGGGCGGCGTGAGCGGGGTGCGGGTGGTGGCGGGGGCGGTGCGGAGGGTGGCGGTGGTCGGGGCGGGGATGGCCGCGGCGCGGTTCGCGGAGCAGATGGCGGGGCGGGCGCCGGAGGTGGAGGTGACGTTGTACGGGGCGGAGGCACACGTTCCGTACAACCGGGCGCTCCTGGCCGAGGTGCTCACCGGGCGGCTGCGGCCGGAGGATGTCGCGCTGCCGGCCGGGAACGGGACGCGGGTGCGCACCGGGACCCGGGTGGTGGGGGTGGACGTCGCCGCGCGTGCGGTGCGGCTGGCCGACGGCAGCGGGGCCGGGTACGACCACCTGGTGCTGGCCGTCGGGGCGGAGCCGGTGCTGCCGCGGTTGCCGGGGCTGCGTACCGTCGGCGGACCGGCCGAGGGCGTACACGTGCTGCGGACGCTGGACGACTGCGGGCGGCTCGCCGGGGCGGCGGCGTCGGCCGGCCGCGCGGTCGTGGTCGGCGGCGGCGTGCTCGGGGTGAGCGCGGCGCGCGCCCTGACCGCGCTCGGGGTGACCACCGAACTCGTCCACGAGGCAAGCCACCTGATAGGGCGTCACCTCGACGCGGGCGCGTCCGGCACGCTGGTCCGCGGGCTCACCGCGCTCGGCATAGGCGTCCACCTCGGCGCCCGCCCGCACGCACTGCGCGGCACCGGCCGGGTCACCGGGGTGGAACTCGCCGACGGCCGGGTGCTCGACGCCGACCTCCTCGTCCTGGCCTGCGGGGTCCGCCCGCGTACCGGGCTCGCCCGCCGCGCGGGCCTGCGCACCGCGTACGGCGTCGTGGTCGACGACCACCTCGCCACCTCCGCCCCGCACATCTCGGCCATCGGCGACTGCGCCGAACACCGCGGTGTCGCGCACGGCCTGGCCGGACCCGCCTGGGACCAGGCCGACGTGCTCGCCGCGCGGCTGTCCGGGGCCGGCCCCGAGGCCGCCTACCCCGGGTCGCCGCGGCTGTTCCGGCTCACCGCCGGCCCGCTGGAGTACGCCGCCTTCGGCGAGACCGGCGACGTACCCGGCGCCGACGTGGTGCGCCTGGCCGACGCCACCCGGGGCTCGTACCGCAAGCTCGTGCTGCGCGGCGACCGCCTCGTCGGCGGGATCCTGCTCGGCGACCTCACCGCCGTCGGCGACCTCACCCGGGCCTTCCTGGACGGCGCCCACGCGCTGCCCGGCGACCCGACGCACCTGCTCACCACCGAAGGAGCCGCATGACGAACCCCTCCCCGACCGCACCCGGCCACCTCGTACTGGTCGGCCACGGCATGGTCGGCCAGCGATTCCTCGAAGCGCTCTTCGACTCCGGCGCGGGGGCGCGCTGGCGGGTGACCGTGCTCGCCGAGGAACCCCGCCCGGCGTACGACCGGGTCCATCTGACCTCGTGGTTCGCCGGAACCACCGCCGAGGAACTGTCGTTGTGCGACGACGACTTCCTCACCGGGCACGGCATCGAACTGCGCCTGGGCGACCCGGTGACCTCGGTGGACCGCGCGGCCCGCACCGTCACCACGGCCGCCGGCCACACCCTCGGCTACGACGCGCTGGTGCTGGCCACCGGCTCGTACCCGTTCGTCCCCCCGGTGCCCGGCCACGACGCCACCGGCTGCCACGTCTACCGCACCCTGGACGACGTCGCCGGGATCCGGGCGGAGGCCGCCCACGCCCGCACCGGAGTGGTGGTCGGCGGCGGGCTGCTCGGCCTGGAGGCGGCCGGTGCCCTCACCGAGATGGGGCTCGACACCCACGTCGTCGAGTTCGCCCCGCGCCTGATGGCCCTCCAGGTCGACGAGGGCGGCGGCCAGTTGCTGCGCCGCCGCATCGAGGAGCTGGGCGTCACCGTGCACACCGGCGCCGGCACCCAGCGCATCGACCCCGGACCGGACGGCCGGGTCGCCGCCATGGAACTCTCCGACGGCACCGTGCTCGACACCGACCTGGTGGTCTTCTCGGCCGGCGTCCGCCCGCGCGACCAGCTCGCCCGCGACTGCGGCCTGCCGGTCGGCGAACGCGGCGGCATCACCGTGGACGCCCGCTGCCGCACCGCCGACCCGCACATCTGGGCCATCGGCGAATGCGCCCAGGCCGCCGACGGCCGGGTCTACGGCCTGGTGGCCCCCGGCTACGCCATGGCCGAGGCCGCCGCCCGCGACCTCACCGGCCACGACGCCTCCTTCACCGGCGGCGACACCTCCACCAAGCTCAAACTCCTCGGCGTCGACGTGGCCAGCTTCGGCGACCCGCACGGCACCGCCGAGGGCGCCCTGGAGGTGCTGTACGCCAACAGCCGGGCCGGCGTCTACAAGAAACTCGTGCTCGGCGCGGACGGCGCCCTGCTCGGCGGCGTCCTGGTCGGCGACACCGAGTCCTACGGCACGCTGCGCCCGCTGGTCGGCTCCACCCGGCTGCCCGCACCGCCCGAACGGCTGCTGCTGCCGGCCACCGGCGGCGGCGCCCCGGCCGGCCCCGGCGCCCTCCCCGACGACGCGGTGATCTGCTCCTGCCACAACGTCGCCAAGGGCGTCATCCGCCGCGCCGTCACCGACCAGGGGTGCGCCGGCGTCACGGAGGTGAAGAAGTGCACCAAGGCCGGTACCGGCTGCGGGAGTTGCCTCAAGACCGTCACCGCGATCGTGGAGTCCGAACTGGCCGCCTCCGGCGCCGAGGTCGCACCGGGACTGTGCGAACACTTCACCCACACCCGCGCCGAACTCTACGAGATCGTCCGGGCCAAGGGGATCACCACCTTCTCCCGGCTGGTCGACGAACACGGCACCGGCGAGGGGTGCGAGGTCTGCAAACCCGTCGTCGCCTCCATCCTGGCGTCCCTGACCAACACCTACGTCCTCGACGGCGAACAGGCCGCCTTGCAGGACACCAACGACCACGTGCTCGCCAACCTGCAACGCAACGGCTCCTACTCGGTCGTACCGCGCGTCCCCGGCGGCGAGATCACCCCCGAGGGGCTGATCACCATCGGCGAGATCGCCCGTGACTTCGGCCTCTACACCAAGATCACCGGAGGCCAGCGCATCGACCTGTTCGGCGCCCGCCTCGACGACCTGCCGCGCATCTGGCGCCGACTGGTCGACGCCGGCTTCGAATCCGGCCACGCCTACGGCAAGGCGCTGCGCACCGTGAAGTCCTGCGTCGGCGAGACCTGGTGCCGCTACGGGGTGCAGGACTCGGTGGCGCTCGCCATCGAACTGGAGCTGCGCTACCGCGGACTGCGCTCCCCGCACAAGCTCAAGGCCGCCGTCTCCGGCTGCGCCCGCGAGTGCGCCGAGGCGCAGAGCAAGGACTTCGGCGTCATCGCCACCTCCGCCGGCTGGAACCTCTACGTCGGAGGCAACGGCGGCATGACCCCGCGCCACGCCGACCTGCTCGCCGCCGACCTCGACCGCGACACCCTGATCCGCACCATCGACCGCTTCCTGATGTTCTACATCCGCACCGCCGACCGCCTGGAACGCACCGCGCCCTGGCTGGAACGCCTCGACGGCGGCCTCGACCACCTGCGCGAGGTCGTCCTCGACGACTCGCTCGGCATCTGCGCCGACCTCGACGAACTGATGCAACGTCACATCGAGACGTACCAGGACGAGTGGGCGGCCACCCTCGCCGACCCCGACCGCCTGCGGCGCTTCGTCTCATTCGCCAACGCCCCCGACGTCCCCGACCCCACGGTGCGCTTCGTCCCCGAACGCGGCCAGATCCGCCCGGCCCGCCCGGAGGAGGCCGCCGCCCCCGACGGCGAACTCGTCGGCGCCACCGTGATCGCCGGCCCGCGACTGGAGGTCCGTCCCCGATGACCACGCTCGTCCCCGTCCAACTCCCGAACGCCACCGTCGAGATCGACGACGACGGCACCTGGACCCCGGTCTGCGCCTACCGCGACCTGCTGCCCGGACGCGGTGTCGCCGTGCTGGTCGGCGGCGCCCAGGTGGCGCTCTTCCGGGACCGCTCCGGCGCGCTGTACGCGGTCGACAACCTCGACCCGTTCAGCCACGCGTACGTCATCGCCCGTGGCATCACCGGCACCCGCGACGGCGTCCCGGTGGTCTTCTCCCCGATGTACAAGCACGCCTTCTCGCTGCGCACCGGCGACTGCCTGGACGAGGAGACCACCCCCGACGGCGCCCCCGCCCGGCTGCGCTGCCGCCGCGTCCGCCTCGCCCCGGACACCGCGCACCACCCCTGACCCGAGCCCCCACCACCCGGCAGGTGCCCATGACCACGACAGTCCCGCCGTCCGGCCGCGCCCGCGCCGCCGCCCCCGGCGCACGCCCCCGTACCCTCGACGAATGGCGGCCGGAGGACCCCGCCTTCTGGGCGGCCACCGGCGCCCGGGTGGCCCGGCGCAACCTGGTCCACTCGGTGCTCACCGAACACATCGGCTTCTCGGTGTGGAGCCTGTGGTCGGCGCTGGTGCTCTTCCTCGGCCCGGAATACCACATCGACCCGGCCGGCAAGTTCCTGCTGACCGCGGTGCCCACGGCCGTCGGATCGGCGCTGCGGCTGCCGTACACCTTCGCGGTGGCCCGGTTCGGCGGACGCAACTGGACGGTGTTCAGCGCCCTGTTGCTGCTGGTGCCCACCGTCGCCGCCGCCGTGCTGCTGCGCCCCGGCGTACCGTACGGAACCCTGCTGGCGCTCGCCGCGGTGGCCGGGGTGGGCGGCGGCAACTTCGCCTCCTCGATGGCCAACATCAACGCCTTCTACCCGCAGCACCTCAAGGGGCGCGCGCTGGGCATCAACGCCGGCGGCGGCAACGTCGGCGTGGCCGCCGTGCAACTCGTCGGACTGCTGGTGCTCGCCACCGCCGGCGCCGCCCACCCGCGGCTGCTGCCCGGCGTCTACCTGCCGCTCGTGGTGCTCGCCGCGCTCGGCGCCGCGCTGCGGATGGACAACCTGCCGGCCACCGGTACCGGCGCGGACCGGCGGGCGCTGCGCGAGATCCTTCGGCTGCCGCACACCTGGGTGGTCTCCCTGCTGTACGTGGGCACCTTCGGCTCGTTCATCGGGTTCGGCTTCGCCTTCGGACAGGTCCTCCAGGTCCAGTTCCACCAGCAGTTCGACACCCCGCTCAAGGCCGCGTACCTGACGTTCCTCGGGCCGCTGGCCGGATCGCTGGCGCGTCCGCTGGGCGGGGCGCTCGCCGACCGGTGGGGCGGGGCGCGGGTGACGCTGGCCGCCTTCGCGGCGATGGCGGCCGGCGCGCTCACCGTGCTGATCGCCTCCCGCACCGCCTCGCTCGCCCTCTTCCTCACCGGGTTCGTGGCGCTCTTCGTCCTCAGCGGCGTGGGCAACGGGTCGACGTACAAGATGATCCCGGCCGTCTTCCAGGCCCGGGCCCGCGCCGCCGAACGGGCCGGCGCCGATCCGGCCGCCGCCGGTGCCACCGCCCGCCGGCACGCCACCGCGCTGATCGGACTCGCCGGAGCCGTCGGCGGGTTCGGCGGCGTCCTGGTCAACCTCGCCTTCCGGCAGACGTTCCTGACCGCGCACCACGGCGACCCGGCCTACCTCGCCTTCCTCGCCGCCTACGGGGTGTGCGCGCTGGTCACCTGGGGCGTATACCTGCGACCGGGGGCCCGCACGCCCGGGGTGTGAACGGCCCCCGGGCGCTTCACCGGCCGGCCCACGACCACCGTCTCCGCCTCGGCCACCCCGAGCCCGCCGAGGTCACGCGTGACGAACCGGTACAGATCCGCCAGGTCCCGCAGCCACACCGCGGCGTACAGATTGGCCGCCCCGCGGTGGCGAACGCCCCGTGCACCGCCGGATGACGGGCGAGCGCGCGCCCCACCGCGTCCAGCCGGGCCGGGGCCACCCGCATCAGCACGTTGGCGTCCACGGCGAGCCCGAGCCGCCGCACGTCCGCCCAGACCTCGGTGCGCAGCAGCCCGCGTCCGCTCAGCGCGGCGATCCGGCGGCGCACCGTGGAGTCGGGGTGCCCGCAGGCGGCGGCGACCGCGGCGGCCGGGGCGCGGGCGTCGTCCCGCAACGCGGCGAGCACGTCCCGGTCCACGGCGTCCAGGCCGCGGGCGGCGGCGGGGGCCGGACGCGGCGGGGCCAGCGCCGCCCGCTCGGCGGGGGTGAGCACGTCGTGGCGCCAGTCGGAGGAGTAGGCGAACACGTGCACCACCTGCGCCGCGGTGACCGAGGTGACCGCCCGGGTGGCGGTCAGCCGCCGGAACACCAGCGCGTCCCGCGCGCCCGCGGCGCTCACCGCGACGGCGTGGATCTCGTCCCCGGTCGCCGACAGATCCACGTACGGCACGTCCGGGCGGGCCGCGAGCGCGTCGGCGATCACCTCCACCGTGCCGCGCAGCACCTTCACCCGCAGCAGCGTCGCCCCCAGCGCGCCGCCCCGGTCCGGCGCCGCCACCACCCGCACCACCCCGTCCGCGAGGAGCGCGCGCCATCGCCGGTGCACCGTCCGCGCGCTCAGCCCCAGCACCCGCCCGGCCCGCTCGGCGGTGAGCCGCCCGTCGCACTGCAAAGCGGCGATCAGCCGCTGATCCGTGTCGTCGAGGGCATCGACCGCCATCTCACGCGTCATGGTGTCCATTTTCGCTCACCCAGCGGGCACCGAGCGCCGAAACGTCCCACATCGCGGCCACGCTGGTGATCACCGGCCCTCCCGGGCCGCCCGACGACTCACGGAGCCGCCATGTCCCACGCCGACCTGCTCGCCCCGCTCGCCGCCGCCGTCCGCGACGTCGGCGACCGGCTCGCCGCCGCCCCGCGCCCGGCCGTCGCCGCCACCTTCGAGCAACTCAAGGAGAACTTCGAGGAGTTGGAGGCCCCCTTGGCCGCCGAACTCCGCACGCGTCTGACCCGGCTCCGGCCCGGGGTGCCGTGGGCGGACGAGTTCGGCACCGGCGAGCCGCCCGCCTCGGGGGAGGTGTGGGTGGTGGACGTGATCGACGGCGCGGTGCAGTTCCTGCGCGGGCTGCCGCACTTCTGCGTCAGCGTGGCGCTGGTGCGGGACGGCGAGCCGGTCGCCGCCGCGCTGTACGCGCCGCTGCTCGGCGAGACCTACCTGGCCGCCGCCGGTCACGGCGCCACCCGGGACGGACGGCCGGTCACGCCCTCGGCCACCACCGACCTCGCGGCGGCCGTGGTGGCGACCGGCCAACCCCCGTTCCCCGCCCGCCAACCGGGGACGGCCCGCGCCGCGGGCGCCTCGCTCACCGCCGTCCTGCCCGCCGTGGCCGCGGTACGCAACCTCGGCCCCACCTCCTGGCAGATCGCCGACACCGCCGCCGGCCGCCTCGACGCCTTCTGGCTCCACGGCCACGACGCCGCCAACCTCCTCCCCGGCGCCCTCGTCGCCCGCGAAGCCGGCGCCCTCGTCACCGACCTCACCGGCCACCCCTGGCACCCGGGCGCCGCAGGTTTCCTGACCGCGCCGCCGACGGTGCACGGGGGGTTGCTGCCGCTGTTGTCGCCACCGGCTCGCGGGTGAGCGCCGCCGGTGCCGAGCCCGCGGTGCGCGGCACCGGGTCACGGCGCGGGTCCGTCGGCGGGCCGCGCCACGGGGGGCGCCGTGGTATAGGCTTCGAAGACGTCGGGCGACGGCACCGCACCGCCGCCGTCACGACATCTCCCGCGTGCGCCGTACGGCGTCAGCGGGCGACGACCGGCCCTGGTCGGCGATCCCCCCCCGTGCCGACCAGGGCCACCCTCATCCCGTGCCGTCCGGGTCCCGGAGCAGGGCGTTCACCACCCGGCCGAACAGCAGGCGTGCCGTCCATCGCGTCGGCGCGTCGAAGAGTTGTGGTAGCCCGGCGATCCGTACCGCCTCGCGCCATACCACCCGGGCCCCGCCGGCCGCCGGCTCCACCTCGATCTCGGCCCATCCGACGACCACCCGGCCCCGCTTCTCCAGCCGGCAGCGCCCGGACGCCGTACCGCACGGCGGCTCCCAGCGGACCACCTCCATCGGGTCCTCGAAGCCGGCCCCGGCGATTCCGGTACGGGCGACCACCAGCGAGCCGGTCCGGGTAAACCCGGCGGCACCACCGCGACGGTGGTCAACGGGGTGTGGACGCCGTGCCGTTCCCACGCGGTCAGCCGCCGCCACGCCTCCCCGGGCGGCAGCGCGGTACGCCGTTCCACCCGGATCACCGGCATCGGCCGCCACCCCGGCTCACGACGGCGGCCACTGCGCCACGGCGTCCGGTTCCGCGGCGGTGTCGTGCCCCTCCCACACCAGCACCCGCATCGCGGCCGGCGTCCCGCCGGGGGCGTTCCTGCGGTCCGCGACGGCCGCGGCCAGCTCGTGCCGCGCGCACTCCTCGGGCGTCCCGGCGAAACCGATCCGCTCCCCGTCCGGCCGCTCCGTCCGCCACTCACCCGCCCGGTCGGACACCTGCACCACCCGGCGGTACAACGCCATGACCAACCTCCCTGACCCCGCCATTGTCGTCCACACGCTCCCGCCCCCGCATCCGGAGCGGGACCGTGCGGAACGCGGGGCCGTCACCGGTGCGGCACGGCACCGCCGTCCAGCCCCCAGAAGAGCCCGGTGTAGTAGGTGGAGCAGATGGCGTCCAGGAAGTACGCGCCGACGGCACCGCACGCGTCGGCCGCCGAGCCGGGGTGGACGGCGAGGCCGTGGCCCAAGCCGGCCACCGAGTAGACCTCGACGGCCGGGCGGCCGGACCCGTCGGCGTAGACGCTCGCGGTGGTGCCGCCGGGCAGGCTCACCGTGCCGGACGGGGTCTGCCCGATGCCCCACACGTCCGTCCACTGGTCGCGCAGTTCGGTGGCGTTGACCGGGCGGACGGTGTAGTCGGCGGTGCCCTGCCAGATCGCCACCCGGGGCCACGGACCGGCGTGGCCGGGGTCCGAGCGGCGCACCTTGTCGCCCCACTGCGCCGGGGTGAGCCCCTGGTCGCCCGACTGGCAGCCGTACGCGGCCGTCAGCGAGGCGGCGCACTGGGCGGGCAGCCCCGAGTCGATCGCGCCGCCGGCGAAGACATCGGGGTAGTCGGCGAGCAGATCGGCCGCCATGCCGCCGCCGGCCGACAGTCCGGTGACGTAGACGCGGTGCGGGTCGCCGCCGTACTGCCGCAGCGCGTACCCGGTCATCTGCGCCACCGAGGCCGCCTCGCCGACGCCCCGGGCGTCCTTGGCCGGATCGAACCAACTGAAGCAGGACATCAGGTTGTTGGCCGTGGTGGTCTGCGGGAGGACCACCGCGAAACGCCACAGGTCGGCGTACTTGGCCCAGCCCGAGTCGGCGTAGTAGTCGTCCGCCGACTGGGTGCAGCCGTGCAGCGCCACCACCAGCGGCGCCCCGGCGGGCAGCCCGGCGGGGGCGTACTCGTACATCTGGAGGTTGCCCGGGTTCGAGCCGAACCCGGTGATCTGGCGCAGGGTGCCGTCCGCCGCGAAGGCGCCGGGTACGTCACCGGCGGTGACCGCCAACGCGGCGAGGAGGCAGAGCGCGACGAACGACGCCAGGCGCCGGGTCGCGTCGCGTACCGTCGAGATGCGCATGGGTGCTCCCGGATCGTGACCGTGGCGGGGCGGCCCGTGCGTCGGCGTGGCGTCGCGGACCGTCCTAACCCGCTTGCTGTGACGGCAGGTTAGGACGGTGGGACGGCCCCGCCCATGGGACGGCGGTCCATGCGGACGGCGGCGGGTGTGGTGGCCGTCACCATTGCCTCCCTCCGGCTCGCCCGTGCGGGCGCCGGGGTCAGCCGGTCGCCACCACCGCGCACACCGTCTTGCCGGCGGCGTGGCTCTCCACCTCGACCGACGTGGACAGCCGGCGCACCAGCGGCCAGCCGAAGCCGCCGCCGCCGTGCAGATCGGGGGTACGGGGGCGGGGCGGGGTGGGGTCGAGGTCGGAGACGGCGATCCGCACGCCCTCCGCCACGCCGGTCAGCTCGATCGAGCACACCTCGGAACGGGCGTGGCGCACGGCGTTGGTGACCAGCTCGGAGACGACCAGGTCGATGGCGTCGGCCACCTCGGCCGGTGCCGGCGACGGCAGGCCGCCGAGGAAGTCACGGGCCATCCGCCGGGCCCGTGCCGCAGTGTCGGCTCCGCACGCCAGCGTGGCCCGTACCGAGGAGACGGCCCCCGCCGTCCGGCCGGTGATCGTCACCGCGCATCAACCCCCCTCGTACCGGCGCCCCCCGTCAGGGCAGGTGACGCACCACCGGCTCAGGTCCGTTCGAGAGGGTCACCCGGCGTACGGGGGTTCCGCCGGGTGACCCGTCCACTCTCCTTCCCCGCTTCGCGCCGGACATGCCTGTCCGAATCGAGGCGCCTGGCGCTACCCGCCGGAGCCGTGCGCCGCCGGGCCCGGACCCAGTACGTGTTCCCGGCCCCACGCCCCAGCGGGGCCGGCGCCTCGTTGAGCGAGACGCCCAGCGGGGTCGGCGAGTACGCGACGCGCGGCGGCACCTCGTCGTACACCTCGCGGTGGACGATGCCGTCCTGCTCCAGCTCGCGCAGATGGGAGGCGAGCACCTTTTGCCTGGCTCACCGCCGGGCAGCCGCTCACCGTCTGGAGCCGCGACCCGGCCAAGGCGGCGCCGCCGGCCGCCCTCGGTGCCCGGGTGGCCGGCAGCGCGGCGGAGGCGGTGGCGGCGGCCCGGCTGGTCGTGGTCTGCCTCCTCGACGACGCCTCGGTCGGCGCGACGCCGGTGCTGGACGGCGGGATCATGGCCGTGCCGCCGATGATCCGGGAAACGCTGGCGGTGCCGGCCGGCACCCGGTACGTGGGCGACGACCCGGGGCTCGCCGCGTCGCACGACGTGGCGTCGCTGAGCGCGACGTACGGGATGTTCGCCGGCATCACGCACGCCTTCGCGCTGATCAGGTCGGCGGACGTGGCCCCGGGCGAGTTCGCCCCGCTGCTCGCCGGGTGGCTGACCGGGGATGGCGGGATCGGTGTACCGCACGGCGGAACACATCGAGTACGGCGACCACGCCAAGGACGTGGTCTCCACCCTGGCCATGCGGGTGGCCGGCGCCCCGACGCTGCTGGGCACCGCCGCCGAGCAGGGCGTCAGCCCCGAACCGCTCACCCCGGAGCGGTGGAACTGCTGGTCCGCGACGGTGCCGCGCGGGGCGGTCGAACGCCCCGCGCGGCACCGTCACGTCCACCTCCCCGCGGGGCTACCCGGCCCGGCCGATCCGCCAGCCGTCCACCGACGGACCGCGCCGGTAGACGGTGTCGGGCTGCACCGGCTCGCACAGCGCCACCAGCACCTCACCCGCGCGCAACGTCACGGTACGGGTGACCGAGGTGCCGCCGCGGGTCCGGGTGACCGCGAACTCCAACTCGTGGGTGCCTGGCGGCAGCGCCGCGAACTTGGGGAACTTCGAGGTCTTGCTGCACATGCACAGCCGCTTGCCGCCCTCCCGGACCGAGACCACGCTCGACCGGGAGGAGACGCCGCGGACCGGTTCGTGGATCGCGGCGTGCAGCAGGACCCCGGCGGCGCCGTCCCGCCGGGCGCGCCGCAGCAGCCGCCGGGCGCTCCAGGGGAGCTTCTCGTCCGGCTGGAGTTCGGTCACGTGGGCCGGTTCGTCCGTCATACCGGGGTCCTTTCCGCGGGTGTCAGTTGTCCGGGCAGGAACTGTGGTCGGTCAAGTCTCCTCCGGTCAGGGTGCCGACGCCGGACCAGAGGACCGACTGCGAGTTGAGGGCGAAGGCGTACCCGCGGAACATCCAGGAAATCCCCTTCGTCAACCAGCGGGTGAGGAAGAAGCTCTCGGCGGCGGCCTCTTCGGCGAGCTTGTCCGCGTACCTGCCGGCCGCGAAGCCGCCCGCGGACAGCCCGAGGCTGGCTGCCCCGATGACGCAACTGCCCCACTGCTGGCGTGCGCAGGAGTCGGCGGTGGTGGCGACGCTGAGCACGGTGCCGGTGATCAGCGCCGCGTCGGCGACCCAGCCGAGCGGGGTGACCATGGAGATCACGCCGAGCCCGACCTCGGCCCAGCCCAGCGCGGTCTGGTGGGCGTCCACCCAGTCGTCCGCGGTCTTCACCGCCGAGCCCACCGCCTTGGCCGCGCTGCACGCCCAGCCGAAACCGGACCAGCACAACCCGGTGACGTCGGTGAGGTTGAGCGGGTTGTCGTCGGTGTAGGCGTACGGCTGGCCGGTCTTGCCCACCGCCGGGTCGACGGTGAGGAACTGCGCGGTGGCCGGGTCGTAGTAGCGGGCGCGCAGGTAGACCAGGCCGGTCTCGGAATCGGTGTACTGGCCGGTGAAGAGCAGCGGTGTGGTGGCCGTCCCGGTGTGCTGGACGACGGCGCCGTAGGCGGTGTAGTCGTATCCGGCGACCACGGTCCCGCTCGCGTCGGTCAGGGCGCGGGTGGAGCCGACCTGGTCGTGGAAGTACCACTGCCGCGCGCTGCCGGATATCTGCTCCACCGGCAGCCCGCCGGGCCCGTACAGATAGCAGGTGGTGCCGTCCGAAAGGAGCACCGGGGTCTGTCCGGCGTCCCAGGTGAACGCGGTCGTGGTGGTGCCCACCGTCTTGGCGGCCCGCAGTCCGGTGCCGTCGTAGGAGTAGCTCGCGCCGACCGTGCCCGAGGTCACCGAGGTGAGGTGGCCGGCCTGGTCGTAGCCGTAGCCGGTGGTCCCGGCGGTGCCGGTGGCCTTGGTGCGGTCGCCGCGGGCGTCGTAGGTGTAGGTGGTGGCCCCGCTCGGCGGGCTCGCGCAGGACGGGCTCGTCGGCATGGTGCCGGTGGTGGACCAGCACAGCTCCCCGGCGGCGTCGAACTGCTGGCCGGTGCCGCCGAGTTGGACGGGGTTGTCGGCCTGGTCGTAGCCGTAGCCGGTGGTGGCCGAGCCGGCGGTCGCCGACTGCAGCTGTTCGCGCGCGGTGTACTGGTAGCTCTGCGCGCTGCCGGGGACGCCGGTGCGGGTGTCGCCGGTGAGCTGTCCGGCGTTGTCCCGGGTGTAGCCGAGGGCGGCCAGGGTGGACGAACCCGCGGTCAGGGTGTCGGAGGACGGCTTGCCGGAGTCGTCGAACCGGGTGGTGGCGGTGGCGCCGTTGGGGTAGGTGGTGGACTGCCAGGCGCCGTCGGCGTTGTAGCCGAACGTGGTCGCCTTGCCGCCCCAGTCGGTCACCCCGCTCAGCCGGCCCGCCTTGTCGTAGGAACGGGTGACGGTGCCGGTGGCGGCGCCCGGGTAGGTGATCGAGGTCTGCGCGCCGGCCGCGTCGTAGCCGTAGCCCACGGTCGAGCCGGCCCCGTTGGTCTGCGAGACCACCTCGCCGAAGACGTCGTAGGACCAGGTGCTGGTGCCGGTGGCGTCGGTCATGTTGGTGCGGTGGCCCATGGCGTCGTAGCCGATGACGCTGACCGCCGGGGTGGTGCCGTCGGAGTAGCTGACCGACGCGGTGTGGCCGGCCGGGTCGTAGGTGTAGGTGGTGGTGGCCCCCGAGGGGTCGGTGACCGTCTTGAGGCGCCCGGCCGCGTCGTACGCCGAGACCGTCTTGCGGCCGGCCGGGTCGGTGGTGGAGGTACGGCGGCCCTGGGCGTCGTAGCCGTACGTCGTCTGCGCGCCGGAGCCGTCGGTGGTGGCGGCCACCGTGCCGTCGGCGTTGTACGCGGTCTTCGTCACGGTGCCGTCGGCCTGGGTAAGGGTGGTGCGCCGGTCGGCATTGTCGTAACCGTAGGTGGTCCGGCGTCCGTTGGCGTCGGTGGCCGAGGTCTGGTCGCCGTCGGCGTCGTAGGCCGCCGTGACGGTGTGGCCCTGGGGGTCGGTGGTGGTGGTCTTGTTGCCCCAGGCGTCGTAGGCGTAGGTGGTGCACCCCTTGGCCGGCGGGGTGCAGCCGGGCTTGGTGCCGGCCGCGCTGCCGGAGGGGGAGACCTGGGAGGTCAGCAGCGACCGGTTGGTGTCGTAGCCGTACTGCGTCTCGTCGCCCGCCGGGTCGGTCACCGAGGTGATGTCGCCCTGGGCGTCGTAGGTGGTGCTGGTGGTGTTGCCGCGGGCGTCCACGGCCCGGGTGGCGTCGCCGGGGTGGGCGCTGTCGTCGTAGTAGGTGGCGGTGGTGCGGGCGGGCACGCTGCCGTCGGCGGGCTGTGCGGTGGTGCTGGTCACCAGCCCGTAGCCCGTGCCGCCGGCCGCGATGTGCCCCGCCTCGTCGTACGCGTAGTCGGTGCGCAGCCCCGAGGGGTCGATGACGGTCAGCAGGTTGTCGTTGTCGTCGTAGGCGTGGGTGGTGGTGAAGCCGCGGGCGTCACTGGCGGAGATCTGGTTGCCGTGGTCGTCGTAGGCGAAGGTCTGCAGGTTGCCGTCCGGGTCGCTGACCGAGGTGACGCCCAGGCTCACCGGGTCGTAGGTGTACGTCCAGGTGCCGGCGTCCGCCGTGCCGTAGCCCTTGGTCTCCGACTGGAGCAGCCCGTTGGCGTAGGTGTCCAGCGTCTTGTGGCCGGCCGGGTCGGTCACCAGGGTCTGCCCGGCGGACAGCCCCGTCCCGGAGTCGGGGCCGTAGGTGAACGTGGTGGTGTGGCCGAGCGGGTCGGTCTGGCTGATCACCCGTTCCGAGCCGTCGTACGTCATCGAGGTGACCGGCGCCGGGGTGTCGGTGCTGCCGTAATGGGCCGGTGAGCGCAGCGAGTTGAGCAGGTGCGCCGAGGTGTAGCCGTACTGGGTGTGGTCGTCGTCCTTCAGGGAGGGGCTGCGGGTGGTGCCGACACCGTAGACGTCGGTGAGGTTGTCGTTGGCGTCGTAGCCGTAGGTGACGGTGCGGCCGGCGGAGTCGGTCAGCCCCGTGATGTGGCCGCCGGTCCAGGTCAGGGTGTAGACCCGGCCGCCGGGGTCGGTGATGGTGTGCAGATGGCCGCCGGTGTCGTAGGCGAGCTGTGTCGCGTACGGCGGGTTGGCCTTGCTGCCCACCAGATCGGTCTCGGACAGCAGCCGTCCGGTCGCGGCGTCGAAGGTGAAGACCTGCTTCGACTTGCGGGTGAAGACGTAGCTGGTGCCCGACTTCACCAGCGTGGCGTCGTACCGCGGCGCGCTCGGGGCGTACGTGCCCTGGGAGTCGGTGAAGGTGACCTGCGAGCCGTCCTCCTGCTTGACGGTCACCGCGCCGCTGCCGCTGTCGGTGGCGGCGGACAGGTTGTAGGAGTAGGTCCACCCCCAGCCGAACGGACCGTCCTGGGCCAGCGCCGAGTTGGGGCCGGACGGGCTGGCCGTCGCGGAGGCGTAGGTGCGGGTGAAGTCCAGCGGCATGCCGCGGCCGGGCGTGGACAGGTCGGTGAAGGTCTCACCGAAGTAACCGGTGCTGGTGTCCACCGGGTCGCCCGCGGTGCGCCGCACGCAGCCGCACTGCACCCACGCCGGGTTGCTGCCCTTGGGCGCGTCCTGCACCTGCGGCGGGCCGCCGATCGGCTGGCCGGGGGTGCCGCCCTCCGGGATGAAGGCGACGGCGTCGTAGGCCACGTCGTAGTCGGCGTAGTTGATGTTGCCGGAACCGGTGATGTCGCTCTTGTTGGTGAGGGAGACCGTGGCGCCGTTCTCCATGGCGAAGGTGCCGATGGTGACCCACTGCTCGGAGCCCCAGTCCTGGTTGACCCGGATCTTCCAGGGGCTGGCGCCGCCGCCGGGGTTGATGGTGTACACCACGTCGGTGGCGGTGGCGGCGGTGGACGGGAAGTGCAGCTTGATCTTGTAGTACTGGAGGCTGGGGAGGCTGGGCGTCCAGGTGCCGGTGTTGATCTCGGCCGGGTTGGAGCCGTCCTCGGTGTGGGTGAACAGGATGTGGCCGCCGAAGCCCACGCCGAGCTGATGGGTGTCGATGGCCCCGATCGGGTTGCCGGAGGCGTCGGTGCCGTAGGCGTAGGTGAAGGTGCCGCCCTGCGACCAGTTGGACGACCCGCAGCCCACCAGGTTCAGCGGTGGCTGGCTCTGCGACTCGTCCACGATCACCGGGGCGCCGTGGCCCTCGTCGTGCACGTGCGTGGTGTCCAGCGAGCAGGACGGCGGATGCGGGTGCGGCTGCACCATGGCCGGCTCGCTCGACCCGGCGCCCGCGGTGTAGGCGCTGGTGGCACAGGTGGTCGAGCAGTCCGGGACGAAGGTGACCGGCTGGTGCCACCAGCACTCGTAGTCGGACAGCGAGCAGTAGGACGAGCTCTGGGCGCCGGTCGGGTCGCACTTGTTGTCACTGGTGCAGAAGGCGTCCACCGGCGGGATCTGCAGCCACGTCGAGCCGCCGTGGTAGTCGGGCTTGTCGTAGGCCGCCTGGTTGAAGCGGAGGATCGGGGAGCCCATCCAGCCCATGATGCGTTCTTGGTACGGCCAGTTCCCCGGGTGGGCGGCGTCGGCGTAGGAGTCCCGCAGGTACGGCGGACGGGTGGGCGGGTAGTCGGGGTTGCGCGGGTTGTTGGCCCAGCCCAGGCCCCAGGTGCCGTCCGGGCCGGTGCAACTCGGGCCCGGGGTGCAGCCGGTGGTGTTGCCGAACGCGGCGGTGGGCTGGATGCCGGAGTTGTAGGCCCAGGCGGCGAAGTACCAGTTCTCCAGGTAGCGCGGGTCGCCGCCGTTGACGGTGATGCCGGCGTCGTAGAGCTGGTTCCAGGTGCGCTCTAGGATCTGCAGCCCGGCGGCCACGTTCTCCTGGTAGTCCACCGCGATCTTCCACTGGCCGTGCACGGAGTACGTGGTGTCGCCGGCGGACATGCCGTTGGTGACCTGGCCCAGCCCGTAACCGCAGTCGGCCTTGGCGTAGTTCATGGTGGAGATGGATCCGCCGGCGCCGTAGTAGTCGGCGATCAGCGGGTTGCCCGGGATGCCCGGCAGCGAGTGCCAGGACGCCTGGCTGTAGTTGCTCTCCTGGGCCACGATGGCCTGGTACACCGAGCGCGGCACCGAGTCCCAGCTGTCACCGGACGGGTGGTGGAGCGCCACCTTGCCGAAGTCGCCGTTGGGCGAGTAGGCGACGAGCCCCAGGTTGGCGAAGTTGGCGGGGCGCTGGTACGCCGAGCCGGTCAGCAGCCCCTGCTCGGCCATCTGCACCGCCCACGACACCTGGGCCGTGCCGGGCTGCATCACCTGCCGGTTCTCCTCGTTGCGGCCCACCGCGCACTTGGGCGTCGCGGTCAGCGGGGAGACCGTCCCCCTGACGCCCGCCGACGACGGGGTGAGCCCGCCCGCGGCACCGCCGAACGCGCCGGGCGGCGGCACCGGCAGCACGGTGTCCGGCCGCCGGGCCGAGGGCGCGGCGGAGCGCTTGAGCACCTTGCCGGTGCGGGTGGCCAGCACCAGTGGCGCCGACGCGGCGGTCCTGGCGCCGAGGCCCAGCACCGCGCCGCCGTCCAGCGAGACACCGGTGGCGGCACCCGGCAGACCACGGGTGGCGACGGCGCGCACCCCGCTGCCCGGGACCAGGCGGGTGGCCTCCAGCGCCAGGGCGTGGCCCGCCCTGCCCTGCATCAGCCGCAGACCGGTGTGGGTGCCCTCGCCCAGCGTGGTGAGGTGTCCGGAGCGCTCCCGGACGATCAACGAGCTGCGGCCCGCGGCCCGTTGCACCGCGAAGTCCACGCCGCCGCCGGCCGCCGGACGCAGGTCGTAGGCGAGCCCGCCGACCGACGCCAGCGCGACCGGGCGTGCCGTCCGGCCGCCGTCCTCCGGTATCCGCACCAGTTCGCCGCCGAGCACCCCGACCGGCCCGTCACCGGCGGGGACCACGGAGGTCACCTGGCCGGGCACGGTGGTGACGTGGGTGAGGCGTCCGGAGGGCAGATCGGCCGAGAGCACCTGGGTGGCCCGCTGGTCGTTGCCCGGGTCGATGGTGAACTCGGCGGTGTCGCCGGTGCCGCACCCCGGGGTGTGGTACTTGAGCGCCACGCCCGCCGCCACCGGCTTGACCGCGCCGGAGCGCAGGTCGACGGAGTAGGCGAAGGCACCGTGGTCGCGGGCGACGGCCAGGTTCACCGCGGACGCGGGCAGGATCGCCACCGCCGCGTACCGCCCGTCGCCGGAGACGCACTGGTAGCCCGTCCAGGACGAGTCGTCGATGCCCGCCGGGCGCAGCACGGCCAGCTCACGCCAGTCGTAGCCGCCGCTGCCGGTGGCGACGTCCAGGTGGTAACCGGCGCCGTCGCCCCAGCCGTTGACCAGCACGTCGCCGGCGGCGGTGGTCGGCGCGGGCGGCGGGGGAGCGGCGGACGGGGCGGCTCTGGGCGTCGTCGCGGCGATGGCGGGGGAGACCACCCCCGCGGTGAGCGCCAGCGTCAGCGCCACGGCCAGGGCCGAGGCGGGCCGCGAACACCGCGACCGCTCGCCCGGCCCACGTACCGGGCGGTGTCTTCGGCCGCGTGTGACCGTTCCGGCCCCGTCGCGTAATCCTCGGCCGGGCCGGCTGATGCGGTGGAACATGGCGTCCTCCTGGGTGGGCCGGGGGCAGCGCCGGGTGCGCCCGCGCGGTGACGCGCGCGGGCGTGGGTGAAGTCGTCGGCGGGGAGGTGCGGGCAGGGCTCCGCGGCATGCCGTGCCGTCGCGGGTACGCGCCGTCCCCCGCGCGTCACCGGTGCGTTGCCCGTGGTGGGCGGTGCTGCTGCGCCTTGCTTGCTGCGTGGACCGGGTGGAGTGCGGATTGCGGACGTTGCGGCTTCCAGCGGCTGCGGCGCGGGTGCCGTCGTGGGCACCCGGGGCCGCAAGCGCGACGTTGCGTCACTCGGCCACTGAGGGAACCACCGCGCCACCAGGGCGTCAAGGCCGCGCATAACCGGCCGGGAACCGGCCAACTCGCCCCAATCAGCGCGTCGTTCCACAACCACGCCCGGGCGAAGACGGATCTTTCGGTGCCAACGGGACCGTAAATCTTCCTTAAAGGCGGTCTGGACGGTCCCGGTGGCGCCGGGGGCGGCCGGTGGTCACTCGGGGTCGGCGGATATGCGGCCGGAGAGGCGTTCGTAGCGCTGGCGCGCGGCCTGCGGGGTGCCGAGGCCGAGGCCGAAGGCTATCTCCGGCCAGGTGAGGCCCCGGCCCCGGGCCATCTTGAGCAGGCCGGCCTCGATCTCGTCCAGGTCGGCGCGGGCCGCCGGCAGCAGCGTGAGCGCGGCCAGCAGATCCGCGCGGTCCACCTCCGGCTCGTCCTCCTCGTGCTGCGCGGCCCCGCTCAGCAGGAAGGCCACCAGCCGCACCGCCTCGTGCGGAGCGAGCACGTACGGATGCGTCTGACGCCGCCGCCGCTCCTCCGTCGCGGCGTGCCGCTCGGCTATCCGGAACAGCGAGGTGGCCACGCGCTCGGCGCGCGCCTGCTCGGGGCTGGGCGGGGTGAACGGATCTTCGATGGACTCAGGCATGAGTCAATCATGTGTTCGGTTGCGGGCATTGTCAACGGGTTGATGTGAACGAGTTGTTCACTGTGTGGAGTTGGTCCCCGCAGGGTCGGGCAGCACGCCGAGCCTGCCGACCACCCGCTCGCGCAGCAGCAGGTATTCCGCCCAGCGATGCCGGGTCGGCCCCGGGGGACGGCGTACCAGGCGCGGCGCGACGATGCTCTACCCGAGCCGGAACTGATGTACCGAGCCGTACCTCGCCGCACACCAGGTCACCGCCGAGCAGATCGTTGACGAGCAGCGCGGTGATGTCGCAGTGCCCCCACGCCGGGTTGCCCGGGGACCACGGGGCGCGGGCCAGATCGTCGGGGGAGCAGGTGTCCGCGGCCCAACTGGCGCGCAGGGCACGTTCGATGGCGGTGAGGGTCCAGGGCGTCATGACGGCGAGCATCCCACCGGCCACCGACAACGCCCCGCGCCCCAGCGCCGATCGTCCCGCACACCCGGCGGCCCCGACCCCGACCGCCCCGCGCCCCCGGTGGACTACCCTTCCGCCCCGCGTCCGTCCCTCGGGCCGAACGCCGCCAGCGCCTCCGTGTCCGTCGCCCGGGCGCGCACGTAGTAGTCGGCCCACTCGGCGATGGCGGGGTAGCCGCAGTCGCGGGTGAGGCGGGCGATGGCGGCGTCGGTGTCGTAGGGGGTGCGGCGCAGGTCGACGCCGGGGCCGAGGAGGGCCCAGTGGGCGCCGGAGCGGCCGTAGGGCATGCCGACGCTGCCGGGGTTGACCACCAGGCGGCCGTGGGCGAGGCGGACGAAGGGCATGTGGGTGTGGCCGCAGATCACGGCGTCCACGTCGGGGCCGAGGCCGTCGAAGACCTCACGCCAGCGGTCCGGACGCGAGTCGACCACCACCACCTCCTCGTCGTCCCGTGGTGTGGCGTGGCAGAAGAGCACCGTGCCCAGCCCGGCCACCGGCAGCCGCACCGAAAGCGGCAGGGAGGCCAGCAGCTCCAGGTGGTCGGGGCGGAGCTGCCGCGCGGCCCACGGGCCGATGGGGTCGGGGATCGTCTCGCGTACCCCGCGCCGGAACTCCACCAGTTCGCGGTCGGCGTTGCCGGCGACCCAGGTCACCCGGTCGCCCAGCGCGGTCAACAGGTCGAGCACCTCGGCCGGTTGCGGGCCGCAGGCGATGTCACCGGTGAGGACGACGCGGTCGGCGGCCCGCACCTCGGGCTCGGCGAGCACGGCTTCCAGTGCGGGAAGCACCCCGTGGATGTCGGAGAGTACGGCTGTTCGGTTCGTCATGATCCGACTGTGCCGTGCGGAGCGCGGGACGCCGCCGGTGTTCGCCCGGCGCGTAGCCGCCGCCCCGGGGTGTCACCACAGATCGCGCCGCGACCGCCGGGAGACCACCCCCATCAGCAGCGCCACCACGACCAGCAGCGCAGCGGGGACGCCCGCCTCCGGCCACGGGCGCCCGTCCGTCCAGTGCTGTACCAGCAGGGCGACCGCGCCGCCCGCCACCGCCAGGACCGTCAGCCGTAACCACCATGCGAGAGTGTTCATGGTCCGCGCCTACCCCGCGTTCCGGCGGCCACCCGTACCGCCCCGGCGGGCGTACCGCCCGGGACGGGTGCGCCGGGTGTCACCGGCGTGGTCCGGGGTACGCGGCAGACATGTCCGGTCGGCCGTACCCGCCCGCCGGAGGTCGCCTGTGACCTCTTCGGCCGGGCTGCCCGTGCTCAGCAGCCTCGACGACCTCGCGCGGCTCGCCGACGGCAGCCGCGGGCTGTACGTGCGCTGGTCCCGCGGCCCCCGCTACGACCTGCGGGAGACCGGGAGCGCCGACAGCCTCACCGGCATCTCGCTGCCCGGCCTGTCGGCGAACCCGCTCGACGTGGACGACTGGTGGGCCGGCCGCCCGCTCCGGCTGTGGGTGGCCCGCCGCCTGTACGACTACTGCCACCTGCGCCACGACATCGGTCCCGGGGTCCGCCCCTGGGTGCTGCGCGGCCGGGAGGTGGGACGCGGCCCCGACAACGAACCGCTGCTCACCGACGTACGCCCGATCGCCTGGATCGACCCCGAGGTGATCCACGAGGCCCGCGACGAGGTCGCCCGGCAGCGTGGCGACTGGGGCCCGCTGCGCCGCCCCCCGCAGGCGTCCGGGGGCTGACCGCCCCGCGCCCGGTAACGGCGTTGTCCGGGCGTCCGGACCGCCGTTATGATCACGGACGTGACTGCCGGGTCGGCCTTGGGCCACGCACGAGTGAGGGTCCCGGCCTCGGCTTGACGCCGGGGTGGGGACGAGGCCCGCCCGTCTTCCGTGTCTTCGTTTCCGGCGCCCACGCGTGGCGCCTCGCTCCCGCAGTTTCCGAAGACTGGAGAGACACCTGATGACACCGCACGACTCCGCGTCGCCCACCGCGACCGTCCGCCTCGACCACACCGCCGTCTACGCCTCCGACCGCTACCTGTCGGCGGAGTTCATCGCCGCGATCCTCGGCCTGGAGGTCGGCAAGCCGTTCGGGCCGTTCCTCCCCGTCGACCTCGGCAACGGGGTGACGCTCGACTACTACGAGAAGCGCGACGAGCCGATCCAGTCGCAGCACTACGCCTTCATCGTCCCCGAGGACCGGTTCGACGCCGTGATCGACCGGCTGGAGACCGTCGGCGTGACGTACTACGCCGACCCCGCGCACACCGAACCGGGCCGCGTCAACGGGCTGTTCGGCGGCCGGGGCGCGTACTTCGCCGACCCGGACGGACACAACATGGAGGTCATGACGCGCCCCTACGTCCGCCCCTGACCCCCGCCCCCCGCCGGGACGGGCCGGTCAGGGCACCGCCGCGCCGGCCAGCAGCGACTCGTCCTGCCGCAGGATGGCCCGCTCCAGGCCGGCGAGGCGGGGGCCGGGGCGGACGGCCAGCTCGTCGGCGAGCACCCGCTGCGCCCTGCGGTAGACGGCGAGCGCGTCGGACTGGCGGCCGGAACGGTACAGGGCGAGCATCAGGTCGGCGTAGGCCGCCTCGCGCAGCGGATGCTGGGCGATGAGGTCGAGGAGTTCGCCGATGGCCGTCTCGTGGCGGCCGAGCGCGAGGTCGAGCCCGGCGCGCTGCTCCAGGGCGAAGACCCGTTCCTCCTCCAGCCGGCGGGCCCGGGGCTGGAGTCCGGCGCCCGCCGCCGCGCCGAGGGCGGGGCCGCGCCACAGCGCCAGCCCCTCGTCGACCCGGGCCCGGGCCTGGGCCAGCCGCCCGTCCCGCTGCAACTCCCGGGCGGTCAGCACCGCGTGCCGGAACCGGTCGCTGTCGAGTTCGTAGTGGGCCGGGTCGAGCAGGTAGCCGGCCGGGGTGGAGCGGACGACGCACTGCGGCGCGCCCACCGAGGCGAGCGCCCGGCGGATCATCCACACGCTGGTCTGGAGCTGCCGGGCGGCGGTGCGCGGCGGCTCGTCCGCCCACAACGAGGCGATCAGCCCCGCGGTGGAGAGCACCCGTCCGGCCTCCAGCGCGAGCGCGGCCACCACCCTCAACTGGCGCCGCCCGGTCACCGGCACCGGCCGCGTGCCGCAGGCCAGCTCCACCGGGCCGAGCAGGCGGATCCGCACGGTGCCCGCCCGCGCCCAACAGTCGTCTGCGTCCATCAGTGGATCCCCCCAAACCCGCGAACGCGGCGGGACCGCCGGCACAGGCCGGTCAAGCCTGTGTCAAGGATTCGTCAAGTGCAGTGTAGGCAGCGGCAGTTGGCCGGTCAACGAAGCGGCTGGTCACGGCTTCGAGTACGGCGGCAGGGCTTCGGGCACGGCTCAGGGACGCGCGTACAGCTCCCGGTAGGACGGGTGGACCCCGCCGGGGGTGTCCACCCCGGTGGCGGCCAGGACGGCGTGGACCACGGCGCGGGTGAGGACGTCGGCGCCGGCCGCCAGCACCTCGTTGAGCGCGCCGGCCTCCAGGTGGACCCCGAAGGCGCGGGCCGCCGTGGCGTCCGGCCGGTCGGGCAGGAGCGGCCGGCGGCCGGTGGAGAGCGCGAAGACGGTGTCGCCGTCGGAGAGCAGGTGCACCGGGCGCACCGCCCGGGCCAGCCCGTCGTGCGCGGTGCCGGCCAGCTTCTGGGCCTGGGCGCGGGTGAGCGTGGCGTCGGTGGCGACCACGGCGAGCGTGGTGTTGAGGGTGGCGGCGCCGCCGGCCCGGCGCCGGGCGGTCTCCTCGGCGGCCTCGGCCAGCCGTGCCCGCGCCCGGGCGTGCGTGTCGGCGCCGATCGCGTCCGGCACCCCGTATCCGGCGAACTCCCCGGGCAGTCCGGTACGGGCGCCGTAGAGCACGCCGGTGGCCGGATCCACCGCGGAACCGGCCGCGTTGACGGCGGCGAGCGCGGCCACCGTGGCGCCGGAGTCCAGCACCACGCTGGCCGTGCCGATGCCGCCCTTGAGCCCGCCGACCACCGCGCCGGTGCCCGCGCCCACCCCGCCCTGCTCCACCGGGTCACCCTCCGGGCGGGCGGCGGCGGCCTCGACGGCGGCCCGGCCCAGCGCGGCGTCCGGCCGCGCCCGCCACGTACCGCCCCGGCCCAGGTCGAACAGGGCCGCCGCGGGCACCACCGGAACCACCTGGGACGGGTCGGCGCCGACCGGGAACCCCCGGCCCTGTTCCTCCAGCCAGGCCGCCACCCCGCCCGCCGCGTCCAGCCCGAAGGCGCTGCCGCCGGTGAGCACCACGGCGTCGATGGTCTGCACGAGGTTGCGCGGATCGAGGGCGTCGGTCTCCCGGGTGCCGGGGCCGCCGCCGCGGACGTCCACGGCGGCCACCGCACCGCCGGGCGGAGCGAGCACCACGGTGACCCCGGTGAGCCAGCCGTCCCCGGTACGCCCGGCGTGGCCGACCCGCACCCCGGGTACGTCGGTCAGCCCGTTGTGCGGACCCGGCACGCCGCCGATGCCCCCGCTGTTCGCGCTCACCCGGTGAACTCCCTTCAGCCCGCGGGCCCTTGATCCGGCCTCGGGGTCCACTCCAGCACACCGTGCGGCCCGGGAACACCCCCGTGGCACGGGATCCGCGATCAGAGCGTGAACGCGTCGCAGTACTGCGGTTCGGTCACCGCGCACCCCGGGCCGAGCGCGCGTACCTGGTCGCGGAAGGAACGCATCTGCCCGGGGTCCACGCTGGCCGGCCGGAACAGCGGGGTGTCGAGCTGGTCGTGGTGGGTGGGGATCACGTGCGGCGGATGGCCGAGCGCGGTGAGCACCCGCTCCAGATAGCGGTGGGTGGCCCCGCACGGCGGCACCGCGACGATGGCCACGTGGGGCCGCAGCCCGGTCAGCTCCCGCTCGATGACGTTGGCGGTGCCGATGTTGACGACGCTCGCCCCGCTGTCCGAGGTGATGTGGTACGCGAGCGTGCCGCCCTCCAGCAGGTCGCCGACGGTACGGGCGCGGCGCGGCGGCGCGGTGAGCGTGCCGGGGGCGAAGTAGCGGTGGTCGGGGCCCATGCTGTGCAGGCTGGGCAGGACGCGTACCGCGAAGTCGCCGAAGTCCAGGTATTCGCCGCCACGGGCCCAGATGACCCGGTCGGTGGGGGCGCCCATGGCGGTGAGCAGATGGGCGTGGGTCTCGGTGGCCACCACCGGGGCGGACGGGAACTTCCGCATCACGTACGGCAGATCGCCGATGTGGTCGTAGTGGCCGTGGGTGAGCAGGATCAGATCGGCGGCGCGCAGGTGGCGGTCGACGGCGGAATGGTCGACGGTGAGCGGGGTGTCCGGGTCCACCCGTCCGTCCGGCCGCTGCGCGGTGAAGCGGGTCAGCCACGGGTCGACCAGCACGGTGCGCCCGCCGAAGCCGATCTCCCAGGCGTTGGTGCCGAACCACCGCAGCCGGGTCGTGCCGCCGACCGGACCGGGCCGGGCGGCGGCGGCCGGACGCGCCCCGAGGGAGCCGAACCCGGCGGCGAGCCCGGAGATCCCCGCCAGCGAGGTGCCGATCAGCCCGCGTCTGCTGGGGCCGGCCCCGGCGGTCCCGGCGCGGGCGCGGAGGAGACGGTGACTACCCATGGCTGACGCGACCTCACTCTCGGTGGCTGCGCCGCCCATCATGGCAGGGCCCCGGGGACCCCGCGCACCGGGAGTCCACGGGGGAGTGTCTTTTTCGGCGATCAGGGTGATGGCGGACGGCCCCGGTGCCTACGCTGACCCGGTGGACCTCGATCGCGTGTACCCACGACACCGAACTGATGTTCCGACCTGGCTGACCGGCCTGGCCCGGCAAGCGGCCGACGACAGCCCTCCCGAGCTGGTGCGCTACCTCCTCGACGACCCCGCCCGGGGCCGCCCCTCCGCCGTGCTGGTGCTCTTCGGCACCGGCGACGCCGGGACCGACCTGCTCCTCGTACGACGCTCCCGCACCCTGCGCTCCCACCCCGACGAGGTGTGCTTCCCGGGCGGATCGGTGAGTGCGGGCGACCGCGACGTGGTCCACACCGCGCTGCGCGAATCCGCCGAGGAGACCGGGCTCGACCCGGCAGGCGTCGCGGTGGCCGGCACCCTGCGCCCGCTGCGCATCGCCTGGACCGACTTCCGGGTCACCCCGGTGCTCGGCTGGTGGGGCGCCGAGGCCGAACCGCGCGGTGACCGCGGCGAGGTGGTCTCGGTGCACCGGGTGCCGCTCGCCGAGTTCGCCGACCCCGCCAACCGGTTCCGGGTGCGCTACCAGGACGGTTACATCAGCCCCGGGTTCCTGGTGCGGGAGCTGTTCGTGTGGGGGTTCACCGGGAGCATCGTCGACTGGCTGATGCGGCTGGCCGGCTGGGGGCGGCCGTGGGACACCTCCCGGATCGAGGAGCTGCCGGACGCGCTGCGCCGGTACGGCGGCGGTTTCGGTCGCTGACGGGCCATCAATTTCCGTACGCGCCAAGGCGAAAGCCCGCACCGGAGGGCGGTCCGGTGCGGGCGGCTCGGTGTCGCGGTGACGGGGCGCGCCCTCACCCGCCGCGGACCAGGTCGCCGACGAGCGGGAACGAGGTCATCGGCTCGCCGCGCATCGTCACCCCGTCGCGCACGTAGACCACCACGTAGGCGCGGCGCGGTCCGTCGCTGAGGTTGGGCCCCGAGCCGTGCAGCGTGTTGACGCTGTGCACCAGGGCGTCCCCGGCGGGGGCCGGGTAGGCCACCGGCTCCTGCTCGGTACGGGCCTCGATCATCACCGCGCCCTCCTCGGGACGCACGTGCTCCACCCGGCCGTGGCGGTGGCTGCCGAGGACGTAGTGGACGCACCCGTTCTCCACGGTGGCGTCGTCCAGCGCCATCCACACCGTGATGGCCTCCGGCGGGTCCAGGTGCCAGTAGCGGTTGTCCTGGTGGAGCACCATGCGGCTGCGGTCGCCCTTGCCCGGCGGCTTGTAGAAGACGTGGTCGCGGTAGAGCCGTACCGGCCCGCCGAGCAGCGCCTCGGCCCGGTCCGCCAGGTCGGCCCTGGCCACCTGGGCCGCGCACGCCTCGTCGGTCCGCCACAGGTTGATCTTGTGCAGCAGGGCCAGGTCGAGCGGGCGGCCCTGGCGTTCGGACAGATCGCGTACCCCGTCGGCGGGGTGGCCGTCGCGGAAGAAGGCACGCTCCACCGAGGACCGCAGCGCGTCGATCTGATCAGGCGTCAGCAGGCGGCCCCAACGCACCACTCCGTCACGGGCGAACGCCGCTCGTTCGCCGGACGTGGAACCGACGGTCCGGTCCGTGGCGTCTGCCGTGTCATGTGAGGCGGTCATCCGCACCTTCCCATCACCATCCGACGAGCGCACGTGATCTGGCCTCAGCGATGCTGCCACACCAACCCGGCCGCAGGGAGTGTCCCCGGCGCATCGCGGTGATGGCCCGCGGGCATGGCCGCCCGTTCCAGACCGATCCCATGTCCTCACGGCATTGGCGCGACCCGGTAAAGGCATTGGACCGGGCATTACGGCCCATGTTCATCTGGTGAAGACTTCTTCCCAACTGCCGCTGACCGACGGCGCAAGTCCCGGGAACCGCCGCCGGCTTCGAACCCGTCCTGCTGCCCCGGCGCCAAGCCGCCGACCGGGCAGGAGCGCTTCTTCACGCCACGGAATCCCCGTGTGCGCGGGGCTGCCGGCGGTCGGCCCCGCCACGCCCGGGGCTCTCCAACCGCAGGAGGCAGACCTGACATGCAAGTTCTCCTCGTGAACGCCCGCCGGTCACCGTACTCGGGAGAGTCGATCTCCGCTCCGCAACTGGGCCTGCTGTCGCTCGCCTCGGTGCTCCGGGAAGGGACCTTCCACGACACCGCCGGCACCGACGTGCACTTCATCGACGACCAGCTCTTCGTCCTCCAGCGCCCGCTGTCCACCCCCAGCGAGTTCCTGCGCGGCTACCGGCCGGACATCGTCGGCATCCAGGTGCTCACCTCCAGCCTGAAGAACGGCATCAAGCTCGCCTCCGAGGTACGCCACCGCCACCCCAACGCGCTCACCGTGCTCGGCGGCGTCGGCGCCAGCCCCATCGCCCGCAAGCTCATCGAGGAGAACGCCGCCGACGTGGTGGTGCGCGGCGAGGGCGAGTACTCCTTCTCCCAACTCGTCCACGAATTCGGCAAGAACGGCCGGAAGAACTTCGCCAAGGTCCGCGGCATCACCTTCCGCGACGACGAGGGCGAAGTGGTGGAGACCCCCGCCGCCCCGCAGGTGGTCAACCTCGACAAACTCCCCAAGCCCGCCCGCGACCTGGCCGACCTCGACCTGTACCGGCGGATCTCCCGGGGCCGCTCCGGCAACCTGGTCACCAGCCGCGGCTGCTCCTACGCCTGCGCGTACTGCTACTCCAAGCACCAGTGGGGCGTCGGCCAGCGCCGGCACAGCGCGGCCCGGGTGGTCGACGAGATCCGCGAACTGGTCGAGGTGTACGGCTTCGACCGGATACGCATCGAGGACGACGACTTCGTCGAGGACGTCCCGCGCATGCAGGAGCTGTGCGACGGCATCGCCAAGTCCGGACTCCAGGGCAAGTTCGAGTGGGAGGCCAAGGCCCGCCCGGACCTGATCAACGACGACATGGCCCGCATGCTGCGCGAATCCGGCTGCTTCCGGCTGCTGGTGGGCGTGGAGACACTGAGCTGGAACCTGCTCAAGCGGCTCGGCCGCCCGGTCAAGGTGGACGTCACCGAACGCGCCATCAGCTGCCTGACCAACAACGGCATCGGCGTGCAGGCCACCATGATCCTGGGCATCCCCGGCGAGACCGACGAGGCGATGCGCACCACCATCACCTGGCTCCAGGCCCGGCTCGGCAAGAACAAGCACGACCTCGTCTCGCCCTGCTTCTTCGTCCCCTTCCACCAGGAGGTGGAGAAGGACATGGCCAAGCGGGTCGACTTCACCGTCGAGACCAGCGACACCGACTGCTACACCGGCCACATCCCGGTCACCTCCAGCATGGGGGCCTCCATCGACGAGCTGTGGAAGCTCTACGACGACATGACCCCCAGCCGCAGCCAGGGCCAGTACAAGCGGATCGCGTTCCTCGCCAACCTCCAGACCGTGCAGACCCGCCTCGGCCTGCTCGACGGCGACGGCGCGAGCAACCTGTCGAACGAACCGGCCGCACTGGTACCGGAGGTCCAGTGACGACCGTCACCACCGGACACGCCGGCCCGCAGCGGGCCGGCGCCGTCCTCGACGTCCCGGCCTACGCCGGGCGCCGGCCGGTGATGTCCAGCAGGCCGGCCGCGCTCACCGGCACCACCGGCGAGACGGTGGCCCGGGTCGGGGCGGCCGGCCGGCTCGTCCAGTTCCAGATGGCCCAGGAGGCCGCCGCGGTCGCCCGGCGGCTGCGCGCCACCGACGACGACGCCTGGTTCGCGCTGCTGCGCCGCGCCGCGGACACGCTCACCGCACGCGTCGCCGACGGCACCGCGCAGCCGTGGCTGACCGCCCTCTCCGCGGCGAGCGGGCTGCCTCCCCGGCGCGCCGCCCGCGGCATCGAGACCGTCGCCGCCGACCTGGCCCGGATGGACGAGATCCTCGCCGCCCAGTCACCGGACGGCACCGTCGCGGCCTACCGCACCGGCGGCCACCACCCCCGCTGGAGCTGGCGCCCGGCCGGCCGCTCGGTGCTGGTCAAGGTCGCCGACAACTTCCCCACCATCAACATCGAATGGCTCCAGGCGCTCGCCGCCCGCCGCCCGGTGCTGCTGTCCACCTCCCGGCACGACCCGTTCACCCCGGTGCTGCTCACCGAGGCGCTGTACGAGGCCGGGCTGCCCGAGCACGCCGTCTCGGTGGTGCACGGCGACGCCCCGGCGCTGCGCCGCCTCGCCGACCAGGTGCTCTGGCCCGGCGAGGACGTCCCCGCCGACCTGCCGCCGGGCAAGGCGAAGACCTACCACTTCGGCCGCAGCCGGGCGGTGGTGGGCGCCGGCGCCGCCGACGACGCGTGGCCCCGGCTGGCCCGGGCCGCCTTCGCCGGCTGCGGACGGCTGTGCACCAACGTCAGCTCGGTGATCGCCCTCGGGGACGCCCGCCAGGCCGCCGACCGCCTCGCCGAGGAGTTCGCCACCCGGCCGGTGCTGCCGCTGGACGACCCGGCGGCCACCGTACCGGCGTTCCCGGACCGGGCGCGGCGCGACGCCCTCGCCACCCGCATCGAACGGGAGATCGCGGCCGGTGCCGTCGACGTCACCGAGGCCGTCACCGGGGTGCCGCTGCGGGTCGAGGTGGACGGCGCCGCCTTCCTGCGCCCCACCGTGCTCCTTGTCGACCCGGGGTCACCGCTCTTCGGCACCGAACTGCCGTTCCCGTTCACGGCCGTTGCCCACGTGCCGCGCTCCAAGGCGGTGGCCGCCTGCGCCGGTTCGCTGATCGTCTCGGTCCTCGGCGACGCGGCCGGACTGCTCGGCGCGCTGGCCGAGGAGCCCGGGGTGGACAAGGTCTTCGGCGCCGAGGAGTACGACCGCGGCTACCACCCGTGTGACCCGCACGAGGGCTACCTCGCCGACTTCCTGTTCCGGAAGAAGGCGGTCATCCCGGGCGCGGCCGGGTGAGCGGAAGCCAGGACAGCGACGTACGAGGGAGACTGCTGATGCCAAGTCCGTCCAAGCTCCGTCCGATCACCGACGAGGACGTGCGACGGGCCGTACGACTCCACTTCGACCCGCAGGACGGCACCCCGTACTGGCTGGAGCGCGACCGGCGCGACGGCACCGACGCACTGCGCAAGGTGCACGGCATGCTGGACGCCCAGCAACTGATCGGCTTGCGCGACGGGCCGGACCAGGCACACTTCGAGGAGGCGTCCCGGCGCACGCCACTGGCGAACTTCGTGCCGCGCCGCGTCCTCACCGAGGGCGGACCGCTGTGGGCCGCGCAGACCGGCGGCACCACCGGACCCGCCAAACACGGCACCTGGGGCGCCCGTTACTGGGCCGACATCCTGGAGTTCTCCGACGAGTTCCTCGACCTGCACGGCGTGCCGCGCGGCGTCGACTGGCTCTTCGTCGGCCCGATGGGACCGCACACCACCGGACGGCTGGTGGTCGCCTTCGCGGAACGCCGGGGCGGGATGTGCTTCTCCGTCGACCTCGACCCGCGGATCGTGAAGATCTTCGGCGAGGAAGGCATGACGGCCGCCTATGACCGCTACGTCCAGCACATCTGGGACCAGGTCGCCGAAGTCGCCCGCGCCCAGCGGATCGGGGTGCTCTTCTGCACCTCACGGCTGCTGGAGATGCTGCCGGAACGCCTCGGCACCGAAGCGCTGCCGGGGCTTCGCGCCATCGTCCACGCCGGCACCACCATGGAGCCGGAATCCCACCGCCAACTGCGCGAGGACTTCTTCCCCGGGGTCCCCGTGGTCGGCATGTACGGCACCTCCACCACCGGCATCAGCTGGCAGAAGCCGTTCGAGCCGGAGGACGACCACCACGTGGTCTACGTGCCCTGCCAGCCGCACATCGCCCTGGACGCGGTCGACGACGACGGCAACGAGGTGCCGTTCGGCGAGGAGGGCCGGGTCCGCGTCTGGCGGCTCACCGACGACGCCCTGCTGCCCGGCTTCCTCGAACGCGACCGGGCCCGCCGCGTCCAGCCCTACGGAGCGGCCGCGGAACGCTACCCGTGGCCCTGGCTGGGCGACCCGTACAGCCCCGAATTCACCGAGGGACGCCGGATCGAGGGGGTCTACTGACATGGCCGGATTCCTGCTGCGCTGCCGCCCGGAGGGTGCCGTCCCGCAACACCTCGGCGCCGGCACCGGGCTCGCCACCGAGGTGACCCGGGACGGCGCCGACGTCCTCGTGGTCCACGGCGACCCGCTCACCCCGGGCGGCCAGGCGCCGATCCACGCCCCGCTGGACGAACTGATCGCCTGGACGGTCCGCGCCTACTCCCGCTTCTGCGCGGTGCTGGTACGCGACGACCGCGCGGTGCTGTGGAGCGACAACGGCGCCACCTGCCCGCTGCACTACGCCCGCGGCGCCGACGACACCCTGCTGGTCGCCACCTCGGCCGGCGCCCTGCTGCCGCTGCTGGGCACCGCTCCGGTGCTGGGCGAGGGCGACCGCGCGGTGCTGCCCGGCGGCCGGTTCGCCGGGGTCACCGCCGTCCCCGCGGGCACCGCGGTCACCCTCGCGGTGGCCGGGTTCGACACCGAGCCCCTGCTCACCCGCCGCTACCACCGGCTGCCCGCCCGGCCCACCGAGACCGACCCCGAACGCGCCGTCACCGCCGTCCGCGACGCGCTGACCCACGCGGTCGGCCGCCTCGCCACCGGGCTGACCGAGGCCGGGGTGATGCTCAGCGGCGGCGTGGACTCCTCCTCGGTGGCCGCGCTCGCCGCCCGCGAGGTGACCTCGCTGTCCACGTACACCGTGGGCACCCCGTTCGGCGACGAGTTCGCGCAGGCCGCCTGGTTCGCCGAACGGCTCGGCAGCAAACACCACGAGCTGGTCTTCGAACCGGAGCAACTGACCGCGCTGCTGCCGGAGATGATCCGCTCGCTGGAGACCTGGGACCTGCTCACCCTCCAGATCGCCGCCCCCGCCTGCTTCCTGCTGGGCCACATCGCCACCGGCGCCCGCCAGGTGATGCTCTCCGGTTACGGCGCCGACCTGATCTTCGCCGGCCTCGGCGGCACCGGCACCGAGACCCGGATCGAACGCTCGGTCGCCGCCCAGACCGCCGCCACCGCCGTCAGCAACGAGTTCAACCCCGCCTACGCCGACGCCCGCGACGTGGTGGTGCGCTACCCGTACTGGACCCGCGAGGTGATGTCCACCGCGCTCGGCATCCGCGGCCGGCTCAAGGTGCGCCCCGACACCGCGAAGTGGGTGCTGCGCAGCGCGGTCACCGGCATCCTGCCGGACGAGGTCGCCTGGCGCCCCAAGCGCGGCATCCACGAGGGCACCGCCATGAGCCGCATGTTCGCCGCCGCCCTGGGCAGCGACGACCGGCACACCCAGGCAAGGCGGCTGTACGAGATGGCCACCGAGGTCTTCCGCGACACCGCTGCCGGTACCGACGAGTTGGAGGGATCCGATGAGGGTCTTGCTGGTGTGGCCTCGTAACGAGCGGGCCCTCCTCAGCGACCGGCTCAGCTGTTGTGAGCCGCTGCCGCTGGAATACCTGGCGGGCGCCCTGCGCGGCGCCCACGACGTCACCATCCACGACCTGCGGGTGGACACCTCCCTGGAGGAGTACGCCGCCACCCACGAGGCGCCCGACCTGATCGGCGTCGCCATCCCCTACACCACCAGCGTCCGGGTCTCCCGGGACGTGACCCACCAGGCCCGGCGGCTGTGGCCGGGCACCCCGATCGTGCTGGGCGGCCACCACCCGACCGTCAGCGCCGAGTGGCTGACCGGGTTCGCCGCCGACTGGATCGTGGCCGGCGAGGGCGGCGGACCACTGGCCCACCTCGCCGCCGAACTGGAGGCCGGCCGCACCCCCGCCCCGGTACGCGGCCTCGCCCCCTACGACGCCCGCACCGGGCTCGAACGCGACCGGCGCCCCAAGCCGTCCGCCCTCGACGACCTGCCGATGCCGGACCGCACCCGCCTGGCCCACCACCGCGGACGCTACTTCCACTCCATCTACCGGCCGGTGGCGCTCATCCGCTTCACCGCCGGCTGCCCGTACACCTGCAAGTTCTGCTCGCTGTGGCGGATGACCGACCGCCGCTACCTGGTCAAGGACATCGACCGGGTGCTCGCCGAGATCGCCGACATCGACGGCGACAACCTCTACGTCGTCGACGACGAGGCGTTCATCCAGCCGGTCCGCATGCTGGAACTGGCCGACGCCATCGACAAGGCGGGCTTCCGCAAGAAGTTCCACATGTACGTACGCACCGACACCGCGCTGCGCCGCCCCGACGTGATCGCCCGCTGGGCCGAGATCGGGCTGGACTCGGTGCTGGTGGGTGCCGAGTCGATGACCGACGAGGAACTGACCGGCTACCGCAAGGGCACCGACCCCGGCCAGACCAGGCGCGCGCTGGACCTCTTCCACGGCAACGGGGTCAAGGTCCGCGCCAACTTCATCGTGCAACCCGACTGGTCCGAGGCGGACTTCGCCCGGCTCGGCCGCACGGTCGACGAACTCCAGGTGGACATGCCCAGCTTCTCGGTGCTCACCCCGCTGCCGGGCACCGACCTGTACGACGAGGCCAAGCTCGGGCTGATCAGCGACAACCCCGAACTCTTCGACTGCTACCACTCGCTGTTCCGCACCCGGCTGCCGCTGGAGCGGTTCTACGGCGAACTGGCCGACCTGCTGGCCGGCGCCAGCGCCCGTACCGCGCCCGGGGTGACCGGGGAGAGCGACCCGTCGGTCTTCTACTACTCCGACGACGACGCCTTCGACCAGATGCTGCGGGAACTGCGACGCGGCGCCGACTGGTCGCACCCGCGCGAGAGCTGGTCGCCGACGCGCGAGCCCGAGACGGTCGCCGGCACCGGATGACACCGCCCGGTGCCCGCAGCCGGCAACAGCCCCGAACCCGAGGAGCCGTGAGAGCATGACCGTCCCCGCCGCGCGCAGCGGTCGCAAGGTGTACTTCATCGGCCTCAACGCGGTGCCGTTCCTGCCCCTGGTGGCCGGTCTGCTGCGCACCTACGCGGAACAGGATCCGCGCGTCGCGGCCGGATACGACTTCCAGGAACCGGTGTTCCTGGTCGACGGGGTCCAGGAGATGGCCGCCGGGATCACCGACCCGGACGTGCTGGCGCTCTCCTGCTACGTGTGGAACTTCCGCCGCCAGATGAAGGTGGCCCGGCTGGTCAAGGAACGCCACCCGGGGATGCTGGTGGTCGCCGGCGGCCCGCACGTCCCCGACCGGCCCGGTGACTTCTTCGCCCGCCACCCCTACGTCGACGTGCTCGTGCACGGCGAGGGCGAGACGGCCTTCCGGGAACTGCTCATCGAGCGGCTGGCCGACCACCCCGACTACACCAGGGTGCCGGGCGTCTCGGTACGCCACGGCACCGAGGCGGTGCCCGGCCGCCCGGCCGAGCGGCTGCCGCGCCGCATCGAGACCCCCAGCCCCTACCTGCTGGGCGTGATGGACGGCGCGGTGGCCACCTGCCGCCAACGCGACCTGCGGTTCTACGCGCTGTGGGAGACCAACCGCGGCTGCCCCTACTCGTGTGCCTTCTGCGACTGGGGCTCGGCCACCATGAGCGCGCTGCGGCTCTTCGACGCCGAACGCCTCCAGGAGGAGATCGAGTGGTTCGCCGAACACGACGTCGAGGACCTCTTCGTCTGCGACGCCAACTTCGGCATCCTCCCCCGTGACCTGGAGATCGCGCGCGCCCTCGCCGACGCCCGGGCGGCCACCGGGGCACCCAAACTGATCCGGGTCAACTTCGCCAAGAACTCCAACGACCGGGTCTTCGAGATCAGCAAGACCTGGCACGACGCCGACCTGCTGATGGGCACCACCTTGTCCATGCAGTCCACCGACCTCGACGTGCTGGAGGCCATCGACCGCAAGAACATCGGCCTGGAGAACTACCGCAAACTCCAGCAGCGGTACGCCACCGAGAACATCCACACCTACACCGAACTCATCCTCGGCCTCCCGCTGGAGTCACCGCGCAGCTTCCGGGACGGCATCGGCTCCCTGCTGGAAGCCGGCAACCACGAGGACATCCGCGTCTACGAGTTCGGCATCCTGCCCAACGCCCCCATCAACACCCCCGAGAAGATCGCCGGTTACGGCCTGCGAACCGTACCCAAGCGGCTCTACGTCGAAGAGCCCGGCACCCCGGACGACGAGGCGGAGACCGTGGACATGGTGATGGAGACCAACGCCATGTCCCGGGACGAATGGGTCGACTGCTTCGGCTTCGTCCAGGCCGTGCAGTTCCTGCACAACGGCTGCTACACCCGCTATCTGTCGATGTACCTGCGGCAACGCCACGACATCGGCTACACCGCCTTCTACGAACGGCTCCAGCAGTACTTCGGCGCCCGCCCCGACACCGTGCTCGGCTCGATCTACCTGCGGATGCGCAAGCTGTACCACGACTACATCGACATCCCCGAACTGCCGCTGGCCAACCTGGTCGCCAGCCAGCCCGACATGGCCGCCGACCTCGCCCGGTACGGCAAGCGGCGCGGCTGGACCATCGACAACTGGGGCTGGCTGCGGATCGCCAACGACTTCGAACGCACCTACACCGAACTGCGTGACTTCGTGGCCGCCCTCGGCGTGGACGACACCAGCGACCCCGACCTCGCCGAGGTCTTCCGGTTCCAGCAGGACGTGATGCTGCGCCCCGACTACGACCCGGCGGCCGGCCGCACCACCGAGTACACCGCCGACTGGCCCGGCTACTTCACCACCGGCGAGCTGCGCAGGCGCCCGGTCCGGATGCGCCTGGCCGACCAGCGCTTCGGCGCCAACGGCCGCTACACCCCGGTACCCGGCGACCTCAAGGCGTTCGCCCGCGCCGCCATCGGCCCCAGCTACCCGGTCTCCCGCATCGGCCACTACCGGCACCGGTTCGAAGCCGCCGAGGTCACCTCGCCGGCCGAGCCCGTCCTGACCGAGCAGCGGTGAGCGCACCGGCGCACGGCTCCCCGGCGCGCGGCGCGAGCACCGTGGCGCTGGCCGTACTGGCCAGCGCCTGCGGGCTGTTCGCGCTCATGCAACTGGCCGTGACGATGCTGCTCACCCAGTTGCGGCACGGCTTCGGCGTCGGCGCGGCGGACACCGGCTGGGTGGTCTCCGGCCACCTGCTGGTGGCGTGCGTGGCCACCCCGGTGGTGGGGCGCCTGGGCGACCTGTACGGCAGGCGCCGGGTACTGCTGGCGGTGCTCGCCGTCTTCGCGGCCGGCGGCGCGGTGGCCGCGAGCGCCGACACCTTCGGGCTGCTGCTGGCCGCTCGGCTGGTGATGGGCGTGGCCGGCGGCCTCTTCCCGCTCGCGGTCGGCCTGGTGCGGGAGGGGTTCCCGGCGGGTGCGCTGGCCGGCCCGTTCGGGGTGCTCTCCGCGTCGTTCGGGGTCGGCGGCGGCGCCGGCATCATGCTGGCCGGGGTGGTGGAGGGCGACCCGGACGGCTACCGCTGGGTGTTCGCCACCGGCGCGGCGCTGGCCGCGCTGCTGCTGCTCATCGGCGCGGCGGTGCTCCCGGAGACCCCGCGCCGGGCCGGCCAGCGCCTCGACGCCCCCGGGCTCACCCTGCTCGCCGTCAGCAGCGCCCTGGTGCTGCTGGCGCTGGGCAGATACGGGCGCGACGGGATCGGCTCGGTCACCGGCAGTACGCTGCTGGCCGGCGCCGTGGTGAGCGGGGCCGCGCTGCTCGCCTGGGAACGGCGCACCACCACGCCGATGATGGACCTGCGGCTGATGAGCCGCCGGCCGATCTGGACACTCAACGCGGTCAGCCTCCTCACCGGCCTGGTGATGTTCGTGACCGGGACGTTCCCGCCGGCCATCGCCGAGGCTCCGCGCTCGGCCGGCGGCCTCGGGGTGGCCGGGCTCGGTGTGATCGTGGTGATGATGCCGATGGAGATCGGCACGCTGGGCGGCGGGCTGCTGTCCGGACGGCTGGGCCGCGTGCTGCCGCCCCGGGCCGTGATGGTCACCGGCACCGTGCTCTTCGCCGCCTCCGCCGTGGTCTTCGCCTTCCTGCCGGTCAGCATGGCCTCCCTCGCCCTGGGCACGCTGCTCAACGGCGCGGCCACCGGTGTCCTCGGCGGCGCGATGACCGAGCTGATCACCCTGGCCTCGCCGGGCGGCACCACCGGGGTGGTGGTCGGCACCAACAGCCTGCTGCGCAGCCTCGGCGGCTCCTTCGGCGTCCAGGCCGGCTCCATGGTGCTCGCCGCCGGCACCACCGGCGACCATCCGAGCCCCGCCGCCTACACGCTCGTCTTCGCCGGCACCGCGGTGCTCGGCGCGCTCGGGATCTGCGCCGGTTCCGCCTTCCCCCGCGCCGCCCGCTCGAACGGGCACACCACCGGCACCAACCCCCCACCGCGGGCACGGTTGACCGGCTGACGTGACGGGAAGGTTACGGACCCGACAACTGTGCGAGCGCTTCCCCCCTCCTCGCCCACCGCCCGAAGCCGGCACCACAGCGCACAGGAGCAGCGAATGTTCGATCTGAGACGTTCGGATGTAGCACTGTTGCAAGCCGTAGCCGACCACGGAAGTCTGCACGCCGCACAACGCCAGGGCTGGGTCACCCAGTCGTCCGCCAGCCGCCGCCTCACCCGGCTGGAACGCCGGCTGCGTACCGTCCTGGTCTCCCGGGGCTCCACCGGCGCCCGGCTCACCGACGAGGGCCACGCCCTGCTGCACGCCGGCCAACGCCTGCTCGGCGCCATCGACTTCGCCATGGCCAACGCCGCCGACACCGACGAACCCGGCCCGCGACTGCGCGTCCTGCAGATGGCCGTCTCCACCGAATACACCTGCGAGGCCGGTGAGGAGCCGGCGGTCGGCTTCCCCGACGTCGTCTTCGACCTGGTGCCCGCCGCCCGCCAGGACGTGTGGTCGCGCTTCGACCGCTACGCCGTGGACGCCGCCTGCGGTTGGGCCCGCTCCACCCCGGCGCTGCGACGCTACGGCGCCGACGTGCGCCTGGTCGTCGAGGAGCCGCAATGGGTGGCGGTGCCCCGCGGCCATCCCCTCGCCGGCCGCGGCGCCCTCGGCCTGGAGGACCTCGCCGAGGCCGAATGGGTCGCCATCGTGGGCGAGTCCACCCACGAGGACCTGGCCCGTGCCTTCGCCCGGCACGGGCTCACCCCACGCGTCGGCTGCACCGTCCACTCCCGCAGCGCCGCCGCCGACCTGGTGGCACGCGGCTACGGCTTCGCCCTGGTCTCCCCGCTGTGCGCGGCCCCGGTCGAGGACGCCGGGTACGCGCTGCGCCCGCTGCGCCAGCAGGTCGTGCGCCGCCTCTTCCTCGCCACCGATCCGCTGCTGCTGCCCGAGGCGCTCGCCCGTGACCTGTGTACCGGGCTGCAGCGGCGCTACGTCCAGCACGCTGCCGAACGCAACCCCGGCTATCTGCGCTCCACCACCTTCCCGTTACCCGCCGCTGACCTGTCGGCGCCGCCGCCTGGCCGGTCCGCCGCCACCGAGCCCGACGGCCCCCGCGACCCGCTGCCGTTCCTGGTCTGCGAACGCCACTGGACGGCCGAGGGCCCCTCCTCGCTGGTCGAGGCGGAACACCTCTACCTGCTGCGGGTCATCGAACGCACCGGCAGCCTCAACCGCGCCGCGTCCGACCTGCTGATCACCCAACCCGCCCTCACCCGGCGCATCCACCGCCTGGAACAGGTCTGCGGACGCACCCTGGTGCACAGCGCACCCCGCGGCACCTGCCTTTCCCCCATGGCCCGCCGGCTGCTGCACTGCACCGAGGCCGCCGAGGACCGGCTCGACACCCTCGTCGCCGCGCTGCGCCGGGCCGCGGCGAGCACCACGCCACCCCTGCCCCGTCAACGCCCGGCCGGCAGCGGCGAGACGTCGAAGAACCGGGCCAGCTCCCTGCTGCTCTCCTCCACCGAGGTGTGCTGAACGGCGGTCATCCCCACCGCCGCCGCGGCCCGCACGTTGCGTCCCAGATCGTCCAGGAAGACACACCGCCGCGGCGCCACCCCGAGCCGCCGCGCGGTGTACCGGTAGATCTCCGGCTCCGGCTTGCGCATCCCCACCTCGCAGGAGATGACCACCTCGTCGAAGAGGCCGTCCCAGCCGGTGCGGTCGTAGGTGTGGCCCCAGGAGTTGGAGAGCAACGCCACCGCCGCCCCCGAGGCGCGCACCCGGCGCACCAGCTCCACCATGGCGCCGGCCATGGTGAACGGCTGGAACATGCGCTGGATCAGCCCCTCGGCGGGCGGCCCGGTGCCGTCCGGGCGGCGCAGCGACTCCGCCAGCGTCACCTCCAGCTCGGCCACCGGCACCTCACCGCGCTCCACCCGGTGGAAGACGGAGGCCGCCGCGCCACCGGGCGCACCCGGACCGAGGTGCCGGGCCAGCAACGCGTGGAAGGCGTCGGCGTCCACCCCGTCCCGCGCGGCCCACTCGGCGATCCCGGCGTAGAACGGCTGGGTCAGCACACCGCCCCAGTCGACCAGCAGGGCGCCCGCCGGACTGGACGCTGCACACACCATCGGCACACCCCGGTTGTCGCCGCCCGGTTCCCGGGTCGGTCCTTGTCCCCACATGACGGGTCATCAGCGTAAGTGAGACCGGCCCGGACGGCAGCGCCGCGCGCTATGCCTTTTTGGCCGACCCCCGACTCATCTGCGGGCGGCGCGTTGCCTCCCCCTCGGCCGCCACCGGATAGTTGTGGCGATCAGGGATCTACCAAGGCAGCACGGCTGGCCTTGTGTTCTCCGGAAGAGGTGGAACCCATGCCGGTGACCCAGTCGATCCAGGCCCTGTCCGACGAACTGCGGCGCGACGGTGTCGTGGCGCTGGACGACCTGGTGCCCGAATCCGTACTCGAGGTGATGCGCCGCGGCTGCGCCGAACTGATCGGCCGCACCGAGCGGATGCGCATCAGCACCGAGGAATGGCAGCTGGAGGCCGAGGGGGAGGGCGGCGGATGGGCCGCCCGGGCGGCCGGCAAGGAGTGCATACCCGGCAAGGTGCGCATCATCGGCCGCGCCCACGAACACTCCGCCGACCTCGCCGCCGTCCCCGACCTCGTCGGCCTCAACGAGAAGCTGATCGAACCGCTGCACGGCCTGCCCGGTGACTTCTACGACTGCTTCCTGTGGGCCAAGCCCTCCCGGGTCGGCTCCCAGAAACCCTGGCACCAGGACGCCATCTTCCTGGCCGACGAGTGGCACGAGAAGTACGTGGACGTCTACACCATCTGGATCGCGGTGGACGACGCCCGCGAGGACAACGGCTGCCTGCGCTTCCTGCCCGGCTCCCACCGGGAACGCAAACTCTACGAACCGGACGGCATCGACCCCGGCGACATCTTCGCCTCACCGCGCGAACCGTCCCTGGACATCGCACGCATCTGGCCCGGCCTCACCCCGGTCACCCTGCCCCGCAAGGCCGGCTCGGCGCTGCTGTTCAACGGCTACGTCGCCCACACCTCGGCGCCCAACACCACCGAGGACGACCGGCGTGCCGTCTCCTACTGCTATTCGCTGCCCCGCCACCCCGCCGGGCCGGAGAGCGGACGGTGAGCCCACGGCGGCTGGTCCCGATACGCCCCGCAGACCATCTGCCCGCCCTGGTCCGGCTGGCCGCCGACCGCGACCGCGCCGCGCTCGGCCGGGTGGAGGTCGGTGCCACCTGGATCGCCGGCCGGCTGGCCGCCCCGGGGCTCGACCCGGAACACGACACCGCGCTGCTCACCGGCTCCGACGGACAGGTGGCCGGCGCGGTGTGGCTCAGCCGCTCCTCGGGGCGCTCCGCCTGGGACGCCGAACTCCTGCTCGCCCCGCACGCCACCCCCGACGACGCCGCCTCACTGCTCGACTTCGCCCACCGCCGCTGCCGGACCATCGCGGCCGGGCGGCCCGAAGGCGAGGTGTGTCTGTCGTGTTTCGTGTCGGAACGGGAGACCGCGCTGCGGATCGCGCTCAGCGCCTACGGGTTCGCCGCCCCGCGTCCGTACCTGCGGATGTCGGTGCCGCTGGGCGGGGCGACGGCGGGGGAGCCCCCGGTGCCCGGGGCGGTGGTGCGGGTGCCGGAGGGTGAGGCGGGGCTGCGGGCCTTCCACGCGGTGAAGAACCGTGCCTTCTCCGCCGAGGAGGCCGGCATGGAGCCGGACGGCTTCGAGGAGTGGCTGCGCTGGACCGGCGCCGACCCGGGGGCCGATCCGTCCCAGCGCGCGCTGCTCGAACTCGACGGCGAGCCGGTGGGGTTCGCCAACGTCACCGACCGCATGGCGCAGACCCGGGGCGCCGCCTACCTGCGGCAGATCGGCGTGCTGCCGCGGATGCGCGGTCGGCGCCTCGGTGCCTTCCTGCTGCGGTCGGTGATGGCCGCGGCCCGGGCCCGCGGCCGTGGCGAGATGGTGCTCACCGTGGACACCGGCAACCGGGCCGGGCTCGCCCTGTACCGGGCGACCGGGTGGCGCGAGGAGTCGCGGTTCTACGACTACGCGTACCGGGTGACCGCGACCCCCGCGCCCGCCGGGGAGGTCAGCTCCGCCCGATGACGCGGCGCATCCGCACCTGGGCCTCGCCGGCCGCGAAGGCTCTGCGGTGCGACTCCTTCGCCTCGCGGCGGATCCGCTCCAGCCCGGCCACGAAAGGCGCGTTGACCCGCGGACGGGTGGACTGCACGGCCTCGGCGGTGTAGCCGGAGATGGTCCGGGCCAGCTCCAGGGCCCGGTCCAGCAGCCGGGGCGAGGCCACCGTCTCGTGCAGCAGCCCGTCCGCCAGCGCCCGTTCGGCCGGCCACTCGTCGCAGGTCAGCAGCATGCGCTGCATCACGGTGCGGCCGGCCGCGGCCTCCAGCATGAAACCGCCGAAGTTGCAGGCGATGCCCACCCGGAACTCCGGCATCACCAGCCGTGCCTGCTCACTGCCGAGCCGGTAGTCACAACACAACGAGATCTGCAACCCGACACCGATGGCATAACCGTCGATGGCGGCGATCACCGGCTTGGAGATTGCCGCCACCGTGGTGTACAGGTCGGTGATGTCGTCGATCCACGCGTTGACCTCGTCCCCGCCGGTGAACTCCGACACCTCGTGGAAGTCGCCCCCCACCCCGAACGACCGCCCGGCGCCGCCGTACAGCACCACGCACCTGACCTTCTCGTCCGCGTCCAACTCCCGCATCAACGCGGTGAGTTCGCGCATCCGCGCGCGGCTGAACGGGTTCTGCTCGTGCGCCCCCGAGAACTCCGCCAGGGCGATCCCGTCGCCGAGCCGCGAGCACTCGATGGACTCCTGCGCCGCGAACCGGTCCTCGTCCTGATCCTCGAACCGGTCCTGCCGCGACTCCTGCTTCACTGGGACATCCACGGTCGTGCCTCTTTTCCGTGAGAGGGTTCTCCGCTCGCCGGCGGCCGCGCCCATCGCGCCGATTCGCCGTTCCGTCCGCTCCGCCGGGGACCAACTGCCGTGCGCCCGGCGCCAGTCGTGTCGTGTCGTCGAAGGGCCGCTGTCCGCGCCGGTGCCCGGGTGCTGTGTTCTGAGCAGAGCCTAGGTAGCGTGCACAGGGCAGTCAACGCTGATCACGCGCATATTCCCGGCCGACGCCCGAGGTCCCGCCCGGAATCCGGCGGGCCGGTACGCCGCCCGGGGCGGCCGGCGGCGGGTCGCGTCGGTCACCAGCCGGGTTTGAGCACCACGCGGCCGACAGCCGTGGTGTTGTGTTCCAGGAACTCGTGGGCGGCGCCGGCCCGGGACAGCGGGAAGCGGGCGGCGATCGGGGTGGCCGGCAGGCTGCCGTCGCCCAGCAGGGCGAGCACCCGCAGCGCGTCCCGGTGGCGGGCGCCGCGGATGCCGTACACGGTGATCTCCAGCCGGGTGAGGTCACCGGTGGTCACCGGGAGCGGGCCGGGCGGACGCTGGGTGGCGGCCGGGCACAGCCGGCCGCCGAGGCGCAGCGAGTCGACGGCCAGCCGCAGCAGCGCGGCGCTGCCGGTGAAGTCCACCGCGTGGTCCACGCCTTCCCCGCCGGTGAGCGCGCGCACCGCCTCGCACGCCTGCCGCGGATCACCGGCGACCACCACCTCGTCCGCGCCGGCCGTCCGCAACGCCCGCTCCTTGGCCCGGTAGCGGGTCATCGCGATCACCCGCACCCCGGTCAGCCGGGCCAGTCGCAGCGCCGCCAGCCCCATCGCCCCGGTGGCGCCGCACACCAGCAGCGTCTCGCCGAGCGCCACCCGCAACCGGTCGCGCAGTACGCGGTGGCAGGTCGCGTACGGCCACAGCGTCACGGCGGCCTGTTCGAGGTCGACGCCGGACGGCAAGGGCAGCCACATGTCCTGATGGCAGATCAGGTAGCGTGCGTAGCCGCCCGGCGCCTGGTGGCCGGGGAGGGCGATGCCGGTGGAGAGGTTTCCCAGGCCGCGTACGGTCTCCGGGGCGCGCGGGTTCTCCGGGTGGACGACGGCGACCACCCGGTCTCCGGGGCGGAAGCGGCCGGCCGCCTCCGGCCCGGTGGCGAGCACCGTCCCCGCCGCCTCGCGGCCGAGTTGCAGCGGCAGCCGGTACCGTTCCCGGCCGGGCAGCCGCGCACCCGGCGGCAGTCCGCGCCGGTACTTCACGTCCCAGCCGGAGACCGAGGCGGTGTCGACGGCGACCAGGACGTCGGCCGGGCCGAGCGGCGGCAACGGCAGCCGTTCGTGGACGAGCACCTCCGGCCCGCCGTGCCGGTGGATCCGCACCGCCCAGGTCTCGGTGGGAAGCGTCACGCCGTCACCCGCCTCGGTAGCCCTCGTCCCCCGTCCCGGTATGCCCGCCGCCGGTACCCGGTCAGCGGTACGGGTCCGGTGGTGTGGTGGTGTTCGGGGCGGCGGCGGGGGCGAACGCCGGGCCGGGCGGCGCCGCACGGATCCGTGACGCGCCGCACGCGCCGGGCCTACCGGGTAGCTGACGCTACGTCAGCTCTCGACCGCCATCCGGATGCCCAGCAGCACCAGCACGCCCCCCGACACCTGCTCCAGCCGGCGCCGCACGCCCGCCCGGGAGATCACCCTCTTCATCCGGCCGACGAACCACACGTACATCCCGTAGTACCCGACCTCGAAGAGCGCCTGGAACGCGGCGAGCGCGGTGATCACCGGCAGCTTGGGCGCACCGGCCGGGACGAACTGCGGCAGGAAGGACATGGCGAAGACGGCCGCCTTGGGGTTGGCGAGGTTGAGCAGCAGCCCGGACCGGTAGATCTTCCAGCCGGAACGGGGCACCACCGCCGCCTCGTCGTCGGCGGCGGAGGGCCGTGCCTCGCCGCGCCGCGCGGCCCGCAGCGTCTGCACGCCGTACCACACCAGCACCACCGCCCCGCCGATCCGCATCACGTCGTACGCCGTGCGGGAGGCGGCCAGCAGCGCGGTCAGCCCGAGCGCCGCCACCACGCCCCAGGTGAGCACCCCGGTCTCGTTGCCCAGAACGGTCAGGAAACCGGCCCGTCTGCTGTGCAGCGACTGGCGGATGATGAGCATCGTGCTGGGACCGGGCGCGGCGGCGATCAGCACGCAGGCGCCGAGGAACGCGAGTGCGGTGGTGAGCATGGGCTCCATCGTGGGGCGCGCGAGCGCACGGTGTCCACGGGATTGCCGCCACCCGCGCCCCCGGCCGCCCCGCGTGCGCGGGGAACGCGGCGATATGGTGACCAGGGGCGCGTGGCAAGCGCTTTCCCGGCGCCGGCCGTCACCGGCGAACCGGCCGTGGCCGACCGTGCCCGGCCCCGTGGCGAGGAGGACGATGGCCCGGCTGACCAGGGCGGAGACCCAGGAACGCAACCGCGACAAGGTGTTGGACGCCGCCCGCGAGGAGTTCGCCGAACGCGGCTACCGGGACGCCAGGATCGACGCCATCGCCGAGCGCGCCGGGCTCACCCGTGGTGCGGTCTACTCCAACTTCCCCGGCAAGCGGGCGCTCTACTTCGCCGTGCTGGCCGCGCTTGCCGAACGCGTGCCGGAGGGACCACCGCCGCGACCGGTGCGCTCCGGCGGCGACGCCCTGGCCGCGTTCGCCCGGGCCTGGGTCTCGCGGCTGCCGCCCGCCGGGGACGACGGCCCCGGCCCGGCCCGGCTCGCCATGGACCTGATGCCCGAGGTGATCACCGACGCCGCCACCCGCCGGCCCTTCGCCCAGCTGCTGAAGCTCGACGCGATCCTGCTCGGCCTCGCGCTGGAACGGCTGGAGCCCGCCGGACGCCCCGCCCGCCGCATGGTCCGCGTCGCCGAGGCCGTCCTCACCGCACTGCACGGCACCGCCCAACTGGCCGCCGCCGCGCCCGGTTTCCTCGACCCGCTCGACGCCGTACGGGTCTGCGAGCGCCTGGCCGGCCTGCCACTGGACGACGACCCGCCGCCCGCGCCCGGCCTGCCGCCCGTCCACCACGTCGACGAACCGTGGTCCCCGCCGCCCGCGACCGACGCGGTCACCGGCGACCCCCTCCCGGCGGACGGCGAACCGGACCAGGTGGTCACCGTCCTCGGACTGCACCGGCTGGAGGCCGCCGAGGATGCGGTACGCGCCGCGCCGCCGGACACCCCGGTCACCGCCGTACTCGTCACCGCCGACCCCGGCGAACTCGGCGCCCTCGCCCGGCTGTCCGTCGCCGAACTCTGCGGCTGCCTGCGCCAGGCCTTCCCGGCGTCGGCCCGGCCCCCGCTCCGCGTGGTCCACGACCCCTCCGGCGCCTTCGCCGCCGCGGCCGGCGTCCCCGCCGTCGACGACCGCACCGAAACCGCGATCCGCCTGGCCTCCGCCCGCGTCACCGCCCGGGCCCAAGGCCCCGGCGCCGCCCGGGCGGTGGCCGCCACGCCCCGGCGCGGCTGAGGCACGTCGCGTCCGGGCGGCATCATGAAACCCCCTTGCATGAACGGCGGTTACCGGCCACCGCGCGCCGACCGGGACGCGGCCCGGGTGCGTATAGCGTGGCGGGAGCAGTTGCTACCGAGAGGACACGATGGACCTGCGGATGTCGGGGAAGACCGCTGTGGTGACCGGTGCGAGCCGGGGGATCGGGCTGGCGGTGGTACGGACGCTGACCGGCGAGGGGGTCCGGGTGGTGGGCGCCGCGCGGACCGTCACCGCGGAGTTGAAGGACGCCGGCGCGGTTCCGGTGGCGGTCGACCTCAGCACCCCCGAGGGCTGCGCGGAGCTGGTCCAGCGTGCCCTGGCCGAACTGGGCGGGATCGACCTGCTGGTCAACAACGCCGGTGGCGGCGACCACTTCACGGCGGCCGGGTTCCTCACCGCCGACGACGAGATCTGGGAACGCTCCTGGGCGCTCAACTTCTTCGCCCCGGTACGCCTGATCCGGGCCGCCCTGCCCTCCCTGATCGAGCGGCGCGGCGCGATCGTCAACGTCTCCTCGATCGGCGCCCGCAACGCCACCGGGCCGATCGACTACGCCACCGCCAAGGCCGCGCTCAACACCCTGGGCAAGGCGCTCGCCGCCGAGTTCGGGCCGCGCGGGGTCCGGGTCAACACCGTCTCGCCGGGGCCCACCCGCACCCCGGTGTGGGAGGACCCGGACGGCTACGGCGCCCAGCAGGCCGCCCTCGGCGGCCAGGAGCTGGCCGACTACGTGGCCCGAGTGCCCGCCCGCTCCGGCCAGTTGACCGGCCGGCTGGTCGAACCGGGCGAGGTGGCCGACCTGATCGCCTTCCTCGGGTCCGACCTGGCGGCCAGCGTCCACGGCGCCGACTACGTGATCGACGGCGGCGCGCTCAAGACCGTCTGAGGGATGTGCCCGGTGTCAGGCGCCGGGGTGCCAGTTGAGCAGCATCAGGGTGTCGTCGCTGCCGCGCGGGGTGAGGACGTTGATCCGCACCATGCCGCGTTCCCCGGTGCTGCCGTGGACGAACGGACGCAGGTCGCCGTCGGTGTGCGGGTAGGGCGGCAGACGGCCCTGGTAGATGGGGCCGATCTCGGGGTCGGCCGCCAGGTCGGCGTGGAGCCGGGCGAGGGTGGCGTTGTCCGGCCGGGCGACGTACGCGGCCCGTACCACCGGCAGCGCGCGCGGCGCCCACACCTGCCAGAAGTCCGGCAGCCAGGCGTGGCGCCGGCCGCCCTCGGGGGGCCGGCGCACCGACCGTTCCAGCAGCACCCAGCGGATGAAGTTGAAGTCGTCGGGGATGCCGTTGAAGAGCGCTTCGGCCGCCGCGTTGTACATCTTCGGCCTGAGCAGGTTCCACCCGGCGTCCTGGAAGTACGCCGGCCCCTGGTACAGGTCGAGCACCTCCCGGTAGCCGCCGGGGAGCCCGGCCGCCGGGTAACCGGGCTTGGGCCGGCAGGCGTACACGCACAGGAACTCGTACTGACGAGGCGTCAGGTCCAGTAGCTCGGCGACCTTGAACAGCCGGTCCACCGGGGCGTTGTCCACCTGGCCGCGCTCCAGGTCCGCGTACCACGAGCCGTCCCGCAGGCCGAGCAGGCGGCCCATCTCGACCAGGGTGAGCCCGGGGGCGTGGCGGCCCCGGCCGGGGAGCCGCCGTGGCACCTCGACGGGGTAGCGGGCCTCGAAGGAGGACCGGTCGACGCTGTCGCGCTTCTCGCGCAGGAAGGACAGCTTCTGGCGCCGCTCCTCGGCGGTGAGGTCTCCGCGTCCGTGCTCCACGACGGGGCCGGAAGGTTGCGCGTCGGTCATGTCTCCATCCAGAACAGAAACCGGCGGGCCGGTTGGTGAAAGGTGAATAATAGGGATCGGACGTCCGTGGAAATCGCTTCTCTCCCCAACCCCCGCCACAACGGCCACAATCGGTGCCCGTACCAGGTCGAGCCGGGGGAGTCCGGCCTGGTCACCGACGGCGGCGACAGCACGGCGCCACGTCCGTGACGGGGGCCGGCGCCAGGTCGCGCCCCGGCCACCTCCTCCGTGACCGTCCGTGACCCGTCACCGTCCGATCGGCTTCGACAAGGCGTACCGCACATGATTCCACGTTCGTTCCCCGCCCTCGGCGACCGCGGCGGCGGAGCGCGGCACCGGCCGGCCGACCGCCGCCCCGACCGCGCCGCCCCGCCCGGCGGGCCGTCGGCCGGCCACCCGCTCCCGGCGTTCCTGCGCGCCCGCCGACTGCGCTCAGGACTCAGCCAGGAAGGGCTGGCCTGGCGGCTGGACGTCAGCACACGCACGGTCAGCAACTGGGAACGCGGACAGCACGGCGTGGACCCGCGCCGCGTCGCCGACCTCGCCGCCGCCCTCGCCCTCACCCGCGAGGAGGAGCGGGAACTGGCCGGGCTGGCCGGTTCCCGTACCCCCGCCGCCCGCCCGGCCCCCGCCCCCGAGACCCCGCACCCCGGCGACCCGGCCGGCTTCGCCCGCGAATGGCACCGCGGCTTCCGGGACGTCGGGATGCCCGCCTACCTGCGCGACCCCGCCTGGCGGCTGCTGGCCTGCAACGCCGCCTACACCCGGCTCTTCTCCGGCGTCGCCCGGGTGCCCGAGGCCATACCCCGGGAGAACCTGGCCCGATTCATCTGCCTCCACCCCGACGCCCCGCGGCTGCTGGCCGACTGGTACGAGGGGTGGCTGGTGCCGCTGCTGTGCGAGATCTCCGACGACCTGCGCGCCGCCCCGCCGCGCTCACCGCTGTACGCCCTGCTCAAGGCGGTGCTCGCGCGGCCGGAGATCGCCCGTGCCTGGCGCACCGAGGTGCCCGCCCGGGCCGCCGCGCGGATCCGTTCCGCCGCCGCGCCCGAACCCGCCGCACCCCGGCACATCGTCCACCCCGACCCCGCCGTCGGACGGGCCGCGGTACACGTCAGCTCGATGGTCCCGCAGGGACTCGACGGCCACCGCAGCGTCTTCTGGCGGCTGCAAAGCCTGGAGGCACCGTGACGGCGCCGGTCACCTGGGCCGGGCCTCGGGGGAGGTGTCGAGATGCGGCAGCAGTCCGGCCACCGCGATCGCCGGCAGCAGGTTCTTCCACAGCGCCGAGACCCGTTCCAGCAGGTCGAGGCGGTTGTTGTGGGCCTGGGAGAGCACCTGGATACCGGTGAATGCCCCGACGATCAGCGGCGTCAGCTCCTCCGGGTCGGCGGTGGGCAGCAACTCCCCGTTGGCCTCCGCCTCCCGCAGCAGCCGACAGACCACCTCGTGCGAGCTGACGTACGGCGTCGCGTCCGGCTTGCGGTACGACGCCTGCTCCACGGCGAGCCGCACCGCGCCGCGCAGCAGCGAGTCGTGCTGGAGCCGGCGCGCGTACGACATCGTCAGGTCGATGGTGGCCTGGAGGCGGACGCGGTGGTCGGGCGGCACCAGGAACTGGTCCTGCGAGGCGATCACGGCGTCCGCGATCGCCTCCTTGGACGGGAAGTGGAAGTAGAGCGCGCCCCGGGTCACCCCGCTGCGCGCGATGATCTCGGTCGTCGTCGCCGCGTCGTACCCCAGCTCGTCGAAGACCGCGCCGGCCGCCTCCACGATCAGAAGGCGGGTCTTCAACGCCCGCTCCTGCTGCGCCATCTCGACTCCCGCCGTTGTTTCCGGCCTGCCGCTGTCCACCACTTCCCACCCCCGCCCCCCCCCACGGATCGCTCCGGAGTCAGCTCCCCACCACGCCTCCCCCGGGAGTTCGGTCGTGCTCCGAGGTGGATCACCGCAGGTGGCGGGGCCTGATTCAGAAGATAGTACAACTTAGGCAATACCCATCGCCCTGGACCAGGACGCCCTTCCAGCCATCCCCCTCAGCGGCACTCGTCGGCGATCCTCTCCACCACCCGGGTGTTCCACCCCGGCGCGCGGTAACGCCCGAACGCCGGCACGCACACGTAGTCGTCGCCCACCCCCACGTAATGCCCCACCCGGATCCGCACCGCGTGCGCCGCGCAATTGTCGTAGCCCACACCCCGCCGCGGACCCGACAACCCCCCGCACCGCGCACCGGACGCCGCCGGTGCCCCCGGCGCCGTCCAGGCGGGAACCACCACCACGGTCACACACGCGGCCAGCGCGGTCCCAGCGAGCAACCGGGCGAGCAGATGCATGACGTCCTCCTCCGGGACACGGCACAGATATGGCGTGATACCACGCCGAACATACGCATCCCGGCGTCCCGGGCACACGGGTCCCACGGCCCTTCCGTGTCCCAGGCCCCGGCCGCGTCCGTAGCCGGGCAAGTGCCTCCGCCGGCCGCCGGCCCCGCGCCGCTACGCTGACGACACCATCACCGTTGCGGATCGCCTCGTTCCGTCGCCGGTCAACTGGCACCGTTGGCCCCGCGCCCCGCGCCGCTACGCTGACCACCACCGACCCACGACGGCGGAGGAACGATGACGGACCACACCTACCTCAGCGACCTGCCGCTCGCCGGTGACCTCGTCGCCACCGGCTACGAGGGGTGGTCGCCCGAACTCCGTGCCGAGTTCGAGGCCCACGCCCACGACGGACACGTCGGCTCCCGCCTGCTCAGCGAAAACGCCCGCGTACGCGTATGGGAGATCCGCCTCGCCCCCGGCGACCGCTGGCACGCCCACCGCCACGTCCTCGACTACTTCTGGACCGCCATCACCCCCGGCCGCAGCCGCCAACACACCCACGACGGCACCACCCGCGACGTCTCCTACCACGCCGGCGAAACCCGCCACTTCACCTTCGGCCCCGGCGAATTCCTCCTCCACGACATCGAGAACACGGGTGAGACGGAGCTGATCTTCACCACGGTTGAACACTTGGACAGTGCGAACGCCCCGTTGCGGCTTGAGCTTCGCTGAGCGGTTTCGTGCCGTCACGCGGTCGCGCACCAGGTACGCGACGCCGCGGTGGCACGCCCGGTGGCGGTGCGGGCCTTCCCCGCGAGGTGCGGGGCCGGTTCGAGTGGCGGGGGTTCGGTTGGGCCTTCGCCGACTTGCGCGGTTGGTGCGCTGTGTTCGCGGGGACGACCCACCCGCCGTAGACCTTGCCGAACCCCACACCCGGAACACCCCCGCGCTCGCGGGACGACAGCGCGGCGACGCCGATCGCCCCGGCCGTCCACGGAACACCCCGCGCTCGCAGGGACGACGCCTGCCGGTAGTCGTCCGTAGCCCCGTGTACCGGAACACCCCCGCGCTCGCGGGGACGATAGGCGGAGGACCACCTGCGCTCCGCCGCGGAGAGGAACACCCCCGCGCTCGCGGGGACGATGCCAAAACCCGCAGTCTGCGGACCTGGCGCAAAGGAACACCCCCGCGCTCGCGGGGACGATACTTGCTGACCTGCGACTCTACTCCAGGCACCGCCCAATCTCATTCAGTTGGAAAAACGGACCGATCTCGGCGCGCAGGGCCTCTGCTGCCTGCATGACCGTTCACCGGGCGCGAACGGCTCCGCCGGTTAGCGTAGTTCAGGGGGCAATGGCCAGACGTTAGCCAGGACACCAGGCCTTCGAGGCGACTATGGGCGCCTTCGTGGCAGCCTGCCTGAGTTCCACCGGAAAGCAACCCCGACGAGGGGGCCTGCTGTCCTCCGCCCGACACCCCGTCCGCCGCCTCACAACGAGCCGCGCTGGTGCCGTCCACGGGAGAAGTGGAAGCCCCATGCCGATGCACCTGAGCACCCCCCGGCTCGCGCCCAGCCGTTCAGCCGCGAAGGGAGCGGCGGCGGAGCCTCGCGGCGCGCGGGGCTGCCGCGGTGGTGGACGGTCATGCTGATCACTCCTGGCTCGCTGGACGGATCGTTGTGGGATTGGCGAGGTGTCCGCTCGGCGGCAATGGCAGGTTCCCGTGCGGCTGCTCGCTCGCGTCGGCGGTGAGCAGGCACCAGGTCGTGGAACCGGATCGTCCCCAGGCGTCCGCCAGCGCGGCCACGATGGCCAGGCCACGCCCGTCTTCGTCGAGCAGACCGGCGGAACGCGGACAGGCAGGAGGCGAAGGCGCGCCATCGTCAACGTCGATTCGCACGGCGCCCGGCCAGCAGGACAGGCTGACACGGATCCGGGCGCCGTAGCTGTGCTTGAGCGCGTTGGTGACCAGTTCGGTCGAGGCAAGGAGAACGTCGTTGGTCAGGTCGTCGCACGTTCCCCAGTGCCTCAGTTTTGCCCTGCAGATCCTGCGGATCACGCCAGGACGCCGCCGGTCGTGCTGGTCCAGTTCCGCGTTGGAAGAGTGCCTCTCGATTGTCAGATCGAAGCAACGGTCCGGCGGTGCGATGGCAAGGAACGGCTCCATTTGAACGGCGTTGTGTTGCGCGACGGTCATGGCCCAGTCCTTCGGGGTGGCATGTCCGGCTCTTCGGCCTGGAAGCGTTGGAGCCGGCTCTCTGTGACGGAGCTGCAATGCGCCCAGAGACGGGCTTGCTCCGACAGGTTACCAGTCAATGACGATCGGTGATCGGGTAACAGGAAAAGACCGGTGCCGCGTGCTGAGCGACAACCGGAAAACTTTACGCGTTCATTGCCATCGGCCTGGTGCGGTGCGTGGCAGGACCGCTACGTTCGGCTCATGGAGGGCAACGCCATCCTTCGGCGACGAATGAAGAAACTTGGCCTCACCCAGGACGAGTTGGCCGATCAAATGAACAGCGCCCTGGCGGACATAGCAGGGAGGCCGGGCGACTTCACGGCCCGCACCATCCACAACCTGATGAGCGGCAGAACGAAGCGCCCCATCGGACGCACTCGCGTTGCGCTGGAGAAGGTTTTCGGTTGCCCTGTCGAGGACTTGGGGTTCAGGCCACATCGCAACGAGGAGGACTCCATGCGGCGTCGTAACTTCATAGCAAGGGCAGCCGGTACCGCTGTGACCGCAGCTGGTGTCGCCGCGCCGAAGCGGATCGGTCATGCCGACGTTGCCCGGTTGGAGGCGAAGTTCGCCGCCATCGTCGCGGACGACCACCAGTACGGCGGCCGAGTCAGCATCGAGACTCGGGCCTCAGCGCTGGCCGGCGAAGCGCTTTCACTCCTCCAACGAGGCTCCGCGTCGCAAAAGGTACGCGAACGCCTCTACGCGTGTGCCGCTTCCTTCACGTCGAGCGCGCTGTGGGCCGCGATCGACGGCCGCCGTTTCAACGACGCACAACGCTACCTGGACCGCGTCGCCAACCTCGCTTCCATGTCCGGTGACTCGGCCATCCAGTTCCGCATCTGGTCCCACGCCGGCACCCTTTACCGGCACCTTGGACGACCCGTGGATGCGCTCACCGCCAACGATGTCGCCCGCAGACTGGCCATCACCCGCCGCGACCCTCTGTTCGCCTCCTTGGGACTCGCCCGGCAGGCTGCCATCCACGGCTTGGCCGGAGATGCCATCGCTGTCCAACGGTCGATCGACAAAGCTCGGCAAGCCTTCTCACGAGCCCAACCGGACGCGGACCGACCGGCATGGATGACAGCCTTCTTCGACCAAGCAGAGATCGAAAGCCTGGCGTTGACCGCCCATCTGTCGCTGGGCAACTTCGCGCAGGCCGAGGCCCACGCCCACCGGGGTATCGCGCTGCTCAGGCCACACATGCGGCGCAGCCGGGCCATCGCCACCGCGCGGCTCGCCCACGCCCAACTCGGGCAGGGCGACCTTGGCCCCGCCTTGGCGACGGCCATGACCGTCGCCAACGGGGAAACCAGCTCCCACCCCCGCATCGCGTCGATGCTCGACGAGTTCGGGGCCAAGATGCGCCTTGCCGCACCACACAGCAAGACCGCGAGCTGTGGGAGCAGTACGTGCGCGACACTCGAAAGGACAACGCCTGATGAAGACGGCGGGTATCGAGATCCGGCACTTCCCCGACGTGGAGCCGGTCTGGGACACGCTCATCGGCATCTACGCCGAGGTCCGGGCCGATCGACTGCACGACCCGCACTACTCCGTCGAGCGTTTCGGGGAGCGTCTCGCCCGTCACGCCTCCGAGCCCGGATGGGAAGCCGCCGTCGGCTATGACGGGGACGAGCCGATCGGCTACGCCTACGCCAACACGATCGAGCAGGGGGACCGTTGGTGGAAGCGTGTCCAGTGCCCTGTCCCGGACGCGGTCCTGTGCGCCCCGACGCTGGCGTTGAAGGAGATCATGGTCCGGGTCGGGTGGCGCAAAACCGGTGCCTCCCGACGTATCCACGACGACCTGCTCGCCCAGCGCACGGAGCCGCAGGTGTCGCTCATGGTCAACCCCCAGGCCGGGGACGGGAAGGTGCACGCGCTCTATGAGACGTGGGGGTACACGGACGTGGGGCCGAGCCGGCCGTCGCTGGATTCCCCCGTCTTGATGGTGATGGTCCGAGAACGGGCGATGTGAACAACTCGCCCCGCTGACAACCACGTTCCGCGCTTGCGGGGCCACCGCCGTGATGCCCGACGGAACAGCGGCACGCCCGTGCGACCTCATCCCACCCCCGGCACCCTGACGAAACGGCCACCGCCCGGGCCGGACAGCCGGCCGGGCGGGAGCTTGCGGCCGAAGGCCGCCAACAGCAGGTCCTGGGCGTTGCCGGTGACGGGGGTGCCGGTGCCGAAGGTCCAGTCGAGGTCGTCGGCCTGGAGGCGGATGCCGTGGAGGGGGGCGCCGAAGAAGCGAGCGCTGGTGCGGGTGACACCGGCGAGCAGGACGCGCAGCCGTTCTTCGGGGATGCGGCGGTCCAGGCCGAGGGCGGTGGTGATGTCGAGGCCGTGGACGACGTCGTGGCCGAGGGCGTTCTCGTAGCCGCCGACCGGGGGTTTCCAGGGGTGGTGGGCGTTGTCCGCCATGGCGTCGGCCAGTTCGCCGGGGGTGAGGGCGGTGGCGTCCGCGCGGGCCAGCCGGTCGGCCATGGCGTTGACGCGGCCGGCGCTCTTGACCAGTTCCCACAGCACCTTGCGGGTGGGGTGGCGGAACCCCGTGCTCATGTGGGCCGCCACCTCCCGTACCCGCCAGCCCGTGCACAGGGACGGGGCTTCCCACTGCTCGGGGCGCAGTGCGTGCAACACCGCTGCCAGTTCCCGGCGTTCGGCGGCGATCAGTGCCTTGACGTGATCGGTGGTGTGGGCCATGGTTCCAGCTTCCCCACCGGTCGCACCGTACGTCCAAGAACGGCGTTGTCTCGCTGTCAGAAGGAGTCGTTGTCGCGCGGGCTCACAGCGCGGACAGGTCCATCGCGCGGGCCATCGCCCGGTAGCCGGCGTCGTTGGGGTGTAGGTGGTCGCCGCTGTCGTAGCGGGGGTCGAGGCGTTCGGGGTGGTGGGGGTCGGCGAGGGCCTTGGCGAAGTCGACGTAGGCGTCGTACTCGCCGGAGGTGCGGACCCACTGGTCGAAGGCGAGGCTCACCGCGGCGGCGCGGGTGCCGTAGTGGTCGGAGCCGCCGAAGGGCAGCAGGGTGGCGCCGACCACGCGGATGCCGCGGGCCCGGGCCTGGCGGATCAACTCGCGGTGGCCGTCAATGAGTTGGGCGGCGGTGACGACGGGGGCGGGTTTGTAGGTGGGCTTGTCGGTCTCGCTGTAGCCGATGTCGTCGACGCCTTCGAGGATCACCACGGTACGCACGCCGGGCAGGTCGAGGGCGTCGCGGGTGAAGCGGGCGGAGCTGCGCTGGCCGTACCAGGCCGAGTCGTTGAGGACGAGGTTGCCGCCGATGCCGGCGTTGAGCACCGGGCGGGGCCGGCCGGTGGTGGCGAGGCGTTCGGCGAGCGCGTCGGACCAGCGGTGGTCGCGGTCGGGGGTGGACTTGAAGCCGTCGGTGATGGAGTCCCCGAAGAGCACGATGCCGCCGGTGCGGCCCGGTCGCACCGGCCGGTCGCCGCCGGAGACGTCCACGCCGGACAGGTAGTACCACGACTGCGTGGTGCGGCGGAACGCGGTGTCGGCGACGTCCGCGGTGTGGTCGCCGTCGGCGGCGTAGCTGGTGGCCATGGACTGGGCGTGGAAGGTGGCCGGGCCGGTGGTGCCGTCGAGGTGGAGCGTGACGGTGACGGGTTCGAAGGCGCGCAGCGGGAGCCCGGCGGGGTCGCTGGTGAGCTGTCCGTACGCCGGCACGGTGGCGGCGCGGGAGCCGCCGAAGGTGAGTTGCCGTACCGTCCCGGCGCGCAGCCGGGCGCCGTGGTCGCGGCGGGCGACGGTGGCTCCGGCGATGTGCAGCGGTGAGGTGCCGTAGGCGTTGGACAGCCGGATGCGCAGCCGGCTGCCGCCGGTGGTGACCCGTACCACCTGGCGCAGCGTCTGGCCGGAGAAGCCGGCCTCGGACCAGTTGGGGGTGAAGCCGGTGCTGGGGCGCTGCGGGGCGGCGGACCAGGCGGCGTTCCAGACGGGGGCGGGGGGCGATTGCGCGGCCCGGGCCCCGGCGACCGCGAGCGCGGCGGTCAGGACGAGCGCCGCGGCGGCGCCGACGGACTTGGCAGGCATGGCGGATTCCCCTGGTGAGACGGGCGGGAACGGAAACGTGTTGGCGCGGTGCCATTCTGTCCCCGGTCCGCCGCGACGACCGGCGCCATACGGCGACAAGGTGCGACAATCCTTCGTAAGGGCGATATCACCGCACATGTTTTCGCGGGCCGCCCATCCTGGCTGTCTGTTTTGGGCAGTTTGGGTAGATATATGGGGGTTTACGGGTGACACGGCTTGTCGCGGGACCGTGCAGTATTACCTACATGATGAAAATCCGTACGCGCATTGGCGCCTGGCTCGGGCGCAGATATATGGCGAACCTTCGCAAAAAGGGCTTCGATCTGTCGAAGGCGCTGCCGGAGTCGACGCTGATGCCGTTGCGCCGTGACGGGCTCGACCCGGTGCCCGACCTCGGCGCGATGCGCCGCAAGGCGCCGGTGACCAAGCTCAAGGTGCCGCTGGGCGTGAACGTGTGGCTGGTGACCGGTTACGAGGAGGCCAAGGCGGTCCTCGGGGACGCCGGCAGCTTCAGCAACGACTTCACCAACCTCATCGGCACCGGCGTCACCTCCGGCACCAGCCCCGGGGGCCTGGGGTTCGCCGACCCGCCGGACCACACCCGGCTGCGGCGGCTGCTGACCCCGGAGTTCACCATGCGGCGGCTGAGCCGGCTCACCCCGCGCATCCACACCATCGTCGAGGAACGGCTCGCCGAGATGGCCGCCGCGACCGGCCCGGTCGACCTCGTCGAAGCCTTCGCCATGCCCATCCCCTCCCTGGTGATCTGCGAACTCCTCGGTGTGCCCTACGAGGACCGGGAGGAGTTCCAGCGCCTGGGCACCAGCCGCTTCGACGTCTTCTCCGGCGCCGACGCCTCCTTCGGCGCGATATCGGAGTCCCTCTCCTACCTGCGCGACATCGTCAAGAAGGAACGGGAGAACCCCGGCGACGGGCTGCTGGGGATGCTGGTGCGCGAGCACGGCGACGCCATCGACGACGAGGAGCTGGCCGGGCTCGCCGACGGCGTGCTCACCGGCGGCCTGGAGACCACCGCCAGCATGCTGGCGCTGGGCACCCTGCTGATGCTCCAGGACCGGCAGCACTTCACCGCGCTCCTCGCCGACGACGCCGCGATCGACCCGTTCGTCGACGAGCTGCTGCGTTACCTCACCGTCGTCCAGGTGGCCTTCCCGCGCTTCGCCCGCCGGGACCTGGAGATCGGCGGCCAGGCCATCGGCAGCGGTGACATCGTGCTGTGCTCGCTGTCCGGCGCCGACCGCGACGAACACCTCGGGCCGCACATGGAGGAGTTCGACCCCACCCGCCCGGCGGCCGGCTCCCACCTGGCCTTCGGGCACGGCATCCACCGCTGCATCGGCGCGGAACTGGCGAAGATGGAACTGCGTGCCGCCTACCCGGCGTTGGTACGCCGCTTCCCGGAGATGACGCTGGCGGTGCCGGCCGAGGAACTCCGCTTCCGCAAGTACTCCGTCGTCTTCGGCATGGAGTCCCTCCCGGTCAACCTCGGATGACCGACCGGCGCCGCCCGCACGTCGTCGCGGGGGCGACGTGACCGGCAGGCCGGACGGCGGTCAGCGCAGACCCGCCGCGTCCAGCAGATGACCGGCCACCGCCCGCGCGCCGGCGTCGCCGCCGAGCACGGTGTAGTGGTTGGTGTCCGGGATCCGATGGGTCGCCACCCGGTCCGGCTCGAGCGCGGCGGTGGCCAGCCGTTCCTCGTCGTACAGGCCCTGCGGTTCGTCCAGCAGCCCGCGCTCGGCCCACAGCAGCCGGGCCGGGTGCGGCAGCTCGCGGATCGCGGAACGGACCCGCGGGTCGCCGAATACCCCGGCGCCGTCCTCGCGCACCGCGTCCAGCACGCACGACGAGGTCAACTCGGGCTCGGCGCCGGTCAGATCGCGCTGGAGGTAGGCGTCCGTCCACGGTGACCACCGGCCGCCGAACGCGGGGTGGACCCGCCAGTAGTCGCGGTAGGCGTCCCGGTCCGGGAAGGTCATGCGCAGCCTGCGCATCGCCGGGCCGATGACCGCCTCCAGCAGTTCGTCGGTGCCGAGCCCGGCCGGTGCGGGGAAGGCGAGCCCGCCGTCGACCAGCACCACGGAGGCGAAGCGCCCGGGGTGGCGGACGGCGGTGAGGGCGGCGACGAAGGCGCCCATCGAGTGGCCGGCGAGCACCGCCGACTCCAGGCCCAGCGCCTCGGCGACCGCCGCCACGTCCTCGGCGTGCGCCCCGATCCCGTACGGCCCCGGCAGCGCCCGGCTGCCCGCCCGGCCGCGCAGATCCGGCGCCACCACGGTGACCCGCCCGGCCAGATGGTCGGCGACCCGCGACCACGCCAGCGCGTTCGCCGTGATTCCGTGCAGCGCCAGCACCACCGGCGCCCCCGGCTCCCTCGCGGCCCGCCGCAGCACCGTCAACTCCCCTCCGCGCACGGGGACGTTCAACTCCGCGTAGTCCCGCGCGGACGACCACGGCACGGACGGCGGGACATTGGTGTCACTGCGGCTCATGGCCGGTGGTCTCCTCGGCTGGGGTACGGGTGCGTGCCGGTACCGTACAAGCCCGTCCGCCGCCGGGGCAGGCCCCGTACGGCAACGGCGGACGGGGGACAGCCCCACCTTCCACCGGCCGGGAGGCCCCATCGATCGCGGGGGCCGGGGTGCGACACGCTCGGGGGTGTCGTCACCACAGCCCCGGCCGAGCCGGCCGTACCGCCGCGAGGAGTCGCCGTGTCCGATCGTCGGAGTCCGTCCGCCCGTACCGGTTCCCCGTCCGCGCCGAAGCGGCGGCGGGCCGGGGTGACGATCGCCGCGGTGGTGGTGCTCGGCACGGTCGTCGGGACCGGTCTGCCGGGCCGTGTCGACGCGGGGCTGAGCGCCCCGGCGCACGCGGCCGCTCCCCGGGACGCCGTGCGGCGCGGCGTGACGGCCCTGGTCCCCGCCGTGCTCGCCGCCGTCCGGGGCGGCCATTCGTCCTGACGTGGCGTCAGCTCAGTTCGGCGTCCCGGCGTATCCGGCGCGACGGGGAGAACGCGTACAGGTCCAGGATGCCCGCCGGGTCGGCGAGGCCGGGGCCGCCCGCCTCGACCCAGGCGGTGATGTCGCCCACCGCGTCCGGGTCGTTGACCAGGCCGAGCCAGACCGGGCGTCCGCCGGCCGCGCGTCCGGCCGCCGAGGGCTGCACCACGATGACGTTGGCGTGTTCGCAGGCGTCCAGGCAGGTGACCGGGCGCACCGTGGCGGTGCCGGACAACGCCCGCCGCAGCTCGGCGAGTTGGGCCGCGTGGTCGACGCCGGGGACCTTGCCGGTGCCGCAGCAGCAGCCGCGGCAGACGGTCACGGTGCAGCGGGCCGGCCCGGCGGCGCGGGCTTCCCCGCGATCCCGGCGGCTCATGACGCCCGCCCCGTCGCGGCGCGGCGCCACGCGGAATCGGCCAGCAGCCGCAGTCCGTTGAGGCCGACGATCACCGTGGAGCCCTCGTGCCCGGCGACACCGAGCGGCAGCGGCAGGGTGCCGACCAGGTCCCAGACGACCAGGCCGGTGATGAAGACCGCGGCCACCACCAGGTTCTGCGTCACCAGCGAGCGGGCCCGGCGGGAGAGGGCCACCACCGCGGGCACGGTGGCCAGTTCGTCGCGGACCACGACGGCGTCCGCGGTCTGGAGCGCCAGGTCCGAGCCGGCCCGGCCCATCGCCACGCCGGTGTGGGCGGCGGCCAGCGCGGGGGCGTCGTTGACACCGTCGCCCACCACCAGCACCCTGCGCCCGGCCCGTTCCAACTCCCGTACCACCGCCACCTTCTGCTCCGGCAGCAGTCCGGCGCGGATGTCGGTGATGCCGGTGCGGCGGCCGAGCGGCACCGCGGCACCCGCGTGGTCCCCGGTGACCAGCACCGGCGGGTGGCCGGTCAGGGCGGTGAGCGCGGCGACCGCCTCGGGGGCCTGGTCGCGCAGCCGGTCGGCGATGCCGAGCACCCCGGACGGCACCCCGTCCACCTCGACCACGACCACGGTGCGCCCCTTCCCGGCCAGCTCCTCGGCCACCACGGTAGCCGGGCCGTCCGCCGCGGCCGGCAGGCGGGTCGGGCTGCCCACGGCGACCCGGCGGCCGTCGACGGTGGCGGTGACGCCGGTGCCGGGGGCCGAGGCGAAGTCGGTGACGGGCGGCGGGCGCAGGCCCCGGGCAGCGGCGGCGGCCACCACGGCGCGGGCCAGCGGATGCTCGCTGGGGTGCTCGGCGGCGGCGGCCACGGTGAGCAACTCGTCCTCGGTCAGGCCCGCGCCGGGCACCGGGCGGACGTCGGTGACCTGGGGTGTCCCCTCGGTCAGCGTGCCGGTCTTGTCCAGCGCCACCTGGTCCACCTGGCCGAGGCGTTCCATCACCACCGCCGACTTCACCAGCACCCCGTGGCGTCCGGCGTTGGCGATCGCGGAGAGCAGCGGCGGCATGGTGGCCAGCACCACGGCGCACGGCGAGGCGACGATCATGAACGTCATCGCCCGCAGCAGCGTGGGCTGCAACGCCGCGCCGAAGCACAGCGGCACCGCGAAGAGCGCCAGCGTGGCCGCCACCATGCCGATCGAGTAGCGCTGCTCGACCTTCTCGATGAACAGCTGGGTCGGCGCCAGGGTGCCGGAGGCCTCCTCCACCATGGCCACGATCCGGGCGATCACCGAGTCGGCCGGGTCGCGTTCGACTTTGACGCGCAGCGCGCCGGTGCCGTTGAGGGTGCCCGCGAAGACCTCGTCCCCGGCGGACTTGGCCACCGGCAGCGGTTCGCCGGTGATGGTGGCCTGGTCGACCTCGCTCGCCCCGTCCAGTACCCGGCCGTCGGCGCCGATCCGCTCGCCGGGGCGGACCAGGACGACGTCGCCGACGGCGAGTTCGGCCGAGGGGACGGTCTCCTCGGCGCCGTCGTCGGTGATCCGGGTGGCGGTGGCCGGCGCGAGGTCGAGCAGTCCGCGTACCGAGTCCGCCGTGCGGGCGGTGGCCAGCGCCTCCAGGGCGCCGGAGGTGGCGAAGATGACGATCAGCAGCGCCCCGTCCAGCACCTGCCCGATCGCCGCCGCGCCGAGGGCGGCGACCACCATCAGCAGGTCCACGTCGAGGGTCTTCTGCCGCAGCGCGGTCAGCCCCGCCCACCCCGGCTCCCACCCGCCGGCCGCGTACACCAGCGCGTACAGCGTTCCGCACGCCCACGCCGGGGCACCCAGCGCCTGCGCCGCCAGCGCGATCAGGAAGAACGCCAGCGCCAGCGCCGCCCACCGGGCCTCGGGCAGCGCCAGGATCCGGGTACGCCGCGCGGGCGGCGGGGCGGCAGGGTCGCCACCGGCGCGCGGCGCCGGGCGGGTGAGGGTGGAGGACATCGCGGCGGGTTCCTTCGCAACGCGGGGGCTCGGTGGGTACCGGACCACCATACAGGAACGCATGAACACTCATTCATGTGTTCATCTCCGGTCGGTACCATGGTGGCCATGGGTCATGGAGCCGCCGCCACCGCAAGCAACGCCGTGCCACGCGCGCGCCTGGACGCCGCCGACGCGGCCAAGGTGGCCACCACCCTCCAGGCCCTGGCCACCCCGTCCCGGCTGCTGATCCTGGCCCGGCTGCGGGAGGGCCCGCTGCCCGCCACCGAACTCGCCGCCGAGGTCGGCATGGAGCAGTCCGCCTGCTCACACCAACTCCGCCTGCTGCGCAACCTCGGCCTGGTCACCGGCACCCGGCAGGGCCGCTCGGTGGTCTACGCGCTCTACGACAACCACGTCGCGGAACTCCTCGACCAGGCGCTCTACCACGTCGAACACCTGCGGCTCGGGCTCACCGACGGCCCGGTGGACGAGGACGCCGCCGCGGGGTGAACACCTCCCGGCGCCGGGCGTAACTCCGCGCGCCGCACGGCCAGTTGACGCCATGTCCTGCCCGGCCCCGCCCGACGGGGTTACCCTCGGTCTGAGTCGAGGGAGCGGAAGGGGGCGGGGCGAGTGCTGGACGAGGCGTTCACCGCGCTTGCCGCGGCCGGTGGCACGGCGGTGGTGACGGCCGTGGGAACGGACACCTGGGGCGGGATGCGGCAGGCCGTCGCGCGCTGGTTCGGGCGCGGCGACACGGTACGGGAACGGGCGGAGGCGGAGCGGCTGGAGCAGACCGCCGCGCTGCTGCGGGCCACCGAGGGGACGGCCGGCGCCGAGCAGGAGCGCACCCGCCAGTCCGCCTGGTGGCAGTCGCGCATCGAGAGCGCGCTGGAGGAACTGGACGAGGCGGAACGCGCCTGGGCCGCTGTACGGCTGCGCGCGGTCCTCACCGAGCACGCCCGCCCGGACGGCACCGCCACCCGGCCGCGGTCGGCCTGACCGCTCGGGCGAACCCCCGGACCACCCGCGTGAACTGCGGCTTTGCGGTCCCCGCGACACCGGGGGCGGCCTCGCGGTCGGCTACCCTGTGGGCATGGCTGGATCCGGTGACGTACCCGCGGCGGGGCTGCGGGAGCGCAAGAAGGCCGAGACCCGGCAGGCGCTGCGGAAGGCCGCGGCGCGGTTGTTCCGCGAACAGGGCTTCGCGCGGACGACGGTCGCCGACATCGTCGAGGCGGCCGGGGTCTCCCCGCGCACGTTCTTCCGCTACTTCGCCAGCAAGGAAGACCTGCTGCTCCCCGATCTGGCGGAGTTCTTCGACCGGCTCGAAGCCGAACTGGCCGGCCGGCCGCGCGCCGAACCGCCGCTGCCCGCGTTGCGCGAGGCGATGCTCGCGGTGCTCCAGGACGGGCCGCGGTCCACGCTCGTGGCCCTCGTCCATCCGCTGGAGGGCACCGAGGAGGCGGTCACCGACCGGCTGGTGCACGCCTTCATGCGGCGTGAGGAGCGCTTCGCCGAACTCCTCGCCGACCGGGTGCCGCCCGGCCCCGACGCCGATCTGCGGGCCTCGGTGGCCGCGATGGCGGCGCTGTCGGCGACCCGGGCGGTGATCCGCACGGTGCGGCAGCGCCGTCGTACCGCCGAGGTGCCGGTGGGCGCGGTGGCCAGGCTGCTGCCGACGGCGTTCGCGGTGCTCGCCGAACCCGGCGCCCAGGCGTGACGCGCCGGCGCCCACCGGCGGCGGTCACCAGGTGACCGGCAGCGCGTGCAGCCCGTAGATGATCATGTCGTCCCGGAACGGGAGTTCCGCGGTGGGCACGGCGGTACGCAACGTGGGGAAGCGGGCGAAGAGCGAGCCGAGGGTGATCTGGAGCTCGGCGCGGGCGAGTTGCTGACCCAGGCACTGGTGGGGACCGAACCCGAAGGCCAGATGTGGGGCGGGGGAGCGGGTGATGTCGAGCCGGTCCGGATCCGCCAGGCCCATCAGCGGATCGCGGTTGGCGGACGGCAGCGCGGCCACCACCATCTCCCCGGCCCGGATCGTCCGGCCGCCCAGCGTCACCTCCTCGGTCGCCACCCTCGCCAGCCCGAACTGAATGATCGTCAGGTAACGCAGCAGCTCCTCCACCGCCCGGTCGGCCAGCTCCGGCCGGGCCCGCCAGGCGGCCAGCTGGTCGGGGTGGTCGAGCAGGGTCAGCGCGCCCAGCGAGATCATGTTGGCGGTGGTCTCGTGGCCGGCGATGAGCAGCAACGCGCCGAGGATGGTGAGCGCGTGATCGGTCAGCGGCGAGTCCGGGTCGGCGTCGGCCTCCGCGATGAGGGCGCTGATCAGGTCGTCCCCCGGGTCGCGGCGCTTGGCGGCCACCAGGTCGGTCATGAAGGCGGCGAGCGCCGCCCGGTCCTGCGCGGACTGCTCCGGCGAGATGTCGACGGCCAGGAGCCGTCCGGCCAGCCCCTGGAAGGCGCCGCGGTCGGCGTAGGAGACTCCGAGCAGTTCGCAGATGACCAGTGAGGTCACCGGCAGCGCGAGCGCGGCCACCAGGTCCACCGGCCCGCCGTCGCGTTCCATGGCGTCCAGGTGGTCGTCGGTGATCCGCTGGATGCGCGGACGCAGCCGGGTGACCTGCTTGACGGTGAACGCGCGCATCACCGGCCGCCGGTACGTGCGGTGCTCCGGCTCGTCCAGCCGCAGTAGCGCGCCCGGCGGCGGCTCGGGCAGGGCGGCCGGGACCGGACGCACCTGCGGCGCCGTGGTGCCCTGCCGCGAGCTGAACCTCGGGTCGGCCAGCATCGCCCGCACGTCCTGGTAGCGGGTGACCAGCCAGCCCGTTCCGCCGCCGGGGAACGAGATCCGGCTGACCGGGGCCTCCTCGCGCAGCCGCGCGTACTCGGGGGCGGGGTCGTACGGGCACCGGCGCACGCGCGGCATCCCGGGCGGGGCGGCGGGGTCGGTCCGGTCAACCATGGCTTCCTCCAAGGGCGTTGGCGGCGACGGCCCCGGAACGCGGGGCGCCGGACCGCCGGTGGACGGACGCGAAAAGTGGCACGACTGCCACGATAGTGAAGGCGGCGGGGGTGTCAAAGGGGGTGGGGCGCGGAGCCGCGTGGGCGGGTTGGCGCCATGGTGGCGCATGGTGGAGCCGTGTTTGCCCGTGGCCTGTCGGGTGGTTGACGTGCGCGGACGCCGCCTTGGTGCCGCGGGCCGAAAAAACGCTCCGCGTGTGGCGCCATACATGTGCCATGATGGTGCCATGGATCTCACCCCGTACGTCGACAACCTCCGGCACGAGATCGCGGTCGCCGCGGACTCGGGCGGCGAGGAAGCCCGCGCCCTGGCCGAACGCCTCGCCGCGCCGCTGGAGTCGTCCGCCCGGCTCACCCTGCTGAGCGCGCTGTCGGCGGCCATGGCGGAGGTCACCCGGGACCTGGCGCCCGGCTCCGTCGAGGTGCGGCTGCGCGGCCTCGACCCGGAGTTCGTGGTGGTCCCGCCGCCGCCCCCGGAGGCGTACGAGGCGGACTGGGGGTACGACAGCGCGTCCGCGCACACCGCGCCCCCGCCCCCTCCGGCCGACGGTGACGAGGGCGGCACGGCCCGGATCAACTTCCGTCTCCCCGCCCACCTCAAGGCCCGGGTCGAGGACGCCGCCGGACGCGAGGGCCTGTCGGTCAACGCCTGGCTGGTACGCGCCGCCTCCGCCGCCCTGGAACCCGGCGGCGGACGCCCCGCCGGCCGCGCCCGCCGCCACGGCGGCCAGGGCTACACCGGCTGGGTGCGCTGATGCCGCCGACCTCCCCCCGCAGCCCCTCACCCGACAGGACAGCCATGCCCGAGTTCGCCACCCCCGAACGGCGAGCCACGTCCATGACCGTTCCGCCCGCCATCACCCGGACCACCGGGTTACCACCCGCCGACACACCTCCGGAGACCGCCATGACGTCCTGCCCCGTCGACCACGCCGCACAGTCCGAGCCCGTCACCCTGCCGCTGGAGCGGCCGGCCGGCTGCCCGTTCGACCCGCCCGCCGAGCTGGGACGGTTGCGCGAACAGCACCCGCTGACCCCGATGACCTACCCGGACGGCCACGTCGGATGGCTCGCCACCGGACACGCCGTCATCCGCGCGATCCTGGCCGACCCGCGCTTCAGCTCCCGCTACGAGATACTGCACTACCCGTTCCCCGGCGGGCCCACCAGTGAGCTGCCACCGGCACCGGTCGGCGACCTCACCGGCCTCGACGCCCCCGAACACACCCGCTACCGGCGGCTGCTCACCGGCAAGTTCACCGTCCGCCGCATGCGCCTGCTCACCGAACGCGTCGAGGAGATCGTCACCGAGCACCTGGACGCGATGGAACGCTCCGGCGGACCGCTCGACCTGGTGGCCGCCTACGCCCAGCCGGTGCCCGCGCTGATGATCTGCGAGCTGCTCGGCGTGCCCTACTCCGACCGCGACCTCTTCCAGCGGCACGTGGCGACCGTCAACGACCAGAACGCCACCATGGCGGACCAGGGCGCCGCCATCACCGCGATCCACGAGTACGTCCACACCCTGGTCGTCGCCAAGCGGGCCCGGCCCACCGACGACCTGCTCGGCGACCTCACCCGGGAGACCGAGCTGAGCGACGGCGAACTCGCCGGCATCGGCACCTTCCTGCTCGGCGCCGGCCTCGACACCACCGCCAACATGCTCTCCCTGGGCGCCTTCGCGCTGCTGAGCGACCCCGCACAACTCGCGGCGCTGCGGGCCGAACCCGAACTGGCCGACCCGGCCGTCGAGGAACTGATGCGTTACCTCAGCATCGCCCACACCGGCGCCCGCACCGCGCTGGAGGACGTCGAACTGGCCGGACGCCTCATCAAGGCCGGCGACACCGTCACCCTCTCCGTGCAGGCCGCCAACCGAGACCCGGAACGCTTCCCCGACCCCGACACCCTCGACCTGCGCCGCAAGGCCACCGGCCACCTCGGCTTCGGCCACGGCATCCACCAGTGCCTGGGCCAGCAACTCGCCCGCGTCGAGATGCGGGTGGCCATACCCGCCCTCTTCCGCCGCTTCCCCACGCTGCGGCTCGCCGTGCCGGCCGAGGAGGTTCCGCTGCGCACCGACTCCTCCATCTACGGGGTGCACCGGCTTCCGGTCACCTGGGAGCGGGGGTGAGACCGTTGGAACTCGCCGTCGACCGTGAACGCTGCTGCGGCGCGGGCATGTGCGCGCTGACCGCGCCGGAGATCTTCGACCAGGACCCGGAGGACGGCCTGGTGGTGCTGGTGACGCCCCGCCCGCCGGCCCGGCTGCGCGGTGCCGCCCGGGAGGCCGCCGCGCTCTGCCCGGCCGGCGCCGTCACCGTCCGCGAGCCCGGCTGACCCTCCCGGTGCGCTCAGGACAGCGCGGCCCGCAGCGCGCCGACCCGCTGGACGGCGGCGTCGAAGGCGACGGGGTCGAGCCGCCCGCCGGTGTACGCGGCGGCGAGCGCGGTCACGGCCGCGTCGCACTGGCCGGTGTCGCGGGCGGAACACAGCAGCAGATCCATCCCCGCGTCGGCCGCGAGCACGGCACGCCGCCCGGTGTCGTACCCGCCGGGGAGGGCGCCGGCTTCCAGGGCGTCGGTGACGGTGACCCCGGTGAAGCCGAGCCGGCCGCGCAACTCCCCCTGGACCACGGTGGAGGAGAGCCCGGCCGGCCACCGCGGATCGAGCGCCGGGTAGACCGCCCAGGAGACCATGACCAGCCGGACCTGGGCGCCGATGGCGGCGGCGTACGGCGCCTCGTCCACCGTACGCAGCTCGGACCGGCTCAGGGTGAGCGTGACCGGTCCGGTGTCGGTGTCCTGGGCGCGGGTGGCGGCGCCGAGGCCGGGGAAGTGCTTGGCGGTGGCGGCCACCCCGGTGGCCTGCTGCGCCGTGACGAAGGCGGCGGCGCACTCGGCCACCACGGCGGGGTCGTCGCTGTACGAACGCTGGTACTCGTCGATGAAGTCACCGGGCTCGCGGAAGACGTCGAGCACGGGCGCGAGGTTGACGTTCATGCCGACGCCGGCGAGGTTGCGCCCGGCACCGGTTCCGGCGTTCGCGGCCTGCCCCGCCGGGTCGGCGGACTGCCCGATCCGCTTCTCGGAGGGCACCGGTGCGCCCGGCAGCCGCCGGACCTCGCCGCCCTCCTGGTCGGTCATGAGCAACAGCGGTGCTCCGACCGGTCCGGCGGCGTTGGCCTGCCGCAACTGACCGATGACGGAGGCTATTTGGGCCTCGTCGGAGATGTTCTCGCCGAAGAAGACGACCCCGGCGCACTCGCCCGCCGAGATCGCCCGCAGCAGTGAGGCGGGCGGGGTGGGGCCGGGGTAGGAGTAGACGACCCGTTGGCCGGCCCGCTGGCGTGGCGACAACACGGCGGTCCCGGTCAATCCCCGTACCGCCGCCCGCGCCCGCCCTCCGCCGGTCACCGCTCCGGCCGCCAGCGCCCCCGCCGCCGTGAGCACCCCGCGCCGGGGCCACATTCCGTTCCGCGTCGCGTCCACGTCCCACCGCCCCATCGCGTCGGCAATCGTGTGCATGACAATAACGCGCCGACCGTACGCCTCCGTCCCCCGTACCGGAAGGCCGCGTTCCCACCGCCGTTGGTCCACACCGCCGCCCGGCCGGTCCGACCGGCGGCGACGCCCGACGCCGACGGCGACTTTCACCGCGGAAAATCCGGGGCGACGGCGCCGGGGACCGGGCTACCGTGCCGTGATGACACACGTCCGCGAGATGACCGAGGCCGACGTCGACGCGGTATCGGCGATCCGTGTTGGCGGTTGGCGCCACGCCTACGCCGGGATCGTCCCCGCGTCCTACCTCGCCGCCATGTCCGTCGAGGAGGACGCGCTACGCCGCCGCGCGCTGCTCCGCCGCCCCGACCGCCCCGGGACCGACCTCGTCGCGGTAGGCGCCGACGGGACGGTGACCGGCTGGGCCTGCGTCGGCTCCTACCGCGGCGGTCCCCCCGGCCCCGACGCCGGCGAGCTCTACGCGCTCTACGTCCGCCCCGACCTCATGGGCACCGGCATCGGCCGCACCCTTCTCGCCACGGCCGAGTCCCGCGCGGCCGACCAGGGCCACGGCACCCTGCTGCTCTGGGTACTCGCCGACAACACCCGGGCCCGCCACTTCTACGAAACCGCCGGCTACACGGCGGACGGAGCCGTCCAGCACGACGACTACGGCCCGACAGAACTCCCCGAACTCCGCTACCACCGCCCCCTCCACCCCGCGCCCGCCGCGCCGGCCACGGGGGCGGTGAACCCCGGAAACGGGTGAGGCCGAGCGCGGGCGTGGTCGACGCGTGGGACCGCCCTCGCGGCCCGACCCTGGGCGCGGCAGCGGATGTGGTGGGGGAGGGGGGATGGTCAGGGCTGCCGGTGGGAGTGCGGGAGTGTGCGTGTTCGGTGGGGCGGGGGTGGTTGGGGGTGCCTGGGGCGTGCGGCGGGGCCGGGTTGCCGGGGTCGGCGCCGGGGCGGTTGGGGGTGCCCCGGGCTTCGGAGGGCCGCGCTGTGAGGGGCGGGCGCGCGGGAGGTTGGGGCGTTGGGGGTGCCCCGGGTGTGCGGCAGGCCTCGGGGCGTGAGGTGGAGGTGGAGCGCCGAGGTGCTTGGTCGCCGGGGGCGAGTGGAGGTCGACGGGTTGCGTTGCCGGGGGCGGATGCGTGGGTGGTCGGGGCGCCTCCGGATGGGTAGTGGCGGGAGGTTGGGGGCGCCCCTCAATGTCGAGCGGGTCTCGGCAGGCGGCCGGGTGGAGGTGGACGGGGCCGCGCGGTCGGGGTCGGCGCGTCGGGCCGATCCCGCGGTCCGGGCGAACTGCCGTCGGCTCGAAGCGCGGTAGAGCGAGCGGTTCGGCCGTCGGCGCGGCAGTGCACGTGGTGGGGAGGCGGACGGCCCGGGCTGCGGGTGAGAGCGCCGAGCGATGGTGCACGTCTGGTGGGAGCGCGGGTGGTCGGGGGCGTTCCCGGATGCGTGGCGGGCCGCGCTGTCAGGGGCAGCGGCCGGGCGTCGGGGGCTCTCACATGTCCGGTGGGCCACGCAACACGGCGTGGGCTCCGGCTGCGCGCCCGGGCCGGGCGGCTGGGTTTCCGGGCGCGGCCGCGTCGTTGGCGACGACGCTTCGTCTCCGACACGGGCCGTTGCGGTGGCCTCCGTGACCGGGCGCTGGGTGGCTCAGGGGGTGTGTGGGGGGTGCGTCGGCTTGGAGGGAGGGTGGAGGGCGGTGATGCCGGCGAGGACGAGGTCGAGGCCGGCGAGGAATTGTTCGCGGTCGTCGTGGTCGCGTAGTTGGCCGGCGACGGCCCGGGCGAAGGGGTAGTCGTCGGGGTCGAGTTCTTCCCAGGCCGTCGCGACGTCGTCGAGGAACTCGGCGCGGTCTTTCGGGGGGCCGTCGGCGCGGGAGTTGGCGGCGTTCTGACCGGCCGCGCCGAGGACGTAGTGGACCAGCGCCGAGGTCGCCGTGAACCAGCCGTCCTCAGGCACGCCGAGCGCGCGGACGCGTCGGCCGATGCTGTCGAAGATCCGCGGGGTCACCGAGCCCCAGGGGCTGCGGGAGAGTTGCGTGGCGAGTTGGGTGGCGAGCCACGGGTGGTCGTCGATCGCCTCGAACAGGCCGAGGGCGACGGCGCGGATCTCGTCAGGCGGGGAGTCCGCGGGCGCGGCGGGCGTCGTAGGCGCGACCGGTTCGACGGCCAGCGCGGCGCCGACCACGGCTTCGGTGGCGGCGCCGAGCAGCTCGTCCTTGTTGGCCACATGCCAGTAGATCGCCCCGGTCCCGGTGGCGAGCCGCTCGGTCAGTGCCCGGAACGTCAGCCCGCTCTCACCGACCGTGTCGAGCAGTTCGACGGCGGCCTCGACGATGCGCTCGCGGGAGAGCGCCTCTGTGCGCCGCTGTGATCGGCGCGTCCGCGTTGCCATGCCGACATCTTGACATAACTGGAGCGTCGTTCCAGCATGGAGCGACGTTCCAGAATGGAGCGCCGTTCCAACATGGAACGGCATGCCAGGCAGGCGTGCCGAAGCTCACCGGGCCGCCTCGATCCCCAAGGAGCCGCAGCGATGCGCACCCCTGTCACGATCATCGGCGCCGGACTCGGCGGCCTCACGCTCGCCCGCGTCCTGCACGTCAACGGCATAGCGGCCACCGTCTATGAGGCGGAACCCTCGCCGACGGCGCGTTCGCAGGGCGGGATGCTCGACATCCACGACTACAACGGGCAGATCGCCCTCCAGGCGGCCGGCCTGAGGGACGAGTTCCGCGACATCATCCTGGAGGGCCGCCAGGCGATGCGGATCCTCGACCCGGCCGGGAACGTCCTGTTCGACAAGGCCGACGACGGCACGGGGGGACGCCCCGAGGTGCAGCGCGGCGAGCTGCGGGAGATCCTGCTCGGCTCGCTGCCGGCCGGCACCGTCCGGTGGGGGCGCAAGGTCACCGGTGTCCGCCCGCTCGGCGGGGGCCGCCACGAGGTGGCGTTCGCCGACGGCGCCACCGTCACCACGGCCCTGCTGGTCGGCGCGGACGGCGCCTGGTCACGGGTGCGCCCGCTGCTTTCCGAGGCCACGCCCGAGTACACCGGCACGTCGTTCGTCGAGACCTACCTGTTCGACGCCGACGCCCAGCACCCGGCCACCGCCAAGGCGATCGGCGGCGGGTCGATGCTCGCGCTCGCCCCGGGCAAGGGGATCCAGGCCCACCGGGAGAGCGGCGGGACCCTCCACACCTACGTGGCGCTGCGCAGGTCGCAGGGGTGGTTCGCGGACGTCGACTTCACCGCGCCCGCCGAGGCCGCCGCACGGATCGCGCGGGAATTCGACGGCTGGACGCCGGAGTTGACCGCGCTGATCACCGACGGCGACACCGCGCCGATCCTGCGCCCGCTGTACGCCCTGCCGACCGGGCACCGCTGGGACCGCGTGCCGGGCGTCACCCTGCTCGGCGACGCCGCCCACCTCGCGGCCCCCAACGGCGAGGGCGCCAACCTCGCCATGCTCGACGGGGCCGAACTCGCCACGGCCCTCGCCGCGCACCCCGGCGACGCCGAGGCCGCGCTCACCGCGTACGAGCAGGCCATGTTCACCCGCGGCACCGAGGCCGCCGACGCCGACCGCATCCAAGAGCTGATGTTCGGCGACGACGCACCGCACGGCCTGGTCGCCGAGTTCGCCGGCGACCGGTAGGCGCCGGGGGCCCGTCCCGGCCACCGGCCCGTGGTGCCGATAGAATACGGACCGTTGGTCCGGTTGAGTGGAACGGATCGGCACCCGTTTCCGACCGGAGGGATGCGAAGGGCGATGGCTGAACGCAAGGCGCGCTCCGACGCCGAACGCAACCGGCAGGCCGTGATCGCCGCCGCCGACGAGCTGTTCGCGCGCGGTGGCGGTCCGCGAGGTGTCTCCATGGACGACGTGGCCGCGGCGGCCGGGGTCGGCAAGGGCACGCTCTTCCGTGGCTTCGGCGACCGCACCGGACTGATCCTCGCGGTGGTCGAGGCGCGGATCGAGCCGCTGCGGCAAGCCGTGGAGAACGGCCCGCCGCCACTGGGCCCGGACACCCCGCCCCGGGAACGGGTGCCCGCCGTGCTCGACGCCATCCTCCGCTTCAAGTTCGACAACCGTCAGCTGTCGCTCGCGCTGGAGGAGGCCGGCCGCGGCAGCCCCTACCAGGCCGGCCACTACGCCTGGTGGCACCGCACGCTCCGGGACGCCCTGCGCCGCCTCCCGGACGCCACCGACGCCGACAGCGACTTCACCGCCCACGCGCTGCTCGCCGCCGTCCGCGCCGACCTCGTGGAACACCTCGCCGCCAAGCTGACGCTGAATCAGGTGGCAGCGCGACTCGCAGAGTTCACCGCCCGCCTGCTGGACGCCCCCCGGCGCTAGGTGTGCCGTCCGGCTGCGCCGGGCATCCTGCCGGGCGCGGCTCGACGTGTGGGAGAGTCGGATGCCGTTGCCCACGTCGGCCGTACGCGGCCGGGCCCTGGTGGTCGAGAGGATCAGGAGTCGTGCCGTGCCCGAGGAGATCACGTTGCGTCCGGTGACCGCCGGGGACCTCGACCTGTTCGAGCGCGAGTTCAGCGGGCCGGAGGGGACCGGCGAGTACCAGTGGTTCGGCTTCGGTTCACCGGCCGGGCTGCGTCGGCAGTTCGCGGAGAACGGCCTGCTCGGCCCCGACGGCGGCGTGCTCGCCGTCGCGGAGGCGGGCCGGACGGTCGGCAGGGTCGAGTGGTTCGCCGGCACCTGGGGGCGCCCTGCCACCTCGACCTGCTGGACCCTGGGGATCGGCCTGGTGCCGGCCGTGCGTGGCCGTGGCATAGGCACCCTGGCCCAACGCCTGCTGGCGGGGTACCTCTTCGACCACACCCGGGCCGAACGGCTCCAAGCCTGGACGGACTTCGCCAACCTCGCCGAGCAGCGCGCGCTGGAGAAGGCGGGCTTCGTCAGGGAGGGCGTGCTGCGCTCCGCGCAATGGCGTGGCGGACGGTGGCACGATCAGGTGATCTTCTCCATGCTCCGCGCGGAGCGGCCCGGCGGCCGACCGGCCCGAGCGCGGGACGGTACGGGCCCGGCACCGCCGATCCGCCGCCCCCGGCATGGGAGTTGAGCCGGCGCCCCGCGACCTGCCCCGCCGGACTCCGCCCGGCCCGGCCCAACAGCCGCATCGGCCAAGGCCTGCCCCGTCACAACGCCCGGCACGGCGCCTTGCGCTGCACCCACACCGGACGGCGCTCCTCACCGGGCAAGCCCTGGCTGACGCGGCACTAGGATCGGCGCATCGCCGTCCGGCCCTACCGGTGGCCGGGCCGAGCCGGGGAGCACGCCATGCTTGAGGCATTCGCCGACGTGACCACGCCGCTGCTGGCCGACGCCTGCGTACGGCTGGGGGTGCCACTGCGCGCCGCGCCGCCCGGGATCGCGGCGGTGGTACGCGGACGCCGCGTCGCCGGACGGGCGCTGCCGGTACGCCACTACGGCAGCGTGGACGTCTTCCTGGAGGCGTTCGGGGCGGCCCGGCCGGGCGACGTCCTGGTGATCGACAACCGTGGCCGGACGGACGAGGCGTGCATCGGCGACCTGGCGGTGCTGGAGGCCCGCGCTGCCGGGGTGGCCGGGGTCGTGGTCTGGGGGCTGTACCGCGACACCCCGGAGCTGGTGGAGATCGGGCTGCCGGTGTTCGGGTACGGAAGCTACCCGCCCGGTCCGGCGCGGGTGCTGCCGCGTGAGCCGGAGGCGCTGGTCTCGGCGCGTTTCGGGGAACACACCGTGACCGGTGACGACGTCGTCTTCGGGGACGACGACGGCGTGCTCTTCGTCCCCGGGGACCGGGCCGGGGAGGTGCTGGCGACGGCGGAACGCATCGCCCGTACCGAACGCGACCAGGCCGCCAGGATCCGGGCCGGCGAAACCCTGCGCCGGCAGACCGCCTTCGACGACTACCTCGCCCGCCGGGCCGCCGACCCGTCCTACACCTTCCGGCAGCACCTGCGGCGGGTCGGCGGCGCCATCGAGGAGTGACCGGCCCCACCCGCCGTCGACCCGCCGCGGCAGTACGCCACGCGGCCCCGTGGCGACCGTCGTCAACACCGGGTCGCCGTCGGAACGGTGTTCGGCGCACCATCGGCTCGTCGTGCGACGACTTACAGCCGCTGGGACGTGGTTCCCGCGCGGGTGGCGTCCTCGCCCCAGCTCGCCAGCAGCCGCAGCGACTCGGCGGAGGGCGAACCCGGCTCGGCGTGGTAGAGGATCAGGGCCTGGTCGGGGTCGTCCGGGAGCCGGAAGGTCTCGAAGGACAGGGTGAGGTCGCCCACCAGGGGGTGGCGCAGCCGTTTGACGCCGTGGCCCTTCTCCTTCACGTCGTGCGTGGCCCACAGCCGCCGGAAGTCCTCGCTCTTCACCGACAGTTCCCCGACGAGCGCGGACAGTTGCGGGTCGTCGGGGTGGCACCCGGCGTCCATCCGCAGGAAGCTGACGACGTCGTACGCCTTGGTCTCCCACTCCAGGAAGATGTCGCGGAAGCCGGGGCGCAGGAAGACCAGCCGCGCCCAGTTGCGGTCCCGGGGCGGCAGCGCGCCCCAGTCGCCGAAGACGGCCGAGGCCATCCGGTTCCAGGCGAGCACGTCCGCGCGGCGGCCCATCACGTAGGCGGGCACGCCCTCCAGCGAGTCGAGGAGCTGCCGCAGCGCGGGGCGGACCTGCTGCGGCCGGGCCGGTGTCTTCTTGCGGTGCTGAGCGGGGTTGGTCAGGTGGAACAGATGGGCGCGCTCGGCGCCGCTGAGCCGCAGCGCGCGGGCGATGGCGTCGAGCACCTCGGCGGAGACGTTGCGTCCGTTGCCCTGTTCCAGCCGGGTGTAGTACGCCACCGAGATCCCGGCCAGTTGTGCCAGCTCCTCGCGGCGCAGCCCCGGCACCCGCCGGTGCCGGGAGGAACCGGGCAGCCCGACGTCCTCGGGCTTGAGCCGGGCCCGGCGGGTGCGCAGGAACTCGCTCAGCTCGGCCCGCCGGTCCAGCGGCGCACCGGCCTGGCCGAAGGGTTCGGGCGTGACGTCGGGCTCCACGTTCATACTCTCCAGTATCCCTGGGCGCCGCTGGACGTACGCGGGCCGAGGGTAAGCCTGCCAGTGGTAGGCACACTGGTCGTAGGCAAAGCAGTGATCTTGTCGTGCCCGGGGAGTGGAGGCAGGCTGGCACGGTGCCCGGCACAGCAGGAAGCCGGCACGACAGTCCCCTCCGAGGAGAACCCACCGCATGACCACCGCCGCCGCCTACGCCGCGCCGTCCGCCAAGGCACCGCTGGAGCGCACCACCGTCGAGCGCCGCCCGGTCGGCGAGTACGACGTCCGGATCGACATCAAGTACGCGGGCATCTGCCACTCCGACATCCACCAGGCCCACGACGGCTGGGGCGGGAGCCAGTTCCCGATGGTCCCCGGCCACGAGATCGCCGGCGTGGTCGCCGAGGTCGGCGCCAAGGTCACCAAGTACGCGGTGGGCGACCGGGTCGGCGTCGGCTGCTTCGTCGACTCGTGCCGCGAGTGCGAGTACTGCCTCCAGGGCCTGGAGCAGTACTGCGTCGAGGGCAACACCCAGACCTACAACGACCGTGACCGCAACGGCGAGCCCACCTACGGCGGCTACTCCAGCCACATCGTGGTGGACGAGAACTACGTGCTGCGCATCCCGGACGGCCTCTCGCTGGACGTGGCCGCACCGCTGCTGTGCGCCGGCATCACCACCTACTCGCCGCTGAAGCACTGGAACGCCGGCCCCGGCAAGAAGGTCGCCGTGATCGGCCTCGGCGGCCTGGGCCACATGGCCGTCAAGATCGCGCACGCGCTCGGTGCCGAGGTCACCGTGCTCAGCCAGTCGCTGCGCAAGAAGGACGACGGGCTGCGGCTCGGCGCCGACCACTACTACGCCACCAGCGACCCGAAGACCTTCGAGGAACTGGCCGGCACCTTCGACCTGATCCTCTCCACGGTCTCCGCTCCGCTGGACTTCGGCGGCTACCTCGCGCTGCTGAAGACGGACGGCGCGCTGGTCAACGTGGGCGCCCCGGAGGAGCCGGTGTCGCTCAACCTCTTCTCCCTCATCGGCGGCCGCAAGACGCTCGCCGGTTCGCTCATCGGCGGCATCGCCGAGACCCAGGAGATGCTGGACTTCTGCGCCGAGCACGGCCTCGGCGCCGAGATAGAGCTGATCTCCGCCGACCGGATCAACGAGGCGTACGAGCGGGTGCTCGCCAGCGACGTCCGCTACCGGTTCGTGATCGACACCTCCACCATCTGACCGGCTCCGGCCAGGACACCGCACCGCCCGGTCCGGGACGCCTTCGCGCGCCCCGGGCCGGGCGGTGCCGCGTTCAGCGGCCCAGGGCGTGCAGCACCGCGTCGGCCATGGCGCGTTCCCCGGTGGCGTCCGGGTGCAGCGGCAGGGCGGGGGAGGCGGGCAGCAGCCCCTCGATCCACGGATCGGCCGAGCAGGTGTCGTGCCCGGTGGTCGCCGCCATGGTGTCGGCGTAGACGGCTCCGCCGGCACCGGCGGTCTGCGCGACCATGGTGTCGAGCCGGTCCAGGACGGACCGCAGATATCTCAAGTCGCCCCCGGTGACCGGGAGTTTGCCCAGACACGACGAGGGCTCCGCGGGGAGCACCGCGGGGTAGCCGGCGACCACCACGGTGGCCCGGGGCGCCTGGAGGTGGATGAGCCGCAGGGCATCGGCGAGTCGCGGGGCCGCCGCGTCGACACGTCGCGTGAGCGTGTCGCCGTAGGCGTCCTGGCAGGGGGTGCCCAGCGGGTCGGTGACGGCGAGCGCGGAGCAGGCGGCCACCACGTCGGCGAAGCCCAAGTCGGAGGTGCCGAGGTCGTTGCCGCCGACGGTGAGGGAGACCAAGGTGGCGTCCGGGGCGACGGCGGCCAGTTGCGGCCCGTTGACCACCGCGCCGCCGTCGGTCTGCGCCGAGGTCAGCGCGGCCACCTTGGCACCCGCACAGGTCACGTCGGTGTACGCGGGCGACCGCAGGCCGCCCGCCACCAGCGTGCCGTAGTCGTGGTCGGAACGCAGGCACATCCCGGCGGTAAGCGCCGGGATGCCGGCGCCGGCCGCGTAGGAGTCACCCAGCGCGACGTACCTGCCGGTGACGAAGGCGGTCCCGGACGCCTCGGCGGCCTGGGCGGGGGCCGGGACCCCGGTCAGCGCGCCGGCCAGCAGGGCGGCGCCGACGAGTGCGGCGGCGGCCTTGCGGCGGCGGCCGGTCCGGCCGGTCCGCGCGGTCCTCGTGCTGTCGGCTGCGGCTGTGGGCACGGTTCCTCCCGAGGGGGATCGAGGGGGAGTGGACGTCGAAACCGGCCGGTAACGTTCCCGGTATCCTCCCGGGCCCCCGGCGGGCGGACCATGTGCCGGCGCACAGCGGTGGCCGGGTGCGCGTTGTCCTCCGGCACAACACCGCCACGGGCCGCCAACCCGTCGGTAACCTGCCGGACATGACCCGTGCCCCCGCCCCTCCGGCCGAGATCGCCCCGGTGGCCGCCGCGCTGCTGGACCGCGCGGCCGAGCTGGGCTGCCGGATGGCCCGCCGGATCCGCGCCGAGGTGGCCCACTACCGCGGCGAGGAGCGGGTGCCGTTCGGGGAGCTGACCGCCTCGTGCCGACGCAACACCGAGCTGGTCCTCGGCCGCCTCGCCGACGGCGACGCCCTCGGCGGACTCGGGCAGGCCGAGGAGACCGGACGCCGACGGGCCCGGCAGGGCGCGCCGCTGGCCGAACTGCTGCACGCCTACCGGATCGGCTCCGAGTTCCTGTGGTCCGAACTGGCCGCCGCCGCCCGCACCGCCGAGGGCGTCACCGCCGACACCATCGTCGCGCTGGGTGCCTGGTGGGTGAACGAGGGACTGGCGGCGGCGGCCGGCGACGCATACCGCCAGGCCGCCGTCGAGCGGCTGCTGCGTCGGGAGACCGAACGCTCGGTGCTGGTCGAGGCGTTGTTCACCGGCATGCTCACCGACCCCACCACGCTGTGGGAGACGGCCGGGGTGCTCGGGCTGCCCGCCACTGGGCCGTTCGTGGTGGTCGCCGCCGAGGTTCCGGCGCCCGGCCGGGAGGCGCTGCCCGGGGTGGAGTCGCGGCTGCGCGCCGAAGGGCTGCGGTCCGCCTGGCGGTTGCTGCCCGGCCTGCACGCCGGGGTGGTCGCGCTGGCCGAACCCGACGGCGACCAGGCCGTGTTGGCGGCGCTCGGCCGGTTCCCCCAGGCGCGCTCCGGGGTCAGCCCGGCCTACCGTTCGCTCACCGGAACGCCCCGGGCGCTGCGGCTGGCCCGGCTGGCGCTGGCCGGGCTCACCCCGGACCGGGCGCCGGGGGTGGCGCGGTTCGACGACAGCCCGGTGGCGCTGCTGGTGGCGGCGGCGCCGGACGAGGCGCGGCGGATCGCGCGGACCGTACTGGAACGGGTGACGCGACTGCCGGCCGCCGAACGCGACCGGCTGCTGGAGACGTTGGAGCACTGGTACGCGGCGGCCGGTTCGGTGGCCGAGGCGGCCCGCTCGCTGTACTGCCACCGCAACACCGTGCGCTACCGGCTGCGCAGGCCGGAGGAGTTGACCGGGCGCTCGCTGCGCGATCCTCGGGCGGTGGCCGACCTCGCGGTGGCGCTGCGCGCGCTGCGCCTGCCGTCCGCCGCCCCCGACCGGTGAGGACGCCGCGCGCCGGCTACCGCGGCAGGAACAACGCCTCGGCGCCCACCGGACGGTAGCCGGCGGCCTGGAACGACCGGACGCTGCGGGCGTTGCCGGTGGCCTGCTGGGCCCAGACCACGTCGCCCGCGGGTATCAGATGGCGGGCGGCGGTGGCCAGCGCCCGGCCCAGGCCCCGGTGGCGTTCCGGCTCGTCCACCTCGACGGAGGTCTCCCAGCGGCCGGCCACCCCCCGGCCGAGAACCACCACACCGCCGTCGGCCGTCCACACCCGCACCTCGTCACGGCGGGTGAGGGCCCGGGCCACCCGGGGGTGCCCGGGGTCCTCGATCTCCCGCAGCGCCAGCGGCGGTTCGCCGGGGAGCGCGGAGGCGACGGTGAGCAGATCGACGGTGTCGTTGGCGCGCCCGGTGCGGTCCAGCAGGGCGGTGAGGAAACGCGGGTTCATGGTGGCCGCCAGCGGATCGCAGTCCAGCGCCGCCACGGTGGCCCGCACCCAGTGCGGATCCTCGTCGGTGAAGACCACGGAGTGCGCGGTGAACGCGATCACCCCGGCGTCCCGGGGAGCGGGCTGCGGGACCACGGTGACACCACCGTCCGGCGGCGGGAACTCCCCCCGCGCCGCCGCGTCGAGTATCCGCGCCAGAGCCCCGTCCACATCCGCCTCCCCAACTCGCCGTCCGTCGGCCCCACCCTGTCACGGCCCGGCCGACGTCACGGTACCGGGGCCGGAGGGTCGGGCTCCGCCTTGCTTCGACTGCGGCCGGGCCCGGCCCTCATCCCTCGGACCGCTGTGCCCGCAGCAACGGCCGCCAGGCGTCGGCGTCACCCCGGTGCAGATCGCGCACCCAGGCCGGCGGCGCCGGGCGGCCGGCGTGGACGCGTTCCAGCTCGGCGCGGACCAGCTCCGGACGGGCCGACCGCACCTCGTCCAGCGCCTCCGGCAGCGAGTCCGCGAACACGTCGAGGAACGCCGGGGCGCGGACACGGCGGACCACCTCCCCCAGCGCCCCGGCGGTCGGCGGCAACGCCCCCAGCACCCGGCGCCGCCAGCGTGCCAGCAGCACCGCGCCGTCCGGCCGGAAGAGCGTCAGGAACGCCGTGTTGAGTTCCTGCAACGGCGCCGGACGCGGCGCGAACCGCACCGACGCGAAGTCGGCCGCCGTGAGCCGGATCCGGAGCACTACCCTCCCCGTGGCGTGTCGTCCATCGTTTCGGGCACCGCCTCAACCATCGCCGCCGCCGACGCCCGCGGGCCACCATCGGGCCACGCCCTCCCATTGTCGCCCGGACGCCACCGCTGTTCGCCCCGGGAGGGCCCGACCACCCCGAGGAGCACACCATGGCCCAGGACACCGAACCGCGCGGGTACCCGGTGGGCAGGCGCACCCTGCTCAAGGGCGCCGCGCTCGCCGCCGCGCCCCCGGCCCTCGCCGCCGCGCCCGCCCGCGCCCAGTCACCGGCGACCGGACTCGTCCCGCCGCTGCCTGTTCCCACCGGACCCCACCCGGTCGGTGTGACCGCGCTCCACCTGGTCGACCACTCCCGGCCCGACCCGTGGGAGGCGATCCCGGTCCGCGAGGTGATGGTCACCGTCCACTACCCGGCCCGCGCGGTGGACGGCCGGCCGCTCGCCCGGGTGTTCTCGCCGGGCGCGGCACGGGTGTTCGGCGAGATCGACGCCTACGTCCACCACCTGCCGGCCTCGGGCGTCGACTGGGCGGCCGTCACCGGCCACGCACACCTCGGCGCCCCCGCGCTCGGCCACCGCCGGCCGGTGCTGCTCCACAGCCCCGGCGGCCTCGACCCGCGCACCATCGGCACCTCGTTCGCCGAGGAACTCGCCTCCCACGGCTACGTCGTGGTCACCGTCGACCACCCCGGCGACGCCGGCGAGGTGGAGTTCCCGTACCCGACGGCCTACCGCGGCACGGTCCGCACCACCGTGTTCCGCGGCGACCCCAGGGCCGACCCGGCGCTCTTCCGCACCGCCATCGACACCCGCCTCGCCGATCTGCGGTTCGTGCTGGGCCGGTTGCGCGCCCTGGCCGCCGGAGCCGACCCGGACGCGGAACGGCGTCCGCTGCCGGAAGGCCTCGGGCACACGATCGACCCGGCGCGGATCGGGGTCTACGGCCACTCGGCGGGCGGCACGGTGGCCGCCGAGACGCTCCACCACAACCGGGACGTCCGCGCCGCGGTCAACCTGGAGGGCTACCTGGACCAGCCGGGGTCCGCGCCCGGCCGGCCCGGTCCGCTCTACCCGGTCGCCGAGCACGGCGTCGACCGGCCGCTGCTGCTCGTCGCCACCGAAGGCTTCGGCCACCGCGCGGAGTTGGAACGCTCCTGGTCGGCGCTGCTCGCCCGGTCACCCCGCCACGTCACCCGACGGCGCCTGGACCACACCGCGCACTGGATCTTCACCGACTACGCCGCGTACGCCCCGTGGTTGCGGGCCGCCGGGGTGATGGCCCCCGCCGACCGGGCGGCGCTGGTCGGCACCGCGGACCCGGCGGTGTCGGTGCCGCTGGTGCGCGGTGTGCTGCGCGCGTTCTTCGCCCGTCACCTGCCGGTGTGTTGAGCGCGCGTCACAGCCGGCCGCCCGCCGGGTCCGCGGAGAGCCGCTGGGCGGCGTACACCGGGAGCACGGAGAGCACCACCAGGACGGCGGCGACCACGTTGACCACCGGTGCCTGGTTGGGGCGGGCCAGGTTGCCGTAGATCCAGATGGGCAGCGTCTGGGTGCCGGGGCCGGCGGTGAACGTGGTGACCACGATCTCGTCGAAGGAGAGCGCGAACGCCAGCAGCCCGCCGGCCACCAGCGCCGACGCCAGCGACGGCAGCGTCACGTACCGGAACGTCCGCCACGGCCGGGCACCGAGGTCCGCCGACGCCTCCGCCAGCGAACCGGGGATCCGGCGCAGCCGCGCGGCCACGTTGTTGAAGACCACCACCACGCAGAACGTGGCGTGCCCCACCACCACCGTCAGCAGCCCGAACCCCACCCCGAGCGGCCCCAGCACGGTACGGAACGCGGCGTTGAGGGCGATGCCGGTGACGATCCCGGGCAGCGCGATCGGCAGCACCAGCAGGAACGAGACCGTCCGCCGGCCGAAGAACCGGTACCGGTGCACCGCGAACGCGGCCAGCGAACCGAGCACCAGCGCCACCCCCGTGGCACCGAGCCCCGCCCGCACCGAGGTCAGCAGCGCCTCCCGGGCCCCCTCGCTGTGCAGCGCCCGCACCCACCACCGGCCGGTGAGACCGCTCGGCGGCCAGCCGAACGAACGGTCCGCGTCGAACGAGTCGACCAGCACCAGCAGCAACGGCAGGTAGACGAAGGCCAGCCCCACCGCCATGACGCAACCGAGGACGATCCGCGCGGTGCGCGACAACTTCACGGCCGTTCCCCTCCCCACGACACCACGGCGTCACAACTCGTCGAGCGCGCCGGCCCGGCGCACCGCGGCGAGATAGCAGACGACGAGCACCACCGGCACCGCCGACAACGCGGCGGCCATCGGCAGGTCCAAGGTCACCTCGGCGGCGATGGCGTTGCCGAGCATCTGCGTCCGGCCGCCGACGATCTGCACGGCGATGTAGTCACCCAGGCTCAGCGAGAAGGTGAAGACCGAACCGGCGAGCACCGCCGGGCGCACCGCCGGCACCACCACCGACCACAACGTCCGCCACGCCCCCGCCCCCAGATCGGCGGACGCCTCCAACTGCGCCCCGGGCAGCCGCTCCAGCGCCGCGTACACCGGCAGGATCATGTACGGCAGCCACAGGTACGCCAGCACGACCACCACCGCGGTCACCCCGAACCCCGGCCCGCTCAGCCCCAGCGGCGCCAGCACCGCGTCCACCACACCGTGCCGGCTCAGCATCAACCGCCACGCGTACGCCTTCACCAGGTAGCTCGCCCACAACGGGGTGAGCACGGCGACCACCAGCGCCCGGCGCCGGCCGGGCCGGACCACCTGGGCCATGAAGAACGCCATCGGCAGCGCCAGCAGCGCGTCCACCACCGTCACGGCCAGCGCGATCACCACCGTACGCACCACGACGGCCCGGTAGACGCCGGTGGTGAGCAGCCGTACGAAGTTGCCGGTGTTCCACTCGCGCACCACGTCGGAGGTAAAGCTGTCGGTGGTCCAGAACGCGGAGAGCAGCAGCACCGCCAGCGAACCGAGGTAGGCGACCCCCAGCCACAACAGCGGTGCGGCCAGCAGCGCGGCGAGCCGGCCCCGGTGCGCCCGGGGCCTGCGGGGCCTCACCCCTTGATCTGCGTCCACGCCCGCGACCACTGCGCGTAGTCGGTGCACACGGTGTCCTTGCGGCCGTCGAGGCACTGCTTGACCGGGGTGGTCCAGAAGTGGACACGGCGGTAGTAGGTCTCGTCGGCCGCGTGGTAGGTGGCGCAGAAGTGCGGGTCGGTGGTGAGGGCGCAGGACTTCGCGTTGGCCGGGGCCTCCCCGAAGAACTCGGCGACCTCGGCGTTGACCTCGGGGGAGACGATCCAGTCGAGCCAGCGGTAGGCGCAGTTGGGGTGCTTCGCCTTCGCCGAGACCATCCAGGTGTCGGACCAGCCGGTGGCGCCCTCCTTGGGCAGCACGGCCTTCACCGGTGCCTTCTCCCCGGCCGCGAGGTTGGCGATCACCTGCCAGGTGGTGCCGATGACGCTGTCACCGCTCTTGAAAGCGGTGACCTCCTTCTGGTAGTCGCTCCAGTATTCGCCGATCGCCTGGTGCTGTTTCCTCAACAGCTCGACGACGACGGCCAGTTGGTGCTCGTCGAGGGCGTAGGGGTTGGTGATGTGCAGCGAGGGCCTGGCCGACATCAGGTACAGCGCGGCGTCGGCGATGGAGATGGGCGAGTCGTAGGCGGTGACGTGGCCGCGGTAGCGCGAGGCGCCGTCGAAGACCGCGCTCCAGGAGTCGGGGGCCGGGCGCACCGTGTCGGTGCGGTACATCAGCAGGTTGGCGCCGCGCCCGTGCGGGATGCCGTACATCTGGCCGCGTACCGAGTTGAACGACTGTTCCTTCAGCCCGGGGAAGACGTCCCGGTAGTTGGGGACCAGCGCGGTGTTGACCGGGGCGGCGTCCCCGGCGGCGATCAGCCGCAAGGTGGCGTCGCCGGATGCGGAGACGGTGTCGTACTGGCCGGTCTTCATCAGCGACACCATCTCGTCGGAGGTTCCGGCGATCTTGGTGTGCACGGTGCAGCCGGTGCGCTTCTCGAACGGGTGGACCCAGTCGGCCTTGGGGTCGTCGGAGCCGTCCTCGGCGTAGCCGGCCCAGGCGATGACGTCCACCTGCCCCTCGCCGGGGCCCAGGGTGCGCTGCATCGGCAGTTTCGGCACGGTGAACCCCTGGGGTGCCCGGGTGGTGTCGCCGCCGGAGCCGCAGGCGGCGGCGAGCACCAGGGTGCAGGCGGTGGCGGCGATCCGCAGTGCCCTCGTCGTACGCTTCGGCATCGTCCGTTCCCCCTGTGGCGAGAGGTTGGTGACGCGGCGTCAGCAGTATGCCGGTGGTTGAGCGGCTGCCGCCAGGGTGCGATCACGGGATGCGGAAGACGTGGTCCCGGTTCCATAGGACGACGGTGCGCCCGCCGGCCGCCACCGGTGCCGTGCGGCCGTCGTCGGGGCGGAGCACGGTGAGCCGGCCGCCGTCGTCGAGGGCCACCGTGATCCGGGTGTGCGGCCCGAGCGGGGTGACGGTGTCGATCCGTCCGGCCGCCGCCCGCTCGTCCGGTCCGGGCGCGGTGCCGGGTGGCGCCAGCCGCAGCCGCTCGGGGCGGATGCCGGTGGTGCCGTCCAGCAGGTTGGCGGTGCCGATGAAGGAGGCCACGAACGCGGTGGCCGGGCGCCGGTAGACCTCGGCGGGCGGGCCGGTCTGCTCGATGCGGCCGTCACGGACCACCGCGATGCGGTCGCTCATCGTCATCGCCTCCTCCTGGTCGTGGGTGACCAGCAGGAAGGTGATGCCGGTGGTGCGCTGCAACGCCTTCAGCTCGGTCTGCATCTCCTGACGGAGTTTCAGGTCGAGGGCGCCCAGCGGCTCGTCCAGCAGCAGCACCCGGGGGCGGTCCACCAGCGCCCGGGCGAGCGCCACCCGTTGCCGCTGCCCGCCGGACAACTGGCCGGGCCGCCGCCCCTCGTGCCCGGCGAGGCGCACCATGGCCAGCGCCTCACGCGCCCGGGCCCGCCGTTCCGCGCGCGGCACCCGGCGCACGGTCAGCGCGTAGGCCACGTTCTCGGCCACCGTCATCTGCGGGAAGAGCGCGTAGTCCTGGAAGACGGTGTGCACGTCACGGCGGTACGGCGGCAGCGCGGTCACCTCGGCGCCGCCCAGCTCCACCCGCCCCGCCGTGGGGGTCTCGAACCCGGCGATCAGCCGCAGCAGCGTGGTCTTGCCCGACCCGGAGGGGCCGAGCAGCGCGAAGAACTCCCCTTCCGGGACCTCCAGATCGACCCCGTCCACGGCGCGCACCCGGCCGTACTCCATGCGGACCCCGGTCAGCCGAACCGCCGGTGTGGCCACCTCGCCCATGAGCCGCCGCCCCCTCACGACCGTCGATCGCGGGCGGTCACTGTACCGGCCGCGCCGCCCGCGCGTCCCCGGTTCCGCGGAACGCCGGGGCGCGGGACGGTGCCGGAGGCGTCTCGACCGTCTCGACCGCCTCAGGCGTCGAAGTCGGTGCTCCGGGCCACGCTCTCCCAGGTGCTCAACTCCTCCTGTGCCGAGCCCAGTTGGGCGGCCACCGCGTCGACGGCGTCGTTGCCGAGCGGCAGGCGCAGCGGCGTCCGCTCGGCGGCGAGCGCGGTGAGGATGGCCGCTGCGGCCTTGTCGGGGTCGCCGGGCTGCTTGCCGTCGCTGTCCGGCAGGGCCTCGCGGACCGGGCCGACCGTCTCCCGGTACGCGTCGAGGGCCGCCGACCGCACCAGCGCGTCCCCGCCGGCGAACCCGGTGCGGAACGCCCCCGGCTCCACCACCAGCACCTTGATCCCGAACGGGGCGACCTCCTGGGCCAGCGCCTCGGAGAGCCCCTCCAACGCGAACTTGGTGGCCGAGTAGGCGCCCACCCCGGGGAAGCTGAACCGGCCGCCCATGCTGCTCATCTGCACCACGGCACCGGAACCGCGCCGACGCATGTGCGGCAGCACCGCCCGGGTCAGCGCGGCAGGGCCGAAGAAGTGCAGCTCCATCAGGTCGCGCAGCTCCCGGTCGGTGGTCTCCTCCACCGCCCCGATCAGGCCCCGGCCGGCGTTGTTGACCAGCACGTCGATACGCCCGTACCACAGCAACACCTCGGCCACCACGGCGGTGATCCGGGCGTGGTCGGTGACGTCCAGGGCGATCGGCACCACCTGGCCGGGGTGGGCGGCCACCAGGTCGTCCAGGACCTCGGGGCGGCGGACCGCGGCCACCACGGTGTCGCCGGCGGCGACCGCGGCCCGGGTCAGCGACCGCCCGAAGCCGGAGGAGGCCCCGGTGATCAGCCAGACCCGGCCGGTCGCGGTGCGGGTGGGGGTGGAGTCGGTGGTGGTCATCTGCCTCTCCCGTCAGCGTGGTTGACGCCTTCTGTTATGTCAGCCCGCGCCCGGACGCGTCCAAGACAGATCATCTACCGAGCCATAAAGAGCGTTTATGATCACCGGATGGAGCTGCGTTCCCTGCGCTACCTGGTGACCATCGCCGACGAGGGCAACCTCGGCCGGGCCGCGGCCAAGCTGTACGTCAGCCAGCCCGCGCTGTCGTACGCCCTCAAGGGGCTGGAGGGCGAACTCGGGGTGCGCCGCTTCGAACGCCACTCCGGCGGGGTCACCCCGACCGCCGCCGGGCGGGACGTGGTCACCGAGGCACGGCGCACCCTGCTCGCCGCCGACCGGGTCACGGCCGCCGCCGAACGCCACCGGCACGGCCGCACCGGGGTGCTGCGGGTCGGCTTCGAGGCCAGCGGCGCCGGTGAGCTGACCACCCGGGCCCGCGCCGAGTTCGCCCGCCGCCACCCCGGGGTGCGGGTGGAGCCCAAGCGGTTCGACTGGGGGCAGGAGGTGGCCGCGCTCCACGACGGCCGCTGCGACGTCGCCTTCGTCTGGCTCCCCGCCGACCTCACCGGGCTCCACGCCGAGGTGGTGCACACCGAACCCCGGGTCGTCGGACTCCCGGCCGGCCACCGCCTCGCCGGCCGCCCGGGCGTCTCGGTGCTCGACGTGGCCGACGAACCGCTGATGTGGACCGAACGCGCCCCGCGCGCCTGGGTCGACTGGTGGGCCGTCAACCCCCGGCCGGACGGCTCCGCCCCGCGCTGGGGGCCCACCAACGACAACGTCGAGGAGATGCTGGAACAGGTCGCCGAAGGCACCGCCGTCTGCTTCGCCCCGGCCGCCATGTCCCACTACTACGCCCGCCCCGACCTGGTGTGGGTGCCGCTGACCGACGTCGAACCGCTGCGGGTCGCCCTCGCCTGGCCCAAGGGCGGCACCGACCCGCTGGTCGACGGGTTCGCCGAGGTGGTACGCGAACTCGCCGCACCGCCCGGCCCCGGCTGACCTCCCGTACCGCGGCCCCGGCCCGCCCGGCGATGTCTTCGACAAGGCCGCCGGGGCGGGCGATCATGAAGAGCGGCAGGCCGGGAAGGGGCTTAAGCGTGCGTGAACTACGTCAGACACCGAGCCGAGCCGTGGCACAGCTGAACCGGCTGCGCAAGGACCCGATCGTCGCGCAGACCGTGCGGGCGACCGTGGCGGCCACCATCTCCTACGCCGTCGCCGTCCGCCTCAGCAGCGAACCCGCCCCGCTGACCGCCCCCCTCACCGCCCTCCTCGTCGTCCAGGTCACCCTCTACTCCACGCTCACCACCGGCATCCGACGGGTCAACTCCGTGGTGGTCGGGGTGCTCATCGCCATCGGCTTCAGCTCCTGGGTCGGGCTGACCTGGTGGAGCCTGGGGCTGATCATCCTGGCCGCGCTGACGGTGGGCCAGTTCGTCAGGGTCGACGAGTTCGTCAACGAGGTGGCGATCAGCGCCATGCTGGTGCTCGGCGTCACCCGGCTGGCCCACCAGGCATGGGACAGGGTGCTGGAGACACTGATCGGCGCCACCGTGGGCCTGCTGTTCAACTTCCTGTTCGCCCCGCCGGTGTGGGTCAGCACGGCCGGCGAGTCCATCGAGGACCTCGCCCGCCGCATGCGCCACCTGCTGCTCCGCGTCGCGGAGGAACTGGGCCGCCCCACCACCGTCGAACGCGCCGCGGCCCGGCTGCACGAGGCACGCCGCCTCGACCACGACGTGGCCGTGGTCGACAGCGCCCTGCGGCAGGCGGAGGACAGCCTGCGGCTCAACCCCCGGGTCCGCGAAGGGCTGCTCTCCCGGCTGGTGCTGCGCACCGGACTGGACACGCTGGAGATCTGCGTGGTGGTGCTGCGGGTGCTGGCGCGTTCGCTCACCGACCTCGCCAAGCGCCGCGCGTCCGGCGAACCCCTCTTCCCGCACGAGGTGGCGGTCGCCATGGAGGAGCTGTTCGCGCACGTCGGCGGCGCGCTGGTGAGCTTCTCGGTGCTGGTGACCACCCAGGTCAGCAGCAACGCCGAGGAGGCCGAGGAACGCCTGACCGCCGAACTGGCCGCGGCTGCCGCCAGCCGCGACAAGGTGGCCCACATGCTGCTGGAACAGGTACGCGAACACCCGGTGGCCTGGCAGCTGCACGGCTCGATCCTGGCCGAGGTGGACCGCATCATCGACGAACTGGCGCTGGAACACCGCTCGCAGCGGCTGATGGAGGAGCTGGACCGGGCCGCTCGTGCCCAGCACGAGAAGTTCGCCTTCCTCGCCCGGCTGCGGCGGTTCGCCCGGGGCGAGACGGTACGCCGCCGCCGGGCGTGACGCGCGACGGGCGCCACGCCAGGCGGCGGTCAGCCGGTCACCGCTTCGCCGCGGTGGCGGACGTCGTACGGTAGGGCGCGGCGGCGTGCTGGGCCGCGTACAGCAGCGCGGGCTCGATCTTGGGCCAGAAGTAGCTGTCCTGGCAGGAGAACGGCGGGGTGAAGCCGTCGCAGCCGCGGTTGTCCACGTCACCGATCTCGATGGTGAAGCTGGCCAGCCCGAGCTTGTCGTAGGTCCAGTCGTCGGTGCCGCCGGCCGCGTTGTACAGGATCTGACCGGCCTGGCCGTACTGGTAGCCGGTGATGGAGGCCATCTTGGCGGCCAGCGCCCGCAGCGCGGTGTCGTTGCCGGTGTGCACCCGGGCGCTGTACTCCCACGGGAAGAGCACCATGGAGGCGTCGCTGTGCAAGGTGATCATCATGCCGTTGGCGGTGACCGGAGCCGGGGCGCTGGTGGAGGTGCCGGTGCGCACCGCCGGGTAGAGCTCGCGGAAGAGCCCTTCCAACGCGGTGTTCTCCACCTCGGAGTCGGCCGCGGGGCCGCCGTAGACCTCGCTGCACGGCTGGGTGGAGGTGCCGGAGGCGCCCCAGTGGGTGCCCGCGTTGCGGTTGAGGTCGACGCCGATCTGCTCGCTGCCGTCACCGGTGCCGCACGAGGGGTCGGCGGAGTCGTCGGCGTTCTTGCGTTGCAGGATCGGGTTGTCGCCACCCTGCGCGACGATGTCGACGCCGTCCGGGTTGGCGTCCGGCACCACCCACATCTCGGTGGTGTCCATCAGCTGGGTGATGGCCGGATCCGTGCCGTAGCCGCTGGTGAGGGCGTCGATCCAGCGGTAGGACATCTCACCGGTGGTCAGTTCCCGGGCGTGGATCTGGCTCATCAGGAAGAACCGGGGTTTGGCCGACGAGGGGTTGAGCCTGCAGTCGCCGGACCGGAGTTTGGTGATGCAGATCGCCTTGAGGTCGTGGCCGCCCTGGCCCTGCTGCTTGAGCCACGACTGGCCGTAGGTGACCACGGTGGCCAGGTCGGGGTGGGCGGCGGCGACCTGGTCGAGGTGGGCGTACTGGCCGTCGACGGTGTGGTAGCCGCCGTAGAAGGTGCCGTCGTCGGCGGCGGTGCGGGACCGCTGCGGGGCGGTGGGGTGGGTGATGGTGCGGACGACGGCGGGGGCGAGGCCGAGGGTTCTCAGCGCGCTGCCGGTGGCCGCGTCACCGAGCACGAACAGGTCGTCGCCCTGCCGGCGTTCCAGCAGGTCGTACCCCTTGCCGAGGAGGTTCTGCGCGTCCTGCTGAGGGTGGGCCGAGTGGAGCCGGTAGACGTACTGCGCTGGTGCCACCTCCTGCTGGTGGCGGGGGGCGGGGGCGGCGACGGCCTGCGGCAGTAAGGCGGTGCCCAGGGCGACGGCCGCGGCGGCGGCTATGCCCGCCAGGCGTTTGCGTGACATGGTCGGCCTTCCGTGGGGGGATGGATGCCGCCCATCAATATGGCATGTCCATGCTGGCCGAGGAAGACCGTGCGACCTGCGCCGACGCCGCCGGACGCCCGCTGCCTGCGGTCTCCTTCCGGCACGTCGCGCAGGGAATCCTCGCCGCCGTGGCCGTGTCCTTCGGGCGGCCGTCGCGTTGATCAGATGGCGGGTGACAGGGAGGGCCCCGGAACGTCGATCCCCTCGGACGTCCCGGGGCCTTCACCCCCGGTGGATCAGGCGACCACCACGCCGCTGGGCTGCGAGGAGATGCCGAGCGGGGCGCGGCCGACGACCTTCAGCGTCCGGGCGTCGATCGCCAGCACGGTGCTGGACGCGTTGGCCGAGACCCACACGGTGTGCGCGGTCGCGGTGATCCCGGTGGGCACGTGGTCCACCGTCACCCGGGCCACCACCCGGTGGTTGGCGGCGTCGATCACCGTCACCGTGTCGTCGTTGGCCCCGGTGACGTAGACCCGCGAGCCGTCCGGGGCCACCGCCACCTGCCACGGGGTGCGCCCCACCCGCACCCGTGCGGTGACCCGGTGGCGACGGGTGTCGATCACCGAGAGCGTGTCCTGGCCGGTGTCGACCACGTACACATGGCGGCCGTCCGGGTGCACCGCGACCCCGCGCGCCCTGGCCTGCCCGGTGAGCCGGTGGCGCACCGCGCCGTGCCCGGTGTCCACCACCGCCAGCCCGTCGGCACAGGTGACGTAGAGGGTGCGCCCGTCCGGCGCGGCGGCCAGCGCGTGCGGGGCCGGCCCCACCTGCCAGGTGGCGGTCGTCTTGTCGGTACGGGTGTCGATCACCGACACGCTGCGGGAGCCGCCGGCGCCGGTGTCGGGGCCGGTGTCGGCGACGTAGACATGGTGACCGCCGGGGGAGACCGCCACCCCGTGCGGGTAGAGGCCGACCTTGACGCTGCCGGTGATCGTGCCGCGCCTGGTGTCGAAGACCGAGACGTTGCTCGCCCCGGAGTTGGTGATGTAGAGCTTGTGCCCGTCGGGCGTCCTGGCGATGCCGTACGGGTTGCTCCCCGCCTTGACGCTCGCCACCAGGCGGTGGGTGGAGGTGTCGATCACCGCGATCGAGTAGCTGGTGATCCCGGCGGCGTAGGCGTGTTCGCCGGTGGTGGGTGCCTTGCGGGGGACGGCGTCCTGGCGGCCGGGGAAGTCGGTGCCGGCGGTGCCGTGCGGGAAGTCGTCGGCGTGGGTGGTGGCGTTCTCCTCGGCGCGGCTGGTCGAGTAGTGGCGGGCGCCGCGCAGTTCGCTCGCCGTGGCGGTGGAGCCGGCCAGCGGCTTGAGGTGGTGGTCGCCACCCTGGTGCGGCGGGGTCTGGTGGGCCCCGGGTATCGGCGCCGGCGGCAGCGTGGCCGTCTCGTGCTCGGCGGCCCACAGCTGCTGCTTGGTGTCGGGCAGCGACGGGAACGGGCGCGGCCGGGGGAAGCCGAGCGCGGAGGTGAGGTCGCCGAACGTGCGCCGCCGCCAGTCGCTGATGTTGCTCTCCCGCACCCCGGTGATCCGCTCCAGGAACCGCAGCACCGAGGTGTGGTCGAACGGCTCGCTCGCCACGAACCCCCCTTGCGTCCACGGCGAGACGATGATGCACGGCACCCGGATCCCCGCCCCGATCGGCAGCCCCTGGACGAACTCGTCGGGGGTGCCGCGCGGCGGGGTGGGGGGTATGACGTGGTCGAACAGGCCGTCGTTCTCGTCGTAGTTGACGATGAAGACGGTCTTGCGCCACACCTCGGGGTTGGCCGCCACCGCGTCGAGCTGCCGGGCCAGGAAGTCGGCGCCGGAGGCCGGGGTGTAGTCGGGGTGTTCGCACTGCGCGGCCGTCGGGATGATCCACGACACCGTCGGCAGCCGGCCGGCCAGCGCGTCCCGGGCGAACTGGTCGGCCGGGCCGATGGTGAGCCCGTGCTCGTAGAGCGGGTCGCCCGGCCGCGCGTCCTGGTACGCCTGGAAGAACTCCAGCGGGTTGCAGCCGTAGTCGTCCTCCTGCTGGTACACGTGCCAGGAGACGCCCGCCTTGGTGAGGCGCTCGGGGTAGGTGGTCCAGCGGAACGGCTCGGGTATGACGTTGCTGATCACCGGGCCGCCGTGGGTGCCGGCCGGGTCGATGGTGCCGGTCCAGTGGTAGAGCCGGTTGGGCCAGGTGGGACCGAGCACCGAGCAGTGGTAGGCGTCGCAGATGGTGAACGACTCGGCCAGCGCGAAGTGGAACGGTATGTCGCGCCGCTTGTAGTACCCCATGGTGTACGGGCCGTGGGCGTCGCCGTCCGCCTTGCGGTGCGCGGGCAGCCAGTTGTCCATCCGGCCGCCGTTCCACGCGGCGTGCTGCACCGACCAGGCGTGGCTGGTGGACGGTATCGCCTGGGCGCTGCTGGTGGTGGTGTCGAGGTGGAACGGCAGCAGGTAGCCGTCCGGGTTGCCCGGGTCGGGCTGGTAGAACACCGGGCGCCCGTTGGGCAGTCTGGCCGCGTCCGGGTCGTCGAACCCGCGCACCCCGGGCAGCGTGCCGAAGTAGTGGTCGAACGACCGGTTCTCCTGCATCAGCACCACGACGTGCTCGATGTCGTCCAGCGAGCCGGGACGGCGCGGCGGCTCGGCCATCGCCCGCCGCAGGTTGGGCGGGAGCAGGGTCGCCGCCGTGGTGGCCGCGCCCACTCCGAGCGCGGAACGGATGAGCCGACGACGGGAAAACTCGGTCATGTTCACCTCACTGCCTTCAGGGGACGCGGCTTACCACATCACCAAGGCAGGGCTCGCACAAGTGGCCGAGTCCGATCCGTCACCCACACCGTATTGATGGCGATTTTCCGGCCGTCGCCGTTGAGGCGGAATTGGCGTGACGGACACGTCGTGTTGGCGGCGGCGACACCGCTGTGGTGTCGCCGCCGCCAGGTGACGTTGTGTCAGATCAAGAGTGGCGGGTCAGGGCGAGGGGCGCGGGGCGAGCGCCACCAGCTCGCCGGTGGCGGTGTCGACGTGGAGCACCCCGGGCCGGTCGGGCAGGGGTGCCGTCACGTGCTGGACGCGCAGCCCGCCGACGTCGTGACCGCGCAGCCGGGCGTTCTCCACCGCCTCGCGTTCGGCCCGGTCCTCCTCGACGCGCCCGCCGCCGCCGAGCACCACGACCTGGTGCAGATGGACGACCCGGCCGTCGGCGGGGTCGTAGAGGGCGACGGTATGGGTGAGGGACACCTCCGGCGCGTCACCCCCGCTTCCGTGCGGCATTTCGTACTCCTCCGGGATCAGGAGACCGAATCGCGGCAGGAAACCTCAGTTCCCCTGAAGTAATCGACGCTAGCACCGGAGGCGGGACCGCGCGCGGCGAGCGCACACCGGGACACCCGGCGTGACGGCCCGCCGCACAGCGTGACCGGGAGGGGTTACTCCAGCACGAAGACGGGGATCACCCGATCCGTCTTCTCCTGGTAGTCGGCGTAGTCGGGGTACGCCCGCACCGCGCGCTCCCACCACAGCTCCCGCTCCGCCCCGTGCACCTCACGGGCCGTCAGCTCCCGCCTGACCGGACCGTCCTGCAACTCGACCCGGGGGTGGGCCACCACGTTGTGGTACCACACCGGATGCTTCGGGGCGCCGCCCATCGAGGCGACCACCGCGTAGACGCCCTCGTGCTCCACCCGCATCAGCGGGCTCTTGCGGAGCTTGCCGCTCTTCGCGCCGCGCGTGGTGAGGACGACCACCGGCAGCCCGCGCAGCGTCGTCCCCTCGGTGCCCCCGGAGCTCTCGTACAGCTCGACCTGGTCGCGTACCCACTTCTCCGGGCTCGGCTCGCATTCGCCTTCCAGCGGCATGCCATCCCGTCCCATCGTCGACATCCGACCGCGGTCGGACGCGGTCGGTAACGGTTGTGTCACCCGCCACAACCACCGGGTGGAGGCCGGTATTCCGCCGCCGGGCCGGCGCGGACGCGGGACGGACGCGGGACGGCCCCGCGACCCGGTGACGGGTGCGGGGCCGGCCGGCGGGTGGGCGTCAGCGGGTGACGCGCACCTTCACCTCGGCGGCGGTGATCGCCGTGCACTTGTTCTTGGCGTCCGCGTAGAAGCCGGCGCCGAGCACCATGCCCTTGGCGGCCGGAGCTGTCTTCTTGACGTAGACGCGCATCGGCACGTTGAGGTGGGTGTGGCCGGGCAGCCTGCCGGTGCCGAAGAAGCCCACCGACTCGGCGGCGGTGTCCTTGACGTCCACCCAGCGCTTGATGTTGGGGAAGTACGCCTGGAGCGTCACCTGGTTGGTGCGGAACGCCTTGAACGTGGTGTCGGTGGAGCTGATCCCGGAGAACAGGCGGACGCCCGCGACCGTCGAACCCGACGGGTTGTCGATGGTCAGGGTGAACTTGTGCCAGCCGCTGCCGGTGGCGATCCGGGTCGGCAGACCGCTGATCGCGGTGCGCAGCACCGGGCGGTAGCGCGGGTTGCGGGCCAGGCACGTCGGCGTCGTGGCGGCGGCCGTGGCGGAACGCAGCGCGGTCGGCGCCGAGTGCGCGGCGGCACCGGCCGCGGTGCTCGCGGTGGTGGCCGCGGTGGTGCCGTCGGCGGCGGAGGCCGCGGGGGCGGCCAGCAGCGGGGCGGCGGCGATGGCGGCGGTCGCGGTGGCCGACGCCAGGACACGGCGGAAGTTCATGCGGACCTCTTGTGGTCGGAAACGGAGCGGTGAGAGGCCGTCGCGGTGGTGGGGGGAGGCTCGCGGTGCGGCAGGCGATGATCGTAGAGCCAGTTGTGAACGCCGTGTGACGGTGTTTTTTCCGGTACGCCACCCGCCGTACCGGGACGGAAGTGATCGGATCGCCTCAATTCCCCCCGGTGTGGGAGCCGTTGGTGAGCAAGGTCACAACGGCCCGCCGTCGTACGCTGAGGACGATGGACGACGACGAACTGCTGCGCCGGCAGGACCGGCTGTGTACCGAGGCGGACCGTGTCGCCGGCGATCTGGGGCTGGACGCGCTGCTGTCCGGTGTGGGGCGCCCGGTGCGGGTGGGCAGCGCGGCGCTCGCCCTGATGACCGGCCGCGACCTGGACATCGACGTGGTCTGCGCGCGGCTGACCCCCGCGACGGCCACCGCGGTGGCCGCGATCGGCGCCCGGCTCGCCGTCCACGAACGGGTACGGGAGGTCACCTTCCGGGACGACACCGGCCACTGGAACACCGATCCCCGGTACCCCGACGGCCTCTACCTCGGGGTGCGCTGCCGCAGCCGCGAAGGGCACGACTGGACGCTCGACATCTGGTTCGTCGACCGGCCCGACCGCCAGCCCAGCCACGTCCACCTGCGTACCCTGCCGCCCCGGCTCACCCCGGCGACCCGCCTGGCCGTCCTGCGCCTCAAGCACACCCTGGCCGGCCACCCCGCGCGCGGCTACGACGTCTACCGGGCGGTGCTCGACCATGGGGTGCGTACCCCCGGGGAGTTCGAGCGCTGGTACCGCGAACGCCCCTCGGCCGACACCTGATCAGCCGCCGGCACCAGGCCCCTCCGGCACCGCGGCCCCGCCGATCCGCACCGGACGCGAACCCCCCGGACGCAACGGCTCCCCGCACGCCCCGCACACCGTACGCGGACGCAGCACGGCACCGCACTCGTGCTGCCACACCGTGGGCGGCTCACCCTCGGTGACGTAACGGTCGCCCCAGTCCATCAGGTTGAGCAGCACCGGCTGGAGCGCCCGGCCGGCGTCGGTGAGGGTGTAGTCGTAACGCGGCGGACGCGCCTGGTACTGCTCCTTGGCGAGGACCCCGCAATCGACCAGCTTTCTCAGCCGGGTGGCGAGGACGTCACGGCTCGCACCGGTGTTGGCGGCGATCTGGTCGAACCGCCGCACCCCGTGGAAGACCTCACGCAGCGCCAGCAGACTCCAGCGCTCACCGATGACGGACAGCGCGTTCGCTATCGAACAGGGCCGCGGCCGGGCGGACTTGGCGGACACCCTGCGGATGGTACCGGTCATCCGGAAACGCGGGGGATCACCGGCCGGTCGCGGCACGGACGACGGTGCGGCCTAGGGTGACACCATGCCGACTGATGAACACCCCGACACCGTCCTCACCGAAGGCACCGTGACCAGTGGCGGTCACACCACCGCCTACCTCGCCGCCGGGCCCGAGGACGGTCCGCTGATCGTCTTCGTCCACGGCTGGCCGGCCATCGCGCGTACCTGGAAGCACCAGCTCACCGCGTTCGGCGCGCTCGGCTTCCGGGCCGTCGCGCCGGACATGCGCGGCTACGGCGGATCCACCGTCCACCCCGACCGCGCCGCCTACGCGCAGCAGCACGTGGTCGCTGACATGGTCGCCCTCCTCGACCACCTCGGGCGCGAGCGGGCCGTGTGGGTCGGACACGACTGGGGCTGCGCCACCGTGTGGGGGCTCGCCGCCCACCACCCCGAACGCTGCGCCGCCGTCAGCGGGATCTGCGTCCCGTACGGGGTGCTCGAACGCGGCCTGGAGACCCTGGTGCGCCACGTCGACCGGTCGATCTACCCGGCCGACACCCACCCGTACGCGCAGTTCGACTACATCGACTACTACCGCCGCCAACCCGAGCGCGCCGCGCGGGTCTTCGAGGCCGAGCCGTACCGCACGGTCAAGGCGCTCTACCGGCGCGGCAACCCGGACGCCTTCGGCAAGCCGGCCGTCACCTCGACGGTGACCCGGGACGGCGGCTGGTTCGGCGGCGCCGACGCGGCCCCGGACGTCCCGGCCGACACCGTCGTCCTCGACGCGGAACTCCTGGCCGAACTGGGCGCCTCGTTCGCCCGCAACGGCTTCTCCGCGCCCACCGCCTACTACCTCAACGACGAGGCCAACCTCGCCTACACCGAGACCTCGGTGGACGGCGGCCGGCTCGCGATGCCGGTGCTCTTCATCGGCGCCCGGTACGACGCGGTCGCCGACACCTCGTTCACCCGGCTCGCCGAGCCCATGCGCGAGCACTGCGCTGACCTCACCGAGGCCACCGTGGACACCGGCCACTGGGCGCCCATGGAACGCCCCGCCGAGGTCAACGCCGCCCTGGCCGGCTGGCTCGCACGGAAGGTACCCGGGCAGTGGCCGGGCGCGTGACCGCGGGTTGACGGCGCCGGTGCTCGCGTCGTCCTCGCCGTGGGCCGCGGTGCGGGTCACCGGGCCAGAGGCGTCAGGGACACGTCAGGGTCCGCTCAGGGGCGTTCCGGGGGCTTACCCGATGGCCGCGGGGTGGGGCGAGGGGCCACTCTGGTCCGGAAGTTGATCACGTACCGCAGACCAGCACGCATGGAGTTGCCTGATGACCCGTCACCCTCGCCGCGCGGCGGCGTTCGGCCTGGTGGCCGCGGCCGTGGTGACCGCCGTGGCGGCGACCGGACCGCAGGCGTCCGCCGCGGCACGGCACACCGCCACCGCCGTCACCTCGCCGGCCCCGCACGCCGTACCCCCGCTGGACCCGGCCGCGTTGCGGGCGGCCATCGAACCGCGAACCGGGGACGGGGCTGCCGGGGTGATCGCCCGCGTCGGACGGCCCGGACAACTGTGGACCGGATCGACCACCGACTCCGTGACGGGCCGGCGGATACCGCCGGACGCCCACTTCCACATCGGCAGCATCTCCAAGACCTTCGAGTCGGTGATCGCCCTCCAACTCGCCTCCGAAGGCAAGCTCGACCTCGACCGCAGCGTGCAGCAGTACCTGCCCGGGCTGCTGCCGGACACCTTCCGGCCCATCACCGTACGGCAGTTGCTCGACTTCACCAGCGGCCTGCCCGACGTGGACGAGGGCGCCCCGGCGCCCACCACCGACGAGATGATCGCCCACCGCTACGACTACCGCACCTTCGACCAGGTCATCGAGGACACCCTGCGCCCCGCCGGCCGCCCCCGGCCCGGCCCGCACTTCGCCCCCGGCACCGAGCAGGAGTACAACAGCCTCGGCTTCCGCATCGCCGGCAAGCTGATCGAGCACCTCACCGGCCACTCCTTCAAGGACGAGGTCACCGCGCGCGTCCTGGAGCCCCTGCGCCTGACCCACACCTCGGTGCCCGAGGACGATCCGCGCATGCCCCGCCCCTACCTGCACGGCTACCTCACCGGCAGCGACGGCCGGCCGGTGGACGTCAGCGAACAGGGCGGCGACCCGTCCAACATGATCTCCACCCCGGCCGACCTCGACCACTTCATCACCGCGCTCTTCTCCGGACGCCTGCTGCCCGCCGCGTGGCTGGACCAGATGTTCACCCTCCCCGAGGGAGCGGACGGCAAGCCGGTGCCCTACCACGGCACCTCCAACTGCGTGCGGCCGGACGGCACGGCGGGCCCCGCGTGCTTCGGGGTGGGCCTGATGGCGGTGCCGCTGCCGGGCGGCGGCGTGCTGTGGGGGAAGACCGGGCACGACTACGGCTACGCGAACGGGATGTTCGCCACCCGGGACCTGTCCGTGCGCGGTGTCTTCTCCGTCTCCACCACCACCCGCAACGACGGCAGGCCGTCCGCGATCGGCGACCGCCTGCTGATCGCCGCGATCGCCCCGCACCCCGCCCGGCCCTGACCCGGTCGCACCACGCGCGCGGAAACCCGGCGTACCCGGGGTGGCTCCGGGCGGGCATCGGGGTACGCGGGTGGTGTCGTGCCCCTCGCCCGGCCGGACGGTCCCGGCCGGTCGCGCGGGGTCGCGGCCACCGTCGAAGCCGCTGACGTCAGGAGGCGCCCGTGACCACCGATGCCCGCCCGGAGCACAGCCGCATCGCCACCGAGGTCGCCGCCTCGGCCGACCGGCTGTGGGAGGTGGCACTCGACCTGCACACCCACCCCGAGCTGGGCTTCGAGGAGCACCGGGCGGCGGCACGGCTCACCGCGGAGCTGGAACGGGAGGGGTTCGCCGTCGAGCACGGCGCGGCCGGCCTGCCGACCGCGTTCACCGCGCGGGCCGGGCGGGGCGGCGGGCCGACGGTGGCGTTCCTGCTGGAGTACGACGCGCTGCCCGGGCTCGGCCACGCCTGCGGCCACAACCTGATCGCGGCGGCCGGACTGGGCGCCGCGGTGGCCCTCCGGCGGGCGCTGGACGAGGTGCCGGGCACGCTGCTGGTCGTCGGTACGCCCGCCGAGGAGGGCGGGGGCGGCAAGGCGGTGGAGGCGGACGCCGGGGTGTTCGACGGCGTCGACGCGGCGTTGATGTTCCACCCCGGGGTGGAGAGCTGGTCGTGGGCGCCGCTGACCGCGCAGGTGCAGTACCAGGTCGCCTTCCACGGCCGCTCGGCCCACCCGACCGGCAACCCCACCGAGGGCATCGACGCGCTCGGCGCGCTGATCCAGGTCTTCAACACCCTCGGCGTCCTCCAGCGCAGGCTCCCCGCCGCCTCGCACGTCCAGGGCATCGTCACCGACGGCGGACGGGCCACCAACATCGTGCCGGAGTACGCCGAGGGGCGCTTCGGACTGCGCGCGGCCACCACGGCGGCGCTGGAGGAGCTGATCGCGGAGGTGTCCCGGTGCGCCGAGGGCGTCGCGCTGGCGACCGGCACCACGGTGGAGATCACCCGGGCCTCGACGCTCTACGAGCACTTCCGCGTCAACGACACCCTCGCCCGGGTCTTCACCGGCCACCTCGCGCGCGCCGGGATCACCGCCACGGAGCCCGAGCCGGGGGTGTACCTCGGCTCGTCGGACGTGGGCAACGTCAGCACCCGGGTGCCGACGATCCACCCGTTCGTCGCCATCATGGACCCCGACGGATCCGACCACACCCCGCGGTTCGCGGCGGCGGCGGCCTCCGAACGCGGTCGCCGCACCATGCTGGCCGCCGCCGAGGCGCTCGCCGGCACCGCGGCCGACCTCCTGGCCGACCCGGAACTCGGCCGCCGGGCCTGGGCGGAACTGCGCGCCCGGGCCGCCGCCGAGCGCTGACCCCAACGGCGCGCTCCCGCGCGGGAGTTCGGCATCCAACCGCCCCGCGCCGGGCAGAAGATCTGTATGACCGGGGCGGACACCCCGGCGAACGTGGAGGGGCGACGTGACGCAACAGGATCCGACCGGGCTGGCCGCGCTCACCGACGACGAACTGCGCACCCACGTCCGGATCATGCTGGAGGGCCGCAGCCGGCGCGGCCCGGCCGAGTGGGCGTTGACCGGTCTGGACGACGAGGTCTACGAGGAGATCGAGCGCCGCGTCCCCGCGTGCGCCGCGCTCCGGCGCCGGCAGGACGAACTCCTCCACGCCGACCTCGAACGCCGCCGCCGGCACGACCCCACCACCCCCCAGGTCTCCGACTACGCCGACAACGGCCACCCCTGGGCCGACCCCGACGCGGAACGCGCGTACGTCCGGGCCCGCGACGAGTGGCGCCGGCTGATGGCCGGGTGGCTGGACGCGAGCGGCTGACCCGCGTCGTTCAGCGGTCCTTCTCGTCGGTCTCCTCAGGGGTTTCGGAATCCTCCGGGGTGAGTCCGCGCAGGGGGTCGTTGCGGGCGGTGGCGCTGTCGGAGTAGCCCTCGGCGGCGCTCGCGGTGCCGGGGAGGGAGCGCTCGCGGGCGCGCTGTTCGCGTCCGGAGTGGGCGCCGGGGCCGCGGTCGGCGGGGTCCTCGGCGGTGTCCGGGGCGTCGTGGCGGCGCTTGTCGTTCCGTCGGGGCATGGTGGTCGCCATCCTCGTGCTCGGTGGCCGCGCGTCCTCGGTGCGGCGGTCGCGGCGCCGGGTACCCGGCGCCGCCCGGGGGAAACGGGCGGCGCCGGTCACCCCTGGTGCCGACGCATAGCACCGGACGCCGCTCACCGGGCAGAACCCTAGGTGCCGAGCAGCGCCGTCAGCAGCCGGTCGACGTGCTCGCGCAGGTGGCCGGGGGAGGGGGCGCGGGACTGCGCGGAGCCGGCCGTGGTGTGGAAGAGGACGCCGTCGCACCAGGCCATCAGCAGGGCCGCGTGGTGGTCGGGGTCGGCGCTGCCGGCGGCGGTCAGCAAGGCGGCGGCGGTACGCCGGAACCGTTGCGCCAACGTGTCGTAGCGGGCGCGCAGTTCGGGGCGCCGGTTGGCCTCCAGGGCGAGTTCGAAGCGGGCCAGGGTGAGGGTGCGGCCCCGGGTGAGGGCGGCGTGGAGCCCGGTGACCACGGTCTCGGTGAGCACCTCGCGGGGCGGCCGGGGGTCGGGGGCGGCCTCGGGCCCGGTGGGGTAGTCGGCCGTCTCGATCTCGGCGAGCCGGTCGAGCGCCGCCTGGAGGAGGGCGGCCCGGGTGCGGGCGTGGTTGGAGGTCGAACCGGCGGGCAGCCCGGCGGCCTCGTCCACCGCGCGGTGGGTGAGGCCGCGCATGCCCCGTTCGGCGATCAGGGCGATGGCGGTGTCGGCGATGAGGGCGGCGCGCGGCGAGGTCATGCCCCGATGATGCCCGACCCCCGCGTTCACTACGGGCGTAGTGCCACGCCACTACGTCTGTAGTACCGTGGTCTCACTACAGCCGTAGTGCAGGCGAAGGGATGGCCCATGCCCACCGACCCCGTGACCTCGTGGAACGCCGCACCCGACGGCGTACCCGGACCTCCACGCGCCGTCGTCCTCGGCGGCGGCATCGGCGGATTGACCGCCGCGCTCGCCCTCGTCCGGCACGGCTGGCGGGTGCGCCTGTACGAACGCGCCGCCGCCCTCGACCCGGTCGGCGCCGGCCTCGCCGTCGCCCCCAACGCCCTGCGCGCCCTGGACGTCCTCGGGCTCGGCGACGCCGTCCGGGAACGCGCCGCCGTCCAGGGTGAGGCCGGGCTGCGCCGCCCCTCGGGCCGCTGGCTGGCCCGCACCAGCGGAGCCGAGCTGGCCCGTGCCTTCGGCGATCCGGTGGCCGTACTCCACCGCGCCGACCTGGTGGCCGTACTCGCCGCCGCGCTGCCGGACGGGGTGGTGCGCACCGGCACCCCGGCCGACGTACGCGACCCCGGCTCCGCCGACCGCCCGGCCACCGTCACGGCCGACGGCCACGACCTCACCGCCGACCTCGTCGTCGCCGCCGACGGCCTGCGCTCGCGCACCCGCGACCGGCTCTTCCCCGGCCACCCCGGACCGCGCTACTCCGGCTTCACCACCTGGCGCACCGTCATCACCGGCGGCCCCCGCCCGGTGCCCTTCGGCGAGACCTGGGGCCCCGGCGCGCTCGCCGGACTCGCGCCCCTCGTCGACGGCCGGGTCTACCTGTACGCCTCCGTCACGGCACCGGCCGGCGAACGCGCCCCGGACGGCGACGAACGGGCCGAACTGCTGCGCCGCTTCGGCCACTGGTGCGCACCGCTGCCCCAACTGCTCGCCGCCGCCGAGCCGGACGCCGTCCTCCGCCACGACGTGTACGAACTCGCCGAACCACTGCCCGCGTTCCACCACGCGAGGGTGGCCCTGCTCGGCGACGCGGCCCACGCCATGACCCCGTTCCAGGGCCAGGGCGCCTGCCAGGCCGTGGAGGACGCGGTGGTGCTGGCCCACCTCGTGCGCCCCGGCGAGGACCCGTACCGGGCGCTGCCCGCCTACACCGCGGCCCGGCTGCCCCGCACCACCGGCGTGGTGGCCCGCTCCCGCAGGGTCGGCCGGGCGGTCGCGGTGACGGCGCCGCCCGCCGTGCTGCTGCGGGACGCGGCGCTCGCGCTCGCCGGACGGCTGCCGCGCGCCGCCGTGGTACGGGCGACGGCGCCGACGTTCGGCTGGCGTCCGCCGGCCGCCCCCGCGCCGTGACGCCGGGTGGCGTCCGTCACGGCTCCTCGAACCCCGCCGCCGTCCGCCGCGCCGACCGCTGCGCCGCGGCGCTGGAGGCGACCGCCCCGAGGACCGTGATCGCCACCCCGATGCCGGTGATCAGCAGCCAGCCGGGCACGCTGGCCCGGGCGAACCCGGCCGCCAGGTCACCGCCGGCACCGGCGGCCACGATGGCACCGAAGACCGCCACCCCCAGCGACTGGCCCACCTGCCGGCTGCTGGAGGCGACCGCCCCGGCCACCCCGGCCCGGCTGCGCGGCATCCCGGCCATCGCGGTGTTGTTCACCGGCGTGTTGGCACCGCCGAAGCCCAGCCCCAGCAGGGCGTACCCGGTCAGCAGCGGCACCGAGGAACGGGTGCCGACCACGGCCATGGTCAGCAACGCCGCCCCGCTCACGCACAGCCCCGCCGCCACCAGCGCCACCACCGCGCCCCGCGACCGCACCAGCCGCCCCGACAACTGCGCCCCCACCGCCGTACCCACCGCCATCGGCAGGGTGTAGAGCCCGGCGCGCGACGGTGAGTAGCCGCGGACGTCCTGGAGGTAGAGGGTGTTGAGGAAGAGGAAGCCGCCGATGGCCGCGTAGGTCAGCACCGCGATCACCATCGAGGTGGTGAACGGCACGCTGCGGAAGAACCGGAAGTCGATCAGCGGATCGCGGCGCCGCCGTTCCACCGGGCCGAGGGCCACCGCCGCGAGCACCGCCGGCACCGCGCCCAGCACGGTCCGCGGCGACCACAACCCCGCCCTGGGCACCTCGATGATGGTGAAGACCACCCCGGCCAGCAGCACCAGGACGAGCCCCTGCCCGGCCAGATCGGGCCCGCCGCGCGCCGGCGACCTGCTCTCCGGGACGAACAGCCGGGCGCAGACGGCCACCGCCAGCGCCACCGGGATACCGGCCCAGAACACCGACCGCCAGCCGCACGCCTGCACCAGCACCCCGCCCAGCACCGGCCCCGAGGCCATCCCCAGCCCCACCGCCGCCCCCCACACCCCGAACGCGCGGGCCCGCGCCTGCGGTTGGGGGAAGACGTTGCCGATGATGGACATCCCGACCGGGTTGAGCATCGAGGCGCCCACCGCCTGCACCACCCGGAACGCCACCAGCCAGCCGGTGCTCGGCGCCAGACTGCTCAGCAGCGAACCCGCCGCGAACGCCACCAGCCCGGTGCCGAAGACCCGCCGCCTGCCGAACCGGTCGCCCAGCGAACCGCTGAGGATCAGCAGCGAGGCCAGGGTGAGCAGATAGGAGTCGACGATCCACTGCAACCCGGCCACACCAGGCCGCAGTTGGGTCCGGATGTCCGGCAGCGCCACGTTGACGATGGTGTTGTCCAGGTTCACCAGGAAGGTGCTCATGCACGCGATGGCCAGCACCAGCCGCTTGCGGGCCGGCGACAGGGCCGCGGGCGACGGCACCCGGCCGCCGCCCGCGCCCTGCCCGCCGCCGGCGGTCACCACCGGCTCAGCGGACATGCCTGGTGTCGTGGAACCGGATGCGCAGCAGATGGCGTCCGTGGTCCCGGAACGCGGTACGGGCGTGCACCGCGCGGTGGTTGTCCACCAGGACGAGGCTGTCGTCCCCGAGCGTGGTGCGGACTTCCTGCGGTGCCTCCCGCAGCGCCGTCTCCAGAATTCCGATGGCCTCCCGCAACGCCGGGTGGTCGTACTCCGGACGTTCGGCGAGGCCCTTTTCCACGGTGTCCTTCCGCCACCGCAGGGTGTTGTGTTCACCGAGGATCGGCGCGAAGGTGTAGACGCGTTCCTCGGCCTTGCCGGAATCGGTGTACACCGAGGGAATGCGGAAGGGGACGTCGAGCGCCTGCAACACCTTCATGGCCCGCCGCCCCTGCGCGGTGGCGCCCATGAACTCCAGGATGTGGGCATTGGCCCGCAGCAGGCTCTCGCCGCCGCCGCAGCGCGCCGCGCGCACCGCGTAGAGCAGGAAGTACCGTTCCGGATCCGGGTAGTACTGGGCGTCGGTATGGTAGGCCGCCTCCGAGTCCAGCTCCGAGTAGGTGGCGAAGTAGTCGCCGTTCCTGGCCCGCGCGGTGACCGGCCAGACCACCTGGCTGTGCCGGGGATCGGTGCCGGTGGGGTAACCCAGGCCGAGGGCGAGCGAGTAGAGCATCACCCCCCGGTCCTCCACGTCGAGGCCGGCCAGGTGGGTTCGCGGCACCACCACCACGCTGTCGGTGCGCAGCACCTCGGTCAGGGTCCGGACCACGCCGGACAGTCGCTCGCAGGACGCCAGCAGCGCCGCGCGCAACTCGTCGGGGCGGTCGGACGGGGTGAGCCCGCTGCCGTACACCGGTGTGCCGAAATGGCGTTCCAGAACGTCGTGCGCCGCGGGGAGGTCGTCCGCCCATTCCGGGTCGACCTCGATTTCCACGATGTGGTCGGCGAGCGGTTTACGGGCGATTGTTTCACTCATGGTGCTGCTCCGATTCCGTGGGCTTCACGAACTGACGGGGTGCATGAGTGGTGCGTTGCGCCGTGCCGAGGGAATGTGCCGGCGGGAAGTGGGCCGGCCGCGCCCAGTATTCATGGCGTGGAGATCGGGCGAAGTGACGACCGTCACTCGGCAAGTAAAAGGCACGTTAAAGCGCGCTGGTGAGCGCCCCTTACATCCGCGGGGGCGGACGGGGGCGGCGACGTCCGGTCCCGGTGGCGGGAGGGCGGGGCGCGGCGGGCGGCGCGGTCCGGCGGGGTTACCGTGTGGTGACCCGTCGGCGGTGACCGGCGGACGGGCGGCCCGCCTCTTCCCGTGCCGCCCGGGAAACCCCATGAAAGGTGCGGACATGACCACCGTGCACGGTACCTCCCTGGACCTCCCCACCCCGGACGGCGCCGCCGACGCCTACCTCGCCCACCCCGACGACAACGCCCCGCACCCCGGCGTCCTGCTGTTCATGGACGCGTTCGGGCTGCGTCCCTCGCTGGAGGCGATGGCCCGCCGGCTCGCCGGGCACGGTTACACGGTGCTGGTGCCCAACGTCTTCTACCGGGCGGGGCGCGCCCCGATCGTGGAGCTGCCGGAGTTCATCGACCCCCGCGAGCGGCCGGAGATCTTCGAGCACCTCTTCCCGGTGATGCAGTCGCTCACCCCGCAGCTCGCCGTGCGGGACGCCGGTGCCTACCTCGACTGGATGGCCGCCTCCCCGCTGGTGGCCGACGGCCCGGTGGGTGCCACCGGCTACTGCATGGGCGGTGCGCTCGCGCTCCGCGCCGCGGCGGCCCACCCCGGGCGGATCGCCGCGGTCGGCGCCTTCCACACCGGCCGCCTGGTCACCGACGCCGAGGACAGCCCGCACCGGCTCCTCGGTGACGTCACCGCCGAGCTGTACTTCGGCCACGCCGACCAGGACCCGTCGATGACGGCCGACCAGATCAAGACGCTGGAGCAGACGCTGGACGCGGCGGGCGCGCGCTACCGCAGCGAGCTGTACGCGGGCGCCCACCACGGATACACCCAGAACGACACCGCGGCTTACAACGCCGAGGCGGACGAGCGGCACTGGCGCGACCTGCTGGAGCTGTTCGGGCGCACGCTCTGACGTGGCGAAGGCCCCCGCGGAGCCGTCCGGGGAAACGGAAAACAAGTAAAGTCGGGGTAAATAGCCTGCTATGGTGATGTGTTGGCCTGAATTCTTGACGAAGGACTGCGCATGACCATGCCGCCCCCCGGCACCGACCCCGGACCGTCCCCCTGGGGCCCGCCGCCGCCCTACCCCGGGCCGTTGCTGCCGCTGACCCAGCCGCGCAACGGCCTGGGGGTCGCCGCGCTGGTGGTCGGCATCGTCGGGGTGTTCATCGGCTTCGTCCCGTTCCTCTTCTGGTTCTCCGGCGTCCTCGGCGTACTCGGCCTGGTCTTCGGCCTGGTCGGGGTCGGCCGCGCCCGTAACGGCACCGCCACCAACAAGGGCGTCGCCGTGGCCGGCAGCATCCTGGGCGGGGTGGCCGTCGTGATGGCGATAGCCGGCGTCGTCCTCTCCGCGATCTTCCTCAAGCACGTCGCCGCCAAGGTCCGCGCGGACGAACACCGCCGCATCGCCTCCGCCGCCCCCGCCGACCCCTCCGCCGACAAACCCCTCAGCTTCGGCCGCACCCGAAGTTACGAGGACGGGGTGGCCGTCACCGTCTCCCAGCCCCACCGCTACCGCCTCGGCGACATCGCCGTCGGCCACCACAAGGGCGACCTGGCGGTCCAGGTGGAGATCACCATCGTCAACGGCGGCCACAAGCCCCTCGACATCAACGGCACGCTGCCCACGATGCGGGACGCGGACGGCGACGAGACCGACGTCGTCTACGACGGCGACGGAGCCACCAAGCCCTTCGCCGGCCGGCTCCGCCCCGGCGAGAAGGCGGCGACCACCTTCACCTTCTCCGTCTCCCCCGACGCGGCCGACGAGGTACGGGTGGAACTCTCCCCGGACATCGAGCACGACGACGCCACCTGGAGCGGCCGGATCGGCTAGGCGCGCGGTGCGCGGAACGTCACCGGCCCCGCCACCTCGGCGGACGCTTCTCGGCGAAGGCACGCGGCCCCTCCGCCGCGTCCTCGGAACGCAGCACCGGGGCGATGATCTCGTCTTGGAGCCGGAAGGCGTCCGCCTCCGCCATGCCCACCGCCTCGTGGAGCACGTGCTTGACGGCGGCGATGGACAGCGGTGCGTTGCGGGCCGTCGCCGAGGCCAGCTCCAGCGCCGCCGCGACCGCCCCGCCGGGATCGGTCAGCCGGTTGACCAGCCCCAGTTCCGCGGCGCGCGGCGCGGTCAACGGGGCGCCGGTGAGCAGGAGTTCGGCCGCGATGTTGCGCGGGATGCGTTGCGGCAGCCGCAGCAGGCCGCCTTCCGGGGCGACGATGCCCCGGGTGACCTCCGGCAGCCCGAACCGGGCCTCGGTGGAGGCGGTCACCAGGTCGCAGGCGAGCACCATCTCGGTGCCGCCGCCCAGCGCCCACCCCTCGACGGCCGCGACCAGCGGCTTGGGCAGCGTCGCGCGGGTCAGTCCGCCGAAGCCACGGCCCGGCAGCACCGGGGTCTCACCGCGCGCGAACGCCTTGAGGTCCATCCCGGCGCTGAAGTCCCCGCCGGCCCCGGTCAGTACACCGGCGCGCAGCGCGGACTCCTCGGTGAGGCGGTCGAGCGCGGCGGCGAGCGCCTGCGCCATGGCCCGGTCCACGGCGTTCTTCGCGTGCGGCCGGTTGAGCGTGATCAGCAGGACGCCGTCGCGTTCCTCGGTGAGCACCGGGGCGTCGTCGGCGGTCGGGGTCTGGGACATCGGATGCCTCTCGCGTCACATCAGCCGGAACCGGTCACCTCGGCGATCCGGTCCGGCGGGTAGCCGATCTCGGCGAGCACCGAGGCGGTGTGCTCTCCCAGTTCGGGGCAGTGCCGGCGGACGCCGTCGGAACTCGCCGAGAAACGCACCGGGTTGCCGATCACCCGGTAGTCGCCCTCGTGCGGATGGTGCTGGACGTCGAGCATGTGACCGGCCGCCCAGTAGTCGTGCTCGCCGGCGTGGTCCAGGTCCATCACCGGGGCGAACGGGATGCTGTGCTCGCCGCAGAACCGCTGCCACTGCGCGGTGGTGAAGCGCGGGGTGTACTCGGCGACGGCCTCGTACAACTCGCCCAGCTGGTTCTGGAACCGCTCCGGGGTGAAGCGCTCCATCACCTCGGGGTGGCCGACGAACTCGAAGAAGTCGGCGGCGTTGCGGTGGTTGTACGGCAGGATGCAGGCCCAGCCGTCCTTGGTGGGCAGCGCCTTGTGGCCGGGGGCCAGCGAGCGGGGGAACCCCACCGGCCCGGCCTGCGGCTCCCAGGCCCGGCCGCCGATGTGTTCCACCAGCGTGAAGGCGAACATCGTGTCGGCCATCGGCACCTCGACATGCTGTCCCCGGCCGGTGCGTTCCCGGGCGACGAGCGCGGCCAGCACCGAGTAGACGATGGTCAGCCCGCACACCTTGTCGGCGAGCGCGGTCGGGATGTAGTACGGCTCGCCGGTGACCCGGCGCATCAGGTCGACCATCCCGGAGGTCGCCTGGATCACCTCGTCGTAGGCGGCGAGGTCGGCGGCGGGGGAGTCGGAGCGGAACCCCTGCGCGTTGCAGTACACCAGCCGCGGGTTGGCCTCGGCCAGGTCGTCGTAGGTCAGGCCCAGCTTGCGCAGCGCGCGCGGACGCATGTTGGTGACCAGGATGTCGGCGGTGGCGATCAGGTCGAGGGCGGCCTGCTTGCCGGCGGGCTGCTTCAGGTCGAGGACGACGCTGCGTTTGTTGCGGGTGAGGTTGAGGGCGAGCGCCCCGGTGCTGTCGGCGTCCCGCCGGTGCAGCAGACGCATCACGTCGCCGCCGGGCGGCTCGATCTTGATGACGTCGGCGCCGAGGTCACCGAGGATCTGGCAGGCGTACGGTCCCATGATGACGCCGGCCAGGTCGATGACCCGGACGCCGTCGAGGGCGGGAAGCGCGCCGGTGGACGGGTTGGCTGCGGAAGTCATGGAGTCCTCGTCGGTGGTCGGGGGCGGACGGGTCACACGAAGGCGCTGAAACCGGTGCAGGCACGGCCGACGATCAGCGAGTTCATGTCGCGGGTGCCCTCGTAGGAGTAGAGCGCCTCGGCGTCGGCGAAGAACCGGGCCACGTCGTACTCCAGCAGGATGCCGTTGCCGCCGAAGACCTCACGGGCCCAGGCGACGGTCTCCCGCATCCGGGTGGTGCAGAACATCTTGGCCAGCGCCGCCTGGGCGTCGTTGAGCTTGTCCTGGTCGTGCAGTTCGGCCATGCGCATCACCATCGCCTGGCAGGCGGTGATGTTGCCGAGCATGCGGGAGAGCAGGTCCTGGACGAGCTGGAAGCCGCCGATCGGACGGCCGAACTGCTCGCGTTCGACCGCGTACGCCCGGGCCGCCTCGTAGGCGCCCATCGCGCACCCGGTCGCGCTCCACGCCACCCCGCCGCGGGTGGTCTTCAGCACCCGTGCGGTGTCCCGGAAGCTGTTGGCGCGTTGCAGCCGGTTCTCCTCCGGCACCCGTACGTCGTCCAGCACGATGTGGGCGTTGTGCACACCACGCAGCGAGATCTTCTGCCGCAGCCGCTCCGGGGTGAACCCGGGGGTGCCCTGCTCCACCACGAACCCCTTGACCTGGTTGTCCGCCTCGTCGCGGGCCCAGATGACGACCAGGTCGGCGAAGGTGGCGTTGCCGATCCACTTCTTCTCGCCGTTGAGCACCCAGGTGTCGCCCTCGCGGCGGGCGGTGGTGGTCAGGCCGCCGGCGGTGCCGGAGCCGACCAGTGGTTCGGTGAGCCCGAAGGCGCCGATCCTCTCCCAGCGCACCATCGACGGCAGCCAGCGTTCCTTCTGCTCGTCCGAGCCGCACTCCCGGATCGACCCCATGCCCAGGCCGCCGTGGACCCCGAAGAAGGTGGCGAAGGAGGGGTCCACCCGGGCCATCTCCATGCCGATCATCCCGGTCAGCAGATAGCTGCGCGGGGCCACGCTCGGGTCGTCGGCGTAGGTGCCGGTGATGTTGAGTTCCCGGATCCGGTCGCGCAGGTGCAGCGGGCTCTCCTCGGCCGCCCACCGCTCGTTGGCCCCCGGACGCACCTCGCGGTCGAGGAAGTCACGTACCCGTTCCAGGGTGGCCCGTTCGTCCGCGGTGAGGACGTCCCTGATGTGGAAGAAGTCGGCCTCCACGGCGGCCTGGTCGATCCTTTTCTGCCTGACGGACATGGCGGTCCCTTCGGTTGGGTCGGGGTGGACGTCAGTGCGCGGAGCCGTGGTCGGCCGGGGTCCGGCCGAGCGCGCGCAGCACGGCGATCTGGCCCCGGTCGCGCTCGGCCTCCAGCTCCTGGTACGGCCGCCCGCCGAAGTCCCGTTCCGCCTGCCGCGACAGGAGCCGCACGGTGGCCTCGTCGAACCGGGGATGGCCGAGCCCGGCCCACCCCGCCTCCATGTTGCGTCCGAAGTGCTCCAGGAAGTCGGTCAGTCCGCCGGGGCCGCCGCCGAGGTGGAAGGTGCGGAACGGACCGGCCACCGCCCAGCGCAGCCCGATCGAGGAGGTCACCACGTCGTCCAGTTCCGCCTCGGTGACCACGCCTTCGGCCACCAGGTGGACCGCCTCGCGGAAGAGCGCCGACTGGAGCCGGTTGGCCACGAAGCCGGGCACCTCCTTGTGGATCACCTGGGGGCGTTTGCCCAGCGCCCGGTAGAAGGCGACGGCCTCGGTGACCACCGACTCGTCGGTGAGCTGACCGGGCACCACCTCCACCAGCGGCACCAGGTGCGGCGGGTTGAACGGGTGGCCGACCAGCAGCCGGCCCGGCCGGCGCATGTCCTGGCAGATGTCGGTGGCCCGCAGCCCCGAGGTGGAGCTGAGCAGCAGCGCCCCGGCGGGCGCCGCCTCCTCGACGGCGGCGAACAACTGCCGCTTGAAGTCGAGCCGTTCGGGCCCGTTCTCCTGCACCACGTCGGCGTCGGCGACGGCCCGGGCGAGGTCCGGTTCGAAGGACAGCCGCGCGTCGAGGTCCTCGACGGGCAGCCCGAGCGCGCGCAGCGCCGGCGCGATCAGCGGCAGCGCCCGGCGTACCCGGGACTCGACGTCGGGCTGCGGGTCGCTGACGGTGACGCGCAGCCCGTGGGCCAGCATCACCGCGGCCCAGGAGATCCCGATGACCCCCGGCGCCCACCAGGGTGACCCGGGAGCGCCGGGAGAGTACGTCGGCGGCCGGTGGCGGGGTGTTCATGGTGGCGTGCTCCTTGCCCCGGTCCCGGGCGGGACCGGTCGTGGGTTGCCGGATTCCGCGGCCGGGTACGGTGCCGCCGGCGGGGAACGCGGGTCAGCCGGCCGGGTAGGGGCCGGTGTCCGCCGCGTGACCCGGGGCGGCACCGGTGAGGTAGTCGTGGACCACCTGGGCTCTGCCCAGCGAGAGGTCGGTGAGGATGTGACAGGCGTCGACCACCTCACGCACCGGCAGATCGGCCATGGGCGCCAGCGCGTGCGCGAACAACTGCAACCGGGCCGGACCCGACCAGGCGCCCTTGACGGTCAGGTCGGTGATCCGGGTGCGCACCAACTCGCAGATGCGGGGCCGTCCGTCGTACCCCGGCACCGTCTTGAGCAGGTACGCCGGGGTGCCGATCCGCTCCCGGGCCGCCTCGGGGTCCACGACCCGGTGCTTGTAGCCCATCGTCGCGGTGGCCACCCGCAGCGAACCGTAGTCGACGGTGCCCACCAGCGTGTCGGAGTCCACCTGGAGCCGGGGCGCCCCGGTCTTCTTCGGGTAGGCGCCGACCTCCCGGCCACTGGCGATGGCCGGGCCGCTGTCGACGTACATCGCGTGGGCGTACTCGCCGCGTTCGCCCTCGTACTCGACGGCGATCAGCTGGCCCGCCTCGGTGTAGTCACCGAGCCCGGTCACGTCCGGCATCCGCATCACCTCGAACCGCACCAGCGGCTCGGTGACGCGCAACGGCTCCGGCACCAGGCGGCGCACCACGTCGATGTCGGTCAGGTAGCTGACGGTGAGGTATTCGCGGTCGGTGAAGCGGTAGGGGGGAGCGGGAAAAGCCGGGCCTGCCAGCGGTGTGGTGGAGTGCTTGAGCACGTCCTCGGCTCGCACCTGCTTGCCTCCTGACGGCTCGCGGGGTGTTCCGGGCATCCAAGACGTCTCCTCGCCGAGCGGGTGCCCGCCAGGGGAGGGGCGCAGTACCGCGCCTCGCGTGAGGTGGGTCACTTCATCCTGGCACGCGGGGAGCGCCGGGAGCGGGAATGCCACCACCGGTCGCCGCCTGCCGCACCGCGCCTCCGGCACGCGTACCGCCGAGGCACCCGGTCGGCCTCACCACCCGGGGTGACGTACGGCGGCCAGCACGGTGAAGCGCGCCCCCGGCGTGACAACGGCGCGCGGCGGCGGGGAAGGGCGTACGGGGACGGCGTACCGGCGGGCGCCATCGTCCCCGCCGCGCCGTCCTGGCGCACGGAATCCACCGTGCCGACCGACCGCAAGCCGGTCCACCCCGCGGGGGCGCCGGCTTCTTGGACCCGAGGGTTGACATGGCCGACAGCCGAGGACGAGCCGACCGCGCCGGTGCCCTGCTGCGTACCGCCATCGCGCTGACCACCTGTGCCGTGACGCTGACCGCCGGCGCCATGGACGCCGCCGCGTCCGACGGTCCCCACCGGCGACCAGGCCACCACGGCCGCCACCACGCCCACCACGGCCGGCCCGTGACCCACCGGCACCCCGCGGCGCACCACGGCCACCACTCCGCACCGGTCCACGCCGGCGCCCACGGCCACCGCGGCTGCCCCGCCGTGCAGCAGCCGCGCAGGACCACCGAGGCCGACTGGACGACGGTCTCCGAGATCCTCGGCCGCAAAGGTGCGGTACGCGACCATGTGACCTTCGGGTTCCTGCTGCCCCGTGACGACCTGCGGGTCACCACGCACGGCGTCACCGTGGTGCCGCCGCTCGCGCTGGCCGGCAGCGCCGCGTTCGTCCGCTACTGCGACGGCACCATGCTCATGGGCGACCTGGTGCTCACGGCGGACGAGGTCGACCCGACCATCGACGCGCTGCGGGCGGCGGGCATCGAGCAGACGGCGTTGCACAAGCACCTGTCCGAGGAGACGCCGCCGCTGTGGTGGGTGCACTTCCACGCGATGGGCGAACCCGAGTCGTTGGCCCACCGGCTCAAGCGGGTGCTGGAGGTCGGCGGCAGCCCGGCACGCCACCGCCCCGAGAACCAGGACACCACCCACGAGCCCGCGAGATCCCCGGAACTCGACACCCTGGCCATCGACCGCGAACTGGGCCGCAAGGGCAACCGGGAAGGCAAGGTCTACCTGGTCTTCGTCTCCCGGCGCAAACCCGTCACCGTCCACGGGCACGTGCTCCCCGGCTCCATCGGCTGCAACACCGCGATCATGTTCCAGGCGCTGGGCCGGGGCAAGGTCGCGGCCAACGGAGACCTCATCCTCACCGCGAACGAGGTGCAGCCCGCCATGCGCGCGCTGCGCGAGCACGGCATCCGCCTGGTGGAACTGCACAACCACATGCTCGACGAGCAACCCCGGGTGTTCTTCCTGCACTTCTGGGCCGTCGGCGACGCCGCCGAGGTGGCCCGCGGCCTGCGCGCCGGACTCGACACCGCCGACATGGCACCCCCACGCAAGGAACCCACCGGCAACCAGCGGCCGGGCGGGGAAGAGCACGGCAAGGAACAACACGGCAAGGAACAACACAGCGGCGAACAGCACGGCACCGGAGAACACGGCGGGCGGGAACCGGCGCGTGACGACCACGCACGCGACGACCGGGGCGACCGAGGGGACCGCGACGACCGTGACGACCACGGCGAGGACCACGCCCGGGACGTCCACGCCCGGCCGGACACCGACCGCTACGACGCGGACGACGAGGCCCCCGACTGCGGCTCGTCCCGCTGTGACGACCAGGACTTCCGCGTACGACGCTAGGCCGACGCGACAACATTCCCCATGAGGGAAGAACCCCGGGGCGCCGGTGGTTGTCGATCAGCGGGCCGAGGGTGCGGGACCCGCGGCCGACACGCATCGCACACCCATCGAAAGGTTCACGATGAAGATCGGCATCATCGGCGCGGGCAACATCGGCGGCAACCTCACGCGTCGGCTGACCGCGCTCGGACACCAGGTGTCCGTCGCCAACTCCCGTGGCCCGCACACCCTCACCGCGCTCGCCGAGGAGACCGGGGCCACCCCGGTCACCGTGACGGAGGCGGCACGCGGGGCGCGGGTCGTGGTGGTGACCGTACCGTTGAAGAACGTGCCCGACCTGCCGTCCGGGATCCTCGACGGCGCCGCCGAGGACGTCGCGGTGATCGACACCGGCAACTACTACCCCAAGGAGCGCGACGGCAGGATCGCCGCCATCGAGGAGGGGCTGACCGAGAGCCGCTGGACCGAGCGGCAGATCGGCCACCCGGTGGTCAAGGTGTTCAACGGCACCTACGCGCAGGACCTCCTCGACAAGCCGCGGCCCAAGGGCGACCCCGAGCGGATCGCCGTGCCGGTGGCCGGGGACGACGAGGCGGCCAAGCGGATCGTGCGCGACCTCGTCGACGAACTCGGCTTCGACACCGTGGACGCCGGTGGCATCGACGAGTCCTGGCGCCAGCAGCCCGGCACCCCCGTCTACGGTCTGCGCGGCGGGGTCGAGGAGGTCACCAAGGCGCTCGCCGCCGCCTCCCCGGAGCGCCCGGAGTCGTTCCGCGCCTGAGCCGGGACGCCGGCGTACCCCGGCCGGGACGGCCGACGCCCCCCGGCCGGGTCACCCGCCGCGCCGGCTCCGCGGCTTGGCGCGCACATGCATGCGTTCCCCCTGCGGGCCGAAGAGGCTGAGCACCTCCACCGGGGTGCGGTCCGCGGTGCCGAACCAGTGGGGCACCCTGGTGTCGAACTCGGCGACCTCGCCGGCCTTCATGACGATGTCGTGCTCGCCGAGGACCAGCCGCAGCCGGCCGGCGAGCACGTAGAGCCACTCGTATCCCTCGTGGCTGCGGGGGTCGGGCGACTCGCCGGAGCGGCCGATGATCATCTTGAACGCCTGAAGGCCGCCGGGATGCTGGCTGAGCGGCACCACGGTGGAGTCGTCGCCGCGCCGTACCGGCTTCAGCCGTACCCGCGGGTCACCCACCGGGGGCGCCCCCACCAGTTCGTCCAGCGGCACCTGGTGCGCGTGGGCGATCGGCAGCAGCAGTTCCAGGCTGGGCTTGCGCTGCCCCGATTCCAGCCGGGAGAGCGTGCTCACCGAGATCCCGGTGGCCTCGGAGAGCGCGGCGAGCGTGCAGTCGCGGTCCTGCCGGATGCGCTTGAGCCGCGGACCGACCGCGGAGAGGACGTCTTCCATGTCTTTATTGCTGAACCAGCAACAGCATTTGTCAAGTCCTCCCCGCGAGGCGCAAGGTCGCCTCCGGTGGGCGTGACCCACCGGTCCGTCCGAGGAAGACACTGGAGCGGGTGGGATGAACGACTTCGACTGGGCTGCGATGGCCGACATGCTGGAGCTGGAGGGTGAGGCGCACGGCCCCTACGTGGCCGCGGCGCTGGAGGAGCTGGCCGGGCTCGCCCCGCGCCGGATCCTGGACATCGGCAGCGGTCCGGGGGTCGCCGCCTGCCGCCTCGCCGCCACCTTCCCGGACGCCGAGGTGACCGCGGTGGACGGCACCCCGGAACTGCTGGAGCGCGCCGCGCTGCGGGCCGGACGCCTCGGGGTGCGGCTGCGTACCCGGGTGGCCGAGATCCCGGCCGGGCTCACCGGGCTCGACCCGGCCGACCTGGTGTGGACCGGGCAGGTCGTCCACCACATCGCCGACCAGCAGGGCGCGCTCGACCGGCTGGCCGCGCTGCTCGCGCCCGGCGGCGTGCTCGCCGTGGTCGAGGGCGGCCTGCCCGCCCGCTTCCTCCCGCGCGACCTGGGCTTCGGCCGCCCCGCCCTGGAGACACGGCTGGACGTGGCGATGGCCGACCGGTTCGACCGGATGCGCCGCGAACTGCCGGGCACGGTACGGACGGTGGAGGACTGGCCGGCGATGCTGCGGGCCGCCGGACTCACCGAGGCCCGCAGCAGGACGTTCGTCGTGGACCACCCGGCCCCGCTGGACGAGCGCTACCGGCGCTCGCTACGCGGCATGCTGGAACGGCAGCGCGCGATGCTCGCGGACGAACTGTGCGCCGACGACGTCGCCACCCTCGACCGGTTGCTCGACCCCGCCGACCCTGCGGGCATCGACCGGCGCCCCGACGTGTATCTGCTGCTCGCCAAGACGGTGCACTTCGCCAGGCGTCCGGTGGCCTGAGCCCGTCCCGGCGGGGCCGGCCACCGCGTCGGCGCCGGCAGGGCCGTCCGCGCGGTGGCCGGCTGTGTGGTGAACGCGCCCCCCGGAGGGGGAACGGTCACAGCAGCGCGACGGTCTGCTCCTGGGCGTAGCTGAAGCCGTCCTCGTCGAAGTACCAGACGTCGACGCGGACGTGCTCGCCGTGGGAGAAGTGCGAACCGGTGGCGGCGCGCAGGTTCACCGTGGCGTTGTGGTCGTTGTAGTCGCACACGAGCTTGGCGGACTTGATGGTGCCGGCCGCGATGGACCGGTCGGTGTCGGGCTGGTCGACGGCGGTGGCGTTGGCGACGAGCTGGTGGTGCATGCCCGGGTCGCAGGAGTAGGTGACGTTCACCTGGAGGCCGGGCGAGTGCAGCGCGACCTTCTTGATGGTGATGACGTTGGCCTTGGCGGCGGCCGGACCGGCGGTGGCCAGCGCGCCGGCGCCGACGAGCAGGGCCACGGCGGCGGTGCCGGCGACACGACGTCCGAGACGGGACGACTTCATGAGGTTCCTTCCCCCCTGCGCCGCCGCCCCTGGTCGGTGAGGCGCGGCGGAGGGCCACGGCTCGGCGGGCGACGACGACAGCAGTTGTGTTCGGTCGAGCGGCATCCTATGGGCAGGTGGGGGCAGTTGACGCGGCGTGGTGCGTGAGGTGCGCCTCGTCGGTGCGCCGGACCGCGTACGGCACCGAGGCCGCCCCGGAAATCCGGAGCGGCCTCGGTGTTGTACCTGTTGTCGTGTCAGTTCACGGTGTAGCTGTACGGCAGCGCCGCCAGCACCGAACCGGTGATGCCCACCTGGCTGTTGGCGGTGGCCACCCCGCCCGGGGCGGTCACCAGGTAGAGCACGCCGTGCACGGTGGTCCCCTTGCGGCCGGTCGGGGTGATGGTCACCTCGACATCGCCGGTGGCACCCGGCTTGACCTCGACCGGAGCGGTCGCGGGGGCCTGGCCGCGCACCCCGGCGGCGAACGGGTCACCGGTGGCGGAGGTCAGCGCCGGGTCGAACGCCAGGGTGTGCGCGCTCGCGCTGATGGTGGAGGAGCCCGCGGGCGCCCCGCCGGCCGGGAACGGCCCGATCTGCTGCACGAAGGTGCTCCAGTACCCGGAGACCACCGGCTGCGCCGCGCTCCCCGCGTCGGTGACCGCCGACACCGTGGAGCCGGCCTGCGCCGACTTCAGGTCGCCGAAGAGGTCCGGCGAGCTGGTGGTGGCGCTCAGTTCGAGCTGCGCCGGGGTCGTGGAGGCCGCCGCCGCGGTGAGCCGGTCGGTGCCCGGCGGCACCAGGAACGACGGCACCGTGGAGGTCGGGGTGAGCGGCAGCCCGACGGTGGCCGAGGCGCCCTGCGGCAGCAGCGCCAGCTCCACCCGGGTGTTCAGCCGGCCCTCGGCGTGCACCCGCTGCACCGCCGCCGTGTTGTTGGTGTACCGCACCCGCACCGTGACCGGCTTGCCCGCGGCCAGCTTGGTACCGGCGCCGTGCGGCAGCGCCGCGGCGCTCGCCCGGTCCTGGTCGAAGCCGATGGCGCCGGTGAACGGCTGGCTCAGTTCCGCGCCGCTGACCGGGTTGGCCACCACGAGCACGTAACGCCAGCGGCCCGGCGCCGGGTTGAGCGTGGTCACCGAGACGCCGCGGCCGGTGCCGACCGGGTTGCCGTTGGTGTCCAGCACCGCGTTGGATTCCGCGTCCGCCGGGGTGCCGTCCGGGGCCACCAGCACGCCCTGCATCAGCAGGTTCGGGTCCTTGGCCACGGTCAGCCCGACCCGCAGGTCACGCTTGCCGCGGGGGACGTCGAAGGCGTAGGTGAAGGTCTGCGCGGGGGAGTAGCTGCGGGCGTTGCCGCCGGTGATCGTTCCGGTGAAGCGGCCGGTGCCGCCCGCCACCGGGACCAGGCTGCGCAGGATCACCGGCACACTGGTGGTCCGTCCGCCGGAGCCGGCCACGGTCACCGACTCGCCGGTGTCACCGCCGGCCGCCGGGGTGGTCAGCCGCACCCGCAGCTTGGTGGTGGCCCCGGGCGCCAGGGTGACCGTGCGCGGGGTGACCGAACCGGCCGCCACCGCCCGCTGCGTCGCGGTGTCCAGCAGCACCGGACCGGTGTAACCGGCGCTGCCGGCCGGGGTGTAGAGCACCGCCGTCCAGCTGCCCGCCACCGGGTGCGGCACGTCCACGATGCCGAAGTTGGCCGAGACCGCGCCGCCCTGCGGACGGGTGTTGGTCTCGAAGCGGCCCGACGGGTCGAGCAGCGTCATCCGCACCACGGGGGTCACCGTGTTGTTCCCCGACTTCTGCGGCGCGCCCTTCCAGGCGATCGACGCGGCCAGCCGGTCGGCGCCGCGCGGCACCGTGAACCTCACCTGACGCGCCACCCACGGCGCCCCGTTGGTGGCGTACGGGAACGTGTCGGAGGACGAGGAGTCGAGCGCCACCGTCTGCCGGGAGTCCGCCAGCGGGGCGAACGTACGGGTGGCGGCGGTCACCTTCTGCGCGGTCCGGCCGGTGTTGGTCACCGGGATGTCGGCGGTGTGCGCCGAGCCGGGGGTACCGGTGATGTCCAGCTGGCCGGAGGAGACCACCAGGCTGCGGCTGTCCTTGGCGCCGGAACCGCCGGCGTAACCCCGGGCGGCCTCCACCGCGGCGCGCACGTCCAGCAGACCCGCGCCCTGCTCCTGGGCGGGGACGCCCAGGTCGTGCGCGGTGCCGGTGAGGAACTTCTTGACCAGCGCCGGGGCCGGCGAGGCACCGTGGTGGGTGTCCCGGTACGCCTGGATCACCAGCGCCGCCGCGCCCGCGGTCATCGGGGCGGCCTGGCTGGTGCCGCCGAACGGCTGGATGGGGCTGGCGCCGCCCGCGTAGTTGGTGCACTCGGTGTACTTGGTCAGGTCCGGGGTGCACAGCGCCCAGTCGGATTCGCCGGGCGCCACCAGGTCCACGGTGCGACCACCCTGGGTGATGCCGGCCGAGGAGAGCGCGGAGATGTTGTCGTCCGCCCAGGTGCCGTTGGAGAACCTGGTCGCCGCGTAACCGGTCTGCGCGTACAGCTGGGAGTCGGTCGAGGCGCCGGCCGAGATCACGTTCGGGTCGGTGGACGGCGTGCCGATGGTGCCGTTGATCCCCGCGTCACCGCTGGAGACGGCCACCGTCACACCCGCCGCGACCGCCTGGTCGTTGAAGAGCGAGATGGTGTCGTGGGCACCGCTGTCCGGGGTGACGTTGCTGCCGAACGACTCGTTGAGCACGTCGACGTGGGCCACCGAGACCGCGTAGTCGATGGACTGCAGGATGGCCGAGTTGGGCAGCAGCTCACCGCCGGCCTTCAGCGCCACCAGCGAGGCGCCCGGGGCGATTCCGCGCACCCGGATGGTGCACCCCTTGGGCAGCGGGTGCGAGGGGTTGACGAACTGCGACAGGTCGTACGACTGCCGGCCCTGCGCGATCACCGCGGAGGCGTCGCCGAACGCCTCGGCGGCGCCGGTCGGGGCGGCCGTGCCGTCACCGGAGAAGTCCTGGTAGTCCACGACCGCGTGGGAGCCGTCGGGGCGGATGAAGTCCGGGTTGTCCGGGTCGAGTCCGTCGGCGATGTAGGCGACCTTGACGCCCTTGCCGTCGGCCAGGCTCGCCGCGCCGGGGTGGCCGGCGGTGGCCTCCACGTGGGTGGAGTAGAGCGCCTCCGGCTCCAGCAGCGGCTTCGACGGGTCCTTGGGGCAGATCGCGTCCGGGGTCCGCGTGCTGTCCGGGCCGCCCTTGACGGCGTGCGCGGACGCCTTGGGGCCGCCCGGCCGCGTCCCGGTGCCGCCGGCCGCCGAGCCGCCGTCGGGCGGGGTCACCGGCACCTTGGTGTCCGGCACCACCGCGGCCACCGCCGGGTCGGCGGCGAGCGCGGCCCGCAACGCGGGCGGAACGGTGGCCGAGAACGCGTTCCCGACCACGAAACTCTTGACGTGGGTACCGCCCTGGGCCCGCACCCTCGCCAGCAGCGGGGCCTGCGCCACCGCCGTGCGCTCCTTGCGGGCCTTGAGGTGTCCCGGGTCCGCGGGGGCCGCGGGTATCTGGTCCTTGAGCACCACGATCACCGGGGTCGCCGCCCCACCGCTCGCCGGATCCGGCGGGGTGGGTACGGTTGCGGCGCCCGCGCCGGCCCCCGAGGTGAGGACCAACGCCGCCGCGGCGACCGCGACGGCGGCGGTCAACGGTGGTTTTCGCCAGCCGGTCATGCACTTCCCTCTCGTCTGACACGACATCAGGAAGGCGTCCCGCATCAGGGGTCCCGGGTCGGACGCATGCCTGCTTCTGGAACGCCCGTCCCGACAAGCTCACGCATTCCAACGCATGAACCGTGTCCACGACAAGAGGAAACAGGCCCTGGTTCGGCCTGTTGTCGGTAAAGAGCCGCCGGAACGACGCGTTCCGGCGGCTGATCCCGGTATCGGGGGGTGCCGACGGGCCGGGAAGGCCCGCTCCGGCCCCGGTCCGGGCCGGCTCAGCTCTCCGCGAGCAGACCCTCCCGCAGCTTGCCCAACGTCCGCGACAGCAGCCGCGAGATGTGCATCTGCGAGATGCCCAGCCGCTCGCCGATCTGCTTCTGCGTCATGTCGGCGCTGAACCGCATGGCCAGGATGGCGCGTTCACGCTCCGGCAACTCGGCGACGAGCGGGGCGAGCGCGGTGAGGTTCTCCACGCCCTCCAGCGCCGGGTCCTCGGCGCCGAGGCGGTCGGCCCACGCGGTGCCGTCGTCCTCGTCGTCGCCCGCCTGCGCGTCGATCGAGGAGGCGGTGTAGGCGTTGGCGGCGACCTGCGCCTCGACCACCTCTTCCTCGCCGATGTCCAGCCGCGCCGCCAGCTCCGCGGTGGTCGGGGCGCGGTCGAGCTCGGCGGCGAGCGCGTCGGTCGCCTTGGCCAGGTCGATCCGCAGCTCCTGCAGGCGCCGCGGCACCCGCACCGACCAACTGGTGTCCCGGAAGAACCTCTTCATCTCCCCGATGATCGTCGGCAGCGCGAAGGTGACGAACTCCACACCGTAGTCGGGGTCGAACCGGTCCACCGCCTTGATCAGACCGATCGTGCCCACCTGGAGGATGTCCTCCATCTGCTCGGCCCGGTTGCCGAAGCGCTTGGCGGCGAAACGCACCAGAGCCATGTTGAGTTCGATGAGCGTGTTGCGTACGTACTGGTACTCCTCGGTGCCCTCCTCCAGCACCGCCAGCCGCGCGAACATCACCTTGGAGATCTGGCGCACCTCGGCCGCGCTCGCGGCGCCGTCCAGCAGCGCGGCGTCCAGCCGTTCGTCGAACCCCTGCTTCCCGGCTGCCTCCAGCCCCGCGTCATCCGCCTCGTCCCCGCCGACCGGCGTGGTGACCTCTTCCGTGAGCTGGACCGACATTCCTGCCCTCCCGATTTCCCGTTGGGGTCGCGGTAAGTGGTGAGTGCATCGTTGCGTCTACCCGCTCCCAGAGGTTCAAACATGACGGATATCCGCCAACCTCGTCATGCGATGCGGAGGTTGGGACGGGACGCGCTCAGGGCAGCGCCTGCTCGGTCCAGATCACCTTGCCGTCCGGGGTGTAACGGGTGCCCCAGCGCTCGGTGAGCTGGGCGACGAGGAAGAGCCCGCGCCCGCCCTCGTCCTCCGCGGCGGCGTACCGCAGATGCGGGGAGGTGCTGCTGCTGTCGGAGACCTCGCAGATCAACGCGCGGTCCAGCAACAGCCGTACCCGGACCGGCGCGGAGGCGTAGCGGATCGCGTTGGTGATCAGCTCGCTGAGCACCAGCTCGGTGGTGAACACCATCTCGTCCAGCCCCCACCGGGCGAGCTGGTCGGCGACGTCGGCCCGGGCCTGCGCCACCGCGGACGGCTCGAACGGCAACTCCCACTCGGCCACCCGGTCACGGCCGAGCAGCCGGGTACGGGCCACCAGCAGCGCCACGTCGTCGGTCTGCCCGGCCGGTGGCAGCACGTCGAGCACGGCGTCGCAGATCTCCGCCGGGGTGCGGCCGGGACGGGCCAGCGCCCGGGCGAGGATCCGGACACCGTCGTCGGCGCCCCCCTGGCGGTCCACCACCAGGCCGTCGGTGTAGAGCACCAGGCTGCTGCCCTCGGCCGGCCGCACCCGGGCGGCCTCGTACGGCAGCCCGCTGATGCTGCCCAGCCCCAGCGGCGGCCCCACCGGCACGGCCGGGAAGTCCACCGTGCCGTCGGGTGCCACCACCGCCGGCGGCGGATGGCCGGCCCGGGCCACGTCGCACGTCCCGGACACCGGGTCGTAGATGGCGTACAGACAGGTGGCGCCGGTGACGTCCTCCTCCCCGTCCGGGGTGGCCGCCTCCTGGTCGATGTGGCTGACCAGCTCGTCGAGGTGGCCCAGGACCTCCTCCGGCGGCAGGTCGAGCGCGGAGAAGTTCTGCACCGCGGTACGCAGCCGGCCCATCGTGGCCGCCGCGTGCAGTCCGTGGCCCACCACGTCCCCCACCACCAGCGCCACCCGGGCCCCGGACAGCGGGATCAGGTCGTACCAGTCGCCGCCCACCCCGGCCTGGGCGGGCAGGTAGCGGTGGTCGATGTCGAGCGCGCTCTGCTCGGGCAGCCCGCGCGGCAGCAGGCTGTGCTGGAGCGCCACCGCCATCGCGTGCTCGCGGGTGAAACGGCGGGCGTTGTCGACGCAGACCGCGGCCCGCGCCGCCAACTCCTCGGCCAGCGACAGGTCGTCGCCCTCGAACGGGCCGCCCTCCGGACCGCGCCAGAAGTTGACGATCCCCAACAGCAGCCCGCGGGCCTTCAACGGCACGGTGATCAGCGACCGCAGCCCGTAGTCCAGCACCTCCTGGGTGCGTTCCAGATCCTGGCTGCGCCACCCGGCCGCCTCGCGCAGATCCGGTACGAGCACGGCGCGTCCGCTGACGAAGCCGGTGGCCTGCGGGGTCGGCGCGGCGAAGGTGACCACCTCGCCCGCCCGGTACAGCGGGTGGTCGTCGCCGGATCCGCCGACCGCCACCCGGCGCAGCCGGGCCGAGCCGGTGTTCGCCAGCACGCTCGGCTCGTCACCGCCGAGCACCGCCTCGGCCAGGTCCACGGTGGCGAACCGGGCGAACCTGCGGGTGGCCACCTCGGCCAGCTCCTCGGCGGTGCGCCGGACGTCGAGGGTGGTGCCGATGGCGATGCTCGCGTCGTAGAGCTGCTTGAGCCGGCTGCGGGCGCCCTCCGCCTTGCCGGCGAGCTGGCGCAGCTCGGTGGAGTCGCGCAGGGTGGCGACGCTGCCGGGCGGGCCGCCGCCGCGGTCGGTGGGCCGGTTGTTCACCGCCAGCAACCGGTCGCCGACGGCCACCACCGCGTCGCTGACCACCCGGTGGGCCGCCAGCAGCTCGGCCATCTGCGCGTCCAGGCCCAGGTCGGTGACGTGGCGCCCCTCGGCGTCCTCGGGCAGCGAGAGCAGCCGGCGCGCCTCGTCGTTGGCGAGCAGCACCCGGTCGTCGCCGGAGACGATCAGGACGCCCTCGCGGACCGCGTGGAGCACGGCGTCGTGGTGTTCGTACATCCGGGTCATCTCGGCCGGGCCCAGCCCGTGCGTCTGCCGCCGCAGCCGGCGGCTGACCAGCGCCGTGCTGCCCATCGCCAACGCCAGGGCGCCGGCGCCGGCCCCCAGGATCACCGGGAGCTGCCGGTTGAAGGCGCTGCTCACCCGGCTCACCTTGAGCCCGGCCGCCACCATGCCGACCACCGCGCCGTGGCTGTCCTCCACCGGTACGACCGCCTGGGTCTCCTCGCCGAGCGGGCCGTGGACGACCTCGATGGTGACGGCACCGTGCAGTGACGGGCCGATGGTGCCGACGAAGTGCTTGCCGATCTCGGACGGGAGCGGGTGGGTGTAGCGGATGCCCTGCCGGTTCATCACCACGATGAAGTCGAGCCCGCCCTGGCGGCGGGCGGCCTCGGTACGCGGCTGGAGCACCGCCGGCGGGTCCGGACCGCGCATCGCGGCCACCAGTCCGGGCGCGTGCGCGAACGACTCGGCCGCCGCCAGCGACCGGCCGCGCGCCCCGTCGAACCGGTCGTTGCGCGCCTGGACCAGCAAGGTGACCACCGCCGCCACCACCAGCAGCAGCACGATCAGCACCTGGAGCAGGAACATCTGCCCGGCGACGCTGCGGGCACTCGTCATCGGCCGCGGGCGCCGCCCCGGCACCGCCCACGACCCGCCTCGCCCTGGCCGCCGCCCGTCACCACCGTGTGGCGCCCCGGCGGCCGGGCGGTCCGTGTGCCAGGGGAAGCGGCCCCGGAACCAGGCCATGCTCCATGTCTACATCCATCCCGCCCCGCCATCCATCCCAGCCGGTCCGCCGGGACGTGATGCGGTGCGCGTGGCCGCGTGCCGTACGGTCGGGCGGCGGCACCCCGTGCGGCTCCGCGCGGGGTGACGGGGGCGGGGGCCGGGGCGCGGCGTCACGGGGAGGCCGCCCGTCACCGGGTCCCCGCCACCGGGCTACGCGGGACGAGTGCGGGGGCCACCGCGCCGACCGGGCCCGGCCCGCTGCCGTGCGGCGGGGAACCCCCGTCAGCCGGAGCCGGACGGGTGGCGCCGCCGGTACGCGCGCTGGCGGCACGCTTGTGAGCAGTAGCGCTGCGGGCGGCCCCGGGTGGCCGGGGGGAGCGGGTCGCCGCACAGGGCGCAGGAGTGGGCCACGGGTGGCGTCGTTTTTACGTCACGCTTTCCGTAACGGATTCCGTCGCCGGCGGACTCCTCGCGGTGCCGGAGGACGAGGAGTTCGACGCCGTCCAGGGTGCGGGCGAGGCCGAAGTCGAAGGGGTCCTCGGGGGCGTCGAAGCCGCCGGAGCGCCAGTGGCGGCCGATCGCCGGGAAGGACTCCATGCGCGCGAAGAGGTCACCCTGGCCACGCCACCACTGCTCGTAGGAGACCCCGGACTCGCGCTCCAGCCGCACGACCTCCTCCACCTGGCGGGCGGCGCCCCCGACGAACCCGGCGACCAGCCCGACCACGGCCACCACCGCGGCCGACGGCAGCCCGGTGCGTTCGGCGAAGGCCAGCGCGCGGTCGAAGTCGGCGACGATGTTGGGGCCCGGCACGCGTCTGCTGCCGTCGCTGTGCACCAGCCACGGATGCCTGAGGTGGAGCGCCCAGTGCGCCCGGGCCCACGCCTCCAGCGCGCCGCGCCAGCCGCCGTCGGCCGGCTCGGCGAGGTCCAGCTCCCCGACGACCGCGTCCCGCATCAGGTCGATCAGCTCCGCCTTCCCCGGCACGTGCCGGTAGAGCGACATCGCGGTGAACCCCAGCCGCTCGGCGATCCGGCGCATCGACAGCGCCCCGAGCCCCTCGGCGTCGGCCAGCGCGACGGCGGCCGACACGATCGCCGCCGTGCTCAGCCCCGGCCGCTCCCGGTCCGCCCCCGGACCCCACAACAGCTCGACGGTGCGCGCGGTCTGCCTGGCCGGCTCCGTCGCCTCCACGTCCGACTCCTCGCTCTTGACAGGCGCTCGGCCCGCTCGTCTACGGTGTACGCGCTCAGCTTACGCCGTATGCGTCACCCACCACACCCGCGCCCCCGAAAGGCGGAGCCATGGACGATACCGAGCCCCAGGCCGCTTCACCCACCACCGAGCTGCCTCGCGGCAACCGGCTCCACGTCGCCCCCTGGGGCGACGACACCTGGCCCGGCACCCTCGACCGGCCCCTGGCCACCCCGGGCGGCGCCCTGCGCGTGGTCCGCTCCCGCACCCCCGCACCCGACGGCGGCGACGTGGTGGTCTCCTTCCGCGCCGGCACCTACCGGCTGGACGAGCCCTGGGTGCTCGGCGCCCACCCCGGCGACAGCGGCGCCGACGGCCACCGGGTGATCTACCAGGCGTACGGCTACGGCACCGACCACGCCGAGGAGGCCGTACTCAGCGGCGGACGCCCGGTCACCGGATGGATTCCGGACCCCGGCGGTGTGTGGCGCGCGGAGATCGGGCCACTGGAACCACGGCAGCTCTACGTCGACGGCCGCCGCGCCGAACGCGCCTCGCTCCGCCCCGGCATCCCCGGCAACGTGACGACAACCGAGACGGGTTACGTCACGGACAGCGTGCTCCCGCAGTCCTGGCACGACCCGGCGAGCATCGAGTTCGTCCACACCGGTGTCAACCCGTGGTCCGAGGCACGCTGCCCGGTCGCGGAGATCACCGGCGACGCCGCGTCCACCACCATCACCATGGCGCAGCCCGCCTTCCGGCACGCCCGCGACCTGTACGCGGCACGGTTCCACGGCGAACTCGCCGCAGCCAACGGTGAGCGCGGCTCCCTCGGCGTACCCGCCTCCGCCGAGAACAGCGCGAGCTTCCTCACCGAACCCGGCACCTTCGCCCTGGACCGCTCCACCCCCGGCCACCACGTCCTGCACTACCTGCCCCGCCCCGGCGAGGACCCGGAACACACCGAGTTCGTCGTGCCCGTCCTCGACGAACTCCTGGTCGGCGCCGGCACCGAGGACCGTCCACTGCACGACGTCGTCCTGCGCGGACTGACCTTCCGGCACGCCGGGTGGACCGCGCCGGGCGGCCCCGGCGGCTTCGCCCACTACCACGGCAACACCTACCACGACGGCGGGCCGCTGGAGCGGGTCACGGTCGCCGACGGCATGGCCGAACTGGCGGTCCCGGGGCGCCCGGCGCTGGTGCCCTCGGCCGTCCGCTTCACCTCGGCCACCCGGATCACCCTGCACGGCAACCGCTTCACCGGACTCGGCGCCGGGGCGATCGGCTTCAGCGGCCCCGGCGGTGACAACACGGTCACCGGCAACCTCGTCGAGGACGTCTCCGGCGCCGCCGTGTCCCTGGACCGCACCGCCGGCGTCCGCGTCGAGGACAACCTGATCCACCACACCGGCCGCGAATACCACGGCACCCCCGCCGTCTGGATCGCCGACTGCCACCACGTCACCGTGGCCCGCAACGAGATCCACCACGTCCCCTACAGCGGCATCGTCGTCATCGGCGGCGACCGCACGGCCCGGGTGCGCATCGAGGACAACCTCGTCCACCACACCATGACCGTCCTCGCCGACGGCGGCGGCATCTACCTCGCCGGCCCCCAGGGCACCTGCTACGCCGACGGCACCCTGGTCCGCGGCAACGTGGTACGGGACACCCTCACCCCCTACAACTTCGGCCTCTACACCGACTACGGCGCCGCCTGGGTGACCGTACTGGGCAACGTCGTCCACCGCGCCGACGCCCCGATCGTGCTGCGGGTCACCCCGCCGCTGGAGAACGTCGCCTTCGTCGGCAACTTCTGGGACGACCACCCGGCCGGCGACGACGACCCGCCCGCCGGTGTGCTCCACGCGGCCAACACCGTGCTGCCCGCCGGTGACTTCGACCAGGCACTGGCCGCCCACCCCGCGGGCGCCGCCATCCTGTCCGCCGCGGGCCGCCGGGGAGGTTAGCGGGCGTCCTCAGAAACCGAGGTCGCTGAGGCCCGGGTGGTCGTCGGGACGGCGGCCCAGCGGCCAGAGGTAGGCGCGCTCGGACTCGGCGATCGGGAGGGTGTTGATGGAGGCGTGACGGGTGCGCATCAGGCCGTGCTCGTCGAACTCCCAGTTCTCGTTGCCGTAGGAGCGGTACCAGTTCCCGGCGTCGTCGCGGTGCTCGTAGGCGAAGCGCACGGCGATGCGGTTGCCGCCGTGCGCCCACAGCTCCTTGATCAGCCGGTAGTCGAGTTCGGTGTTCCACTTGCGGGTCAGCAACGCGACGATCTCGTCCCGGCCCGTGGCGAATTCCGCGCGGTTGCGCCACCGGGAGTCCACCGTGTAGCCCAGCGACACCTTCCGCGGATCACGGGTGTTCCACGCGTCCTCGGCGAGCCGGACCTTCTCGATGGCGGTCTCCCGGGTGAACGGGGGTACCGGTGGGCGGGTGCTGTCGGCCATGTCGGCTTCAACTCCTTCGAAGTCCGGGGCGCCCGCACGCCGGCGGGCCTCGGAAACCATCGGAGAACGATCGTTCTCACGGTGCTTGCTAGAGTAGAGAACGTCCGTTCTCCGCGCAAGGGGGCATAGATGCTGGACCACGAAACGGCACGGACGCGCGTGCTGGAGGCGGCCGAGGAGCTGTTCTACGGCCGGGGCGTCCAGGCCGTCGGGATGGACGCGGTACGCCACGCCTCCGGGGTGTCGCTCAAACGCCTCTACCAGCTGTTCCCCTCCAAGGAAGAACTGGTGCTGGAATTCCTCCGGCAGCGGGACGCGCGGTGGCAGCGGGCCCTCGCCGACCACGTCGACGCGCGGCCGACGCCCGAGGAGCGGATCACCGCGGTCTTCGACTGGCTGCACACGTGGTTCTCCGACCCCGGCTACCGCGGATGCGCCTTCATCAACTCCTTCGGCGAGCTGGGCGCGGTCTCACCCGAGGTCGCCGAAGAAGCCCGGCACCACAAGAAGACCTTCCACGACTACCTCGCCGGCCTCGTCGCGGCGGCCGGACGCCCCGCCGGACTCGCCGGCCAGCTCGCGCTCCTCGCCGAAGGAGCGATCACCACCGCGGCGATCTTCGGCACACCCGAACCCGCGCACCAGGCACGGGACGCCGCGCTCCTCCTGCTGCGCACGCCCGCCTCCACACGCAACGCAACCCCGTCGAGCGCCTGACCAACCGGCCGGGGGACCGCTCCGAGCCCCGGAGGTCTTTCACAGGCGGCCGTTTGATCGCGACATCCCGCAGGACCTAGCGTCGCGGTATGAACGACAACGTGTACGTGGGCAACGCGGGCGTGGACGCGCCACTGGACCGGGGCTGGCTGCTGGGTCACTTCAAGGAGGGCGGCGACCCCCGGCACAGCGACGCCGTGGAGATCAAATGGGGCGTCCACCCGCGCGGCGACGAGCGCGCCCAGTGGGTACGCGGTGAGGAACGCACCGCCCTGCTCGTCCTCATCAGCGGTCGCTTCCGCGTCGAACTCCCCGGCCGCAGCGTCCTGTTGAGCGAGCAGGGCGACTACGTCGTGTGGGGCAAGGGCGTGGACCACTCCTGGGTCGCCGAGGAGGAATCCGTCGTGCTCACCGTGCGCTGGCCCTCGGTCCCCGGCTACGCGGTGCCCCGTTCCCCCGCCGAGGAGACCGCCACCACCTCCGGCTGACACCCCCGGCCACCCCCGCGCCCGGCACCACCACCGGCTGCGGGGACAATGGCCGCGGTCCCCCCGGAACGACACCGCGCCGGGGCGGAACGGACGTACACAGGCGCGGTGACCTCAACAGGGGGGCCGATGGGCACGCCACTACTGCGACTGAGGCACGTCAGCCGCAGCTACCACCAGCGCCGGGTGCTGCACCCGATCGATCTCACCCTCGACGCCGGCGAATGCGTCGCCGTGCTCGGACACAACGGCTCGGGCAAGTCGACCCTGCTGCGCATCGCGGCCGGCCGGGACACCCCGACCACGGGGCAGGTCGAATTCGACGGCGCGCCGATGGACGAGAACGACCCCCGGGTACGCGCCCGGGTGGCCGTGGTCGGCGACACCGCCGCCTGCTACCCGGACCTGACCGTGCGCGAACACCTGCGCCTGGTGGCCACCGCGCACGGGGTGGCCGACGCCGGCGAGTGGATCGACCACGTCCTGGCCGACCGGCGCCTCGACGGCCACGCCGACGCCGTACCCTCCGCCCTCTCCTCCGGCCAGCTGCAGTCACTGCTGCTGGCCTGCGCCCTGGTCAGGCCGCGCGACCTGCTCCTGCTCGACGAGCCGGAACAGCGCCTCGACCCGGACGCGCGCCGCCGCCTCGCCGACCTCATCGCCGCCGAGACCGCCGACGGCGTCGGCGTCCTGCTCGTCACCCACCACGCCGAACTGGCCCGCCGCGCCGCCGGCCGGGCGCTGGTGCTGCGGGACGGCCAGGTCGTCGCCGACGGCGCGCCGGACGACGTCCTGACCGCCGACGGACCGCTGGGAGGCGAGGCGTGAAGACCACCACCGGATCCGCCGACCATCCGCCGGCCGACGAGGAGCACGCCGCAGCCTGGTCCGAGGAGGACGACTGGACCGAGGAGACACTGCGGCTGCTGCGTTCGCTGCGCGCCCCGCACCGCCGCAAGCGGGCCGGTGAGATCGGCTACGTCCTCTACTGCGTGGTGCTCGTCCTGGTGGCCTGGGGCGCGCTGCCGAGTCTGGGGCTCTTCCTCCAGACCTCGCTGGGCGCCGACTACACGGGCTTGCGCCAACCGGTGCTGCGGGCGCTGCCCGCCGGGAGCTGCGCGCTGGCCCTGGCGGTACTGGTGCTCGCCGCGCGGGACGCGTTGTGGCGCGGCCCGGTGGTGCCGCCCCGGGAGAGCGTGGACTGGCTGCTGACCCAGCCGGTACGCGTCGGCCGGCTGCTGCGGCCGTGGCTGTGGGTCTCGGGGGGCGCCTCGCTGGCCGTCGGCGTGGTCGCGGCCGGGGTCGGGATGGTGGCGCTCGGGCTCACCGTGGGTGTCGGGCTGCCGGCCGCCTTCGGCTGGTGTCTGGCCGGCACGGCGACGGTGCCGGTGCTCGGCACCGTGATCGGGGTCGCCGTCGAACGCCACGGCCGCGCCGCCCGGTGGGCCCGGCGCGCGGCGCCCTGGGCCTCCCTCGCCGTGCTGGCGCTGGTGGCGCAGTGCGTGCTGGCGGTGCTGGGGCACCCGGTGCGATGGCTGGAGCGCGTCGAGTTGTGGTCCGGCCCGTGGGGCTGGGCGGGGCTGGCGGCGCTGTCGCCCACCCCGGCCGCGGTGCCCGGCGGCGCGGTGGCCGCGGCGGCGCTGCTGGTGCTGGGCGCCGCCGCGTCGTGGTGGGCGGTACGGGCGGCCGGCGCGATCCCGCTGGCGGAGGTACGGCGCCGTTCGCGCACCGCCTCCGGCGTGAAGACCGCGTTGCTGACCGTGGAGTTGCGTACCGCGCGGCAGGTGGCCTCCGGCGCCTCCGGTGGTGCCCGGGTGGGCCGGATACGGCTGCCCGCTCCGCGCCGGGCGGCGTTGGCGGTGCCGTGGCGGGACGCGGTGGCGTTGCTGCGGGCGCCCGGACGCGCGATGCGTACGGTACCGGCCACCGTGCTCGCGGTGCTGAGCGGTGTGGTCGCCGCGGGCGCGCACCGCGGCACCGCGCTCGTCGCCGTGCTGGCCGCCCTCACCTTCGGCTACTGGGCCATCACCCAACTGCTGGAACCCGCCCGGCTGGAGACCGACGACACCCGGCGGGCCTCCTGGGCACCGTACCGTTTCCCGAATCTGATGATGCGTCACCTCGTGGTGCCGGCCGTGCTGGGACTGCTGCTGTCGGTGCCGGTGGTGGTCGCGGTGGTGCTGTGCGGTGGCGGCTGGCGCGCGACGCTGGCACCGGCCGCGGTACCGGCGCTGATCGCCGCCGCCCTGGTCAACGCCTGCCGCGGCGCCGGACGCCAGCACCTGCTGCTCTCCCCGGCGCAGACCCCCACCGGCAGCGCCGGCCCCCTGTTGTATCTGCTGTGGTACTGCTCCGGCCCGCTGGCCACACTCGCCGTACTGTGCGTCCCCTACACGCTGGCGCTCCACCGCCCCGACGGCCCCGCCGTCCCGGCCGCCTGCGCCGTCAGCCTCGCGGCCACCGCGGGCCTGCTGCGCTGGGCGTGGGCGCGGGCCCGCAAATTCACACGATGATCACCGACGACGGCGCATCCGCCACACTGACGTCATGACTCCCGACCACCTCAAGGCCGCCTGCCTCGCCCTCACCGGCGCGTACGAGGACTTCCCGTTCCCCAGCAGCCCCTCCCTGTCCGTCTTCAAGGTGGGCGGCAAGATGTTCGCCCTCACCGCCCTGGACAACCAACCCCTGACCGTCAGCCTCAAATGCGACCCCGAACTCGCCCTCCGCCTCCGCGCCACCCACCCCGCCATCGCCCCCGGTTACCACCTCAACAAACGCCATTGGAACACCCTCACCCTGGACGGCTCCCTCCCCGACCCCCTGATCGAGGAACTCATCGAGGACTCCTACGACCTCGTGGTAGCCGGACTCCCCAGGGTGGAACGCCTGAAGCTGGACTGGCCGGGGGGGGGGGGCGGAACCCGACCTCCGGCCCCCTCGCCCGGGGTCGGACCGGCGACCTCCCGGCCCCCGGACGCCGGATGCTCCGCCTCGCTGAGCCACGAGGAGTTAGTGCCCCGCCCGGTGCCTCGGAGACGGACGCACGGGCATGGCGTGATCAGGGACGGCGCCCGATCTGCAAGGACCAGTACAGGTCTTCGCGCTCGGCCTCGGTGTACGACGGGTCCGGGTACTCCACCGTCTCCACCCGCACGCCGGCGCTGCGGCAGGCTGCGGTGAAACCCCCGACGTCGGCGACCGCCAGGTCCAGCAACCGCGGGCTCGCGGCGACCACCACGTCAACCTGCCCGATCCGCTCGACCGCCTTGTCCGTGGGCTGGTTGGAACAGATCACCCACTCGGCGACCTGGTAACCGCGCTCCGCGGCCCATCCGGTGCACACGTCGTGCTGGGCCTTGGCATCGACCGCGAAGGGGTCCTGCCAGACCTCCGCCGAACCGACGAGCGTCGTCAGCACCATCACTCGGGTACCGCCCACGGCTCACCTCCTACGAGACGGTGGAAGCGACCGTACCGCGCGCGACCGGTGCCGGGGCAACGCTCGGGGAGGAGTACCCGCAGGCGTGACAGATCTTCCAGCCATCCTGGTTCACGGCGAGCGGACCTCCGCAGTTCGGGCAGTTCTCGGCGCGGACTTCGCGCGACTCGCCGACCTGTGCGGTGATGAACGTTGACGACATGCTCATCCCTTTCTCGTGCTGATCATGCGGAGTGCGTCTCCGCGTCCGTCGTGCATGTACCGTGCGCGTCCGGTCCGGGCGTGCCGGTCGGTCCGGTTCGGCCGTTCGGCCTGCGCAGGGCTCTCCGGCCGGACCGGGTGCTCAAGTGGGGCTGTCAGGCCCGGGACCGTCGTCGCCCGACCGCCTTCCCAGGTACGCCGGGCGGCGACGGAGTCATCAGGCGGACGCCGCGAGATCCCGCAACTCGTCCGGTGAGACTGGGGTGACGCCGTGGAATGAGATGATCTTGTGGTAGGCCAACATCCATGCGATCCCAGGGGATTCGTAGGCGACCTTCGCAGGAGTGGAGGAATGGGCGGGGTCCCCCAAGTCGTGCAGGGTCCCGGCGACCCCCCACGGCAGTGAGGCCCGCACCCAGGCGGCGACGTAGCCGCCGGCCCGCAGCGCCGGACACGCCTTGATCGCCTCAACCGCGCAGGCCGGATGTACCGGGGGCGATGACGTACGCTCCCCGTCCTCGATCTGTCGGCCGCCGGCCGCGTGCATGAGGTACAACTGCTGCTCGTTGACGCCGTCGAGGGTGGATTCGCCGCACACCTGGCAGAGCAGACCGTAGATGGCACGCCGCTGCCGCAGAGAGTGCACGGCAGCCCACTCCGGAGTCCCCTTGCCACGGGCGATGCCCTGCCGTACCCACAACACGCCTAGCGGGTCCCGGTCGTAGGGGGTCTCGTCCTCGTATCCCAGGAACAGACCGTCTCGACCGCGCCGGGCAACGAGGGCCCTGGCGGGATGCAACTCGTTCGACCAGGTGGTGATGTAGGGCACCGTGCGCCCCTGATATGTGTACCTGCTCGGGGTGGATCGGGGTGTGGCCACGGGTGGCCTTCTCCGTTCTGTACTCGTTCGGTTGCTGCGCCGCCCGGCCGCCGGATCGGCTACCGTGCTGCCGACCGGGGAGGCGATGGGGATGCAGGAAGGCGGCAAGCCGTTCACGATGGACGGCGGCGGGCGGCTGGTGTGCGGGGTGTGTCCGTCGCTGCGGTATCCCGGCGGTCAGTTCGACGTCGTGTCCAAGCCGAGCCGGGACTGTCCGTTCGACCCGGCCACCGGGTACCGCTTCACCGCGCTCGGGGTGCCGGTGTGCGTGCACCCCGAGCGCGTCGGCCTGCCCCCCGCGCCGTACGCCAGCGGCGGGGTGCCGCTGCCGTGGCAGACCCCGCCGCCGGCGTCGGCCGCCGACGTCCCGGCGTGGGTACGGACCGCGGTGGCCGCAGCACCACCGGAAGCGTGCACCGAGGTGATCGAGCAGGCCACGAAGCTGCTGCTCGCCGCCGACCCCGGTACGGACGTGGTGGCGGTGCTGCGGGCCGCCCTCGGCTAGGCCGCGGCGAAGGTGATGCTGTGCTCCCGGCCGGAGCGGTCCATGCCGATGGAGGCGTACAGTGCGGCCAGGTGCTCGCGGCGCCGGGTGACCTCGTCGTGGTCGAGCCAGTAGCGGGCCGGGGGCTCGCCCCACGCGTCGCGGTAGCACTGGTGGGTGTACCCGCCGGTGCGGTAGTCGGTGTGTTCCTGGTCGGTCTGGTGGATGACCGTGAAGTCCGCGTTCTGGGCGATGCGGCTGAGGAGTTGGGCCTGCGCGAGCATGGCGTGCGTCATCTCGTCCACAGGGACCGCAATGGCGATCTCGGCGGCCACCTCGTCGCCGGGTCAGCTCGTAGACCGCCGCTTTGAGGGCGAGGGCCCGCAGCCCTTCCTCGAACAGCGGCGCGGCGTCGGTCTCCAGGCGCCACTGGTCGAGGACCGGGAAGCCGGTGAAGCACTGCCAGTCGCTGGAGTATTCCAGGGTGGCGTCGCGGAGCGCGGCGAAGCCGGGAGCCGCCTTCCAGTCGATGAGGATCTGGTGGGCGCCCTGGGCGACGTCCGGCACGCTGGGCAGCATGCGTACAGGCATGGTTCGTCCTCCTGCTGGTCGAGCGGATTGGGTGGGGGTGGTGCTGGTGGCCGGCACCCCGCGCGGGACGGTGCTCTCCGCCCGGGGCGCCGGCGGCTCACGGGGTGCGCGAGCAGGTCAGTCCCACCGGACGATCCGGTGCCGTGGCGCCGGTGGGCAGGCGTACATGCAGTCCGGTTTCGATCCCGGGAGCACGTCGGTGTACCAGGCTGGTGGGAGTCCGTCGGTGAACGGGCTTTCCGCGAGCGGGATCAGCCGGTGGTCGAACCGGCAGTTGCGGCAGGCGTAGTAGGCGGGGCCGACGATGGTGGCGCCGTCCTCGAATCCGATCAGGACGATGTCTGCGTCGGGGTCGTTCGTGTGGCACCAGGAGCATCCGTTCACCGCAGCAGCGGCACGCCCGACAGCAACCCGGCCGGCTCGGTCCGGCCATCGGGCAGGATCCGTTCGCCGAAGCACGTCTCGACCCGGGCGCCGAGCCCGAGGAGGCGGCGTACGAGGATGCCGCGCTTGGCCCGGTCGTTGCTGATCCGGTCCCAGTCGAGCACGAGGCATACCCGCGGCCGGCCCCGGTCGGCCGCCGCGATGGCGCGCATCAGCCGCTCGAAGTTCGGCCGCTGGTTGAGCAGCAACGCGGCGTCGCCGGTGTCCACGAACCAGCCGCCTATCTCCCACCCCTGCTTGTCGGCGTAGGCCGCGCAGGTCTGTGCCCGCTGCCGCAGGATGTCCCGGGGGCCGGTGAAGTATCGGTCGTAGACGAACGCCACCGTGCAAAGATCAGTGGTCATGTGGACTCCAGTACGCTAAGGGTGTGATTGGCCACACACCCTCCGTACTGGAATAGTCCACCGGTGGAGCAGTCAGGTCAAGCCTGCGGACGCAAAGAAGCCCCCTCGAGCTGAGGGGGCCCCTACGCAAGTTGACGCCAGATCAGCGTCACGGCTGCATGCTGTACTCCTCCGTGCGCGACCAGCGGCCCGCCGGGGTGATGCCCACTTCGTACGTCAGCGGTCGGCCGTCCTGGCAGAACGCGACGTGCCTCACCTCCGAGACCGCGGCCGGCCCGTCCAGGCGCAGCAGCTCCAACTCCGCGTCGGTGGCCAGCCGTGCCGTCCACCAGTCGCGGCCCGTGTGCGGGCGCCGTCCGGTCTGCATCTCCACGTAACGGGTCGTGCCCTCGCGGATGCGCTCCCGCTGGAGCAGGCGCGGCGCGGCTTCGGCCACCTCGGCGCTGAACCACGACACCGACGTGGCGGTCGGGGTTTCGCCCTCGAAGGTGACGCGCTGGCGCCGCACCACCTCGGCGCCCGCCTCCACGTCGAGGGCTGCTGCCACGTCCTCCGGGGCAGGAACCCGCTCGGCGCTCACGATGTCCGCGTGCTCGCCGGCCGTGTAGATGTAGCCGGTGGTCACCGAGGTCTTGTACCGCTCACCGGCGGTACGGGCCAGGGCCATGCGGTCCCGCACGGTCGAACCGGTGCCCTGCCGGGTCTCGATGAGCCCTTCCTGGCGCAGGATCTCCAGCGCCTTGACGATGGTGGCGCGAGCGACGGACCAGCGTTCCGTCAACTCCCGCTCGCTCGGGATGGCGTCGCCGGGGCGCAGCTCGCCACGGACGATCCGGCCGCGCAGGTCTGCGGCGATCTGCTCGTACTTCGGGAGTGCCATGTCGTCCCTCTGATGACTAGTGGACTGGTCCAGTCGTCATAGTCGCGGAGAGACGGCGGGCGGGTCAAGCGGCAGTAGCTCCGAGTGAGGGCCCGGCCAATGGCACAAGCAGCGCTGCGGTAGCGGTAGTTCCGCGGACGCTTCTGAGGCGGCCTCACGGCTGGTGCCCACACGGCAGCCCTGCGCGAGGGTTTGGCCAAGGATTTGAAATGCCGTTCAGTAGCGGTAGCTTGACGGAAGCTTGGGGAATACGGCCGAGAAGGCATGCTAAATGCCCGGGCAACACCGCAGGTCCGAGCCGAACCTCAACAAGCGTTACTGGAACACCCTCACCCTGGACGGCTCCCTCCCCGACCCCTGATCGAGGAACTCATCGAGGACTCCTACGACCTCGTGGTAGCCGGCCTCCCCAGGGCGGAACGCCTGAAGCTGGACTGGCCGGGGGAGCGGGGGAGGGAGGGGTGAGCTTCGTGCGGGGTGCCGGTTCACCACCGGGTCTTCCGGGTCACAGGAGCTCCAGCCGTTCCAGCGCGAGGTACGCCGCGGCGGCGTCGGTCAGCTCGCCCTTGCGGAGCACGCCGGTGCGGAACTCCTCAAGGGTGAGCGTGACGACATCGATGAACTCGGTGCGTTCCGGGGTCGGTGCGCCGACCCTGACGCAGTCGGTGGCGACGAAGGCGTACTTCTGGACGTCGGAGTAGGCATCGTGCCAGTACGCCCCCGCCGGCCGCACTTCGCCGGAGTAGCCGGTCTCCTCCAGCAACTCCCGCGTGACGGCCTCCACCGCCCGCTCCCCGGGTTCCACGTAGCCGCCCGGGAGTTCGTACAGCACCCGGGCGGGGCCGGGCCGGTACTGGCGGGCGAGTACGACGCGCCGGTCGGGGGTGAGGGCGAGCACCGCACCGGCCGGGCGCTCGCGCTTGAGGTAGAACTCCTCCTTCCTGCCGTCGGGCAGTTCGAAGCGGACCCTGTCCACGGCCCGTCCGAACTTGCTGAAGATCACGTGGCGTTGGGTCTCGCGCCACGGCGTGGGGTGGGTCATGGGGGGACTGTACGGTGTCGGGCGCGGGCGGTGTGGCCGCCGCACGGCCTGGCGGTCGGAGCCGACTGAGCCGGAAAGCGGTGTCGGCGTACCAGGTGCAGAGGCTCATCGGGTCTCACCCGTACGGTCATCCCCTGTCGTGCTGGGCGATTGCCCGTTACCGACCCACGTCTAGGAAGCTCCTGCGTCGTGTTGCTCGCGGTTGGTGAGGACCTGGTCCATGTGAGTCTGCGCCCATTGCCTGAGCCCGCGTGTCAAGTGGTGGAGTGAGAGGCCGAGGTCGGTCAGCTCGTAGGTGACGGTAACGGGGACGGTGGGTGTCACGGTGCGGGTGAGCAAGCCGTCGCGTTCGAGGGCTCGTAGGGTCTGGGTCAGCATCTTCTGGCTGACGCCGGCCAGCAGCCGGGCGAGTTCGGAGTAGCGCATCGGTCTGGGGCCGTGCGAGGCGCCGGGTTGTCCGGACGCGTCATCACCCAGTGCGCACAGGATCAGGACGACCCACTTGTCCGAGATCCGGTCGAGGAGCTGACGGCTGGGGCACACCGCCAGGAACGCGTTGTATTCCGCCTTGGCCTGCGTCTTCTTGTCGGCCTTCGTCGTCACTGATGCCACCGCCAACGTCTGAGGTAGTTACGCACTTCCAGGTGCCTACTTCCCGTCGGGAAGCGCATCTCCCATGCTGGTGCAAGGGCGAGGGAGACACCACCCCTGGCAAGAAGCGAAAGGCACTGCGATGGCGACCACCACCTTCACACCTCATCTTCCCGGCGGGACCTGGACGCTGGGAGATTCGACCGTCACCCGGTTCGGGTACGGCGCGATGCAACTGGCCGGCCCGTGGGTCATGGGGCCGCCCGCCGACCACGACAACGCCCTGGCTGTCCTGCGCGAGGTGGTCGGCCTCGGGATCACCCACATCGACACCAGCGACGCCTACGGGCCGCGCATCACGAATGAGCTGATCCGCGAAGCGCTGCACCCCTACCCGGAGTCGCTGTTCATCGCCACCAAGGTGGGCGCGACCCGCGACGCGCAGGGTGGCTGGCCCACGGCCCGGCGCCCCGAAGACCTGCGCGAGCAGGTCCACGAGAACCTCGACTCCCTCGGTGTCGGGACCCTCGACCTGGTCAACATGCGCATGGGCGACGCCCAGGGCCCTCAACCCGGCTCGATCGCCGAAGCCTTCGAAACGCTCGCCGACCTCCAACGGGACGGCTTGATCCGTCACCTCGGTGTCAGCAATGTCACCGCGGAGCAGGTCGCCGAGGCGCGCGGCATCGCCCCGGTCGTGTGTGTGCAGAACATGTACAACCTCGCCCACCGCCACGACGACGCCCTCGTCGATCACCTGGCCACCGAGGGCATCGCCTACGTGCCGTTCTTCCCGCTGGGCGGCTTCACACCGCTCCAGTCCGACGCCCTCTCCCGGGTCGCGAGCCGGCTGAAGGCGACACCGATGTCGGTCGCGCTCGCCTGGCTGATGCAACGCTCACCGAACATCCTCCTCATCCCCGGCACCTCGTCCACCGCCCACCTGCGCGAGAACATCGCAGGCGCCGGACTCTCCCTCTCCGACCAGGACGTGGCCGAACTGGACGGCATCGGGCACTGAACCCGCGCCGCATGTACACCTCACGGTCGAAGGCCGACGGCCCGTGCTGGGGTCTCGCGGGCCCGCAGAGCCACGAGCGATGTCACCCACCCATGCGTCACGGGAGACGGACGCACGGGCGTGGCGTGATCAGGGGCGGCGCCCGACCCGCAAGGACCAGTACGAGGCGGTGGAAGCGACCGTACCGCGCGCGGCCGGTGCCGGGGCGACGCTCGGGGAGGAGTACCCGCAGGCGTGACGGATCTTCCCGCAGTCCGCCCCCCGCGGCACGCCGTCGACCCCTCATCCGACGTCCTCCGGCGACGGCACCACCACCCCGTACAGGTCGCCGATGGTGGCGAGGGCGGCGAGGTGGAGCTGGCGGGCGGTGAGTTGGGTGCCGGTGACGGACAGGGGGCGGGTGGTGCCGGCGTCGGCCACGACCGTGGGGCGGTTGCCGCGGAGGAAGGCGCCCTGGGCGGTGGAGGCGACGCACATGTGGGTCATGAATCCGGCGATGACGAGGTCGTTGTGGCCGGCCTCGTCGACGAGGCGGCCGAGGTCGGTGGCGTGGAAGGCGTCGGGGGCCTGTTTGACGACGACGGGTTCGCCGGTGGCCGGGGCCACGCGGGGGTGGATGCGGCCGATGTCGGCCCGGATGTCGTACGGCGTGCCTTCGCCGCCGTCGTTGACGACGTGGAAGACGGTGGCGCCTTCCCGGCGGGCCCGGGCCAGCAGCCGGGCGGGCCCGGGCCAGCAGCCGGGCGGCGGCGTCGAGGGCGGCCTGCCAGCCGTCGAGTTCCAGCACGCCGGTGGTGTAGGTGTTCTGGTAGTCGATCAGCACCAGGGTGGAGTCGGCGAGCTTCGCGGGGGTGTCGTCGAAGCCGTTGAGCCGGCGCAGCGTCGTTCCGGGCATGGGATACCGCCTTGAGGACGTAGGAGTGGGGAGACACCGACGCTATGGCCCGGCACAGGGCGTCGGCAATGACGTCTACCATGCAGAAACCGACATCGTGGTTGCACGGCCGTTGGGGGGCGCGTGAACACCGTGGAACGACTGATCGTCATCGTTCTCTTCGAAGGCGTCGACCTGCTCGACGTCACGGGGCCGCCGGAGGTGTTCCATCTCGCGCGCCGTGAGACGGAGGAGGCGGCGGGGTACGGTGTGGTGCTCGCCGCCGAGACCATGGACCCTGTCGTCACCGCGGCCGGGGTCCGGGTGCTGCCCGACGTGACCTTCGAGGCGTTGTCGGCCAGGAGCGTCGACACGCTGATCGTGCCGGGCTCGGTCGAGGCGGACGGTGACCACCGGGTGCGCCCGCTGGTCGATCCGGCCGTGGTGAAGCGGGTGGCACAACTCGCGCCCCGCGCCCGGAGGGTCACCTCCGTCTGCGTCGGGGCGCACGTCCTCGCCGCCGCCGGGCTCCTGGACGGCAAACGGGCCACCACGCACTGGTCCACCGCGCGGCAACTCGAAGCCGACCACCCGGCGGTCGAGGTGGACGCCGACCCGATCTTCATCCGCGACGGGAACGTGTGGACCGGCGCGGGGATCAGCGCCTGTCTCGACCTGTCACTCGCCCTCATCGCCGACGACCTCGGCGAAGCGGTCGCACTCCGCGTCGCCCGGCAACTGGTGATGTACCTCAAACGGCCAAGCGGCCAGAGCCAGTTCAGCGTCCCGTTGGAACAGGTCGCCACGACCCGGCGCGTCGAGGAACTGCGCCACTACATCCTGCGCAACCTCGCCGCCCCGCTCACCGTCGCCCACCTCGCCGAACACGCCCACGTCAGCGACCGGCACCTCACCCGGATCTTCAAGACCGAGCTGGGCACGACACCACACGCCTACATCGAGTCCGTCCGCGTCGAGCAGGCACGCAACCAGCTGGAAACCACCGACGCCACCGTCGAGCGCGTCGCCACGGCGAACGGATTCGGCACCACCGACACCCGGCGGTTTCTAGGGGTCGTCGCAACACGTGGTCGTGTTGATCAGGCCGCGAGCAGTTTATGCAGGCGCTCGGCTGGGGTTTCCCAGCCGAGCGTTTTGCGTGGGCGGCCGTTGAGTTCGGCAGCGACGGCGTGCAGGTGCTCGCGGGTGTGGACGGACAGGTCGGTGCCCTTGGGGAAGTACTGCCGCAGCAGGCCGTTGGTGTTCGCGTTGGAGCCGCGCTGCCAGGGGCTGGCCGGATCGCAGAAGTAGACCGGGATGTCGGTGGCGATGGTGAACGCGCCGTGCGCGGCCATCTCCGCGTCTTGGTCCCAGGTCAGCGAGCGCACCAGGTGGGCGGGCAGCGTCTGGACGGTGTCAGTCAGGGCGTCACGGACGTGCTCGGCGCTGCGGCCGTCGGGCAGGTGCAGGAGCATGACGTAGCGGGTGGCTCGTTCGACCAGGGTGCCGATGGCGGAGGCTCCGTCCTTGCCGATGATGAGGTCGCCCTCCCAGTGGCCGGGCACGGCCCGGTCTTCCGCCTCGGCGGGCCGTTCGCTGATCATCACCATGGGAGTGGAGAACCGCGGTTGGCGCTGCTGGGCCTGGCGGCGAGGCTTGCGCCGGGCGCGGCCGGTCCGCAGGGCGCGGGCCAGCTCGCGGCGCAGCTCTCCCCGGCCCTGGACATAGAGGGCCTGGTAGACCGTCTCGTGGACCACGTGCATCTCCGGCCGCTGGGGGAACTGTGCCCGCAGAGCCTGGCAGATCTGCTCGGGGCTCCACCGTAGATGCAGGCGATCCTGGATGAAGCGCCGCAGTTCGGGGTTCTGGCTGATCTTCCCCGGCTTGGGGCGGGGCCGGCGGGCATCGGCACGGGCCTGGGCTGCGTGTGGTCGGTACTGGCCGTTGCCCGGATGCCGGTTGCGGCGGATCTCGCGGCTGACGGTCGACGGGCTGCGGCCCAGCTCGGCCGCGATCGCCCGAACCGTGGCCTTCTCCCGCAGCCGGTCGGCGATGTAGATCCGGTCGTCCTCGCGCAGGTACCGGGACGGACCAGAAGGCGGCACCACCGCGTGGATCGGTGGCGCCGCCTTCTGCCGGCGGTCCGCGCTGCGGCCGTTCCGCCATCGCCGGCCGGTCTTCTCGTTGATACCGACGATCCGGCACGCCTCTTTGTTGCTCAGGCCCTGCTGCATGAGTTGGGAGTATGCCTCCCGCTCACGCAGCAGCTTCTTGGGCCCCTGAGCCACCGTCCGGATCTCCCGGATCTTGAAGTCCATCGCAGCATCCCCTGAACTGGGGTGTTGCGACGACCACTAGAACGGAAGCCCTCGTCCGGGCCTTCCGCCGTCGGCTCGGCACGACACCGACCGAATACCGCCGCCGATTCCGTACCAGCCCCGTGGAGTGAGCGCCGCCGGTCACTCCACCAAAGCCGTGGCGATGCGGTCGAGGTCGGCGAGGAGCGCGGTCATGCGATGTGAGGGGATGGCCTCGGTCATGCGTTGTTCGACGGCGTAGACCGCGGTCTGGACGGCGGCGAGGCGGGCGCGGCCCTCTTCGGTGAGGTGGGCGGGGCGGGCGCGGCCGTGGTCGGGGGCGGTGGGGCGGGTGATGAGGCCGGCGTCCTGGAGGCCGCGCAGGACGACGTTGCCGGACTGCCGGGTGACGAAGGTGGCGCGGGCGAGGTCGGCGTTGGACATGCCGGGGTGCAGGGCCAGCAGCTCCAGGGTGGCGTATTGCGGCACGGTCAGCCCGTGCTCGCGCAGCACCTTGTCCATGGCGCCGCGCAGCGCGGCCTGGGCGCGTTTGAGCAGGTAGCCCACGTGATTGGTGACCTCGTCCGCGGAGTGGCGCGGTTGCGTCGGGGTGGTCTTCTTCATGTCAGCATTTTGACATAGCGGCCGGAGGATCCTAGCCTCGGGTATGTCAAAGTTCTGACATGTGAATCGAGGAAGACCCATGTCTGTCACCATCGACGGCCCCGACTTCGTCGCCCTGCAAGTCCGTGACCTGGAGGCGGCGGCGGCGTTCTGCGAGCGCCACCTTGGCCTGCGCCGGGCCCAGGTCTCGCCGCCGCACGCGGTCGTGTTCGACACCGAGCCGACGCCGTTCGCCCTGCGGGAGCCGCTCCCCGGCGTGGACCTCGACGCCGTCGCCCGGCCCGGCCTCGGCGTGGTGATGTGGTTCCGCACGCAGGACGCCCACAAGCTCCACGACCAGCTGGTCGCCGCCGGGGTCACGATCCTCACCCCGATCACCCAGAGCCCGTTCGGGCCGATGTTCTCCTTCGAGGGCCCGGAGGGCTACACGCTCACGGCGCACGGAGGCTGACCCCCGTCCGCCGTCCCGGCGCCGTCGACGAACGCCGGGACGGCGGGAGGAGCCCCGGAGCACCGGGCCGGAAAAACCGGTTGCCCGGGGCCGAGAGGGCGCGAGATCATCATCGGGTCGTTGCTGTCGCCCCCAGGAGTTAGCCGATGCTCATTCGGAGCGTTCATCCGTCCACGCGGCCGTGCCCGGTCGCATCGACCACGAATGCTTCGGAGTATCCGCATGCCTACGCAGATCACCGCCCTCGCCGTCACCAAGGCATACCAGGGCCAGGTCGTGCTCGACTCGGTCACCTGCTCGCTCACCGAGGGTGAGCGCACCGGGATCATCGGGGAGAACGGTTCCGGCAAGACCACGCTGCTGCGCCTGCTCGCCGGACCGGAGCAGCCCGACAGCGGCGAGATCGTCCTCCACGCCACCGGCGGCGTGGGCTACTTCGCCCAGGACGGCGAACTGCCGCCGCACGTCACCGTCGCGCAGGTCGTCGACCACGCCCTCGGCGAACTGCGCGCCGTCGAAGCCCGTCTGCGCGATCTCGAAGCGCGGATGGCCGACGGTGACACCTCGTCCCTGGCCGAGTACGGCGACCTGCTCACCGTCTTCGAGCTGCGTGGCGGCTACGAGGCCGACGCCCGCCTGGAGCGCGCCCTGCACGGGCTCGGCCTCGGCCACCTGCCCCGGGACCGTGTGGTCGGCGGGCTGTCCGGCGGCGAACAGGCACGGCTGCGGCTCGCCTGCGTCCTCGCGTCCGGCCCCGAGGTGCTGCTGCTGGACGAACCCACCAACCACCTCGACGCCTCCGCGCTCACCTGGCTGGAGACGTATCTGAGCACCCGGCGCGGCACCACGGTGGCGGTCTCCCACGACCGGGCCTTCCTGGAACACGTCACCACCACCTTGCTGGAGGTGGACGCCGACCGCCGCCAGGTCTTCCGCTACGGCAACGGCTACGCCGGCTACCTCGCCGAGAAGGCGGCGGCCCGGCAGCGCTGGGCGCAGGCGTACGACGAGTGGCGGGCCGAGACCGACCGGCTGCGGGAGACGGCGGCCACCACCGCCCGCCGGGTCGCCCCCGGCCGGGCGATGACCGACCGCAACAAGATGGCGTACGGGCGGGCCGCCGGGCGCGTCCAGCAGTCCGTGGCGAGCCGGGTGCGCAACGCGGAGGAACGGCTGCGCCGGCTCCTCGCCGACCCGGTGCCGGCCCCGCCCGAACCGTTGCGGTTCACCGCGGCACCACGGCCGGCCGGAGACCCGCAAGGCGCCGTGCTCGACGCCGCCGCCATCACCGTCACCGGCCGCCTCGCCGCCACCGACCTCACCGTCACGGCGGGGGAACGGGTGCTGATCACCGGGGCCAACGGCGCGGGCAAGACCACGTTGCTGCGGGTGCTCGCCGGTGAACTGGCCCCCGACGGCGGACGCGTGTCCCGGCGCGGCCGGATCGGCTACCTGTCCCAGGAGCCGCCCCCCGGCCGCCCCGGCGAGACGCTGCTCGCGGCGTTCGCCCGCGGCCGGGCCGGTACCGCCGAGGAACACGCCGAACGGCTGCTCGCCCTCGGCCTGTTCACCGCCGACCGGTTCGACACCCCGGTCACCCGGCTCTCCACCGGTCAGCGGCAGCGCCTCGCCCTGGCCCGGCTGGTCACCGCGCCCGCCGACGTCCTGCTGCTGGACGAGCCGACCAACCACCTCTCCCCGGCCCTGGTCGAGGAGTTGGAGGAGGCCCTGGCCGGGTTCCCGGGCGCGCTGGTGGTGGTCAGCCACGACCGCAGGCTGCGGGAACGCTGGCGCGGCAGCCGGGTGGAGCTGGCGGACAGCGGTACCGCCGCACTGCGGATGTGACACCACCGTCCCCACCGAAGCTGACGTTGTGTCAGCGTGCTCGGAACACACAGCAAGGAGCATGGAATTGCGGCCAGTTGTCCCCGCCATCACGCGTTTCCCGGTCGCCGACGCGGCGGCCGGTCCGTACGCGATCGCCGCGGGTCCGGACGGCGCGTTGTGGTTCACCCTGGTGCACGCGGGGGCGATCGGCCGCCTGACCACCGACGGCCGGGTCGACCGGTTCCCGCTGGACTCCGCGTCCTGCGGGCCCTCGGTCATCACGTCGGGGCCGGACGGGGCGCTGTGGTTCACCCGTTCCCGGGACCACCGCGTGGGGCGGATCACGGTCACCGGTGACGTCACCTCGTTCGCCGTGCCCAGCGCCGACTGCGGTCCGTTCGGGATCGCCGCGGGCGCTGACGGGGCGCTGTGGTTCACGCAGATGCACACCGACCGGATCGGCCGCGTCACCACCGACGGCCGGGTGACGGAGTTCCCGCTGCCGGTCCGCGGGGCGTTCCCGTCGGCGATCACGGCCGGTCCGGACGGCGCGTTGTGGTTCACCCTCAACCAGGCCGGAGCCGTCGGTCGGATCGCGCTCGACGGCACCGCCACCGTCCACCCGCTCCCCACCCCGGGCGCCGGACCGGTCGGCATCACGTGCGGTGCGGACGGCGCCCTGTGGTTCGTCGAGATCGGCGCCGGCCAGGTGGGGCGGATCACCACGGACGGCGAGGTCACCGAGTTCCCGCTGCCCGACCGCGCCGCCCGGCCGCACGCCATCACCGCCGCCCCCGACGGCACCTGCTGGCTCACCGAGTGGGGCGCCAACCGCGTCGCCGCCGTCTCCCCGGACGGCGGCGTGCGCGAGTACGATCTGCCCGCCCCCGGCTCCGAACCCCACGGCCTGGCCATCGGGCAGGACGGCGCGCTCTACGTGGCGCTGGAGACCGGGGAGATCGTCCGCCTCACGGGGCTCAGTTGAACGTGTCCGGATCCGGGCCGGTGCGCAAGGCCCGGTCGAGGCCGGCGACGGCGTCGAGGTCGGCGGGGGAGAGGTCGAAGCCGAACACGTCGAGGTTCTGCCGGATCCGCGCCGGGGTGACCGACTTGGGGATGACCACGTTGCCCGACTGGAGGTGCCAGCGCAGGACGACCTGGGCGGGGGTGCGGCCGAGGCGGGCGGCGATGTCGGTGATCGCCGGGTCGTCGAGCACGGCGCCCTGGGCGAGCGGGCTCCACGCCTCGGTGACGATGCCGTGCGCGGCGTGGAAGGCACGCAGTTCCCGCTGCTGGAGGCCGGGGTGGAGCTCGACCTGGTTGACGGCGGGGACGATGCCGGAGGTGTCCAACAGCCGCTCCAGATGGGCGGGTTGGAAGTTGGAGACGCCGATCGCCCGGGTGCGCCCGTCGGCCAGCAGCCTCTCCAGCGCCCGCCAGGTGTCGGGGTAGCTGTCCCGGGCCGGGGTGGGCCAGTGGATCAGGTACAGGTCGAGGTGGTCCAGGCCCAGCTTGGCCAGCGAGGCGTCGAACGCCCGCAGCGTGGCGTCGTAGCCGTGGTCCGCGTTCCACACCTTGGTGGTGACGAACAGCTCCTCGCGCGGCACCCCGGAGGCGGCCAGGGCGCGGCCCACGCCGGCCTCGTTGCCGTAGACGGCGGCGGTGTCGACGCTGCGGTAACCGGCCTGGAGGGCGGCGGTGACCGCGGCGGTGGTCTCCTCGTCGGGGACCTGGAAGACACCGAAGCCGAGCTGCGGCATGGTGACGCCGTTGTTGAGGGTGACGTGGGGGACGGGGGACATTCCGGTTCTCCTTCGGTGGTGCCGACTCCGGGGTGCGGGTCGCGGGTGCCCGGCCGGTGCGCGGGGTTCCGCGCCGGATCCGGCCGGACGGCTACGAGGCCCGGGGTCAGTGGCGGGCGCCGGAGGTGACGGGGGTGTCGGCGGACGGCCGGGGGAGGGGCGTTCCGCCGGCGACGACGCGCTCCCCGTGGTGGCCGGCGCGGCGCTCCAGCAGGGTGGAGACCACGGCAAGGCCCAGCGCGGAGGCGGCCATCAGCGCGCCGACCCAGTTGGGCGCGGTGTAGCCGAGCCCGGCGGAGATCACCACGCCGCCCAGCCAGGCCGCCAGCGCGTTACCGGCGTTGAAGGCACCGATGTTGGCGGCCGAGGCCAGCGTCGGAGCGCCGTGCGCCTGGTCGAGGACGCGCTTCTGGAGCGGCGGCACGGTGGCGAAGCCGAGGGCGCCGACCAGGAAGACGGCGACCGCGGAGGCGATCTTGTCGTGGGCGCCGACGGTGAAGAGCGCCAGCACCACGGCGAGGCCGGTGAACGCGGTGTAGAGCATGGCCATCAGCCGCCGGTCGGCGAACTTGCCGCCGAGCAGGTTGCCGGCCACCATGCCCGCGCCGAAGAGGACCATCAGCCAGGTCACCGAGGAGTCGGCGTAGCCGGCCACCCCGGTCATCATCGGGGCGATGTAGGTGATGGCGGCGAAGACCCCGCCGAAGCCGAGCACGGTCATCGCCATGGCGAGCAGCACCTGGAGGTTCTTGAACGCCGCCAGTTCGTGGCGCAGCCGTACGCCCTGCGGCTTGGGCACGTCGGGCACCAGCTTGGCGACACCGGCCAGACCGACCACGCCGAGCGCGGCGACGACGAGGAAGGTCACCCGCCAGCCGGCGCTCTGGCCGACGAAGGTGCCCAGCGGTACGCCGACCACGTTGGCGATGGTGAGCCCGGTGAACATCATCGAGATCGCGCCCGCCTTCTTCTCCGGCGCGACCAGTTCGGCGGCGACCACCGAGCCGATGCCGAAGAAGGCGCCGTGGGCCAGCGAGGCGACGATCCGGCCGAGCAGCATCACCGCGAAGACCGGGGCCACCGCGGAGAGCACGTTGCCCACCACGAAGAGCCCCATCAGCAGCATGAGCATCCGCTTGCGGGAGATCTTGGTGCCGAGCACCGTCATCAGCGGGGCGCCGATGACGACGCCGAGCGCGTAGCCAGTGACCAGGAGGCCGGCGGTGGGCACCGAGACCCCGAAGTCGCCGGCGACCTCGGGCAGCAGGCCCATGATCAGGAATTCGGTGGTGCCGATCCCGAAGGCCCCGATCGCGAGGGCCAGGAGCGCGAGTGGCATGAGGGGTCATTCCTTCGAAGCGAGGGCGTTGGTCTTCGGCCGATCCGGCCGGGTCGGGCCGTGCGACCGGTCTGTCCGTGCGAGCAGTCAAACCGTGCGAGCCTTGCGAGCTTCCACAATAATTGTATGCGCGGGTTAATTGCAAGCGCGCTATAGTGGTCCACGCGTTACATCATGAGGAGACTGGCGACGGACGCGGACCGCCCGCCGCCCTCGGCCCGCCGGAGGGACGCCATGACCGCAACGGACCCGGCCCTGACCACCCTGGCCCACAGCTGGTGCGCGCTGACCGTGCTGCACCAGCGCATCGAGGGCCGCATAGAACGCGCGCTCCAGGCCGGACACAGGCTGAGCGTGCGCGAGTACTCACTGCTCGAAGTGCTCAGCCGGCAGCACGACGGGGAGGGCGGCCACCTCCAGATGAAGGACCTCGCGACGGCCGTCGTCCTCAGTCAGAGCGCCACCACCCGCCTGGTCAGCCGGCTGGAGGACCGCGGGCTGCTCTCCCGCTACCTGTGCCCCACCGACCGCCGCGGCATCTACACCGACGTCACCGCCGAGGGGCTGGAGTTGCTGCGGCAGGCCCGTCCGACCAACACCGCGGCGTTGCGCGCGGCGCTCGACGAGGCCGCCGGTGACCCGCACACCGCCCCCTTGGCGGCGGCGGTCGAACGGCTCCCGGACATCCCCGTCCGCGACGACCGGTCGTCACCGGCTCCGGTCACGCCCTCGGCGGCCGAGGCGCCCGTTCCCGGCGCGCGGCCCGCCCGCCGCTACCGCCGGGCGCGCCCGACCCGTACCGGCGTCCTCTCCCGGCTCGCCGCGCGCCGTCGCACTCCGAGCGCGGCCCGCTGAGCGCGCGCTCGGCTAGTCGCCGCAGACGGCCGGGGTGTCGTCGTCGACGGCCACCCCGGCCCGGGCCGCCGCGTCGAGCGCGTCGGTGACGCGTTCCAGCGTGTCGCGCAGTTCGACGGCTTCGCGGACGGTCAGTCCGGTGGTCCGGGCGACGGCGAGCGGGACGGGGGCGGCCTTCTCGCGCAGGGCGCGGCCGGCCGCGGTGAGGGTGACGATCACCGAGCGCTCGTCCTCCGGGCTGCGGTCGCGGCGGACCAGACCGGCCGCGTCGAGCCGCTTGAGCAGCGGCGAGAGCGTCCCCGAGTCCAGGCGCAGCAGCTCGCCCAGGCGCTTGACCGGCATCTCGCCGTGTTCCCACAGCGCCATCATCGCCAGGTACTGCGGATACGTCAGCCCGGTCTCCCGCAGCAGCTGCCGGTAGACGCCGCCGAAGGCGCGGGCGGCGGAGTGCAGGGCGAAGCAGATCTGCACGTCGAGCCGGAGCAGGTCGGGCGCGGATTCCTGGTGGGCTGCGGTACCGGACATGGAGACGAGTGTACTATTCAGTTGTGCGCAATTGAGTTGCGCGCAACTTAAATGCTCATCCGAAGGGAACGTCACCATGGACGCCATCTACACCGCCGCCGCCACCGCGGGCGGCCGGGACGGCCGGGCCGTCAGCTCCGACGGACACCTCGACCTGCCGCTCGCCTTCCCGCCCGCGCTCGGCGGCGACGGCGCGGGGACCAACCCCGAGCAGCTCTTCGCGGCCGGGTACGCCGCCTGCTTCGCCAGCGCGCTGGGCGCCGTCGGCCGGAGCACCCGCACCGACACCAAGGACACCCGTGTCACCGCCGAGGTCTCCATCGGCAAGGACACCGACGGCGGCTTCGGCCTCGCGGTCACCCTGCGCGTCGAACTCCCGGCGCACCTGCGGGACGAGACCGGCCGCGCCCTGGTCGAACAGGCCCACGCCTACTGCCCGTACTCCAAGGCCGTGCGCGGCAACATCCCGGTCGAACTCGTCGTCGCCTGACCGCCCGGCCGGGTACGGGTCCGTCCCGGGGCGCCCGGGGCGGACCCGTACCGCGGATCGTCCGGCGCCGGTCACCGCTCGCCGGCGTCGTCCATCATGTCCGGGAAGAAGCCGTCGTGCCGGACCTGGAACCCCTTCAGCTCCTCCCGGCCGCGCCGTGCGGACTCCGCTACGCGCTCGAAGTACTCCTCGCGCGGCGCGCCCGGCGTGAACAGCATCAGCGGTCCTCGGTGCCTTCGGGGCCATGTCCACCTTGTAGAGCCCGAACTCGCCCTGGGTGGTGGCGTGGCCGGCCAGGTAGTGGGTGGTGGTGCCGGCGGGCGAGACGATGTCCGGCGGGGTGTCGGCGGATCGGAACACCGCGCTGACCTCGCCCTCTTCGCCGTGGTACCGAGGGCCTGGGTCAGGACCTGGCCGCGTGGCGCCGGGCGAACGACCGGGCGCGGGCCTGCCGGCCGGGGTCGAAGGCGTCGGTGGCGCCCGCGCCCGCGTTGCCGGGGCCGGTGTTCCACCCGGTGATCGTCCGGGCGATCCGGGTCACCTCGCGGTGGCCCGGGGCGTAGGCGATCTCGAAGTGCGACTCCTTGGGGACGGTGAAGTCACCACCCCACGCCACCACCCCCTCCAACTCGGCGAGGATGTCGCGGACCACCGTCAACTGGGCCGGGTACAAGCCCCCCTTGACGCCCAGCGGATACGCCAGGGGTCTGATCTCGACGGCGGTGCCGGACAGGTAGTTGGACTCGTAACGGGCGCCGACCCGGCGGGAGGTGCGGTGGCCGTGGAGGTCACCGTCGCGCAGCCGGTCGATCTCGTAGTGGAAGCGGCGTGCGACGTGCAGCAGGATCGTCGCGGTGTCGCCCGCGGCGAGGCGGACGCCCTGGTCGCTCCCCTCGACGTGGAACTGCCGCGCCTCGCGCAGGATCTCCCAGCCGTTGGCGGACCGCGGACCGCTCCAGGTCCAGGTCGCGGGCCGGGCGGCGGCCGGGGCGGCGGACGCCGGGGCCGCGCCGAGGGACCCGATGGCCAGCGCACCGGCCACACCGGCGGTGGCGCTGACGAAGTGACGCCTGGACAGCTCGTTCACGCTGTGCCCTCCTTGGTTCGTCGGTCGGCGACCGCCAGCCGGACGGCCACGCCCGCGCAGACGACGGCCGCCACCGGCAGCGCCACCAGCGTGGGGTTGACCCACGCCGGCACCAGGTCGTAGGTGGCGTTGCACTTGTTGTGCAGGGGGAACCATCGCGAGGCCTCCCGCCAGTGGTCGTGCTGGTAGGCCCGGTCGTAGTCGGCGCCCGCCGCGTGGCAGGACTTCTCCCGGCTCAGCGAGGTACCCGACAGGGCACCGACGAGCCAGGTGACGCCGGTCAGGACGAGACAGAGCCCGGCCGTCCCGGCGAACCAGCCGGGCGACCTCCAGCCTCCGGTGAACAGCGGCCTGCCCCACAACCACAACACGGGCAGGGCGATGACGGCGATGACGACGAAACTCACGATGGTGACGGTGCCTCAGTGCTCGGTTCGTACGGCGGCCCGCTCCCGGGCGGCCTGGAGGTAGGTGCGCAGGTTGCGGCGGTAGGTGGCGGCCAGGCTGTTCTCCAGGCCGATGAGGGCGAGCATGCGGTCGCTGAAGCCCAGGCAGAACGAGTCCAGCTTGTCGCTGCCGCCGGGCAGGTTGATCATCACCGACGGGAGCATGGCGCCCGAGGCCATGATGAGCTTCTTGCGGGCCAGGTCCACGGTGAAGTCGTCGGCGGCGGTGAGGATGTTCCAGCAGGACTGCTTGCAGTTGTCGGCGGTCTGCCAGCGGCGGTCGAAGTTGGCACGGAAACGGTGCAGGGCGCCGCCGTTGTTGTAGTGGGCCTTGACCCAGTCGACGACGTTCTGGTTGCCCGCGACCGCCTTCGCCAGCAGGTAGCCGTCGGCGTCCTCCACCATGTCGGTGAAGCCGAAGCTGGAGACCACGGCCGGCTTGGCGAGCTTGGCGTCGCAGAACGCGTGGCCGGAGGCGTACTGGTCCTCCGAGTTCCGCCAGTCCGCGTAGAACGTCATGATGTCACCGCCCCACCCCGCGATGTCGCCGCCGGTGGCGGACTTCTTGTCGTCGGGGTCGGAGTTGACCAGGAAACCGTTGGCGGTGGCCATCAGATGGGTGGCGTCCAGTTCGTAGCCGGAGACCGGGTCCTTGAAGGAGTCCATCACCGACATGCCGCGGCTGTTGCAGTAGTCGACGAAGCCCGAGTCGTAACTGCCGGCCAGCCACCACCAGGCCATCCCCTGGTACTTCTCGTGCCGGATGTACTCCATCACCAACTGGCTGGGGTTCTTGCCGCCGCCGTAGGCCACGGCCATCCCGTACAGCTTCTCCACGTAGGCGATGAAGGCGTCGGCGGGGCCCGCGCTGTCGTTGACGGAACGGGCGCCGGGGTCGCCGCCGCTGCGCACGTCACGCCAGACGTCCCGGTCGAGGTCGAAGCTGTCGGCGCCGTTGGTGACCTTGAACTCCTTGATCTGGTTGACCGTCCAGTTGTCCGGCAGCGGGAAGCCCAGGTTGCCGGAGAAGCCCCAGGACATGCCGGAGACGAAGGAGTAGCGGGCCAGCGTCTTGCGGGTGACGTTGGTGCACACGTTGCGGGAGCCGTAGACGCCGTGGAAGTACTTCTTGCCCTGGCTCGCCAGGCCGGCCGACACGCCGTTGAAGTAGGCGACGATGCCCTGCGGCGAGCCGTCGATCTCCTCCTGCGTGGCGTCGTAGTCGCAGGCGAAATAGATGGTGGTGCCCCGGTTGAAGCCGTAGCCGGTGGCGAGCTTGTGGGCGTTGAGGGCGTGCTGGTAGCCGGTGGTGTAGGTGAAGTCGGCCAGCTGGCGGGCGTTGTCCTGGTAGATGGGGAAGACGGCCAGCCCGGAGTCGAAGATGGTCTTCAGCTCACCGGGCTTGATCTCCTTGTCGAGGGTGGACCCCGGCGGGTCGTACAGATAGCGGCCGACGATCCGGTAGCCGTTGTCGTAGAGCCACTTGCCGCGGGACGCGGTGATCTCGAAGCGGGTGTCGCAGCCGTGCGCCTCCCGGTCCGGGTCGCCCATGGAGACCAGGAGCTGGGCCCAGGTCTGGTAGTCGCCGCTGCCGCTGGTGTCGGGCAGTTGCGAGAACTTCTGGAACAACTGGACGTACTCGGTGGTCTTGGCGTCGTAGGTGTCCTTGAAGGTGGTGCGCACCTCCTGGTCGTCGAGGCCGTGGACGATGACCGGCTCGTTGAAGACGCAGGCGGCGGTGAAGAGCTGGACGAAGATGCCGGAGTCGCCCTGCTTGAGGGGGTGGGCCTTGAGCCCGGCCTGGGTGCCGGGGCCGAAGTTGCCGGTGGGGGTGAGCCCCAGCTCGTACTGGAGGGCGACCATCAGGGCCTTCTGCACGTCGCGGGAGTAGATCCCGTCGCAGGGGCCGATGTTGTAGGCGTCTTTTTGCCAGTAGCGGCCGTTGAGCCACTGCTGGATGCCGCGGATCTTGTCGGTGCCGCCGGCCACGACCACGTAGGCGTCCATGTTGAGGATGCACTTGGCGATCTTGGCGTTGATGGTGCCGTCGCCCTCGGGGATGCCCATGTTGGACCGCAGGCTCTTGACGGCCTCCCGGGTCACCCCGGTGAACCAGCCGTAGCTGTCCGGCTCGACGGCCCAGTAGCCCTTGCAGAACAGGGCGTGTTCGAGGACGGCGACGATGTTGCGGTTCTTGTCCCAGCCGAAGCCGATGTCCCCCAGGGCCGCGAACTTGGCCACGGTGGTGGGGCCGAAGGAGGCCACCACCGGATCGATGCCCAGCTCGTGCTGGAGCCCCATCACCAGCGCGTTCATGGTGGACCAGCCGGTGCGGCCGTCCTCGGGGCAGCGGACGTAGCCGTTGACGTTGCCATAGGTGGCGTTGACCCACTTCTGGGCTTCCAGGACCTTGGCGTCTGCCATGGGCGCAGCCTTTCTCCTCATGGGAAGCGGCACCGGCCACCGCATCTCGCACGGGGGGACCGAGGCCGGTGCGGTGGCCGGTGCCTGCCCGACCCTAGGAGGTCCCACTCTCCGGCCGCTCTCCGGACGACGCGACGGGCGTGTCGCCCGGTTCCCCGGCCGGTTCGCCGGATGGTCCGCCGGCCGGGAAGAGGATCGGGCTGAGCAGGTGCCGGGTGCGTCCGGCGGCCGGACCGTGCGCCATGCGCTTGAGAATCACCGCGCGCAACTCCTCGATGAACTCGGCGCGTTCGGCGGGGCTCAGCCAGACGGCGTGCTGCCGGTAGCCCACCTGGTCGGCCACGGGGTCGGCGTCCTCGCGGTCGAGATAGGCGCTGAACTCACCGAGCAACGCGGCGGTGGCGACGGCGAAGGCCCGGCGGTGGTCGTCCGGGGAGAGCGCGGCGGCGGTGTCGGCGTCCACCACCGCCCGAGCCCGGAGCAGCCGGTAACGGCGTTCCACCGCGCCGCGTACCCGCTGCTCCCCGGCGACCTGGAGCAGACCGCCGTCGGCCAGCAGACCGACGTGGCGGTAGACGGTGGCCTTGGAGACGTCAGGCAGCAGGGCGCACAACTCGGCGGTGGAGAGCGTCCGTTCACCGGCCATGGCGTGCACGATGCGCAGCCGTACCGGGTGCAGCAGGAGGTCGACGGTGTCCATGGACACACGTTCTCACATCGGATACCTTTCTCAAACATGAGAAAGGCTGGCCGCGTCAGCACCTTTGGCGCACGACCGTGAGGAACGCACCACATGAACGAGCAGTCGACGGTCACCCGACCAGGTGCCCGCACCACCCCGTCCGTTCCGCCGCTGGGACGCCACTACCAGGTGGCCGGAGGCCGGCTGATGCTGCACCGCTCCGGCACCGGCGGCCCGTCCGTTGTCTTCCTGCCCGGCGCCGGACTCGTCGGGCTGGACTACGTCAACATCCACGACCGCACGGCCGAGTTGACCACCAGCGTCCTGTACGACCGGGCGGGCACCGGCTGGAGCGACCCGGCCCCGCTGCCACGTCCGGCCGCCGACGTCGCCGCCGAACTGCGCGACCTGCTGCGCGCCGCCGCCGTCCCCGGGCCCTATCTGCTGGTGGGCCACTCACTCGGCGCCGCCTACGCCCGGCAGTACGCGTGCGCCCACCCGGACGAGGTGGCCGGACTGCTGCTGCTGGACCCGTTCCACGAGGACATGCTGGCCCGGGCGTCCGAGGAGGTACGCCGCAAGAACGCCGAGTTCTCCGCGCAGGAACCGCCCGAGCCCACCGCCGAGCAGCTGGAGCGCTCCCGCGAGGTGATCGCCCCCCTCTTCGCCGCGTGGCCGGACGCGGTCCGCGAACCGCTCGTCGAGTACCACCTCACCCGCTGGCGCACCGGGATGGACGAGAACCGCAACGTCCACGACGAGGTGGCCGGTGAGATGCGGCGGCTGACCGCCCCTCCGGACGTCCCGCTGATCGTGCTCACCGCGATGGGGCTCGACGCCACCCAGGTCGCGCTCTGGTCGGAGTCGGTCGTACGCGAGATGAACGAGGCCAAGCGCCACCTGCACGCCGGGCTCGCCGCCTCGGTACCCCGTGGCGAGCAGCGGATCCTGCCCGGCGCGGGACACGGATGGCCGCACGAGGAGGCCCCCGAGGAGGTGCTGACCGCCCTCCGCGACCTGCTGCGCGCGGCCGGCCGCTGACGTTCCCGGCCGGCCCTGCCGTCGGAAGCGAGGGCGTACCCAAACGATTGGCGCAATCGTTTGGGCAGGTCACACCCGAGTTCGTCCGCCATCCCCTGCAACGTCGCCGGACGTCCCTTGCCCGTCATATCCGCCGCACACCTCCCGGTCGCCCCGTCGTCGTCCCATTCTCGCCGACGACGGGGTGACCGCGGGCCGGTCAGCGGCCCGGTCTGGCCAGCAGCAGCTCGGTGTTGTGGTCGCCGGGCGCGCCGAGCTTGGCGGCGGGTGTGGCGTAGGGGTCGTTGTAGGACAGCTCGCGGTAGAGCGCGGCGAGGCCGGCGTTTGAGGTGTCACCGAAGTCGGTCGCGTACCGGGCGGCGGACTCGATGAGCGTGGTGAACAGCGAGAGCGTGCCGTCGCCGTTGTCGGCGACCTCGATGATGCGGGCGTGCTGCGGGTAGTCGATGTGCGAGGCGGTGTTGACCTCCCAGAACGCGCGCTCCGGCACCGGGTGGCCGTGCGGGATGATGCGGTTGGCGTGAGTGTGCCCGTTGACCCAGGCCACCACGTTGGGGTAGCGCTGGAGCAGGGAGACCAGCGCCGCGCCGTCGTGCCGCGCCTCGAACGGGTGGTAGGGGTCGGGCAGCAGGTTGCCCATGGTGCCGCTGGTGTGATGGCTGAAGACCACCAGCAACGCGTCGTCCCCGGTGCCGCGCACCACGGTGCCGTCGGTGTCGTACCAGTGGCCGCTGTGCTGCCGCAACACCCCTTCCAGCCATCTGAGTTGCGCGGTGCCCAGCGAGCCGTCGGCGAACCCGGCGCGGTTGGTGGTGTCCAGGCTGATGCCGACCACCCCGGGCGCGATGGGGAAGGTGTAGTACAGGCGCCCGCTGCTCACCGCCTCCCGGGTGAAGCCGTGGCCCATCGGCCCCGCCCCGGTGCGGGCCGGGTCGAGGTGGGCGGCGGCGAACTCGGCCGGGGTGAACGGATGGCGCCGCGCGTCGGGCGTCACCTTGCGCACGTCCCCCTTGCCCAGCAGACCGGCGAGGAGGGAGACGGCGGAGGCCGGGTCGTGGCGCAGCGCGTCGGCGAGCCGGGCCGCGTCGGCGTCGTCGCACCCCTCCAGCTTGCGGTCGCCGGTGTAGAGCGCGTTGAGCAGCCCGAGGTCCGGCAGCGAGCCCTCGATGCTGTCGTCGTGGTTGCCGATCGTGGTGTACCACGGCACCCGCAGCCCCGGCGCGGTGAACGGGCTCCCCGCGGCCGTGAGGAACCCCGGCACCTGCGGGAACCCCTTGGCCTTGTAGGCGTCCCGGTAGGCCAGCTCGGGGTTCCAGTAGGCGGCGTTGCCGGAGTTCTGCACGCCCTCGTAGGCTCGCAGGTCACCGGTGTTGGGGGTGAGGCGGCCACCGCTCATCACCGTCAGGTACCAGTCGAGTTCGACCCGCTCGTGGTTGTCGGTGTTGTCACCGGTGGCCATCACCAGGCTGAACGGGAGCCCCGTCCAGGGGCCGCCGGCCAGCGAGTTGACCCGTTCCACCAGGGAGGACGCGCCCCGCACGGTCAGCGACTCGTGCGGCCGGTAGGCGCTGTCGACGAAGCGCGCCAGGTACTCGAAGCGCACCGGCGACTCGGTGTCCACCAGGTGCAGGTCGGTGAACTGGACGAAACCGGCCAGCCCGGTGCGCCGGTCGTCGCGGCCGGGCTTCGGCGCGGCGAGGTCGTCGCGGACCACCAGAGGCCACCCCGGGCCCGCCGCCAGCCGCCGGTAGCCCCGCGTGCCGGTGGCGGTGGCGGCCTGCTCCAGCGTGGTCCCCTCGATCCGCACCGCGCGCGCCGCGGTGGCCGCCAGCGCCCGGTCGAGCGCGGACGCCGGGCCGCCGCCGTACAGGGAGAGCGCGGCACCGGCGACGGTGGCGGACGCGCCGGTGACGAAGCGGCGCCTGCTGATTGCCCCCATGAGTTCTCCCCACTCCGACGGGTCGACCAGAACTATGGCGTCCCGCGCCGTGCGGCAGCCGCCGGTCGCGCACACTACCGGCGGGTAATGCGACGGCCCACACCTGTGGGTGAACACCTCGGGAATTGTCCGGAACACTTCGGACGCGCGGGCCGCCCCGGGCCAACTCCCGCCGTCCGCACGCGTAATCGGCGGTGAAACGCGCTGCGCTTCCACGCGGCCTCCAGTACGGTGCGCGGGCCCGCTCCGACGACGACAAGGAAGAACAGGTATGCGCACCCGCATCGTCCGGCGCCTGCTGACGCCCTTACTGGCCGCCACCGCCCTGGCCGCCGCCGTCCTCACCCCGGCCGGCACCGCCTCGGCCGACGTCCCCGGCACCGCCTCGCTGGCCGCCGCCACCACCGTGGGCATCCACAACACCTACGACCAGGCCGCCTACCCCTACCTCGCCGACGCGCTGGACGCCGGGGCGTCGATGGTCGAACTCGACTCCTGGTTCAACGTCTTCACCCACAAATGGAACGTCAGCCACGGCAACCCGCTGGGCGACGACAACAACTGCGTGGCCGCCACCACCGCCGCCGGGCTGCACGGCGGCGACCGCGACCAGGACCTCGGCGCCTGCCTGGACGACATCCGCCTGTGGCTCGGCGCCCACCCCGGACACCCCCCGGTCGTGATCAAGCTGGAGCTGAAGGCCGGGTTCGACGCCACCATAGGGATGGGCCCGGCGGCCCTGGACTCCTACGTCGCCCAGCACCTCGGCGACATCGTCTTCCGCCCCGCCGACCTGCTCGCCAAGGCGGGCGGCGGCGCCTACCCCGACCTCGACACCGCCGCCCGGGCCGGCAATTGGCCCAGCCGCGCCGCGCTCGCCGGCAAGGTGATCCTGGAGGTGATCCCCGGCACCGTCGAGGAGTCCAACCCCTTCGACCACCTGTGGACCGACGTCGAGTACGCGGGCCACCTGCGCGACCTGGCCGCGGCCGGCACCCTCGGCAGCGCCCAGATCTTCCCCAGCGTCCTCGGCGCCGCCGCCGGCGACCCGCGTACCCGTTACGCCGACGCGGGGCTGCGCCCCTGGTTCGTCGTCTTCGACGGGGACGCGGCGACCTACCTCGGCGGCATCGACACCTCCTGGTACGACACCAACCACTACCTGCTCGTCATGACCGACGCGCAGAACGTCGCCCCGGCGCTGGACGACACCGCCCCGCCGGTCGACCAGGCCCGGGCCAGAGTGGCGCAACTCGCCGCCGCCCACGCCAGCGTCGTCTCCTGCGACTGGCGCGGGCTGACCACCGTCCTGCCCGAGGTGCTGCCCCGCGGCTGACCCGGCCGGGCCTGTCCCGCGACGGAGCCGGACAGGCCCGCCCGCACCCCCGCCCCGGTCGACCGGCAGGTGAGGCACCGGTGCCGGAACGGGCCGGGCGGACGATAATCGACGCCATGGGAAAGACCTACGAACGCATCGACGGAAGGCTCCGCGCATTCATCGAGGCACAGCCGATCTTCTTCACCGCCACCGCCCCGCTCTCCGGCGACGGCACGGTCAACCTCTCGCCCAAGGGCCTCACCGGCTCCTTCACGGTGCTCGACGAACACACCGTCGCCTACCTGGACTTCGCCGGCAGCAACGCCGAGACCATCGCGCACCTGCGGGAGAACGGCCGCATCACCTTGATGTGGTGCGCCTTCCAGGGCCCGCCCGACATCGTGCGGGTCCACGGCCGCGGCGAGCCGGTCTTCCGCGACGACCCGCGCTTCGAGGACCTCCTGGCCCGCTTCCCGCACCCCGACCCCGGCGCACACGGCGTCCGCGCCGTCATCGTGGTCACCGCCGAACTGATCCGCGACACCTGCGGCTACGGCGTGCCCCTCATGTCCTACGACGCCGACCGCGACCTGCACCGCAGACGCTTCGAGCGCGAGGACGACGACTCGCTGGCCCGCTACTTCGAGAAGAAGGAACACATCGCCACCAGCCTGGACGGCCTGCCCGGACTGCCGCTTCCGCTCCCGCCGCGCACCGTGCCGTCCGGCTGACGACAGGGCTAGCATCCGTCCATGGAAGCCACCGCCGTCTTCGACCCGTGGTCGCCGGAGTTCGTCGCCGACCCCTACCCGGGCTTCGCGCGGTTGCGTGAGGCCGGCCCCGTCCACTGGTTCGAGCCGTCCCGGCAGTGGCTGGTGCCACGCCACGCGGACGTACGGGCGCTGCTGCGCGACCGGCGGCTGGGCCGCACCTATCTGCACCGCTTCAGCCACGAGGAGTTCGGGCGCACCCCGCCGCCGCCGGAACACGAGCCGTTCCACGTGCTCAACGGCCACGGGCTGCTCGACCTGGAGCCGCCGGACCACACCCGCATCCGGCGCCTGGTCTCCACGGCGTTCACCCCGCGCACCGTGGAGGAGCTGGCCCCGACCGTGCGGCGGCTCGCCCGCGAACGGGTGGACGCGCTCCTCGCCGAGGGCGGCGGCGACCTGATGGCCACGGTCGCCGAACCGCTCCCGGTGGCCGTCATCGGGGAGATGCTGGGCATCCCGGCCGCCGACCGGGGCCTGCTGCGCCCCTGGTCGGCCGACATCTGCCGGATGTACGAACTCAACCCGGACGAGGAGAGCGCACGCCGCGCGGTGCGGGCGAGCGTCGAATTCTCCGACTACCTGCGGGGGTTGATCGCCCACCGGCGCACCCACCCCGGGGACGACCTGATCAGCGCGCTGATCGCGGCCCACGACGAGGGCAACCGGCTCACCGGACAGGAGATGGTCTCCACCTGCGTGCTGCTGCTCAACGCCGGCCACGAGGCCACCGTCAAGACGGTGGGCAACGGCTGGTGGGCGCTCTTCCGCGACCCCGGCCAGCTCGCCGCGCTCCGCGCCGACCACACCCTGCTGCCCGGCGCGGTCGAGGAGCTGATGCGGTATGACACCCCGTTGCAGCTCTTCGAACGCTGGGTGCTGGACGACATCGAGATCGGCGGCACCCGGATCCCCCGGGGCAGCGAGGTGGCGCTGCTGTTCGGCTCCGCCAACCACGACCCGGCCGCCTTCGCCGCCCCCGACCGGCTGGACCTCACCCGCGCCGACAACCCGCACGTCAGTCTCGGCGCCGGGATCCACTACTGCCTGGGGGCGCCGCTGGCCCGGCTGGAACTGGCCGCCGTCTTCGGCGAGTTGCTGCGTCGCGCGCCACGGATGCGGTTGCTGGCGGAGCCGGAACGGGAGGGCGGGTTCGTGATGCGGGGGGTGCGGGGGCTGCTGGTGGAGTGCTGAGCCGGCGCGTCCGGCGGGCGAGCGGCGGCTGGACGGCGGCGAGCACCAGACAGACCACGGCCGCCGCCGACCACAGGGCGGCCGGGCCCGCCAGACGCAGCAACCCGGTGCCCACCAGCGGGGCGCCGACCGCCGCGACGCCCCAGCCGAGTCCGTACACCGCCAGGTAACGGGCGCCGGCGCCGGGCGGGGCCAACTCGGCCACCAGCGCGCAGGCCGGCCCCTGCACCAGCGGCCCACTCAGGCCCCACACCACGCTCGCCGCCAGCATCGCCGCCATGGAGTGCGCCAGCGCGTACCCGGCCAGCCCCGCCGCCGCGAGCACCTGGCCGAGGGCGAGCAGCGCGGACGGCGGCAACGCGGCCAGTGGCCCGGCGCGCAGCAGGGGCTGGACGGCGACGACGGTGGCCGCCGAGACCGTGAAGAGCAACCCCGCGTCCGCCGGGCGCACACCGTGCCAGGCCAGCGACAGCGGAAGGGCCGTCATCACCTCCATGACCACCAGCGCGTACCCCGTGCCGCAGAACAGCGGGGCGAGCAGCCGCCGGCCACGCCACGGACCGCCGCCGGGCGGCCGGGGCGCGCGGTGCCGCGGACCCGCGGCGCGGTCGGGCCGGTCGGCGGGGAGGGCGAACCGGACGACGGCGGCGCAGACGGCGGACGTCAGCGCGTCGGCGACGAAGAGCGGACGCAGCCCCCAGCGGCCCAGCGCGGCGGCGAGCAGCCCGGAGCCCATGCCGCCGATCGCCGGCGCGGCGGTCAACAGGCCGTAGGCACGCACCCGTTGGGCGGCCGGCACGACATCGGCGACGAGCGCCTGGCTGGGCGGCTCGTACACCTCGAAGGCGAGGCCGAGCAGCACCGCGCAGACGGCCGCCTCCGGCAGCGTCCGCGCGGCGGCGACACCGAGCTGGGCGACGGCGCAGCCGGTCAGCCCGAGCACGATCGTCCGGCGCCGCCCGAGGCGGTCCGCGAGCCGTCCGCCGGCCAGCCGGGACGGGATCGTGGCCACCCCGAAGGCCGCCGTGACCAGCCCCGCGGTGCCGAGGTCCGCCCGCAGTCCGGTGGTGAGCAGCACGGTGAGGAACGCCAACGAGAACGCCCCGAGCTGGTTGACACCCCGGGCCACCAGCAGCGGCCACAGGGCCCGGGGCAGCCGTCCGTCACGCGTCATCGTCCCCCCCCGTATCCCGTCACCGACGAACCGGATATCGTCGGTGACGAACGCTAGGGGTGGCGGAGGTAACTGGTCAAGTGTTGTTCGACAGTCACATGGCGGTGCTGCTGGACGCGGCCGTCTCCCTCGTCAACGCGCTCACCGACGGCGCGGCGCGCGGCAAGCCGTACACCGCGCCACGCGGCGCACAGCTGCCCGGCGCCGTCGCCGCCGCGCTGGACGTCCCGGCCGCCGACCGGCACCTGCTCGGCCACGAGCAGTCACGCCAACTCGCCGACACCGCGGCGCGGTTGCGTGTCGTCTTCGAAGCCGTGCAGGCCGGCCGGCTCGACGACGCGGCCGGCACCCTCAACGCGCTGCTGCGTTCCACCGGGGCCCGCCCGCAACTGGACCGCGCCACCGGCGAGCCCTGGCAGGTGCACTTCCACGGCGCCGACGACTCCCTCGCCGTGGGGTGGGGCGCCGGCTGCGCCACCGGGCTCGCCATGCTGATCGGCGGCGGCCTCGCCGGCCGGCTCGGCGTCTGCCAGGCGGTGCGCTGCGACCGGGTCTACGTCGACACCTCACGCAACGCCGCCCGCCAGTTCTGCGGCACGGCCTGCCAGTCCCGCGCCAAGACCGCCGCCTTCCGGGCCCGCCGGGCCGGACGCGCCGAGCCCGGCGGCACCGCGGATGCGATCAGGGGTTGATGCCGTCGAACTGGAGGACCCAGTAGGGCGGTTGGTTCTGCTTGCCGTTCCACTGCGAGACCATCAGGGTCAGCGAGGTGGCGCTGGCGCTGCCCGGGTGGATGTAACCGCCGTAGAGGTAGGGCACCTGAGGCTTGCCCCAGTGGCTCGCCGGCCAGGTGTTGTTGCCGACGATCTGCGGCGTGGGCGCGCTCCACACGGCGTCCGGGCGGGGCGCGGTGCGCGTGCAGATCGAGTAGTCCTGCACGTCGAAGTAGCTCATGCAGTAGGTGTTGCCGATCCGCTTGACGGAGAACTCGCCGATGTTGTTCCCGGACAGGATGACCGACGGCGGGGCGGCCGTGGTCCACTGCCAGGAGCCGTTGAGATACGCCCAGTTCTGCTGGGCGCCGAAGTTCCCGGCGCGGAAGTCGTCCGGGCGGATGCGGAACAGCTGGATCGCCCCGCCGTCGGCGGTGTTGACGTGACTGCCGTTCCAGCGCTTGGAGAAGATGTACAGCCAGCCGTCCGGGTCGATGCCCGCGAACGACCACATCCCGTACAGCGACTGGTTGACCCCCTTGGTGTCACCGGCCCAGTGGTACGGGTAGTCCTGCCAGGTCACGCCGTAGTCGTCGGAGTAGGCGACGCCGGACATCAGCGAGCCGTCGTAGCCGGCCGGCGGCGTCCAGGTGGCCACCGAGGTGTACTGGATGTAGGTGCGCCCGCCGAACTCGATGCAGTCGTTGGGGATCCGGCTGAACTCCCAGCCGTACCCGTTGTCCTGCTGGTGCCGGTAGTCGAAGAGCTGCCCGGCGTGGCCGCCGGTGGGCATCGCCCAGGTGAACGAGATCGGGGTCGCCCCGGAGGCGTCGAAGTTCGCCTGGTTGAGCATCACCGGCGAGCCGATGTAGGTACCGGTCTGCTGGATGCCGGTCCACGAGTCGCCGAAGACGTAGCCCCAGCTGTTGTCGTGTTCCCGGAAGTAGGGGATGCCCAGGTCCCCGGAGCCCAGGCCCTGCTGGGACGCGGAGTCGCCGGGCTGGTCGCACAGCGAGGTGCCGCTCTGGTACAGCGGTGCCCTGGGCGCGCGGGTCCGGGCGGCGGCGGGGGTGGCGCCGAGCAGCCCGGTGCCCAGCGCCAGGCCCATGCCTGCCTTCAACGCCGTGCGGCGGCTGGTCGTCCGGGGCTCCGGCGGCGTCGTGCGGCGTTCCGGCTGCGATGAGGTCGACATCGGCGGGTCCTCTCCTTGGGGGGTCGGTCTCGGGACTCGGAACACACCACCGCCCGCCGACCGGCACCGAGGCCCGTCCGGCCCACGACATCCCCCCTGTCCCCTCGCCGACCGGACGCTACGGAGACGGTGCGCGGCGCCGCTGGGACATCACGGCCGGATGGCCGAAACCCCCGCGCACAACGGCCGGTTCGGCCCTCTTGCGTGAGCCTAGGTGCGGGCCGGAGTCCGGTGCGGCGGACCGGCCGGGTCGGGTTCGGCCGCGCAGCCGGGGTCGTCGTACAGACACGTCTCCCGGCCGTCGGCGAGCAGATGGATGTGCCGGCCCGCCGCGTGCGCCGCGGCGATGTCCGCCTCGGTCACCGGATCGCTCAGCAGGCACACGAGACCGTCCAGGGAATCCATCTCCGTAAGGGCTGTCCCGTAAATGATCTCTGACGGGTCTGGTGGCCTGCTGGTTTCTGCGTCACCCGGCAAGGACGAGGTTGTGCAGGCGGGCGATGCCGAGCATGGCGTGCTGGACGCCGTCGCCCTTCAGCCGGCAGTCGCGAAGGATCTTCCAGCCCTTCATCCGGGCGAAGACGTGCTCTACACGGGCGCGGACTTTGCGGTGGGAGGCGTTGTGCTCCTCCTTCCATTCCGGGAGTTCGGTCTGGCCCTTCTCGCGGCGGTGCGGGATGACCAGGCCGGTGCCCCGGTAGCCGCCATCTGCGATGACCGTGGTCTTGCCGACGGCGTCTTTCGCGCCGGACAGCTCCCACGCCTTGCAGTCGTTGCGGTTGCCTGCGACTGGTCGGCCGACCGCGACGACGAGCCGGGTGTCGGCGTCGATGACGACCTGGTGGTTGGTGGAGTACCGGTAGTTCTTGGACTGCTCGGCGATGGTGTGGTCACGGGTGGGAACGAGGGTGCCGTCCACGATGAGCACGGTGTCCTTGCGGAACCGCTTGCGCTGCTGGAGCGCGAGCGCGGGCCCGAGGTGGTCGATGATGCGGTCGGCCGCCGACTTGGACACCCCGAACAGCGGGGCCAGTTGGCGCAGGGTCAGGTTCGTCCGCCAGTACGCGGCGATCAGGAGCACGCGGTCCTCCAGCGGCAGGCTCCATGGCCGACCCTTGCGCACCGGGTCCACACCCTCACGCCGGAGCGCGGTGATCAGCTTGCCGAACTGGCGCGGGCTCAGCCCAGTGAACGGGGCTATCCAGGAGGGCTCAGACGCCGTGATCACACCAGACACAGCCAGATCATCTCACCCGTGACCAGCAGTTACGGGACAGCCCTTAGCCTGGCACGAAGCGGGCCGGACCCGCAGGGGAACACGCGCGTCCGCACGCTCCCCACGGGGCGGGTCACGCGGCGGGCTTCTCCCACACCGACACGTGCTTGCGGCTCTCCCCGGTGAACGGCGCCCGCGACCAGTCCTCCCACCGGTGCCGCAGACGCATCCCGGCCAGCCGCGCCATCAGGTCCAGCTCGGCGGGCCAGACGTAACGGAACGGCACCGACCGGTGTTCGGCGCGGCCGTCGCGGATCGTCAGATGGTGCGAGGTCATCGCCTGCGTGGCGGGGTCGTAGGTGTCGAACCCCCACCGGACCGGACCGGTGCGGAACGGCACCGCGGTCTGCCCGGGCGGCAGCAGGCGCAACTCCGGCACCCCGACCTCGACGATGAAGCAGCCGCCCGGGCGCAGATGGGCGGCGGCGTTGGCGAAGCAGGCGACCTGGGCGTCCTGCGACGTCAGGTTGTTGATCGTGTTGTACACCAGATACGCCAGCGAGAACGGGCCCGGCACCCGCGTCGTGGCGAAGTCGCCGACCGTCACGCCGACGGCGTCACCACCGGGTTTGGCAGGTCGTGCGCAGCCGGGCGACCATGGCGCGGGAGAGGTCGATGCCGTGCACCGCGACCCCGCGCCGGGCCAGCGGCAGGGCGATCCGCCCGGTGCCGACGCCGAACTCCAGCGCCCGGCCGTCCCCGGCCAGCTCGGCGAGCACGCCGGCCACCGGCTCCACCGCCTCCGGCCGGAACGTCTCCGCCTCCGAGGTGTCGTAACGCGCCGCGACGGCCTCGCCGAAGTACCCGTCCTCGTCCTCCATGAGCGCCGACCGTACGCCCGACTCGGCGGCGTGGCACGCGATTTACCGCGGCAGCGGGACGACGGCCACCGGGCAGCGCGCGTGGTGCAGGAGCGCGTGGGTGACGGCGCCGAGGTGGCCGTGGCGGCGGCGGGAGCCGAGGACGAGGAGGTCGGCGGCGTCCGCCGCGTGCAGCAGGGCGGGGGCCGCGGGGCCGGGCACCGCGTCCGCGCCGACCTCGGTGTCCGGGGCGGTGTCCGCAAGGCCCGCGGTGACGCTCGCCAGGAGTGCCTGCGCCCGTTGCTGGGCCCGGCCCGGGTCGAGGACCACCGAGATCCCGGAGAAGTCCACGTCCGGCTGCCAGGCGTGGACGACCTGGAGGACGGCGGACCGGGCGCGGGCCTGCTGGGCGGCGAACTCGGCGGCGGGCCCGGGGAACTCGTGGGTGCCGACGCCGAGGACGACCCGGCCGCGCGGGGGCGGCGGCTCCTCACCCCGCACCACGACCACGGGGAAGTCGGCCCGCGAGGTCACCCGCAACGTCACCGACCCCACCAGCAGCCCCTCGAAGCCGCCGTGTCCGCGCGACCCCATCACCAGCAGGGCCGCCTCGGACCCGGCGGCCAGCAGCGCCGGAACGGTCTCGTCGCCGATCACCTCGGTGCCGACCGTCACCTCCGGCCGGCGGGACGACGCGTGGGCGGCGAAGTCGGAGGCGAGCCGCCGGGCGGCCAGCCGGGCCCGCGCGAAGTCGTCGTCCTCGCCCTCGTACCGTTCCCACAACGAGGCGTGGACCACGCGCAGCGGCACCCCGCGCCGCGCGGCCTCGTCCGCCGCCCACTCCACGGCCCGGCGCGAGGGTTCCGAGCCGTCCACCGCCACCGCCACATGCGTCACCTGAACACACCGTTCCTCTCCGGGCGCCGACGGCCGGCCGCTCCGCCCGTCCCCGTGCCCGTCTACCCGGCGGGCACGGGGACGCCTCCGCGGACACCCTGAACGGCGGCAGGGCGGGGCCGGGCGCTACTCGTGGGCGAGCCACACCTCCAGGTCGTCCCGGCCGGTGCCGTCCACGGTGACCTGGGTGGCCACCGCCGGGTAGCCGCTGGCCACCAGGGTGTATTCACTGTGGGCGAGGTCGGCGAAGGCGTAGCCGCCGTCCTCCGGGGTGATCCGGGTGTCGACGGTGGTGCCGTTGGCGTCCAGCAGGGCGACCCGGGCCTGCGGCACCGGCCGCCCGGCGGGGTCGCGGACCGTGCCGTGCAGCCGCGCGCCGACCGGCAGTTGGACGTCGAGGACGACCGGGTCCACCCCGTCCACCGTGGTCTGCGCGGCGGCGGGCCGGTGGCCGGCCGCGTTGACGGCGACGGTGTAGTCACCCGGCACCAGGCCGGGGACGTGGTACTCCCCGCTGTCGCCGGTGGTGACGGAGGCCGCCACCTCACCGTGCGCGTCGGCCACCACGACCAGGGCCCGCGCGACCGGGGCGCCCTCGGCCCGTACCGTTCCGGACAGGGTGCCGTTGCCGGCGAGCACCAGGTCGGCCTCGGCGCCGGTCTCGCCGACGGCGAGCGTGACGACACCGGGCCGGCGGCCGACGGAGGAACCCACCAGCACGTACTGTCCGGGGGCCGGACGGGCGACGGCGTACCGGCCGTCCGGCGCGGCGGTGGCGTGGCCGAGCTGACGGCCCCGCTGGTCGACGAGGGTCACCACGGCACCCGGCACCGGGGCCCCGGAGGCGTCGAGCACCCGGCCGCCGACCACCGGGCCGGACGCGGGCGGCGGGGTGACCGTCGGGGCGGGGGTCCGCTCGGTGGCCGCCGGAGCGGGGGTGGGAGCGGTGGCGACGGGGCGGCCCCTGCGGTAGACGAGCACCGCGACGACCAGCCCGACGGCGAAGAACCCGGCCGCCCAGGCGTAGGCGGTGGCGTAGCTGTGCAGGGCGGCGTGGCCGGCCAGGTCGGCCGTGCCGAGGTGGTTCCTGGCGTAGTCGGTCGCCGCGGTGGCGGCCAGGGTGTTGAAGAGCGCGGTGCCGATCGAACCGCCCACCTGCTGCATGGTGTTGACGGTGGCGGAGGCCACGCCCTGGTCCTCACCGGCCACGCCGAGGGTGGCCAGGCTCATCGCCGGGGGCATCACCATGCCGAGGCCGACGCCGAGCAGCAGCAGCGGCGGCAGCACGTGCGCGGCGTACGAGCTGTGCAGGCCGAGCGCGGTCAGCCACACCATGCCGCCGGCCGCCAGCGCCATCCCGACCGGTACCACCGGCTTGGGGCCCAGCCGGGGGACCAGCATGTTGGTGGAGACCTGTGCCATCACCATCAGCGCGCCGACCATCGGCAGGAAGGAGAGCCCGGTCTTCACCGGGGTGTAGCCGAGCGTGACCTCCAGGTAGTACGTCAGGAAGAGGAAGACCCCGAACATCCCGGCGCCGGAGATGAACACGGACACGTACGAACCGGCGCGGTTGCGGTCGGCCAGCACGCGCAGCGGCAGCAGTGGGTGGACGGCCCGCGTCTGCCACCAGGTGAACAGCGCCAGCAGCACGCCGCCGGCGGCCAGGAACGCCCAGCACATCCAGTTGCCCCAGCCGTGCGTCTCGGCGTTGGAGAAGCCGAAGACCACGGCGAACAGTCCGCCCGCGACCAGCACGGTGCCGAGCACGTCCAGCTTGGGCCGGGCGACCGGGGCGCCACGGCGGACGAAGACGGCGGCGCCGGCGATGGCGAAGACCGCGATGACCACGTTGACGTAGAGCGTCCAGCGCCAGTTGAGGTGCTCGGTGAGCAGGCCGCCGAGCAGCAGGCCGATGGCACCGCCGGAGCCGGCGATGGCACCGAAGATGCCGAACGCCTTGGCGCGTTCCTTGGCGTCGGTGAACGTGGTGGTCAGCAGCGACATCGCGGACGGCGCCAGCAGCGCGCCGAAGAGCCCCTGCAACGCGCGGGCCACCACCAGCATGGTGAACCCGTTGGCGGCGCCGCCGAGGGCGGAGGCGGCACCGAAGCCGGCCAGCGCGATCAGCAAGGTGGTGCGCCGCCCGATCAGGTCGGCGAGGCGTCCGCCGAGCAGCAGCAGGCTGCCGAAGGCGAGCGAGTAGGCGGTGACGATCCACTGCCGGCCGTCGTTGGAGAAGCCCAGGTCGTGCTGGGCGGACGGCAGGGCGATGTTGACGATGGTGGCGTCCAGCACCACCATCAGCTGGGCGAGGCCGATCACGGCCAGCGTCCACCAGCGGTGCCGGGATACGGGTGCGGGCCCGCGGGCGGACGCGGTGGCCGCCGGGGCGTCGGAGCCGACGGATATGTCGACCGGTGCGGCGTGCATGGGGGTGGTTCTCCTGTTCCTGGTCTTCCTCACCGGTTGGTCCGGGACGGCGGTCACCGGCGCGTGAGCACCGGCAGCACCACGGCGTCGAGAAAGCGCTGGAGGTAGTCGGTGTCGGCGTCGAGCTGCTCGATGAGCGGGCGGGCGAAGACGGCGCCGCTGAGCAGATGGGGTACGAAGGCGGCGGCCGGGGCGTCGGCGGCGACCTCACCGCGTGCCACGGCCCGCGCCAGCAGGGTCCCGATGAGGTCGATCTCCGGCTGCACCAGGGTCTCCCGCAGCGCCTCGGCCAGGTCGGCGTTCCTGGGCACGGCGGGCGCGACGGCCCGTATCAGCCGGACGTCCTTCTTGGCCTCGCCCAGCCGGCGGGCCAGCTCGTGGAGGTCGCCGTGGAGCGAACCGGTGTCCACGTCGTCCAGGCTGAACGGCCGGCCGTGCCGCATCGCGGCGGCGACCAGCCGGGGCTTGCCCTGCCACTGCCGGTAGAGCGTCGCCTTGCTGCATTTGCAGCGCGCCGCCACCGCGTCCATGGTCAGCAGGTCGTACCCGTCCTCCCGGAGCAGGTCGAGCACCGCCTCGTACAACTCGGCCTCACGCTGCGGAGTCAGCCGGGTGCGACGGGTCGCGGGTGCCGTTGTCTCGGGCGTCGGGGTCACGTTCGTCCTATCGAATCGAAACCGTTTCGTACGCCCATAAGGTAAACGCTGTCGTTTCGAAACGCAAACGTTTCGCTGGAGGCAGGGTCAACTCCGGTGCCGATTAAGGCAGTTGCTTGACTTAGGGACCGGAGCGCGGGTTGGCTGGGCCCCGGTACATTCGCACCGGCGTACGAAGGAGAACGCAGTGAGCGAGGTCCAGGACGCGGAGACGTTGCGCTACCCGCTGGCCGGCCCGGCGGCGCTGGAGCCGCCGGAGGAGTGGGCACGGCTGTGGGAGGGGTGCCCGGTGGCGCGCGTCACGCTGCCCAGCGGCGACGAGGCGACGCTGCTCACCCGGTACGCGGACGTACGGCTGGCACTCTCCGACCCCCGGCTCAGCCGTGAAGGGTTGCAGCGGCCCGACGCGGCCCGGGTCGCGGCCGACGACTCGGGCGGTGTCTTCACCGGAGAGATGGCCAGGGCGCTCAACGACGAGGGGCACGAGCGGTGGCGCCGGATGGTCGGCAAGTGGTTCACCGCCAAGCGGATGGTGGCGCTGCGGCCCGGCATCGAGGAGACCGCCGAGCGGCTGATCGACGCCATGGTGGCACCCGGCGGCCCCGCCGACCTCGTCGCCCACCTGGCCTTCCCGCTGCCGGTGCTGGTCATCTGCGACATGCTCGGCGTCCCGGACGGCGACCGGGACGACTTCAAGCACTGGTCCGACGCCTTCCTCAATCTGACCCGCTACACCCGCGACGAACTCGCCACCGCCCAGCGGGAGTTCACCGCCTACATGGCCGCGCTCCTCGCGGCCAAGCGCACCCGCCCCGGCGACGACCTGCTCAGCCGGCTGCTCACTTCCACCGACGCCGACGGCGCGCCGATGTCCGAACGCGCGCTGGTCGCCACCGGCCAGGCACTGCTGCTCGCCGGACACGAGACCACCGCCGGCTTCATCGCCAAGACGGTGGCCCACCTGCTGGCCGACCGGCGGCGCTGGGAACGCCTGCTCGCCGACCCGGCACTGGTGCGCACGGCCGTCGAGGAGGCGCTGCGCTTCGACCCCAACAACGGCTTCGGCATGCTGCGTTACGTCCACGAGGACGTCGAGATACCCAGCGGCACGCTCACCCGCGGCACCACCGTGGTGTGCAGCATGCAGGCGGCCAACCGGGACGAGACCGCCTTCGCGGACGCCGGCGGGATGGACCTGGGCCGCACCCCCAACCCGCATCTGACCTTCGGCTCCGGCGCCCACTCCTGCCTCGGCCAGCCGCTGGCCCGCACCGAACTGCAAGCGGTGCTCCACGTACTGCTGCGCCGGCTGCCCACCCTGGAACTCGCCACCGACCCGGGCGCGTTGCGCGGCGTCGAGGGGCTGCTCACCACCCCGCTGCGCGAACTGCCGGTGCGGTGGTGAACATGGCGGGCCGCACCGTCCGCGCCGACCGGGCGGCCGGGACCCGGGAGGCCATCATGACCGCCGCCGAACGGCTCTTCGCCGAACACGGCCTGGTCGCGGTCTCCAGCCGGCAGATCAGCGAAGCCGCCGGCCAGGGCAACAACACCGCCGTCGGCTACCACTTCGGCGGCAAGACCGAACTCGTCCGCGCCATCATGCGCCGGCACACCGAACCCATCGAGGACATCCGCCGCGCGATGCTCGCCCGCACCGCCGACAGCGCGGAACTACGGGACTGGGTCGCCTGCCTGGTACGCCCCGTCCCCGTCCACCTGGCCACCCTCGGCACCCCCTCCTGGTACGCGCGCTGCGCCGTCCAGATCATGACCGACCCCATGACGCGTGCCATGGTCACCGACGAGGCCCTCACCCGCGACACACTGCGCCGCACCGTGGACGGCCTCGACCGCTGCCTGGCCGCCCTGCCCGAACGCGTCCGGGCCGAACGCGGCGAGATGGCCCGCCACTTGATCATTCACACCTGCGCCGAACGGGAACGCGCCCTCGCCGAAGGCACCGGCGCCCTCCAGCCCTCCTGGGAGGAGACCGCCACCTCCCTGACCGACGCCATCACCGGACTGCTGCTCGCCCCCGTCACCCCCCGCCCCGCACCGAAGGAGAACCGCCCGTGAGGATCACCGTCGACGAGGAGAAGTGCTGCGGCGCCGGCCAGTGCGTGCTGCTCGCCCCCGATGTCTTCGACCAGCGTGACGAGGACGGCGTCGTCGTGCTGCTGGACGCGGCCCCGGACGCCTCGCTGCACCCCGTGGTGCGCGAGGCGGCCACGGTCTGCCCGGCCGCCGCGATACACCTGGACGAGGAGGGCTGACGCGAACCCGGCACGGGCGTGCGCGAGCCGCGTCACTCGCGCGCGCCCCAGCTCCCCGGGCCGCCGCCGTGCCACTCGATCTGCTCGGCGTCCTCCAGCCGGACGCGTTCCGGGTCGAGCCCCGCCCGCCGCAGGAAGTCCAGCACGTCGGCCCGGCAGTACGCCAGGCCCACCGTCTCGTGGCCCACCCACACCCGCCGGCCACCGTCGGCCGCCGGCGGATCCACGATCACCCGCAACGCCTCCATACCCCCAGCATCCCCGGCCGCGCCGCCCGGCGCGCGCGGAGCGGTGCCGTGCGGTGCCCGCACGGTCGCCGGGTGTGTTCCCCGCCGGGCATGGACCCGGTGGCGGCGGGTATGTCATCCACCACCCACCAGGCCCGTACGTCTTCCGCCAGGCTCCTGGAGGTCAGGAACCGCCGACACCCGCTGGGAGAACGCAGATGCCCCCGACCGTCCCCGTGCCCCCCGCCCCCGAGGCCGACGGACACGGCCCGCACGGCTACAGCCTCCCGCTCTCCCCGTCGGGACGCGCCGCGATGCTCACCCCGCCGCCGTGGCACTTCTCCGGCGAGATCACCATGGTCGACTACCGGGTCGACCCGGACGCCGCCGCCCGCTTCCTGCCGCCCGGCCTCACCCTCGGCCCCGACCCCGGCGCCGCCGCGGCGGTCTTCGCCACCTGGCAGTGGTGTTCCGACTCCGGCGCGGAACTGACCGACCCGTCCCGCAGCCAGTTCTCCGAATTCCTCATCCTGCTCGGCTGCGCCTACCGGGACGAGGCGATGGCACGGTGCCCGTACGCCTGGGTCGACCAGGCCGTGCCGCTGGTACGCGGCTGGGTGCAGGGGATGCCCAAACAGTACGGCGCCGTCCACCAGACCAGGCACGGACTGCCCGGACGGGCCGGCTCGCGCAGGCAGGAGAACGGGCTGTTCGCCGGCGCCCTGTCCGTGCACGGCAGACGGGTGGTCGAGGCATCGGTGACCCTCACCGCACCGGCGCCGAACCCCCCGCGCCTGCACACCGTCCCCCTGGTGCACAGCCTGGTCACCCCGCCCTGGACCACCCCGGACCCCCGCCCCGCCCCCCTGTCCGCCTCCCACGTCACCGACGTCGAGTTCGCCGACATCTGGACCGGCACCGCCCAACTCCGCTTCCTCGACACCCCCGACGACGACTTCGCCACGCTGGCCCCCGTCGAGGTCGGGGCCGGCCATGTCTTCTCGTACGCCGAGACGCTGGTGTCCGGCCGGGAGTTGCCGACGGGGGAGGGGTGACCGGGGGCCGCGCGACGGCCCCGGCTCCCCCGCGGCTCAGATCAGCCTGGCGAGGGCATCCGCGGAAGGGCTGCCCGGGGCGGCCTGGTAGACGATGATCACGTGCTGTTCGGCGCCGCCGACGGTGAGCGACTGGCGTCGCAGGGTCAGTTCGCCGACGTCCGGATGCGTGAACCGTTTGAGTTCGTCGCGGGAGGGGCGGGCGTCGTGCCGGGCCCACAGGCGGCGGAAGTCGTCGTCCGCTTCCAGTTCGGCGACGAGCCGTGCGGTGGCGGGGTCGCGCGGGTCGGCCTCGGCGCGCAGGGCGGCGGCGGTCTGTGCGGCGATCTCCGGCCAGTCGGGGAGGAGTTGGCGGGTCGCGGGGGAGAGGAACACCTCCCGGGCCAGGTTGTGTCCGGGCTCGTACATCGCCGCGAGCGCGCGGGCCCGTTTGTTCGCGGCGAGCACGTCGAGGCGCCGGTTGCGCACGTAGGCCGGGCTGTCCACCCACGCGTCGAGCAACTGGTGGACGTCCGGGGCGACTTCGGCCTCGGCGGGCCGGCCGGGGCCCGGGGCGGCGAGGGCGAACAGGTGGGCCGAGGTGTCGGCGTCCAGCTCCAGCGCCCGCGCGAGCGCCTCGAGCACCTGGGGTGACGGGTGGCGGTCGACGCCTTGTTCCAGCCGGGTCAGATACGGCTCGCTGATCCCGGCGAGCCGGGCCAGCTCGTCCCGGCGCAGCCCCGCGACCCGGCGCCGGCCCGGGGCGGAGCGCTCCGCGCGCGACGGCCGGACCCGTCCCCGGCGGGCCTTGAGGAACTCCCCCAGCACGTTGTCGACTGCCATCCTCGCAGGGTAACCCTCCCGGGGTGCTGGCTGGAATCCGGCGGCCCGCGCAGGATCGAGCCATGAAGACCTGGTTCATCACCGGCGCGTCCCGCGGCTTCGGCCGGATCTGGGCCGACGCCGCGCTCTCCCGCGGCGACCGCGTCGCCGCCACCGCACGCGACCTCGAGACCCTGCGCCCCCTCGTCGAAACCTATGGGGACGACGTCCTCCCGCTCCGCCTCGACGTCACCGACCGCTCCGCCGTCACCGCGGCCGTGCACCGGGCCGTCGACACCTTCGGCCACCTCGACGTGGTCGTCAACAACGCCGGCTACGCCCTGTTCGGCATGGTCGAGGAGGCCACCGAGGAGCAGGCCCGCGCCCAGCTCGACACCAACCTGTTCGGCCCGCTGTGGGTGACGCAGGCCGCGCTGCCGTTCCTGCGCGCCCGGGGGAGCGGACACATCGTGCAGGTCTCCAGCCTCGGCGGCCTCGCCGGCTTCCCCACCCTGGGGCTGTACAACGCCTCCAAGTGGGGCCTGGAGGGGATGAGCGAAGCGCTCGCCCAGGAGGTCGGGCCGCTCGGCATCCACGTCACCATCGTCGAACCCGGCCCCTACGGCACCGACTGGTCCGGCGCGTCCGCGGTGCACACCGAACCCATCGCCGCGTACGAACCGGTCCGCGAGGCCCGCCGGGCCGGCGCCACCGCCCGCGCGCCCCAGGACGCGCGGCCCACCGCCGACGTCATCCTCGAACTCGTCGACACCGACGAACCACCCCTGCGGCTCTTCCTCGGCGACTACCCCTACCCCGTCGTCGAAGCCGTCTACCAGCGGCGCCTCGACACCTGGAACGCGTGGCGACCGCTGGCCACCAAGGCGTGACGTGCCCGCCGTGCGAATCCCCGCGGACGGGCCGCCCGGGACGGGTCGCCCCGGGCGGCCCGGCCCTCCGGGTGACTCAGCCGACGTGCAGCGTCAGCGCCGCGGTGTGGAGCCTGCCGCCGGTCTGGAACTGGAGGAACATCCGCCAGTTGCCCGGCTTGGCCAGCTCCGCGTGGAACGACAGGTCGGGGCCGCCGTGGTCGCCGTCGACCTTGGTGCGCGGGTGCAGATGCGCGAAGGCGGCGTCGCCCTCGTGGAAGCCGGTCAGGTGCGCGTAGGTGTCCAGGTAGGGCTGGAGATCGGTGACGGGCCGGCCGTCCTTGCCGATGGAGACGGTCAGGGGGTGGGCCATGCCGGCCATGGGTTCGCCCTTGACCGTGACCGTGTAACCGTCCACCTGGGTGCTGGCGGCGGGGGCCGGCAGGCGTACGGGTTCGGCGTGGCCGGGGACGGTCACGGTGCGGCTGAGGACGAAGTCCTTGCCCTTGCCGGGGCCGCCGTCCGGGGTGAAGGAGGCGAACACCCGCCAGGAACCCGGCTGGAGCGCGGCGAGGTCCGCGGTCCACGTGCCGTCCGCGGCCATGACCGGGTGCACGTGCTGGAAACCGGTGAGATCCGACCGGATCGCGTAGAAGTGCATCTTCTTCGTCTGGTCGACGGCGAAACCGGTGACCGGCCGGCCGTCCGGACCCGTGATCCGGAACGTGTAGCCGACGCTCTTGCCGGCCGGCAGCTCGCGGGTCTGCGAGACCAGCGCGTAGCCGTCCTTGGCGGCGGACAGACCGTCCCCGCCGTCCATGCCGGCCATCGACCCGTGGTCCATACCGGGCATACCGCCCGGCGAGGACGACGCGGAGGCGGACGAGCCGTGGTCCATGCCGGGCATCGAGGAGCCCTTGGACGAGCCGCAGGCGGCCAGCGTCACCGCGAGGACGACGGCCGTACCGGCCGCCACGAGGCCGCGGCGGCGCAGGGGGGAACGAGAGGTGAACGACATCGGGTGGAAGCCCTCCGGGCTGCGGGCGCCGCACCTGCGGCGCCGGGTGATCGGGAAGCCGGAACCCGGTACCCGTGACGGCACCGGGCGCGGCTCCGTCAGCTCCGCGCCACGCACACCCTGAGCAGCAACGCCCGGCCACCGTACGGCGGCCCGCGCCGGCTCGCCGGCCCGGCGGTCCCCGGCCGTCCGGTCGGCGGCGGAACGAGCAGCACGGCCACGCCCACCGCGGCCACCAGCCACGCCGACGGCAACGCGATCCGGTCCCGGGACGTGACCGCCACGCACAGCGAGCCGTGCGCCCCGGACACCCCCTGCCCGTCGGCCCGGGACGAACCCGAGCCGACCGCCGGAACCGGCGCCGCCCCATGGTGCACGGGCGCCACCGCCGGCGCCGCACCGTGACACCCCTCGGCGGCGGCCGGAACACCGTGCATCAGGAAGAGCCCGAACAGCACCACGCACACCGCCGACAACCGGGCCATCGCCCCGCCGCGCCCGCGTCCGCCGTCCATCCCCGCCTCATCCCACCGGTCGACAACCTCCCCGGAGCATACCCCCACCCCGTACCGCAGGGCCCCCGGGGTCCCTCACCCGCCGCTCGGCCCCACCGTCTTCTTCTTCCGGAACGGAGCCTCCTGCTGCCCGAGTTCCGCCTCGATCAGATACCGGTCGGACGCCACATGCTCCCCGAGCGCCACCAGGTGCAACTCCGACCCGCGGAAGAAGTGGAACAGCGTGACACTCGTCCCCCCGATCTTCCCCGCACTCGCGTGCAGCACCTGCACCTCCACACCGTCCACGGTGTGCTTCCCGCTGTCCTTCCCCTTCCCGTCGTACGCGGCGTTGAGCGCCTGACTCAGATTGGTGACCCTGCTCCCCTCCACATACCCACTCAAATCCTTCTGCGCCGCCGTCTGATCGGCATACCTCTTCAACGTCACCGTCGCCATGTCCCCCACTCCTCTCGTCGGCGACCAGCGTGGTGGCCGGTGACGGAGCGGCACAAGAGGTGTGTTCACGCCACGACCGGTCGGGTCGGCCCGGCGTCGCGGGCACGGGTGCCGGCGCCGCCCGGTACCCTCGTCATCGTCAACGCGGCCCGACGGGCTTCCGCTCCACCCCGGTGGAGTCTCGAAGGACATGCCCCCACCCGCACGATTCACTTCGTGCTGCCTGGGGGAAGTCCTTGCTGTTCCGCGCGTCAGCGAAAACGGTGGCCGTCATGGCGCTCGACGGCTCCCTGTTCCTGCACCTCACCGAGGCGTTCGTCCACATGCACGGCTACCGGCCCGGGCCCTCCGAGGTCCGTTCCTGGGAACGCAGCATCCCCGTGCTGGCCGCCGCGCTCAACGAGGCGGGCCTGAGCGACGTCGAGGTCATGCTCGAGTACGGGCTTCCGCTGAACAGCAAGCGCGCCGATGCCGTGCTCGCCGGCGTGCACCCGGCCACGGGCGAACCGTCCTACGTCGTGGTGGAGTTGAAGCAGTGGAGCCAGGCACTTCCCCACGAGGACGACCCCACCCTGTGCCATGTCGACGCCTACCGCGACCCGGTCCTCAACCCCGTCGAGCAGGTGCGCCGTTACTGCGACTACCTCGTCAACTTCAACGGTGCGGTGGCCGCACACCCGGAGCGGGTCAGCGGAGTGGCCTACCTCCACAACGCCACCGAATCCGGCGTGTCCGGACTGCGGGAGATCGAGCGTGACGGCCACGGACTCCTGTTCACCGAGGAACGCCGTGGTGCCTTCCTCGACCACCTCCGTACCCGGCTGAGCCACAGACACCCAGGAGCCCGGGCGGCGGACGAACTGTGCGCGGGCGCCACCGTGCCGTCGAAGCAGTTGATGTCCGTGGCCGCCGAAGAGGTGCGTGACCGCACGCAGTTCGTCCTCCTCGACGAACAGCAGGTCGCGTACCGCATGGTGCTCAACGCGGTGGAGAAGGCGAAGCACGCCGACCGCAAGGAGGTCGTCGTCGTCACCGGCGGCCCCGGCACCGGCAAGAGCGTGATCGCCCTTCAGCTCCTCGGCGAGCTGTACCGGCGCGGGGTCCCGGCGCTGCACGCCACCGGCTCGCAGTCGTTCACCAAGACGATGAGGAAGATCGCCGGTGCCCGCAAACGAGAAGTCCAGGACCTGTTCAAGTACTTCAACAGTTTCATGGCGGCCGAGAAGAACAGCCTCGGCGCCCTGATCTGCGACGAGGCCCACCGCATCCGGGAGACCTCGGCCAACCGCTACACCCGGGCCGAGCACCGCACCGGCCGGGCGCAGATCGACGAACTCATCGACGTGGCCTACGTTCCCGTGTTCTTCCTCGACGAACACCAGGTCGTGCGGCCGGGAGAGATGGGCACCGTGGCGGACATCAAGGCCGCGGCGGCGAAGCGGGGCATCCCCTGCACCGTCGTCCCGCTGGACAGCCAGTTCCGGTGCGGTGGCAGTGACGCGTACGTGCGCTGGGTGGTCCGCCTGCTCGGCCTGGAGCCGGGCGGGCCGGTCGTCTGGGAGCCCGACGGCCGCATGCGGTTGCTGGTCGCCGACAGCCCGGGGGAGATGGAAGCCTTCCTCGAAGCCCGCCGGGCGGAGCGGTACGGCGCGCGGATGTCCGCCGGTTACTGCTGGCGCTGGTCCCCGGAACCGAGGCCCGGCGAGCCGCTCCCGGCCGACGTCGTCATCGGCGACTGGGCCCGCCCCTGGAACCTGCGCGGCGACCGTTCCGTCTCCGGCGCGCCCCCGGCCGCCCTGTGGGCCACCGACCCGGCGGGCTTCGGACAGGTCGGGTGCGTCTACACCGCCCAGGGCTTCGAGTACGACTGGTCCGGTGTCATCATCGGCCCCGACCTGGTGTGGCGCGGCGACCGCTGGATCACGGACCGTACGGCGTCCAAGGACCCGGTGTTCCGGCGGTCCACCCCGGACGCCGACGTGGACCGCCTGATCCGCAACACCTACAAGGTGCTGCTGACCCGGGGCATGGTCGGCACCGTCGTGTACTCGACCGACCCGGAGACGAGGGGGAAGCTGCGGGAGCTGGCCGGTGCCGTCACCCGTCAGGCACCGAGTCGGGGGTAGCCGGCGCAGCCGTGGTCGTCGCCGCCGCAGAAGGTGGTCTGAGCGACGCGGAACGGGCCGCGACCCCGTGGGCGCTGGAACGGCTGGAAGCCAACCTCACCCGCGGCGCGGCCGACCAGTGCTGAGCGCACCCCGCGCTTCCGGGCCCCGTTACCCCGGCGGGCACAACCCGGCGCGCGCCGACGCCCGCGCGGTGCCAGCCTGGGGCCAGGACCGTACCTCGAAGGAGCGCACCATGCCGGGTCAGCAACCGCACGACGGACCGGACGACGGCGGCGCGCCGCAGGGTGCGGTGTCGGACGCCGCGGGACGTCTGTCGCAGGACGTGGCGTCACTGGTGCGCGCGGAACTCGACCGCGCGAAAGCCGAACTCACCGACACCGCCCGGCGCGCCGGAACAGGCACCGGAGCCTTCGCCGTAGCGGCCGTGAGTGGTGTCTTCGCCCTCGTGGCCGCACACCAGAGCCTCCTGGCCGCGCTGGAACGGGCCGTCTCCCGGCGAGCCGCGGCGGCAGCGCTCACCTGCGCGTACACGGCCTGCGCCGCGGCCTCCGCCTGGTACGGGTACGACCGGCTGTGCCAGGCCCGCGCCGCCTCCCGGCAGGCTCTGCGGCAGATGGGCACCGCCGAGGAGCCCGGGGCGGAGAACACCTCGCCGTCATGAGACGCCTCCCGCCGACCGGGGCGGAAGACGTACGGCAGCGCTGCCCGCTGCCACCGCGGACATCGCGTTCACCGCCTATCGTGGAAGTGTCGATGCCCGCCTCGTGATGGCTTCAGGTGGTGAGACCGATGCTGTTCGTCACCGCGGAACCGCTGATGGACAAGATGGGCCCGCTCGTCATGGGTGTCTTCCTGCTCGGTGGCCTGGGCCTGGCGGCGTTGTACGCGCGTCTGCACCGCCGGGTGCACACCCACGCGCCGGGCAGCGGCCCGCAGCCGCGGTCGGCCGCCTGGGCGAGCTCCGAGGAGATCCGCAGCGGCCACTGCCCGCCGGACCACGGACCCGGCCACGACAGGGACGTCGAACCCGTGGAGTACGAGGACGCCCCGCCACCGCCCCCCGCCGAGGTCCCCCGGGACGGCCGTCGCCGCATGCCCTACGAGCTGCGCGATTCCTACCCCGGCCGCCCCACCTCCTGACCCGGCCACACGCCCACGCATGCCCGCGCCGAAGACGGGTACCGCGACAGCTCCGACGACGGCCGACAGGAGCTGATCATGGCCTTCTCGCTCACGCGCCACGACGCGGTGGACGTGCTCACCAGGCAGCACGCCCAGATCCGCCGCGGCTTCTACAAAGCCGCACTGCCGGGACCCGGCCGCAAACGGGCCTTCCACCAACTGATGCGACTGCTGTCGATCCACGAAGCCGCCGAGGAAGCACACGTCCACCCCCTCGCCCGACGCGTCCTGAGGGCCGGCCCGGCGGTCACCGCCCGCCGCCGCGCCGAGGAGAAGCAGGCCAAGCGGCTCCTGACCGCCCTGCTGCGGACCGGCCCGGACGGCAAGGGGTACGTGCGACAACTCGGCGCCGCGCGACGTGCCGTACTCGCCCACGCCGCCCGTGAGGAACGCGAGGAATTCCCGGCACTGCGGCGCGCGGTGGGCGCGACACGGCTGCGACTGCTCGGTGCCGAAGTCCGGTTGAGCCAGGTCTACGCACCGACCCGCCCGCACCGCTGGATCGACAACGAGGTCACCAACAAGCTCGCCGCCCCCGTCCTCGGCCCGCTGGACCGGATACGCGACCTCTACCAGGCCAAGCGCGGACGCTGAGCGTTCCCGCGACGTCCGGCTGCCTTCGGGCTCCGCCGGGGCCGTGCCCCCGATGGCCCGTTTCACGGCGGCGGACAGGGTTACCCGCATTCCGGCGGGGTGCCCGGGCGCCCGACCGACGGCGGAAGGGGATCGATGGCCAGCAAGCTGGCCGGGACGTGCGAGGAGAGCTTCCCACCGCAGCCGTTGCGCCAGTACGCGCTGCTCGCGGACGGCGAGCGCGGCATCCTGGTCGGTCCCCGAGGTGACTTCGCGTGGATGTGCGTACCGCGCTGGGACTCCGACGCGGTCTTCTCCACCCTCATCGGCGGGCGGGGGCTGTACGCGGTCAGCCCGGTCGGGCGGTACGTGTGGGGCGGTTACTACGAGCACGGTTCCCTGATCTGGCGCAGCCGCTGGGTCACCGGGGAGGGCGTCGTGGAGTGCCGTGAGGCGCTCGCCTTCCCCGGCGACCCGCACCGTGCGGTGATCATGCGGCGGCTGTCCGCACCGGACCGGCCGGTGCGCGTCCGCGTGCTGCTGGAGCCCGCCGCCGGATTCGGCCAGGACCCGCTGCGCCGGCTGCGGTGCGACGACGACGGTGTGTGGTCCGGTCACACCGGTGACCTGCGGGTGCGCTGGAGCGGCGGCGCCCGGGCACGTCCGGAGGGGGCCAAAGGCAGCCGGCTCGTGATGGATCTGACCGTCGAGCCGGGACGCCACCACGACCTGGTCCTGGAGATCGGCGACCAGGCGTTGCCGTCCGCGCCGCCCCGGCCGGGGGAGTGCTGGCAGGCGACGGAGGACGCCTGGCGCCGGGCGGTGCCCGACCTCGCCGGGACGATCGCCCGACGCGACGCCCGGCACGCCTACGCGGTGCTGCGGGGGCTGACCGGTTCGGCCGGCGGGATGGTGGCGGCCTCCACGACCAGCCTCCCCGAACGCGCCGACGAGGGGCGCAACTACGACTACCGCTACGTGTGGATCCGCGACCAGTGCTATGCCGGCCAGGCCGTCGCCACCGCGGGGGACGTGTCGCTGCTGGACGACGCGGTACGGTTCGTCACCGCCCGTCTGCACGACGACGGGCCGTCGCTCGCCCCCGCCTACACCGTGGACGGCCGCAGGATCCCCGACCAGCGCACGCTCGACCTCCCCGGCTACCCGGGCGGGTACGACCTGGTCGGCAACCAGGTCAGCAAGCAGTTCCAACTCGACGCGTTCGGCGAGGCACTGCTGCTGCTGGCCGCCGCGGCCCGGCACGGACGCCTCGACGCCGACGGCCGGCGGGCCGCCGACATCGCCGCGGACGCCATCGCCCGCCGCTGGCAGCAACCCGACGCCGGGGTATGGGAGTTGTCGGACCGGTACTGGGCCCACAGCCGGCTGATTTGCGCCGCCGGACTGCGGGCCATGGCCGGGGCCGCCGACCCCGGCACGGCCGGCGGCCGGTGGATCGCGCTCGCCGACCACCTCGTCGCCGAGACCTCCGCCCGCTGCCTGCACCCCTCCGGACGCTGGCAACGCTCACCCGAGGACGCGGGTCTGGACGGCTCCCTGCTCCTGCCACCCCTGCGCGGCGCACTGCCCGGCAACGACCCCCGCACCATCGCCACCCTGCGCGCCTACACCGAGCACCTGACCGAAGACCACTTCGCCTACCGCTTCCGCCACGACGACCGCCCACTGGAAGCGGCCGAAGGCGCCTTCCTGCTCTGCGGGTTCATCACCGCGCTCGCCGAACACCAACAAGGCAACGAGGTCTCCGCACTCCGCTGGTTCGAACGCAACCGGGCCGCCTGCGGTCCGGCCGGACTCTTCTCCGAGGAGTACGACGTCTCCCAGCGGCAACTGCGCGGCAACCTCCCCCAGGCGTTCGTCCACGCCCTCATGCTCGAATGCGCCGCCCGCCTCTCCCGCCCCTGGCCCGGGCCGTAGCACCGGACGACCGCACGTGTCGGAAGAACGCGGCGCCCCTGGGCGTTGGCCGCGGGTATGAGGATCGGCGAGGCTTCCGCAGCCAGCGGTGTGAGCGCGAGATCGTTGCGGCACTACGAGGACGAGGGCCTGATCGTCCCCAGCCGTTTCAGCAACGGGTTCCGCGACTACTGCCAGTCGACCATCGACCGGGTGCTCGTCATCCGCTCGCTGCTGGAATCCGGGCTGCCCGTACGGTTGATCAGTCAGGCCCTGCCCCGTCCCACCGACGGATCCGACGCCGGCACCGACGCGGTGTGCGCGGAGTTCCTGCACGAGGTACAGAGCTACCGCGATCGGCTCGCCGCTCGCATCGCCGTCCTCAGCGACCAGCGGGCGGCACTCGACGCCTACCTTCGAAAGGCCCGCCGCACTGATCGCCGTACCGGTCCCTGACCGCCACTTGACCTTGACGCAAGTGTCAGCTTCCTACGGTCGGCGCATGGAGAACAACGAGCAGCGGCACACCGCCGGGCAGACGGTACGCGCACTGGTCCAGCGGTCGCACCGGGGCCCGCGCGACCTGGCACTGACGACCGATCACCCCCGTCCCACCCCGGGCCCCGGCGAGTACCTGATCCGCGTGGGCGCCGCCGGGGTCAACTTCGCCGACGTCATGCGGGCACAGGGAACGTACGGCGGAGGCCCGCAGCCGCCCTACGTGGCCGGTTTCGAGGCCGCCGGCGAGATCGTGGCCGTCGGCCCGGGCGTCGAGAGCCCGTTCCGACCCGGTACCCACGTCGTCGGCCCCGGTGCCTTCGCGCAGTTCATGACGATGCCTGCCGTGGGCGTACTCCCCGTGCCTTCCGGCTGGAGCGACGCCGAAGCTCTCGGCCTGGTGCTGAACTGGGCCACCGCCTTGGCGGCACTGAAGCCGTTGGGCGAGGTCAAGGCCGGTGAGGCGGTCCTCGTCCATGCCGCGGCCGGAGGCGTGGGACAGGCCGCCGTCCGCCTCGCCCGCCACTACGGTGCGCGCGTGATCGCCACGGCGTCACCGGCGAAGCACGACACGGTCGAAGCGCTCGGCGCCGACGTGGTCCTGGACAGCCGACGCCCCGACCTCGCCGCGGAGATCCCCCGCCTGACCGGCGGCGTCGGCCTGGTCCTGGAATCGGTGGGCCAGGCCACGTTCAGGACAAGTCTGTCGGTCACCAAACCCTTCACCGGACGCGTCGTCGTGTTCGGCGCCGCTTCCGGCGATGCCACGCTGACCACGCACGATCTGGTCTTCACCCACCACGTCCAGGTCAAGGGACTGCACATCGGCGCGCTGGCGACTGCGGCACCCACCCTCTACCAGGCGTTGCTCGCCGAGCTCGAAGCCCTCATCACCGATGGCGTGTACCCGCCCGGCACCCCCCCCCCACGTCCATCCCCTGGCCGAGGGGCCGACGGTGTTGCAACAACTCGAAGCCGGCCGGACCCGAGGCAAGCACGCCCTCGATCCCTGGCGTTAGGAACGCCTGTCATCCACCCACGCCAACCACCTTGCGCGGTCGGTTTCGACCGGGTCGCAAGCATCGCCCCCGGAAGGCCTCACCTCCGGTATTCGGCGACGGCACGCTCAGCGGTTTCGAGGAGCGAGCGCACCAGGGCCTCCATGAGCCGTCGCACTACCCGTAGTTGCTCCACTTCATCGAGGTGCTGATCGAAGACCTCCTGGATCGACCGGAGATGCGGCCGTACCGCCGAGCAGCATTCGGCGAGGCGGACCATCCGCACATCGATCGCCGCTCGCGCCCGCCCTCGGGGCCACTGGTACACGTCCAGAGACTTCTCCGCGGCGTCGAGCAGGGACTCCAGCACGACCTGGGTGTGGGTGGCGGCCATGAGTTCCATGAGGTCGGGGTCGCGAAGGGGCTTCTGCGTCTCCGCCTCGATCTGCTCGAGGTCGGGCCGGATCAGCCTGCAGCGCTCGGCGAGCCAGGACATCCGGGACTCCCACGCGATGCGCAGCTGCCGGGGAGTCCGCGGAGTGTCTTCGGCACTGTCGCTCATGGCCAAAGGCCAGGGAGGCACGTGGGGTTGTGCAACGCCCGTCAGCCGCCGACGGCCAGGGCGAGCAGCCCGCCGGAGGTGGCGACGAGGAGCCGGTCACCGGCAGCCGCGAGCGCGGACACCGGAGAGTGGACGGGGATCTTTGCCACGCAACGGAACTCCTCCAGGTCCCACAGGCGCACCCACCGGTCCTTGCCGCCGCTCGCCAGCACGGTGCGTCCCCCGAGCGACAGCAGACTCAACCCGCGGACCCAGTCCTGGTGGCCGCGCAGCACCTGCTCGGTCCTTCCGGTGGCGAGATCCCAGAGGCGCACCGTGCCGTCATGGCTGCCGCTGGCCAGCAGCGTCCGCCCGTCCACCGGCACCGCGCACACCGCGTTGACCCAGCCGGAGTGGCCGACCAGCGCGGCGGGATGGTCGTCCCCCGTGGTGTGCCACAGCCACACGTACGAGTCCCAGCCGACGCAGGCCAGCAGGGTGTGCTCCGGCAGGGTGATCGCGCACATGGCGCGGAGCTTGCCCTTGTGCCGGGCCACGGTACGCAGATGCTCGCCGGTCTCCGGGTTCCAGAGCCGCACGTTGGCGACGTCCCCGAGCAACGGCTCACCGCAGGTGGCCAGCAGCTGCCTTCCCTCCTGCGGCACCGGGCACACCGCGGTGAACGCCTCGGAGACGAGCTCCCCCTCGGCCGTACGCACCCAGGCGGAGGGGTCCTGCGGGGTGCGCCCGATGACGCGGATGTCCTCGCCGGCCACGGGGTCGTGCAGGCGGACGGAACCGTTGCGGCTGACGGCCGCGAGCACCGGCCGGCCGCCGACAGGCAGTGCGCAGACCCCGCCGACCCAATCCCCGGTGTAATCCCGTTCCTCGCGGTCCAGCACATCCGTACGGCTGCCGGTCTCCGCATCCCACAGGCGCACCGCCCCGTTGGTGCTTCCGCTCGCCATCAGGGTCCGGTCGCCGAGCGGTACCGCGCAGAGCGTGTCGAACGATTCCCGCAGGCCCGGGCAGGCCGGCGGCTCGGCCGCCGGATCCCACAACCGCACCATGCCGTCGAACTTCCCGCCCCCGCTGGCCAGCAGCGCACGGTCGGGCAGCGGCAGCGCGCACACCCCACCCCACACCGGGCCGGTGTGCCCCTCGAAGACACGCACCAGCTCTCCGGTGCCCGGGTCCCACAGCCGCAAGCCGTAGTCCCCGCCGCCGACACCGGCCAGCAGGGTGCGGTCACCGGCCCGCACCTCGCACACACCGTAGGTCCCCCCTCGGCCGGGACCGAGCCGGCGCAGCACATCACCGCTGCCCGGATCCCACAGCCGGATCGTGCCGTCGTCCCCACCACTGGCCAGCACGGTACGCCCGTCCAGTGACACCACGCACAACGTGTACACCGGCCCGGTATGACCCACGGAGTCGACGGGGACGTAGCCCGGCCGGTACAGAACACAGGTCGCCCCGCGCGTCGGGTCGGGTCGGCCGACGAGTTCCCGCACCGGCCGACCGGTGACCGCGTCCCACAGCCGGATCGTGCCGTCGTCCCCACCGGCGGCCACCACGGCACGGCCGTCGACGGCGAGCGCGCACAGCCCGCGCACCGGGTGGGCGCCGTCGAACGGTTCGGTACCGGCGTCGAACACGTGCAGTTGGCGACCGGCTGCCAGGTCCCACAGGCGTACCGTGCCGTCGTCCCCGCCGCTCGCCAGCAGCACACGGTCACCGAGTGGCACCGCGCACAGGCCGTTGACCAGCCGGCCGTCGTGCCCGGGCACGGTACGCGGCGACCGCTCACCGGTGCGCGGATCCCACAACTCCACCGTTCCGTTCGCGCCGCCGACGGCCAGCAGCACGCCCTCCGGGACGGGGACCGCGCACAGCGCGAACACCGCTGACCGCTGATCCCCCAGGACGCGGGTCTCCTCGCCGGTGACGGGGTCCCAGATCCGTACCCGGCCGTCATCCATCCCGCCGGCCAGCCGTGTCCCCTCGGGCAGCGGCACCGCGCACAGCGCCTCCACCGCTTGCGCCCCGCTGTCGAGGGCCGACACCTCGGCCCGACCCGGCCCCGCGGTCCACAACGTACGGTACGTCACCGCCACCCCTTCTCCCCGTCGCTGCGCCCAAGTTACCCTGGCCGGAAGGGAGAGGCCGAGCCGTTGGAGGCCGTGCTGTGATCGGACGGCTGTGGCGAGCACGTCGCGACCGGCGCCGGTACCTGGCCAACCTCGAGCCATGGCTGCTCCGCGCCGCCCGCGACGTGGTCTTCGACGGCATCACCCGTGCCCAAGCGTCCCCCTCCGGGCGCGCCTTCGTCGGCGTCGAGGACGTCATCGACCAGGTCCGCCGCGACCTGCGCGACCAGACCATCCTCGGCGCCATGCTGGAAGCACGCCGCCGACAACGCACCTTCCAGGACTCCGTCCACGACGCGGTCCAAGAAGGCAAACACCTCGGCGAGATCGCCGAAATCCCCACCTGGGCAGCCGCGGCGGCCCTGCGCGCCCACCTCGAAAGGCCGCGCCCGGACCCCCTTCCGCTCGACACCGACGCGTACGACGTCGTCGACGAGCCGCCGACCGCCCCTTGAGGAGGGTCACGACCGGTCGAATGTGCCGGCGCGCCGCCGCCTCATCCACCGGCCACGAGCCCACAGCGCGGCGGCGACACCCCAACGCAGCGGCACACCGGGCTTCCGCATCCCGAACGCGCGACGCGCCCGGTCGTCGAAGAGCGCTCCGAACGCGGCTTGTGCCAGGGGGGCCACGGGCCGGGGGAACCGGTCGGCCAGCACCGAACGGGTGGATCCCAGCAGCAGGCGGCCTTCGGGTGTCGGTGCGAAGCGCTCGGTTTCGTAACGGGTCATCCACGCGGCCAGTTCCGCATAGGAGTCGGGCATGCCGTCGATGCCCATACGACGCGCGAGCCCCGCGTAGAAGACATGGGCCGCGTCACGTTCGGTCCTGGTGGTGGGACGCCACGCGTGCTGGTCGATCCATCGCAACGGCGTGACGCAGAAGGCCGCGAGCACGTAGACGAAGTCCTCCTCGGCCGCGGGCAGCCCGGCATGCAGTCTCACCAGAGCGTCGATCACTGCCTGCCCTCGCGGGGCGTCCAGGCCGTGGTGGATGAGGGCATACATCATCTCCCCGGTCACCTTCGCCCGGACTTTGGGCCGGGTCGTCATCTTCCCCGTCCCGGCGAGGACGCGGGCGATGGCCGGAACGGCGAAGGTGCGGTAGAAGCCGAGGTTCAGGCCGATCTTCAGATCGACCGCGAAGTCATCCGTGGCCAGCCGCCGGTACAGCACATGAGCCTGCCGCTCCCGCTCCGCGAGGTCGACGGGACAGGGCCGGCGCCCGGAGGGTGTGTCGTGCTTCGGCGTCATCGCCGGCCGCCCGTTGTTTTTGCCACGAGCACGAGATGGCGCCGAGTTCCGACGTCGACAACACCGCCCTCCGCCACCAGGATCCGGCCCGCGCCGCGCAACGGGACCGCCGGCGAATCGCCTACCTCCCGGAACGCGCGCGGCCCGGGCGCAGACGCGACCAGGCCCCGACGCCCAGGGCCGTGCCGATCCCCGCGAAGGTGCCGGCCCCGGCCGGAACGACCCACCCGGTGAGGGGAGTTCTCGCGTGACCGCCGCCACCCTGGTGGGAACTCGGCGGCCGGCCCGGCCGAGCCGCACCGCCCATGCCCCCACCGCGCCCCGGACCGGAGGCAAGCGACGAACACACCGGCGACGCCGGCGCGGTGACCGATGGCCCTGGGGCCGAGGCGCGGGGATTGACGGCCCGAGGCGCACGCCACCGGTCGGTGGCGGTGCCGCCGAGCCGTCAGCCAACGGGGCGGGGAGGGTTCAGCCGCCGTGCGTGGCCCTGCTGCGGTATCGGTGGACGACCGGCACGCAGCCGGCAGCGATGGCCAGCAGGCCACCGACGGCGCAGTAGGCGACAGTGTTGCTCATCCCGGTGGAAGCCAGGCCGGCGGCCGTGCTGCTCCGGGCCGGCCGGCCGAGGGGTGCGAGGGCGGCGGCCTGGGCTCGTGTGCCGATCGTGCCTGAGGCAGAGGTAACCGGCGCGGCGGTGGTCGGAGCGGGGGTGGGGGCAGCCGCGTCGGTGCGGGCGGCCGTCGACGCGGCCTTCAACTGGAGAGTTGTTATCGAGTAGGGGGGCAGTGTCTGTGTCACCGACTACGAGTCGGCCAGGGCGTGCGGGGCCTATGTGCTGGTCCGCGCGGCCAACGGAGCCTCCGTCACGGTACGGATCGTCAACGAATGCCCCTGGCCCTGCGCGCCAGGACAACTCGACCTCAGCCGACAGGCGTTCGCCAAGCTCGCCGACCTCTCGGTGGGCCGCCTCCCGATCTCCTGGTCGCTGCTGAGCCCGGACCTGCCGGGCACGATCGCCATCCGGTACAAGACCGGGTCCACCACGTGGTGGTGCGGGATCCAGGTGATCGGCCACCGGAATCCGGTGGCCGCGCTGTCGGTGCGGACCGCCGGCGGTTGGCGGCGGTTGCCCCGCACCGACTACAACTACTTCCTGTCCACCGATGGCACCGGCTGCGGCGGGACGCTCAGGATCACCGACGTCTACGGGGAGCGACTGACCGTCGCAGGCATCGCCGTGCGGCCGGACGTCGCGCAGCCGACCGGCGTTCAGTTCGCCCGGCGTTGACCAGCCCGCCGGACGGCCTCCACCGGCCCGCGACCGAGCACGAGCGCCGTTCGGATCCCGGGCCGGGCACTGTTAGGCTGCGCCCCGTTGTTAACGCGCACATTGTTGTGCGCACATCATTGTCAGGAGAAGGCGACCGAGGGATGCTCCTCGACGACGCGTCCGCGGAGTTCCACGAATTCTTCGAACGCCACTATGCCGAACTCGCCCGTCTGGCACACCTCCTGACCGGCGAGACCGACGCGGCGGACGATCTCGCCGCGGATGCCCTGGTCGCCCTTTGGCAGCGCTGGGACCGGTTGCGGCAGGCGCACCACCCGCTCGCCTACGCCCGCGGCGTGGTGGCCAACCTGGCGCGCGGGCGGATCCGCAGCGCGGTGCGCGAGCGACGCCGGATCACGTTGTTCTGGTCCCGCAGCCCGCAGACGGCGGAGGGACCGGACGTGGCGGACGTGCTGGACGTCCGTGCGGCACTCGCCCGGCTGCCGTTCCGTAAGCGCGCCTGCGTGGTGCTGCGGCACGCCTTCGACCTGTCGGAGAAGGACACGGCGGTGGCGCTGGGCATCTCGGTCGGTACGGTGAAGAGCCAGACCTCGAAGGGAATGGCCGAGCTGGAAAGGATACTTGGCGCACGAGCGGTCGGGGACCTGGTGGCGGGGAGGAGGAACCGGTGAACGAGGAGATCGCCCGTCGGCTGCGCGAGGCCGCCGACGCTCACCGGCCCGACCGCGCCAGGATGCTGGCCCGGGTGGAACGCGGCGTGGCCGGCCCCGCCGTCCGACACCGCGCGCGGCCGTTCGCGAGGTCCGGGACCTTCGCGAGGTCCGGGACCAGGGCCGCGTTCGCCGGGCTCGCCGCCGCCGTAACCCTGGTGACCGGCGGCTTCGCCGTGGCCGCCATCGTCGCGACCACGTCGCCGTCGCCCACCGTGAGCGCGCCTGCCGTCCCGTCCCCGACCGCCGGCTCCCCGCGACCGACGGCGACCCGCCTCACCCCTGTCGGGCCGGCCCCGGTCACCACCTCGGGCAGCTCGCGCCCGACTCCGGCGGCCACCAGTCCTTCGCCGGCCGCCGACGAGAGCCGGAACGGGGCACTGTGGTCGGCCGGCTCCGTCGACCCGCACAGCAACGTCTACTGGACGCAGAGCAACCTCGTCCTCCAGACGACCCAGCCGCTCACCTCGCTCGTGATCGAGATGCGGTTCGCGCAGACCGGCGGGGTGCGGAACACCGGTACCTGGCAGACCCTGCCGAGCGGTGACTTCACCGTCACCGTCGAGGAGGCCGGCGGCACGTCGGTCTACCGCTGGGTCCTCAAGCCGGGCCTGACCGTGCCGACCGGGAGACACGAGTTCGCCGCCCAGTTCAACCACGCCACCGGCGTCCGCAGTGCCGCGGGCGACGGTTACCGCGTCGACGCGCGGGGTACGGGCGGCTCCGCGTCGGTCAGGGGAGGGTTCGTTCCGACCCGGTGAACGCCGCTGTGCGGTGCGGGGACTCACCCCCGCACCGCACAGCTTCCCGGTGAGGCTTTTGCCTTGCCGTGTCGGTCCGAACGGCGTTGCCGCCACGGGCGCAAAGGTTGCCGCGATCGAGGAAGGGCTCGTCATGCCGTGGTCGCCTTCCCCGCTCAGTTCCATGGCGAGCTCCTTTCGGCCGTCGGACCCGAGCTCGGGCCGACACGGTGTGGTCAGGAGATCGACGCCCGCAGTGCTCGATCGGCTCAGCTACGAGCCGATCTCACTGCAACGCACAACATGGCGTTCGTGGAGAACCATGGAGGCCGTCACTGACAGTCGGTGGCTGTCCATGGCTCCAGCTCCCGTCGGACCGGATCCCTCCCGGGAAGCAGAGCCTCGTCGGCGCGCGAGTTCGCGGGGGACAGGGCATCTGTGGCGTGGTGGAGGCAGAAGGCGAACGCCTTGGCCCCGTCCGCGAAATCCGCGGCAGGACGGGTGAGACCGGTCCCCGTGATCACGATCAGCCGCTTGGGCACGTCATCGCCGGCCGCCGCCGCGAGGCCGTTCAGCTTCTGGACGTCCGACGTCGTCAAGGCGTGCGGCCGCTGTGCCAAGCGATGTGGAACGAGTCCGACTCGATGGGGGTGTCCCTGCTTCCCTCCCGGACATCCGAGAAGCCGAGATCCGTCAGCTGCTCGAGGACCGCCTCCACGATCACCCACACGGCGGCAATGGCCGATGCGGGCGCGCACGAGCACGACTGATCGTCCGCCGGTCAGACGCACTGCGAGGAATGCACGTTCCCCGAGGTCGCCCAGCCGCATCCGGTCGGCCATCTTTCCCGTGCAGTTGAGTTGTCGATGTTCGTAATGATCGGCGTACACCGCGGTCAGCCATCGCAAACTGATGAAAGTGCCGCAGGAACCGTCTGAACGGGCATAGTCTGCGGGATTACCGCAGGCGGGCCGGGGCGACCCGTGCGCGGCGGAGGTGTCATGGGTGGGGAACCGTACGTGTCGGCAACGGCAGATGACGACAACGGCGCGGAGGTACCGGAGCCGTATGGTGACCGGGCTCTGCTGACGGTCGCCATGGTCAAGGGCTATGACGCCGTGCCCGACGAGGAACGGGACCGGCTGCGGTGCTACCTCGAAGCGGCTGTCGCGGCTCGCGCGGCCCCGGTCCACACCAACGTGGCCTTCAACGCCGTGTACTTCGGGTACGACCTGGTCGGCGACGGCTACGGCGGCAGCCCGCTGGATCTTGACGACTTCCCCGTGATCACGTTCGGCGAATGCGCTCCCGTGCTCCCGGTCGGTGCCATGGTGTGCGTCGCCACCGGATCGGATCCGCTCTACGCCGAGATCGTGTACCGGGAGGGCGCCCACCCGGAGGCGGGTGATCTCGGTGACGTGCCGGCCTGGCTGTCGGGGGCGCCCGCGGGTGCCGAGGGCCCAGGGAGGCCGGGGGGCGACGCCGCCCCCCGGCGAAGGGAACTGCTGGTTCCGGACCTGCACGCCTTCGGTCCGGCCCTGAGCCTGTCGCCGGCCCAACTTCATCGCTTACGCACGCGCCGTCGTTGGATCAATGAGGACGGGCATCTGATCGTCGACGTGTGCTACCCGTCCGCGGAAGCGGCCCGGTGCGACGAACTGAAGGCATACGCCCGGCATCTCCTGACGGCGGCGCGCGAGCAGCTGCTCAGTCCCGTCGTCCCCGTGTCCCTCGCCGCGCTGGTGGGCAGCGCATACGAGGACGACCTGCGCGCGGGTCTGGCCGGTCTTCTCGACACGGTACGAGGGGTCCTCCGCTCCAGCACCGCTCTGCGCACCTGGGGCCACTACGCCATGACCCGGACGTCCCTGGCGGACTGCTGGCGGGACACCGGGCCCCTGGGCGGCGACGACCTGAGATCCCTCGCGGCGGCTGTGGAGCGCGCGGCCACCCCGGTCAGGCGACGCTACGGCCTCGCCGCACCCCAGACCGTCTACACAGCAGTGGGACCGCGGCTGCGCGCATTCCCCGGGGCGTCGGAACGACTGAGGGGCGTGGGGTATGCGGCCGCGGTGTGCAGGGCGAACGTGGCGCTCGCCGACGTCGTTCAAGGAGACAGCGAACAGGGCCTGTTCGAGAACGGCTCCCGGATCACCCTTGACGACGCGTTCGAAGGGGGAGGTGTGTGGCGGACCCACTATCCCGGCGACGCGGAGGCACCCGGAGACCCTCTGGTCCCGGCCGGACTTGGCTGGAAGTCCACCATGCCCGCGCCGTCGGAGCCTGCGCCGGAAGCGGAACTGGACCCGGTCGATCTCCCGCTGGCCGACGACGTCTCCCTCGGGACCGGTGAACTCCTGCGCGACGACGCGCTGGAGATCGTCTGGCGGACGTCCCTGCGGCTGGCCCACCTCATCAATGGCTGTTTCCCGTTGCATCCCTACGTCGTCAAGGACCTTCGCCGGTCTTACGGCGCGCGGCCCACGATACGCCTGGACCTCGACCACGCCGGAGAGTCGTTGGACGAGAAGGAGGCGACACAGCGCGTCACCGCCGAACTGGAGCAGGACTCCGGCCGGTTGGTGGGTATCGCCTGGCCTCGCGACTTCTTCCCCGGCCTTCTGCTCGAGCTGCGGCAGCGGCGCGGCACCAAGGTGATCCGCCTGGCCACGACTCGGCTCACGGAGCGGATCCAGGTCGGCGACCGTGAGACCGGACACCGTTACGACCCTCGTGTGCTCACCAGGGAGGACGCTCCTGGCAGCGACCGTCACCGGGACAGCGCGGCCGGGCTCTCCCCCCGGCGGCTGGTGATGCGCACGGTGCGTCGGTGCGGCCTGCTCACTCTGGACGGCCACGCGTTGATGGACCGTTCAGCCCTGCCGAGTGCGGTCTACGGGGGCCGGCCGGCGCGGTCGCAGGCCGAAGCACTGCAATTGGCGGTCGCGGAACTGCTCGCCGAGCGGCTTCTGGAACCGGCCCTCGGCAGCCGGGACCCATGGGGGCAGCCCCACTTCCCGGCGCGCGACAGGGAGCCGACTATTCCGCTCATCGGCTACCGCCCGGCACGGCGACGGGTGATACGCCCCTGGGGCGCCACGGAAGCCGGCGGTGAAGGGCTGCTCGTCGTCCAGTTCGTTCCCGGCCACCTACGCCGCCTGCGGCCGGGCTGGTCGCCGAGTGACATGCAGCGGGCGGCCTTTCGGGAGCACTGCCGCAGACTCGGCAAGGCGGACGGCTGGGAACTCCCCCACGGCTACACGTTCGTCACCGAGCACACGCGCGGCCGCTGATCGTTCGCCGCTCCCGGACCCCATCCTGCTCGTCACCCTTGGCTCCTCTTCTCCTCCGTCCCCCCTCAAGGCTCCTCGGTGTCGAGTGAGTTGATCCCCGCACACAAGTCAATCAGCCAGAGAAAACGGAGTACGCGTCCATGCAAGACCGCTACCGCGTCGTCACGGGGCCACCGTTGTCCCCGCCGAGCGCCTCGCCCGAGGACCTGGAAGATCTGGCCGCCGCGCTCAACGGCCTGGAACATCCGGCGGCCGCCGCGTTGCACGACCTCACGGCTGTGGTGGAGCTCGCCTTCAACGCCCTGGCGCCCAGGGACCGGCAGGAACTCCTCGGCAGTCTGGGCATCCGCATGGCGGCGCCGCGACGTGTCAGCCGCACCCTGTGCAGGGACGTTCTCGCCAGGCTCCGCCGTGAGTCGTGGCAGCACACCTGCACTTGCGGGACAAGGAGACTCACGGTCGCCGTGATAAACCAGGTCGGCCGGTTCGTCTTCGCCCGTGACGGTAAGACGCTGCCCGACCCCGTCACCCGCTGGGGCGGGACTCTGGTCCGGGCCACCTTGTTCGCGTGGTGCGACGCCTCCGTGGCGGATGCCTACGTCCTCGCCTGGGCCGCGGATCAGGACTGGTTCGCGGCACCGGACGACGAGAAGTCAAGGGCACAGTTCGATGCCGTTGCAGTCGCGGCGCGGACCGTCGTGGAGAGGTATCCGGACTTCGCCGCCGGAGTTGCGGAAGACGAGGAGCCGCTGCTCGCCGGCGACAGGAAGCATGGGCGCCAGGGAGCCGATCGTCCGGTTATGGGTGCCTTTGCCCCGAAGACCGCGGAACGCGATTCCGACACCTCTCACGGCATGACCGCTCCGGCGCCCGAAGGCATTGGTAACCAGCAGGAATCGGAACCGGAGGCTGCCTGCCGAGAGCTGGAGTCGGCCCTCGCACAAGCCCGGCACGCCTCGGAGAAGGTGACCGACGCGGTGGCGGACGGGCGCCCTCCGCAGGACGCGGACCTCGCAGCGCTGGCCGCGCTGGCCACTGCCTTCGACAACGCCGACGCGGTGTTCAGCGCGGCGGGGATCGATGGCGTACCCCGACGTCTGGACGAGATGATGCGTGCGGCCCGCACACACCGGATGGAGTACGAACAGGCCTTGCAGGCACGGCAGCCGCTCCGAGAACTCCTGAACGTCATGTGCCCCCCGGAAAGCCCGGCCGCCGCTGCCGCCGAGGCGGTGCGAGACGTGGCCCGCCGTCTGCTGGACGCACCGGCCTGGGACCAGACGCAACGGGAGGAGAGCGCCGCGCTCGCCGCCCTGCTCCGGCTCATCGAGCTGAGGAGGCAGGCGGACGCAGCGGCCGAGATCCTGGCGTTGCAGGACCAGGTGGCGCGGGTTCTGCCGGCGTGTGCCACGGCGGCGTTCATGGCCCCCGAACTGACGTTGGCCCAGCCGGAGGACACCAGCCGCCGACACCCGGAAGCCGGAGCGGACACCGATGGGCCCTCCGGCACCGAGGCGACCACGGAACGTGGCGACACACAGCCGACCGAGCGGAAGGGAGAGACCACCGGTCACCTCTTCCAGGAAGACGTCGGCCAGGCCACCGAAGTGCCCGTGGGCCAGGCCACAGAAAGCACAGCGCCCGAGCCGGCACCCGTACCTGAAGCCGCCGCGCCCGCCAGGCCGAGGGCCCAGGAGACGGTCGATGGCCCCGGCGCACAGACCGCGACACGGACCGACAGCGCGTCGGCGCCCCGACCGCAGCCGGTCGCCCCCGTCCCGGCGCCCACTCGCGCGGCACCGCAGGACCAGGACGAGCCGGTCCGGGACGAGGCCACGGGCGACCGCCCCGGCGAGTCCGCGGCCGAGCGAGCCCTGGCGCAGCTGGTGGTGGAACGTCGCTTCGGACTCGCCCATCATGTCGCCCGTGCCGCCGGCCACCCTGAGCCCCAGGTGGCGGCGCTCCGCCTGGCCGGTGCCGCCGCGCTGCTCACCTCCGGTGACAGCCAGGTCGCCCGGCTGACCGCAGACCTGCTCCAGGAGTACGGCGGGTACGCCGGCCGGGACACCGAGGGCTGCGAGCCCCTCCTGGTGCCCGCCCTGCTGCGCACCGCGCTGTTCACCGGTGACCACGCGGCGGGCGCTCAGCTCAAGGCGCTGCTGCCCCGGCTCCCGGACCGGCTCGGGGAAGTAGCGGCCGCCGTCGCCGACCGCGCCCTCAGCGGCGCCCTGATGACCGCCTCTCCGCTGGTCGCCGGGGTCTTTGACACAGAGGCCCGGTTGCGGGAGCTGGGCGAGCAGTGCCGTGCCCTGCTCGCGCCGCAGAAGCTGCGTTTCGCGCGGGCCACACAGATCGCCAAGCTGTGGCTCGCACCCGACGACGGAATGCTTGGAACGCTGCTCAAAACCGTGGTCCGCGACAACCGCGATGCGGTGCAGCGGACCCGGGAGCAGGCGGAACGGCTGTCGAAGCTGGCCGAGATCAACAATGAGATCGACCGTATGGACCGCAAGTACCGCTCACCCAGTGGCAAGCCACTCCAGGGAGCTGGACGGCAGGATCTGGTCCACCTGGTTGAGAGAGCCGTCGCTCCGGTGCGGGAGTGGTGCCTGGCCGTCGACGGGGCCCGCCGCGCCGACCGGTCCGACAGCAACCGCGCGGCCAAGGAGATCTCCGACCTGCGTCAGTCCCTGCTGGACGACAGGGAGGCGGTCCTGGCCGAACTACGGCAGCTCGCACGGCGCTCGGACGCCCTCTCGGCCGCTTCGGCCTGGGCCGCCCACACCTCGATGGAGGAGCTGTTCGCGATGCTGGCCGGAGAGACCGCGAGCGCCCGCATCGGCGGAGCGCTCGACCCCGAACTGGTCCTGGACGCGGAACTGCTCAAGGTGCGCGACACCCGCGTAGAGCGGCCCACGCTCGACGAACTGCTGACCGCCGTAGACCGGACCTGGCGCGACGCCCTCGACGAGCGGCTCTCCCACGACGCCTTCACCGCGGCCCGCGACATCATCGAACTGACCGGACGGGGGCTGCTGCCCGCGGCCCGGGACGGGGAGTTCGAGCCGCCCGCGGTCGCCGAGATCGACGACCGGGAGACCTTCCGGCGCACGGCACTGCGGAAGGACCACGACGAACTCGTCGCCGAGCTCCACCGTGCGCAGGCCGACGGCGCCGTGACGGACGACCAGGACCTGCGTCTTCAGGAGCTGCTGGCCGACGCCCATGAACGCCTCGAAGACACCGAACGGCGCGACCTGCTGGCGGTCCGGCGGGCGCACGACACGGTACGGAGCGACCTGCCTGCCTTCCGTCGGCAGGCGGCCGACCGGATCCGCGCCCGGCTCGACGTCCTGGACCCCACCGCGGAGGAGCGCGCCCAGGTGCTGCGGCATCTGGACACCGGAGGTCTGGCCACCGCCGCCGACCTGGTCTACTTTCTGGAGATCGGTGAGCCGGTCCCGGAGATCGAGACCGGTGAGTCCCATCTGACCGAGTTCTTCCCGGCCGTGCCCGACGGCCTGCCAGGAGGCATCGACCGTGACCTCGTCGACCTGGTCCGGTCCGGTGGCAAACACCCGACGCTTCCTGTCCTGGACTACGGCGGTCTCTCGACCGACGAGGCGGCGTTGGCGGCCGACGTACTCGACGACTGGTGCGCACTGGCCGCCGCCGAGCGCAAGGACCGGCTCCAGGTGGCCCCGACACGGCAGGTCCCCCCGCTCCTCAAGCTCCTCGGCTACGACGCCAAGAGCGCCAGGCCGCTCGACGACCGGTCCCAGCACCGGCGCGAATACCGCCTCTTCGAGGCCACCGGGGTGAAGATCAACGGCAGGGCGAAGGCGCCCGCGTTCGGCTCGGAGATCAGGGAGCAGGGCGGCAACCTCCAGGTGATGGTGGTCTGGGGCAAGCCGCCCGCCAAGGTCGTCATGAGCTGGGCGGAGCGCGACACCAGTAAAGCGAGCCTCCTCGTCCTCTACTTCGGCACGCTCAGCCGAGAGGCCCGCGTCGAACTCGCTGTGGGATCAGGCAGGTTGCAGCCGCTGCTGGTGGTGGACGACGCCGCCCTCGCCTATCTCGCCGCCCGTGGAAACCGTCAGGTCAGCACCGCCACGCAGACACTGCTGCCCTTCTCCGGCGTCAACCCGTACATCAGGGAGAAGCGCGGCCGGATCGGCGGCGAGATGTTCTACGGACGTGACGCCGAGCGCAAGAGCATCCTCGACCCGCGCGGCACCCAGGTCATCTTCGGCGGCCGGGGCCTGGGCAAGTCGGCCCTGCTCGCCGACGCCGGGGAACAGTTCGCGGAGCAGCGCCCCGGCTACCAGCACGCGGTGTACGTCAACCTCGATCAGGAGAACATCGGCAAGGGCAGTTCCCTCGGGCCCGAAACACTGTGGAGCGTGCTGGGACGGGAACTGATCGAGGCACAGGTGCTCGACCGGCCCCAGGGGCGCAAGGCCAAAGGGGAGATCTCCGACCGGGTGCGCGCCGGCATCCGGACCTGGCTCGACGGGGACTCGCGCCGCCGTCTGCTGATCCTGCTCGACGAGTGCGACCAGTTCTTCGAGGCGGACGCCCCCCGCTTCGACCAGACCAAGAAGCTCAAGGGCCTGGGGTCCGACACCAAGGACCGCGCCAAGGTCGTCTTCGCCGGACTCCACTCCGTGCAGCGCTTCTCCAAGCTCGCGAGCAACGGCCCCTTCGGTCACCTCGCCCAGACCCCTAAGGTGATCGGCCCGCTGGCTCCGCAGTACGCCGCCGAGCTGCTGGTCGAGCCGATGCGGGCGCTCGGCTTCGAGTTCCAGGACCTGGATCTCGTCAACCGGGTACTCGGATACTGCTCCTACCAGCCGTTCCTCCTGCAGATGTTCGGGCACCGGCTGGTCGAGCTGATGCACCGCAAGCGGACGCGGCGCGGCCTGGAGGGGCCCCCGTACCGGGTGGAGGTCGCCGACATCGAGGTGGTGGAGTCGGACGCCGTGCTCAGGGACGGCATCTCGGCCGCTTTCAAGGACACGCTCAGCCTCGACCACCGCTACGACGTGATCGCCAATGTGCTGGCGTACCAGGCCCGCCACCGTGGACTGGAGGTACGGCTGAGCGACGCCGAACTGCGCGAGGAGTGCGAGACGTTCTGGCGCAAGGGCTTCGAGCAGCTCGACACCGAGGGCTTTCGCGCCTATCTCTCCGAAATGGTGGGCCTCGGCATCCTCGCCCCCAACCATGACGGCCAGGGCTGGCATCTGCGCGGCCCGAACGCCCTGCGCATGATCGGCACCTCGCACGAGGTGGACGCCCGCCTGCTCAGGGCCGAACAGGACTGCGAACTCCAGGAGAGCATCGTGCAGGAGGGCCGTCCCGAGCTGCCCGACGGCCGGCCCGCCCCGCTCACCATCACCCAGCTCGACGACCTCCTCGGTGAGCGGTCCAACCAGACGAGGGTCGTCCTCGGCACGACGGCCACCTGTGTGACCGACGTCGGCGACACCCTGCGTGCGGTCGCCGGGCGCATCGCCGACTGGAAGCTGCCGCCGGTCGGAAAGGTCGGTGTCTACCGGCAGGAGCTCACGGGCGGGGTGCCGCGTGAACGGAGGGTCGTCATCAGCGACTTCGCCCGCTACCCGGCGCGCCCGGAGGCATGCCGGGAGGCCGTCGAGCTCGCCGAGACACTACTGCCCGTCACCCCGGGCGTCACCCGTGCTGTCGTCCTCGTCACCGACCCCACCCAGTTGGCTCTCTGGCGCTCCCTGCTGACGGGGACGGAGCCCACCTCGGCGGCTCCGGTGGTGCTGCGCCGCCACGACCGCCGCAGCCTGCGCGGCTGGGCCCAGCGGGTCAACATGTTCCACACGGAGGACCGCCTGGACCGTCTTCACGACCTGACCGGCGGCTGGCCGCTCCTGGTCGGCCGTGCCCACCGCCTGCACGGCGAACTCGGCGACCCCGACGAGGTGTTGCGCCGCCTGGCCGGCCTGCGCACGGACCGGGCCGAGGCCCGGGCCTTCGCCCAGGCGACCGGCGTGTACACCAACCCGCTGCTCGTCAGCGGATACCGGGCTCTGAAGGACGGGTTCCGGGACGGCCTGTTCGATCTGGAAGGCGCGGTGACCGCTGTGGCGCTCACGATCGAGGACGAGGACGAGGCGCGGTGGATCGTCAGCTGTCTCGACGCCCTGCAGGTGTTCGACCGGACGGAAGAGGCCCAGCTGTGTCTTGAGCCGCTGCTGCGAGAGTGCATGTCGGCGACCATGTGACACGCTGACGCCCTTGCCCCGCCGGTTCCGGCGGGGCAAGGGCGTCACAGCGGCAGAACGGTCTGCACACCTGCTTGGGCGTGCAGGGCACGATGAGCGATCTCCCGATCGGCGAGGAAGTCCCGCACCGTCTCCAGACCACTGTCGCTGAGCGCGAGCGAGACGAGCCGACGGGTGCGGGGGACGGCGACGTGGAGGACGCGCGGCGCCTCGGCGGTCTCCGGCGAGCAGTCCTGTGCCTCGTCGATGGCGATATCGGCGAATCTCGTCCGCAGCACCCGCGTGCTGCGGTCGGCGCGTGCTGTTGGTCAGCAGGGACAGGGCCATGTCGCGCAGCTGGTCGCCCGCCAGGTATCCCGCCCGCCACAGCTTCCGTATCGCCGTGCCTGCCCAGCCGGTCAGACGGCCCTCGGCGTCCGGATCGTCGCGGAGCCGGTACGGCAGGCCGCCGGGCCTGAGCCGGGGCTGTGCGATGCAGGCCTGAGCCGTGGGGTCGGACGCGAACCGGAAGTCGTCCAGGGTCACCCCCTCGCGGCGGGCTTCGGGGTGGTCGCTCCAGGATTCCAGCCGGTGCCCGGTCTTCTCCGGGCTCGGACGCAGGTGGGGCCGGAAGAGGGCGCCGGACGAAGGTGTCGAAGGTGCCGATGTGGTGCGGGAAGCGCGCGAGCTCCGGGCGCCCGGCCTGGCACACCGCTGCCTGACCTCGGCACCGGCCACCATGGTGAACGACAGCACGGCCCGTCCCTGTCGTAGCGGCACGGGTTGGCTGAGATGGCCGCGTCTTGCCGGCACCCGGGCACCCGTGCATGTTGATCAGGCGCCCCGCGGCTGGTCTCCAGGGTGACGAGGGCTCATGGGCGTCCGCAGCGCGTCGACGTCCGGGTCGGTGCCCCCCGGACGGGCTCATCGGGCGGGCTCCTCGGTGATCCACTGCAGGGCGTTGCGAAGGTAGCCAGGAACGGCCAGGGGGCAGGGCGTCGTCCGGTTGCCCGACGGCTTCGGCGGGCAGCGCCTGAGCGAGATCACCCTTATCGACCCCGCCGATCGGAACCAGCGCAGTCCCGTGGCCTCGGGGGTCGAGGACCGTCGGCCGCCGCGGCCGTATCAGGGGTACGCCGTCACCGAAGCGCCAGGTCGAGCTCTCGCGGTCGTGATCCACCTGCGCCGGTGCAACCTGCCTGAGAACGCATCACCGAAGTCAGCAACGGGTCGGTGTGAGCCCTCAGACACCTGGCGACAGCTGACCGCGCGTCGCGAAACGAGGTAGCCTCCGACGACCGCCCTTGACCCGTGGAAGCGGGCAGGGAGCAGACGAATCGGGAGTTTCCTCATGTTTCGCACCATGTTCAAGTCCAAGATCCACCGGGCGACGGTGACGCAGGCGGATCTGCACTATGTGGGGTCGGTCACCATTGACGCGGACCTGATGGATGCCGCGGATCTGCTCCCGGGTGAGTTGGTGCACATCGTGGACATCGACAACGGGGCGCGGCTGGAGACGTATGTGATCGAGGGGGAGCGGGGCTCCGGGGTGATCGGGATCAACGGGGCGGCGGCGCATCTGGTGCATCCGGGGGATCTGGTGATCCTGATCAGTTACGCGCAGGTGGACGACGCGGAGGCGCGGACGCTGCGGCCGAAGGTGGTGCACGTGGACGCGGACAACCGCGTCGTGGCGCTGGGCGGCGACCCCTCCGAGCCGGTTCCGGGGAGCGACACGGAGCGCCCCCCGGCGTCGGTGGCCCGCGCCTGACGCCGTCCGCCCCGCCCCCGGGGCCCGGAGCCCGGGTCGACCGTGGTCACCGCCGGCACGGCGACCGCGCCGAGGCAGAGCAGGCCGCCGCTGACCAGGGCTGCCGCCGCGGAGGTGGCGTCGGCGACGAGCCCCGCGCGTGGGCTGCCGAGGCCGGGGCCGGCCTGGCCGACGACCTGCTCGGCGGCGCCGGCCACGACGAGGCAGGCCAGGTGAGCGGAAGGCCCCGGGCCGCGATCCGCCGAGCAAGGACGCGGCGACCCCGCCGGCGGTGATGGCGGTCAGGAAGAGGCCGAGGGTGCGCGGGTTTCCGCCGAACCGTTCCGCGTTGACCGGGCAGGGGATCTCGGCCTCCAGGTCGGCGAGGGCCGCCCCGGTGGCCCGCCGCTCGGCCGCGAGGCGGTCGGCGACGCGCAGCGCCTTTGCGGTGAGCGCGGCCTCCTTCGTGCGGGCGTCGTCACCGGCGACGGTGCGAACCGAGCCCGCCATCCGCATCGCGGCGAGCTTCTGGCTGGGCGCCGAACGGCTGCGCCCCACCGAGGCGGCAAGCTCGGTGATGGCCGTCGGGCCGTGGGCGCGGAGCCGGGGCAACGCCATGACGACGCTCCGCCTGAGCCCGTCGCTCCGCCGCTCCGCGTAGATCCGCGGCGGGCCGCCGTGTCGCATCGCGCGTCGAACGCGTCGGGACCGCCGCCCGCCGCCCGGCTGTACGAACGCGGCTCGGCCTGACGGGTGAGCGCGGTGGTGGTGGCCGGGCGGGCGGGGGAGGGTGGACGGGACGGCGGTGGGGGGCGTCGTGGCTCAGGGGTGGCTGTCTTCGTTGGGAAGGTCGTGTTCGTCGTGCCCGTATCGTGTGAGTCGTTCCCGAGCCGGTTCCGGCTGCGCCGTGGTGTCGTGGCCCTGTTGGTGTGTGTCGTGTTGCTGGGGGCGGGGGCGTGTTCCGGCAAGGGAGGGCACGGGGGCGGGAGTACGGCGGCCAATCCGTCGCCCAGCAGCAGTCAGAACCGGGTGAGGCTCGCCAAGACCCGGTTCGTGGCCAACGCGAGCCTGGCCGCGGGCGCCGCGTACCAGTGGATCTACAAGCCGTACCGTGCGGGCACCTTCCACAAGGGCGCCAAGGGACGTACCTCCGCGCTGGTCAAGGGCGGCCTGGCCGGGCTCTTCTCGTACCACCGGTTCAGGGCGGCGATCCGTGACGCCCAGGGCGACCCGACGCTGTCCAAGGCGGTGGCCCCGCTGACCGGTGGTGTCGACCGGCTCAAGGAGTTCTCCGCCAAGATCAGGAACGGCTCGGCCACCGACGCCGACTTCAAGCAGGTGCAGAACACGGTGAACGGGGTGAAGAGCGCCGGACACGACAACGGCGCGGACGTCACCGACAAGGTGCCCTCGCAGAAGCAGCTCACCTCCGGCGGCTGAGGCCGGCGTCCCGCCCCGCGTGAAGGGGGGACCGGCTCCGCGCGGCGTCCGGCCGGTCGGCTATCGTGCCCGGTGATCCACCGCCCGACCCGCAAGGAAAGCCCCACCCCGATGGATTACCGGTCGATACTCGCCGACGTGGCCTCCGAGGTGCAGCCCTACATCGGACGCGGACAGGCGGCGCAGTACATCCCGGCACTGGCCAACGCCGAGCTGGGCCGGTTCGGCATGGCCCTCGCGGACGTGGACGGCGACGTGGTGGGCGTCGGCGACTGGGAGGTGCCGTTCTCGGTGCAGAGCATCTCCAAGGCGTTCAGCCTGGCGTTGGTGCTGGCCCGGGACGGCGAGGGGATCTGGCGCCGGGTCGGCCGGGAGCCGTCCGGCAACCCGTTCAACTCCCTGGTGCAGTTGGAGCACGAGAACGGCATCCCCCGCAACCCGTTCATCAACGCCGGGGCGCTCGTGGTCACCGACCGGCTCCAGTCGCTGACCGGCGACGCGGCCGGCGCGATGCTGGAATTCCTGCGCGCCGAGAGCGAGAACCCGCACCTGGCGATCGACCAGGCCGTGGTCGCCTCGGAGAGCGCGCACGGGGACCGCAACGCCGCGCTCGCCCACTTCATGGCGAGCTACGGCAACCTGGAGAACCCGGTGGCGGACGTGCTCCATCACTACTTCTCCCAGTGCTCGATCGAGATGAGCTGCCGTGATCTCGCCCTCGCCGGCCGCGTCATGGCGCGCTACGGGGTGCGGGCCGACGGCTCGCGGCTGATGTCGCGGCGCGAGATCAAACGCATCAACGCCGTGATGCTCACCTGCGGCACCTACGACGCGGCCGGTGACTTCGCGTACCGGGTGGGGCTGCCCGGCAAGAGCGGGGTCGGCGGCGGCATCATCGCGGTGGTGCCCGGGCGGTGTTCGCTGTGCGTGTGGAGCCCTGGTCTGGACACCCGGGGCAACTCGGTGGCGGGGGTGGCGGCGCTCGACCTGTTCACCACGATCACCGGCTGGTCGGTGTTCTGACGTCTCCGCCGCGGCCAGGCCGTTGCCCCGGACGGCCGGACCACGGCGCGGGTGCGGCGTGGCGGCGCCGGGCCCGGGGACGGCGGTTGCGAGGATGGCCGCCCTGGGCCGCCGTACCCCGTTCGCCGGCCCGCCGCGGGTCGCCGGACGCGGGAGAAGACCACATGCGCATCGACCTGACCGGGAGGACGGCGGTCGTCACCGGCTCCTCCCAGGGCATCGGGCTGGCCATCGCCACCGGACTGGCCCGCGCCGGGGCCCGCACGGTGCTCACCGCACGCGGCGCGGAACGCCTCCGGCAGGCCGCCGCCCACGTCACCGAAGCCGTCCCCGACGCCGACCTGGTCACCGTCGCCTGCGACCTCGGCCGGCCCGAGGGCGCCGGCCGATTGCTGGAGGCCGTCCCCGACGCCGACGTCCTCGTCAACAACCTCGGCATCTTCGGCCCGACCCCCGCGCTCGACGTCACCGACGCCCAGTGGCGGGAGTTCTTCGAGGTCAACGTGGTCAGCGCGGTGTGGCTGATCCGCGCCTACCTGCCCGGGATGACGCGGTGCGGCTGGGGCCGGGTGCAGAACATCTGCAGCGACTCGGCGATCGTCATCCCCGCCGCGATGATCCACTACGGGGTCTCCAAGACCGCCCTGCTGGCCGTCTCGCGCGGGTTCGCCAAGGAGGCCGCCGGCACCGGCGTCACCGTCAACGCCGTCATCGCCGGCCCCACCCACACCCCCGGGGTCGAGGACTTCGTGCGTGAACTCGTCGGTGACGGAATGCCCTGGGACGAGGCGCAACGCGAGTTCATGCGGGTGCACCGCCCGCAGTCACTGCTGCGCCGCCTCATCGAACCCGAGGAGATCGCCCACCTGGTGGTCTACCTCAGCTCCGGATACGCCTCGGCGACCACCGGCGCCGCGGTACGGGTGGACGGCGGGTACGTCGACTCCATCGTGCCCTGAACCGGGGGCCGGCCCCGTCACGGCGCGAGGCGTATCCGCAGGAAACGCGGGCGGTAGATGCTCGCGTGGCGGATGACGTCCGACGGATCGAGGCTGTTGACGTTGTAGGAGACGACGAGTTCGGCGCCGCCGCGTTCCAACTCGGGGTGTTCGTGCGGGTTGTAGACGAATACGTTCCTGTCGTGGTAGCTGCCGGACGGCCCGGCCTCGGGGGCGGTGTAGACGGTGCGGGGGCGGTCGAAGGGACCGGTGGGGGAGGTGGCCCAGGAGAGTTGGAGGACGGGGCGGAACGGCTGGTCCTGCGGCTGGCTGAGCAGGGCGTAGCGGCCGGCGTGGCGCACCACGCTCACCTCGGGCGGGACGTGCAGCGGGGTGCCGCCGGGGCCGTCGAGCGGGGCGGCCCGGGACTCCTCGGGCACCCAGGTGCCGTCCGCTGCCCGGAAGCGCCAGGGGGCGCGCAGGTCGGAGCCGGTGACCCGGGCCGCGTACAGCAGGTTGCCGCCGCCGTGCGGGGCCGCCCGGGTGCCGTAGACGTAGGTGCGGCCACCGTCCCGGGCCAGCCAGGCGCCCCAGGCGATGCCCGCCGCCGACGGCAGCGGGGTCACCGACTCGGGCCGGGAGAGGCGGCCGGGGCGGAACCGGGCGAGCACGTTGGCCCGCCACGCCACGTCCAGCGGACCGCGGCCGGTGGGCGCGTACCGTGCGTAGACCACCGCGACGTCCTGGCCGTCGAAGAGGCCGTCTCGGGCCCAGTACCACTGGTCGCGCTGGGCGGGGGAGACCAGCGAGGCGGGCCGGCCGGCGCGGTCGTGGCCGGTGACGGTGTGCGCCCCGGAGGCGTCGAGGCGGACGAAGCTGTTGTGCACCATGGGCGTGGTCCGCCCGGGGCCGGTGACGGGGGCGCGGGAACCGTCCCGTCGCACGGTGCCGAGGAAGGTGTCGGAGAAGATCCACAGCTCACCGCGGGGCGTGCGCACCGAGTACGTGCTGTCGCCGCCGGTCCAGTGGCCGGCGGCGGGACCGTGGTCGGCGTAGTCGGCGAAGGCCCGGTCGAGCGCCTGGTCGGGGCGGACCGAGACGATCCGGGGCGGGGCGGGCGGCGGTTGACGGGACTCCGGCGGCGCGCTCGCGCCCGGCAGCGCCACGCAGGCCGCGGCGAGCAGCGCGGTGAGCCACCGTGAGGGACCGCGTCGGCGCACGGTGCCGTCGGACCGGTCCGGGCCGGGCCGGCGGCGGGGTGCGAAGGACGGGAACGGCACCGCGGCTCTCCTCTCGTGGCGTTCGTCGGGCGGCTCTCCTGGGTGGTGCGGCTGTGCGGTGGCGGGGCGCGGCGGCGGACCCCCGCTACTGAATCTGTCCGCCGACACCGTGTTTCATCCGGATCACCCTGACGGATCACTCGAAGGACGGGCCGTCGCGCTGGACGGGTTTGAGCGGCCGGCCGTCAGTAAGGGCAGCGGCCCCAACGGCCGTGAGAAACGCGGCAGATGACGGCGACTACGGCCGGGCCGGCGGGGCGGCCGCCGGGTCGTCCCAGCGTCCGCCGTTGCGCCAGTAGGCGCGGATCTCCTCCAGCGGACGGCCCTTGGTCTCCGGGGCCAGCCACGCGATGAAGACGAACGCGGCCAGCGCCAGCGCCGCGAACCCGGCGAAGGTACGCGCCGGACCGGCGGTGGCCAGCAGCGCGGGGAAGAACTGGGCCACCAGCAGATTGGCCGTCAGGTCGGCCGTGAGCATCACCGAGGCGCCCAGCGAACGCAGTCGCGCTGGGAACGCCTCACTCGCGTACACCCAGATCAGCGAGCCGAAGCCGAAGTTGAACGCGGCGGTGAAGATCGTGACGGCAGCGAACCCGGCCCAACTGCCCGCCCCCGCGCCGTAGAGCAGCGCCAGCGCGACCAGCGTGGCCGTCATGGTGCCGATGCCGGTGAGCAGCACGTCTCGGCGGCCGGCCCGGTCCACCACGAAGAGCGCGGCGACGGTCGCGGCCAGCGAGACCAGTTCCACCAGGGACGGCAGGAAGAAGGTCTGGCCGGTTCCGGTGAAGCCGAGGGTGCGGAAGATCTCGGGACTGTAGTAGGTGACCGCGTTGACGCCGGTGATCTGGCAGAAGAACCCCATGCCCAGCACGAAGACGGTGGCCCGCCGGTAGGGGCGGCGCACCAGCCGTTCCAGGGCGCCGCCGCGTCCGGTGCGTTCGGCGGCGAGTTCGCGGGCGATGGCGGCGGTGCCGGCGACCGGGTCGACGTCCGGATCGGTGGCCGCCAGCACCTCGGCGGCCACGTCGAGGCGTCCGGTGAGGACGTACCAGCGCGGGCTGTCGGGCAGCCGCAGCAGCGGGGGGACGACGAGGGCGGCCGGGAGCGCGGAGAGCCCCAGCATCACCCGCCAGTGACCGCCGCCGGCAAGCGCCCAGTCGAGGAAGTAGGTGAGGGTGATGCCGGCCACGCAGGCCACCTGGTAGGTGGCGACGGCGGCGCCGCGTACCCGGGCCGGGCTCGACTCGGCGATGAACAGCGGCGCGACCACGATGGACACCCCGATGGCCACGCCGAGCAGGAAGCGCACCGCGTCCAGCACCACCACGTCGGGGGAGAGCGCGGAGAGCGCCGCGAAGACCGCGTACGCGGCGGCCACCGCGATCATGGTCGTCCGCCGCCCCACCGCGTCCGCCAGCCGCCCGGCCACCAGCGCGCCGAGGACGGAACCGAGCACCAGCACGCTGTTGACCAGGCCGGCGGCGGCCGGACCGAGGTGGAACTCACGGGAGAGGAAGACCAGGGCGCCGGAGACGCTGCCGGTGTCGTACCCGTAGACGACACCGACGACGGCACCGGCGACCGCGATCGGACGGCCGGCGCGGCGGACGCCACGGTGTGGTGGGCGGGCGGCGATCCGGGTCGGCATGCGCGGTCCTTCGTCGGGCCGGTCGGGGCGCGCCGGGCGGGAGTCGGACGGCGTGCCGACGCTACGGGCTTCCGAGAGGCTTCCCCGGGCGGGCGGGTGGCGACCACCGCCGTTCGGCCGATCAGGGGGAGGCGGCACGACCCCCGCCCGCCCGTGGTTACCGGCGGGCGGCCAGGAAGGGGAGGATCACGTCGGCCATCTCGTCGGGGACCTCCTCGGCGAGGTCGTGGCCGGCGTCGAAGACGTGGCCGGTGACGTCGTGGGCCATCAGGCGCATCTGGGACGCGTTGCGCTCGCCGATGAAGGCGGAGCCGCCGAGGGCCAGGACGGGGATGTCCAGCTTCTTCCGCGCGGCCCGCCGGTTCTGTTCGGCGTCGACGAGCATGGCCCGGTAGATCGAGAGCATCGCGCGGATGCCGCCGGGCATGGAGTAGCAGCGCACGTATTCGTCGATCGCGTCGGGGGTGGCGCTGTCGGGGAGGCTGCGCTCGTTCTTGATCATGTAGGTGATCAGTTCGCGTTCGTGCCCGCTGATCAGCATCTCGGGGACGTCGGGCTGGAAGTAGAAGCCCAGGTGCCACAGGTGCATGCCGCCGTGGACGTTCTCGGGGGTGAGGGCGGTGTGGTCCTCGAAGCCGAATCCGGGGAAGAGGGCCTCGGCGAAGACCAGGGCGGTGACGTGGTCGCGGTGGCGGGCGGCGAGCTGGTAGCCGATGACCGCTCCCCAGTCCTCGCCCGCGACGGCGTAGGTGTGGTGGCCGAGGTGGTCCATGAGCGCGGCGATGTCGTCGCTCATGGTCGCGGAGTCGTAGCCGTCCGCGGGGCGGGCGGAGTCGCCGAGGCCGCGCAGGTCGGGGACGACGACGGTGTGGTGGGGGGTCAGCTTCGGCAGGAGGTGGCGCCAGTGGTAGCCGGTCTTGGGCACGCCGTGCAGGAGGACCACGGCGGGGCCGGATCCAGCGGTGCGGTAGTGCAGGCTCGTTCCGTTGACGGTGGCCCGGCCGGTGCGGACGGGCGTTCCTTCGTGGTCGAACATCATCGTCGTCAGCCTTCCGGTGATGATCAGTGATACTGGATCGTGCGTTACAGTTTGCGGGCGTGAAAAAGTCAGCCGAGGGCGGCCAGGGCGACCTCCACGAGGGGTTCCAGGGCGCGGGCCTCCGGGGTGATCTTGGCGGAGACCAGCAGCCCGTTGAGGAACGTGACGAGGAAGGCCGCCAGCGCGTACGGGTCGTGCCGCGCCGCGATCTCGCCCCGTTCCGCCGCCGCCCGCAGCACCTCGGCGAGCGCGTCCCGGGCGGCGTCCTGCATGTCCCGCACGACGCGCCGGACCGACGGGTCCTCCGGCAGGCGCTCGCAGACGGCGTTGACCGCCAGGCAGCCCCGGCCGCCGCCCTCCACGGCGATCCGGATCCGTCCGAGCAGCATCGCGCGGATCGCGGACCGGGCGTCCGTGCCCTCCTCCAGGGCGCGCAGGCCCGACGCCGCGAGGGTGGTGCGGTAGTGCTCCAACGCGGCCCGGTACAGGCCCTCCTTGTCGCCGAAGGCCGCGTACAGCGACCCCTGGCCGATCCCCAGGTGGCGGGTGAGGTCACGTACCGACGTGGCCTCGTAGCCGCGCGTCCAGAACAGCTCCATCGCGCGGCTCACCGCCGCCTCGGTGTCGAACTCCCGCGTCCTCGCCATGACGTCACCGTAGCTTATCTGGATCTAGCGTTCAAGAAAGGAGAGGGTCCCCGCCACCCCGCTCTGGCGCGACCATGGAGACATGACCAGGCGCTCCGTCCCCGGGGGCGGCAGATGAGCGACGCGTTCTGGACCGACGATCCGCGGCGGGCGCCGGCCGGCCCGTCACCGCCCGGCGCGCTGCTGGACGTGCTCGCGGTCGCCGCGGTGGTGCTGGACGAGGCCGGGCGCATCGTGCTGTGGAGCCCGCAGGCGGAGGAGCTGTTCGGTTACTCCGCCGAGGAGGCGCTCGGCGAGTACGCCGCCCGGCTGCTCGTCGACGAGCGCCACCTGGAGCTGGTGATCGATCTGTTCGCGCAGGTCATGGAGGGTGGCGGGCCGTGGGCCGGGGTCTTCCCGGTGCGCCGCCGGGACGGGTCGACGCGGCTCGCCGAGTTCCGCAACATGCGGCTGGAGGACCGTAACGGCGGCCACTTCGCGCTGGGCCTGGCCACCGACCGCTCCACGCTGCGCCGGGTGGAACGCGATCTCGCGGTGGCCGTCCGGCTGATCGCGCAGACCCCGATGGGGGTGGGCGTGCTCGACACCGGGCTGCGCTTCGTCACCGTCAACCCGGCCCTGGAACGGCTCAACGGACTCCCCGCCGAGGCGCACGTCGGCCGCCACGTCCGTGACGTGCTGCCATTCCTCGACACCGAGGCGATCGAGGACACCATGCGCCAGGTGCTGGCCACCGGCCGCCCGGTGGTCGACGAGTCCGTCACCGGCCGCACCCCCGCCGACCCCGGCACCGAACGCGCCTGGCGGGTGTCGTACCACTGCCTGGAGGACCCGGCCGGCAACGTGCTGGGGCTCGCCGTCGTGGTGGTGGACGTCACCGAGCAGCACCGCTCCGCCGCCCAGGCCGCCCGCGCCCGGCGCCAGCTCGCCCTCGTCGCCGACGCCTCCAAACACATCGGCACCACCCTCGACGTGGAGACCACCGCCCGCGAACTCGCCGAGTTCTGCGTGCCCGAACTCGCCGACACCGCCACCGTCGACGTCCTCGACCAGGTCACCGGGGCCGCCCACCCGGCGGGCGGACGCCCGGACCGTCCGGCGTTCCACCCCGCCGCCACCGTCGGCGCGCCCTCCACCGCCGACGACACCCGGGCGGCAGCCGGCGCCCCCGACCCGCTGGTCGCCCGCTGCCTGACCACCGGCCGTCCGGTACGCGAGCCGCTGCCGCCGCGGCCCGGCGCCGGCGCCCGGCTCGTCGTACCGCTCACCGCCCGCGGCCACACCCTCGGCGCCCTCGACCTCGTCCGGTCACGCACCCCGCGCCCCTTCGACCGCGACGACCTCACCCTCGCCGAGGAACTCGCCTCCCGCGCCGCCGTCTGCCTGGACAACGCCCGCGGCTACCAGGACCAGCGCCACGCCGCCCTCGCCCTCCAGCGCCATCTGCTGCCGCACCGGCCGCCGCGCCGCACCGGACTGCGCATCGCCGCCCGCTACCGCCCCGCCCGGGCCGCCTGCGACGTGGGCGGCGACTGGTTCGACGTGATCCCCGCACCGCACGACCGCACCACCCTGGTCATCGGGGACGTGATGGGCAACGGCATCCCCGCCGCCGCCACCATGGGCCAACTGCGCACCGCCATCCGGATGCTGGCCGCCCTCGGGCTGGACCCGGCCCACGTCCTGCAACACGTCGACGAACACGCCACCGGGCTGGAACACGACATCGCCACCTGCGTACTGGCCGCCTACGACCCCCACGAGACCACCTGCCACCTCGCCACCGCCGGCCACCTGCCGCCCGTACTGCTGCGCACCGGCGAACCCGCCCGGCTGCTCGACCTGCCCACCGGGGCGCCCCTGGGGGTCGGCGGCATCCGCTTCCACACCGTGCCGATCACCCTGCGCCCCGGGGACCGGCTGGTGCTCTACACCGACGGCCTGGTGGAGACGCGCGACCAGCCCATCGACGCCCGCCTGCACGCGCTGCTGCGCACCCTGGACGACCCGCCGGCCGGCCCGGAGGACCTGTGCGACCTGCTCCTTCGGACCCTGCACGGCGACGACCAGGACGACACCACGGTGCTCGTCGCCCGCGCCACCGCCCCGCACGGCCACCCGTGACCCCGGCCGCCGCCGCGATGCGTGACGGGGGCACCGCGCCTACGCTGGGATGCGGTGACGCGCCGCCTCGCGCCGGCGCCCCGCACCGGCCGTTCCAGCGGTGAGGGAAACTCGGCATGGACAACCCAGCTCCGCCCCGGATGCACCACGTCTTCGAGCGGACCTGCGACCGCACCCCCTCGGCGACGGCGCTGGAGTGCGGCGAGGAACGGTTCAGCTACGCCCGGCTGGACGCCCGCGCCAACCGTCTCGCCCACTTCCTGCGCGGACTCGGCCTCGGCGAACAGCCCCGGGTCGCCGTGCTGCTGCCGCGCTCCCCCGACCTGTACGCCGCGCTCCTGGCCGTCGGCAAGGCCGGGGCCGTGCTCGTCCCGGTCGACCCCGCCTCGCCACCGGACCGGGTCGCCCACCTCGTCGCGGACTGCGGCGCCGGGACGGTGCTGACCACCTCGGCCCTCGCCCCGCCCCCGGGCACGCTGCCGGCCCCGGTGACCGCCCTGGACGCGCACGCCGACGAGATCGCCGCGCAGCCGGCCACCCGCCCGCCCCCGCCCCCGTCCGGCGACGACGATCCGCTGGCGTACGTGATGTACACCTCCGGCTCCAGCGGCCGGCCCAAGGGCGTGGCGATCGCCCAGTCGAGCATCGTCAACTTCCTGGACGTGGTGCCCGGGGTGTACGGGGTGCGCCCCGACGACCGGGTGCACCAGGGCATGACCGTCTCCTTCGACTTCTCCGTCGAGGAGATCTGGCCCACCTGGGCGGTGGGCGCCACGCTCGTCGCGGGGGAGGACGGAGCGGCCCGGTTCGGCGCCGAGCTCGCCGACTCCCTCACCGCGCGCCGGATCACCGTGCTCTACTGCGTACCCACGCTGCTGGCCACGATCCCCCGCGAACTGCCCGCCGTCCGCACCCTCGTGGTGGGCGGCGAGGCGTGCCCGCCCCGGCTGGTGGAACGGTGGAGCAGACCGGGCCGCCGCATCCTCAACACCTACGGGCCCACCGAGGCCACCGTCACCGCCACCTGCGCCGAACTGCGCCCCGGCCGCCCGGTGACCATCGGCCGCCCGCTGCCCACCTGCACCGTGGTGCTGCTGGACGAACGGCGCCGTCCGGTGGCCGACGGCGCGGTCGGCGAGATCTGCGTCGGCGGCCCCGGCGTCGCCCGCGGCTACCTCGGCCGCCCCGACCTCACGGCCGACCGCTTCATCCGCCACCCGGCCGCCCCCGGCGACGGACGCCTCTACCGCACCGGCGACCTCGGACGGACCACCCCGGACGGCGAGATCGAGTACCTGGGCCGCGCCGACGACGAGGTGAAGATCCGCGGCTACCGGGTCGACCTGGGCGAGATCGACGGCGTGCTGCGCGAGGACCACGAGGTGGCCGACGCCGTCACCACCGTGCGCCAACCGCCCGACGGGGACGGCGGCGACCGGTTGTCCGCCTACGTCCGGCGCGCGCCGGGCGCCACCGCGGCCGACGAGGCGCTGGCGGCCCGGCTCCGCGCCCGGCTGCGGGACCGGCTGCCGCCGTACATGGTGCCCGCCTCCATCGACGTGCTCGACGCCTTCCCGACCATGCCCAGCGGCAAGGTGGACCGCCGCGCGCTGCCCGAACCCACCCGCCGCGGACCCTTCGGCACCGGACCCGTGGCCGCCGCCGAAGGCCCGCTGGAGACCCGGATCCGCGACGTGTGGGCCCAGATGCTCGGCGTACCGGGGGAGTCGCTCCCGGCCGACGCCGACTTCTTCACCGACCTCGGCGGCCACTCGCTGCTCGCCGCCCGTGCCGTCTCCGCGCTGCGCGAGGCGGGCGTCGGCGGCGGCCCCGCGCTGCGCGACCTGTACGCCCACCCGACGGTCCGCGCGCTCGCCGGCCACCTCGAAGGACGTGCCGGGGTCCCCGTGCGCCACCGGGAGGCGCGGCAACGCCCCGGCTCCGGGCGGGTCGCCGCCGCCGGAGCCGTCCAGGCCGGTGTCGTCTGGCTGCTGCTCGCGCTGTTGACGTGTCCGGTGGCGTGGGCCTACGGACGGTCCGGCGGCACGTTGGCGGCCGGGGAGGCGGTGGGGGTGACGGGCGCGGTGTTCGCCGGTTACCTCGGCGTGCGCTGGCTCGTTCCGCCGTTGCTGGTAAGGGCGTTGACGGCTGGTGTCGGCGCGGGACGGTACCCGTTGTGGGGCGCGGTCTACCTGCGGCTGTGGACGGCGGACCGACTGCTGGGAGTGGCCCCGCTGCCGGTGCTGAGCGGGTCGCCGATGATGGCGGGGTACCTGCGGCTGCTCGGCGCCCGGATCGGCCCGGGCACGCAGATCGCCTCGGGCGCGGTGACACTGCCGGCCATGCTGCGGATCGGGGCGGGTGCCTCGGTCGGCTACGGTGCCGTGCTGCGGCCGTGGCGGGTGGCGGACGGCCAGGTCGTCGTCGCCCCGATCGAGATCGGCGCCGGGGCCTACGTGGGCGCCGGCAGCGTCCTGGAACCCGGGGCACGGGTCGGGCCCGGCGGCGGCCTCGCCGAGCAGTCCGTCCTCGGACCCGGCGAGAGCGTACCCGCCGGGGCGCGCCGCGCCGGATCGCCACCGGTGCCGGTGGACGCCCTCGCCCCCGCGGTGGAGTCGATGCTGCGCGAACCGGCCCCGCCGGGATGGCGCCCGGGACCGGCGGCAGCGGCGCTGACCGCCCTGGTGCTGCTGGAGGCCGCCGCCCTGCTGACGATCGTGCCGAGCCTGGCGCTGTTCTGGTGGGCGGCGCTGACCTTGGGGGCCGGCCGGGCGCTGGTGGCCGCGGTGCCGGCCGGGCCGCTGTTCGTGCTGACCGTCTGCGGCGTGGTGGCGTCCGGCAGGCGGCTGGTGCTGCCCAGGTCGCCGGTGGGGGTGCACCCGGTGCGCTCGTACCTGGGGGTGCGCAAGTGGGTGTGCGACAAGCTGCTGGAGATGAGCCTGGCGTACACCAACCCGCTGTACGCGACGCTCTACACGGTGCCGTGGCTGCGGCTGCTCGGGGCCCGGGTCGGCCGCTGGGCCGAGGTGTCCACCGCGTCGCACCTCGATCCGGATCTGCTGACGCTGCGGGACGGCAGTTTCGTGGCGGACATGGCGAGCGTCGGGTGCGCCGCGTTCGCCGGCGGGCGGATGGCGTTCGGGCCCACCGAGGTCGGACGGCGGGCGTTCGTCGGCAACGCCGCGTACCTGCCGGCCGGCACCAGGACCGGGCCCGGCTCGCTGATCGGGGTGGGCACGGTGCCGCCGCCGGACGGGGTGGCGGCGGGCACCTCGTGGCTGGGGTCGCCGGCGATCCGGCTGCCGGTGCGGCAGGGCAGCGGCGCGTTCCCCGAGGAGCTGACGTTCCGGCCGTCGCGGTGGGCGGTGCTCCAGCGGCTGGCCGTCGAGTGGTGCCGGGTCACGCTGCCCGCGACGCTGCTGGCCGCCGCCGTCTACGGCACGCTGCTGGCGGTGGGGGCGACGGCCCGGGCGGCCGGGACGAGGGTCGCGGTCGTCGCCGCCCCGGTCGCGGCGATGGCGGCCGGGACGCTCGTCATCGCCTGCTGCGCGCTGCTCAAGTGGCTGGTCGTCGGCGGCTACCGGGCCCGGGTCGAGCCGCTGTGGAGCTGGTTCGTACGGCGTACCGAGTTCGTCACCGGGCTGTACGAGGCCGCCGCGGTCCCGGCCGGGCTGGGGCTGCTGACCGGGACCCCGTTCCTGCCGGTGGCGCTGCGCGGGTTCGGGGCCCGGATCGGGCGGCGGGTGTGGCTGGGCACGACCTACCTGACCGAGTTCGACCTGGTGCGGGTGGGCGACGACGCGGCGGTGGGGTTCGCGGTCTCGCTCCAGACCCATCTGTTCGAGGACCGCGTCATGAAGATGTCCCAGGTCACCGTGGGCCCCGGGGCGAGCGTCGGCGCCCGCTCGGTGGTGCTGTACGACTCCGTGGTCGGCGCCGGCGTACGGCTGGGCGCGCTGTCGCTGGTGATGAAGGGCGAACACCTCACCCGGGACACCGACTGGCGGGGCATCCCGGCGGAGACCCAGGACACGGCGGAGCCGGACCGCACCGTGGCGCGCGGCGCGTAGGCTCCGCCGGCCCCCGGGTCACGGGGTGCGCAGCGCGCGCGGCAGCGTGAGCAGCCCGCGTTCGAACTCGTCACCGCGGTCGTGCGTGGCGAGCAGCGGAGCGGTGGCCCGCGGCCGCGGGTAGCGGTCGGCGGGCAACCGGTGCAGCCCGAGCCGCAGCAGCGGATCGGGCTCGTCGGGGTTGTCGACCATCTGGCCCTTGTCGACCAGCGGGGAAGCCGGCGTCCCCGGCGCCGTGGCCGTGGGGTATCCCGCCGCTTCCTGGGAAGGCGTCCGCACGGGTCCTCGTACGAAAGGGGTGGAGGTCATGACGCCGGCGTGGGACACGTTCCTGGAGCGCGTGCGGGAGCGCGGCGAGTACGCGTCCGACCAGGAGGCGGAGCGCTGCGCCCGGGTGGTGCTGGCCCTGCTCGGCACCCATCTGGTGGGCTCGGAGCGCGCCGAGCTCGCCCAGCGGCTGCCGGACCCGATGGCACACGTCCTGCTCGACACGGCGCCCGCGGCCGAACCGCTCGCGCCGGACGCCTTCCTCTCGGCGGTCGCCGCCTGGATCGAGGGGGCCACCGCGCAGACCGCCCGGTGGGACGTGGGCGCCGTGCTCAGCGTGGTCGCCGACGCCGCCGGGCCGGAGCTGACGCGCCGGGTGCTCGTCCAGTTGCCGCCCGGGTACGACCTGCTCTTCGGGCGCCCGGAACCGGCCTGAGCCGCCCGGGGCGGAGCGTGATCTTCCAGTCGCCTACGGCGACCGGGTTTCCCCGTTCCCCCTTCCCGTCCCGGTCTGACGCACTATCATCACCGCAGTGAAGAGCACCGGACCGGGGTGAAGGACACGGGGGATGAGCGGCGCCAGGCTGTACGGCCGCAGGCGGATCGTCGACTTCGTCGACCACGCGCTGCGCCGTGACGGCGGCCCGCGACGGCCGCTGCCCATTCTGCTGCTGACCGGCCCGCGCGGCAGCGGCGGCAGCGCGCTCCTGGCCGAGCTGTGGGAGGAGTTCTCCCTCCGCGCGCTCGGCGCCCGCCTGGACCTGTCCGCCGCGCAGGGCGTCGAGGACATCGTGCTCGCCACCATGCAGGGCCTCGGCCGCCGGGTACCGGGGATCCGGCCGATCGACTTCCCGCGGCTGCGGATGGCGTTCAAGGCGCTGAGCTTCGTCGACGACGGCGGCGGACGGGTGGCCTTCGAGGCATACCTGCGCGCCGGACGCCGGGACGCGGCGGTGATGTCGGCGCTGTACGACTGGGCCGACCGGGCGGCCCCGCTGCTCAACTCGCCCGGCCGGCAACTGCTGATGACCGCCGCCGTGCGCGCGCTGGGCGGCCTGCTGTCCGGCATCCGGGGGCGCCGCGACGCGCGGATCCTGCGCTGGTACGCCGGCAACGGCATATCCAGCGGCGGCACCGAGTACGACCCGCTGTGGGAGCTGTACGGCTGGCACCACCAGCAACTGCCCGCCGCCGCCCGCAAGGTGGGCAAGACCCTGTGCGCCGCCTTCCTCGCCGACCTGCGCTCCGACTTCCACGACGTCACCGTGGTCCACGGCCGGCGCCCCGCCAACTGCCTGCTGCTGCTCGACAACACCGGCGGCCGGGCGGGCGAGCTGTTCCTGGAACTCCTCGCCGAATGCCGCCGCGACGACCACCGCGCCCGCGCCCTGCCCGACCCCGCGGTGATCGTGGCCGTCCAGCGCGGCCGGGTACGCCGCCGTACCGGCGAGCCGGTCGCCGCCACCGACGAGCGGCTGGTCCTGCCCGCCCGCGACCCGGCCGGCCCCGACGACGACCACCCCACCTGGTGGTACCCGGTCCGCCTCACCGACCTCGGCGAACGCGACGTGGCGGAGGTGTGCCGCAGCAGCGTGCTCGGCAGCGGCTCCCGCGACGCCGACTTCCTCCACGCCCTCACCGGCGGCCACCCGGCGGCCACCGACCGGCTCGCCACCCTGCTGGCGATCTTCGGCCGGCAGCCCTTCGACCCCCGCCGCCTCCTCGACACCCCGTTACCCCCCGCCCACCAGCTCCCGGACCACTGGGCCGCCGACGACCCGGGCGACGACGGCGACGGCGACGACGAGCCGACCGTCGAGGACCATCTGCTGGCCCGCACCCTCGGCGCCGACTTCGCCACCGCGCCGGAGGCCACCGCCGACGGCGAGGACGACCCGCTGCTCGACACCATGGCCGTGCTGGCGGCCACCCCCGGGCTGCGCCCCGCCGCCTGCACCGCCACCCTGGCCTACCTCGGCTGGGACGCCGCGGACGCCACCGAGGCCCGGCAGCGGCTCGCCGCCGCGCTGTGGCTGGAGGAGGACCCGGGCGGTGCGGCCTCCCGCGTGCACCCGCTCGCCGCGCTGCTGCTGCGCCGCCGGCTCGCCCGGCGACCGCGGCTGTGGCGCGACGTCCACGAAGGCTACGCGGTCCACTACTCCCGCCACGGCGACACCGTCCTCCACCAGCACCACACACTGGCCCGGGCGGAACCGTCCGACCCCACGGCGCTCGCCCAGGTCGTCGGACACCTGGCCAAGCGCTTCGACGACGAGGACACCGGCCGGGAGGAGTGGCTGGCGGTGCTCGACCGGATCACCGCCGCCCCCACCCGGCTGCGCACCACGAGGGATCCGCGCGGCTTCGTCACCACACTGGCCGGCGCCGCCGACCCCGGCGACCGCGAACGCATCCTCACCCGGCTCACCGTCGCGCGCTGGCTCCACCACGACCGGTGCTTCGACCCGTTCCACCGGCTCGCGCAGCTGATCGCCAACGAGTACGACTACCTGGCCGCGCTGAGCGCCGACGACAGCGACGTGCTCTTCCGCCGGTCCGCCCAGCACCGCGCCCTGCAAAGCCTGTGGGAGGGGTGAACGTGCCGCCACGTCCGTTGGCCTTCGTCCGCCGATGGTTCGGCAATCTGCCGTCCCGGGCCAGGGCGACCGTGGTGCTGCTGTGCGTGCTCGCGCTCGGCGGGGCCTGCTACGGGCTGTACGGCCCGGTGACCGAGCTGCTGGATCCGCCGTGCATGCGGTCGGGGGCGACGGACGTCACCCACCGGGGGGCCGGCGGGGAGTGCATCGGGATCACGGACGGCGCCTTCGTCTTCGACTCCGCCCTCGGCGACGTCGAGCGGCGCATCCGCGAGGAGGACGAGCAGGTCGTCCGGGACCATCCGCACAACTACGCCAGCGTGGTGCTGCTGCTGCCGATCTCCTCCGACAAGGGCAGCATCATGTCGATGACCAACGCGGTCGAGCAGGTCAAGGGTGCCTTCACCGCGCAGTACTACACCAACCGGCACAGCGTCGAAGGCATCTCCCCCTACATCCGCCTGCTCATCGGCAGCGACGGCTACCAGGCCAACGAGTCCGCGGCGGCGGCCGACGTCATCGAGCGCGCCGCGGCCCGCGAACACATCGCCGCCGTCTCCGGCCTCGGCCTGAGCCTGGACGGCACCCAGGACACCGTACGTCGTCTGACGGCACGTCAGATACCGGTGTTCGGCGCCACCGTCACCGCCGACACCTTCAACAACATCAGGAACTTCGTCCGGGTCTCCCCCGGCAACGCCGACAACACCCGTGCCGCGGTGGACTACGTGGCGGCGCAGTACCGGCGGGCCGTCCTGGTGGAGGACGAGAACGGCGGCGACAGTTACGACGCCACCATGGTCGACGGGTTCAACGGCCTCAGCAGGCACTCCTCGCTGAAGATCGTGCAGACCGAGACCTACGACACCACCGACCGCGACCGCCCCGGGCTCTCCGGCCAGGCCCGGCAGGAGGCGGAGGACGTGGTCAACACCCGCATCAGCCAGATGCCGGTGGACATCTGCGCCGCCCAGCCCGCGGTGGTGCTCTTCGGCGGGCGCGGCCAGGACCTCGGCACGCTGCTGCACGCGCTCTCCTCCGCCTGCCTGGACAAGCCGATCACCCTGATCAGCGGTGACGACGTGACCAACCTGCCGGACACCGCGCGGCTCAGGCAGGACCTCGCGGACGGCCGGCTCACCGTGGAGTACGCCGGCGTCGCCCACCCCGACGAGTGGAACGTGTCGCAGAACTCGGCCGGACCCCAGGACGAGCAGGACGGCAAGCAGGGCTTCACCGTCTTCCACACCGCCTTCGAGGGCCTGTTCCGCGGCGATCCGCTCAGCGACGGCAACACGATGATGGCTTACGACGCGACGCTGGCCGCGGTGTCGGCGATCCGGCTCACGGCGCTGCCCCAGCCGAAGCCGGAGGCGGTCGCCGCCGAACTCGGCGCGCTCCACGACGCCCACCGGGTGCTCGGCTCCACCGGGCCGCTCCGCTTCACCGCCGACTACCGGGGCAGCGACAACGGCAGCAACCCGGTGGACAAGGCCATCCCCATCCTGCGGCTGCGCCGGGACGGCAGCTCCGAGGTGCGCACCGTCGAATGGCCCCGGGAGCACCGCCCGGCACCGTGAGCCGGGCTCAGCCCCACAGCGGGTACACCACGTCACGGCCGGTGCCGGCCGGGTGGTTCGCCGGGTAGTGGACGGTCAGCCGGGTGAAGTGCCACCGGCCCGGGTGGCCGGGCCACGCCTTGGGGTGGTCGAGGCGCACGGTGGCGCGGTAGCCGTGGAAGTGGCCGGCGGCGCAGTACGGGCGGCAGTCGTTGACCTGGTCGCGTGCGGTGGCCACCGCGGAGCCGGGACTCCAGCCGGACCAGTGCAGCGACGTGAGGTAGTTGTTGCCGTCGCCGCAGGCGAGGAGGAAGGAGCCGGGGCGGACCCGGGCCTGGTCGGCGCAGTCGAGGACGACCGGGTGGGCGCCGGAGGGCGGCGCGGCCGAGGCCGGGGCCGAGGCCGTCACCGCGGCCATCGCGGCCCCGGCACCGATCAGGACTGCTGCGTGCACCTTGCGAACTCGCATGTCGCCACCGCCTGGGGGCTTGCTGTGTCCGGTTGCGTCTCGTTCTCCCCGCCACGCTACGACCGGTCGCGGGGGACGATCCACCCTTTGGTGTCACAAACCGGCAACACCGGTGGGCACCGGGCGGGCGCGCGCCGGTTCGCGTGCCCCGTTACGGCGGACGTGCGGCGCGCAACGCCCCCGTACGGCAAGGGGGTTGGCGCTCAGCGCTCCAGCAGGTCGCCCAGGCGGTCGAGGAGCGGGAGCAGCGCGGCCCGTTCGGCGGGGGTGAGCGCCGTGAGAGCGGTGTGCAGCCGGTGCATGTCGGAGCGGAGCCGGTGGGCCAGCTCGCGGCCGGGGGCGGTGGGGGTCACCACCTTGCTGCGGCGGTCGTGCGGGGCGGTCTCCCGGCGTACCAGGCCACGGGCCTCCATGCGCGCGATGAGCCCGGTGGCGTTGGAGGCGTCGCAGACCAGGTGGTCGGCGAGGGCGCGCATGGACAGCGGTTGGTCGAGGGCGATCAGGGCCCGGGCCTGTGCCGTGGTGAGCCCGTGGCGCTGGGCGACCTCGGCCAGCTCGTCGTGGTAGGCGCGGACCGTGCGGGCCAGCGGTTCGACCAGGTCGGCGGGGGAGGGGTGGGTGGTGTCGGACACGGGGAGAGGTTACCGCGATCGCTTGACATCCTCAATGGTTGCTCTTTACATTGAACTTGTTACTTGATGATCTCAAGCGAATGGTGTCAACCGTGAGCACGACCCCCGCCCCCGCCGAAACCCCCGCCGACGTGGTCGCCCGGCTGCGCGCCACCTTCCGTACCGGCCGCACCCGCCCGCTCGCCTGGCGCACCGAGCAGCTGCGCCGGCTGCGCCGGATGCTCACCGAGGAGGGGGCCGAGCTGATCGCCGCCCTCCACGCCGACCTCGGCAAGAGCGAGGCCGAGGCGCGCCGCACCGAGATCGACTTCACGGTCCGCGAGATCGACCACACCCTGGACCACCTCGACCAGTGGCTGGCGCCGCGGCCGGCCCCGGTGCCCGCCTTCCTCGGCGACGCCACCGCCTGGACGGTCCTCGACCCGCTGGGCGTCGTCCTCGTGATCGCCCCGTGGAACTACCCGGCGCAACTGCTGCTCGCCCCTGTGGTCGGCGCCCTCGCCTCCGGCAACTGCGTGGTCGCCAAGCCCAGCGAGCTGGCCCCGGCCACCTCCGCCGCCCTCGCCCGGCTGCTCCCGCGCCATCTGGACACCGACGCCGTCGCCGTGGTCGAGGGCGGGGTGCCGGAGACCACGGCGCTGCTGGAGCAGCGGTTCGACCACATCCTGTACACCGGCAACGCCACCGTCGGACGCGTCGTGATGACGGCCGCCGCCCGCCACCTGACCCCGGTCACCCTCGAACTCGGCGGCAAGTCACCGGCGTTCGTCGACGCCGGCACCGACCCCGCCGTCGTGGCGGCCCGGCTCGCGGCCGGCAAGTTCCTCAACGCCGGGCAGACCTGCGTCGCCCCCGACTACGTCCTCACCGACCCCGGCACCGCACGCGCCCTCGAAGCCGCGCTCGCCGACGCGGTCCGCGGCCTGTACGGACCGGACCCGGCCGCCTCGCCGGAGTACGGGCGCATCGTCAACGAACGCCACTTCGACCGGCTGACCGCGCTGCTCGGCTCCGGCCGTACCGTCGTCGGCGGTGAGCACGACCGGGCCACCCGGTACATCGCGCCCACCGTGCTCGCCGAGGTGCCCGCCGACGCCCCGGTGATGCGGGAGGAGATCTTCGGCCCCATCCTGCCGATCGTCGAGGTGGCCGGGGTGGACGAGGCGATCGCGTTCATCAACGGGCGGGAGAAGCCGCTGGCGCTCTACGCGTTCACCGACTCCGCCGAGGTGCGGCGGCGGCTGACGGCCGAAACCTCCTCCGGCGGCCTCGGGTTCGGGCTGCCGGTCGCCCATCTGACCGTCCCCGACCTGCCGTTCGGCGGCGTCGGCGAGAGCGGCATGGGCCGCTACCACGGCCACTGGTCGATCGAGACGTTCAGCCACCGCAAGGCGGTGCTCGGCAAGCCCCTCGGCTGACCGGCTTCGGCAACGGTCGTTCACAGCGTCCGTGACTGCATTTACGCCCCAACCGGGCGCTCCCCTCGGCGCGGACCTGTGTGATGACCCGAAAGAACGCACCTGCCGCGGAACGGCAGACCATCGGGGCCGCCGACCCTAACCTGCTTAAGGCCCCAACGCGGCACGTGAGCGGTGAGGGTGCCCACCTGGCGCGACGCCCACGATGAAGGGAAGTGCAGGCCGATGGGGAGGAAGAACACGCAGACCGCCATCAAGGACCTCATCGGAGATGTGACCGACAGCGTCAAGAAGGCCATCGACGAGGTGCTGGACCGGGACGAGTACGACCCCTGGCGGGACGACTGGTCCCGGCCGCCGGCCGCCGGCCCGTTGCAGGGCGTGGCGCAGGCGGTGTCGGGGATCCGCCAGGCGCTGGTCGAGGTGCTGCCGGGCAGCCCGGCGGCGGCGCTGATCAACACCGCCAATCTGCTGACCGCGCTCGGCCTCGCCGGTGCCGCCGGGGTGCCGCCGGTGGTGCTCGGGCAGGCGACCCCGGTGGTCACCGTGCCCGGTCCGCCCCCGCCGGCCCCGCCGCCTCCGCCGCCGTCCGGCGCCCCGGAGGAGACCGCGGCGCTCACCCGGCAGGTCGCCCAGTTGTCGGACCGCATCGGTTCGCTGCTGAACGCCCTGGAGGGCTCCGGCTCCGGCGCCGCGCGGACCGACGGGGCCGCGCGCCCGGCCGCGTCCGTGGCCGCCGAGACCCCGGAACGCGCCCGTTCCGAACCGGCGCGTCCGGCTCCGCCCAAGTCCGGACCGGCCGGGCGACCCGGCCCCGTCTCCCGGCCGCCGGTGCGGCAGCAGCCCGTGCGCCGGCTCGCCGCGCTGGCGCCGGGCCGGCTCGCGGACCGGCTGCGGGCCGGGAACTGAGGGCGGGTGACGCGTGGTGCGGGGCCGGTCGGACCGGCGGGCGCCGGGTGCAAAGACGATCAGCGACTGGACGGCGGCGCCCCCGTGGCGAGGGCGTACCGGGACAGAAGGCTGACGGACCGGCCCCGCGGACAACATGCTGGAGCTTCGAACTGGTAATTGCAAGTCATGCGCAATAGTGTGGGCGATCAGGGCCTGACCGTTTGTCTCGTTGAAAGGGTTGTGACCTGATGGGCACGTACTCGCTTCCTGATCTCCCCTACGACTACGCGGCGTTGGAGCCGGCGATCACGGGTCAGATCCTGGAGCTGCACCACGCCAAGCACCACGCCGCCTACGTCAAGGGCGCCAACGACACCCTGGAGCAGATCGCCGAGGCCCGCGACAAGGACCGGATCACCCCGACGGGCCTGGTCGGGCTGGAGAAGACCTTCGCGTTCAACCTCTCCGGCCACGTGCTGCACTCCATCTTCTGGCAGAACCTCTCGCCGGACGGCGGCGACCACCCCGACGGCGCCCTCGCCGACGCCATCGACGAACACCTCGGCGGCTTCGAGGCGTTCAAGAAGCAGCTCACCGTCGCCACCAGCTCCGTGCAGGGCTCCGGCTGGGGCGTGCTCGCCTGGGAGCCGCTGGGCAAGCGCCTGATCGTGGAGCAGGTCTACGACCACCACGGCAACGTCGGCCAGGGCAGCACCCCGCTGCTGGTCTTCGACGCCTGGGAGCACGCCTACTACCTCCAGTACAAGAACGTGCGCCCCGACTACGTCACCAAGCTGTGGGACCTGGTCAACTGGAACGACGTCGCCGCCCGGTTCGCCAAGGCCACGGCGGACGGCAACGGCTGACGCCGAAGGACCTCCCCGCGCCCGGCCGTGGTCCCCGTCACGGGGGCCGCGGCCGGTCCGCGATCAGGCGGGGTCCGGGTGGCGCAGCCGCCGTTCCAGGTAGATGCCGGTGAAGACGGCGACCTTGGCCCGCAGCACCCAGGGGTCGAACGGCTTGCCGATGTAGTCGACGGCACCGGCCGCGTAACCACGGGCGGAGTGCTCGGGGTCGGCGCCCATCGCGGTGAGGAAGATGATGGGGACGTCGCGGTCACGGCTGCGGCGCTTGATGTGCGCGGCGGTCTCGTAGCCGTCCATGTCGGGCATCTGGACGTCCATGATGATCACCGCGAAGTCGTCGTGGTCGAGCAGCGCCTTGAGCGCGTCGCGGCCGGAGGGGACGGCCACGAGTTCCTGGTCGAGGGTGGAGAGCACCGCGGTCATGGCGAGCAGGTTGTCCGGCTGGTCGTCGACGACGAGCACCTTGGGCATCCGCTGCGCCGGTCCCGGGGCCCGGGGCGTCGGCAGCGCGGCGGTGTGCTGCGCCCGCTCGACGGTCTCCAACTGCCGTTCCAGCAACTGGCAGCGCTCCTCCGCCGCGTCGCGCTGGTCGCGCGCGGCGAGCAGTTCGGCGGCGAGCCGGGCCACCTCGGCCTGGAGGGTGTCGCGTTCGCGCAGCAGGCCGGAGACGTCGGGGCGGGCGGCGGCGAGGCGGTCGGCGCGTTCGCGTTCCGCGGCCCATTCCGCCTCCAGCTGGTTGAGGCGGACCTCCAGGTCGGCGATGCGGTGCTTGCGGTCGAGCAGGGCGTCGCCGAGCGCGTCGCCACGGGCGGTGGAGCGCCGCGAGAGCCGGTCGGCGTCGGCGAGTTGCTGCTCCAGCACCTCCATGGCGTGCTTGGGGGAGGCGTTGGTGGCCACCGCCGCGCGGTGCAGCCCGCGCAGCAGGTCGATGGCCTCCGGGGTGGCCGCGGTTCCCCGGTGCTCGGCGAGGTCGGTGAAGAGGTCCATGACCACCTCCCACGGCGGGACCCGGGTGCCGTTGAGGTATCGGGAGAAGGTCCCGGCGTCCCGCACCCGGCGTGCCGCGTACCGGCGCACCGACACGTCGAGCCCGTCGAACAGCTCCCGCAGCGCCTGCGCCAGCGCCCGGGACTCCTGCGTCAAGTCCTGGCCGAGCGGCCGAAGTTCAGCCACGCCGCCGCCCGCCGTCCCGGTCCGCCCGGTCGTCGGCGGCCACCAGCGTGTTGAAGAACGGCACCGCGGGGCCGACGGCCGCCAGGCCGCACAGCACGCAGCGGGCCGCGCCGTCACCCGCGAGGGCGGCCAGCACACCGGCCCCCACCCCCGCCGCGACGGCCAGTGACAACACCAGCGCGGCCCTCGTCGACAGCAGTGAACGGTCCATCGCATCCCTCTCGTCACCCCGCCACATCACCGGCGGGGATCGCACCGCCCCCTGACGGGCGCCAGGGGGACGGTGACAGCATGCTGTGTGAGCGAGGCGTTGCGCTGCGCGACCGGCGAACCGGCAACGGACCGCGGAAAACCGGCAACGGGGCGGGTGTTGCCCGGCAACACCCGCCCGGTCGTCACTTGGTGCGGATCGGGAACCGCAGCATCTGGAAGTAGAACGAGTGGTCCGAAGTGCCCACCGAGATCCCCGCCTCCACGTCGGCCGCCGGGGCGGTCCGGGCGATCGCCAGCCGCAGCCGGTAGACGGCGGTGGCACCGGGCGCCAGCGGGCCGCGGTTGACCGGCGCGAGCGCGGCCGACATGCCCGGGTCGCAGCCGTCCGGCACCATGGCGACCCGCTTCCAGCCGTGGCCGGGCAGGTACTCCTGGAGCACCACGTCCTTGGGCAGCAGGGCGTGCCCGCCCGCCGCACCGTAGGCGAAGTACCCGGCGGTCAGCCCCGGGTAGGCCCGCTTGGTGGTGTTGCGCACGGTGATGGAGAACTCCTTGGCCGCGCCGCCGCGGACCAGCGCCGTGCCGCGCGGCCAGCCGCCGACGGTCGTGGTGGGACGGTCCACCACGGCGGTCCGGGCCGGAGCGCGGTAGGTGTGGCCGTGGCCGTCGGCGACCGACGCGGCCACCGTCAGCTTGCCGGGACGGTCGAGGTCCTGGACCCGCAGCGCCACCGTGGCGGGGTGGGCCGCGCTCGCCGCCGCCGTCACCGGGAAGGTGAAGACGCCCTTGTCCCGGTGGTTGCCGCTGGACGGCTTGGTGTTCAGATCGACCCAGCGGTGGCTGGTGGGCACGTAGCGCTGGATCACCAGCGAGTCGGAGTCGAACCCGCGCGTGGTGACGTCCAGGCGCACCGTGCCCTTGGCGACCGGGGTGCGCAGCGTGACGCCCGAGGACGACCACAGGCCCAGCGGCGCCTCCGCGGCGAGGGCGTAGGAAATCCGGTCGGCGGCCTTGCCGGTGGCCGCGGCGACCGTGGCGGCCGGGGCCTCGGTGGTCGTCGCAGCCGTTCGGACGGTACCGGCCGGCGCCGTCGTCCGGGCGGCGGCACCGCAGGCCGGGGCGGCCTTCGCGGCGCCGGTCAGCGGCGCGGCCTGCCCCGCGCCGGCGGCCCCCACCACCAGCGCCAGACCGGCGGCCGTCGCCGCGGCCGAACCCAGCACCGCGCGCCGTCCGCGTGTCGTACGTGTCATCGTGTAGTCCCCCACAATGGACCGGGCGCACCCCGTGTGCGCCTCCGCACCCCAGGACACGGCCACGGCACCGGTCGGTTCCCGCCGGACCGCACCAATGTCCGGGTGGCGTACGGGAATCCGGTGTCCGGGGATCTCCCGACTCCCCGCACGTCACGCCGGGCCGCACCATCGGTGCGTGGCGGCAACCGACGAGGAGAGCGCTCCGGCGCGGGACGGTGGTACGGCGGACGGCGGTTCCCCCGGCGGACGGCGGCGCCGGCGGTGGCGGTGGCTGCGGATCACCGTGCTCGTCGTCGTGGTGGTGCTGGTGGCCGGCGCGTGCGCGGGGGCGCTGTACGTCCGGTGGACGGTCGGCCGGTCGCTGCCGGTCACCTCCGGCCGCCTCGGCGTACCCGGGCTGCACCACCCGGTGGACGTGGGCCGGGACGCCTCCGGCATCCCGCAGATCCTCGCCGACGACCCGGAGGACCTCTTCCTCGCCCAAGGCTACGTCGAGGCCCAGGACCGCTTCTGGCAGATGGACACCGAACGCAACATCGCCGAGGGGCGCCTCGCCGAGATGTTCGGCGCCGGCCAGGTCGACGACGACAAACTGGTGCGCACCCTCGGCTGGTACCGGGTGGCACGGCAGGAGGCCGACGCGGCGTCTCCGCGCACCCGCGCCTTCCTCCAGGCGTTCTCGGCCGGGGTCAACGCCTACCTCAAGGACCACACCGGCGCCCGGCTCAGCGTGGAGTACGCCGTCCTCTCCCTCGCCGACGGCTCCTACCGGCCCCGCCCGTGGACCCCGGTGGACTCGGTGGTCTGGCTCAAGGCGGTCGCCTGGCAGCTCAACTCCACCACCAGCGACCAGATGATCCGCGCCGTGCTCGCCGCGAAGTTCCCCGTCCACGACGTCGACCGGATCTTCCCGCCGTACGACTTCAGCCGCTGGGACCCGGTCACCGGCCCCGCCACCGCCCGCTCCGCCCCGCCCTCCGCCGCCCGCACCACCACCGCCGTACCGGCCGCCGCCACCGGCGCGCTGACCGCCGTGTCGGACGTACGCCGCCGGCTCACCGCGCTGCTCGGCCCGTCCGGCACCGGCATCGGCTCCAACGCCTGGGTGGTGGCGGGCAGCCGGAGCGCCACCGGTGCGCCGCTGCTCGCCAACGACCCGCACCTGGCGCCGACGCTGCCCGGCGTCTGGTACCAGATCGGGCTGCACTGCCGCACCGTCACCGCGGCCTGCCCCTACGACGTCACCGGCTTCACCTTCCCCGGCATGCCCGGCGTGCTCATCGGCCACAACCAGCGGATCGCCTGGGGGTTCACCGCGCTGGGCGCCGCCGACTCCGACCTGTACCTGGAGAAGATCACCGGCGACGACTACACGTACCAGGGCCGCCAACTGCCGTTGACCACCCGGCGCGAGACCATCGCGGTGGCCGGCGGCTCCCCGGTCACCTTCACCGTACGGGCCACCCGGCACGGGCCGGTCATCTCCGACGCCGACCGGACGGCGGCGCGCACCGGCGCCGTCGGACGGGTCCCGGACGCGCCCCGGGCGGCCGGCGGATACGCGGTCGCGCTGCGCTGGGCCGGGCTCGTCCCGTCGCACACCATCGACGCCGTGTTCGCCATGGACGCGGCCACCGACTGGACCGGCTTCCGCGCCGCCGCGGCGCTCCTGGTGGCCCCCGCGCAGAACATGGTCTACGCCGACGTACGCGGGAACATCGGCTACCAGATGCCCGGCCTGCTGCCCATCCGGGCGCGCGGCGACGGCAGTTACCCGGTACCCGGCTGGACCGGCGACCACGAATGGCGCGGCTACGTCCCCTTCGACAGGCTGCCGCACGAACTCAACCCCACCCGGGGCTACATCGTCACCGCCAACAACGCGGTCACCGGACCGGACTACCCGTACCCCATCACCCCGTACTGGGGCACCGGCTACCGCAGCCGGCGGATCGCCGACCTGATCACCGGCGGCGGGAAGCTGACCGTGGCCGACATGGGGCGCATCGAGGGCGACACGCTCAACCCCAACGCGCGGCAGCTCGTGCCGTACCTGCTGAAGGCACCGGTGGCGCCCGGCACCGCCGCCGCGGTGGACCTGCTGCGCGGCTGGGACCTCACCCAGCCCCCCGACTCTGCCGCCGCCGCCTACTTCAACGCCGTCTGGTCGCACCTGCTGGACCTGGTCTTCACCTCCCGGCTGCGCACGGCCGGGGACGTGGAGACGTTCGGCGCGGGCGGCGGGGGCCGCTGGTTCGACGTGGTCCGTACGATGCTCGGCACGCCGGACGACCCGTGGTGGAGCAGTCCGCAACAGCCCGCGCTGCACGGCCGGGACGCGGTGCTGGGCGCCGCGCTCGACGCGGCGGCCCGGGACCTGGACAAGCGGCTCGGCGGTGACCCCAAGCACTGGCGGTGGGGCGCGCTGCACACCCTCGAACTGCGCAACCAGACGCTGGGCACCGGCGCTCCGGCCCCGGTGCGGTGGCTGCTCAACCGCGGCCCCTACCAACTGGGCGGCGGCACCGACCTGGTGGACGCCACCGGCTGGTTCCCGCCCGACGGCTACGGCGTCGACTGGGTGCCCTCGATGCGGATGGTGGTCGACCTCGGACGGCTCGACGACTCCCGCTGGATCAACCTCACCGGCGCCTCCGGCCACACCGCCTCCCCGCACTACACCGACCAGACCGCCCTGTGGCGCGCGGGCCGCACCCTCCCGTGGCCCAGCAGCCCCGCGGCGGTACGGGCGTCGGTCAAGGAGTGGCTGCGCCTCACCCCCGCGCGCTGAGGCGGGCCCGGGGGCTCAGGGGGCCGGCGGGGTGTCGGGGTCGCCGAGGAGGGCGCGGGACTGGGCGGGGGACAGGGCGCGGACGGCTTCGAGGGCTTCGCGCAGTTCGGCCGCGCTGGTCCGGGCGAGGCGGCGCTGTTCGACGGCGCGGGCCAGGGCGGCGACGGTCAGGTCGTGGTGGAGCAGGTCGGCGATGGTCAGGTCGACGCCGAAGGTGTCGCGCAGGCGGACGGCGATGCGGGTGGCGAGCAGGGAGTGGCCGCCGAGGTCGAAGAAGTCGTCGTGGCGGCCGATGTGTTCGACGCCGAGCACGTCGGTCCAGATGGCGGCGACCAGGCGTTCCACCGGGGTGCGGGGGGCGGCGTCGGGTGAGGTGTCCGGACGGGCGGCGGGCGGGGCGGGCAGCGCGGCCAGGTCGGTCTTGCCGTTGGCCCCGAGGGGGAGCGCCGGCAGGGCGACGAAGACCTCCGGCACCATGTGGCGCGGCAGCCGCTGCCGCAGGTGGCCGCGGAGGAGGTCGGCCGGGACCGCGGCGGGGCCGGGCGGTTCCGGTACCACGTGGGCGACGAGCCGGGGCGGACCGCCGCCGTCGGTGGTGACGGTCACGGCCGCCGCGGAGACGGCGGGGTGGCCCCGCAGGACGGCCTCGATCTCGCCGGGGTCGACCCGCTGGCCGCGGATCTTGGTCTCCCGGTCGAGGCGGCCCAGGATCTCCAGGCGTCCGTCCGGGCGCCAGCGACCGCGGTCCCCGGTGCGGTAGAGCCGGCCGCCGGGGACCGCCGGATCGGGGACGAACCGTTCCGCGGTGGCCGCCGGACGGCCCAGGTAGCCCCGGCTCACCTGGACGCCGCCGACGCAGACCTCACCGGCCACCCCGACCGGCACCGGCCGTCCGCCCGCGTCCAGCACGTACAGCCGGGCCCCGGCGACCGGGCGGCCGACGGGCACCTTGCCGCCGGGATCGACGCCCGGGTCGACGGCTCCGACGGTGACCTCGATGGTGGCCTCGGCCGGGCCGTAGACGTTGTACAGCCGGGCGCCGGGCAGCAGCCGGTGCACCGAGGCGGCGAGCTGCGGGGTCAACTCCTCACCGGCGCACTGGAGTTGGCGTACCCCGGCGAGGTGTCCGGCGGCGCCGGGCACGGCGAGGAGTTCCCGCAGCACCGACGGGACGAAGTAGCAGGCGGTGACGTGGTGTTCGGCGCAGAGCGCGGCCATCCGCTCCAGGTCGGCCGGACAGGCCCCGTCCGGGGTGACCAGGCAGGCGCCGGTGACCAGTGGCCACAGCATCTCGGAGACGGAGATGTCGAAGCCGCACGCGGTGTGCAGCAGCACCCGGTCGTCCGGGCCGAGGGGTTGCGCGGACCGCTTGGCCGCCAGTTGGTTGGCGAGTCCGGCCCGGGTCACCATCACGCCCTTGGGGGTGCCGGTGGAGCCGGAGGTGTAGATGAGGAAGGCGAGGTCGTCCGGGCGCGCGGGACGGGCGGGCGGCGCGGCGGCGGCGTCCGGGGTGCCGTCGGGCTCCGCCGAGGGGTCCAGCAGCAAGGTGGCGGTGCCGTCCGGGGCGAGGGACGCGCTGTCCAGGGCGGCGCAGCCGAGCAGGACGGCGGGGCGGGCGTCCTCGGCCACCAGGCGCAGCCGGGCGGCCGGATACTCCGCGTCCAGCGGCAGGTAGCAGGCGTCCGCCTCGAGGATCGCCAGCAACGCGGTCACCAGCCCGGCGCCGTACGGCAGATGGACGCCGACCACGGTGCCGGGGCCGGCGCCGAGCGCCCGCAGCCGGTCCGCGAGCCGGCCGGACCGGCGGGCCAGTTCCCGGTAGGTGAGCGGCGGGCCGCCGGTGGCGGGGAGCACGGCGGGCGCGGACGGGGTGGCGGCCACCTGGCGTGCGAAGAGCTTCGCGGCGGGCAGGTCGCCGGGCGGGGGCACCGAGGCGCCGCTGAACTCCTCCAGCAGCCGCCGCCGTTCCTCCGGCGCGATCAGGTCGTGGGCGTCCAGGGCCTCGTCCGGGCGGGCCACGGCACGGTCGAGCAGCCGGCCGAAGGCGTCCGCCACGCGGGCCGCGGAACCGGCGTCGAACAGGTCGGTGGCGTACGCCAGCCGCCCCTCGCAGCCGCCGTCCGGGGTCGCCGTCAGATGCAGCGACAGGTCGAACTGGGCGGCGGGCAACGGCACTTCGAAGGCCTCGGCGACCGGTCCCGGCGCCCGCCACGGCGGCAGCGGCACCCCGAGCACGAACGCGGCCCTGGCCAGGTCGGCCCCGGGCGGTCCGCCCGCCGCCGACACCTCGCGGGCGATGACGTCGAGGGGGGTGTCGCGGTGGCGGTCGGCGTCCCGCCAGGCGGCGGCGGTCGCCCGCACCAGGTCGCGGAAGGTGGCGGCGGCGCCGACGGGGACGCGTACCGGGAGGGTGAGCGTGGTGAAGCCGACGACGCCCTCGGCGCCCGGCGGCCGGCCGGCCGCGGTGGGCACCGCGACCACCACGTCCGGCTGTCCGCTCCAGCGCGCGAGCACGGCGGCGTACCCGGCCAGCAGCACGGTGAACGCGGTGGTGCCCTCGGCCCGGGCGAACGCGGCCAGCGCGGCGGATCCGGCGGGGGAGACCGCCACCGGGTGCAGGCCGCCACGGTGGCTCGGCCGCACCGGGCGCGGCCGGTCGGCGGGGAGCTCCAACGGCACCGTCCCGGCGAGCGCACGGCGCCAGTGGGCGGCGTCCTCGGCGGCCGACGCCTCGGTCACCTCACGCCGCCAGGCGGCCAGATCACGGTACCGGGGCGCCTCGGGCAGCCGTGGTTCCCCGTCGGGGCCGGCCGCGCAGACCGCCTCGGCCTCGCGCAGCAGCACCGCCAGCGAGGCGCCGTCCACCGCGATGTGATGCACCGTCAGCACCAGTGCGTGGTCGTCGTCGCCGAGCCGGAGCAGGGCGGCCCGCAGCGGTGTCTCCCGCGCCAGGTCGAACGGTTCGGCCAACTGGTCCCGGGCCCACCGCTGCACGGCGGTACGGGCACCGTGGCGCCGGGCGTCCACCGTGAGGTCCACGTGGCGCAGCGGTGGCGGGGTCCAGGCACGTACCGTCTGGACGAGGGTGCCGTCCGGCTGGAAGTGGTACGTGGTGCGCAGCGCCTCGTGGCGGCGGGTGACGGCGGTCAGCGCCGCGGTGAGCAGTTCGGGGGCGCGGCGGCCGGGCAGCCGCAGGGCGGCGGTGACCAGGTAGGCCGGGCCCGCCCCGGCCTGGTCCAGCAGCCACAGCCGGTGCTGGTCGGAGGTGGCCGTCGAGGTGGCCGGCGCGGCCCCCGGCCGCCAGGGCACGGCGTCCCGTGGTGCCCGCACCATCCGCGCGGCCAACTCCCGCAACGGGACCGGCTCCAGGAACTCACGCACCGCCACCCGCGTCCCGGTGGCCCCCTCCACCGCGGCGGCGAGCCGGGCCGCCGCCAGCGAGTCCAGCCCCTGCGCCACCAACGGCAGATCGTCCCGCAACACGTCGGCGGGGACCTCCAGCGCCTCGGCGGCGAGCGCCCTCAACCCGGCACCGGCGGACGGCAGTTCGCCATCGCCCCCGCCCGACCGCGCGTCCCCGTCCAGCCGCGACCGGTCCAGCTCCCCCGCCAGGTACGCCTGCCGGCACGCCGACCGGCGGACCTTGCCGCTGGAGGTGCGCGGGACGGAGCCGGGGCGTACCAGGGCGACGTCGGCGAGGCGCAGTCCGTGCGCGGTGGCCACGGCGGCGCGTACCGCGGTGGCGGCGTCGCCGAGGGCGGCCGGGTCGTGGCCGCGGACGACCTCGTGCACCAGGACGACCCGTGGTGTCGCGCCGTCGTCCAGGGCGAAGAGCGCGCCACGGCCGGGCATCAGCAGCGGGTGGGCGCGTTCCGCGGTCTGTTCGACGTCCTGGGGGTGGTGGTTGCGGCCCCGGACCACGACCACGTCCTTGGCGCGTCCGGTCAGGTACAGGTGGCCGTCGAGCACGGCGCCGAGGTCGCCGGTGCGCAGCCAGTCGGCCTGGTCGCCGTCGGAGCGCCGGGCGCGGAACGTCTCCTCGGTCGCGCCGTCGTCGCCGAAGTAGCCGGCCGCGACGGTGGGACCGCTGATCCACACCTCGCCGATGTCCCCGTCCGGCAGCTCGCGCGCGGTGGCCGGATCGACCACGGCCACCCGGTCCGGGGTGCGGGCGGCGCCGCAGGCCACCAGCACGGGGTGACCGTCGCCGTCGGCCGGGACCAGCCTGCCGTCCCCGAGGCCGTCGCGGTCCACGGTGAGCGCGGTCGGCCCGGCGCCCGCCGTGCCGCCGGTGACGAACAACGTGGCCTCGGCCAGCCCGTAGCAGGGGTAGAACGCGGACCGGCGGAACCCCCGCGCGGCGAAGGCGCCGGCGAACGCGTCCAACGTGGCCGCGCGCACCGGCTCGGCCCCCACCAACGCGTGGCGCCAGCCGCTCAGGTCGAGCCCGGTCCGTTCCGCCGCGCCGACCCGGCGCACGCACTCGGCGTACCCGAAGTCCGGGGCGGCGCTGATGGTCGCCCGGTGCCGGGAGATCAGCTCCAGCCAGCGCCCGGGGTGGCGGACGAAGGCGGACGGCGGCAGCAGCACGCACGGGAAGCCGCTGAAGACCGGTTGCAGGATGCCGCCGATGAGCCCCATGTCGTGGTAGGGCGGCAGCCAGCTCACCCCGGAGTCCTCCGGGCCCACCGACAACGCCCCGGCGAGCGCGGCGGCGTTGTGCAGCAGATGGCCGTGGTGGAGCACCACGCCCTTGGGCCGGGCGGTGGAACCGGAGGTGTACTGGAGGAACGCCACCGTGTCCGGGCCGGTGCGGGGCGGCTGCCAGGCGTCGGCCGGGACGTCGGGGGCGGACTCGGTGGAGCACAGCCGTACCCCGCGCAGCCCGGGGTGGCCGTTCCACCGCTCGCCGAACGCGGCCAGGCTCGCGGTGTCGGTCAGCGCCAGGGCCGCACCGCAGTCGGCCGCCACGTCCAGCACCCGCTCGATCCGCCGCCCGCCGCCCGGCGGATACGCCGGCACCGCGGTGATCCCCGCGTACAGGCAGGCCCAGAAGCCGATGACGTACTCCCGCCCCGGCGGATACAGCAGCAACGCCCGCTCGGCCGGCGGGCCCTCCCGCAGCCCGGCCGCCACCTGGCGCACCCGGCGGTCGAGTTCGGCGTAGCCGACCGGGTGTTCACCGGCGTCGTCCACGAAGACGTACGCCGTGGCCTCGGGGGTGGTGGCGGCCCGGTAGCGCAGCAGCTGCACCAGGTCACGGAAGGCGGGGTGCTCGTCGGCCGGCATGCGCGGGGGTCTCCTTCAGCCGCGGGGGGTGGTTGCGCGCGGGTGCGGTGCGGCGCACCCGGTGATGTCGGCCGCCAGCCGGGCGACCACCTCGTCCTCGGCCTGCTGCACGAAGAAGTGGCCGCCGTCGAAGGTGTGCCGGGCGAAGTCACCGTCGCCGTACGCCTGCCACCCGGCGGTGTCGGCCACGGTCACCGAGGTGTCGCCGGCCCCGAGGTAGACCCGCACCGGACAGCCGGGGACGGGCCCGGACGCCCGGCCCGCGGCGGCGGCGAGCGCGAGGTCGGCGCGGACCGCGGGGATCAGCAGCGCCCGGTACTCGGGGTCGGCCAGCAGCTCGGCCGGGGTGCCGCCGTGCTCCCGCAGGAACTCCAGCACCTCCTCGTCGCCGAGTCCGGCGGCGGGCAGTTGCAGCCGAACCGAGTCGGGGGCCTCGCTGGCGGCGGCCACGAAGAGGGCGGGGCGCCAGCCCGGGTCGCGTTCCCGCAGCCGGGCACAGAGCGCCCGTCCCACCAGCGCGCCCATGCTGTGCCCGAAGACCACCAGCGGCACGTCGAGCAGCGCCTCGACCTCGCGGCCCAGCGAGTCGGGCCCCGACACCACCGCGTCCAGGTCGTGCACCGGCGGCTCCCGCAGCCGTGAACCGCGGCCGGGCGGCTCGACGGCCAACACCCCGATGTGGTCGGGGAGTTTGCGCGCCCAGCGGCGGAACAGATGGGCCGCCCCGCCGGCCGGCGGCAGACACAACAGCCGCACCGCCACGTCCGGGCGGCGCGACCAGTCACGGAGCCACACGTACGCTTCCCTCCCGTCACCGGCCGGTGGGGCCGTGAGCCGAAGCGGCCGGGGACGGCCCGCGGGCACGTCCCCGGCCACCGGAACGCAGGCGCTAGGAAACCTAGGCGAGACGTTCGTGGGCGATGCCCTCCTGCGCGAAGCGCTCGTGGGCGATGCCCTCCTGGGCGACGCGCTCGTGCGCGATGCCTTCCTGGGCGAGCCGCTCGTGGGCGATGCCCTCCTGGGCAAGGCGGACGACAACCGGACGGCCGGCGCCGACTGCGGTGAGCTTGGCCATGACCTACACCTCCTTCACGGGGTCGAGTACGCCTGCGGCGGTCAGCTCGGCGAGGACGTCGGGGTCCAACGTCACCGGTCCGGAACCGGCGGCGGTGCCGCGGATCCGTTCCAACTGCGCCAGCAACGAGGGGTCTGCCGCGAAGTATTCGAGCTGACCCGCCTTCCGGAGGACCAGGTAGTCCCCCGGGCTCTCCACCGGCTCCGCCCGATGATCGCGCGACAGATCGGCGAGAGGCTCCTGCAACCGGACCACTTCGTGCGGTCGCGGCTGGAACCAGCGCTGCCCGGTCCCGTCCGACACCTCGACGGCCGGACCGCCGGGCGCCAGGCTCACCCGCAGCTCGGCGCACTCCAGGGCGAAGGCGTCCCGGGTGCTGGCCGACAGCCGGCGGGCGGCGAAGAGGTCCTGGAACCGTTCCCGTTCCACCGCCCGGCGCCGCCGCGGCTCCACCGCCAGCAGGTCGAGTCCGCCGACCACCGCCTCCAGCAGCTCCCACAGCGACCCCTCGTCCACCAGGACGTACTGGAGCAGGGTGCGCGGGAAGGCGGAGAAGAGCGTGTAGGCGGCGTGCATCGCCGACACGAAGCGGGTGTAGGCGGGCAGCGGCAGGAAGGTGCTGTGGAACGGGAAGAGCCCGGGGGCCCGCCGGGCGTACGGGTTGTCCTGCACCACGGGCGGGGTGTCCAGCAGCAGCCGTGGCTTGAGGTCGGTGTAGCTGCGCGGCAGACCGGCGAACTCGGTGGCCGTGGCGGTGGCGTTGTAGACCGTCAGCGTGTTGAGGCGGATGCCGCAGCCGAGGTTGCGGGTGAGCAGCGCGGTGGTCAGCGCCAGGTCGGTGCTGCGGTGGTCGTCGCCCTCCGGGATGTCGATCATGAAGGCGCAGGTGGGGATGATGCCCCGGTCCAGGCAGTCCCGCAGCCGCTGCTTGAGCGGCTCCCAGCCCTTGAAGAAGTGCTTGGCGAACGAGCGCTGCGCCTCCTCCGAGATGGCGTCCACCCCGACGAACAGCTCCGTGCACCCCGCCGCCGCCAGCCGGTCGAGCAGGTCCGGGGTGAGCCGCTGCATGGTGGCGTAGGCGTTCCAGGTGATCCCGGTGCCCGACCCGGTCAGCGCGGCGCACAACTCCTGGGTCGCCTTCACCGAGTTGACCAGGTTGTCCTGGACGAAGAACAGGTGACGGGCGCCCATCGCGTGCATCCGCGCCACCTGCTCGGCCACCGCCGACGCGCTCTTCGTCTGCTCGCCCTGGCCCCAGTGACCGGGGCTGTAGCAGAACGAACAGCGGAACATGCAGCCCCGGGCGTGGTCGACGTTGAGCAGCCGGAGCGGGTTGAGCGCGAAGTAGTCGTCCAGCTCCACCAGGTCGTACGCCGGGAACGGCAGCTCGTCGAGGGACGTCATGCCCTTCAGCGCGCGGCGCAGCGCCACCTCGCCGCCGGACCGGTGGGCCACGTTGACCAGTTCGCCCGGGGCGCCGCCCAGCACGCGCAGCAGCGAGATCAGCGCCTGCTCGCCCTCGCCGGTGACCACGTAGTCGATCCAGTCGAAGGCGTCCAGCGCCTCCCGGGCGATCGAGGAGAAGTGCGGCCCGCCCAGCACCGTCAGCAGCCGCGGATCCGCCGCCTTGAGCAGCCGCGCCAGCTCCAGGCAGACGTGCGACTCCACCGCCATCGAGGTGAAACCCACCAGATCCGGCTGGGTTTCGGCGATGGCACGCACGGCACGGGGGTAGAAGTCCGCCCCGTGCAGCGACGGATCGCCCATGCCCATCAGGTTGAAGTCCACCAGCGACACCTCGGCGCCGTGCTCGCGGGCCACGGCGGCCAGCGTGAGCAGTCCGAGCGGTGGCGCCAGATCGTAACGGTCGACGAAGCCGTTCGGCGGCTGCACCAGAGTCAGACGCATGACGTCCCTTGGTCGGTCTTCGAGGTGCCACCAATCTGGCGCCGTGGCCGGTGACCAGCCAGTCGGGGAAAGCCCCTACAGCCCCCGCGCGGCCCCGGTACGCGACCTTGACCGGCCGGTCGGCGCCTCCGTACCGTCACCCCGACGGCGCGCAGCCGAGCCGGGAGGCCCGCACGTGGACAACGAGATCGTCCTGACCCGCTACGCCGACGCACTCGACGCCTACCGCAGGAAGGAACTGGGCCAGGCCCAGTACGACGAGGGCCACGTCCTGATGGCCGGGGTGCTGGTCAACCTGCACGGCACCGAACACCGCGACCGCCGGCGGGTGGAGAACCAGCTCTTCCGCCGGGAGACCTTCCTGCACTACGAGAAGGAGGTCTTCCCCGACGTCACCGCCGCGGTCCTCGCCCCGCACGCCCGGCGCGGCGCCACCGAACTCGTCGCGCTCGGCCACGAACTCATGCTCCACCTCGCCGTCCTCGTCGCCGGGGTGGACCGCCCCGAGGGCACCGAGGCGGAGACCCGGCGGCTGGCCGGGCAGCTCAAGGTCTTCATCGAGGCGCTCACCCTGGCCCAGTCCACCCTGGACAAGGACGAACGGCGGGCCGCGATCGCCGATGCCTTCACCGACTGGCGGCGGGAGTTCCTCACCCCCTCCGCCCGCCGCCGGCGCGCCCTGCTGGCCGGCCTCGCCGACGGCACCGTCCCCGAGCGGCAGCTCCCCCGGGACGTGCTCACCCTGCTGCTGCGCCACCAGGACCGGCTGGGCCTGTCCGACGAACTGATCGCCCGGGAGACCGCGTTCTTCCTGCTGGTGGCGGCGCACACCAGCGCCACCGCCTTCGTGCGCGCGGTCCACCACCTCCTGGAGTGGACCGCGCGCCACCCCGAGGACGCCCGACGGGCCGCCGACGACCCGCGGTTCGCGCAGCGGTGCGTGCACGAGACGATCCGGCTCAACCCCTCCAGCACGGTGGGGATGCGCCGGGCGCTCGCCCCGGTCACGCTGGAGTCCGGCATCACCGTCCCCGAGGGCGCCCGGGTCGTCATCGACCTGCGCACCGTCAACCGCGACCCGGCCGCCTACGGCCCGGACGCCGCCGAGTTCGACCCGCACCGCGAGATCGCCCCCGGCGTCATGCCGTTCGGGCTGAGCTTCGCGGCCGGCATGCACGTGTGCATCGGGCAGGACCTGGCGGCCGGGGTCCTCCAGAGCGGCAGCGGCCCGGACGCGTCGCTGTACGGGCTGGTGGCCACGGCGGTACGGGAGCTGTTCGCGCTCGGGGTGCGCCGCGACCCGGCCGCGCCGCCGGTGCGGGACACCACGACCACCCGGGAGTACTGGGCGCGTTACCCGGTGCTGCTGGGCTGACCACACCGAAGGCAGGAGGCGGGCGATGGGGCTGCGGGTGGAGATCGACCGGGAGGCGTGTCTGAGCTCCGGGCGGTGCGTGGAGGCGGAGCCGGCGGCTTTCCGCTTCGACGGCGAGGAGCTGGCCGAGGCGGCGGCGGGGGCGGACCGGGTGCCGCGGGAACGCCTCGCCGTGGTGGCGAGGGGCTGTCCCGCGGCGGCGATCCGGCTGGTGGACGACGACAGGACCTAGGGCTCAGTCGGCGCCGAGCCGGCGGGCCACCTCCTCCTCGGACAACGCGTCCACCTGACGCACCAGTTCGGCGACGGCGTCGGCGTCGGTTCCGGCGCCGGCCGCGGACTGACGGGCGACCACGGCCAGTTCACGCACCGTGGAGACGGACAGGAACGCCGCGATCGACAGGTCCAGCCGGAAGGTGTCGCGGATCCGGGAGACCACCTGGGTGGCGAGGAGCGAGTGCCCGCCGAGGTCGAAGAAGTCGTCCAGCACCCCGACCCGTTCCAGCCCCAGCACCTCGGCCCAGATGCCGGCCAGCACCTCCTCCAGGGCGCCGGCCGGCGGCTCGTACCGCCCGGCCAGCTCGGGCCGGCCGCCGGTCGGCGCGGGCAGCGCGGCCCGGTTGAGCTTGCCGCTGGGCAGCAGCGGCAGCCGGTCCATGACGACGAACGCGCTGGGCACCATGTGGTCCGGCAGCCGCTGGAGCAGATGGTGGCGCAGGTCGGCGGGGTCCGGCCGGGTCCCCTCACGCACCGTCAGATGGGCCACCAGACGCCGGGTGCCCCGCTCGTCCTGATAGGCCGTCACCACCGGCTCGACCACGTCGGGGTGGGTGCCCAACGCGGCCTCCACCTCGCCCGGTTCGATCCGGAAACCGCGGATCTTCACCTGGTGGTCCAGGCGCCCGAGGAACCGCAGCACCCCGTCCGGGCGGAACGCGGCCACGTCACCGGTGGCGTACATCCGGCCGCCGGGCACCGGGCTGAACGGGTCGGGGACGAAGCGCTCGGCGGTCAGCGCGGGCCGGGCGTGGTAGCCGCGGCCCGGACCGGCGCCGCCGATGTACAGCTCGCCGGGCATCCCGACGGGCGCCGGTCGGCCGTGCCGGTCGAGCACGTACACCCGGTGGTTGGCCAGCGGCCGGCCCCACGGCACGGCGCCGGGCTCGGCCGGGTCCACCCGGTGGTACAGGGTGCAGTACGACACCTCCGTCATCCCCGCCAGGTTGTACAGCTCGACCCCGGGCACCAGTCGGGTGAGCCGGTCCGGCAGCAGCGGCGGCATCCGGTCGCCGCCCACCCCGACCACCCGCAGCGCCACCCCGTCCAGACCGTCGTGCTCGTAGGCGTGGTTGACCAGCATGTCCAGCAGGGCGGGGGCGGAACTCCAGGCGGTGACGCGCTGTCGGCGCAGCAGGTCGCGCAGTTGCTCGGGGTCGGTGGTCTCGATGTCGCTGGGGACGACGACGGCGGCGCCGGCCGCGAGGGTGCCGAAGACCTCGTAGACCGACATGTCGTAGTTGAGCGAGGAGATCGCCAGCATCCGGTCGCCGGGGCGCAGCCGGTAGACCTCGTTCATGGCGGTGACGCTGTTGGCGATGCCGCCGTGTTCGTTCATCGAGCCCTTGGGGCGGCCGGTGGAGCCCGAGGTGTAGATGACGTAGGCGAGGTGGCCGGGGGCGACCCCGGTGCCGGGGCGTCCGGCCGGGCAGCCGGCGATCCGGGCGGCCTCGGTGTCCACCTCGACCACCTCGGGCGGACGGTACCCGGGCGGGGCGTCCGGCGGCGGGTCGAACCGGCCGTCACGGGCCACCGAGGACTCCGACAGCACCAGCCGCACCCCGGCGTCGGCCGCCATGTAGGCCACCCGGCGGCGCGGATACATCGGGTCCAGCGGCACGTAGGCGGCGCCCGCCTTGAGCAGGGCGAGCACGGTGACCACCATGCGTTCCGAACGTGGCAGGCAGATCCCGACGATCTGCTCCCGGCCGACGCCGCGCGCGCGGAGGTGGTGGGCGAGCCGGTTGGCCTCCTCGTCCAGTTCCCGGTAGCTGAGCACCCGGTCGCCGCAGACCACCGCGGGGGCGTCCGGGGCGGCGTCCACGCGGGCCTCGAACAGGCCGTGCACGGTGCCGGCGGTGCCCGCCGCCGCGGCGCTGCCGCCACCGCTGAACTCCCGCACGATCCGCTCGTGTTCGGTGTCGTCCAGCAGCGGCAGCCGGGAGACCGGCTGGTCGGGGTCGTCGAGCGCGGCGGCGAGCAGCCGCTGGAGCCCGTCGACCGCGCGCCGCACGCTGTCCGCGTCGAACAGGTCGGTGCTGAACTCCGCCCGGCCGTCGATGCCGCCCGCCCCGTCGGGCACCAGGTCGAAGCAGACGTCGAACTTGGTGGCCGTGGACCGCAGCTCCAGCAGCTCCAACTCCAGCCCGGGCAGCCGCAGTTCCGGCATCGGGGTGTTGCGCAGCGCCACCATCGCCTGCACCAGCGGCACCTGGCCGCCGGCCCGTTCGGCGCCCACGTCCTGCACCAGCCGCTCGAAGGGCACGTCCTGGTGCTCGTAGGCGGCCAGGCACGTCTGCCGTACCCGGCCGAGCAGTTCGCGGAAGGTCGGCGTGCCGGAGACGTCGAGACGCAGCGGCAGGGTGTTGACGAAGAACCCGATCAGCGGTTCGGTCTCCACCCGGGGCCGGCCGGCCACCGGGGCCCCTACCACCAGGTCGTCCTGGCCGCTCCACCGCCACAACAGCACGGTCACCGCCGCCAGCAGCACCATGTAGGGGGTGGCCCGTTCCCCGGCGCCCAGCTCCTCCAGCCGGGCCACGGTCTTCGGGGCCAGCCGCAGCGGCAGCGAGTCGCCGGCCGAGGTACGGCGCGGCGGACGGGGCCGGTCACCGGGCAGGTCCAGCACCGGCGGCGCCTCCAACTGCCGCTTCCAGAAGGCGAGATGGGCGTCGAGCCGGTCACCGCCGAGCTGGTCGCGCTGCCAGGCGGCGAAGTCGGCGTACTGCACCGGCAACGGCGGCAGCGGGTCGGCGGCGTCCTCGGGCACCCCGTACCCGGCCGCCAGCTCGGTCAGGAGCACCCCCAGCGACCAGCCGTCGCAGGCGATGTGGTGGACGCTGAGCAGCAGCACGTGCTCCTCGTCGGCGGTGCGCAGCACGGTCGCCCGCAGCAGCGGCCCGTTCTCCAGGTCGAACGGGGTGTCGGTCTCCCGCCGGTAGCGTTCCCGTACCGTCCGCTCGCGTTCCGCCTCCGGCAGCGCGCGCAGGTCCTCCACCGGCAGCGGCACCGGCGCGGCCGGGCGGATCCGGGGCACCGGACGGCCGTCCACCGCGGTGAACGTGGTCCGCAGCGTCTCGTGGCGGCGGACCACCCGGCCCAGCGCGCCGGCCAGCGCGGCGACGTCGAGCCGGCCGCGCAGCCGCACCCCGGCGGGCATCACGTACGCGGCCGAACCGGGGTCGGCCTGGTCGAGGAACCACAGCCGCTCCTGCGCGAAGGACGGTGGCGGCGGCGCGCCGTCCCCGGGGAGGCGCGGGATCGAGCCGGCCGCCGTGCCCTTGCGCCGGGACAGCTCCAGCAACAGCAGCGCCTGCTCCTCGGGGGTGAGCGCCTCGTAGTCGCCTCGGGCGTCGAAGACATCGGTGGGGGAGAGCTCCTCCGGCATGGGACTCCCTGCTGTGGCCGGACCGCACGCGGGTCGCTGGACGCTGGAAGGGCGGAGGCGCCGGTTCCGCGTCGTGGGCCCTGCGGCTTCGACGCGGCGGTCCGCGCGCACCGCGGCAACAGCCTGGCAGCACGGCGGCGCCCGCTTAAGTCGGGGAAACCCCGGACCGCCCCGCCCGTGTGCCGCACCCCTACAGTGGGCCGCCATGGATGCCCGCCTGCGTGCCGTGTGCGATCTGCTGGTGCCGACCGTACGCGAGGAGGCGGGGCGCCACGAATACGACGGCGCGGTGCAGGACCTCTCCCCGGACGGGGTCCGCGCCGCGCTGGCCCGGCTGGACGCCGCCGCGGCCGGCCCCGCCCCGGACGACCCGCACGACGCCGCCCACCTCGCCGTCTTCGAGGAGGCGCTGCGGGTACGCCACCGGCGGCTGGAACTCCACCGCCGCGACCCCTATCCGCACCTGGCCAACCTCGAACTCGCCTGCTACGAGCGGCCGTACGCCCCGGCCGAGCAGCGCGCCGCGGCCCGCCGACGGCACCTCGCGCGGTGGCCCGACGCGATCGACGCCGCGCTGGAGAGCCTCGACGCGGTGACCGCCCCGGTCGCCCGGGCGCTGCTCGGCACCGCCCGCGGACTCGCCGCCGACGTCCGCCCCGACGACGGCGACCTCGGCGAACGGGCCCTGCGCGCCCACGCCGCGCTCGTGGCCCACCTCGAACACGCCGCCCTGCACGGCCCGCCCCGGGCGGCGCTCGGCGGCCCCGCGCTGGCCGCGCTGATGGGGTCGGCCGAAGGCGTCACCGTCGACCTCGGCCGGCTCGCCGAACGCGCCGACGCCGAACGCCGCAGACTCACCGAACTGCTGCGGGACGCCTGCGCCCGCGTCGAACCCGGTACCGCGCCCGCCGCGCTGCTGCCCAGGCTCTTCGCCGACCACCCGGAACCCGGCGCGGTGCTCGCCGAGGCCCGCTCGCTGGCCCGCGAGTCGATCGCCTTCACCCGCGAGCGGCACCTCGTACCGTACGTGGACGGCGAGTGCGAGGTCGTCCTGCCGCCGCCGTCGCGCCGCTGGGTGACGGCGATGATGGTGTGGAACCCGCCCGGCGAACCCGACGCCCCCTCCCGCTACCTGGTCACCCCGCCCGACCCCGGCTGGGAACCCGCCCGCGCCGAGGAGTGGCTGACCCGCTACAGCCGCACCACGCTGCCCGCGATCACCGTGCACGAGGTGGCCCCCGGGCACTTCGCGCACGGCCGGACGCTGCGCCGCCTGACCTCACCGGTGCGGCGGACGCTGCACTCGCTGACCTTCATGGAGGGGTGGGCGCACTACGCCGAGGAGGTGTGCCTGGAGGAGGGGTTCCGCTCCGGCGACCCCCGGTTCGCGGTCGGCGTCGCGGTGGAGGCCCTGGTCCGGGTCACCCGGCTGGCCTGTGCCATCGGGCTGCACACCGGGGCGATGGACGTCGAGGAGGCCACCGCGCGGTTCATGTCGGACGCCCATCTGGCCCGGGAGGCCGCCGCCGCGGAGGCCCGTCGCGGCACCTTCGACGCCACCTACGGCCGGTACACCTGGGGCAAGTTCGCCCTGCTCGACCTGCGCGAGCGGGCCCGCAGGGAACCGGGCTCCACCCTGCCGGCCTTCCACGCGACCGTGCTTGCGCTGGGCTGCCCCCCGATCGGCCTGCTGGACCGGGTGCTGGACACCCCACGCCGGCCGGCCGGAACGAGGGGACACTGACTACTCGCCGACCACCCCGTCCGCCAACTCGCGGGCCACGTCCAGGTGTCCGGCGTGCCGGGCGTACTCCTGGAGCATGTGGGCCATGATCCAGGCCAGCGTGGGCGGCTCCTCGTCGGCCTCGAAGCCCTCGCCGAGACGGGCCCGGTCGGTGTACCGGGCCGCCGCGGTGATCCGGCGCGAGCAGGCCACCTCGTGCCGGAAGAACTCCCGCACCGACGCCGGGGTGTCGTGCGGTTCCAGCACCCAGTCGGCGTCCCCGTCCCGGCCCTCCGGGTCGGCGTACGCCCGCACCTTCTCGGCCGCGAACCCCCAGCGGAACCACCGCCGCTCCACGTAGGCCAGGTGCTTGAGGAGACCCAGCGGCGTCCAGCCGGACGGCAGCCGGCTGGTACGCAACTCCTCGTCGCTGAGCCCGTCCAGCTTGCGCAGCACGGTGTCGCGGTAGTGGTCGAGGAAGGCGGGCAGCAGCTCGTCGGGTTCGGCGAGGCCGACCGGCGGCTCCGGCGGGGGCGGGGTAGGCGTGGTCACCGGCCCACCCTACGGGCAACGGGCGCCGCTCACCCGGCCAACGGACGGGAGTCGGCGAGCGCGTCGAGCCGGCCCAGGCAGTAGGCGACCTGGGTGCGGGAGCAGACGGCGAGTTTCTTGAAGATGCGGGCCATGTAGGTCTCCACCGTCTTCTGGCTGAGCCCCAGCCGGCTGGCGATCTGCTGGTTGGTGCACCCCATGGAGACGAACCGGGCCACCTGCGTCTCGCGTTTGCTCAGCGCCTCCAGCTCCGGCTCCTCGCCGCCCTCCGGCTCCGGATCGCAGACCACCTCCCCGACCGCGGGGAGTTCGGCCGCGGGGGCGCGCAGCTCCCACGCCTGGAACGACGCCCCGGCCGCGGCCTGCCGCAACTCGTCGGCGACCTGGCACGCCTGGGCCGAGCGGCGCACCACGGTGACCACCAGCACCGGACCGTCCGGCGGGCGGCGCACCAGATGACGCAGGAGCGCCATCGTCTCCGGCCCGGCCAGATGGGCGTCGTCCAGCGCCAGCAACAGCCCGCGCGGCCGGGCCAGATGGCCGAGCAGCACCCGCAGCGCCCCGTACGGCTGGGCCTGAGCGGTGCCGCACGCGGCCGGCCGGGTGGTGGTCAGCCGGGTCGCCGCGGCCGGCAGGACGGCGGCCAGCGCGCTCAGTTCGGCGGCGGCGAGCTGGTCCCACAGCGTCTGCGGGGCCCGCCGCAGACAGGCGTCCACGGCGTCGGCGACCCCGCCGAACGGTTCCGTGGTGCGCTCCGCCCGGCCGGCGGCGACGGTCCAGCCGCGCCGCCGGGCACCGGCGCAGAACTCGGCCAGCAGCCGGGTCTTGCCGATCGACGCCTCCCCGGTGAGCTGGAGCAGCCGGGCGGATGCGCCGGCCCGGTCGAGGTCGAGCAGGTTGTCGAACAGCGTGAGTTCCCGCGTCCAGCCCGTGATTGCGGGCACGGCTGAGCCCCCCGTCGTCTGCGGAAATGCGGTGGTCGGACAAGCGGTGGTGCCGGTGGTGCCCGCCGTGGTCAGCGGTGGTCGCCGTCCAGGGCACGGCGCACGCTGAGCGGGCGCATGTCGGTCCAGGTCTCCTCGATGTGGCGCAGGCACTCCTCCTTGGAGCCCAGCGGACCCTCGGGCCGCCAGCCCGCCGGGATCTCCTGGTCGGCGGGCCAGATGGAGTACTGCTCCTCGTCGTTGACGACGACGTGGAAGCGGGAGAGGGGGGATTGATTCGGCACAGCGAACCTCCGAGTGGGATCAGACACGGTCGAACAACGAGCCGCGCTACCGCACGGGCCCGATACTACGAGGGGTGACCCGGTCGTGACTACGGTTCGGCAGGCTCGCCGGACGTCATCGCCAAGTCGGCGCGCCGGGCCAGGGCGGCGGCGACGTCCCGCTCGGTCAGCCGTAGCACCCCCCACACCCAGCCCACCGCGAGCAGAGCGCCGCCGACCAGGAACGGGGTGCGCAGCCCCAGCCGTTCCGCCAGCGCCCCGCCGGCCAGCGCGCCCAGCGGCGCCATGCCCAACGCCACGAAACGGTAGGCGGAGTTGACCCGGCCCATCAGCTCCGGCGGCACCAGCAACTGCCGCAGCGAGACCCCGACGACGTTGGTCACCCCGACCGAGGCGCCCACCCCGGTGAAGGCCAGCGCGGCGAGGAGCGGACCGGTGGCCGTGGCGGTGACGAAGAACGCGGCCGGGGCCAGCGCCATCGCCCCGTGCAGGGTCCGGGCCCGGCCCAGCACGGCGCTCGCGGCGGGCGCCAGCAGCGTGCCGGCCAGCCCGCCGACCGCGATCACCGCCAGCAGCACCGCGTACTCGCCCCGCCCCACGTGCAGCACCTCGAAGGCGTAGAGCACCGCGATGGCCACCACCGAGGTCACCGCGAAGCTGGAGACCCCGGTCAGCAGGCACAGCGTCCGCAGCACCCGGTGGCGCAGCAGCCAGCGCAGCCCGTCGGCGGCGTCGGCGAGCACCGTGCCCCGCACCCTGGCCTCCGGCGGCGCGGGAACCACCGGGGAACGGGCCCGGACCAACCCGAGCACCAGCACCGCGGCACCGGCGAACGAGGCCGCGTCCACCACGAACGGCAGCCCGGCCGGCAGCGCGAACAACGCCACCCCCACCGGCGGCCCCAGCACCTCCACGAAGAGCAACTCGGTCGCCTGCGTGCGGCTGTTGGCCCGTTCCAGCAACCGGGGCGGCACCAGTGACTGCACCACCCCCAGCAGCGCGTTGTCGCGCAGCGTCTGCGCCGAGGCCAGCAGGAAGTTGAAGGCGATCAGCAGGGCGACGGTGGCCCCGCCGGTGGCCACCACGGCGGCGAAGGCACCGGCCAGCACGGCCCGCGCCAGATCGGTGGACCACAGCACGCGGCGCCGCTCCCAGCGGTCGGCGAGCACCCCGGTGACCGGGCTGACCACCAGCCACGGCACGGTGCCCGCCACGGTGACCGCGGCCACCAGCTGCGGCTGCCGGGTGAGCGCCGCCGCCAGCAACGGCAACGCGCCCTGCCGGATGCCGTCCCCCGCGGCGGAGACCGCGGAGGCGCCCCACAGCCCGCGGAAGGCGGCGCCCAGCCGGGGTCCGCCGTCTTCGGAGGATGCCCGCCTCACACCACCGCCCGGCCCGCGTCCCCGACCCGCCGGCCCTCCGACGAGCGCAGGTCGGCGGTGATGTTGATGCGCCGCAGCCACCGGTCGGTGCCGTCGTAGCGGGCGGTGAAGGGCCGACGCCCGTGCACCGCGCGCTTGTTGTCGATCAGGAAGAGGTCGCCGGTGTCCAGCACCACGTCGAGCAGCCGGCGGTCGACCGCGTCGATCACCGCGGCCAGGGTGCGTTCGGCCGGCGGGTCGTCCAGGTCGCGGCGCATGAACGCCGGGTCCAGCCGGACGAACGGGGCGCGCGGGTCGCCGCTGAGGATCGGGATGCGCCGAGGCCGCTCGGCCATCGCGGCGATGCGCTCGAACGCCTGGTGGAAGCGGTCGTCGCTCTCGATGCCGTTGGTGGCCGAGTTGAACTGGGCGGTGTGCGACTCGTCGGGGAGGATGACGAACCGCTCCTCGAACAGCAGCGCCCGGTCCCGCGCGGTCAGGTCGAGGTCGTGCACCGGGGCGAAGAGCGTCGGCACCCGGTCCTGGTTGCGCACGCACAGCAGCGCGATCCAGTCGGCGCGGTGCTCGTGGAAGGCGTCCTCGTTGTGCCATTCGAGCAACTGCGTGGAGCTGGAGCCGAGTTGGGAGTCCTCGTGGCCGCGCACCGGGAAGACGTCGAGCACCAGCCGGCCGCGCTGCTGGGTGGCGAACGAGAACGGGTCGCCGAGCAGCGACCCGATCAGCAGCAGCACCACCTCGGCGCGCAGCACCTCGGTGCCCCGCGGTTCGGCGGTGTAGTCGGTCGGGGTGGGGCCGGCCGCCTCCGGGTCCACCGGGAGCCCGGCGATCACCAGACCGCCGTAGGGGCGCCCGGTGATGCGGAACTCGGTGAGCACCGTGCGCAGCCGGACCGGGAGCTGGTGGGCGAGGACGGCGAGCCGGGGCAGCCGTCGGCTCGGCGGGACGTGCGGCTCCTCGGCGAGCGCCGCGTCGGCCACGTCGAGCACCGCGGTGCGCTCGGCCGCCGTGAGCCGCAGCCGGGGGGCGTCACCGGGTGCCCGGCAGACGCCGTGGGGTCCGTCGCTGACAGCGCTGTGCGACACGCCGTTACCTCCTCCGGGGTGACCGGGCCCGCGGGCGCGACCGGCCGCACGGCTCCACGCCGAGCCTGGCGCACCCCACCGGCACCGGGTAGTCGGGAGGACCACCGACACCGCGGGCGCACCCGCACCGCGCCGCCGGAGCCCACAATGGCCCCATGCCCGACCCCGTGTCGTACCGGATCGTGGTGCCGGGGCGGTTCAACGGACCGCCCGACGCGGCCAACGGCGGTTACGCCTGCGGGCTGCTGGCCGCCCGCTGCGGCGTCGCACGGCCGGCGGTGACCCTGCACGCCCCGGTGCCCCTCGACCGGCCGGTGGAGCTGCGCCCCGCCGGGCCGCGGTGGCACGCCTGGGCCGACGGTGAAGTGGTGGCCACGGTGGCACCGTCCGGACTGACCCCGCAGGGGCCGCCGTTCGTGCCCCCCGAGGTGGCCGCCCGGGCGCAGGACGGCTTCCCGGGACGCTCCGGCCACCCCTTCCCGGGGTGTTTCGCGTGCGGCCCGGACCACCCCGACGGTCTGCGGCTCTCGCCCGGTCCGGTGCCGGGGCGGGCGGGCACCGTCGCCTGCCTGTGGACCCCGGGCGGTTCCGGCGAGGCCGACGTGCCGGTGGTGTGGAGCGTGCTGGACTGCCCCGGCGGCTGGAGCTGCGACCTGGTGGACCGGCCGAGGGTGCTGGCCCGGATGACCGCCGTCGTCACCACGCCGCCGGAACCCGGGCGCGGTTGTGTGGTCGTCGGCCGGCTCGACGCGCTGCACGCGCCGCTGGCCACCGTCTCCACCGCGCTGTACGGCACCGACGGCACGCTGCTGGCCGCCGCCACGGCCGGCTGGCTGCCCCCGGGCGCGCCGTGACCGCCGCCGCGCCGCAACGGCTGCGGGTGCTCCCCGGCGGCTGGACGGTACGCCACCTGCCGTCGGGCACACCCGTGCCCGACGAGGCGTGGCTGGCCGTGGTGCGCGCCCCGGAGGGGCTGACCGTGGTGGCCCCGGGCGGCCCGGACGGGTGGCGCGCGCTGTACGCCGGGGAGAGCGCGCACGGCGTGGACGCGCCGGGGATGCTGGCGGCGCTGACCGGCCCGCTGGCGGCGGCCGGGGTGCCGGTGTTCGTGGTCTCCACCTACCACGCCGACCTGGTGCTGGTGCCCGGCGACCGGCTGGCCGTGGCGTGCGCCGCGCTGCGGGCCGCCGGACACACCGTCCGTACCTGATGTCGTCTCAGGTGACCTTCATGTCCTCCACGAAGGCCGCCAGCAACTCCTCGGGGGCGTCCAGGAATCCGTAGTGCGGGCCGTCCAGGAGGCGCTTGGTGACCTCGCCGCACTCCGCCCAGCCGTCCATCAGCCGGTGGTCCACCTCGTGGTCCTCGGTCCACCCCAACGTGGTCACCGGGCACGGCAGCCGGCGCGGACGGGGCGGCCGGTAGCGCTTGTTGGCCTCCACGTCGGCCCGCAGCACCGTCAGGCTCAGCTCGATCAGATCCGGCCGCGGCGAACCGCCGAGCCGCACCACCAGGTCGCGCAGCTCCACCGCCAGCTCCTCGTCGCTCATCCGCAGGAACCGCCCGTGCGGCCCCTGGTGCGGTGCCACCTGCGAGGAGACGAAGAGCCGCACCGGCACCGGATGGCCCCGCTCGGCCAGCCGCAACGCCGTCTCGTACCCCGGCAGCGCCGAGGCACAGTGGCCGAAGAAGGCGAACGGCCGGTCCAGGTAGGGCAGCAGCGCCTCGGCCAGATCGTCGGCCATCGCCTCGTACGTCGGGTACGGCTCCTCCCGGAACCGGTTCTCCCGGCCCGGCGGCTGGACGGCGCACACCTCCACCCCGCCCACCCGGCGCGGCCAGCGCCGGTACATCGAGGCACCGCAGCCGGAGTAGGGGAGGCAGAACAACCGCGCCGCCGCCTCCGCGGACGGCTCGTGCAACAGCCACTTGGTGGTCAACGCGACAGCTCCTCGGAACGTCGGATGGGGTCAGGACGCGGCGGCCACGGCGAACACCCGCTCCTGCCCGGCCCGCACCCGGGCGGTGACCGGCAGGTGTTTGATCCCGGCCACGAAGTTGGAACACAGATGCTCCGCGGGGCCGGCCTGCTCGAACCCCTCGAACCGGCCGATCAGTTCCTCGAACAGCACCCGCAGACTGACCCGGGCCACGGTGTGCCCCACGCAGTAGTGCGGGCCGGCGCCGAACGCGATGTGCCGGTTGGGGCGGCGCCGGATGTCGAAGCGGAACGGGTCGGCGAAGGCCCGTTCGTCCCGGTTGGCCGACCCCAGCCACACCACCACCGCGTCCCCGGCCGGGATCTCCACCCCGTGCACGGTGACGTCCTTGACGGCGTAGCGCATGAAGTGGTTGGCCGGCGAGGACCAGCGCAGAGCCTCCTCGACCCCGGACTGCACCAGTTCGGGGTGGCCCAGCCAGTCCGCGGCGAGCGCCGGGTCGGCCACCATGCGTTCCATCGCCGCGCTGGGCACGTACGGGGTGGTGACGTTGGCGCCGAGCAGCAGGCTGTAGCAGTTGGAGAGCACCTCGCCGGCGCCGAGCGGCCGGCCGTCGATCTCCATGGTGAGCAGGGTGCTCAGCAGGTCGTCGCCGAGGTCGCGGCGGCGTTCGCCGACCACGTCCTGGAAGTAGGCGAACAGCCCCCGGTGGGCCGCCTCCAGGGTCGCCCGGGGGCCGCCGTCGGTCATGTACTCCGGGTCGTCCGGCGCGATCGACATCAGGGTCAGCCGGGTCAGCTCGGCCCAGTCCCGTTGCGGCAGCCCCATGATGGTGCCGGTGACCGCCATCGGCAGCGCGGTCATCTCCCCGGCGAAGTCGTACGGTTCACCGGTGACCGCCGGGGCGAGGATGCGCCGTACCTCGTGGCGGATGCGTTCCCGGTAGCGTTCGACCGCCTTGTTGGTGAGCGAGCGTTGCAGCGGTTCGCGCATCCGGGTGTGCTTGGGCGGGTCGGTGGCCGCCATCTGCCGTCCGCCCGCCGGGTCGTCGGTGCCCAGCAGGTTGAGCAGGGTGCCGCGTTGCGAGGTGAAGCAGGTGTGGTCGCGCATCACGAAGTCACCGTCGTCGTAGCAGGTGACCGACCAGAACCCCAGCCGTTCGCCCACCGGGTGCCAGCGCACCGGGTCGTGCCGCCGCATCGCGTGCCACACGCTGTGCGGATCGCCGTCGCTGTAGAGGAAGGGGTCGACCAGGTCCACGCCGCCGATGTCCTCGGGGCGCACGTGCGCGGGGCGGTCGGGGAGCATCATGACGAGGCGTGGCCTTTCGTGGAAGCGGACGGGAGGGGAGCGGCGGACGGCGGCGCCGGGGGCCCGGCGTCCAGCTCCGCGGCGAGTTCGGCGATCACCGGCCGCAGGTAGAGCGTGCGGGCCGGCACCTCCACCCCGAACTCGGTGTGCAGCCGGTTGAGGAGTTCCGCGGCGATCAGCGAATGGCCGCCCAGCTCGAAGAAGTCGTCCTCCACCCCGACCGGTTCGACCCCCAGCAGCGTCCCCCACAACTCGGCGAGCCACCGCTCGGAGCGGGTACACGGCGGTACGTAACCGGTGGCCAGCGCCCGCGGTGAGCGCCGCGCGGCGGGCAGCGCGGCCCGGTCCACCTTGCCGTTGGCGGTCAGCGGCAACTCCGGGACGACCAGCACCGCCCACGGCACGAGGTAGGGGGCGAGGGTGGCGCGCAGCCGCTCGCGCAGCACCACCGGGAGCCGGTCGCGCTCGGCCGGGTCGCAGCCCGGGGCGGTGACGTAGGCGAGCAGCCGCCGCCCGCCGGCGCCGTCCGGCTGGGCCACCACCACCGCCTGGCCCACCTCGGGGCGGGCGGTGAGCGCGGCCTCCACCTCGCCGGGCTCCACCCGGTAGCCGCGCACCTTGACCTGGCGGTCGGCCCGGCCGTGGAAGGCCAGGGTGCCGTCCGGCCGCCAGCCGGCCAGGTCCCCGGTGCGGTACATCCGCGCGCCGGGCCCGGCCGGGGACGGGTCGGGCACGAACACCTCGGCGGTGCGCCCCGGCATGCCCAGGTAGCCCCGGGCCAGCCCGTCGCCGGCGGCCCACAGCTCACCGGGTACGCCCACCGGCACCGGGCGCAGGGCGGCGTCGAGCACGGCGACCCGGGTGCCGCGGATCGGGCGGCCGATCGGCAGCGGCCCGTCGGCCGGTGGCCGCCGGGTGGTCCAGCAGCAGGTGAACGTGGTGTTCTCGGTGGGCCCGTAGCCGTTGGTGAACACCAGGTGCGGGTGGGCCGCCAGCAGCCGCGCCACCGCGTCGGGGGAGACCACGTCACCACCGGCCAGGACGTGGCGCACCCCGGCGAAGGCGTCGAGGTGGGAGGTGGTCATCCGGTCGAAGAGGCCGGCGGTGAGCCACACCACGGTGACCTGCTCGGCCCGCAGCACCTCGGCGAGCCGGCCGGCGTCCACCGGGCCGGGCGGCAGCACGGCCAGCCGGGCACCGTTGCCCAGCGCGCCCCAGATCTCCCAGGTCGAGGCGTCGAAGGCGGCCGGGGACAGGTGCAGGAAGACGTCCTCGGGGCCGATGCACGCCCAGTCGGGGCCGTCGACCAGCCGGGCGACGGCACGGTGCGGTACGCACACACCCTTGGGCTCACCGGTGGAACCGGAGGTGTAGCTGACGTAGGCGAGCCCGTCCGGCCCGGCGTGCGGCGCGGGGACCGGGTCCGGGGCCGGGGCGTCGGGGTCGTGCAGCGGCAGTACGAGGGGGCCGGGCGGCACCGCGCCGGCCAGGTCGTCCTGCGCGAGCACCACCCGTACCCCGGCGCCGGCCAGCAGCCGGGCCAGCCGTTCCCGCGGGGCGTCGGGTTCCAGCGCCAGGTATCCGGCGCCGGCGGTGAGCACCCCGAGGAGCGCCACGACGAGCCGGGTGGAGCGTTCGGCCAGCACCGCCACCACGTCGTCCGGGCCGGTGCCGGCCGCCCGCAGCCGGGCCGCCACCTCGCCCGCGTCCCGTACCAGCGCGGCGTAGCTCAGCTCGTCCCCGGCGCAGCCGACGGCGATCGCGTCCGGGGTGGCGCGGGCACGGGCGGCGACCAGGTCCTCGATCCGGCGCGCGGGGCCGGCCGGGGCGCCGGTGCCCCAGGCGGTGACCTGGGCGCGGTCCTCGTCGGTGGCCAACTCCAGGGCGGCGACGGGGCGTCGGGGGTGACGCAGGCCGTCGGCGAGCGCGGTGGCGAGCTGTCCGGCCAGGCGTGCCGCCTCCGCGGGCGGCAGCAGCGCCGGGTCGTGGTGGAGCAGCGCGGCCGGGGTGCCCCGGACGGTGGTCGGAGCCAGGCCGAGCGCCGCCCCGGGGCCGAGGTCCGGCGTCCCGAACCAGGCGTCCGGCGCCTCGTCGGCCTCCTCGGCGGGACGCTCGCCGCACGTACCGGTGAGCGCCTGCCGGGCCCACTCGGTGAGCGTGGCGAAACCGGTGCCGGGGCCGAACCGGGCGCGCAGCTCGCCGCCCGCGCACCCCACCCGGACCGTCTCGCGCAGGGTGCGGCGGTGCAGCACGGCGGCGAGGGCGGCCAGCACCGCCTCCGGCGCCGCGTCGGGCAGGCCGAAGGCGTGGACGCCGTCGACGGCCGGGGCGGGGATGGTCACACGGGCTCCTTCACGGTGCCAAGGACCGGCTGCCCGGGGTGGGTCACCAACTGCTCCAGGAGGCCGGTGTATTCGGTGAGCAGGGCCTGCGCGCGCCCGGGGGAGAAGACCTGGGTGCGGAAGGAGAGCACGCAGTAGCCGGGTCGGCCGCGGATCACCCGCAGGGTCAGATCGCGCAGCGCCGGCGGGCGGGGCGCCAGCACCGGTTCGATCCGGGGCCCGGCCGCGGCGGGCGGGACGGCGATCTCGTCCTCCAGGATGAACAGCGTCTGCCCGTAGGAACGGTGGGCCTCCTCCGGCGGGAGCCCCAGCGGTTCGCCGAGGTCCTGGTAGGGCCACTCGTGGTGCTCGAAGTCGGCCACCACCCCGGCCGTCACCCGGCGCAGCGCCTCGGTGAACGACGGATCACCGGACAGGTCGCCGCGCAGCAGCAGGAGGTTGGCGAAGGCCCCCACCAACTGCTCGGTGCCCGGGGTGGTCCGGCCGCCGACCGCGGTGAGCACCGCCAGGTCCCGGTGGCCGGTGCGGCGGGCCAGCAAGACCTGATACGCCGCCAGACACACCAGGAACGCGGTGCTGTTCTCCCGGTCGGCCAGCCGGTCGACCTCGGCGAGCAGGCCGTCGGGGAGGTCGGCGAGGAACGTCCGCCCGGCGCAGTCACGCCGGGCCGGCGGCGGCAGGTCGGCGGGGAGCGGCAGCGGGGGCAGCCCGGCCAGCCGCCGCCGCCAGTACCCCAGCAGCCGCTCGCGCCGCTCGTCGGTGCGCCGCCGCAGCCACACCGCCGCGTCCGCCGTCCTCGGGCCGCCCGCCGGCGGCGGGACCGGCGGACCGCCCAGCGCCTCGGCCGCGTACAGCCCGACCAGGTCGTCCAGGAGCACCGACAGCGTCACCGCGTCGCTGACCACGTGGTGCGGGACGAGCACCAGGATGTGGTCCTCCGCCGACACCCGCAGCAGCCGGGCACGGACCGGCAGCCGGCCGCCGAGGTCGTCGAAGGGGACGTCCAGCTCGCGCTGGACCGCCTCCACCGCGTCGTCCGCCGCCACCTCGGTGACCGGCACCTCCAACCGCGCCTCGGCGAGCACGTACTGCCACAACTGCCCGTCCTCTTCCCGGAACAGGGTGCGCAGCCCCTCGTGCCGGTCGACCAGCGCGGCGACCGAACGGCACACCGCGTCCTCGTCCAGCGGGCCGAGCAGCCGCATCACCACCGGCGTGGTGTACGTCGCCCCGCCCGGCTCCATGTGGTGCAGGAACCACAGCATGCCCTGGCCGGGCCCGGTCGGCAGCCGGGTGACCGGCGGGGTGCGGGGCAGTACGGGGACCGGGCCGCCCGGCCGCCGCGGCAGGTCGCGCAGCAGCTCCTCCTCCAGTTCGGCCCGTGCCCGCAGCTCCGCGTCGTCCGCCGGCTTTGGCCGTCCGCCGCCCTCACGCGTCATCCCCGCCCCCGTCCCGTCGCCGTACCAGCTCGCGGAAGACGTGCTCGGCCAGCACCGCCACCGTGGGCTCGGCGCCGAACAGCAGCCGCATCGGCAGCTCCACGCCGAACCGTGCCTCCACCTCGCCGCTGAGCCGCAGCACCGCCAGCGAATGGCCGCCCAGGTCGAAGAAGTCGTCGTGCACCCCGACCTCGTCGACGCCGAGCACCCCGGCGACGATGGCGGCCAGTTCGCGCTCGACCGGGGTGCGCGGCGCGGTGCGGTCGGCGGAGCGCACCGGGTCCGGATCCGGCAGCGCGGCGTAGTCCGTTTTGCCGTTGCCGGTCAGCGGCAGCCGGGGGAGCACCACGACCCGGGCGGGCACCAGATGCTCCGGCAGCCGGGACCGCAGCAGCGCGAGGAGTTCGTCCCCGGCCGGCGCCGTACCCGGCCTGGGTTCGGCGTACGCCAGCAGCCGCGTCGTGCCGGAGGCGTCCGGCCGCGCCGTCACCGCCGCCGCGCCCACCCCGGGGTGGTCCAGCAGCACCGCTTCCACCTCGCCCGGCTCCACCCGGAAGCCGCGCACCTTGACCTGGCGGTCGGTACGGCCCAGGAACCGCAGGGCGCCGTCCCGCAGCCGCACCACCAGGTCGCCGGTGCGGTACAGCCGCGACCCGGGCGGCCCGAACGGGTCGGGCACGTACCGTTCGGCGGTGAGCGCGGGGCGCCCCCGGTAGCCCCGGCCGACCGCGGGGCCGCCGATGTACAGCTCCCCGGCCACCCCGTCCGGCACCGGCTCCATCACCTCGTCCAGGACGTACAGTTCGCTGTTGACCAGCCGCCGTCCGATGGGCACCGAGGGCGCCTGGGCCGCGGCGGTGTCGTCCGGGGCGACCACGTGCGCGGTGTTGGTGCAACTGGTCTCGGACAGGCCGTAGACGTGGATCAGCCGGCCGGGCCAGTCGTGCCAGGGCCGCAGCCGGGCCGGGGGCGGCGCGGCCTCGCTGCCGAAGACCACGGTGCGCAAGGAGGCCGGGACCGCCGCCCGGTCGGCCGCGCCCCACGACAGCAGCCGGGCCGGGGTGGTGGACAGCGCGGTGGCCCCGGTGCGTTCCACCAGCGTCCACAACTCCCGGGCGGCCAGCGGCGCCTCGCCCTCCGGCAACGCCACCGAGCCGCCCGCCGCCAGCACCGGGAAGACCTCCTCGGCCAGCACGTCGAAGCCGAGCGGCGCCAGTTGCAGATAGCGGTCCTCGGCGGTCAGCCCGAAGGCGTCCGCGGCGGCCGACGCCAGCGACGCCGCCCCGCCGTGGGTGACCATCACCCCCTTGGGGGCGCCGGTGGAGCCGGAGGTGTACACCAGGTAGGCGAGGCGGTCGGGGTCCACGTCCGCCACCGCGAGCGGCGGGCCGTCCGGCGGCGACGGCTCGTCGGCGCGGACCACGGTGACCCCGGGCGCGTCGAGGGGCGGCGCGCCGTCCGCGACGACGTGCCGGGTGCCGCTGTCGTCGAGCAGGAAGGCGATCCGCTCGGCCGGCTGCGCGGGGTCCAGCGGAACGCAGCAGCCGCCCGCCTTGAGCACCGCCAGCAGCCACACCACCAGGTCGGCCGAGCGTTCCAACAGCAGCGCCACCGGGGTCTCCGGGCCCACCCCGGCCGCGCGCAGCCGTCGCGCCGCGAGCCCGGCCGCCCGGTCCAACTCCCCGTGGCTCAGCCGCCGTTCACCGCAGACCACGGCGGTGGCGTCGGGGCACCGCGCGGCCCGGGCGGCGATCAGCGCGTGCAGGGATCCGGGGACGCGACCGGGCGGCCGGGGCGTGTTCCACCCGTCGACCAGCCGCGACCGCTCGGCCGGCGTCAGCAGCGGCAGCCGCGCCACCGGCCGCTCCGGGGCGTCCAGCGCGGCCCCCAGCAGCGTGGTGAAGTGGCCCGCCAGCGCCGTGACGCGCTCGGCGTCGAAGAGTTCGGTGCTGTACTCGAAGGCGCCGCGATGGCCGCCCGCCCACGGCTCGATCTCCAGCAGCAGCTCGTACTTGGCCCGCCGCGCGGCGATCGTCAGCGGCTCGAAGACCAGGTCGCCGGCGCTCCACGGCTCCTGCGGGATGTTCTGGAACGAGAACATCGTCTGCGCCAGCGGGGAGCCGAGGGTGTTGGTGCGCGGTGGCCGGAGCAGTTCGACGACCTTCTCGAAGGGCGCGTCCTGGTGCGCGTAGGCGCCCAGGCAGTGCTCGCGCACCTGGTCCAGCACCTCGGCGAAGCAGGCGCCCCCGGCCACCCGGGTACGGATCACCACGGTGTTGACGAACAGGCCGATCAGCCCGGCGAGTTCGGGGCGGCCCCGGCCGGCCACCGGGGTGGCCACCGCGATGTCGTCACCGCCGCAGATCCGGGCCAGCAGCACCTGGTACGCGGCGAGCAGCACCATGAACGGGGTGGCCTGGTGGCGTGCCGCCAGCGCCCCGACCCGGTCCATCAGGCCGTCCGGCAGGTCGAAGAAGTACACCGCGCCGGCCGAGGAGGGCCGTGCCGGACGCGGCCGGTCGGTCGGCAGCGCGAGCGGGGCCACCCCCGCGAGCCGTTCCCGCCAGTAGTCCGCCGCCTCCTCCAGCGCCGTGCCCTCCAGCGTCTCGCGCTGCCAGACCGCGTAGTCGGCGTACTGGAGCGCGGGCGGCGGCAACCGCGGCTCGCGCCCGGCCGCGTACGCCTCCAGGCAGGCCGCCAGCTCCTGGAAGAGCACCCCGGACGACCAGCCGTCGGTGACGATGTGGTGCATCACCACCACCGCCACGTGGTGGTCGGCGGCCAGCCGCAGCAGCCGCATCCGCAGCAGCGGACCGCGCGCCAGGTCGAACGGCGTGTCCGCCTCGGCCTCGATCAGCCCCGGCACCTGGTCCTCGGTCACCTCGGTCACCGGCACCACCGGACGCGCCCCGGGCGCGATCACCTGCATCGGGACCTCGGGACCTGCCTCGAACACGGTGCGCAGCGACTCGTGCCGCCGCACCACCTCGCCCAGCGCCCGCTCCAGCGCCCCGGCGTCCAGCGCGCCGCGCACCCGCACCGCCGCCGCCACGTTGTAGGTGGGCGTGCCCGGCTCCAACTGGTCGAGGAACCACAGGCTCTGCTGCGCGAAGGAGGTCTCGACCAGCAACTCGCCCTCGGCGGCGGCCGGTTCCGGCTCGGGGGGCCGGATCAACGCGTCGGTCATGTACGTGTCCTCCGCCGGTAGCGGTCTCGGTCGATGCGCGGGATCGGGGCCCGCGCGGACGCGGGGGAGGGGCCCGCCGCCGTGGCGCCGTTCGCGCGTTCGGCGTCGATGTACCGGGCGACGGCGGCCACCGTCGGCGACTCGAAGAGCCGGGCCAGCGGGAGGTCGGCGTCGAGCACGTCCCGCAGCCGGTCGGCGATCTCGGCGGCGAGCAGCGAGTGGCCGCCGAGGGCGAAGAAGTCCTCGTCCACCCCGACCCGGTCGATGCCCAGCGCGTCCGCCCACACCCGGGCCACCGCCCGCTCGGTCTCGGTACGCGGCGCCACCGGGCCGTCGCCGGTGCGCCCGGCGTCCGTGCCGGGCAGCGGCAGCAGCTCCGGTGCCACGGTGCCGTCCGGGCCCAGCGGCCAGCGGCCCACCGCGATCAGCTCGACGCGGTCCGCCGCCTCCGGCAGCCGCTCCCGCAACCGGGCCCGCAGCCGTGGCAGCAGCGCCTCGGCCCGGGCCGGTGCCGCCGGGTCGTTGACCAGGGGCCCGGTGGGCGGCGCGTCGACGGTGAGCCGCAGCGCCTCGGGCGGGCCGCCACGCCGGCGGTCCTCGCCGGTGCGGCGGCGCAACGCGTAGTCCAGCACCCCGGGCCGCGCGGTGGCCACCGCGTCGGTGTCGTAACCCGCCTCGGCGGCGAGGACGGCCAGCGCCTCGGGGTCGGCCCCGGGCACCCCGGGCGGCGCGTCGGCGGTCAGCTCGGCGACGGTGCCCGGGGCGTCCGGCGGCCATCCGGACAGCCGCCGCCACAGTGCGGCATCGGCGGCCACCCTGGCGTCCGGCACGTCACGCAGCACCAGCCGCTCCGGGCGCGCGGCGAGCCGCCGCCCCACCGCCGCCAGGTCCAGCCCCTCGGCGCCCCAGTCCGCCTCCGGCCACGGTTGACCGTCCGGCGGCCCGTCGCCCACCCGCAGCAGCACGTCGTACCGGTACGCCGTCAACTCCCGGGCCGCCCCCGCGGTACGCGCCCACGCCGTCACCGCGGCCACCCCGGGCAGCCGGCCGGCCAACGCGGCGAACAGCCGTGGATCGGCGGCCAGTTCACGCCGTTCGTCCACCCGGGCCGCGACCCCCGCGGCCAGCGCCGCCACCGTCGTCCCCGGCGGCGCCTGCGCGAGCGCGCCCGCCGTCTCCCGTACCGGCAGCAGCGCCAGGTGGGCGACGTCGGTCAGCAGCACGTGGCCGCCGGGCCGCACCGCCCGCACGGCTGCCGCGAGGACGCGTTCGAGGTAGCCGGGGCCGGGGAAGTACCCGGCGAGCACGGGCAGGACGACGACGTCGAAGGCGCCCTGCGGCAGCCCGGAGAAGTCATGGGGCGCGCGCTGGAGCAGCCGCACCCGGTCGGCGTGGCCGGCCAGCCGGTCGCGGTCCTCGCGGATGTGGCCGAGGCTGCGCGCGGACGGGTCGGTGGCCCAGTACTCGGCGCAGCGCGGCGCCACCCGGAACAGCAGCGCGCCGGTACGGCAGCCGACCTCCAGCACCCGCCGCGGGGCGAACCCCAGCACCCGCGCCGCCGTCGCCTCCAGCCAGGCCCGCATCTCGCCCGCCGCCACCGGCTCCGCGCCCCGGCCGGGGGACCACCCGGCCAGCCCCAGCATCGGGTCCTCCTCCGGGGCCCGCCCGGCGAACGCGGCGGCGAACGCCGCCTCCTGCTCCTCGGCGCCGCCTGGCGGCACGGCACGCGGTGCCACGTACGCCCGGCAGCCGCCGTCGCCGTCGGCGGTCACCTCCGCCCGCGCCACCTCCGCCCGCTCCAGCAACACCGCCCGCACCCGCCCCGCCGTCGCGTCGGAGTCGGCGGGACCGAGCAGCCGCAACTCCCCGCCAGGCGTCAGCACCGCCCGCTCCCCGGTACGCCACAGCCGCCGCCCGGGCCGGAACGGATCGGCCACGCCGGTCCCGTCCCCGGCCAGGTGGAGCAGCCCGGGCACGCCGAAGGGCACCGGCATCCCGTGGTCGTCCAGGAGTTGCCAGCGGGTCCGCGAACGGACGCGGTGGGCGGGGGTCGGCGAGGTCGGCTCGGCCGGGGAGGGGACGCGTTCCACCAGGAGTTCCCCGGCGGCGCCGGCCGGTCGGCGTACCACGTACAACTCGGCGGCGGGCAGCGTGCGGTGGCAGCGTTCGATCAGCCGCGGCCACAACTCCTCGCCGGAGCAGACCACATGGCGGACCCGGTCGGCCCACCGGTCGTCGTCGGGGGCGTCGGTCAGCGTGGCCAGCAGTGACGGCGTGGTGTGGAGCACGCCGGCGCCGGAGGCGGCCACCAGTTCCCGGGTCCGCCGCGCCCATTCCGGCGAGCCGGGGGGCGCCGTCCGCTCCGGCAGCACCACCGTGCGTCCGGCGGCCACCGGCCACAGCAGGAAGGGCCGGGCCGACTCCAGCAGCGCCGGGCCGACGACCGCGACGGCGCCGCCGGACGGATCGTCCAGCGTCCGCGCCAGCCAGCGCGCCACCGCGTCCCGCACCTTCGGCGGTCGCGCGCCGGGCACACCGTCGTCCGGCCGCACCAGGCGGGTGTCCGGCGGCAGCAGGACCCCCGGGTCGCCCGGCCGGTCGCCGACCGCGATCCGGGCGCCGCACCGCCGTGCGACGGACCGGATCTCCTCGTCGGGGCGGCCCGGGTCCACCGCGACGGCCACCGCCCCGCAGTCGTCCACCGCGAGCAGCGTGGCCACCGCCGACGGCGACGTCCGCTGGAGCACCAGCACCGGGTCGCCGGGTGCCACCCCGAGCGCGCGCAGCCGCGCGGCGAGCGCGCCCGCGCGCTCCCGCAACCCCCGGTGGCTCCACCGGACGCCGTCCGCCAGCACCGCGGGGGCGTCGTCGGCCGGCTCCGGGGCGGCGGGCTCCCGTGCCCCGGGGCGGTCGGCGGTGCCCCGGGAGAGCGCGTCGAGCGCGGCCCGTTCCCTCGGCCCGACCGCGGGCAGCCGGCGCACCGGGGTGTCGGGGGCGGCCACCGCCGCGTCGAGCACGGCCCCGAGGGCGTCGGTGATCCGGTCCACGTCGGCCTTGTCGAACAGGTCCACCGCGTACCACACCAGGCCGTCGATCCCGCCGTCCGGCGCCGGGGAGAGCTCCAGCTCCAGGTCGAACCGGGCCTTGCCGGTGCCGACGCCGACCAGTTCGATGCCGACGCCGGGCAGGTCGAGCGAGGGCCGGGGCATGTTGTGCAGCCCCAGCATGTGGCGGATCAGCGGGGTCCGGCCGCTGGCGTCGCGCTCCGGGTTGACCTCCTCGACGATCTTCTCGAACGGCACCTCCTGGTGGGCGTACCCGCCCAGGCAGACCTCGCGGGCCTGCCGCAGCACCTCGCGGAAGGCCGGATCACCCGAGACGTCCATGCGCAGCGGCAGGGTGTTGACGAAGCAGCCGACGATGCCCTCGGTCTCCGAACGCCCCCGGTTGGCCACCGGCGCCCCGATCACCAGGTCGTCCTGGCCGCTGCGCCGGGCGAGCACCAGCGCGTACGCGGCCAGCAGCACCATGTACGGGGTGGCGCGCTCGGCGTCGGCCAGCGCCGAGATCCGGCGCATCGTCTCCGGTGGGATCCGGAACGAGGAGGAGCCGCCGTCCCAACCGCGCGCGGCGGTCGGCGGACGCGCCGACGGCAGCTGCAACAGCCGTGCCCCGGTGAGCCGTTCACGCCAGTAGGCGAGCTGCCGCTCCAGCGTCTCCCCGGTGAGCCATTCGCGCTGCCAGTCCGCGTAGTCGGCGTACTGCACGGGGAGTTCGGGCAGGCGTGGCTCCCGGCCGCGCACGGCGGCCTCGTAGAGCGTGCCGACCTCGCGCAGCAGGATGTTGAGCGACCAGCCGTCGGTGGCGATGTGGTGCTGGACGAGGAGGAGCAGGTGCTCGTGGTCGGCCAGGCGCAGCAGTACCGGGCGCAGCATGGGCCCGTTCTCCAGGTCGAACGGGCGGGCCACCTCCTCCTCGCACCGCCGCGTGACGGCGGCGTCCCGCTCGGCGGGCGGCAGGCCCCGCAGGTCGTGCACCGGGACGGCGAGCGGACGCGGCGGCTCCACCCGCTGCACCGGGCGCCCCTGATGGAGGTGGAAGGTGGTGCGCAGCGCCTCGTGGCGGCGGACCACCTCGTCCAGGCAGTGCCGCAGCACGCCCTCGTCCAGCGGCCCGCGCATCCGGGCGGCCCCGGCCACGTTGTAGACCGCCGAGGTCGGCGCCAGCCGGTGGAAGAACCAGATCCGCTGCTGCGCGAAGGACAACGGCAGGGCGGAACGGTCGCGTGGCGAGCGGGGGATGCCCGGCACCCGGGGGGCGACCCCGCGTTGGTCGAGCAGGCGGGCGAGCAACCGCTGCCGCTCCGCGGTCGGTGTGGCGTTCGGCATGCTCTGGCAGCACCTCCGCGACGTCGGGCGGGCTCGGCCCACGGCCCCTCGCGGCCCCGGTGCCCGACCGCGCGGCATGGCCTCGTCCCGCACGACCAGTCTGCCGATGGCGTCCGGCGCCGGTAGTCGGGAGACTCCCGGACTGGTCCGGGGACCGGCGGTTCCGCATCGCGCCGCCAACTCGCCCTCGCGCACGGCCCCGTGTTCACAAGTCAAAGGAATCACAGCATGGGGGGCGTGTTGACGCGTAAGGTCTTGACGTTGTCATGCTCGCGGCGCATTGTTCCTGCGGTCCCACTCCACCAGTGACCGGAGGAACCCCCATGCCTCCCGCAACCACGCCTTTCCCGCCACCCCGGACCGTCCGGCGCCGGGTGCGGCGGGGTGCCGTGCTCGGCGCCCTGGCCGCCGCCGCGGCACTCGTCGGTTCGTGTTTCGCCGCTCCCGGCGCCGCCCGCGCCTCCGTCCCGCCGCCGCCCTCCGGGTGGACGCAGGTGTGGTCGGACGACTTCGACGGCCCGGCCGGCACCCCGCCCTCGGGCGCCAACTGGAAGTACGACCTCGGCACCGGCTTCGGCACCGGCGAGATCGAGACGATGACCAACAGCACCGCCAACGTCGCCCTCGACGGCAACGGCGACCTGCGGATCACCGCGCTGCGCGACGCAGGCGGCAACTGGACCTCGGGCCGCATCGAATCGCTGCGGGACGACTTCCAGCCCCCGGCCGGCGGCAAACTGCGCATCGAGAGCCGCATCCAGATGCCCGGCCTCACCGGCGCCGCGGCGGCCGGCTACTGGCCCGCGTTCTGGACACTCGGCCAGCCGCTGCGCACCGGCGGCACCTGGCCGAGCGTCGGCGAGTTCGACATCCTGGAGGACGTCAACGGGCAGAACCTGGCGTACGGCACCCTGCACTGCGGGGTCGACCCCGGCGGCCCCTGCAACGAGAGCTCCGGCCTCGGCGGCCGTACCGCCTGCCCCGGCAGCCCCTGCCCCGGCAACTGGCACACCTACGCGCTGGAATGGGACCGCAGCGTCTCACCCGAGCAACTGCGCTGGTACGTCGACGGCCAGCAGTACTGGTCGGTCAACTCCTCCCAGGTCGACGCCACCACCTGGGCCAACGCCACCAACCACGGGGTCTTCGTCATCTACGACCTGGCGATGGGCGGCGGCTTCCCCAACGGCGTGGCCGGCACCACCACCCCGACCGGCGCCACCCAGTCCGGCGGCTCCATGCTGATCGACTACGTCTCCGTGCTCAGCAGCGGCGGCGGCTTCACCCCGCCGCCGAGCGGCCAGAGCGCCTACGGCACCATCCAGGCCGAGTCCTACTCCGCCCAGTCCGGCACGCAGACCGAGAACTGCTCGGACTCCGGCGGCGGCCAGGACGTCGGCTGGATCGCCAACGGAGACTGGCTGGAGTACAACGGCCTGGACTTCGGCTCCAGCGGCGCCACCCAGTTCAGAGCGCGGGTGGCCTCCGGGGCCGCGGCCGGGGTCAGCGGACTGGTGCAGGTGCGCCTGGACAGCCCGACGGCCACCCCGGTCGGTGACTTCGCGGTCGCCAACACCGGCGGCTGGCAGAGCTGGACGACGGTCCCGGCCAACATCTCCCGGGTCACCGGGGTCCACGACGTCTATCTGACGTTCGCCAGCGGCCAGCCCGCCGACTTCGTCAACGTCAACTGGTTCACCTTCGGTTCCTGAACCCGGCCGGCGGCGTCGGTGACGACACCGGCGTCCGCCGTCCGGCAGGCCGTGTCCCGCGCCCGGCGCGGGGCACGGCCGTCCTCACGCGGCGAGGGCGGCCAGCGGCGAGCGGCGGTCGCGCTCGACGGAACGCAGCGCCGTCCAGTCGATCTCCGGATGGGTGGCCGGCAGCGCGTCGATGTCGGCGGTGCGGAACAACGGCAGGTCGGCCACCCCGCGTCCGGCGCCGAACCGCACGGCCCGCCACTCCACGGGGTGCACCCAGCCCAGCCGGACCATGTGGTCGAAGTCGGTGCGGCGCACCCCGATCCGGTCGGACGCCTGGGCCGGGGTGAGCGGCGACTCCTCGGCCACCAGGCGGGCCAGATCGGGGCGGGCGCACACGGCGTCCACCTGGTCGGGGTTGAGCAGCTCGGCGGCGGAGGCCACGGCGAGGTCGGTGAGCAGCCGGCGCTCGATGAGCCGGCGGACCACGAAGGCGGTGACGGCGCCCTTGTCGCCGCCCCGGTCGCGCAGGTCCAGGGCGGCGGCGACGCGGTCGGCGGCGGCCTCGGCGGAGATCGCCTCGCGGGGCATGGCCGCCTTCACCGCCTCGGCGTCCATCGCCTCGACCGCCTCCGGCGACCACTGCCAGGAGGACGCGTCCGGAGCCGGGACGACACCGGTGTGCCAGGCCCACCGGAACGCGGCGGCCGGCACACACAGCTGTCCGGCGACCTCGTCGGCATCGTATCCGGAGCGTCGTGCCATCGCGGATCTTCCTTCCTCGGTCGGCCGGGGGCGAGCGAACAGACGGTGACAGAACACGTGAAAGGCTGTCAACAAGCGACCCCGGCGGCGGGCGGCCGGTACGGGCCGGAAAACCACCCCTTCCACCCCTGTGTCCGAGGCGGATACCGGTTTCAGCGCGCCAGTGCGGTTACCCGTACCGTATGGGAGAGCCTTGCTCGCAGTTGCCGCAGCCCTGGATCGGTGGCCGGTCCCGGCACGCGGTGGAACATGCGTACGAAGAGTTGACCGATCAGGTGACGCGGACGGACGCCCGCACCCCGTACGCCGACGGCGCACTCGCCGCCTACCGGTGGGCGCTGGGGGCCGGCGGCAGCGGTCCGATCACCGGCACCCCGGGCGCGGCCCCGCCGGACGTGGAACGGCTCACCGCCGAGGTGGACGCCTCCGTGGTGCAGACCGAGGACCGCACCCAGTCGGCGGCCGGCCACGCCTTCGCCGAGGGCGTGCACGACGTGCTGACCTGGGTCTGCGGGCTGCGGGACGGGGCGCCCTGAGGCCGGGCACCGGGTCACGGCTGCCGGTTCCTGCCCAGCGTGAGCCGGTACAGCAGCAGCACGATGACCGAGCCGACGATCGCGGCGATCCAGGTCGACAGATGGAAGAACCCGTTGATCGAGTGGACCCCGAAGATCACCTTGCCGAGCCACCCGCCGAGCAGCCCTCCGGCGATGCCGATCAACATGGTGACCAGGCAGCCGCCCGGGTCCTTCCCTGGCATGAGAGCTTTGGCGATGAGGCCGGCCAGCAGGCCGAGCACCGCCCAGGCAATGATTCCCACGGCAGTCCTCCGATCGTCGGGGTACGTTCCGACCACCGGTTGCCCCGTGTCGGACGGGGGAAACGCACGCCGTACGGGTGATCGCCGAAGGCAGCCGCCGGATCAGCCGGAACCGGCCAGCGACGCGTACTCCTCGCGCAGCCGCCGCTTGAGGATCTTGCCGCTGGGGTTCTTCGGCAGCGTGCCGGTGACCACCACGTACTTGGGGACCTTGAACCCGGCCAGGTGCGCGCGGCAGTGGGCGATCAGCTCCTCGGGGGTGGGCCGCACGCCGTCGCGGGGGACCACCGCGGCGGTCACCGCCTCGACCCAGTAGGGGTGGGCGATCCCGAAGACCGCGGCCTCGGCCACCCCGGGGTGGCGGTGCAGCACCTCCTCGACCTCGCGGCCGGAGACGTTCTCGCCGCCGGTCTTGATCATGTCCTTCTTGCGGTCCACCACGTACAAGAACCCCTCGTCGTCGAGGAAGCCCAGGTCACCGCTGTGGAACCAGCCGCCCCGGAACGCCTCGGCGGTGCGCCGCGGATCGTTCCAGTAGCCGAGCATCGCCTGCGGAGAGCGGTGGACGATCTCCCCGGTCACCCCGGGCGCCACCGGCCGCCCCGCGTCGTCCACCACCCGCGTCTCGACGTTGAGCACCGGCCGCCCGGCCGAACCGGGACGCGCCGCGTGCTCCCCGGGGCGCAGCACGGTGGCCACCGGGGACATCTCCGTCTGGCCGTAGAAGTTGGTCAGCCCCATCTCCGGCAGCCGCCGCCGCAGCTCCGCCAGCACCTCACGCGGCATCGCGCTCGCCCCGTAGTACCCCTTGCGCAGCGACGACAGGTCGTGGCGGTCGAACTCGGGGCTGCGCAGCAACGCCACCCACACCGTCGGCGGGCAGAACAGCTTGGTGGCCCGCTCCCGCTCCACCGCGCGCAGGATCGCCACCGGGTCGGGACCGGGCAGCACGACGCTGGTGGCGCCGAGGTAGACGTCCGGGGTGAGGAAGCCGTGCAACTGGGCGCAGTGGTACAGGGGGAGCGCGTGCACCTCGATGTCGTCACCGGTCATGGCGCCGCCCTCGATCGCGCTCACGTAGTTGGCGATCAGCGACCGGCTGGAGAGGACCGCGCCCTTGGGCCGCGACTCGGTGCCGGAGGTGTACATCAGCTGCACCGGTTCGTCCTCGCCGAGCAGCACCCCCGGAACGCCGGTGTGCTGGTGGGCCTCCCACGCCGCGACGTCCTCCCAGCCGTCCGGGGCCGCCCCGGCCGGCCCGCCGATCCGGCCGCGCAGCCGCACCCGCCCCGGTGCCAGGGCGGCGAGCGCGGCGGTCGCCGGGGCGAGCAGGGCGTCCTGCGCGACCAGCCCGGTCGCGCCGCTGTGGTCGAGCACGTAGGCCAACTCCTCGGCGCCGAGCATGAAGTTGACCGGCACCGAGATCGCGCCCAGCCGGGCCAGCGCGAAGTAGACCACCACGAACTCGCGGCAGTTGCGGGAGAAGAGCGCGACCCGGTCGCCCTTGGCCACCCCGCGCGCGGCGAGCGCCCCTGCGGTGCGGCCGACCGCCGCGTCCAGCTCGGCGAAGGTCTCCCGGCGCTCCCCCCACACCAGCGCGGTCTTCGCCGGCAGCCTCGCCGCGGTTCGCCGCAGCAGATCCGCGATGGTCTGCCCACGGGTCGCGCCCACGGCCGCCCCCGCGTCCGGTTCGTCGCCCACACCGGCCTCCCTCCAGATGCGCCGCCGCACCGCACGCGACGCCGGGGGCGGCCCTCCTGGGTCAGATGCCGTCGACCGCCGCCACCGAGAACGGTACCGGGGTCCCCGGGCCCATCGGGCCGCCCTTGTCGAACTGGGAGCGTACGACGAGCAGACGGCCGTGGACGCGGACGGCGGTGGTGGGGATCTGGAGCGCCGGGTTGGTGACGCTCCGCTCCAGCCGGGCCGAGGCGCCGTCCGGCGAGACGTGCCAGCGGCTGGCGGTGTCGGTCACGTTCCGAACGACCCACAGCGTCCGGCCGCGCATCTCCAGCCCGTCGCCGTGGCGCATGTCGCCGCCGCGCAGGGCGACTTGGCGCACCGCGCCCGACGCGGTGTCGATCCGGAACAGGGTGGAGGAACGCGCCGCCCTCGTCGGCCTCCTGAACCGCTGCGCCGCCTTCCTCGACTCCGTCCGTCCCTAGGGCCGCGTCAGTCAGGGTTCGCCCCGTCGCGGCGCCTCGCGGCGTTGCCGGACCGACCGAGGGGCAGGGGGAACGCGGCCGATCCGGCGCCTTGCGACGCACCGCACCGGACGCCGCTCCTCACCGGGCGAACCCCGGCTGGCGCGGCCCTAAACTCCCCCCATGACCGAGTCGACGGCGGACAGGGCACGGCGGGTCGCGGCGCTGGGGCCGTTCTTCGCTTTCGAGGCGCACGACGTGGGGGCGGCGGCCATGGGGCCCTGGCGACCGCTGGACCAACTGGTGCGGGAACCGGGGGCGTTGGCGGAGCGGGTGGCCTCGGTGCGGGGCCGGCTCGCGGCGGGCAACGGGCGGCGGCCGGAGGAGGTCGCGGCGCGGGTCGCGGCCTCGGTGACCCATCTCGGCGTCGTCGCCCGCCTGGTGTCGCCGTTGCTGGCAGTGGCCGCGGCGTACGGGTTGCCGTCGGCCCCCGGTCTGGCCGAGATGTGGTGGCGGCCCGGGTCCGGCGGGGCGTTCCCGCTGTCGCTGCCGTTCGGCGCGCCGGCGGACGAGGGGCGGCCGGGGCGCGGGTTGTCCGAGCCGGTGGCGGCCGGGCTGGTCGACGGGGCGCTCGGCCAACTCGTCGGTGTCTTCGCCGAGTTGTCGGTCTCCCGGCGCGTGCTGTGGGGGAACGTCGCCTCCGCGGTCAACGGCGCTGTGGCCGCCGCGGCCTACTCGGCGCCCGGCGCGGCGGGGCCGATACGCCAGGCCGCCGATGTCCTGCTGGCGCAGCCGGCTCTGCGGGCCGCTCACGTCCGCACGGGCGCCGCCGGGGCGTTCCGGCGCCGCAGCTGCTGCCTGATCTACCGCGCGGCGCCGGGCGGGACGGGCGCGGTCTGCGGTGACTGCGTGCTGGCGTCGCGCCGCTGACGCCGCCGCACCGCCGAGGCCGTCGCGCTGTCGCGTCGTGCCACTGTATCGCGTTTCCCTGATACCGCGCCCAAACCCGCTCCGACCAGCGGCACTTGACGTCACGCTAACGCGATATAACGTGTTGCTCGACGGCGGTCGACCGCTGCCGTCATACGGATGCGTGACCATGGGGAGGGGATCGGTATGTCCGAAACACGGGTTCCGGTGCTGGTGGTGGGCGCCGGGTACGCGGGGTTGAGCGCGGCGGCCGGGCTGGCCTGGCGCGGGGTGCCGACGCTGCTGGTGGAACGGCGCGCGTCGACGTCCGTGCAGCCCAAGGCGTTCGGGCTGATGCCCAGGACGATGGAGATGCTGCGTCCGCTGCCGGGCGTGGCGGACGCGCTGATGGCGCAGTCGCGCTTCGACTTCATGGCCGAGGCCAGGATCGTCGTCGGCCGTTCCCTCACCGACCCCGACCCCAAGGTGGTGCTCGGCGGCCCCGGACGCGACATGACGCCCTACCGCAACCTCAGCCCGGCCGGCTTCGCCGCGGTCAGCCAGGCCGTCGGCGAACGCGTCCTGCGCGAGGCCGCCGAACGCCTCGGCGCCGAACTGCGCTTCTCCACCGCCCTGCGCCACCTGCGGGTGGACCCCGACGGGGTGACCGCCGAGCTGTCCGACGGCACCACGGTGCGCGCCGACCACCTCGTCGCGGCCGACGGCCACCGCAGCCCGGTCCGCGAGGCCCTCGGCATCCCCGTCCACGGCAAGGGCGTCCTCGGCCACACCCACGTCATCGTCTTCGCCGCCGACCTCGACGGGATCGTCGACCGCACCTCCTTCCTGCTGCACTACCTCCAGAACGAGGTCTTCGACGGCGCCTTCATCGTCATCGACCAGGGACACTACGGACTCGCCGTCAACTACGACCCCGGGCGCGGCCAGTCCGCCGCCGACTTCACCGACGAACGCTGCGCCGAACTGGCCCGCGTCGCCACCGGCGTACCCGACCTGGCGATCGAGGTCGTCGACCACGCCGACTTCACCATGGCGCACCAGGTGGCCGCGCGCTTCACCGACCCGCACCGCAGGGTGCTGCTGGCCGGCGACGCGGCGCACACCATGCCGCCCACCGGCGGCCAGGGCGGCAACCTCGCCGTGCAGGACGGCGCCGACGCGGCCTGGCGGCTCGCCCTGGCCGTCGGCGGCGCCACCGGCCCGGAGTTCCTGGACACCTACGACGCCGAACGACGCCCCGTCGGCGAACTCGTCGCCGGCCAGCAACTCGCCAACTACGCCGAGCGGATGGCCCCGCACCTGCGCGGCGGCGACGACCTCCCCGACCTCGTCGACCCCATGGCCGCGGCCTTCGGGGCCGGTGTGGTGGACGGCGCGGTGGAACTGGAGGACCCGCTGCGCCCCAGCGCCCGCGTCGGTTTCCGGGCACCCAACGCCACCATCCGCCACGACGGCCGCGAGATCTCCGTGATCGACCTCTTCGGGGCCGGCTTCACCCTCCTCACCGGGGCGGACGGCCACGCCTGGCGCACCGCCGCCGGAGCCGTCGGCGCCCGGCTCGGCGTCCCCGTACGCGCCCACCTGGCCGACTCCGCCGAGTGCGCCGACCGCTACCGGCTGACCGGCCGCGGCGCGGTGCTGGTGCGCCCGGACGGGATCATCGCCTGGCGGCACGACGACACCGCCCACGACGACGCCACGCGCGACGCCGACCGCCCCGCCGGCCGTCCGCTCGACGAGGAACGGCTGCTCGCCGACGCCTTCGCCGGCGTTCTGCGGCTGCCCCGGTGACCCGGGGATCCGTGGTGTGCCTCAGCCGCTCAGCCGACGCTCCAGGGGCGTGCGGAACCGCGGGGTGACCCGTACCCCGTCCAGCCAGCCGGCGAGGCGTCCGGCCTCGGCCTCGATCAGGGCGACCGCCTCGGGGCCGGGGTCGGACAGCAGCTCCCGGACGACCTCCCCGTCGGCGCGCTGGGCCCAGCCGCCGACGATCCGCCCGTTTCACCACACGGTGGGGCCGATGTTGCCCGCCCGGTCGAAGAGGTGGGGTATGTGACCGGGGTCGAGGTACCAGTCGCGCTCGCGCCAGCCCATCGCCGTCGGGTCGAGCCCGGGGAGCAGCGCGGCCCACGCCTCGCCGGCCTCCTCCGGACCCTCGTCGCCGGGCAGGACGTACCCGGTGCCGCCGGTCAGCTCCACCTCCACCGCCGCGACGTCCGCGAGCGCCGCCCGGACGTCCCGCAGCGACCACCCCGTCCACCACTTCACGTCCGCCTCGCTCCCCGGGCCGAACGCGCCCAGCCAGCGGCGCACCACCTCCGCCCTGGCCTCCCGCACGGGTACGTCGGGGAGCTGCGGTATCGGGGCCCAGGGGTACAGGCTGCTGGTCCACGAGCCACGCGGCCGGCCCCGGCGCACGTGCCCGTCCGAGGCGAGCAGCCGCAGCAGCCGGCTCCCCACGCTCTGCCGGGCCTCGTAGGGCTTGCCGGGCGACCTCAGGATCGTCTCGCGCAGCGCGGGGACGTGCTCGGACAGCTCGGCGGTGGTGGCCTCACCGTGCCGGGCGAGCGCCTGGAGCACCTCGCGCTCGGCCTCCACCAGCCGCCGCTCGTCCCAGCCGGTCGCGCCCTCGCGCAAGTGCTTGAGGAGCTGGGCGCGTTCACGTGCCGCGACGGCGCGGGCGGTGGAGGAGGCGACGTACGGCGCGAAGCCCGCGGTGACCGCGAACAGCGTGCGCCGCATCGACAACAGCTTGACCAGTGACACCTCCTCGTACAGCGCCCGGTCGACCTCGGCGGCGTCCGGCCGGGCGAGCCGGGCGCAGGCCGACAGGTAGACCGTCGCCGGATCCGTCGCGTGCAGCGCCACCACCGCGTCCGCGACCGACCCGACGTCCGGCGCCCGCCACGAGGGCGCCAGCAGATGACGCCGCGCGAGCCGGGCGCGGCGCTGCTCGTGGTCGAGCCGAGGAAGGTGAACGGTCATGACGGCGACGATACGGCAGGGGTACGACAACCCCCGCTCACCTGCGGCCGGTCGCCCCGAGGCGCTCGATCGCAGTGCAGTACCCCGGCGTCCGCGCGAGGTCGTCGGTGAAGAAACGGCGCAGCAGATCGGTGCACTCGGCGCGGCGCTCCAGCAGGGCCAGGTGCCAGCTGTCGCGGACCGTGGTGAACGTCGCGTCGGCGAAGGCGGCGGTGAAGGCGCGGACGCGTTCCGGGGTGGCCAGCGTGTCGCCGGCCCCGGTGAACAGCAGGGTGGGCACGGCCAGGGGGGCGCCGTCCGCCGGGCCGGTGATCCATGAACCACGGTGCTCGTAGGCGTACTTGAGGCGTTCGAGGTTGGCGAGGTACTGCCGCGTCCTGTCCGCGGACAAGGTGGTGAACTGGCGGTGCACGAGCAACTGGACGGCGGCGGACGCGTCGGTGCGCGTGATGCCGGTGGTGCGGGTGAGGACGTCGGCGGCCCGGCGGGCGAAGGCGTCCCAGGCGCCGTCCTGGAGGAGCCGCGCCATCTCCCGTATCTCGGCGGCGTCCTCGGCCTGTTCCGGTTCCGGCTCGCCCATCCCGGCCAGGGCGAGCCGTGCCACGCGGCCGGGGAAGGCGCACGCCAACTGGTAGGCGATCAGGGCCCCGTAGGAGTAACCGAGCACGTTCACCGAGGGCATCGCCAGGCGGTCGAGCGCGTGCCGCAGCGCGTCGGCGTGGAAGTCGAGGCCGTGGTGGACCGGGAGTGGATCGGCGTCGCCGAGCCCGGGGACGTCGATGGCGACCGTGGTGGCCCAGGTGGCGAAGTCCATCTCGTGGAGGCGCCAGGCGTCCTTGCTCTGCAGCGCCCCGCCGAGGACGAGCAACGGTTCGGTCCGCGCCTCCGCACACGGGCTCACCCGGGCCGCGTAGCGGTATCCCCGGTACCCGAACTCCACCACGTGGGGCTCGGCGGGCGCCGGACGGGGCGGGGCGCCGGGGCCCGGGGCGGCGGCGTCAGGCGGAGGCATGGTGCTTGCGCTCGATGGCCCGCGCCAGTTCGGCGAGCGTGTCCGCCCCGAGCAGGTCGCCGACCTCCACGTGGACCCCCGGGTCCTTCCGCAGGACGAGGGAGAGCTCCACCATGAACAGCGAGTCCAGGCCCAGCGCCCGCACCGGGGCGTCCGGCCGGATCAGCTCCGGCTTGACCCGGAACCGGCTGGTGAGGATGGACGTGAGGATGTCGTACATGACGCCTCCCGGTGTGCCGGTGGTGGTCAGGTGGGACGATCCAGGCGGGGCCAGACCAAGGTGGTGGCACCCCAGGCGAGCCCGCCGCCGAACGCGGTGAGCAGGACGCGCTGCCCCGGCGCGAGGCCGCCGTCCCGGTGGGCGTGGTCGAGCAGCAACGGGACGGACGCCGCCGAGGTGTTGCCCACGTCTTCGATGTTGGTGAGGATCCGGTCCGCCGCGATGCCGAGCTGCTCCCCGAGCATGGTGATGATCCGCGCGTTGGCCTGGTGCGGCACCACGCGGTCCACCTCGTCCGCCTTCCAGCCGGCCGCGTCGAGGGCCTGGCGGGAGGCGGCCTCCATGCACTCCACCGCCCGGGCGAACACCTCACGTCCCCGCATCCGCAGATACCGCTCGGACGTCGCCCCGGTGGCGCCGACGGCCTCCTCGCACCCGCCGCCGGGCACGGTGATCAGGTCCCGGCCCCGGCCGTCGGCGCCGAGCACCGTGGGCCCCAGCGCCCCGGGCTCGCCCTCCCGTCCCGCCCGCAGGACGACGGCGCCGGCCCCGTCACCGAAGAGCGGGAAGACACCGGGGTCGGAGGGGTCCCGCAACGGCGACATCACATCGGCCCCGATCACCAGCACGCTGTCCGCGGTACCGGCCGCGATCAGCCCCTGCGCGGTGCCCAGCGCGTAGACGAAGCCCGCGCACACCGCCTGCACGTCCAGCGCCGCGGCCCCCGCCAGCCCCAGCCGGGCCGCGACCGCCGGCGCGGTGCCCGGGCACGGGCGGTCCGGTGACGTGGTGGCCACCACCACCGCCGAGACGGAGTCGGCGCGCGCCGACGCCAGCGCCGCGCGGCCGGCCGCCACGGCGAGGTCGCCGGTGGTGACCCCGGGGTCCACCACGTGCCGGGAGCGGATGCCGGTACGGGTGTGGATCCACCGCGCGGTCCCGCCGATGTGAGCCGCGACCTCCTCGCTGGTCACCTCGCGTGCCGGAAGCCGTGAACCGACGCCCGCCAGTACCGATGTCCGCACGGCGATCACGTCCCTTCCGCGGTGGGGTCACCGGCCTGCCAGGGGCCGCCGACGTGCCGTGGTCCCTGCCGACGCTACCGCCCCGCGTTCCCGGGCGCGGCAGGCCACCGGCCATCCGGGTGCCGCCGCGCCCGCCCGTACCGTCCACGGCCCGGGCACCGCCACCCGGTGGACTCCTGCGGCGGGTCAGGCGGCGAAACCGCCGTCCACGGCGATCTCGGCACCGGTGACGTACCGGCCGCCCTCCCCGGCGAGGTGGGCCACCATGGCGGCGACGTCCCACGGCAGGCCGTAGCGGCCCAGGGCGGTGAGCGCGCGCTGCGGGTCGGCCGCGGGGCCGTCCGCCGGGTTGAGGTCGGTGTCGATCGGCCCGGGGGTGATCAGGTTGACGGTGACGCCACGGGGACCCAGTTCGCGGGCGAGGGAACGGGTCAGCCCGGTCAACGCCGCCTTGCTGGTGCCGTAGAGCACGCTGCCGGGGAAGGCCGCCCGCTCCGCGACACAGCTGCCGATGGTGACGATCCGTCCGCCCTCCGCCATGTGCGCCGCCGCCTCCTGGCACGCGACGAACGGCGCCCGGACGTTGACGTGCAGCACGCGGTCGATGTCCTGCGGCGTCATCTCGGCCAGCGGGCCGAGCACGCCGATGCCGGCGTTGTTGACCAGGACGTCGAGGCGCCCGGCGTCACCAACCGTGCGGCGCACCGCGTCCCGTACCGCCTCCGGGTCCGCCGCGTCGGCCCGTACGGCCCAGCCGCGGCGGCCCAGCGCCTTGACGCGGTCGACCACCTCGGCCGCGCGGTCTCCGGAGTCGCGGTAGGTCACCGCCACGTCGGCGCCGTCCTCGGCGAGGCGCAGCGCGACGCCCTCGCCGATCCCCCGGCTGCCGCCGGTCACCAGTGCCACCTTGCCGTACAACTGCCCGGTCATGTCGTTCTCCGTCTCACGTTCCCGGATGGGTTGACGACTCGATCATGGTCGGGCCGGGGCGTGGGGTCCGGCGGCATTCGGACGCCGCGTTCGAGGGCGCCGTCGGCCCGGTGTCAGCCGGCGTTCCGGCGGCGGTGGCGGCGGACGGCGTCGCGGTTGGCGCAGGCGCGGGAGCAGTAGCGCTGCCGGCCGCCACGGCTGAAGTCGACGAAGGCCAGGCGGCATTCGTCCAGCGCGCAGCGGCCGAGCCGGTCCATGCCGAGCTGGGTGAGGTGTTGTGCGGCGGCCACGCCGGTCACGGCACGCAGCACGGCGGCGAGGCCGACGCCGTCGTCGCGGTAGTGCAGATGCCAGCCGCAGCCGTCGTGGGTGGTGATCCGGGGGTAGGCGGCGGCCTCGGCGAGCAGTGCGTTGAGCAGCGCGACCCGGCGTTCCTCGGTGTCCGCGTCGACGATCTCGGCCCAGCGGTCGCCGAGACGGCGGATCTCCGCGAGGTCGGCGGGGCCCGCCGGGATGCCGGGGCCCAGGCCGGCTGTCACGCAGCGGTGGCGCAGATCGTCCAGTCCGGTCGGCGGGCGGTTGGTGATGTCGGTCACCAGACGCAGGATCGCGGGGTAGTAATGGCTCTCAGGCACAAGGGCATTACAGCATCGTGCGGTGCATGGCCGACGCCTCGTACCCCGACCGTCCCGACACCACCGCCGCGACGAACGGTTCCGGCCCCGCCGCCGAACCCCCGCCCGTCTCCTGGCGTCCGCTGACCGCCGCCTGCGTGGGCACCTTCCTGCTGCTGCTCAACACCACGATCGTCACCGTGGCCCTGCCCGCGATCGGCGCCGACCTCGGCGGCGGGACCGGTGCCCGGCAGAGGATCGTGGACGTGTTCACCGTCGCCCTCGCCGGACTGCTGCTCGGCATGGGCTCGATCAGCGACAACCTGGGCCGCAAACGCGTCCACCTGGCCGGGCTGACCGTCTTCAGCCTGGCCACCCTCGCCTGCGGGCTCACCGGTTCGGTGGGCACGCTGATCACCGCGCGCCGTGCAGGGGGCGGCGGGTGCCGCGATGTTCGCCACCATCCTGCCGCTGGTCGGACTCACCTACCACGGCCGGGCCCGGGCGCGCGCGTTCGCCGTCTGGGGAACGGTGGCCGGCGCCTCCGGGGCCGTGGGCACCCTCTCCGGCGGCCTCCTCGCCCAACTCCTCGGCTGGCGCTGGATCTTCCTCGCGCCGCTGCCGGTCTGCGTGGCCGCCGTCGTCCTCGCCGTCACCTCACTGACCGACGGCGCCCGCACCGGCACCCGCGTCGACCCCGCCGGGATCGGCACCTTCACACTCGCCGCCACCGCGCTCACCTACGCCGTGATCAACGGGGCGACCGCGGCTGGACCGCGCCCGGAACGCTCGTCGCCGCCCTGGTCGCCGTCCTCGCCGTCGCCGGGTTCGTGGCCGCCGAACGGCTCGGCCCGCAGCCGATGATGCCGCCACGGCTCTTCGCCCGGCGCGGTCTCGTCGGCGTGCTGGTCGTCGCCTTCGGCTACTACTTCGCGTCGTTCGGCGCGTTACCGGTGCTGTCGCTGTGGTTGCAGGGCACAACGGGGCTAGGACCGTTGGGCACCTCACTGGTGCTGACCGTCCAGGTGGTGTCGTTCTTCGTGGCGTCGGCGCTGGTCAGCGAAGGGCTGCACGGCGCGGCCCCGGCCCGGGTGCTCGGCGGGGCGACCGTCGTGATCGGTTCGGGCTGCGCGGCCGGTCTGCTGCTCCCCGCCTGGCCCGGGTGGCCGGCGCTCCTGCCGGCGCTGGTGATCACCGGCTTCGGCGCCGGCATCGTCTCCCCGGTGCTCCCCGCCGTGGCCATCGCCGCCGTCCCGCCCGAGTACGGCACCGCCGGCGCCGCCGCCAACAGCTCCCGCCAACTCGGCCTCGCCCTCGGCATCGCAGCCTGCGGCACCCTCTACGGCGCCCAATCCCCAGGCTCCACCGGCAGGTTGGTGACCGCGCTGCTGTGCTGCGCCGTGGTGGCGGTGGGGTGAGGGGTGGCGGCGGTGGCGTTGTCGCGGCGCGAGGGGGTGTGATCCGCGCCGGGGGCGCGGGTGGGTGGCGCGGCCCGTACGGCGCCGCCGGCGGGGGCTCGGTGCCGCGGCGGGTGCGGTGTCGCCGGGTGCTTCGGGCCGGGCCGCCGGGGGCTGCGGTCAGGCGCTGAGGAGGCGGTTGAAGAAGGTCCGGTAGCGTTGGAGGGCGACGCGGAGGTCTTCGGTCGGGACCTGGGCGCCGCTGTGCCACTGGTGTTCCAGTTGTTGTTTGTGTTCGGCGAAGGACGCGGCGAGAGCTTGCATCACTTCGGCGACGAGTGCGTCGGCTTGGTGGACGGAGTCCTCGGGGCGGTCGACGAATCCGCTCTGGATCTCCTGCCAGCGGTTGCGGAAGTCCTCGCCGGCGTCGCCGAGCAGGGACTCCTCCGTCGTCCCGGGGCGGTCGGTGTCGGTGTCCTTGTCCGCGTCGCTGACCGTGGTGCCGCCGACAGGTTCGGCTGCCGTGGGTCCCTCCTCGGCGCCGGCCTGGGGTTCGGCCTCGGGTTCCGGTTCCGGCTCGGGTTCCGTCTCCGTCTCCGTCTCCGTCTTCGTACCGGTGTCGATCGCCTCGCCGGGGAACTGCGGGGCGTCGGGCGGGGTGGGCGGTTCGCCCGCGGTGGTGCCGGCCAGGTCCTCCGTGGAGAGGTCGCCCGTGCCGGGCTGGTCGGGTCGCGTGTTGCGCATCGGTGTTCACCTCCGTGCGGCGGGGCGGCTGGTGGCGTCCCGCCGGATGGCCTGGCTCGGGACCGGCCCGTTCAGGACCGGTCGCCGGAGGGGCGCTCCTGTCCGTCCTCCAGGAGGTCGTCGAAGAGGGCGCGGTAGTGCACCATGGCGCCGCGCAGTTCCTCGGTGGTCGCCTGGTGGCGGACGGCTCGTTCGTCGACCGCGTGGGCGGCCCGGTAGTGCTCCAGGGTGCGGGCGTGCCGCACCGACAGGTCGCGGGCCTGCTGCTGGAACCCGCCGGTGGGGTAGCCGCGCTCGCCCATCAGCGAGGTGACCAGCCGGTCGGCCTCCCGCACGGTCTCCTCGGGCCGGTCGACGAAGTGCTCCTGCACCCGCGTCCAGTCCTCGGCGTAACGCTGCCGGGTGCTCGGCGGCAGCGGCTTGATCTCCATTTCCTCGTGGCGCGTCTCGCGTTCCCGTAGCTCGCGCTCGGCCGCCAGACGGCTGCCGTCCTCGGCGACCGCGCGGTCGTACTCCGGGCCGAAACGTTCCCGCAGCCGGCGCCGTCTGGCCAGCATCCAGACCACCACCGCCAGCGCGGCCAGGACGACCACGACCGGCACGATGATGGCGACAAGGGTCCCTGCCGACATCGGGTCCACCACCTCGGCTGTTCGGCCCCCGCGAGCGCTGCTACCCCCGCGCCCCTCCGTCAAACCACCTTGAATCCGGCATTTCGTTCCGAGTTCCGGAGAGGGCGGGAGGATCAGGTCAACCGGGTGACGGCGGCGGGCGGCGCCCAGAGCGGACGCAGCAGACCGTGGGCGTAGGCGGCGCCGGTGCGGGCGGTGGCCAGCGCGGCCCGGCCGGTCGCCAGGGCCGGGGACGCCGGGCGCGGCACCTCGTATCCGCCGCGCACCAGGTCGTGGAGGGCGTCGCGGGCCAGCGCGTGGTAGCGGTGGGCGAACTGCCGCGAGGCGGGGTGCAGCAGCCGCCACCAGCCGTCGGAGGCGGCCAGCAGTTGGTGGACGCGGACGGCCTGGTGGCGGATGAGCAGCCGCACCGGCTCGCTCGGGCGCCCGGTGCTGGCGGCCGTCGCCAGCGCGCTGCGGGTGACGCCGTACCGGCCGAGGTCCTCCTGCGGCAGGTAGACCCGGCCCAGCCGCAGGTCTTCGCCGATGTCGCCGATGAAGTGCAGCAGGTAGATCCCGTGGCTGAGGGCGACCACCATGCGGCGGGAGTGCTCGGCCGGGGCGGCCGGCTGCAACAGGGTGTTGATCCACACCGCCGGTTCCCCGCTGACGTCCCGCATGTAGGCGTGCAGATCCTGGTACGTCGGGTAGGCCGTCACCCGCAGATCGCCGCGGATCGTGCGCAGGAACCGGGAGACCGACTCGGCCGGGATCCGCCAGACGCGGGTGAAGTGCGCGAACGCCACGGCGATCAGGGCACCCGGCGGCTCCTCGCCGTCGCCCGGGGACGGGGACGGGGACGGCACGTACGGGGGCGCCGTCCCGTCGGGCGCGGCCTCCATCAACCCCGTCAGGTACGCCGCGAACGCGTCGAACCGGCGCTCCCGCTCCGCCACCTCCACCGTCGGGTCGTCGAGCAGGTCGTCGGTGTGCCGGCAGAAGGCGAGGAGGGCGTCGTAGTAGGGGCGTTTGCCGGGCGGCAGCAGGCACCGGGTGGTGGGGAAGGCGGCGGGGTTGCGCCCGCGCAGCCGGTCGGCGCACGCCTGGTAGGCGCGGGCCAGCCGTGGGTCGGTGAGGCCGGCCGCGCCGAGTTCGTGACGCTTCACCCGTGCTCCCCCGCGGCGGGTGCGGCGGGGAGGGCCAGCGTCCAGGTCTCGTAGAGGGTTTCCGGGCCGGCCCGGTGCGGCCCGTAGTTGTCGTGGACGGCGACGTCCGTGAAGCCGGCCCGGTCGGCCGCGCGGCGGACGGCCTCCTGGGGCACCGGATACATGCGGTGCACCTCGCGCGTCTTGACGTACGTCTGGCCCGGGGCGTCCGGCCGGCGCAGGAACTGCACGTAGGTGAGGTCGAAGTGGGCCCTGGAGGGCGGGGTCTCGAAGGTCCACAGATAGGAGACGTCCTCCAGCTCGGCGCCCTGCACCCGGGGCGCGGCCGGGTCGAAGGAGCGCTCCAGGAGGGTGGTGCTCAGCAGGTCGAAGACGAAGGTGCCGCCGGGGGCGAGGACGCGTGCCACGGCGGCCAGCGTCTCGGTCAGCGCCGTCTCGTCGGGCAGGTAGTTGAGGCCGGCCGCCGCGCTGATCACGGCGTCGAACCCGGGGCGCAGCGGGATGCTCGGCAACTGCGCCTGCACCAGCGGGACGTCGGGCCCGAGGCGCCGGGCGGCCTGCTCCAGCATGGCCGCCGAGCGGTCGAGCCCGGTGACGGCGTAGCCGCGCCCGGCCAGCTCGGCGAGGGTCAGCCCGGTGCCGCAGCAGACCTCCAGCACCGTGCGGACCGGGCGCGGCCGTCCGCCCCAGTATTCCGCCAGGAAGTCGGCGATCCTGCCGCGCGGGCACTCACCGCGCTCGGTGACCACCCAGTCGACCAGCCGGTCGTAGGCGGGTGCGAGATGGGCGTAGGGCTCGGTGGTGGTGGTCATCGGTACGGCTCCCCCGTCGTGTGTTGATCAACTCACGCCGGTCATCCCCCGCCCGTCGTCCCGTCAGACCCGTCCCACCGCACCTGCACTCGAAAGAAGTAACGGATGCGAGCCGGCGCCGGAAGTCCCGGTCAGCCGCCGGTCACCGGGGCGGGCGGGGCCGCGGGGCAGCGGCCGGAGCCGGGGCCGCCCAGGCGGAAGGAGGTCGCGGTGGCCCGGCCGTAACCGTAGGCGTCCGGGCTGGACGCGCTCACCGTGAACGCGGGCCGGTCGGCGGACCCGAAGAGCCGGTAGCCGGCGATCCAGGAGGCACCGGGGGAGGCGCCGGGGACGCCGTTGCCCATGTCGGTGCAGGACGGCAGGTCGTCGGCGTCCGCGGCCACCTCGCCGAAGGCGGTGACGACCTGGGCCCTGGGGTAGCCGCCGTTCCACAGGGCGCCGGGGAAGTAGCCGACCGCGTGGTGGTCGTAGAAGATCCACCAGTCGCCGCCGAGGTTGCGGATGGCGAACCGCGCGGCGTGGCCGGCCCGCAGCGGCATGCCCGCCGTGACCGTCCGGGAGACCGGGACGAAGCCGCAGCCGTTGTAGCAGGAGGTCTGCCCGTCGACCCAGTGGTAGACGAAGAGGTGGGGGCGGTCGTCGCCGTTGAGCCCGCGGTCCACCGTCCAGCCGACCTCGACGGTGGACTTGCGGGCGGTGTCCTGGAGGGAGAGTTCCTGGAGCGAGTGCTCGTCGTCCCTGGCCGGGTCGACCTCGGGGGCGGCGATGGCCATGCGTATCTCGGCGCCCGTGGTGTCGGTGGTCTGGCGGCCGTAGACGTAGTCGTAGCAGGCTCCGTACCAGCAGGTGGGCCCGGTCGCGGCGGCGGTACGGGCGGCGGGCGGCACGGTGGGCGCCACGGCGGACGGCGTGGCGGCTCCGGCGGCCGGGGCGCACAGCGACGCGAGCGCGGAGGTGAGGACGGCGGCGAGGGCGAGGCGTTTGCGCAAGGGTGCCATGGATGCTCCGGGAGGTGGCGGACGGCGGGGCGCGGTGACGGCCGGGGACGCGGGGGCCGGCGACTTAAGTCGGCGAATAAGAACGGTTACGCGATCAGTTAAGTTAGGGGCCCGGGTCCGCCCCCGCAAGGGTCCGGTACGGATCCGTACGGACCCGCAGGGCAAGCACGCAACGGGCACGCGGCCGTCAGCGCCGCTCCGGGACGGGAAGGTGCCGATGTCGAACGCCGGTCACGGTGCGGACCTCCAGGTCGGCGACGCCAAGGAGGTCGGCGAGCGGATCCAACGGCTGCGTAACGCCAGGAAGTTGACGCAACGTCAGCTCGCCGAGCCGAAGTACACCGCCGCCTACGTCTCCACCCTGGAGGCTGGCAAGGCACGCGCCTCCGAGACCGCGCTGCGCTACTTCGCCGAGAAGCTGGACACCACCTACGAGCAACTGGCCAGCGGCGTCCCCGCCACCCTCCGCACCGAACTGCGCGAGGGGCTCGCCGAGGCCGGACGCCTGATGGACGCGGGCGAGGAGACCGGACCGCTGCTCACCGCCCTTATCGCCCGCGCCCGGCGGCACGGTGTGGCCGACCTGGAGTCCGAACTGCGGGTCGCCCTCGGCAACGGGCTGGTGCGGCGCGGCGCCCTGGCCGAGGCGCAGGAGGAGTTCGAGCGGGCACAGCGTCTGCTCGCCGACGCACCGCTGCCCGAGCGGGTACGGGCGGTACGCGGTCTCGCCACCGTCCACCAACTGCGCGGTGACGTGCGGTACGCGTGCTATCTGCTGGAGAAGACCATCGACGAACTCAACGCCGAGGGGCTGCCCGACCCCGCGGCGTTGCTGCTGCTGTACGCCACCGTCATCACCCCGTACATGGACCTGGGCGCCTACGAGCGCGCCGCGAAGGCCGCCTCGCTCGCCCTCGGGCTGGCGCCCTCGGTGCCCGATCCGGTGGCGGTGGCCGGGCTGCACCGTTCGGTGGCGCGCACCCTGGCCGCGCGCGGCCGGTACGCCGAGGCCGAAACGCACCTGGTCAAGGCGGAGGAGCTGTACCAGCGCCGGGAGATCCGCACCGAGCTGGCCCAGTGCCACTGGATGCGCGGCTATCTGCACACCCAGCACGGGCGGCTCGCCGAGGCCGAGGACGAGTTGCGTACCGCCCGGGAGATGCTGCGCGCGGTCGGCGCGGAGTTCTACGCCGTCCAGGTCGAGGTGGAGCTCGCCGACGTCCGCCGGCGCCGCGGTCGCCCCGCCGAGGCCGAGGAGGTGCTGCGCGGACTGCTGGCCGGACTCGGCCCCGGCAACGGTGCCGTCCACGCCGCCGCCGCGCACCGGCTGCTCGGCCTGATCCACGAGGAACGCGGCGAGGACGCCGCCGCCGAGGCGCACTACCGGGCCGCCATCCCGCTCCAGGAGGAGGCCGAGGTCACCGGCGACCTGGCGGACACCGCACGCCTCCTGGGCGACCTGCTGCACCGGCACGGCCGCACCGAGGAGGCGGTCGTCGTCTACCGCCGCGGCCTGACCCGGCTGGCCCGCCCCGGCACCACCACGCTGGGCCCGCCGCTGCCCGACCGCGCGTGACGCGCCCCCGGGCTGCCGGGCGCAGCCGCGTTCACCCGGTGCGCCACCGGTGGTCGGGGAGGAAGCGCACGTCGTAACGGCCGGGCACGGTACGGAACTTCTCCGGGGCGGGGACGACGGGTTCGGACGGCAGGCCGAGTTCACCGGTGGGGGCGCCGAGGTTCTCGAAGAAGCGCTCGAAGGTCCCGCCGGGTCCGGCGGCGACGCCGACGACCTGGGTGTGGTGGCGTTCCATGCGGTAGGCGTGCGGGCAGTTCTTCGGCACGAAGCCGAAGTCACCGGCGGTGAGCAGCTTTTCCCGCTGTTCGCCCGCGGTGTCCTCGACGAACAGCCGGACCGCGCCCTGGGTGACGTAGAACACCTCGTAGGTCTCCGGGTGCAGATGGGCCGGGATGATGTCGCCCTTGGGGCCTTCGCAGGTGAAGAAGTTGAAGGTGTTCTCGGTCTGCTCGCCGCCCGCGTAGATGGTGATCAGGTCGCCGAAGAGGTGGGCGCGGTCGCCCTCGCCCTTCTCGACGAAGTAGGGCCTGCCCGGCTCGGCGGGGATGCGCGAGGCGCTGCGGTAACGGGTGGCGTACTCGAAGGTCATGGCACTCCCAGCGGAACGGAGGTATGTTATGTCAGGCAGCCTGACATAACAGTGCGGCGGACGGCAAGACGGCGCGCGTACCCGTAGGCTGACCGGCGTACGTCCGCCGTACCCCGTCCCTCGTGAGGAGCCCATGCACACCGGCCGCAACCTTCCGCAACTGCTCGGCGAGGCCCGCAGGTGGTTCGAGGACGCGCTGGTGGCGGCCATGGAGCGGGCGGGCACCCCGCCGGTCTCCCCGACCCAGCTCCAGCTCTTCGCGGAGCTGGACGAGGCCGGCACCACCGTCTCCGAGCTGGCCCGGCGGATGGCGGTCACCCGGCAGACCGCCCACCAGGCCGTGCACAGCCTGGTCGCCGCCGGGCTGCTGGAACAGGTGGCGCACCCCGCCTCGGCCCGGCAACGGCTCATCCGCCGCACCGAGCGCGGCGCGGACGCGCACCGGCAGGCGCTCGCCGTCCTGCGGCGGCTGGAGGACGAACTCGCCGCCCGCATCGGCCGCCGGACGCTCGACGCGCTGCGCACCGCGCTGGAGACCCCGTGGGGCGACCCGCCCGTGGTGGCGCCCCCGGCGTGACCCCGCGCGGCGCCGATGCCCCCTGGTCACCGGCCCGATCCCGGCGTACGGTGACGATCACCGCGCCCGGCGCGCGGCAGAGCACCCTTGGAGCGTGGCGTGAAAATCTTCCTCTCGTCCGACATGGAGGGCACCGCGGGGGTCGTCGACTGGTCGCAGTGCAGGCCCTCGGAGCCCGAATACGCCTACTACCGCGGCCTGTTGCAGGAGGAGGTCAACGCCGCGATCGAGGGCGCCATGGCCGGCGGGGCCTCCGCCTTCCTGGTCAACGACTCCCACTCGACCATGGCCAACCTGCGCCCCGACGCCCTGGCCGGCCGGGCCCGTTACCTCTCCGGACGCCACAAGCCGCTGTACATGATGGAGGGGCTGGACGCCTCGTTCGACGGTGTCTTCTTCGTCTCGTACCACGGCTCGATGTCGGGCGCTCCGGCCACGCTCTCGCACACCTACAACCCGCTGGCCATCGCCGAGGTGCGGCTCAACGGGGTGACGGCGGGGGAGAGCGGCATCAACGCGCTGGTGGCGCTGGGGCACGGGGTGCCGGTGGTGCTCATCACCGGTGACGACACCACGGCCGCCGAGATCGAGCCGTTCTGCCCCGGGATCCACCGCGCCGTGGTCAAGACGTCCATCTCCCGGTTCGCCGCCGACAGCCTCCACCCCGAGCAGGCCCGCGAACTGATCCGGGACGCCGCCCGCGAGGCGGTGCGTGCCCTGCCGGACGCCGCCCCGCCGCGCATCACGCTCCCCGCCACGCTCACCGTACGGTTCCGCAACCCCGACCTCGCCGACATGGCGACGTGGATCACCGGGGTGACCCGGATCGACCCGGTGACCGTGGAGCTCACCGACGCCGACCCGGTCCGCCTCTACCGGCGGTTCGTCACCGTGGTCGTGCTCACCCGGGGCATCGCGGAGTGACCGCGAGGTAGCCCGGCACCGGGCGCCCGGCCGGCGGTCACACGGGCTCGGCGGTCCGCGCCGGCACCGTGTGTCCCGCGCCCGCCAGGATCTCCGCGGCGGCCACCCCGGACGCCGCGGTGGCACCGCAGGTGTCGATGCGCACCGCGCCCGGGTGCGGTGCGCCGGGCAGGCCCATCTCCACCACGATGGCGTCGGGGCGGGCGGTGGCCAGGGTGCCCAGGGCGCGCTCCATCCACGCGTGCCGGGAGGCGTCCCGCACCACGACGACCAGCGGGCGTCCCGAGGCGGGCGCCAGCGCGTGCGCGTCCAGGAACCCGGCGTCGGCCGCCAGCTGCCGCTGGTGCACCCGGACGAAGGTGGTTCCGGGGAGCCGTTCGCGCAGCGGGACGGCCACGCCCCACGGGGTCTCCTTGCCGATGGCGAGGTTGGTGGCGGGCACCAGTTCCACCACGTGCGGCGCGGTGGTCAGCGGCAGGACGTCGTGGACGGGGCCGGTCAGCCGCACGGCGCGGCGGGCCGCGGTGAAACCGATGTCGCCGCCGACCGGGTCCACGGGTACGGACCGGCCCAGCCCCGTCGACCAGGCGGCGAAGGCACGCAGGCGTCCGGCCGCCTCGGCGAGGCGTTCCTCGGCCAGGTCGCCGCGGACCACGGCAGCCGCCAGCGCCTCGGCGAGGAGTTCGGTGGTGCCCTGGTCGGCGCTCTCGCCGCCCACGCAGATGGCGTCGGCGCCGGCCGCGATGGCGCGGACCGTGGCCCCGTCGATGCCGTAGCGGTCGGCGACCGCGCCCATCTCGATGCCGTCGGTGACGATCAGGCCGTCGAAGCCCAGTTCCTTGCGGAGCAGTTCTTCCAGGACGCTGCTGCTCAAGGTGGCCGGCAGGTCGCGGTCGTAGGCGGGCACCAGGAGGTGGGCGCTCATCACCGCGCGCACCCCCGCCTGGAGCGCGGCGCGGAACGGGGGCAGCGCCCGCGCGGCGATCTCCTCGGCGTCGGCCTCGTACCGCGGCAGTCCGTGGTGGGAGTCGACGGCGGTGTCACCGTGGCCGGGGAAGTGCTTGGCGCAGGCGGCCACGCCGGCCGACTGGAGGCCGCGGATCCAGGCGGCGGCGTGCCGGGAGACCAGTTCCGTGCCGGTGCCGAACGACCGCACGCCGATGACCGGGTTGTCGGGGTTGGAGTTGACGTCGACACTGGGCGCGTAGTCCAGGCTGACCCCGGCGGCGTGGAGTTCGCGGCCGAGGTCGCGGGCGACGGACTCGGTGAGTTCGACGTCGTCCACGGCGCCGAGGGCGAAGTTGCCGGGGCGGGTGGAGCCGGTCCAGGACTCGATGCGGGTGACGTCGCCGGCCTCCTCGTCGATCGCGATGACCAACTCGGGGTTCTCGGCGCGCAGTCGGGCGGTGAGCCGGGCCACCTGCTCGGGGGTGGCGATGTTGCGGGCGAAGAGGACGACCGAGCCGAGGCCCTCACCGATCGCGCGCAGCACCCAGTCCGGCGCCTCGGTGCCCTCGAAGCCCGGCTGGAGGACGGAGAGCGCCAGGCGCCGCAACTCGCTGCTGTGGTTACTGGAGGACATCGACTGGGCCTTCCGCGATGGTGCCGACACGCCGATCGCACCGGGGGCAATTGGTATGGACCAACGGTGGCCCACCCCGATCTGACGTGTCAAGGGGAGCGTCCGCCTTCCGGACGGCGCGCAGTCGTTGTCGTAACCATGCCAATCACTCGAAGTGCCGTATCCGTCACCGCGTCGCGACGTCCCGGGTTTCTCCCCAAATCAATGGTTGACAGGGCAAGTTGGTCTAGTCCACCTTAGTGGCGAGAGTTGAGCGGGGGATGGTTGTGGCGAATCCCCTTGGCGGATGCGTGAGTCGGCCGCCGTGCGCCTTGAGTTCACCGCGGCGGTGACGACCCCGTGACGATCCCGAGCGGCGCGGCGCGCGCCGAAGGCAGCCCGGTGCGGACCGCACCGGTGTACCCGACACCCACCGCCGCCGGAGAACGGTCCGTCCGGACAGCCACGGTAATCGCGAGCCTTGGAGCGTTTTCATGCCGACATCGGACCGCTACCTGTACCGAGCCCCATCTGACATTCCGTATTTCAGCGCGGACGGCGAGAGCTACCTGGCGCAGACACCACTGCGGGACCTGAGGAAAACCCGGCCGCTGCGCGTGCTCTCCGAAGCCGACTTCGACTTCTGGCAGACCTACGGTTACGTGGTGGTGAAGGAAGCCATCCCGGCCGACGCGGCCCGGCGTCTGCTCGACTTCGCCTGGGACTTCCAGGGCCTCGACCCCGAGCGCCCGGAGACCTGGTACGAGGAGCGCCCCTACCGCTCCGACCTCGACCGCGAACTGCACATCTACGGCTTCGTGGAGGCCTACCACCACCAGCTGATCTGGGACAGCAGGCAGAACCGGCGGGTCTACGACGCCTTCGTCGACGTCTGGGACTGCGAAGAACTCTGGGTCACCCTCGACCGGCTCAACCTCAACCCGCCCAACATCCGCAACCGCGACCGCGCGCTCATCGCCCCCACCGACAAGGGGTTCGACATCGAACTCCACTGGGACGTCGACACCTCGCTCAGCGTCCCGCCGCAACGGGTGCAGGGAATCATCGCCCTCAACGACACCACCCCGGAGTGCGGCGGGTTCCAGTGTTCCCCCGAACTCTTCCGCCGGTTCGACCGCTGGCGGGTGGAACAGCCCGCCGGCCGCGACCCCATCCGCCCCGACGTCGACCGCGCCGAATTCCCCGTCGTCCGCCCCGAACTCGCCGCCGGCGACCTGCTCATCTGGAACGGACTGCTCGCCCACGGAGTCGCCCGCAACACCTCACGCGACGGGGTGCGGGCCGTGCAGTACCTGTCCATGATGCCCGCCCTGGAATCCCACGGGAAACTGCGGAACTCCCGGGTCGAATCCTGGCGCGACCTCAGCACACCGGACTGGAACGCCACCCTCCTCGGCGACGCCGTCACACCCGAATCACTCCGCTACGCCACCGCCGAACTCGACGAACTCGGCGCCCGGCTGCTGGGGCTGAAGTCCTGGCACGGCAAGCAGGAATCCGACCAGACCTCCGGGGACCGGGAATGCGTAAAGTCTGCCTGACCCTTCCCACCAACCGCCCCTGCGCCGAGACCATATCCGCGGTGGGCGACGAAGCAGCCTACGCCGCCGGGCACTTCGACGCCGAGGTGTACCTGCTGATCCTCGACTCCTCCGACCCGGACACCTTCGCCCGGCACGCGGAAGCCGCGCGGCGGGTGCGGGAGACCCGTCCGGTCACCGTGCACCACCTGGACGAGGCAGCCCAGCGCGGCTTCCTCCAGCGGGTGATCGACCACGCCGGAGCCGTCAAACCCGACCTCGTGCTCGACCTCATGCTCCCGGCCGGCGTCTCCTACGGTGCCTGCACCAACCGCGCCTTCCTGATCGCCGCCGCCCTCGGCTGCGACTCCGTCCACCGCCGCGACTCCGACAGCCGCTACCAGTACCTCGACGGGGAGCCCCTCTACCCCGTCCACCACGAGCTGACCTCCCTCGGGCTGCGGGCCGGCGAGGCGGCGACCCGGGTGGACGCCAACACCCTGGCGGAACGCCACGCCGGCAAGCCGGTGACCATGGTGGGCAGCTCCTTCGTGGGCGAACTCTCCGTCGACATCGGCGAGATCCACGCCATCGACCCCGGCATCTACCACGACATCGTCAGCCTCTGGGCCCCCGCCGACTGGTCCGGCGAACGCAAGCGCCGCCTCGTCGAGGAGTCGTTCAAGGGCGCGGGCAGCGAGCCGTTCACCGCCGACCACGCGGTGCTGACCGTGGTCGACCCCATGCGGGTGGACATGTGCAACATCAGTTTCCACCGGGTGCACGAACAGGTGCCGCTGCCACCGGCCACCGACACCATCGGCAGCGACTACTTCCTCATCCACCTCGTCCACGACGCCGCACTCCCCGGCGTCCTGCACAACCGCAACATCGTCAACTTCCACACCCCGGAACGCAAGACCGGCCAGGGGTTCACCGGCTACCAGCTGCGCCTGGTCAAGTTCTTCCTGTCGATGCTCTACTTCAACGCCGTCTACGCCAGGATGGCCGAAGCCGGCGAAGCGCTGCTGGACGAGGAGAACCGGATACGGACCCGGCTCGTCGCCGGCTTCGTCCGGGACGCCACCGCGCTCGACACCACCGAGAACGTCAAACGCCTGCGCAGCCTGGACCGTTCCTACCGCGCGCTCGGCGGACGGTACGCCGCCTTCGCCGACCTGCTGGCCTCCCGCACCGACCAACTGCTGGACGAGGCACAGGCGGACACCGAGGACTTCGCGTTCCTCATCGAGGCGTGGGAACCCCTGGTACGGGCGAGCAGGGCCGTCGGCTTCCCCGTACCGCACCGGGACCGCTGACATGGACCGCAACGCACCCGGCGCACCGCTGCGCGCCGCCCTGGCCGAGGCCACCGAGGACCGGCTCGTCCTCGACCTGGCCGGCATCACCGGGAACCACCGTGCCCTGCGGCGCGAACTGCCCGGGGTCGCCGTCCGGTTCGCCATGAAGGCATGCCCGGTGGACGAGGTCGTGTCCGCCCTGGCACGCCAGGGCGCCGGGGCCGACGCGGCGAGCCCCAACGAGATCGCCCAGGCGATCGCGGCCGGCGTCCCCGTCGCCGACATCCACTACGGCAACACCATCAAGTCCGACCACAACATCGCCGAGGCGTACCGGCTCGGGGTGCGCGACTTCGCCACCGACAGCGTCGAGGACGTGACGGCGGTCGCCGCCCACGCCCCGGGCGCCCGGGTCTTCTGCCGCCTGGCCACCAGCGGGCACGGCGCGCTGTGGGGGCTCACCAGGAAGTACGGCTGCGCGGTGCCGGAGGCGGTACGCGTGCTGGACACGGCGCGGGAGGCCGGGCTGACCCCGGCCGGCCTCTCCGTCCACGTCGGCTCCCAGCAGATGACCACCGAAGCGTGGCACGACGCCGTCGACCTCCTCGCCGAAGCGATCACCGCGCTGAAGCGGCGGGGGATCCGGCCCGACCACGTCAACCTCGGCGGCGGACTGCCCGCGCTCGGCTACCTCGACCGGCGCGGCAGACCGCTGGAGCCGCCGCTGGACAAGATGTTCGCCGTGCTCCGCGAGGGCATGCAGCGGCTGCGGGAGGTGGCCGGTCACCCGCTGCGCTTCGTGCTGGAGCCCGGCCGCCACCTCGTCGCCGACCACGGCGCCATCCGGGCCCACGTCGCCCGGCTCGCCGCCCGGCGGCAGCCCGACGGCGAACGCCGCCACTGGCTCTACCTCAGCTGCGGCAAGTTCAACGGGCTCTACGAGATGGACGCCGTGCAGTACCCCCTGGTCTTCCCCACGCACCGGGGCGCGAAGACCGTCCCCGCCGTCGTCGCCGGACCCACCTGCGACAGCGACGACGCCTACGACGCCGAGTACGGCCTGGTGGCAGTGCCCGAGGACGTCGCCTCCGGCGACCCGGTGTGGTTGCTGGCCTGCGGCGCCTACGCCACCAGTTACACCACCACGGGGTTCAACGGCTTCGACCCGCTGCCGTACACCGTGATCGGGGGCGAGGGATGAGCGACCGCCCGCGCGTGCGGCACATCCAGGATGCCGACTGGCCGGCCATCGTGGCGCTGGAGGCCGGCGCGTACACCCGGCACGGACTCTCCGAGGGGCGCGCCGCGCTCCAGTCCAGGGTGCGTGCCTCGCCGCGGACGTGTTTCGTGCTCGACCACCACGACCGGGTGGCCGGCTATCTGCTGGCCCTGCCCTACCCCCCGTTCCGCGTCCCCGACCTGGCCCGGACCGAAGGCAGCGCCGCCCGCCACCACGGCAACCTGCACCTGCACGACGTCGTCGTCGCCGAACCGCTGCGCGGCCGGGGACTCGGCGGCCACCTGCTGCGCCACCTGACCACCACCGCGGCGCCGGCCGGCTACCGGCGCCTCTCCCTGGTCGCCGTGGCCGGCAGCGGGACCTACTGGGCGGGCCACGGCTTCACCGCCCACCCGGGGGTCGAACTCCCCGACAGCTACGGCACGGACGCCGTCTACATGTCCCGGCCGTGGCGGGCGGTGGAGCCGCCGGCCCGGTCATCGGCCCGCTCCGCGGAGCCGACGCCACCCGGCGGCCCGGGGCACCGGCCGCCGTCCGAGTACGAAGTGGGCTGATCGACGTGTTCCCCGTTCACGACCCGTTCCGGCGGTCCCTGCTGGCGATCGCGGCGCTCTTCGCCGCGCTCGGCTTCCAGTACGCCACCTGGGCCTCCCGGATCCCCACCGTCAAGGCGCACCTGGGGCTGAGCGCCGCCGAGGTCGGGCTGCTGCTGATGGCCTGCGGCGCGGGCGCGGCGGCCTCGTTCCCGCTGGTGGCCGCGTTGATGAGACGCCTCGGCTCACGGCGGCTGGCGTGTCTTTCCGCGCTCGCCCTGGCGCTGCTGCTCCTCGCGCTCGCCGTGGCGCCCGACTACCCGGTGGCCATGGTCGTCATGTGCTGCGACGGGGTCGCCGTCGGCTGCCTCAACGTCGCCATGAACGCCCAGGGCGCCGCGCTGGAGGCGGTCCACGGGCGCACCGCCATGGCCAAGTTGCACGCCACGTTCAGCGGCGGCTCGCTCTTCGCCGCGCTCCTCGCCTCCGGCGTCAACCTGCTGACCCCGGCGATGACCGCCCACTTCGCGGTGGCCGCCGTGGTGATCGTGCTGCTGGTCGCGGTCGCCAGGACCGGTCTGCTGACGGAGGATCAGCAGACGGCGGCCCCGGAGAAGAAGAAGCGGCGGGGCCGGCTCACCCTGCCGTCGCGGGTGACGTTGTGGATGGGGTGTGCCATGGTGTTCGGCACGGTGACCGAGGGCGCCATGAACGACTGGTCGGCGCTGTACATGCGGGATGTCGTGGGCGCCTCGTCGGAAATGGCGCCGTTGGGGATCGCCGTGGTCTCGGTGATGATGGTGGCGGCCCGCCTCTTCGCCGACGGCTGGCGCAGCCGCTGGGGGGACGGACGCGTGGTGCGGGTCGGCAGCGTGCTCGCCGCGGCCGGGCTGGCGCTCGCCCTGGTCAGCGGGGGAGTGGTGCCCGCGCTGCTCGGCTTCGCCTGCGTGGGCCTGGGCATCGCCGCGGTGACCCCGTGCGTCTACGTGGCCGCCGCCGGCCAGGGCTCCGACGCGCTGACCCTGGTCGCCGCCATGGGGACCGCGGGGCTGCTGGCCGGGCCGCCGGTGATCGGCTTCATCGCCAACGCCAGCAGCCTGGTGTGGGGCATGGCGGCCGTCGCCGTCTCCGCGGTCCTGGTCTCGTTGTGCACCACCCGGATCCGCTGGCCGCGGCCGGCCGGACAGAACGCCTGACCGCCCGGGCGCGGCTGCCTTCATGGCGCCATGAGGGCCGCCGCCCAGCTCACCCGCGCCCCGTGCGACATACCCGGCAACGTACGGCGGCTCGTCGCCCTCGCCGCCGACCCCGGACCGCGGACGGGTCCTTACGACCCCCGGCTCGACCCGGTCCGGGCGAGCGGCATCGCCGTCGTGCTCAACTGCGCGGTGCCGATGGTCAGTTCGCGTCCCGACATCGGCACCCCGGTCTTCGGCGCCGACGGCGACCAGGACGACCACTTCCAATTCGGCGGCGTCCGCGTCTCGTTGGCCACCTGCTGAACGCGCCGCCGTGTGGCCCCGGCGGAGCCCTCCTCGCCGGGGCCGACGACCGTACGCCCGCGGTGGTCACCGCGGACGTCGGCTGAGCGCGCCGGGCGCGCGGCGTCAGCCGGAGAAGTGCAGCCGCAACGTCAGCCCGGTGGCGCCGGCCCGGACCTCCACCAGGTCGCACAGCTGGTGGATGATCCACAGCCCCCGGCCGCCGTCGGTGCCGGTGATCTCCGGACGCCGCCGACCCGCCAGCGGGTTCTTCAGCCGGCCGTTGTCGCGCACCTCGGCGACCACCGTGCCGTCGGCGGTGGTCCACAGCCGCAGCGTGCCCCGGCCGCCGCCGTGCGCCAGGGAGTTGGCGGTGGCCTCGCCGACCGCCAGCACGAGGTCGGCGCGGCGCCCCGGGGAGAGCGCGGTGCCCCGGGCCCAGGCGTCGGCGTGCTCACGGACCTCGCCGAGCTGCCCCGCGCCGTACGACAGCGGCGGGGCGTTCGACGGCTCCGGCAGCGGCTCGTCGCAGTCGGCGCAGACCACGGCCGGGTCGCAGTAGTCGGCGCTGGAATCCGTGCGGCCGTTCTCGATCAGCGTGGGGTGGGTGCGCCGGGCGTCGGCGACCACGGCGTCCGGCAGGCCGGAGACGTCGTAGGGGCACAGGATGGTCGCCGGGCGTCCGGCGAACGCGGTGTTGATGAGGGCTTCGTGCCGGGTGGCCTCCAGCACCTCCGAACGCGAGCGGCCGGGCCAGATCGGCTCGCCCACGATCCGCGCCGGGCGCCCCCGGTACCGGTCGGCGAACCCCTGCAACGCGGCGAGGATCCGCCCCGGGTTGCGCCCCAGCTCCGTCATGTCGGCGAACTCCACGCCGTCCGCGCCCGCCCCCAGCGCCTCGCGCAGCACCGCCGAACGCCCGCCCGGCACCGCCACGAGGACCGGCTCACCGGCGTCGAGCGCGTCCCGGACGAAGCCGCCGACCCCGGCCGCGTACTCGTCCGGCGTGCGGTAGAAGAGCGCGGGGTGCACGAAGGGGTGGCCCGGGGAGGTGGTCTCGGTGTCGGTCATGGGGCCGGCTCCAGCACGCTGCACTCCTCGGGGAAGAATCCGGCCGTCCGTCGCAACGTCTCCGGCGGCTCGACCAGCACCAGCCGACGGCCCTGTTCCCGCAGCGCCCGCGTGGTGCGCACCAGCGCCCCGACCGCCGCCACGTCGAGGTGGCCGACGGCGGACAGGTCGAGGCGCACCACGGTGCCGCCGATGCGCGCCAGCGCCTCCAGCGCGGCGGTCAGCACCGGCCGGGTGTCCAGATCGGCGTCGCCCAGCAGCCGCAGGCCCGTGTTCCCGGACAGCGGCGCCACCGCCAACGGCGGCTCGCCGACGGCCCGTCCGGCCGGGCCGCCCTCCGAAAGCCGCCGCGGGTGCGCCGCCGCCAGCAGATCGACGGGCGCGGCCCGCCGGTCGTACAGGCACACCCCGGTGAGGGGCAGCTCGGCGTACACCTCCGCCTCCAACCGCAGTTCGTACTCCAACAGCCGCTCGGCGTCGGGTGGTTGTCGCTCCGCCCAGCCCAGGTCACCGACGAGCCGCAGCCCCGGGCACCCGTCGGCGAGCCCGCGTTCGCAGGCGGCCCGCACCCCGGCGACCACGGCGCCCGGGTCGAACGGGCCGGGGGCCGTCCCGGCGGCGGCGCTCGCCACCACGAGCTGCCCCCGGTCCACCGCGGCGGCCACGTCCCCGTCCCGGACGCGCAGCAGGTCGAGCACCTCCGGCGGATCACCGGTGCCGGTGACGTAGAGCACGCGCTGGCCGCGTGCCAGGCCCTCGTGGACGAAGCCGCTCACCGCCTCGGCGTGCTCCCGCTCGTCACCGTAGGCGTGGCACAGGTGCTTGCCCCGGGGCGCGGCGGACGGACCGGGGTGACCGCGGTCGGGTGTGGGCATCCACCTCTCCTCGAAGCGCCGGGAAACGGGCGGGCGTCCCGCCGAGCGTACCTCGTACCCCGGCGACGTGCCGCAGGCCACCGGATCGGTGTGATCCCTAACGCACCGCGGGCTCCGGTGAGTTGGCCACGGCGTACCGACGGGCGCGGGGAGGGCCACCGGCCGCGCCGCCCGTGCGGGGTGCTCCACGGCACGTCGGCACCGGCGTGGGGGCTGAGCGCGGGCGCGCGGCGGGAGCGCGGACCGCCCGGCCGTGCACCGGCCGCTAAGCGGCCGGGGTCCGCCGTTCTCCCTCCGCGGGGTCGGGGCGCCCGCATAATGGCAGCACTGCCTCGACCGGTGAGCGGCCGGCCGAGTCGTTGGGGGACACCTGCCCGTCCCACAGGGGACGTCGAGGGCACGAGGCAGCGCGTGACCGTGCGGCACGGTGCCGGACGACGAGGCCGTGGACGAGGGTGGGCATGACCGGGGCTACCGGGACCGGGGACGTTACGCAGGGCCCGGCGGCGACGGCCGGGACGGACGGCGGGCACGTCGGTGACGTGGACCTGCGGCAGTTGCTGGTGGGGCTGACCGCGGTGCGCGACGGCGACTTCTCGACCCGGCTGCCCGAGGGCGGGGCCGGGCTGCTCGGGGAGATCGGCACCGTCTTCAACGGGATGGTCGACCAACTGTCGCTGTTCAGCTCGGAGGTGACCCGGGTCGCCCGGGAGGTGGGCAGCGAGGGGCGCCTCGGCGGACAGGCCCAGGTGCCCGCGGTCGGCGGGGCGTGGCGTGATCTGACGGATTCGGTCAACTTCATGGCCGAGAACCTCACCACGCAGGTGCGCTCCATCGCCCAGGTGGCCACCGCGGTCGCCCGCGGCGACCTGACCCGCAAGGTCGCGGTCGACGCGCGCGGGGAGATCCTGGAGCTGAAGGAGACCATCAACACGATGGTCGATCAGCTCTCGTCGTTCGCGGACGAGGTGACCCGGGTGGCCCGTGAGGTGGGTACCGAGGGGCGGCTCGGCGGGCAGGCGGACGTCAAGGGCGTCTCCGGTACCTGGAAGGCGCTGACCGAGTCGGTCAACGTGATGGCGGACAACCTCACCGCGCAGGTGCGTTCCATCGCCCAGGTCACCACGGCGGTGGCCCGCGGCGACCTCACCCAGAAGATCCGGGTGGACGCGCGCGGGGAGATCCTGGAGCTGAAGGAGACCATCAACACGATGGTGGACCAGCTCTCGTCGTTCGCGGACGAGGTGACCCGGGTGGCCCGTGAGGTGGGTACCGAGGGGCGGCTCGGCGGGCAGGCGGACGTCAAGGGCGTCTCCGGCACCTGGAAGGACCTCACCGACAACGTCAACGTGATGGCCGACAACCTCACCGCGCAGGTGCGCTCCATCGCCCAGGTGGCCACCGCGGTCGCCCGCGGCGACCTGTCGCAGAAGATCACCGTCGAGGCGAAGGGCGAGGTGGCCGCCCTCGCCGGGGTGATCAACACCATGGTGGACACCCTCTCCGCCTTCGCCGACGAAGTCACCCGGGTCGCCCGCGAGGTGGGCACCGAAGGCATCCTCGGCGGCCAGGCCAGGGTGCCCAACGTCGCCGGCACCTGGAAGGACCTCACCGACAACGTCAACTCGATGGCGAACAACCTCACCAACCAGGTGCGCAACATCGCCCAGGTCACCACGGCGGTCGCGCAGGGCGACCTGACCCGCAAGATCGACGTGGACGCGCGCGGCGAGATCCTGGCGCTGAAGACCACCATCAACACCATGGTCGACCAGCTCTCCTCGTTCGCCGCCGAGGTCACCCGGGTGGCCCGGGAGGTCGGCAGCGAGGGGCGCCTCGGCGGCCAGGCCGAGGTGGAAGGGGTCTCCGGCACCTGGAAGCGGCTGACGGAGAACGTCAACGAACTCGCCGGCAACCTGACCCGCCAGGTACGCGCCATCGCCGGCGTCACCAGCGCGGTCGCCGAGGGCGACCTGACCCGCTCCATCACGGTGGACGCCTCCGGCGAGGTGGCCGACCTCAAGGACAACATCAACGCGATGGTGAAGTCGCTGCGCGAGACCACCCGGGCCAACCAGGAACAGGACTGGCTCAAGACCAACCTCGCCCGCATCACCGCGCTGATGCAGGGCCGCCGCGACCTGCCCGCCGTCGCCGAGTCGGTCATGGACGAGCTGACCCCGCTGGTGGACGCGCAGTACGGCGTCTTCTTCCTGGCCGAGGAGGACGCGGACGGCACCGTGCTGCGTCCCATCGGCCGCTACGGCCACCCCGGCGGCACCGGGGCGCCCGCCTCCTTCCGGCTCGGCCAGGGGCTCGTCGGCCAGGCGGCCCGCAGCCGACGCGGCATCGTCGTCGACGACGTCCCGCCCGGCTACGCCACCATCATCTCCGGCCTCGGCCACACCGACCCCACCGCCCTCGCCGTGCTCCCCATCGTCGCCGAGGACCAGGTGCTCGGCGTCATAGAACTCGCCTCCGTACACGGCTTCACCCCGGTCCACCACACCTTCCTCGAACAGCTGATGGAGGCCATCGGGGTCAACGTCAACACCATCGTGGCCAACGCGCGCACCGACGAACTGCTGGCCGAGTCGCAGCGGCTCGCCGGCGAACTCCAGGTGCGCTCCGAGGAACTCCAGGCCAGGCAGGAGGAGTTGCAGCGCTCCAACGCCGAACTGGAGGAGAAGGCGGCGCTGCTGGTCCGGCAGAACCGTGACATCGAGACCAAGAACCTGGAGATCGAGCAGGCCCGCCAGGAGCTGGAGGCCCGCGCCCAGCAACTCGCCCTCGCCTCCAAGTACAAGTCGGAATTCCTCGCCAACATGAGCCATGAGCTGCGCACCCCGCTCAACAGCCTGCTCATCCTGGCCCAGTTACTCGCCCAGAACCCGGCACGCAACCTCACCCCCAAGCAGGTCGAGTACGCCGGGGTGATCCACTCCGCCGGCTCCGACCTGCTCCAGCTGATCAACGACATCCTCGACCTGTCCAAGGTCGAGGCGGGCAAGATGGACGTCCACCTCGAACCGGTCTCGCTGGCCCGGCTGCTGGAGTACGTCGAGGCCACCTTCCGCCCGCTGACCTCGCAGAAGGGGCTGCGGTTCGCCGTCACCACGCAGCCGTCCGTCCCCGACGAGCTGTGCACCGACGACTCCCGGCTGCGCCAGGTGCTGCGCAACCTGCTCTCCAACGCCGTGAAGTTCACCGAGTCCGGCGAGGTGGAGCTGCGGATCAGCACGGTCGCCGACGACGGACTGCCGCCCGGCTGCCACGGCCACGGCCCGGCGGTCGCCTTCCAGGTCCGCGACACCGGCATCGGCATCGCCGAACACAACCTGGAGTCCGTCTTCGGCGCCTTCCAGCAGGCCGACGGCACCACCAGCCGCAAGTACGGCGGCACCGGACTCGGCCTGTCCATCAGCCGGGAGATCGCCCAGCTCCTCGGCGGCGCCATCACCGCCGAGAGCACCCTGGGCCGCGGCAGTGTCTTCACCCTCTACCTGCCGGTGCGCCACCCCGACGAGCCGCGCCACCGCTCCGCCGTCGCCGTGGCCCGCGACGAACGGCGGCTGCTGGTGGTCGAGGACCGGCCCCGCGGACTGCTCTCGCTGGTCGCCGAGAGCGCCGTCGGCGAACTGCCGGGCGCCACCGCGGCCGACGGCACCGTACGGGTGGCCACCGCGGTCGGCGCCGAGGAGGCCGTCGCCCTCCTGGGCGGCACCCCGCACCATTGCGTGGTGCTCGCCCTCGACATGACCGAGGACGGCGCGTTCCGCTTCCTGGACGCCTGGCACACCGCGCCCGCGCTGCACACCGTCCCCGTCCTCGCCCACCACAACCACCGGCTCACCCCGTTCCAGGAACGCATGCTCGCCGCCTACGCCGAGCAGGGGCCGCTGGAACTCCTCGCCAGCCTCGACGAGTTGCGAGAACGCATCACCTTGCACCTGACCGCCGAGGGCCCGGCCGACGTACTGCCGCTGGCCCGCCCCGCCCACCGCCCGGTGGCCGGCCCCGCGCCCACGGACGGACGGCTGGCCGGGCGCACCGTCCTCGTCGTCGACGACGACGCCCGCAACCTCTTCGCGATCAGCGGCATCCTGGAGACCCAGGGCATGCGCGTGCTCCACGCCGAGGACGGCCGCAAGGGCATCGAGGCGCTGCTGGCCAACAGGGACGTCGACCTGGTGCTGATGGACGTGATGATGCCGGAGATGGACGGCTACGCCGCCACCGCCGCCATCCGCGCCATGCCCGAGTACGCCCGGCTGCCCATCATCGCCGTCACCGCCAAGGCGATGCCCGGCGACCGGGAGAAGTCGCTGGCCTCCGGCGCCACCGCCTACGTGACCAAGCCGGTGGACGCCCGGGAACTGATCGACCGCATCCACCGCCTCCTCGTCCCGGCCGACCCCTCGTGACCGTTCCCGATCCGGCACCGCCGGACGACGGCCCGCCCCGCGCCACCGACCCCCTGGACCCCGGACCCGCCGACGAGGCCGCCCGGCTCGCCGCCACCGTCGAACGGCTGCGCGCGCGGCTGGCGGACGCCGAGTACGCCGCCGCCACGCACGCCCTGGCCGGGGTCGCCAAGGGCGTGCTGATGGAACGCCTGGGGTGCGACCAGGCCGAGGCCACCCGGCAGTTGGAGCGGCTGGCCCGGGAGAGCGGGCTGCCGCCGGCCGAGTTGTGCGCCGACATCGTCGGCCACTCCGCCGTACCCCCGCAGGCCCCGGCCCGCGGCGCCGGCGCGCTGCGGACCGCCGAGGCCGGGATGCTCGCCGCCGACGACACCCGGGCCGCCGCCCGCGTCCTGCTCGACCAGGCGCTGGCGCCGCTGGGCGCGGTGGCCGTCGCGGTGTGGGCCGCCGCCCCGGACGGCACGCTGACCCTCGCCGGGCAGGCCGGCTTCCCCGGCGCGGAGGAACACCGCTGGTGCCATGTGCCGCCCGGGGTGACCACGCTCGCCCGGCGGGCGCTGGACGAGCGGCGGGACGTCCGGGTCACCACGGCCACGGCCGAACCCACCATCGGGGCCGGGCAGTTCACCGCGGACGCCTGCCGGGTCGTGGTCCCGGCCGAGTACGCCGGGCGGCTTCTCGGCGTGCTGGAGGTGTGCTGGCCCGGCCCGGCCGGTCCGTTCCCGCCCGCCGTCCACCGCCAGCTCCGGGCCCTGGCCGAGGTGTGCGCCCACACCCTGACGACCGTCCCGGCGACGCCGTCCGCCCCGTCCGCCCGACCGGTCCCGGCCGAACTGGCCGCGCTCGCCGAGGCGTTGCCGGACCCCGCGCTGATCCTGCTGCCGCTGCTCGACGCGGACGGCACCGTCGCCGACTTCCGGATCGCCCACGCCAACGAACGCTTCACCGACCCCGCCGGCCGGCCCCGTACCGCCGTCACCGGGCTGCCGCTGCTGGAGGCGTACCCCACGGCGGCGCGGGGCGGCGGCCTCTCCGAGGCGGCGCACCGGGTCTACGCCACCGGTGAGCCGCACCACGGCACCCGCGTGAGGCCGGCCGCACACGCCCCCACCCTCACCGCGGGCATCGGCCGAGTCGGCGAGGCCCTGCTGCTCACCTGGCGCCCCGAGGACGACACCACCGCGCGGACGGCCCTGCTGGAGCACGCCCAACGCCTCGGCCGGATCGGCGGGTTCGAGGAGAATCTGATCACCGGCCGGATACTGTGGAACAGCCAGCTCCACGAGTTGTTCGGACTGGAGCCGACCGCCCCGCCGATACCGCTGACCCGGCTGCGCGACCACGCCCACCCCGACGACACGGTGGCCCTCTCCCGCTTCCTGCGCACCGTCCTCCACCACCAGCGGCCCGCCTCCACCGCCTTCCGGCTGCGCCGCGCGGACGGCGTGGTCCGCCACCTGCGGGTGGTCGCCGAACCGGTGGCCGACGGCGCCGGGCTGCCCACCGCCGTCCGCGGCGTCTGCCAGGACGTCTCCGCGCAGCACTGGACCGAGATCGCGCTCGCCGCCACCCGCGCCGAACTCGCCGACGCCGAACAGCGCTCCGCCGAGAGCGACCGGCTCGCCCTCCAGCTCCAGCGGGCCATCATGCCCCCCGAACCCGGCCCCAAGGAGGTCGCCGGCCTGGAGATCGTCGTACGGTACCGGCCCGCCCAGGCGGAACACCTGGTCGGCGGCGACTGGTACGACGCGGTGCGCCTGCCCGACGGCCGGGTGCTGCTGGCCGTCGGGGACGTCGCCGGCCACGGCATCGGCGCCGTCACCGGCATGGTGGCGCTGCGCAACGCGCTGCGCGGCCTCGCCGCCACCGGGGCCGGCCCGGCCCGGCTGCTCGGCTGGCTCAACTCCGTCACCCACCACCTCACCGAGCGGGTCACCGCCACCGCCGTCTGCGGTGTGTACCACCCCGGGCGCCAGGTGCTCACCTGGGCCCGGGCCGGCCATCTGCCGCCGCTGCTGGTACGCGACGGGGTGGCCACCGCGCTGCCCCGCGTCCCCGGCCTGCTGCTCGGCGCGGTCCCCCGGACCCGCTACCGCGAACACACCCTGGAACTGCGCTCCGGCGACACCCTGCTGATGTACACCGACGGCCTGATCGAACGGCGGGACCGCTCGGTCGACCACTCGCTGCGCCAACTCCTCGGCGCCGCCCAGCACCCCCGGCCCGGCCTCGCCGACCAGCTCGACCACCTGCTGCTGCACAGCAAGGCCGACACCGACGACGACACCTGCCTGGTCGGCGTCCGCCTGCCCTGACCGCCTCCGCCGCCACCGCCGTTTCGGCGGCGTGTTTCGACCGTCACCGACGGGTACGTGTGCACGGTCCGCGCCGCCGCGGACCCGAGCTTAAGGAGTCACCGAGCATGCCGCTGAAGCACCCGCACCACCAAGCGGACCACCCCGGCCACGGCAACCGGGACATCGAGGTCAACCCCATCTTCGCCCGCGAGCCGCTGAGCGTCCCGCGCTACGCGCTGCCGTCCGGCGAGATGGAGCCGGAGACCGCCTACCAACTCGTCCACGACGAGCTGATGCTGGACGGCAACGCCCGCCTCAACCTGGCCACGTTCGTCTCCACCTGGGCCGAGCCGGCCGCGCTGCGGCTGATGTCCGAGTGCGCCGAGAAGAACATGATCGACAAGGACGAGTACCCGCAGACCGCGGAGCTGGAGAACCGCTGCGTCCACATGCTCGCCCGGCTGTGGCACGCGCCGGACCCGCGGCACGCGGTCGGCTGCTCGACCACCGGCTCCAGCGAGGCCGCCATGCTCGGCGGCCTGGCGCTCAAGCGCCGCTGGCAGCACCGCCGGCGCGCGGAGGGCAAGCCGGCCGACCGGCCCAACCTGGTGATGGGCGTCAACGTGCAGATCTGCTGGGAGAAGTTCGCCGACTACTTCGAGGTCGAACCGCGCTACGTCCCCATGGAGGGCGACCGCTTCCACCTGGACGCCCGCCACGCGGTGGAGCTGTGCGACGAGAACACCATCGGCGTCGTCGCCGTCCTCGGCTCCACCTTCGACGGCTCCTACGAACCCGTCGCCGAGATCGCCGCCGCCCTCGACGACCTCCAGCGGCGCACCGGCCTGGACGTCCCCGTCCACGTCGACGGCGCCTCCGGCGGCATGATCGCCCCGTTCCTCGACCCCGACCTGGAGTGGGACTTCCGGCTGCCCCGGGTCGCCTCGATCAACACCTCCGGCCACAAGTACGGGCTGGTGATGCCGGGCGTCGGCTGGGCGCTGTGGCGGGACGCCGACGCCCTCCCGGACGACCTGGTGTTCCATGTGAACTACCTCGGCGGCGACATGCCGACGTTCGCCCTGAACTTCTCCCGCCCCGGCGCCCAGGTGGTGGCCCAGTACTACAACTTCCTGCGGCTGGGGTTCGACGGCTACCGCCGCGTCCAGCAGACCTGCCGGGACGTCGCCACCTCCCTGGCCGCCCGGATCGCCGAGCTGGGCCCGTTCGAGCTGATCACCGACGGCAGCGACATCCCGGTCTTCGCCTTCCGGGTCCGCGACGAGGTCGACAACTTCACCGTCTTCGACGTCTCCGCCGCCCTGCGTGAACGCGGCTGGCTGGTGCCCGCCTACACCTTCCCCAAGAACCGCACCGACCTCGCCGTGCTGCGCATCGTGGTGCGCAACGGGTTCAGCCACGACCTCGCCGACCTCCTCCTGGCCGACCTGCGCCGGGTGCTGCCCCGGCTGGAGAAGCAACCGGGGCCCTACCGCAGCGAGGAGGACGCCGGAGGCTTCGCACACGGCGCCGAGACCAAGAACCCGCGCCACCCCGGCCGCCATTGAGCCACCGGCGGCACGGTCACGCCGCCGCGGCCGGTGTCACGCCGCGGCCGGCGGCGTGACCGGGCGGGCGGCGCCGGCCGGCGGGTCGGCGAGCAGCCGGCGCGCCACGGCCTTGGCCGCCCCCGGCTCGGTCGTGGCGGTGGACACGCACAACGTGTAGGCGGTGTCCTCCAGTTCGCGGCGCAGCTGCGGCGAGACCCGTTCGCCGGACCGGGCCCGGGCCTCCAGGCTCTCGTAACGATCGAGGAGCTTGCGCAGCACGACCGGGTGGGGCTTGAGCACGTGTTCCACTCCTTCTCGTCGGGTGAACGGACGGCGGGGCCAGGTCACACGGCGGCCCGGGGCCGTCGGCGGTGAGGGTGGACGCCTTCCGTCCGGCACCGGGTGCGAACGCCCACGGTGCGAACCGCGTCTACCCGCTCACGGACGTTCAAACCACCCCAGTGGTCAGCGTCACATCGGGTGCGTATCACAGCGTTCCGGACGCGTCCTGGGTCCGCCGGACGCACTCGGCGACCACCTCGCGCAGGCTGCCGGTGCGCCGCAGGATCTCCCGTTGCACCCGGGCCCCGTTGCCCCGGCGGGCCAGCTCGTCCAGGCCCGCCGTGACGAACTCCAGGTCGCCGTCGGCCGCCAGCGCCGCGCGGACGTGGTCGAGCAGGGCGTCCAGCACCTCCCCGGCGGGCGCGGGGCGCCGGGTGACCGGATGCACCAGCGTGTCGTCGAGCCCGGAGCGCGCCGCCCGCCACGCCGCCAGCCGCAGCAGCGCCACCGGGTGGTCCGGCGGCGGCGTACCGTCGCGCCACTCCCGCGCCGCGGTCTCCACCAGACCCCGGGCGAGCGCCGCCACCAGGGCGGTGGTGGACGCGTCCAGCGGCACGTCGGCCACCCTGACCTCCACGGTCGGGTAGTTGCGGGAGAGCCGGGCGTCGAAGTAGACCATGCCCTCGTCCCGCAGCACCCCGGTGGCCAGCAGATCGTCCACCAGCCGGTGGTATCTCCCGGCGTCACCGAAGAGCTCCGCGGGCCCCGCCGACGGCCAACGCCCCCACACCCGGCTGCGGTAGCTGTGGTACGAGGTGTCACCGCCCTGCCACAACGGCGAGTTGGCGCTGAGCGCCAGCAGCACCGCCAGCCACGGCCGGATCCGGTCCAGGACGGCGACCCCCTCCTCGTCGGAGCCGACCGAGACGTGCACATGGCAGCCGCAGGTGAGCTGTTCCTGTGCGGTGAGGCCGAAGTGCTCCTCGATCCACCGGTAGCGTTCACCGGTGCCGAGCGCCGGGCCGGCCGGCAGCGGACTGGTGGCCAGCGCCGCCACGGTGGCCTGTGCCTTCTCGGCGTGCCGGGCGGCCTCGGCCCGGCAGCGCACGATCTCGGCGGCCAGTTCCCGCAGGTCCGTGCAGGGGTGGGTGGCGAACTCCAGTTGCTGTTCCTGGAGTTCGCGCTCGAAGGTGTCGCGCGCCTCGCTGCCGTCCCGGGCGGCGAGGGCGAGCACCGCGGCGGAGACCGCCCGCGGCTCGCCGGTCGCCGGATCCACCAGCAGCAGTTCCTCTTCCACCCCGACACTGCGCACCACGGTCACCCCTTCCCGAGCGTCCCCGGCCCGAACCGTCCGGGGAACGCACGCCTGCCCGGGAACCCCGTGGGCAACCCCACCACGTACCGGTCAGATCCCGGTGGCCGCCATCACGACCAGCACCAGCACCAGCAGGGCCACGTAGGCCACCGAGTGGACGCGGTCCGGGACGCGGCCCACCACGCGCCGGGCCACCGCGATGGTGGGCAGCGATCCGCACCACAGCGCGGCGCAGGCCAGCAGGTCGACGTAGCCGAGGCGGCCCGGATGCGCCGGCACGTGCGGGGCGAGCGCGTACACCAGCGTGCCGGCCACCGCCACCGGCACGCTCAACGGGTTGGCCATCGCGGTGGCGTCGGCCATCGGCAGCCCCCGGCGGCGCAGCAGCGGAACGGTCATGACACTGCCGCCCACCCCCAGGCACGAGGCGACCACCCCGATCCCGACCCCGCCGAACGTGGTGGTGGACCGGCCGAGCGGCCTCGGACCCGAGCGGTCCGCGACCGACAGGAAACCCTTGCGCAGCACGCTGTCGGCGATGGTCACCAGCAGGTAGAGCGCGAACAGCACCCGCAGCGCGGTGCCGCCGATCGACGTGGCCGCGAACGACCCGGCCACCGCGCCCACCGCGACGAACGCCACCAGCGGCCACACGTACTCCCGGCGCAGCCGCCCCTGGCGCCCCTGGGCCACGGTCGCCGTCACCGAGTTCACCAGCATCACCGCGGTCGACGTCGCCACCGCCACATGCATCGCGTCCGCGCCGCGACCCGCCGTGACGGTCAGGAAACCGTAGACCACCGGCACCGTCACGAAGCCGCCGCCGAAGCCGAAGACCACCGTCGTGACACCGGTCAGGCAGCCGAAGAACAACAAGGTGAGGAACGAGATCAGCACCCGGTCGACGCTACGGGCGCCGACCGATGGCGGGCAATCGATCCTTCGCCAGCTTCTTACGCGCAGCGGACAGAGCGCGTACGGTGGTGCCGTGCGCAACATCCCCCTCGCCGAGGTGGACGACCTCGACCGCGCCGTGCTGGCCATCGCCACCGACTACCCGCCCGAGCACTTCCTCCCGCGCCACGAGCACCGCCGGGCCCAGGTGCTCTACGCCGCCACCGGCGTCATGCGGGTGGAGACCACCGACGGCACCTGGACCGTCCCCACCGACCGCGCCGTCCTCATCCCGCCCGGCACCAGACACCAGGTCACCATGACCGGGGTGACCACGTGCAGCCTGTACATCGAGGCGGGCGCCGTGCCCTGGTTCCCCGCGCGCTGCCGGGTCGTCGAGGTCTCCGCCCTGCTGCGGGAACTGGTCCTCGAAGCGGTCGACATGGCACCCCGCTACCCCCCGCACGGCCGCGACGCGACCCTGGCCGCCCTCGTCCTCCACGAGCTGAGAAGCCTCGCGCCGCTCCCCCTGGACCTCCCGCTCCCCGCCGAACCACGGCTGCGCCGGCTGTGCGACGCCTTCCTGCGCGCCCCCGACATCCACGACCCGCCCGCCCGCTGGGCCGGCGCCCTCAACGTCAGCGAACGCACCCTGGGCCGGCTGTTCCACCGGGGCACCGGCCTGGGGTTCGCCCAGTGGCGGCAACGCGCCTGCGTCCTCCACGCCGTGCAGCGGCTGGCCGCCGGCGAACCCGTCGGCCGGCTGGCGGCCACCCTCGGCTACGAGAACCCCGCCGCCTTCACCGCCGCCTTCAAGACCGTCCTCGGCCGCCCGCCCTCCGCGTACAAGGCCCCCGAGCACCCCGTCGGCCGTGCCGCGCCCGGCTGACCCGGCACCAGGCCCGAACGTCCCCTCCGCACGGGCCCGTCGGCCCTGTGCCCGGCCCGCTCCCGTCCGCCATGGTGGGGCCACGGCACGACACCACCACCGAAGCGACCCGTTACCGTGACCCACCGGCGGCGCGGCAACGGGAACGACCACCAGGAGGTGCACGTCGGATGCGTAACCGCGGACCCCGGCCCGGCCGGGACGGCAACCCGCTGCGGCGCCCCGTCGACCGGGCCCGCGCCCGGCTCGCGCCGGCCACCGCGGCGGGCGGTGTGCTCGCCGCGGTCACCGCCGCCGTGGTCGCCGTCGCCGCCCACCGCGCCGGGACCGACGCCGCCCGCCGCACCGCCGCCCACCGCCACCAGGTCACCGCCATCACCCTCCCGGTGCCCGGGGCACCCCTCGCCGGCCACGTCCCCGTACCGGCCCGCTGGAGCTACCCCGCGGGACACCCGCACACCGGCCACGTCCGGGCCCTGGCCACCACCGCCGTCGGCACCCGGATCCCGCTGTGGGTCGACGACTCCGGCGACCCCGCCCCGCCCCCGCCGACCCCCGGCCGGATCACCGGGGAGGCCGTCGACGCCGCCCTGGCCGCCCTCACCGTCGCCGCGCTCGTCGGCACCTGTGTCCAGGCCGCCGTACGCCGCCACCTCGACGCCCGGGCCGCCGCCGGGTGGGCCCGCGACTGGGAACGCGTCGAGCCGCACTGGTCCGGCCGCTCCCGTTCGGCGTGACCGCGCCGACGCCCGCACGGCCCACCCCGACGGGGCCACCGGGGCGAAACACCGCGCCCGGCCCTTCCGCCTCCCGCCGGGCACCCGCACCGGACGCATAGCGTGAGCCGCCGTGCACCCAACCCCGCCACACGTGAGCCGCCGTACCGCGCCGTACCCCCGCACCGCATGACCGCCGGGCTTCCCGAACGGGCGGACGCCTGCCGCCGCCGGGTCAGCGTCCACGGCACCGTGCAGGGCGTCGGATTCCGGCCGTTCGTCCACCGGCTCGCCGGGGAACTGCGCCTCGCCGGCTTCGTCCGCAACGGCGGCGGACGCGTGGTCGCCGAGGTCGAGGGGGACCCCGGCGCCGTCGCCGAGTTCTGCCGCCGCGTCCGCGAGGAGCCGCCACCGCTGGCCGAGGTGCGGCAGGTCGCGATCGAGCCACTGGAACCGCTCGGCGCCCGCGGCTTCTCCATCCAGCACTCACAGGCCGCCGCCGGCCCCTCCGCACCCCTCCCGCCGGACACCGCCACCTGCGACGACTGCCTCGCCGAACTGACCGACCCGGCCGACCGCCGCCACCGCCACCCCTTCATCACCTGCACCCACTGCGGCCCGCGCTTCACCATCGCCGCCCGGCTGCCCTACGACCGGGCCACCACCACCATGGCCCGCTTCCCGATGTGCGCCGACTGCGCCCGGGAGTACGCCGACCCGCGCGACCGCCGCTTCCACGCCCAGCCCATCGCCTGCCACGCCTGCGGCCCGGTGCTGCGTTTCACCCCGGCCGACGGGACCCGGGCCGAGCCGGCCGAGGCGGCGAAGGCGCTCACCGCCGCCCGCCGATGGCTGGCCCGCGGGGCGATCCTCGCCGTCAAGGGCGTCGGCGGCTACCACCTGGCCTGCGACGCGGCCGACGAGGCGGCCGTGACGCGGCTGCGCGCCACCAAGGAACGCGGCGGCAAACCCTTCGCCGTGATGTGCGCCGACCTGACCGCCGTGGCCGCCCTCGCCCACCCGACCCCGGCCGAACGCGCCGCCCTCACCGGCCCCGGCCGGCCCGTGGTACTGCTGCGCCGCGCCGCCGGGGCCGCCACCGGCCTCGCTCCCGCCGTCTGCCCCGGCAGCCCGGACATCGGCGTCATGCTGCCGTACAGCCCGCTGCACCACCTGCTGTTCGGTCTGCCGCCCGACCCGCCCGGGCCCCGGACCCTCGTCATGACCAGCGGCAACCGTTCCGGCGAACCCATCGCCACCGACGACGCCGACGCCCGCGCGCGGCTGACCGGGATCGCCGACGCCTTCCTGTGGCACGACCGCCCCATCGAGACACCCTGCGACGACTCGGTGGTACGGGTCCGCGCCGACGGTGAGGAGGTCGTGCTGCGCCGCTCCCGCGGCTACGCGCCCGCCCCGGTCGACCTGCCGTTCCCGGTGCCGCCCGCCCTCGCCTTCGGCGCCGACCTGAAGAACACCCTGTGCCTCGCCGACGGCCGCCAGGCGTGGCTCTCCGCGCACCTCGGCGACCTCGGCGACTACGCCACGCTGCGCGCCGCCGAACACGCCCAACGCCATCTCACGGCGCTCACCGGCGTCCGCCCCCGGCTGCTCGCCGCCGACCCGCACCCCGGCTACCACTCGACCCGCCGGGCCCGCCGCCACGCGGCCGGCGCCGGACTGCCGCTCCTGCTCGTCCAGCACCACCACGCCCACGTCGCCTCCCTCATGGCCGAGGCGCGACTGGCCGGCACCGCGCCCGTCATCGGGGTCGCCTTCGACGGCACCGGCTACGGCGACGACCACGCCGTATGGGGCGGTGAGGTGCTCCTCGCCGACTACACCGGCTACCGCCGCCTGGCCCACCTGACCTACGTACCGCTGCCCGGCGGCGACTCCGGCGTGGCCCACACCCGCCGCATGGCCCTGGCCCACCTGCGGGCCGCCGACGTCCCCTGGGACCCCGCACTGCCCTCCGTCGCCGCCTGCGATCCCGGCGAACTGCGCCTGCTGGAACGGCAGTTGGAGCGCGGCGTGGGATGCGTGGCCACCTCCAGCATGGGCCGCCTGTTCGACGCGGTCTCCTCGCTCGCCGGGATCTGCCACGAGGCCGGCTACGAGGCGCAGGCCGCCGTCGAACTGGAGGCCGCCGCGATCACCGCGTGGCCGGCGGAGACCGGAAGCTACACCTTCGCCGCCCGGCGCGAGGCCACCTCGGCGGCGATCGGCCTCGATGCGGCCCCCGTGGTCCGCGCCGTCGTCGCCGACCTGCGCGCCGGCGTCCCGGCGCCGGTGATCGCCGCCCGCTTCCACCGCGCCGTCGCCGCCGCCGTCGAGACGGTGGCGGTACGCGCCCGGGAGGAGACCGGCGCCGCCGTGGTGGCCCTCACCGGCGGTGTCTTCGCCAACGCGCTCCTCGACGAGGAGTGCGCCCGCCGGCTGACGGCGGCCGGCTTCCCGGTGCTGCGCCACCGGCGGGTGCCGCCGACCGACGGCGGCATCGCCCTGGGCCAACTCGTCGTCGCCGCCCGCCGGTCCGGCGACGCCACCACGGGGGCCGGCCACCGGTGACAGACGAATCGGAGGACTCCATGTGCCTGGCGGTACCCGGAAAAGTGGTCGACGTCGGCGAACGGGACGGCGTCCGCACGGCTCGCGTCGACTTCGGCGGAGTGGTCAAGGACGTGTGCCTGGCCTACCTGCCCGACGTCGAGGCCGGTGAATACGTCATCGTCCACGTCGGCTTCGCGCTGCAACGGCTGGACGAGGAGTCCGCCCTCGCCTCGCTGCGCCTCTTCGCCGAACTCGGGCTGCTGGACGAGGAGTTCGGCGACCCCTGGCAGCGGGCGGCGGCGGAGGCGGGGGTGGCCGGGTCGGCACCGGCAGCCACCACGACGTCCCGGGAAGGCACGCGATGAGATACATCGACGAGTTCAACGACCCCGCCCTGGCCCGCGCGCTGCTGGCGGACATCCGCGCCACCGTCACCCGGCCGTGGACGATGATGGAGGTCTGCGGCGGCCAGACGCACTCCATCATCCGGCACGGCATCGACCAGCTCCTCCCCGACGAGGTCGAACTCGTCCACGGCCCCGGCTGCCCGGTGTGCGTCACCCCGCTGGAGATGATTGACAAGGCGCTGGCGATCGCCGCCCGCCCCGAGGTGACCTTCTGCTCCTTCGGCGACATGCTGCGCGTCCCCGGCACCGACGGCGACCTGTTCCGGGTGCGCGGCGCAGGCGGTGACGTCCGCGTCGTCTACTCCCCGATGGACGCGCTCGGCCTGGCCCGCCGCCACCCCGACCGGCAGGTCGTCTTCTTCGCCATCGGCTTCGAGACCACCGCCCCCGCCAACGCCATGGCGGTGCACGAGGCCAGACGGCTCGGGGTGCGCAACTTCAGCCTGCTCGTCTCCCACGTCCGCGTCCCGCCCGCCATCGAGGCCATCATGACGGCACCCCGCTGCCGCGTACAGGCGTTCCTCGCCGCCGGCCACGTGTGCAGCGTGATGGGCACCGGCGAATACCCCTCCCTCGCCGAACGGTTCGCGGTGCCCCTCGTCGTCACCGGCTTCGAACCGCTCGACATCCTGGAGGGCGTCCGCCGTACGGTGCGCCAACTGGAGCGCGGCGAGCACCGGGTGGAGAACGCCTACGCCCGCGCGGTGCGCCCCGAGGGCAACCCGGCCGCGCTGCGCATGGTGCGGGAGGTCTTCGAGGTCACCGACCGGGCCTGGCGCGGCATCGGCACCATCCCGGACAGCGGCTGGCGGCTGCGGGACGCGCTGCGCGATTACGACGCCGAGCACCGCTTCGACGTCGGCGCGGTACGCACCCGTGAGCCCGCCGTGTGCCGCAGCGGCGAAGTCCTCCAGGGACTGATCAAACCGCACGAGTGCGAGGCGTTCGGCACCACCTGCACCCCGCGCACCCCGCTGGGCGCCACCATGGTCTCCAGCGAGGGCGCCTGCGCCGCCTACCACCTCTACCGGCGCCTGGCCCCCCAGGAACGCCCGGCCGCCGAGGAGGGCGTCACCATTGGCTGACACAACATCACATACCGTCCCGGTCGACCCCACCGCGTGGTCGTGCCCGGTGCCATTGCGGGATCACCCGGTGGTGGTGACCGGACACGGCGGTGGCGGCGCGCTCTCCGCCGAACTCACCGAACACCTCTTCCTGCCGGCGTACGGCAACACCGTGCTGGCCGCCATGGCGGACTCGGCGACGGTCACGCTCGGCGGGGCACGGCTCGCCTTCTCCACCGACTCCTACGTGGTGCGCCCGCTGTTCTTCCCCGGCGGGAGCATCGGCGACCTGGCGGTCAACGGAACCGTCAACGACCTGGCGATGAGCGGGGCCCGGCCGGCCTTCCTGTCCTGCGGGTTCATCCTGGAGGAAGGCGTCGAGCTGTCCGTGGTCCGGCGGGTGGCCGAGGCCGTCGGAACGGCCGCCGCCGCGGCCGGGGTCCAGGTCGTCACCGGTGACACCAAGGTGGTCGAGGCCGGCCACGGGGACGGCGTCTACCTCAACACCTCCGGCATCGGACTCGTCCCCGAGGGCGTGGCCCCGTGCCCCCAACGGGCGGTCCCCGGCGATGTGGTGATCGTCAGCGGCCCGGTCGGGGCGCACGGCATCGCCATCATGAGCGTGCGCGAGGGGCTGGAGTTCGGCGCGGACGTCGTCAGCGACACCGCACCGCTCGGCGGACTGGTCGAGGCGATGCTCGCGGTCGCCCCCGATCTGCACGCCCTGCGGGACCCGACCCGGGGCGGACTGGCCACCTCGCTGCACGAGATCGCCACCGCCTCCGGCACCGGCGTGGAGATCGTGGAACGCGACGTCCCGGTGCCCGACGCCGTCTCGGCCGCCTGCGGGTTCCTCGGCCTCGATCCGCTCTACGTGGCCAACGAGGGGCGGCTGGTCGCCTTCGTCCCCCGCGACCGGGCCGACGCCGTGCTGGCCGCCATGCGCGCCTACCCCCACGGATCCGGCGCCGCCGTCATCGGCGAGTGCGTGGCCGACCACCCGGGTCTGGTGGTCGCCCGCACCTCACTCGGCGGCACCCGGGTCGTCGACCTCCCGCTCGGCGAGCAACTCCCGCGCATCTGCTGACCCCCGAGATCGCGTCAACGTCACCGCCCCGGCCATGGTGGTCGCCCTGGAGGCCGGGCGGGGTCGCGGGCTGACGTCCCGTCACCGAAGACGGCCGGTTCCGCACTCCACCGGGTGCTTCCGGCACCGCCGCAGGACTGGTCGCGATCCGGCCTGGGCACACTGACCGGACACCCCGCCCTCAAGGAGGAGGACGTGACGGAGTTCGACGTGATCGTGGAGATCCCCCAGGGGTCCCGCAACAAGTACGAGATGGATCACCGACTGCACCGGATCCGCCTCGACCGCATGCTGTTCACCTCGACCAAGTACCCGGCGGACTACGGGTACGTCGACGGCACCCTCGGCCGCGACGGCGACCCGCTGGACGCCCTCGTCACGGTGGGGGAGCCGACCTTTCCCGGCTGCGTGATCCGGTGCCGGGCGATCGGGATGTTCGTCATGACCGACGAGAAGGGACCCGACGAGAAATTGCTGTGCGTACCCGCCCGTGACCCGCGGTACGCGCACGTCAAGGAGATCACCGACGTACCCGACTTCGACCGGCTGGAGATCACCCACTTCTTCGAGGTCTACAAGGACCTGGAACCCGGCAAGTCGGTGGAGGGCTCGCACTGGGAGGGTCGCGAGAAGGCGTACGCGGAGATCGAGGCGTCCCGGCTGCGGGCCGCCTCGGGTACCGAACGGTAGCCGCGCGTCCGGCCGTTACCCGTCCACCCCGTAGAACGCCATCGCGTTGCCGTACAGCGCCTTGCCGGCCCACTCCTCGCCCAGCGCCTCACGCACCACGTCCACGTCCGCGTCGGCGAAGGGGCGCGGGGCGCGGGTGGAGGGCAGGTCGGTGCCGAACATCAGGGCGTCGGGGTTGACCCGGGCGACGGCACGCAGCGTCGCGGGGACGTCGAGGTCGCCGCGGCCGAAGCCGGTGGCCTTCACCCGGGCCCCGCGTTCGACCAGTTTCAGCAGGTCGGGGGTGCCTTCGGCGGTCAGGCCCAGGTGGTCGACGCTGAGCCGGGGCAGGGTGGCGAGGCGGTCGGCGAGGTCGGGGAGGCGGCGGGCGTCCAGGTACACCTCGACGTGCCAGCCGGCCACCGCCGCCGCCCGGTGGCCGAGGGCGACCAGCGCGTCGAGGTCGTGCTCGCCGCCGCGGCGCAGGTTGAAGCGGACCGCGCGCACCCCGGCCGCGTCCAGCTCGGCTATCCGCTCCTCCCCGGTGTCCGGCGGGAGTTGGGCCACCCCGACGAAGCCGGGGCCGAGCCGGTCGAGGGCGTCGAGGAGGTAGCTCTGGTCGTACCCCTGGAACGAGCCGGAGACCACGGCCCCGCCGGTGACCGGCAGCGCGGCGGTGCGGGCGCGGTAGTCGGCCACCGTGAACGGCTCCGGGCGGTACCCCTGGTTGGCCACGAGCGGGAAGCGGGGGTCGATGATGTGCAGATGGGCGTCGAAGATCCGGGAACCGGTCCCGGCCGTACCGTCGGTCATGCCACGTCCTTCTTCCGGGTGATCGTGCTTTCCGCCTCCACCAAGGGCCGGTCGGCGGCGGGGGCCGGGGCCGGGGCGCGCCCCTCGAACTGCCGGCCGACCACCGCGGCCAGCACGATCAGCGCGCCGCCGAGGCCCTGGAACGCCCCCAGCCCCTCGTGCGCGGCGACCACCGCGAAGAGCGTGGCGAAGAGCGGCTCGGTGGCCAGGATCAGCCCGACCCGGGTGGAGCTCGACTTGCGGGCCGCGCGCAGCTGGACGAAGAACGAGTAGGAGGTGCCCAGCACCCCGAGGTAGCCGATGAGCAGCCAGTTCCCGCCGCTGACGGTGCCTGCGTCCCGCCACACCGGGGAGCCGCCGACCACCGAGGCACCCGTGGCCAGCAGGCAGACCACGCAGAACTCCACCAGCGTGAGGTTGGACAGCGACTGCGGCCGGCCGGAGTTGTGCCGGCCGAACAGGGTGATCTGGGTGGCCCGGACGAAGGCGGCGCCCAGGATGATCAGGTCGCCCGGGTGCGGATGGAGACCGTCGGAGAGGAGCAGCAGCCCGCATCCGATCAGCGCGGTCACGGTGGCCCCGTAGACCACCGGGGACTGCGTGCGGCGGCTGATCACCCGCTCCAGGACGGGCACCAGGATGACCGAAACGGTGATGAGGAAGCCGGAGTTGGCGGCCGAGGTGTGCTTCACCCCGACGGTCTCCAGGATCAGGATGCCGAACAGCAGCGTGCCGAAGCCGATCCCGGAGAGCAGTTCGGAGCGGGTCAGGTTCCGCAGGGTGGGCGCGGCCATCAGGGCGATGGCGGGGATGGCGGTCAGGAACCGCAGGGCCAGGAAGCTCGCGGCCGGGACGGCACGGCCGACGTCCTGCATGACGACGTAGCTCGATCCCCAGATGACCGCGACCACCAGGACCGACAGATCGGTGAGGAGTACGCCGCTCCCGGCGGGACGGGCGCCCGGTACGTGTGACCGCTGCGCTGACACAAGGGTCCTCCGGAGGATGAGGTGGGGGGAGGGACCACCATGCCCATGGTGTCAGCACAGTGGCATCTGCTGCCAGTTTACTGAACACCATGGGCATACCGGGCCACCTCCCGTGACCGACCGATCAGTTCCGGCCTACCGGGACGGGGTGCCCGGGGACCCGCGGAGCCGCGGGGGTCAGCCGGTCGCGGCGATCGGCTCGGTCCGCGGGTCGGTCAGGGTGAGGTAGTCCTTCGTCCGCAGCGCCATGGAACGGTCCAGGCGGGCCGCGTTGAAGTAGATCTCCTCCTTTTCCAGCAGCGACGGATCGACGATGAGTTCGAGGTCGGGGTGGAACGAGAACGGCAGGATCGTGCCGGCCACGCTGCCCGCCAGACGTTCGGCGATCTCCGGCGTGGCGAACGATACGTAAGTGCCGCCGAAAAGGCTCTTGATGCCGTTCAGGTCCACTTTCGCATCACCGGGGACCACGGCCAGCACGTATTTGGTGACCTTCTTTCCGATCTTGACCATGACCACGATGCATTTCGCGGCCTCGGAGACGTCGTTGCCGCGCATCGGGCTGACGATCTCGGTCCGCCCCTCCGGTGGATGGTCGATCAACCGGTACTGGGCGCCGCGACTGTCGAGAAAGTCGATGAGCTTGTCGTATGTGCTCTCGGTTTCCATGAACACCTCTCAGCCGCCGTGCCGGCGGTCGGTGGGAAGCTCGGAGACGGTGAGTGTAGCCGTCCCGGAAGGGGTGTCCGAAAGCGCGTTGTGACGACGGGTCAGACGGTCTACGACTTTTGACGCACCCGTGGTGTGCCGTCGGCTCCATTTCCCTGACCGCCACCTCCACCTAGGGTCGGTCGGACCGGGCCGCCGGTGCCGGAGGAGGAAGTCGCCCACCGCACCGCACCGCGGCCCCGCCGCGCCGGCCGCCGGATCCGTGAGACCGCCATGGGAGGAGCCCAGCCCTATGCCGTCGTCCGTGAACCGCACCAGCCGCACCGAGCCCGCCGGCCACCACCGCGAGTTCCCCCTCTCCCTCGCCGCCATCGACGAACTCGTCGCCGAGGAGGAGGCCGAGGACGCCCGGGTGCTCCATCTGACCGCCAACGAAACCGTGCTCAGCCCCCGCGCGCGAGCCGTGCTCGCCTCCCCGCTCACCTCCCGCTACCTGCTGGAACACCTGGACATGCGCGGACCGTCACCGGCCCGGCTGGGCAACCTGCTGCTGCGCGGGCTGGACCGGATCGGCACCATCGAGGAGTCGGCCACCGAGGTGTGCCGCCGGCTCTTCGGCGCCCGGTACGCCGAGTTCCGCTGCCTGTCCGGACTGCACGCGATGCAGACCACGTTCGCCGCGCTCTCCCGCCCCGGGGACACCGTGATGCGGGTGGCCACCAAGGACGGCGGCCACTTCCTGACCGAGCTGATCTGCCGCTCGTTCGGCCGGCGCAGCTGCACCTACGTCTTCGACGACACCATGACCATCGACCTGGAGCGCACCCGGGAGGTGGTCGAGAAGGAGCGGCCGAGCCTGCTGTTCGTGGACGCGATGAACTACCTGTTCCCCTTCCCGATCGCCGAGTTGAAGGCGATCGCCGGGGACGTCCCGCTGGTCTTCGACGCCTCGCACACCCTCGGCCTCATCGCCGGCGGCCGGTTCCAGGACCCGCTGCGCGAGGGCGCCGACCTGCTCCAGGCCAACACCCACAAGACGTTCTTCGGCCCGCAGAAGGGCATCATCCTCGGCAACGACCGTTCCCTGATGGAGGAGTTGGGGTACACCCTGTCCACCGGGATGGTCAGCAGCCAGCACACCGCCTCCACGGTGGCGCTCCTGATCGCGCTGCACGAGATGTGGTACGACGGCCGGGAGTACGCGGCCCAGGTGATCGACAACGCCCGCCGCCTCGCCGGTGCGCTGCGCGACCGCGGGGTGCCGGTGGTGGCCGAGGAACGCGGGTTCACCGCCAACCACATGTTCTTCGTGGACACCCGGCCGCTCGGCAGCGGTCCGGCGGTCATCCAGCGCCTGGTCCGGGCCGGTGTCTCGGCCAACCGCGCGGTGGCCTTCAACCACCTGGACACCATCCGCTTCGGCGTGCAGGAGATCACCCGGCGCGGATACGACCACGACGACCTGGACGAGGCCGCCGACCTGGTCGCCGCCGTGCTGCTGGAACGTCAGGAGCCGGAGCGGATCCGGCCGCGCGTCGCCGAACTCGTCGGCAGGCGGCGCACGGTGCGGTACACCGGCGACCCGGCGTCCGCCGCCGGCCCCCCGGCGCGCGAGCGGTACGCGCCCCCCACCGCCCCGGCCGGCCACCCCGCGCGGCCCCGCTGGATCGGGGTACGGCTGACCCCGCTGCCCGAGCCGGTCACCGAGGCGGAGTGCGCCGGGGCACAACGGCTCGGCCGGCTGGCCGGAGCCTTCCCGCACCAGATCGACTCGTCCGGCAACGTCAGCTTCACCAGCACCGACGGACGCCTCTTCGTCACCGGCAGCGGCACCTACATCAAGGACCTCGCCCCCGGTGACTTCGTGGAACTCACCGGCGCCGAGGGGTGGACGCTGCACTGCCGCGGCGACGGCCCGCCGTCCGCCGAGGCGTACCTGCACCACCTGCTGCGCGAGCGGGTCGGCGCCCGCTACGTGGTGCACAACCACTGCATCCCCGGCCGGGCGCTGGAGACCTCCGGCGCCCTGGTGATCCCGCCCAAGGAGTACGGCAGCGTCGCGCTGGCCGAGGCGGTCGCCGACGCCTGCCAGGACAGCCAGGTGATGTACGTGCGCCGGCACGGCCTGGTGTTCTGGGCGCACTCCTACGACGAGTGCCTCGCCCTCATCGAGGACGTCCGCCGGATCACCGGCTGACCGCGTCCCCGCCGCGCGCCCCGACCAGGCCGAGACCGTCCATGTAGTCACGGCAGTGGACGACCAGTCCGTCCCGGACCCGCAGCACCAGCAGACCCGGCAGGGTGAGCGCGGCGGGCCGGGACGGCAGCGCGGCCACCACCACGTGCTCCCCGACGACCACCTCCGGGTCGCCGGTGTCGTACACCGCCACCTCCGCGACCTCCGACACCCGCACCGCACTGGCGCCCCGCACCGCGCGGTACCCGGCGCGCACCGCCTCCCGCCCCTCGTACCGCGCGGGGAAGCCGCATGGCCCGGTGGCTGGCACGGGGACTGCGGTACGGGGACGGCTCCGTTCACACGAGGGTGGTCGGCGGCCGGCGCCGGTGATCGGCCGGATGGAGGGCGTCCCCCGGTCGGCGTCGCGTTTCCGCCACCACGGTGCTAGTTTAGACATTGTCCAAACTAGCCGACAGGGGGAGGGCGGATGACCGGCGCGCACCCCACCGACGCCATCGCCGAGCGCCTGCGCGGGGCCGGCCTGCGGGCCACCCGGCCGCGGCTTGCGGTGGCCGGCGCGCTGCGCGCGATGGGCGGCCACCACACCGCCGACGAGGTCCACGCACACCTGGCCGAGCACGGCACCGAACTGCCGAGGACCAGCGTCTACAACGCCCTGGTCGCCCTCGCCGGATCCGGCATCGCGCTCCGCGCCGACGTGGGCCCCGGGGCGGCGGTGTACGAGTTCGCCGACACCTGGCACCACCACTTCGTCTGCCTGCGGTGCGGACAGGTCACCGACGTCACCTGCCTGGTCGGCGCCAAGCCCTGCCTGACCGCCGGGCAGGAGGTGGGCCGGGTCGACGAGGCGCAGGTCATCTTCCGCGGCGTCTGCCGCGACTGCCTCGCCGCCCACGGCCCGGCCGGCGGCCGGACACCGCCATCAGCACCCGCGGGAGCACCACCTCATGAGCACGAAGAACACTGACACCGCCACCACCGGGCCCCGCGATCGGCGCGCCGCCGCCCGGTTCCGCGCCGCCCTCGACTCCGAGCGGCGCAGCGCCGCGCTGTACCGGGGGCTGGCCGACGGCGCCACCGGCGAACGGCAACGCATCTTCCTGGAACTCTCCGCCGTCGAGGAACGGCACGCGCGCCACTGGGCGGACAAGCTCACCGCCCTCGGCGAACCCGTCCCCCGCCCCGGCCGCACCGGGGTCCGCACCCGCGCCCTGTCCTGGCTGGCCCGCCGGTTCTCCGCGGACGCCGTCCTGCCGCTCGTCGAACGCGCCGAGCACGCCGACGCCGGCCTGTACCAGGGCGACCCGGACGCCGCCCCGGGGATGGCCGCCGACGAACGCTCGCACGCCCGCGTCCTGACCCGGCTGCGCGAGCAGACCCCGGCCACCCCGGAACAACTGGGCGGACGCGGCATCGCACAACGGGAGAGATGGCACCGCGGCGACCGCTCCGGAGCGCTGCGCGCCGCGGTCTTCGGCGTCAACGACGGCCTGGTCTCCAACACCGCGCTGGTGATGGGGTTCGCCGGATCCGGCGCCGGCGCCACCACCATCCTCTTCGCCGGCGTCGCCGGACTGCTCGCCGGCGCCTTCTCCATGGCGGCCGGTGAGTACGTCTCCATGCGCAGCCAGCGCGAGGCGTACGAGCGGGAGATCGCCCTGGAGGCCGACGAACTGCGCGACGACCCCGAGGCGGAGGCCGAGGAACTCGCCCTGATCTACCGCGCCAAGGGCCTCCCCGCCGACGAGGCGGAACGGGTCGCGGCCACCATCATGAAGGACCAGGAGACCGCGCTGGAGACCATGGCCCGCGAGGAACTCGGCCTCGACCCCGAGGAACTCGGCTCGCCGTGGTCGGCGGCGCTCTCCAGCCTGATCGCCTTCGCCCTCGGTGCCGTGGTGGTCGTCGTCCCCTACCTGTTCGCCTCCGGCACCGCCGCGTCCGTCGCCGCCGTGGCCCTGGCCGCCGCCGCGCTGTTCACCGTCGGCGCGGTGCTCGGCGCCCTCAACGGCCGCTCCCCGCTGCGCTCCGGGGCCCGGCAACTGCTCGTCGGCGCGGGTGCCGCCGCCGCGGTCTTCGGCATCGGGCACGTGGTCGGCACCGGGGCGGCGTGACATGACGGCGACGCTGGAGCTGGCGGTCCTGGTGGGCCTCCAGGCGGCCGGCAAGTCGACGTTCTACCGGCAGCGACTGGCCGGACGGTACGCGCTGGTCAGCAAGGACCGGTACCCCCGGGCCGCGCGCGGCAAGCAGCGCCGGCAGATGCGCGAGGTGACCGAGGCGCTGGCCGCCGGAACCTGCGTGGCGGTCGACAACACCAACCCCACCCCGGACGAATGGTGGCCGCTGCTGGCCGCCGGACACGCCCACGGAGCCGCCGTCACGGCCTACTGGTTCCCGCCCGACCTCACCGGCTCCCTGCGGCGCAACGCCACCCGCACCGGGCGCGGACGCGTCCCCGACATCGGCGTCCGCGCCACCGCCGCCCGGCTGCGCCGACCGAGCACGGCCGACGGGTTCGACGCCGTGCGCGAGGTCCGGTTCGACGGGCACGGCGGGTTCGAGGTCCGCCCCGCCACACCGCAGTGACGGGTCACGCGGCTGCCCGCCCGGTATCGTCCCGCCCCGGATACACCATCCGGCCGCGCGCCAGCAGCTCCCGCACCGTACGGTCGGGGTCGCAACGGCGTTCCAGCAGGGCGAGCCGGGCGGCGTCGGACCTGGTGGCGACCCGCGGCGGCATGAACAGCCGGCAGCAGTCCTCGTCCGGCAGCTGCGAGATCACCTCGGTGCCGATCCGGGCCGCCTCCGCCATGATCTCCTTCTTGTCCCAGCCGAGCAGCGGACGCAGCACCGGAAGCGGGGCCGCCTCGTCGACCGCGGCGAGGTTGGAGAGCGTCTGGCTCGCCACCTGACCCAGGCTGTCCCCGGTGACCAGGGCCGCCGCGCCCCACCCACGGGCCAGCTCGCCGGCGGCCCGGACCATCAGCCGCCGCTGCGCCACGATCTGCCACCGCCCCGCCCCCGCCGTGGCCAGCGACCGCTGCGCCGCCCCCAGCGGCACGATCAGCAGCCGCGGCCCCGGCTGGTAACGGCCCAGCTCCCGCACGAGCGCGTACGCCTTGTACGCGGAGGCCGGGCCGGTGTACGGGGCACCGGTGAAGTGCACGAAGTCGCAGTGGAGCCCGCGCCGCATCGCCCGGTGAGCGGCCACCGGCGAGTCGTACCCACCCGAGAGCAGCACCACGGCCCGCCCGCTGCACCCCACCGGCAGCCCGCCCTGGCCCCGCAACCGGTCCAGCGACAGGTGGACCGCGCCCCGGTCCACCTCCACCGCCACCTCGACGGCCGGGGTGGTCAGATCGACCGGCAGCCCCAGTTCGTCGTGGACCCGGGCGCCGACCAGGGTGGCCAACTCGTCCGACCGCAACGGGAACGACTTGTCGCGCCGCCGCGCCCGTACCGCGAAACCACCCGCCACCGGGGTCCGCTCCCGCAGCAGATCGACCGCCGCCCGCGCCACCACCTCCGGCGACGGCGCCACCGCGACCGCGGGCTGCACCACGTCGAACCCCATGACGTCCCTCGCCCGCCGCACCAACTCCGTCACCGGAGCCTCCGGCGCCCGCGGCGACGACACCACGGTGACGCTGCCCGCCGTCTCGATCCGTACCGGGGTGCCGACACCCCTCAGCGACGCCCGCAGATTGCGCCGCAGTTGTGCCTCGAACCGGTCGCGGTTGCGGCCCTTGAGGACCACCTCGCCGTGTTTGAGGAGAACGCATCGGCGCATCGTGTCCCACACCTCCCACGTCCGCCGCGCGGCTGCGCGCCGCCCCCGGTGCGGCGGTGGCGCGCGGATCAGGCCGCGGTGGTCAGATCCGCCCAGTGCACCGCGTGGTGGTCCGCCCGCCGCTCGCCGTGCGCGGCGGCGACCTCATCGATGATGCGCAGGCCGCGGCCGTGTTCGGCGGGCATGCCGCTGGCGGCCCAGTCGCCCTGGCGGCGGGCCGGCCCGCCGTCGGCGACCTCCACCCGCACCTGGCCGGTGTCCGGGTCGCGGATCAGCCGCAACGACAGCGGTGGCCTGGCGTGTTCCACCGCGTTGGTCACCAGCTCCGACACCACCAGCAGCACCTTGTCCGCGGTGCGCCGGTCGACCCGCCAGGCGGCGAGCGTCTCCAGCGTGGTGCGACGCGCCTGCCTCGACGCCTCGGGGCGGTGCGGCAGCGAGACCGCACGCACCTGATCCTCCCCGCCCGCCGCGTCCGCGCACCGCGAGCGGGGCTGCCGGTCGTCACTGAAGGCCGTGTCCAATCGGATCATCTCCCGTACCGTAAACACCTCGTCACCGCCGCGGATTCCTCCGCCACACCAGGCGGGCTGCCCCCACGCGAGGCCGGCGGCGGTCGGCACCAGGAAGTCGGGTACCCCGATCCGGCCGGAAGTCACGAGGACGACGGGGCGCCTTCACACCGGGGTCGTCGCCGTTGTGACCCGTCACAACGCCTGGCCGACCGCTCCCTGGACCCACCGAGCGGTTTCGGACGGATCACGGCACCGGAACACGGTGTCTTCACGCGTCGCGCACATCGCCTCCACCGCAGGCGGCGCGGGGTGACGGCGACCGGCCGGGGGCCATATCGACGGGCGCGGGCCCGGCCGAGGTATGCGCATGGTGCGTTGACCGCCGCGCGGCGGCTCACTACAGTCTCGCAGCGCCCGGTCAAGTAAGGAATCTTTCCTTTTCCGCCGGAACCGCCGCTTTCGGAGAGCCGCCGCTCTCGCTGTACCGCCCTCTCGGAGAACCGCCGCGTCACCGCCTCCCGGCCGGCCCCGCCCCGTCCGGCGGGCCCGCCCACCTGATGTCGTCCACCGACCAGGAGACCTCGGAAAGGCAGGACTCATGCACGCCCTGAAGCGATTGGGCCCCCCGGTCGGCGTCGCCCTCGGCGCCGCCGCCCTCGCCGTCCTCACCGCCGGCCCCGCCTTCGCCGGCATCCCCTTCGGCCAGCCGATGAGCGGCCGGGCGACCTGGTACGACGACGCCGGCTACAGCGCGTGCGGCACCCCGATCGACGCCTCGACGCAGCCCATAGTGGCCGTCGGCCCTTCCTGGTGGACCTCCGCCAACCCCAACAACGACCCGCTGTGCGGCGGCGTGTCGGTGAAGGTGACCTACAACGGCACCACCATCACCGTCCCGATCCGGGACAAGTGCTTCTCCTGCGACGCCGGCCACATCGACCTCAGCGTCCCGGCGTTCCGCCAGCTCGCCGACCTGGGGGTGGGCACCATCAACGTGACCTGGCAGTTCGTGCAGGGGTGAGGTGATGGACTGACGTGCCGTCAGCTCCAGATCTACTGGAGCTGACGGCACGTCATATTTGTGTCCGCGTCGGGGCGCTCAGGGCGTTCAAAGTGCCCAGGGTGCGCTCGGCGCCCAGCCAGCGTCGTCGCTCCGGGAGACGGTTGGGGTCGCAAATGTGAGCGCTAACAGCCTGCCCCCGTGCGGGACGGATGAGCCTTGCCCTCGCATCGGCGGCCCGTCTGCGGCGTGTGCCTGTAGTATGCGCGCTCACATTTCCCGAACCGTCACGGGAACCACGGCCGTGCCGTCCCCCCCGCAGCACTTCCGTTCCTGTTCTGCCATGAGACCGGGCCTGGCGGCCTGGCGGTCTGTCGGCCTCGGCCCGTGGCCGCCGGGCTCGTTGTGCGGAACGTTGTCGTCCGGTTCGGGGGTATAACCGGGTTATGGGTGGGGGTCAGGGGTTGGTGGAGGGGCCGGAGGGGCGGACGAGGCCGGTTTCGTAGGCGATGACGACGGCTTGGGCGCGGCTGCTGAGGTCGAGTTTGGTCATGGTGCGGTTGAGGTGGGTCTTGACGGTGGATTCGCTCATCATGAGGCGGTCGGCGATCTCGGCGTTGGTGAGGCCCTTGGCGACCAGGGAGAGGACTTCCGACTCGCGGGCGGTGAGGGGGGCGAGGGTGGGGGAGTGGACGGCGGGCGGGGGGAGCGGGCGGGTGTGGGCTTCCACGAGGCGGCGGGTGATGTGCGGGTCGAGGAGGGTGTTGCCCTCGGCGACCGTGCGGACGGCGGAGAGCAGTCGTTGTGGCGGGATGTCCTTGAGCAGGAAGCCGTCGGCGCCGGCTTTGAGCGCGGAGTAGACGTATTCGTCCAGGTCGAAGGTGGTCAGCACCAGGACGTGGGGACGGTGGGGCGCGTCGTCGGCGAGGAGGCGCCGGGTGGCCTCGACGCCGTCGAGGACCGGCATGCGGATGTCCATGAGCACGACGTCGGGGTGGTGGGCCTGGGCCAGCCGGACCGCTTCGTCGCCGTCGGCGGCCTCGCCGACCACGTCCATCCCCGGGGTGGCCCGGATGAGGGCGGCCACCCCGGCGCGGATGAGGATCTGGTCGTCGGCGACGAGCACCCGGATCGGCGGCTCGTCCTGGTTCACCTGGTGTCTCCTGATCGCATGGCCGGACGGGTCCGCGGTGCGGGGCGCGCCGGGGAGGCGCCGGTGGAAGGCGGTGTGGTGCGGAGCGCGTACCCCGGGTCGCGCACGGCCGCTGGGCCGCCACGGGTACGCCGATGACCGTCTGCCCCATTCATGGGGAGCACTTTACGGTCTGGTCTACCGCGGAGGTTCGACGTTCCGGTTGCGTACCGCGGAAGTTGTAGCGGGCTGTCAGGTCTGTGAGGGACGACTGCGCGGGGGCCGTCCGCCTAACGTCACGGTCACCGGTCGTCGCGGGTCTTGTCGGGCGGGCCGGTGTGAAGGGGCTTACGGGGGAGGCGGTTGTGATGGAACGGGCGGTCGTGGAACGGGAGTCGGGCGTCGGGCGGGGGCTGGGCGGTTTCGGTGACGTGGGGGTGGTCGGGGAAGAGGGCGCGGATGTGCGGGAGTTGGGGGCGCTGCGGTTGTCGGTGCTGAGTTTCGCGGCGGCGCCCCGGGTGCGGGGTGGGGTGTCGGGTGGGGTGCCGGCGTGGCAGGTGGCCATGGTGGCGTGTGGCAGTGTGCTGGTGGCGTCGCGGCGGGGTGCGGCGCGGTTGGAGGCCGGGGACCTGGTGCTGTGGGAGCCCGGTCAGTCGATCGACCGGGCCGTAGCGGCGGTCGAGGGGCCGGCGCCGCGGGTGCTGGTGCTGCATCTGCCCGATCACCTGTTGCCGGTGTCCCCGGCGGCGTTGCGGGAGTTGACCGCGCGGCCGGTGCGGTCGGAACGCGGGGCGGCGGCCTGTCTCGCCCGGGTGCTGGAGGAGTTCGGCCGCCGGGGACGGGAGGTGGCCGCGGCCGAGGAGCCGTGGCTGGCCCGCGCGGCGGCCGACCTGGCGGCGGCGTTCGTGGCCGGCCTGGCCGGAACGCCCACTGTCGGCGACAACGGTCCGGGCCCGGCGGCGGTCCCGGACCGGCAGGGCGCGCTGTTGCGGGACGTCATGGCATACATCGAACGACACCTGTCCGACCCGTTGTTGTCACCCGGAACCATCGCCGCCGCCCACCACATCTCGGTGCGCTATCTGCACCGGCTCTTCCAGCGGGAACGGTCCACGGTGAGCGGCTATGTCCGCGACCGCCGACTGGAGCGCTGCCGTGCCGACCTCGCCGACCCGGCGCTGGCCGCGCACAGCGTGAGCCGGATCCGCACCGGCTGGGGCTTCCGCGACGCGGCGGCGTTCAGCCGGACGTTCAAGAGGACGTACGGGATGGCCCCCAGCGAGTACCGTCGGCTGACCGGGACCGGGACCGGGACCGGGTCGGGGCCGGGAGCCGGGGGACGGCCGGGCCGTTAGCCCGCCGGTGCGGAGGTGTGGGGGAGGGGTTGCGGGGCGGGCGTCGCGGGTCAGGCGTCACGGGCAGCCGTCGCGTACCGGATGTCGCGGGCCATCCGCGACGGGGCTGCCGTCGCGAGCGGACGCGACGCCGACGACCGGGCGGCCAACCCCTCCGCCGCTCGCGCTCACCGCGTCGGCGGGACAACCCCCCATCCCACACGGCCCCTCAACCCCGCAGCGCCGGCCACGTCTTCACCCCCACCTGGCCGTCGACCTGGAGGTGGTGGTCGCGTTGGAAGGCGCGGACGGCGGCGCGGGTGTCGGTGCCGAACTGGCCGTCGATGCCGCTGGGGCCGAGGGGGTAGCCGTGGGCGGCGAGGAGGCATTGGGCCTCGCGGACCCGGTCGCCCTGGTCGCCGTACCGGGTGAGGGCGGTGCCGGAGTAGTAGGGGCAGTTGGGCCGTGGCTGGGACGGGGGCGGGGCCGGGCGGGGGTTCCGGGGGCGGCGGTGACGGTGATGGTGGCGGGGCGGGCTGGTCGGGGCGGGCGGGGCGTCGGCAGGTTGGGGCTGGGCGGGGGCGCCGGGGTTCGCGGCGGGGCCGGTGGGGACGAGTACGACGGTGGTGCGCGGCGAGGGCGCGGCGGGTGCCGGATCCGACGGGGCCGACGTGGCGGGGTGGGCCCGGGAGGCCACGGGGGCGGCGGAGGACGGTCGCGTACCGGGCAGGACGAGCAGCAGTGCCGCCGTGGCGGCAGCGGCCACCGTGACGGCGGCGGTGAGGACGGGGAGCGGGACGCGGCGGCGCCGGGGCGGGGACTGTGCGGGCGGCGGGGGAGCCGGGCCGCGGCGGGCGACGGTGGAACGGTCCAGTGGTGAGCGGCTGGTGGCCCGGCCGGACCAGTTGGCGCGTGCCGTGATCTCGGTGGCGAGGGGGTGCGGCCACTGGTCGGCCGGGGGGTGGCGCCGGGCGGTGTCGGCCACGTCCTGTGGGGTGGGCCGGGCGGCCGGGTCCTTGTCGAGGCAGCGGCGGACGAGGTCGGCGAGGGCCGGGTCCGCGCGGGTGAGGAGGGTGAGCGCCGCGGCGCTGGGCGGGGCGTGGACGACGCGGTGGACGACCTCGGAGGTGGAGCCCTCGCCGAACGGCGGCAGCGCGGTGGCGGCGTGCACGAGGAGGGAGCCGAGGGAGAAGACGTCGGAGGCCGTGGTGACGTCGCGGCCCTCCGCCTGCTCCGGTGACATGAACGCGGGGGTCCCCACCTGCTGGCCGGTCGTGGTCAGCAGGCTCGCCCCGGCGGTGTGGGCGACCCCGAAGTCGATGACCCGTACCCCGTCCGGGCCCAGCAGGACGTTGGAGGGCTTGAGGTCGCGGTGGACGATGCCGGTGGCCGCGATGGTGGCCAGCGCGGCGCCGACCTCGGCGGCGAGCCGCCGGACCACCGGCGCGGGCAGCGGGCCGTGGCGGTCCACCGCGTCCCCGAGGCTGGGCCCGGGGACGTACGCGGTGGCCAGCCACAGGTGCTCGGCGTCGTCGAAACCGGAGCCGAGCAGCGCGGCGGTGTATCTGCCGTGCACCCGGCCCACGGCGTCCACCTCGCGTTCGAAACGGCGCCGGAAGCGGGGGTCCTCGGCGTACTCGGGGCGGATGACCTTGACGGCCACCAGCGCGTCGGCCCGGTAGCCCGGGTCCCCGCCCGCCTCGAGGTCGGTCCGCCGCCCGAGGAAGAGCCGGCCCATCCCGCCCCCGCCGAGCCGGGCGAGCAGCCGGTAGGGCCCGATGGCGATCGGGTCCGCGGGGCGCAGCGGCCGGGCGCCGAGCCGTTCCAGATCGGCGGCGGTCAGCTCGGCGGCCCACGGGTGGGCCGGGTCCTTCTCGGGCATGCGGGGTTCCTTCACGAGGTACGGCGGGGTGACCCTGGGGGGCCGGTCAGCCGTTGCCGCCGGCCTGCGAGATGTTCTTGAGCACCGCGTCGAACCGCTTCTGGAACTCGTCGAGCGAGTGCTTGATCTTGTTGAGGTCCGCCTGGGCGCCGTGCCAGGCGGACCGGAACTCGGCGGCGTGCTTGCCGTCCCAGTGGCTCTGGTCGCTGAGCACGTTGCCGGCGGCCGACAACTGGCTGATGGACTGCTGGAACCCCCCGTCGATGATGCCGAGGAACTTCCGGCTCGCGGCGTGCGCGGCGTCGTCGACCTTGACCGTGCCTGACATGGTGTCTCTCCTGTCGTGTCGTGCGGTGTGGTTGACCGGTGAAGTCGGTCAGTTCTGCAGGGACTTCATGGCCGGGTCCTTCTCGCTGTCGCCCAGCAGGGCCACCAGCAGCCGGATGGAGATCGGCTTGTGGCCCGCCGGGTCCTGGCGGCCCACCTCGTAGTCGTCCGGGTGGTTCAGGATCCGGGCGGCCAGCGCGAGGCGGGAGTTGAGGTCGCCGCCGCCGGGCACCGGCCGGTCGGAGCCGAGCGGGTGGACGTGGTCGGCCGAGATCAGGGTGAGCAGTGTGCTAGGGACCCCTGGGCGAGGATCTGCCGGTTGAGCGGCACCGGGTCCTGCGTCGTGCCGGGCGGGATCAGCCCCGGGAAGGCCTCGTCCTTGGTGGCCATGAGGGATTCCAGCGCGCCGACGGCCGCGTCGAAGGTGATCTTGGCGGCGCCCGCCTCCGGGGCGATGAAGAACTCCATCCCGGCCCAGACGTTGATGGCCGCGCCCTGGAGCATGTTGCGCAGCAGCGTGTGGTCGAGGTCGGCGGAGTTGACCGCGTGCAGGAACGGTGCGATGGCGTCGCCCATCTGCCGTCCCGTGCTCTGCAGCCACTTCTCGATGTCGACGGGGGAGGCCCCGGGGCCCGGCGGGGCGGGGACGATGCGGGCCGCGCCGGCCGCGTAGAAGCGGGCGGCCGGGCCGGCCAGGCTCGGCCAGTCGTGGCGCACCATGTGCGGGGCGCCGGGTCCGAAGAACGCCGCGCTGACCCGGTCCATCAGATCGCGGGCGTGCGCCTGGTCCGGCTCCTGGCCCACCGCCGAGGTGAGCACGCCGAACAGGTGGGCGCGGAACGCCGGGTTGAGCGCGGCCGGCCCGTGGAAGAGGTCGCGCAGTTGCCCCTTGGAGAGCGAGTCGGCGAAGGCACGGGCGGCGATCGGGTTGGCGGCGAGCGCGTCGAGGAGCGCCGTCTGCTGCTGCGGGGAGATGTGGTAGTGGTCGACGTGGACGGGGAACTGGGGTCCGATCACCACCCATCCGAGGCCCTGGGCGACGTCGTCGGTGACGTTCTTGCTCAGCTGCCCGCCGGCGTACGCGGTGACCAGCGCCTGGACGCCGGTGGCGTCGCTCATCATGCGTTCGATCTGGAAGCGGGTGAGGTTGTCGAAGAACCCCGCGGTGAAGTACGGGTCGTTGACGTGTTGGGCGAGGACGCGGTCGATCGTCGCGAGGTTGTCGCTGCCGGGGTTGGGCTCCAGCTGGCCGGCCAGCTTCGCCCCGGCGTCGGTCCGGGCCTGGTTGCGCAACTGCTCGACGGCGCGGTCCACGGCGCCGTCCGGCACGGTGATCGGGGAGCCCTGGGCGCGGACGGTGACGCCTCCGGCGCGCAGGAAGGCCTGGGCGACCAGGGCGACGTTCTTGTCGGTGTCGTGGGCCCGGGCCAGTTCCGCCGTCACCTGGCTGTCCAGCGGATTGCACAGGCCGCCGCCGTTCTGGTAGGCGAGGACGGCCGAGGTCAAGGTGGTGCGTACCCAGGTCTGCAACTGCTCGATGGCAGCGGTGCAGTCCTTGGAATACTGGTAGAGGTTCTCCGGTATCGCGGATACCAGGGCCATGTCTGCGCGGTGTCCCTACTGTCCGTTCCTGTGTGCGGCGCGTGCCTGTGCGGTGGCCCGGTCCACGCCGGCCTTGAGGCTGCGGGCGGCGGCCAGCAGGTCTTTGAGGGCCGCCTGTTCGCGGGCGAACTCGCCCTCGAAGGCCCGGCGTTTGCCGCCCTGCCAGTTGTCGCTCGTCGGGGCGGCCAGGAGAGCCTGGCGCCGGCCGGCCCGCCGGCCGATCAACGCGTCGAGTCTGGCGGCCAGTTGGCTCAGTTCCTTGCTGAGCCGGTCGGCGGCGTGCACGTCGTACGTGGGTGGCATCCTTGAGTCCGTTTCCCGCTGGGCCGAGGCACGGAACGATTCTCGGCCGGGTACGAGGCGGTGTCATCGGCCCTGAGCGCAGTGGTGTTGACCCTGCGCGCAAGGTGTGGGCGCGGTTCAGCCGGCCAGTTGGACGCCGCCGGCGACGCCGTCGGTCACCAGGTAGCCGCGCCCCGGCAGCGGTGCCATCCGGTCGTACCGGGGGAGTTCGGTGCCGAGCAGGTCGCCGTCGAGGTCGTGGTCGGGGGTGAGCAGTACACCGCAGCGGCTGTCGCGGGCCCGTTGCGTCCAGTGGCCGTAGAGGCGGCGCAGGGCGTCGGAGCGGCCGGCCGCGATCAGGTGGCGGCGGTGGACGCCGGAGGAGGCGAGCCACCGTTCCAGCACGCCGAGTTCGTCGTCCACCGTGTCGGCGTCGTCCACCAGCAGCAGGACGGGGCCGTCCGGCGCGGGCGGGAAGAGGGCGGCCTCCAGGTGGTGGTAGCCGGTGACCACGACGGCCGGCGCGGGCAGGTCGCGCAGCGGGGAGCGGCGCGGGGCGAAGGCGATCACGCCCGGCGGGGTGCCGGGGGCGGCCATGGCGAGCCGGGCGACGGTGTCCAGCGCCGTGCTGCGCCCCGACCGCTGCGGACCGGCCACCAGCGCGTGCTCGTTCTCGTACAGCCGCAGCCCGGCGCACCCCAGGGTGTCGGCGTCCAGCCCGACCGGCAGCCACCAGGGGTCCGCGCCGACCGACGCGGAGGCGGACAGGCCCGCGAGCGGGACGCGGGTGGGAAGCAGGCCGACCTCCGGCGCGACGCGGACCGCGCCGGGGTGGCGGTCGGCGGCGCGGACGACGGCCTCGGGCAGGTCACCGCCGGGCCGGGCGATCTGGATCACCTGGCGGCTCGCGGTCACCACCGCGCGGCCGGGTACGGGGGCGGGGACGGCGCCGCGCGGCACGTCGAAGTAGCCGTACTCGCCCGGGTCGGCCAGGCGCAGCAGCAGCTTGGTGGCGGTCAGCGCCGACCAGGCGGCCGGCACCGCGCCGGAGCGGTCGGCGCCGACCGCGAACCGGATGCCCACGGCGGGGCCGTCGGCGTAGACGCGGGCCAGTTCGTCCATGAGGTTCAGGCCGGCCACGTCCTTGTCGAAGTCGCCGAGGAGCGCGCCGAGGTTGTCGATCAGCACCAGCCAGTCGGGGGCGTCGGCGGCGCCCTGGGACTTGCGGCGGTCGAGTTCGCGGCGGAGCAGCTTGACGAGGCGGATCTGGCGTTCGCGTTCCGCGGCGCCGACGTGGGCGCCGGTGTGCGGCAGTCCGGCGAGCGGGGCCAGGTCGCCGGCGCCCATGTCGAGGACGAACAGGTGGCAGCGGTCGGGCGGGGCCGCCTCGGCGACGGTCAGCGCCAGGGAGGCGAGCGCGGTGGTGGTCCCGGCGCCCACGCCGCCGTGGATCAGCAGGTTGCCGGCGGCCGGGTCCCAGCCGACCGGGTACTGCCGCTGCTGGTCGGGGTCGTCGGCGAGGGCCCAGGAGGGCAGGCCGCAGGTGGCGGTGTGCAGCCCGCGTTCCGCCAGCGGCGGCAGCGCGGCGCGGTCCACCACGGCGGGCAGCGGAACGGGCCAGGGGCGCCGGGGCGGGGCGAGGCCGGCGAGAGCGGCGGCCTCCCGGGCGGCGCGCACCAGCCGCCGCAGATCGCTCTCCTCCTCCCCGGCCGGGGAGGCCGGGGCCTCGGCGGGGCGGCCGAGCCGGAACGGCTCCGCGGTCACCGGAGCGGTGACCGCGGCCCGCGGGGTGACCCCGGTGGACAGCGCGGTCTGCACCGGAAGCACCTCGCGGGCGCTGAGCCGGTAGTAGGCGCGGCCCCACTGCCGGGTGCCGATGCCGGCCGCGGCCGGGTCGTCGATCACGTCCTGCGAGTCGCTCGCGCTCTCCAGGCGCAGCGCGATGCGCAGCTTGACGTTGTTCTTGATGGCGTCGTTGACCGACCCGGCCGGGCGCTGGGTGGCCATCACCAGGTGCACCCCGAGGGTCCGGCCGCGCTGCGCGACGGAGACCAGCGAGTCGACGAAGTCGGGGAGCGCCTTGACCAGTGTGGCGAACTCGTCGATGACCACGACGAGCCGGGGCATCGGCTCCAGGTCGCCGCGTCCGGTGTCGCGGAGCCGCTGGTAGTCGCGGATGTGGCCGAGGCCCACCGCACGCAACAGGCGCTCGCGGTGGCGCACTTCGGCGTCCAGGCAGCGCAGGGCGCGTTCGCCGAGTCGCTCGTCGAGGTCGGTGACGAGGCCGACGGTGTGCGGGAGCGCGGCGCATTCGTCCAGCGCGCCGCCGCCCTTGTAGTCGATGAGCGCGAACGTCAGGTGCTCGGGGCCGGCGTCCACGGCCATGCCGACGATCAGGGTGCGCAGCAGTTCGCTCTTGCCCGATCCGGTGGTCCCGGCGATGAGGGCGTGCGGTCCGTCGTCGTCCAGGTCGACGGTGAACAGGTCGCGTTCGCTCACCCCGAGGACGGCGCCGACGCGCAGCCCGGGGGCGCGGTGCCGCCAGCGTTCGGCGACGGCCGCGCCGGTCACCGAGGGCAGGCCCAGCAGCGGCAGCAGCGGGACCCGGTCGGGCAGCCCGGCGCCGTCGGCCCGCAGCTCGGGGTCCTCGAAACGGGCCAGGGCCCGTGCGGTGCGCCGCGCCTCGCCGAGCGGTACGCCGGTGAGCAGCACGTCCTCGGTCACCTCGGCGCGGGCCACGTCGCGTACCCGTCCGACGCCGGCGGCGGGGACGGTGATCACCGAGGTGCACAGGGCGGGCAGCCGGGTGGTGAGCACAAGTCCCGCGCAGCGCGGGGCGGACGAGGAGAGCAGATCGCGCAGCGGGCAGGGGCGCCCCTCCAGCAGCGCCGCGCCGTCCACCACCGCGAGCAGCACCGGCCCGGTGCCTTCCTCGGCGGCTCGCGGGGCCGAGGCGAGCAGGGCGCGGGCGAGCGATTCGCACTGCTCGGGGCCGGACGCCACCAGATGGCCGGCGGCGCCCCGCGGATCGGCGCCGTGCGGCAGCCACTTGGTCCACTCCCAGTCCGCCAGCCGGTCCGCGTCGGTGAAGAGCGCCACCGTCACATCGGCCGGGCCGCTGCCCACCACCGCCTGGCACAGCAGCGAACGCGCCACCGCCAGCGCCGCCGCCCGGTCCCCCTCCAGCCCCACCGCCCGCCCCGCCGACAACTCCACCGGCACCGGCACCAACGGCAGCACGGCCCGCGCCGCCAGCACGGCCGCCGCCTCCGGGGCCGCCTCCGGACCCCCGGCGCCCAGCGGCGGCGACCACGGCAGCGCGGCGTGTCCGGCCACCGCGGTGAGGAAGTCCGCCATCCCCGGCCGCCGTTCCCACAGCGCCACGCCCGGTGCGGTGGCCCGGTGCACCACCTCGGCGGGGTCGGGGTGGGCGGCGCGCCGGGCCCGTACCTCGGCGGCGTGGCACCCGGCCACCACCCGCTCGAACGCGGCCAGCCGGGCGGCGTGCTCCCGCATGCCCCGGCGGAACGTGAACCGTCCGCGCAGCCGATCCTCCACGAAGTTGGCGGCGAACATCATCGGCGTCAGGGCGGCGATCGCCGCGTAGCGCACA